>NZ_WHNQ01000001.1 GCF_009362785.1 Paraburkholderia atlantica
CTCCAGATGCTGCTGCACGGTGCGGCTGTCAGTGCAGCCGCAGGCATCGAGTGCCAGGTTGTAGCGCGAATGGTCATCGAGCACGGTCAATGGCGAACAGCGTCGTCCGTCCTGCAGCGCGAACCACCCCTTGAAATCCATCTGCCAGAGTTCGTTGGGCTGCGCATGCTCGAAGCGCTGCCAGGGTGTCGCGGCCGCGGATGCCGCGTCCTCGATCAGGCCGTGGCGATGCAGGATGCCCGTCACCGTGCTAGGGGCGGGCACGTCCATATGACCCTGGTCGCGCAGGCGCCGGCTGCGCCCGAAGTGTTACCCATGTCCCGGCACACCTGTTACCCATGTCTGCGGTCCATACACTGCTGCAAAGAAAGTAGGTGCCGCCCCGCACAGGGGCAACGCCAATAGACCGACAAGACAACAAGGAAAGGCCAACAAGGCCAGAACAACGAAAAAACAGGCCCCGCCAAGGCCCCTCCGTAATAAGAACTTCTCGTGACTGTCACGGCAGAGTCACTCGCGCCTGGCTCAATACGGGCACCGCCACTCGACGCGTGAGCCATGGACCCCAATACGTCCGCGACTTCCCTGTTTCGTCAAACCGGACCGAGCGTCGACCCCGTCGCGTTCCGGCCCGCCCCGGGTTCTACTCATCACGGCCTGCCGCTGCCGGCAACGCCATCACTCGATGCCCACGCCGATCATCCCGATGACGGTCACGACGATCCGCATCGCTATCGCACGATCTGGCTGTCGGATATCCATCTCGGCTCGAGCGGCTGCCAGGCGGGTTATCTGCTCGACTTCCTGCGCCACAACGAATCGGAGTACCTGTACCTCGTCGGCGACATCATCGACGGCTGGCAGTTGAAGAAAGGCTGGTACTGGCCGCAGGCCCACAACGACGTCGTGCAGAAAGTGCTGCGCAAAGCGCGCAAAGGCACCCAGGTGATCTACGTGCCCGGCAATCACGATGAAGCCGCGCGCCAGTTCTGCGACCTCGCGTTCGGCGACATCCACGTGCGCGGCGAAGCGTTCCACACCACGCTCGCCGGCAAACGGCTGTGGATCGTGCACGGCGATCTGTTCGACGGCGTGATCCAGCATGCGAAATGGCTCGCCTATCTCGGCGACACGCTGTACACGATGATCCTGGTGCTGAACCGCTGGTTCAACCGCATTCGCAGCAAGCTCGGCTTCCCGTACTGGTCGCTGTCGCAATACCTGAAGCATCAGGTCAAGAACGCGGTCAACTTCATCTCGTCGTTCGAAACTGTGATGACCGACGAAGCGCGTCGCCGCGGCTGCGACGGTGTCGTCTGCGGGCACATCCACAAGGCCGAGATGCGCGAGATCGACGGCGTGCTCTATTGCAACGACGGCGATTGGGTCGAGAGTCTGTCGGCGCTCGTCGAGACCTATGAAGGCGAACTCAAGGTGATCTTCTGGACCGCGCTGCGCGCCCCCCAGGCGCGCGCGCAAAAAGCCCGCGCCACTGCCTGAGCACTTCCACTGTCCACTTCCACAGGGCCCGCAGCGATGAACAACGCGATGAAGATCATGATCGTCACCGACGCATGGGAGCCGCAGGTCAACGGCGTCGTGCGCACGCTGAAGAACACCCGGCGCGAACTCACCGCGCTCGGCCATCAGGTCGATCTACTGACACCGCTCGAATTCCGCACCATCCCGTGCCCGACCTATCCGGAGATACGCCTGTCGCTGCTGCCGCGCCGCCGGCTGCGCGAGCGCATCGACCGTTTCGCGCCCGATGCGTTGCACATCGCGACCGAAGGTCCGCTCGGCATGGCCGCGCGCGCGTATGCGCTGGAGCACAAGCTGCCGTTCACGACCGCGTATCACACGCGCTTTCCCGAGTACGTGCAGGCGCGCTTTCGCATCCGGCTCTCGGCGACCTACAAGTTTCTGCACTGGTTCCACAAGCCGTCGCTCGCGGTGATGGCGCCGACGCCCGTCGTCAAACACGACCTGGAAAAGTTCGGCTTCACCAACGTCGTGCTGTGGACGCGCGGCGTCGATCTCGAGATCTTCCGTCCGATGGACTCGAAGGTGCTCAATACCGCCCGGCCGATCTTCCTGTACGTGGGACGCGTGGCGGTCGAGAAAAACGTCGAGGCATTCTTGCAGCTCGATCTGCCCGGCTCGAAGTGGGTCGCGGGCGAAGGTCCGGCGCTCGCCGAGTTGAAGTCGCGCTATCCGCAGGTCAACTATCTGGGCGTGCTGTCGCAGGCCGAACTCGCGAAGGTCTACGCGGCCGCCGACGTCTTCGTGTTTCCGAGCCGCACCGACACGTTCGGGCTCGTGCTGCTCGAAGCGCTCGCATGCGGCACGCCGGTCGCCGCCTATCCGGTCACGGGCCCGATCGACGTGCTCGGCGACGGCGGCGCCGGAGCGATGCACGAGGATCTGCGCGAAGCCTGTCTGGAGGCACTGAAGATCGATCGAGCCCATGCGCGCGCATGGGCCGAACGCTTCTCGTGGGCAGCGGCGTCCGCACAATTCGCCGCGCATTTGAAGCCACTGCGCGGCACGGCGTATCGTGAGGAAAGCGCCGCTGCGTGATGCGGCGCGCGGAGCTATCCATGCGAAGCAGTCGATCCAGCGCCGAAGGCCCGTCGAACGGCGCACTGCGCGCCGTCGAGTCCAGCCGCGACACCGCAAGCATCGAACCGTTCGACGATGTCCGCGAGCCCGGTGTCGCCGGGCATGCGGATAGCGTCCATCGGGTGAACGGCGCGAGAATTAAGAGCGGCAGCGCCAACGTCTCGGGCGGCGTACAACACGACGCCACCCACGACACAACTCGCGACTCAAGCCACGACGCCCTCAACGAACCGCTCAGCCCCGACGACCCGCTCGCCCCGCTGCCCTTCAACCCCTACAAGGGCAACCGCGGCCTTACGCGCGCATGGCACGCGATGAAAAACTCGCTGGCCGGTTTTCGCGTCGCGATTCGCGAGGAAAGTGCGTTCCGTCAGGAACTCACGCTGGCCGCGATCCTGATTCCGGGCGGCCTCGTGGTGCCCGTCGATCCCGTGTCCCGCGTGCTGCTGCTCGGCTCGGTACTGCTCGTGCTGATCGTCGAGCTGCTCAATTCGAGCGTCGAAGCGGCAATCGACCGGATCTCGCTCGAACGTCACGAGTTGTCGCGCCGCGCGAAGGATCTTGGCAGCGCCGCCGTGATGGTCGCGCTCGGCATGTGTGTGATGACGTGGGGGGTGATCGTCGGGCCGCTGGTCGTCGGCTGGGTTCGCGCGTGGCTTTGAGTCTCGACGCGGGTTGGAGCGCACGCCTTGCCACGTTCAACAAGACGAATATCCGCGCAGGCGGTTGGGTATTGGAACGCTCGGTTTATAATCGTTTAACGATCTGACAGGAAAGTGCTCGCGCAAACGTATCCGCGCCTCGTTTCATCCTGCCCTTTCGGGGGGCCCGCCGCATGTCGGCGGGTTCGGAAGAGCTCAATATACCAACCGCATCCGGGTGGAACACGCAGCGGCGGCACGCCGCCACGCGCCCAGCCCGGCATAACCAGGGCCGGACGACATGGAAGCCAAACCTCCCCGCCGCACGCGCGAACGGATTCTCGAACTGTCGTTGAAGCTGTTCAACGAAATCGGCGAGCCGAACGTCACGACGACGACGATCGCCGAGGAAATGGAAATCAGCCCAGGCAACCTGTACTACCACTTCCGCAACAAAGACGACATCATCAACAGCATCTTCAGCCAGTTCGAGCAGGAGATCGAGAAGCGTCTGCGTTTCCCCGACGACCATCGCGCGACCATCGACGAAATGTGGTCGTATCTGCAGTACATGGTCGATTTCACGTGGCGCTACCGCTTCCTGTATCGCGACCTGAACGACCTGCTCGCGCGCAACCGCACCCTCGAGACACACTTCAAGCAGATCATCAGCCACAAGGTGCGCTTCGCGAGCCAGTTCTGCGAACAGCTCGTCGCCGACGGCGAAATGGTCGCGACGCCGCAGGAGATGCAGGTGATCGCGACCAACGTCGGCGTGATCGGCACGTACTGGCTGTCATATCAGTTCGTGATGAATCCGCGCAAATACAACGAGCAGGAAGCGATCCGCGAGGAACTGCATCAGGTCAGCGTGCAGATCGTCTCGCTGATGGCGCCCTACCTGCGCGGCCGCTCGCGGCAGCTGTTCGACGACCTCGTATCGGGCACGTTGCCCAAGCGCGAGTTCTACGACTACTTGCCGCCGCGTGAAGGCGCCGCGCCTCGCAACGAATCGAAGGAAAGTTGAGTATGAAGTCGGTGTGTGTCTATTGCGGCTCCTCCATGGGAGCCAACCCGTTGTATGCGCACGCGGCGCGCGCATTCGGGCGCGCCCTCGTCGAGGCCGATCTCGCGCTCGTATTCGGCGGCGGCAAAGTGGGACTGATGGGCGTGATTGCCGATACCGTGATGGCCGAAGGCGGCCGCGCGATCGGCGTGATTCCCGAGCTGCTCGTCAGCAAGGAAGTGGGTCATAACGGCCTGACCGAGCTGCACGTGGTGCCCGACATGCATCATCGCAAGAAGATGATGGCCGA
The DNA here is from genome assembly GCF_009362785.1 of Paraburkholderia atlantica. Classification (GTDB taxonomy): domain Bacteria; phylum Pseudomonadota; class Gammaproteobacteria; order Burkholderiales; family Burkholderiaceae; genus Paraburkholderia; species Paraburkholderia atlantica. Next base: position 4,580 of record NZ_WHNQ01000001.1, read on the forward strand.
GCTGTCCGATGCGTTCGTCGCGATGCCGGGCGGCGCGGGCACGCTCGAGGAGCTGTTCGAGGTCTTCACGTGGGCGCAGCTCGGCTATCACGGCAAGCCGGTCGCGCTGCTGAACACCGGCGGCTTCTACGAGCCGCTGATCGGCCTGCTCCAGCACACGGTCGACGAAGGCTTCCTGCGCAAGACCTATCTCGACATGCTGCAGATCGACGCCGATCCGCTCGCGTTGATCGGCAAGCTGAAACGTTACGCGCCGCCCGCGCGCGACAAATGGGCGGCGGTGCAAAGCGACGCGATCTGAATCCTGGTCCACCGAAACTCGAACTCGAGCGCGGACCGCCGCGCACGCATCACCCAAACGACGAGGTTGCGATGACGAAAGCTGTTTTGATCACCGGCGGCAGCCGCGGCATTGGCCGAGCCACCGCGCGGCTGCTTGGCGCGCGCGGCTGGTGCGTCGGCGTGAACTACGTGCGTGACCTCGCCGCCGCGCAGCAGACGGTCGCCGAGGTCGAACAAGCGGGCGGCCGCGCGCTGCGGATCGCCGGCGATGTCGCGAACGAAGCGGACGTGACCGGCATGTTCGATACGCTGCAGCAATCCTTCGGCCGTATCGATGCGCTCGTCAACAACGCCGGCATCGTCGCGCCATCGAGCCAACTCGCCGACATGGACTTCGCGCGTCTGAAACGCGTGTTCGATGTCAACGTGCTCGGCGCCTATCTGTGCGCGCGCGAAGCGGCGCGGCGCATGTCGACCCAGCGCGGCGGCATGGGCGGCGCGATCGTCAATGTTTCGTCGGCGGCGGCGCGGCTCGGTTCGCCGAACGAATACGTCGACTACGCGGGGGCGAAAGGCGCAATCGACACGATGACGCTCGGCCTCGCAAAAGAACTCGGCCCGCAGGGCGTGCGCGTGAACGCGGTGCGTCCGGGTCTGATCGACACCGAGATCCACGCGAGCGGCGGCAAGCCCGAACGCGCCGCACAACTGGGCGTGACCACGCCGCTCGGCCGCCCTGGCCGCGCCGACGAAGTCGCCGAAGCCATCGTATGGCTGCTCAGCGACGCGTCGTCATATGTGACGGGCGCGCTGTTCGACGTCGCCGGCGGTCGTTGAGCGAACGTCGCGTGCAGCGCGACATGCAAGCCTCAAGCGCATAGCGCGGTCCGCTACGACCGCGCCTTTTTCAGCACTCCACCCCACCTCTCGTTCCACGAATCGCCATCGATTTTTCGAGGAACCGACATAGCCGCGCATTAAATGCGCGCGCCTTTCCGCACCTGTAATCTTCCGTAATAATGCGGCGCTACAATCGACCGGATCGAATGCATTCGCAGGCGATGTAAGCAAAACATAAGTACGAGGCCGAGGCCGTCACGTACGTTGATAGAGACTTTCATGCAAGACGAGCAGTCCACGCGCTGGCGCGCGCACAATGCGAGCGCGACGGCCGCGACCTCGGCCGCTCCAGCAGGCAGTGCGCAAGAGGCCGCGCTTAGCGCCAGCACCGCCCACCCATCGGGCTCAGCCGTTTCCGCCGACCGCGCGACGCGCGGTCTTCAGCGTTGGCGCGCGCTCGCGGCGATCCGTCCGCTGCTGTGGTTCGTCGCGCTGGCGATCCTGTGCGCGTGGCTCGTCCCCGGCATTCTCGGCCACGAACCGTGGAAGCAGGACGAAACCTACACATTCGGCATCGTCCAGCACATGCTCGATACCGGCGATCTCGTCGTGCCGACCAATGCCGGCCAGCCCTTTGTCGAAAAGCCGCCGATCTACGACTGGGTCGCCACCGGCCTCGCGTGGATGTTCGGCCGCTATCTGCCGCTGCACGATGCGGCGCGGCTCGCGAGCGCGCTATTCGCGGGCCTGACGGTGTACTACACCGCGCGCGTCGCGCGTCGCGCGGTCGCGGCATCGAGCTGGTTCGACCTGCGCGTGATCGGTACGCTCGCGCTGTTCGGCGGCACGCTCGTCGTCGTCAAGCACGTGCACGACATGATGACCGACGTCGCGCTGATGGCCGGCGCCGCGCTCGGCTTTTGCGGACTGTTCGAACTCGTGCTCGTGCATCTGCGTGACGATCCGCGCGCGGCCTCATATTTCGCGATGCATGCTCAGGCCGCCCGGCAGATCAAACCGCTCGATGCCCCCGCGCGGCGTCACGCGATCCTCAGCGGCGCGACGATGTTCGGCGCGGGCGTCGGCGTGTCGCTGCTCGCCAAGGGGCTATTCGTGCCGCTCGTGTTCGGCGCCACCGCCTGCGCGGCGCTGCTGCTCTATCCCGCATGCCGCAGCCGCGGCTTCGCGGGCGCGCTGGGCCTCGCCGCGCTCGTCTGCGCGCCGTTCGCGCTGATCTGGCCGATCTGCTTCTACCTGCGCTCCGAAGCACTTTTCAAGGTGTGGCTGTGGGATAACAACGTCGGGCGCTTCTTCGGTTTTTCGGTCGCCGAACTCGGCTCCGAAAACGAGAGCCATCTGTTCGTGCTGCGCACCGTGCTGAGCGTCGGCTTTCCGGTCGTGCCGCTGGTGCTGGCCGCGCTCGCCGGTGGCGCGTGGCGGCGCTGGCGCGATCCGCGCGTGGCGTTGCCGCTGCTGTTCGCGGGCATCGGTTTCGCGGTACTGCAAAGCTCGGCGACGGTCCGCGAGCTCTACATCCTGCCGTTCATCGCGCCGCTCGCGCTGGTCGCGATGCAGGGCGTCGAGCGCTTGCCCGCGCGCCTGCATACCGGCTGGGATATGACGAGCCGCGTGCTGTTCGGCAGCGCGGCCGCGCTGGTGTGGATCGTCTGGTCGACGATGACGACTCCCGCGAGCACGCATACGTCGCTGCATCTGCTCGGCCGCTGGCTGCCGCTCGACTGGGTGCTGCCGATTTCGCCCGCGCTGATCATCGGCGCGCTGGTGCTGACGATCGGCTGGCTGTGGCTGCTGCCGTCATTCAAGTACGCGGGCAAATGGCGCGGCGCGCTCAGCTGGTGTGCTGGCGCGATGCTCGTTTGGGGGCTCGTCAGCACGCTGCTTCTGCCGTGGCTCGACTACGCGAAAAGCTACCGCTCGGTGTTCCGGGATCTCGGCGCGAAGATGGATATCGAATGGAACGACGGCGACTGCATGGCAAGCTCCGGTCTCGGCGAATCCGAAGCGCCGATGCTCTTCTACTACACGGGCATCGTGCATCAGCCGAGCGAAGATCCTCGCACGACGGCCTGCACGTGGCTGATCGAGGAAAGCCGCCGCAACAACGCGCGGCCGCCGGCCGGCGAATGGAGGCTGTTCTGGTCCGGCGCACGGCCAGGCGATTCGGATGAGCTATTGCGCGTATTCGTGCGCACGCCGGTGGCGGGCAAGATACGCGGCGACGAGTAAAGCCGTGCAATACATTGCGCCGGCCGAGTGCTTCGCGTGCGCGTCCGTGCTGATTCAGAACCTCGAACCGGGTTCGCGCAGAAACGCGATCTCCTCGTCGCTCGATTCGCGTCCGAGCAACACGTTGCGATGTGGAAAGCGGCCAAATCGCTCGATCACTTTCGCGTGGCGCAGCGCGTATCGATAGTAGCCCTCACCGCCCTGCTCCTGCGCAAGCTGTTTGAAGAGGCGCAGCGACTCGTGCTGGCTCGCGAGCGTTTCATCGTGCTCGAACGGCAAATACGCGAACGCGCGATGCTGCACGCTTGGCAACAGCCGATCGGCGCCGCTCGCGACCATCCGTTGCGCGGCTTGCAGCGCCTTGCTGTCGGTCGCAAAGGCGCGCGGCGTCCCACGATGGCAGTTGCGCGAAAACTGGTCCAGCACGATCACGAGCGCCAACGCGCCCAACGGCGTGGCCTGCCATGCGTCAAGCTCACCCGCGTTCGCCGCATCGATCAGGTTGCCGAAACGGTCGCGCAGCATCGCATCGACGGCGTCATTGCGCTTGAACCAGAGCTTGCGCTGCGTGCCGTGCTCCGGCGTGCCCGGTGCGCCGAACCAGCAGTCGAGAACGTCGCGCGCCCGCGGCTCGAGCGCCGCATAGTCGGCGTCGAACGAGTACGGTGCAGAGGCGGCGTGCGGCAGCGTGTCAGCCATTGCGGTTGCGCATCCAGTCGGCGGTTTCGAAGAACGAACCGAGCAGGCGCTCGCGCAGCGGCTCCGGCAAGCCGATATCCTCCATCGCCCACGCCATGCACCTCAACCACTGGTCGCGCTCGCTCGACGCGATCGCAAACGGCAAATGCCGCGCGCGTAGACGGGGATGCCCAAAGCGGCTGATGTAATGATCGGGACCGCCTAGCCAACCGCACAAGAACCAGAACAGCTTGTCGCGCGAGCCGTCGAGCGATGCCGGATGCAGCGCGCGAATCCCGGCGAAATCCGCCTCGAGATCCATCAGGTCGTAAAACCGGTCGACCAGTTCGCGCACACGCGCCTCGCCGCCCACCAGTTCGAAGGCGGTCGGCTTGTCCGAGGACACTTCGTCATTCAAATCGCTCATACCCTGCTCAACAGCAAATAAACATCACAAAGAAAACTCACGCATCACGCAGCGATTGCAGCGCGGGCCGCGCCAACACATGCCGCAGACTCAGCCACCCGCCGACGCCGGCACACGCAATGCCGGCGCCAATGCCCGCCGGCAGCAGCCACGGATCGAAATCCAGATAAAACTCGAACACATGCGTGGCCAGCATCGAGCCGATGACCTGCGCGCCGACCGCCGCCATCAGGCCGGCCAGCGCACCGACCGCGACGAATTCGGCCACCTGCACCGCCCGCACCTGACGATGCGATGCGCCCAGCGCGCGCAGCAGCGCGGATTCTCGCATACGCTCGTCGCGCGTGCCCGCAAGCGCCGCGTACAGCACCAGCACGCCGGCCGCGAGCGTGAACGCGAACAGGAACTGCACCGCGCCGATCACCTGCTGCAACACGCGCTGCACCTGCGCGAGGATCGGGCCGGTATCGATCGCGGTCAGATTGGGATACGCGGCGATCAGGCCGTCGATCGTCGACTGTTTATCCGCGGGCAGATGGAAGCTCGTGATGAATGTCGCCGGGAAGTCCTGCAACGCAGCGGGCGGCATCAGCACGAAGAAGTTGACCTTGAACGACCCCCAGTCGAGCTTGCGCACGCTCGTCACCGGCGCCTCGATGGTCAGTCCCGTCACGTCGAAGCGCAGCACGTCGCCGGGCTTCACGTCGATCAGCTTCGCGAGACCCTGCTCGATCGAAATCTGCGGCTTCGTCGTATCGCCGAACCAGCTGCCGGCGGCGATCCGGTTGTCGTCGGGCAGTTGCGTCGTGTACGACAGGTTGAATTCGCGGTCCACCAGGCGCCGCGCGTCCGCGCCCTTGAACGAGTCCGGGTTGACTGCCGTGCCGTTGATCGCGATGAGCCGCCCGCGCACCATCGGCGACAACTCCACGCCGGCGACGCCGTGCGCGTCCAGATACTGTGTGACCGCGTCGCGCTGATCGGGCTGGATGTCGATGATGAACTCGTTGGGTGCATCGGGCGGCGTCGATTTGCGCCAACCCTGCACGAGATCGTTGCGCGTCATCGCGATCAGCAGCAGGCACATCAGGCCGATGCCGAGCGCGGTGATCTGCAGCGCGCTAGTGCTGCTGCGCCGCTCCAGCGACGCGAGCGCATAGCGCCAGCCGATGCCCGCATTGACCCGCTCGCTGCGCACCACGCGCGCCGCGCCCCACAATGCGAGCCGCGCGATTCCAGCGAACACCAGCAGCCCGCCCGCGAATCCACCCGCGACGATGCCGCCGAGCTTCAATTCACCGGCGGCGAGAATCAGCAGCCCCGCGAACAGCACGATGCCGAACGCGTAGGCGGCCCACGCGGTGCGCCCCTCGTCGCCCCATTCGCGTCGCAGCACGCGCACCGGCGGCACGCGCGTGAGCGGCAATAGCGGCGGCAGCGCGAAACCGAGCAGCAGCACGAGGCCGGCCGCGATTCCTTCGAGCGCGGGCCACAGCGTCGGCTGCGGCAACACCACGTCGATCAGGCCGCCGAGCCACGTCAGCAGCGCGAGATGCCCCAGAAAACCGAGCGCCACGCCGAGCACCCCGCCGACCACGCCGAGCCCGACGAATTCGAGCGTGAATAACGCGCGCAGCGCGGACTGGCTCACGCCCAGACAGCGCATCGCCGCGCAGCCGTCGAGATGCCGGCGCATGAAGCGGTGCGCGGCCATCGCGATCGCGACGGCCGCTAGCAGCGCGGTCAACAGCGACACGAGCGTCAGGAAATGGCCCGCGCGATCGAGCGTCTGACGCACCTGCGGCTGGCCGTCCTGCAGCGACTCGAGCGCGACGCCGCGCATCTTGCCGGCGTCGACGCGGTCATGCGCGAACTGCGCGAAGCGCGCGACCGCATCGTCGGACCCGGCGACCAGCAACCGGTACGTGACCCGGCTGCCATACGTGATCAGCCCGGTCGACTGCACTTCGTCGGCGCGCAGCATCAGGCGCGGCGAAAAGTTGACGAACGAGAAGCCGCGATCGAGCTCGCGCGTGATCAGCGCGCCGACCGTGAAGCTGCGATTGCCGACCTTCACCGCATCGCCGATCTTCAGCTTCAGCGCGTCGAGCAGCTCCTGGTCGACCCACACGGTGCCCGGCGCCGGAATCGACGTCGCCGGATGATCGGCCGCACCCGGCGCCGCCGCGATGCGCACCGCGCCGCGCAACGGATAGCCCGTCGACACCGCCTTGACGGCGGCGAGCCGCGACGCCGGCTGCGCGCCGGTCGAGTTGATCATGCTGGGAAAGATCGCCGTGGTGGCGGTTCGCAGACCGAGCGCGTGCGCCTCGGCGGCGAATTGCGGGTCGACCGGATGATCCGCGCGCACGATGAAGTCGGCGGCGATCATGCGTCGCGCATCGCGCTCGAGCCCCTGATGCAGCCGGTCGCCCAGAAACCCGACGCTCGACAACGCCGAGACCGCCAGCACGAGCGCGAGCAGCAACATCGTCAGTTCGCCCGCGCGCCAGTCGCGCGCCGTCATCCGCATGGCCTGGCGCACCAGATCGATGCCGCCGAGCCGGCGCGCCGGTCTGGTGTCGGCGCGCGTTCTTGAACCCGCCTTAGATCCTGGTAGTGCTTCGCTCAATCGTGCCTGCTCCTCGCCAATCGCGACACCATGTGCGTAGCCATGCCGCGAAAACCGCCCTGCACGCCACGCCACAATCGCGGCAATGCCCACGCCGCGAGTAGCAGAAAGCCTACCATCAAGACCAGAAACGCGAGTGGCACGAATAGCGCCAGCAGTACCCCGCCGACCGCGAGGCCGTCTTCGGCGGTCGACGTGACGACGTTCGACACCGGCTCCGGCGACAGATTGATCAGCGCGCGGGTGCCCGCCTTCGCGAGATGCGCAGTGCCGGCGAGCGTGCCGCCCGCGAGCGCGGCGACGGTCAGCAGCGTCGGATCGGCGTGGCCTAGCGCGCCGGCGGCCAGCACGGCGCCGGCCGGAATGCGGATGAAGGTGTGGATCGCGTCCCACAGCGAATCGAACGCGGGGATCTTGTCGGCGAGGAATTCGGCCAACGTCAGCACGGCCGCCGCGCCGATCACCCATGGCGATGACAGTGCGGACAACGTGTTCGGCAAGTGGATCAGGCCAAGACGTTCTAATACGCCGGCCAAAAGGACCGTTAGATAGAGGCGCAAACCGCTGCCCCATGAAAGGCCCGCTGCAAGCGAAAGTGATTCAAGCATGGCCGCCTCCACGCGCTTTGTGCTTGCCTGAAGCCGCGGCGGGAAACCAGTGGGGGATTCCGCGCCGAAGCCGTCAGGCTTGCCAAGCCGGCCGCGCCAGCCAGGCCGCGGGCAATCTCAACGTCGTTGCTGTCTCATTATAGCTACGATGATTCGCAGAACGTAGAGCGGCGAGGCCGCGCTGTGGCTTGCAGGCCATGGCGGCCGCGCGCCGGCCGGACGTGGCCGAAGAGTCAGTGCCCCGACGACAGCTTCAGGCCGACGAGGCCGATCACGATCAGCGACGCACTGGCGACGCGCGCGACCGTCAACGCCTCGCCCATCATCACGACGCCGAAGATGAACGCGCCGACCGCGCCAATCCCTGTCCACACCGCATAGGCCGTGCCGAGCGGCAACTGGCGCATCGCGAGCGCGAGCAGCGCGAAGCTGCCGAGCGCGGTCACGACCGTGAAGACCGACGGCCACAAGCGGGTGAAACTTTCGGAAGTTTTGAGACCGGCCGCCCACGCGACTTCGAGCAGACCGGCGATCAACAGAAGAAACCAGGACATCGAGCAGCTCCATGAAAAATGGGGCCGTCCCCGATGATTGACAGAAGCGTAAGGTCGTCCTTACGTCGGCAAATTATAACGGAGCGGCATCGCGGACGAACTCACGCCGCGCCCACCAGCCGATACCCGACGCCCGTCTCCGTGACGATATGCTCCGGCTGCGCCGGATCGCGCTCGAGCTTGCCGCGCAGGTGTGCCATGTAGATGCGCAAATAGTGGTGACTCTCGACATGCGACGGGCCCCACACGTCGCGCAGCAACTGCCGGTGCGTGAGCACGCGGCCGGCGTGGCGCACGAGCGTCGCGAGCAGCCGGTATTCGATCGGCGTCAGATGCACCGCGGCGCCGTCGCGCGTGACCTGGCGCAGCGCGAGGTCGACGGTGACCGCGCCGAAGCGCACCTGCGGCGATTCGTTCGCGCCGCCGTGATTGCGCCGCCGCAGATGCGCGCGAATGCGCGCGAGCAACTCGGACACGCCGAACGGCTTGGTCAGGTAGTCGTCGGCGCCGGCGTCGAGCGCGGCGACCTTTTCGCTTTCCTGGGTGCGCGCCGATAGCACAATTACCGGCGACTCGCTCCAGCCACGCAGCTCCCGGATCACGTCGAGGCCGTCGGTGTCGGGCAGGCCCAGATCGACGATCACCAGATCGGGCTTGCGCGTCGCCGCTTCGACGAGCCCTTGCTTGCCGGTCTCGGCGTCGTACACGGCGATTCCCTCGCCTTCGAGCGCCGTGCGCACGAAGCGGCGTATCTGCTTTTCGTCTTCGATCAGAACGACGGTAATGCTCAGGTCACTCATGGGCGGGTCGGGTGAGCGGGTTGAGGTCGGCGGCGGTGTCGGCGGGGGTGTCTTCGTCTTCGAGCGTATCGAACGTCTCGGGGGCCTCGGGCGGCGTCTTGACCGGCAGCGTGAACCAGAAGCGCGCGCCCTCGACATGGCCATCCGCGGCGATCCGGTTGAGCGCGCCGATTGTACCGCCGTGCGCCTCGACGATCGCGCGGCAGATCGCGAGCCCAAGGCCGATGCCCGGTTTCGCCGATTCCTTCTCGCCGCGCGTGAACTTCTCGAACACGCGCGCTTCCATGCCGGCGGGCAGGCCGGCGCCGTTGTCGTCGATCGTCACGCGCACGAACGGCACGCCGTCCGCGTCGATCTGCTGCGCGCCGATCGCGAGCGGCGTGCCCGACGCCGTGTATTTGGCCGCGTTCTCAAACAGGTTCGAGAACAGCCGCTCCATCAATACCGCGTCGAGATGCAGCAGCGGCAGATCGGCGGGAAGCGTGACCTGCACCGGATGATCGGCGAGCACACGCCTGCACGCGCGCAGCGCGGCGCCGACGGTCTCCTCGAGCAGCGTCCATTGCTGATTCAGCTGCAGGCTACCGGCCTGCAGGCGCGCCATGTCGAGCAGGTTAGTGACGATGCCGGTCATGCGCAGCGCTTCTTCGTGGATTGCCTCGACGAGTTCGTCGTTACGATGCGCGGCGGATTGCGGGTCGGTCGGCCCCTGGCCTCCCCGCCCCTGCGCGAGCATCGACGAAAAACCAACGATCGTCGTCAACGGCGTACGCAGATCATGCGAAATCGCCGACAGCAGCGAATTGCGAAGTCGTTCCGACTCCATGTTGACGAGCGCATCGCGCGCGATGTCGACGTAATGCACGCGTTCGAGCGCGAGCGCGATCTGCGCGGCGAACGCATCGAGCATGCGCCGCTGTTCCGGCACGGTCAGCTCGCGCTCGTCACGCACGACCACCGCGAGCACGCCGCGCGTACGCATCGGCGCCTTCAGCGGCAGATACAGCGCCGCGGCGGCCGGCAGCGTGTCGGTGCCGTGGCCGGCCGGCTTCTGCTGATCGTAGACCCACTGGCCGACGTCGAGGTCGAGCGCGTCGCCTTCGAGCGTGATCGCCGGGTCGGGGTCCTCGATTTTCTGTTTGAGCTGATCGGCGCTGTCCGGCAGCAGGATCGCGACTCGCGCGCCGAACACTTCGCTCAAGTGCCGGGTGCCGATGCCGACGATCTGCTCGGTCGCGAGCGCCGCGGCGAGCTCGCGCGCCATCTCGTACATCGCGCCGGTGCGCTGCTCGCGGCGTCGCGCGACGCTCGCCTCACGGCGCAGGCTCGACGTCAGATGGCTGATCACGAGCGATGTCAGCAGCATGCCGAAGAAGGTCAGCAGGTACTGGGTATCGGACACCGACAGCGACATGCGCGGCGGCACGAAGAAAAAATCGAACGCGGCGACGCTCGCGAACGACAGCACGACACCCGGCCCGCGGCCGAGCTTCACCGCGGTGAAGATCACGCCGAGCAGATACAGCATCACCAGATTGGTCAGATCGATGCGGTCGATCAACTGGCTCGACAGCATCGTGATCGCCGCGCCGATCGCAAGCGCGAACGCATACGCGCGCGGCGGCGAGCGACGCTCGCGCGCCGCGCTCAACGCCTCGCGCCACGCGTTCGCGGTCGTGTTCAACAGCTGCCGTTGCTCGCCGCCGTCGCGCTCCGACGCCACGCGAATCAGCGTGAGATCGAGATCGCCGCTCTTCTCGGCGATGCGCTCGCCAAGCGGCCGGCGCAGCCAGCGGCTCACGCCCGTGCGCGACGAGGCGCCCGCCACCAGCTTCGATACGTTGCGCGCCTGCGCGTAACCGATCAGCGCGTCGAGCGCATCGGGGGCGGCGAGTGTCGCGGTTTCGGCGCCGAGTTCGGCGGCGAGCTTCAGCGCGTTCAGCGTGCGTGCGCGGCGCGCGTCGGGCAGACGCTGCAACGCGGGTGTTTCGACATACACCGCGAGCCAGTCGGCCCTCAGGCTCGCGGCGAGGCGCGCCGCCGAACGCACCAGCGCCGGCGCTTCGGGACCAGGACCCACGCACACCAGCAGCCGCTCGCGCGCCTGCCAGATGCGCTGGATCGAACGATCGGCGCGGTACTCGCGCATCTGCGCGTCGACGCGATCGGCGGTGCGGCGCAGCGCGAGTTCGCGCAGCGCGATCAGGTTGCCCTTGCGAAAGAAGTTGCGCACCGCGCGCTCGGCCTGCTGCGCCATGTACACCTTGCCGTCGCGCATGCGGTCGAGCAGTTCCTCGGCCGGCAGATCGACGAGCGTGACTTCGTCGGCATGATCGAACACGCGATCGGGCACGGTCTCCCACACGCGGATGCCGGTGATCTGGCCGACCACGTCGTTCAGGCTCTCCAGGTGCTGCACGTTGACGGTCGTATACACGTCGATGCCGGCGTCGAGCAGTTCGTAGACGTCCTGCCAGCGCTTCAGATGGCGCGCGCCCTGCACGTTCGAATGCGCGAGTTCGTCGACGAGGATCAGCTGCGGCTTGCGCGCGAGCGCGGCGTCGAGATCGAACTCGCCGAGCTTGCGGCCGCGATACTCGATGTGCGCGAGCGGCTGCACGTCGAGACCCGCGAGCAACGCGGCGGTTTCGCTGCGCCCATGCGTTTCGGCGATGCCGACCAGCACGTCGACACCCTCTTCCTTGCGGCGGCGCGCGGCCTGCAGCATCGCATAGGTCTTGCCGACACCTGCCGACGCGCCGAAGAAGATTTTCAGCCTGCCGCGCAGGCGTTTTTCTTCGTCGCGCTGCAGTTTGTCGAGCAGTTCGTCAGGATTGGGGCGGTTCATGCTCAGTGATTGTCATAGTCGTGCGAGCGGCGGTGTCTGCATGGTGGCATGGCCCGCGCCGGCCCGCAAATGGCGCAGCGGCGCCACGCGGACGCCGCTGTCTTATCGATGAACCGCAATGGGGGCTGATGCGTTGTCGTTGCGTTCCGTGTCAACCGCGCGTCATTTCATCGAGCGCCAGGTTGAGCTTCAGCACGTTCACGCGCGGCTCGCCGAGCACGCCGAACTGGCGACCCGTCGTATAGCGCTCGACGAGTGCCTGCACGTCGTTCGGCGCAAGGTGACGGGCCTGCGCGACCCGCTCTATCTGGTACGCGGCCGCGGCCGGACTGATCTCCGGATCGAGCCCGCTGCCCGACGACGTGACCAGATCGACCGGCACCGGCTTCGACATGTCGGTGCCCGCCTCCTTCAGTGCGGCGAGACGGCCCTTGATCTCGTCGAGCAGCACCGGGTTGTTCGGCCCGAGGTTCGAGCCGCCCGAGGCCTGCGGGTTATACGGCATCGGGTTCGTCGCCGACAGCCGGCCCCAGATGTACTGGGGCGCGTCGAACTGCTGGCCGATCAGCTGCGAGCCGACCACCTTGCCGTTCTGCTCGATCAGGCTGCCGTTGGCCTTTTCGTGGAACGCCGCCTGGCCGAACGCGGTCATCACCGCGGGATAAGCGAGTCCGGTGACCGCGGTCAGCACCACGAAGATCACGATCAGCGGACGAAACAGATTATTCATGATGGGTCTCTTTCCCTTTTCATCAATGCTGGTTATTGCGTAGCGACGCGTTGCGCACTCAAACCCAGCCGAACCCGGCGAGCACCATATCGATCAGCTTGATGCCGATGAACGGCACGATGATCCCGCCAAGGCCATAGATCAGCAGATTGCGGCGCAGCAGGATCGCCGCCCCGAGCGCGCGATAGCGCACGCCCTTCAGCGCGAGCGGAATCAGCAGCACGATGATCAGCGCGTTGAAGATCACCGCCGACATGATCGCCGAGGTCGGTGTCGCCAGATGCATCACGTTCAGCGCATTCAACGCCGGATACGTCGATGCGAACGCGGCCGGAATGATTGCGAAGTACTTGGCGACGTCGTTGGCAATGGAGAACGTGGTCAGCGAACCGCGCGTCATCAGCATCTGTTTGCCGATCTCGACGATCTCGATCAGCTTGGTCGGATTCGAATCGAGGTCGACCATATTGCCGGCCTCTTTCGCCGCCTGCGTGCCGGTGTTCATCGCGACCGCGACGTCGGCCTGCGCGAGCGCGGGCGCGTCGTTGGTGCCGTCGCCGGTCATCGCGACCAGACGTCCTTCGGCCTGATGCGCGCGGATCGTCGCGAGCTTCGTTTCGGGTGTCGCTTCGGCGAGAAAGTCGTCGACGCCCGCTTCAGCCGCGATCGCGGCGGCGGTCAGACGGTTGTCGCCCGTCACCATCACGGTCTTGATGCCCATTTTGCGCAACTCGGCGAAGCGCTCCTTGATGCCGCCCTTCACGACGTCCTTCAGCTCGATCACGCCGAGCACGCGCGCGCCCTGCTCGCCCTTCTCGGCGACCACGAGCGGCGTGCTGCCGCGTCGCGCGACCTCGGCGACCGCATTGCTGACTTCGTTCGGGAAACGGCCGCCGTTCGCTTCGACGTAGTGCTTGACCGCATCGGCCGCGCCCTTGCGGATTTCACGGCCGTGCGTTCCGGCGGGCGTCCCTTGCGGCGACAGATCGACGCCGCTCATGCGGGTCTGCGCGGTGAACGCGAGAAACACCGCATGCAGCGAGGCCATGTCGCGCTGACGGATATTGAAGCGCTGCTTCGCGAGCACGACGATGCTGCGGCCTTCCGGCGTTTCATCAGCCAGCGATGACAACTGCGCGGCATCGGCAAGCGCTTCTTCGCTCAGACCCGGCGCGGGCAGGAACTGCGACGCCTGGCGGTTGCCGAGCGTGATCGTGCCGGTCTTGTCGAGCAGCAGCACGTCGACATCGCCGGCCGCTTCGACCGCGCGACCCGAGGTCGCGATCACGTTCGCCTGCATCATGCGGCTCATGCCGGCCACGCCGATCGCCGACAACAGGCCGCCGATCGTCGTCGGGATCAGACACACGAGCAGCGCGACGAGCGCGGTGATCGTCACCACGTGGCCCGCCTTGGCGGCCTCGACGGAAAACATCGAAAACGGCAGCAGCGTCGCGGTGGCGAGCAGCATTACGATCGTCAGCGCGACGAGCAGGATGGTCAGCGCGATTTCGTTCGGCGTCTTCTGACGCTTCGCGCCTTCGACCATCGCGATCATGCGGTCGAGGAACGCCTCGCCCGGGTTCGCCGTGACGCGCACGACGATCCAGTCCGACAGCACGCGCGTGCCGCCCGTCACCGATGAAAAGTCGCCGCCCGACTCGCGGATCACTGGCGCCGATTCACCGGTGATCGCCGATTCGTCGACCGATGCGACGCCGTCGATCACTTCGCCGTCTGCCGGAATCACGTCGCCGGTCTCGACCAGCACGACGTCGCCTTTACGCAGATCGGTCGCGGTCGTGATGCGGATCGGCGACTTCGGATGCGGCTCGTTGAGCTTCTTGGCCATCACGTCTTTCTTCGCGCTGCGCAGCGACGCGGCCTGCGCTTTCGAGCGGCCTTCGGCTAGCGCCTCCGCGAAGTTCGCGAACAGCACCGTGAACCACAGCCACAGCGTGACCGCGAGAATGAAGCCCGCGGGCGCCTCGGCCTGACCGCCGAGCGCGGCGATCCACAGAATGGTCGTCAGAATGCTGCCGACGTACACGCAGAACATCACCGGGTTGCGAAACTGCGTGCGCGGCGTGAGCTTTTTAAAGGAGTCCACGATCGCCGGGCGCATCAGCGCCGGGTCGAACATGGACCGCGTAGCGTTATGTTCAGTCATTGAATCCTCGAATATCCTTGTGCGCTTGCAAGCTTGCTCGTGCAAGCGCCTGTTCGGCCGTTGGGCGTCGTTGATCGCGGCCCCGCGTCACTTCACGCCGATCATCATCAGATGCTCGACACCGGGACCGAGCGCGAGCGCCGGCACATAGGTCAGCGCGCCGACCAGCAGCACCGTGCCGAGCAGCAGCACGACGAACAGCGGGCCGTGCGTCGGCAGCGTGCCGCCGGTGACGCCGATGCGCTTCTTCGCGGCGAGCGAGCCAGCGATCGCGAGCACCGGCACGATGGTGCCGAAGCGGCCGAACCACATCGCGATCGCGGTGAGCCAGTTGTAGAACGGCGTACTCACCGTGAGACCCGCGAACGCGCTGCCGTTGTTGTTCGCGGCCGAGCTGAACGCATAGAGAATTTCGGAGAAGCCGTGCGCGCCGGGGTTCAGGATGCCGGCCTTGCCCGCATCGGTGAGCACCGCGATCGAGGTGCCCACCAGCACCAGCAGCGGCGTGAGCAGCACGACGATCGATACCATCTTCATCTCGTACGCCTCGATCTTCTTGCCGACGTACTCGGGCGTGCGGCCGATCATCAGCCCCGCGACGAACACCGCGAGCAGCGCGAACACGAGCATCCCGTACAGCCCGGAACCGACGCCGCCGAAGATCACTTCGCCGAGTTGCATCAGCAGCATCGGGTACAGGCCGCCGATCGGCGTCAACGAATCGTGCGTATTGGCGACCGCACCGCACGAAGCGGCCGTCGTCGCGACCGTGAAGATGCCCGACTGCGCGATACCGAAGCGCGTTTCCTTGCCCTCCGCGTTGCCGCCCGCCTGCAGCGCGTTCGCCGACTGATCGACGTTGAGCGCCGCGAACGCGGGATTGCCGCTTTGCTCGGCGCTGATCTCGCCGAACACGCACACGCCGAACGCGATCGTCATTGCCGCGAGCACGGCCACGCCCTGCCGGCGATCGCCGATCACGCGGCCGAACACGAGCGCGAGCGCCGCCGGGATGATCAGCATCGAGAAGATCTGCACGAAGTTCGAGAACGGCGTCGGGTTTTCGTACGGATGCGCGGAGTTGCCGTTGAAGAAGCCGCCGCCGTTGGTGCCGAGCATCTTGATCGCTTCCTGCGATGCGACCGGACCCATCGCGATGGTCTGCGTCTTCACGGGCGTGTCGACCGTCACCGGATTGCCCTTCGCGTCCTTCACCGGATTGCCTTGCGCGTCGAGTTTCGGCGCGGCGTAGGTGGTGGTCTGCAGCGTCGGCACGTCCTGATAGGCCTTGAAGTTCTGGATCACGCCCTGGCTCATCAGCAGTGCGGCGATGATCGCGGCCATCGGGATCAGCACGTACATCGTCACGCGCGTGATATCGACCCAGAAGTTGCCGATGGTCTGCGCGGTATGCCGCGCGAAGCCGCGAATCAGCGCCATCACGACGGCGATGCCGGTCGCCGCCGACAGGAAGTTCTGCACGGTCAGGCCGAGCATCTGCGTCAGATAGCTGACCGTTTGCTCGGGCGTGTAGTCCTGCCAGTTGGTGTTCGCCACGAAGCTGACCGCGGTGTTGAACGCACCGTCGACCGACATCGCGCCGAACTGCTGCGGATTGCCGGGCAGCCACCCTTGCACGCGCAGCAGCACGTACAGGAACACCACGCCGAGCACGTTGAACGCGACCGTGGCGATCGCGTAGTGCTTCCAGCCCATTTCCGCCGCAGGATCGACGCCCGCGATACGGTAAAGCAGCCGTTCGAGCGGCGCGCCGAAGCGCACCACCCGTGAACTGCCGTCCATCACGGCGCCCAGGTAGCCCGCCACCGGCACCGCGGCGGCCAGTAGCACGACGATCAAAAGACTCGCCTGCAGGACATCGTTCGTGTTCATTCAATGTCCTCCGCGCGCAGCAGCGCATACACGAGATAAACGAACAGCAGCGCGGTGGACGCGCCGGCCAGCCACAGCATCCAGGTCATTAGCGTGCTCCCTGTCCGCGACGCAACTGCATCAGCTTCTCGCAGCCGCCAATCAGCCCAAAGGTCAGCACGGCAAACAGCGCCAAGCCACCGACATACAGCACATCCATTCTTGTTCCCCATTTACGGATTTTGGTTAGATGGAACGGTATGCCGATCCGCCTAAAGGTCGGGTCAAAGATTGCGGGGTGCGCGTAAAAATCGCGTAAACGGAAAAGGCCGTTTCATCTCGCGATGAAACGGCCTTCGTAGGGGTCGGGTAGCGCGGCCGGAGCCCGCGAAGTTTTTTACGGCAGCAGGATCGTCGACCCCGTCGTGCGGCGCCCTTCGAGGTCCGCATGCGCCTGGCCGACGTCCGGCAGCGCATAGCGCTGATTGATGCTCGTATTGACCTTGCCCGAACTCAGCACGTCGAACAGTTCGGCCGACATCGCCTCGTAATCGGCGCGTTTCGCGATATAGGTGAAGAGCGTCGGTCGCGTAAAGAACAGCGAGCCGCGTCCCGCGAATTCCGACGAATCGATCGGCGGCAGCGGACCCGACGCGTTGCCGAAGCTCACGAACAGGCCGAGCGGCGCGAGGCAGTCGAGCGACTTTTCGAAGGTGTCCTTGCCGATCGAATCGTAGACGACCGGCACGCCCGCGCCGTTGGTGATCTCGCGTACGCGCTTGGTGAAGTTCTCCCGCGTATAGACGATCGCGTGATCGCAGCCGTGCGCTTTCGCGATCTCGGCTTTCTCGTCGGAACCGACCGTGCCGATCACCGTCGCGCCGAGCGCCTTCGCCCACTGGCACGCGAGCAGGCCGACGCCGCCCGCCGCGGCCTGAATCAGGATCGTGTCGCCGGCCTTCACCCGATACGTGCGGCGCAGCAGATACTGCGCGGTCAAGCCTTGCAGCATCACCGACGCGGCCTGCTCGTTGCTGATCGCATCGGGCAGCTTGACGACCTGCGCAGCCGGCAGCACGCGTTCCTGCGCGTACGCGCCGGGGGGCCGCGCGACATACGCGACGCGATCGCCGACCTTCAGACCGGTCACGCCCGAGCCGAGCGCGCTGACCTCGCCGGCCGCCTCCATGCCGAGCCCGCCCGGCAGCGGCAGCGGATACAGCCCGGTGCGGAAGTACACGTCGATATAGTTGAGACCGACCGCCGTCTGGCGGATGCGGATCTCGCCCGCGCCGGGCTCGCTCACCTCGACGTCGACCCATTTCATTACTTCGGGGCCGCCGGTTTTGTCGAATCGGATTGCCTTGGCCATCATGTCTCCTTGATCTGTACGAATGTAGGTGCGGCCACGCGCGCGCTCACGCCTCGCCGGACAGGCGCAGCGTCAGCACGTCGAGCACCATGCGCGCGGTCGAGATGTTCGTCGCGCACGGAATGTTGTGCACGTCGCACGCGCGCACTAGCGCGTTGATGTCCGGCTCGTGCGGCTGCGGCGTCATCGGATCGCGCAGGAAAATCACCATGTCGACGCGCCCTTCGGCGAGCTGCGCGCCGATCTGCAGGTCGCCGCCGTGCGGGCCCGACAACATGCGCTCGACCGTGAGGCCGTGCGCGTCGCTGATGCGGCCGCCGGTTGTGCCGGTCGCCACGATCTCGCAGCGCGCGAGCGTGTCGACGTATTCGCCGGCCAGTTTGACGATGTCGTCCTTCTTGTGATCGTGCGCGATCAGCGCAATGCGGGTGCTCATGACGTAAGACTCCTCAAACCGTTGTGAATATCGTTGTTGTGATGTGGCGGTTCAGTACGTGCCCGGATAAGCGCCGCCGTCGATCAGCCAATTCTGCCCGGTGATGTAGCCGGCATGCGTGCTGCACAGGAACGCGCACGCGCGGCCGAATTCTTCGCGATTGCCGAAGCGCCCGGCGGGGATCGTCTTCATGCGCTGCTTGCGCGCTTCGTCGATGGAAATGTTGTGCGTCTTCGCCTGCGCCTCGAACGTGACCGCGATGCGGTCGGTATCGAACAGACCCGGCAGCAGGTTGTTGATCGTCACGCCGGTCGGCGCGACCTTGCGCGCGAGACCCGCGACGAAACCGGTCAGCCCCGAGCGCGCGCCGTTCGACAGGCCGAGCACGTCGATCGGCGCCTTCACCGCCGAGCTCGTGATGTTGACGATGCGCCCGAAGCCGCGCGCGCTCATCGTGTCGATGGTCTGACGGATCAGCTCGATCGGCGTCAGCATGTTGGCTTCGAGCGCGCGGATCCAGTCGTCGTGCGTGAAGTCGCGGAAATCACCCGGCGGCGGCCCGCCCGCGTTATTGACGAGGATGTCCGGCTGCGGGCAGGCGGCGAGCGCGGCGGCGCGTCCTTCGGGGGTGGTGATGTCGCATGCGACGGTCTTCACCTCGACGCCGCTCTGCTTGCGGATCGCCTCGGCGGTCGCTTCGAGCGTTTCGGCGGTGCGCGCGACGATCGTCAGGTTGACGCCCTCGGCGGCGAGCGCTTCCGCGCAGCCGCGCCCCAGACCCTTGCTCGCCGCGCAAACCAGCGCGGTACGTCCTGCGATTCCCAAATCCATGTGTATGCCCTCGTGGCGAAGTTTCCCCAGATTCTAGAAGAATCGGTGCCGGACTGTGCCGCGCCGCTGCAATCTCAGGTATCGCCGGGCGGTACTCTTTCGGTAAACTTGCGCGGTGGCGCATATTTCCACCGTTCGTCCGAGCTTCGGGCGCGGACGGACGCAACGGATGAGCGCGCCGAACCGATCCACCTTGCCGCCGCGCGCGAGCCCGCCATGACCCAGGACAGCCGTTTCCCCAATCTATTCATCCTCGATCACCCGCTGATCCAGCACAAGCTGTCGCACATGCGCGACCGGGACACGTCGACGCGCACGTTCCGCGAGTTGCTGCGCGAAATCACGCTGCTGATGGGCTACGAAATCACCCGCAACCTGCCGATGACCACGCGCCGCATCACCACGCCGCTCGTCGAGATCGACGCGCCGGTGATCGCCGGCAAGAAGCTCGCGATCGTGCCGGTGCTGCGCGCGGGCGTCGGCATGTCGGACGGCCTGCTAGAGCTGGTGCCGTCGGCGCGCGTCGGCCACATCGGCGTGTATCGCGCGGAGGATCATCGGCCGGTCGAATACCTGGTGCGGCTGCCGGATCTCGAAGACCGCGTGTTCATCCTCTGCGATCCGATGGTCGCGACCGGCTACTCGGCCGTGCACGCGGTCGATGTGCTCAAGCGCCGCAACGTGGCCGCCGAGAACATCCTGTTCCTCGCGCTCGTCGCCGCGCCCGAGGGCGTGCAGGTGTTCCAGGACGCGCACCCGGACGTCAAGCTGTTCGTCGCTTCGCTCGATTCGCATCTGAACGAGCACGCGTACATCGTGCCGGGCCTCGGCGACGCGGGCGACCGCTTGTTCGGTACGAAGAACTGATACGCAGGCGCCGGCGGGGTGGCTCGGCAGTGTCCCTGCCCTGAAGCGGCCCCGCTTTCGACGGCATCCGGCGGTCCCGGCGACACATCGGCGCCGCCTCCGGTCGTTTTCGCTTCGATTTCATTGCATTTGCGGCCGGTTTCGCGCCGCGGCCCCGCTGCCGCACCGTCGCGGCGTGATAAAATTCGAATCCGCTCGACGAGCGGCTCGACCCGCAAGATCACTCGCACCACCGTCTGCAATTTCGACCGGCGCCCCGCGCCTTCGCATCAGGTCATGCGGCGCCTGGCCGCGCAAGCTGCCCCGCTGCCATCGCGCTGCCGCCCTGCGGCCCCGCTTGGGCCGCGGCTCATGTATGAACCGGCTCGAACGCCTACCGGCGGGCAGCGTGGAACGACGCGCGGGAACGGCCAGGCTTAGATCGGCGGCAGGAGTGGCCGCGCCGACGGGCGAACGTGAGCAACGAGCACGAGCGGCCGGCAGCCTTTCACCTGACGGCTTGGGATCGGGACACGACACGCGAGGCGCAACCCGCGAGGCGCCCGACATCGCAACGACAATTGCACTATGCGTGCGCCCCGCTGGCGCGCGCGACGGAGAAAAGTATGGCGGGTCATTCGAAATGGGCCAATATCAAGCATAAGAAAGCAGCGGCCGATGCCAAGCGTGGCAAGGTCTGGACGCGGCTCATCAAGGAAATCCAGGTTGCGGCCCGTCTGGGCGGCGGCGAAATCGACTCGAACCCGCGTCTGCGGCTCGCGGTCGACAAGGCGTACGACGCCAACATGCCGAAAGACAACATCAACCGCGCAATCCAGCGTGGTGTCGGCGGCGCGGACGGCGCGAACTACGAGGAAATCCGCTACGAAGGCTACGGCATCGGCGGCGCGGCGGTGATCGTCGACACGATGACCGACAACCGCACCCGCACGGTCGCGGAAGTGCGTCACGCGTTTTCGAAGAACGGCGGCAATATGGGCACGGACGGCTCGGTGTCGTTCATGTTCGATCACGTCGGCCAGTTCCTGTTCGCGCCCGGCACCGCCGAAGACGCGCTGATGGAAGCCGCTCTCGAAGCGGGCGCCGACGACGTCGTGACGAACGAGGACGGCAGTATCGAAGTGCTGTGCCCGCCGAACGATTTTTCGAAGGTGAAGACAGCGCTCGAAACGGCGGGCTTCAAGGCCGAACTGGCGGAAGTCACGATGAAGCCGCAGACCGAAGTCGAATTCACCGGCGACGACGCCGTGAAAATGCAGAAGCTGCTCGACGCGCTGGAAAATCTGGACGACGTGCAGGAAGTCTATACAAACGCGTCGATCGCCGGCGAGTGATGGCGCGCCGGGCTTTCGCATCGTTTGCCCTTGCTGTTGATGGTTTATTGCACGGCCGAGCACAGCGCTCGGCCGTTTATGGTTTTTAAGTCTCGGGGATTCACATGAAGTTACTCGTCGTCGGTTCCGGCGGTCGCGAACATGCGCTGGCATGGAAGCTCGCGCAATCGCCGCGGGTCCAGCTCGTCTACGTCGCGCCCGGCAACGGCGGCACTGCTCAGGATGAGCGCCTGCTCAACGTCGACATCACCGAGCCGGCCGCGCTCGCTGATTTCGTCGAAAAAGAACAGATCGCGTTCACGCTGGTCGGGCCGGAAGCGCCGCTCGCGGCGGGCATCGTCAACCTGTTCCGCTCGCGCGGTCTGAAGATCTTCGGACCGACTAAAGAAGCCGCTCAGCTCGAAAGCTCGAAAGATTTCGCCAAGGCGTTCATGAAGCGTCACGGCATCCCGACCGCCGAGTACGAAACCTTCGCCGACGTCGCCGCCGCGCACGCGTATCTGGACGCCAAGGGCGCGCCGATCGTGATCAAGGCCGACGGCCTCGCCGCCGGCAAGGGCGTGGTGGTCGCGCAAACGCTGGAAGAAGCGCACGCCGCGGTCGACATGATGCTGTCGGACAACAAGCTCGGCGACGCCGGCGCGCGCGTCGTGATCGAGGAGTTCCTCGCCGGCGAGGAAGCGAGCTTCATCGTGATGGTCGACGGCAAGCACGTGCTCGCGCTCGCGTCGAGCCAGGATCACAAGCGTCTGCTCGACGGCGACCAGGGCCCGAACACGGGCGGCATGGGCGCCTATTCGCCCGCGCCGATCGTCACGCCGCAGCTGCATGCGCGGGTGATGCGCGAAATCATCCTGCCGACCGTGCGCGGCATGGAGAAGGAAGGCATCCGCTACACCGGCTTCCTGTACGCGGGCCTGATGATCGACGCGCAAGGCAACCCGAAGACGCTCGAATTCAACTGCCGGATGGGCGACCCCGAAACGCAGCCGATCATGGCGCGTCTGAAGGGCGACTATTCGAAGGTGGTCGAACACGCGATCGCCGGCACGCTCGACACCGTCGAGCTCGAATGGGATCGCCGAACCGCGCTTGGCGTCGTGCTCGCCGCGCACAACTATCCGGACACGCCGAGGAAGGGCGACCGCATCAACGGCATTCCCGCCGAAACCGCGGATTCGGTCACGTTCCACGCCGGCACCACGCTGACGGACGGCAAGCTGATCACCTCGGGCGGGCGGGTGCTGTGCGTCGTCGGTCTGGCGGATTCGGTGCGCACCGCGCAGGCGGCCGCCTATCACACGATCAACCAGATCGCGTTCGACGGCATGCAGTATCGCCGCGACATTGGCTATCGCGCGCTCAATCGCAAGCACGACGGCAAATAAGCGGTGCCGCCGGGCGCCGTGCGAACGGCGCCCACGCGCGACAGCGCGCCGCGGGCGCGCGGCACGACGCGCGCTACACTGCATTTTTCGCGCTCGTCGCGACAGACGGGCACGGAGCCCGCGGATCGACTGAAGCGGCAAGCCGCCTCGCCCATCCGTCCCCGGCGTCCGCGCAATCCGAATGTGCGGCCCGAGCGTCCGGGCAGTCAACCCGGCGCGAACGCGACCTTCGCCCTCTTTCGAAGAACCCGCGGCATGACGAGCGTGCCGCTCTCAGAACCTGCATTCATGAGCAATTCGAGCTACGACGCACAAGCCGTGCGCAGCTGGCTGCAAGGCCTGCAATCGCATATCGCCGACACGCTGGGCGCCTTCGACGGCACCGCATTCGCGACCGACGCGTGGCAGCGCGGGCCCGGCGAGAAGCTGCGCGGCGGCGGCGTCACGCGGATTCTCGAAGGCGGCCAGTTCTTCGAGCGCGCCGGCATCGGCTTCTCGGACGTCGCCGGCGACGCGCTGCCGGGTTCGGCGAGCGCCGCGCGGCCGCAACTGGCCGGGCGCGGTTTCGAGGCGATGGGCGTGTCGCTCGTGCTGCATCCGCACAACCCGCACTGCCCGACTGTGCACATGAACGTGCGCCTGCTCATTGCGACCAGGGAAGGCGAAGAGCCGGTGTTCTGGTTCGGCGGCGGCATGGATCTGACGCCCTACTACGGCTACGAAGAGGACGCGCGGCATTTCCATCAGGTGTGCCACGACGCGCTCGCGCCGTATGGCGCGGACCTGTACCCGAGCTTCAAGCGCTGGTGCGACGAATATTTCTTCCTGAAGCACCGCAACGAGGCGCGCGGCATCGGCGGGATTTTCTTCGACGATTTCTCGGCGCCGGGCTTCGAGCAATCGTTCGCGATGCTCAAAAGCGTCGGCGAAGGCTTTCTCAAGGCGTACCTGCCGATCATCGAGCGGCGCCGCAACACCCCGTACGGCGAAGCCGAACGCGCGTTCCAGGCCTACCGGCGCGGCCGCTACGTCGAGTTCAATCTGGTCTTCGACCGTGGCACACTATTTGGGCTGCAGAGCGGCGGACGCACCGAATCGATCCTGATGTCGATGCCGCCCGTGGCGAACTGGCGCTACAACTGGCACCCCGAGCCGGGCACGCCGGAAGCTCGCTTGTACAGCGATTTCCTCGTGCCGCGCGAGTGGGTGTGACGCGCTACCCGTGTCGCTTACGGTCACGACAAAGGATCCTCACCTGAAGCCGAACGCTCACCCTGTCGCGCTGCCCCACCGAATCGGTCTTCTGGGCGGCACTTTCGATCCGATCCACGACGGCCACCTTGCGCTCGCGCGGCGGTTCGCCGACGTGCTGCGGCTGACCGAACTGGTGCTGCTGCCGGCCGGCCAGCCCTGGCAGAAAGCCGACGTATCGCCCGCCGAACATCGACTCGCGATGACGCGCGCGGCGGCCGCGTCGCTCGCGATCCCCGGCGTGACGGTGCGCGTCGCGACCGACGAAATCGAGCACGAAGGCGCGACCTACACGGTCGATACGCTGCAACGCTGGCGCGAGCGCGAAGGCGACGACGCCTCGATCACACTGCTGATCGGCGCGGATCAACTGGTGCATCTCGACACGTGGCGCGACTGGCGGCGCCTGTTCGAGCTCGCGCACATCGGCGCGGCCACGCGGCCCGGCTTCGACCTCGCGTCGGTCGCCCCCGCGGTGGCCAGGGAAATCGCCGCGCGCCGCGCCAAAGCCGAGGTGCTGCAGGCCACGCGCTGCGGCCATCTGCTGATCGACACGACGCTCGCGTTCAACGTTTCGGCCACCGACATTCGCGCGCATCTGCGCGAGCAGGTCAACCAGCGGCTGGCCCACGCGGGTACGAGTGACGCAACCCAAAATCAGGCCACGAGTCACGTCCCCGCCGCGGTGTGGGACTATATTCTTCAACATCATCTGTACCACCGGTAACTCCATGGATATTCGCAAACTGCAGCGCGTAATCGTCGACGCTCTCGAAGACGTCAAGGCGCAAGACATCAAAGTGTTCAACACCAGCCACCTGACCTCGCTGTTCGATCGCGTGATCGTCGCGAGCGGCACGTCGAACCGGCAAACCAAAGCGCTCGCCTCCAGCGTGCGCGAAGGCGTGAAGGAAGCCGGCGGCGAGATCGTCAGCACCGAGGGCGAGGACATCGGCGAATGGGTGCTGGTCGATTGCGGCGACGCGATCGTCCACATCCTGCAGCCGGCGCTGCGCCAGTACTACAACCTCGAGGAAATCTGGGGCGACAAGCCGGTGCGTATCAAGCTGTCGACGCCGAGTCCGTTCGGCGGCGCGCGCGCAAGCGAGCCCGACGACGAGGAAGACGAGGAAGCGCCGGCCGCGAAGCCCGCGCGCAAGACCACGGCACGCCGCAAGTAAGCGGGGCGGGTCAGGCGCACCGCTACTTCCTTCGCAATGAAACTGCATATCCTCGCCGTCGGCCACAAGATGCCGGACTGGATCGCGACCGGCTTCGACGAATACGCGAAACGCATGCCGCCCGAGCTGCGCATCGAGCTGCGCGAGATCAAACCGGAGCAGCGCTCGTCGGGCCGTTCGGCCGAAAGCGTGATGGCCGCCGAGCGGCAGAAGATCGAAGCCGCGTTGCCGAAGAACGCACGCATCGTTGCGCTCGACGAACGTGGCAAGGACTGGACCACGATGCAACTCGCGGGCGCGTTGCCGGGCTGGCAGCAGGACGGCCGCGACGTGGCCTTTCTGATCGGCGGCGCGGACGGTCTCGATCCCGAGCTGAAGGCACGCGCCGATATGATGCTGCGCGTGTCGAGCCTCACGCTGCCGCACGCGATGGTGCGCGTGCTGCTGGCCGAACAGCTGTACCGTGCGTGGACCATCACGCAAAATCACCCGTATCATCGCGCGTGAGTGCCGGAGCCAGTGCGGCGTCGTCTGGCGATCGATCGTTGTCGATGACAGGCCACGGGTGCTCCGCTCCCTACGCTTAAGCGTATTGCAACCACTTCATGCGATGATGCGCCCGACGCGCGGTGCATCGTTGCCGTGAATGGATGCCGTGCGTCGATCGCGTCGCCGAATCAAACTGGCCCAGCCCACTCTTCCACGCCCACCCGCGCTCACCGCCTCCACGCCATCCGTTTCCCGCTCCATCGAGACCCGTTCATGCCCACGCCCACCGCTTCGCTGCATCCGTTCGTCTACCTAGCCTCGCAAAGCCCGCGCCGCCAGGAGCTGCTGCAACAGCTCGGCGTGCGTTTCGAATTGCTGCTGCCGCGCCCCGATGAAGACGCCGAAGCGCTCGAAGCCGAACGGGCCGGCGAACACGCGCGCGACTACGTGCGGCGCGTATGCATCGCGAAGGCGCATGCGGCGCGCGCGCGGCTCGTGGCGGGTGGTCACGCGGTGCGGCCGATCCTCGTCGCCGACACCACCGTCACGATCGACGACGCGATTCTCGGCAAGCCCATCGACGCCGACGATGCGGTCGCGATGCTCACACGCCTCGCGGGCCGCACGCACGAAGTGCTGACCGCGCTCGCCGTGATCGATGCCGACGGCACGCTGCTGCCCGCGGCGTTGTCGGTGTCGAAGGTGCGTTTTGCTGCAGTGCACGCAGACGCGTTGCGTCGCTACGCGGCGAGCGGCGAGCCGCTCGGCAAGGCAGGTGCGTATGGCGTGCAGGGACGCGCGGCGGAGTTTATCGAGCATATAGACGGGTCCTATTCGGGTATCATGGGTTTGCCGCTTTTTGAAACCGCTGCCCTCCTGCGTGCAGCGCGCATCGACTTCTAGAACAACACCATGAATGAAGAAATCCTGATCAATGTCACGCCGCAGGAAACGCGCGTCGCGCTCGTTCAACAGGGCGCCGTCCAGGAACTTCATGTCGAACGAACGCTGTCGCGCGGGCGCGTCGGCAATGTCTATCTCGGCAAGGTCGTGCGCGTGCTGCCGGGCATGCAATCGGCGTTCATCGACATCGGCCTCGAACGCGCGGCCTTCCTTCACGTTGCCGACATCTGGCATCCGCGTATTGCCGGCGAAGCGCAACACCAGGCACCGCATCAGCCGATCGAAAAAATCGTCTTCGAAGGTCAGACGCTGATGGTGCAGGTCGTCAAGGACCCGATCGGCACGAAGGGCGCGCGGCTGTCCACGCAAGTGAGCATCGCCGGGCGCACGCTCGTTTATCTGCCGCAGGAACCGCACATCGGCATTTCGCAGAAGATCGAAAGCGAGGCCGAACGCGAGGCCGTGCGCGCGCGCCTTACCGCCGTGCTGCCCGCCGACGAGAAAGGCGGCTACATCGTGCGCACGATCGCCGAAGATGCGACGAGCGAAGAACTTGCCGCCGACGTCGCGTATCTGCGCAAGACGTGGGCGACGATTCTGTCGCAGGCGCAGCGCATGCCGCCGACCAGCCTGCTCTACCAGGATCTGAATCTCGCGCAGCGTGTGCTGCGCGATTTCGTCAACGATGAAACGTCGCGCATCCAGGTCGATTCGCGCGAGACGCATCAGATGCTCGCCGATTTCGCGGCCGAGTTCACGCCGGCGGTATCGTCGAAGCTGCATCACTACACCGGCGAGCGGCCGCTATTCGATCTGTACAACATCGAGGCCGAGATTCAGCGCGCGCTGTCGCGTCGCGTGGACCTGAAGTCCGGCGGCTACCTCGTGATCGACCAGACCGAGGCGATGACGACGATCGATGTGAACACCGGCGGTTACGTCGGCGCGCGCAACTTCGACGACACGATCTTCAAGACCAACCTCGAGGCCGCGCATACGATCGCGCGGCAACTGCGGCTGCGCAACCTGGGCGGCGTGATCATCATCGATTTCATCGATATGGAGAACGCCGAGCATCGCGACCAGGTGCTGGGCGAATTGAAGAAGGCGTTGTCGCGCGATCGCACGCGGGTGACCGTCAATGGCTTCTCGCAGCTCGGGCTCGTCGAGATGACGCGCAAGCGTACGCGTGAGTCGCTCGCGCATGTGCTGTGCGAACCGTGCCCGGTTTGCCAGGGCAAGGGGCAAGTGAAGACTGCGCGCACCGTTTGCTATGACGTGTTGCGCGAGATTCTGCGCGAGTCACGACAGTTCAATCCGCGCGAGTTTCGCGTGATCGCTTCGCAGCAGGTGATCGATCTGTTTCTCGAGGAAGAGTCGCAGCATCTGGCGATGCTGATCGATTTCATCGGCAAGCCGGTATCGTTGCAGGTGGAGTCGAATTTGAGTCAGGAGCAGTACGATATTGTGCTGATGTAGGTATTGCCCGAATCGGGCGGATCATTAATACCGCGCAGAGCATCAATCGCGACCGGGCCGCCCATTGCGTCGGGCGGCTCGTCATTGTCACCACCACCGGAGAGAAAATCGAAAGGTGGTCTGGGCGCAATGCCTGGACCACCTTTTTTGATTTTGTTGTCGTATCGATGGTCATTCGGATCGAGGTGGGCATGGTCGGGCCTCGTCGCTGCTCGTGTTGCCACGATATTCGTGGCGCGTGTAAAGCTTGCAGCTTCGGTTGGCCCCAGCTTTGAAGTCAATCGCCATCGGTCTGCAACCCCATCAACATACGTCACCCGCCAGATCGATTTGAAGCGGGTATACGTAGCAGAAGGCTGGAGACAGCGCGATAGAACAAAAACAATCGATGACATTCTTGTTTGCTGGTCGACCGCGCGGAACCAATAAAGCATCGCCATGCGCGCGTCGAAGCGCCCGGGAGTCCAGACAGATTCGGCATGAGCCGGCCAGCCGCTGATGGAAGAAGACCTTGGCGATTGAGTGCGGAAATGCCTGCTGCAACGAGTCGAACGTATAAACTCAGCGCAACTTCCAGAGGGAGACATCTGATGCAGCTTCTCGATCACGTATCGATCGGCGTTCCCGACATCGAGGCAGCCCGCCCTTTCTACGACGCCATCATGACAGCTCTCGGCGCGAGCAAAGTCTTCGATCGCCCCACCGCCTTAGGCTACGGCGAGCGTTGCACGATCGACGACACCTCATCGACCTATCTGGCCGTGTATCTCGATCCAAATGAAATAACAGAAAGCAAACGTCACTGGTGCTTCAAAGCGCCGTCCCGCGCGCACGTCGATGCATTCTTCAAAGCGGGACTCTCGGGTGGCGGCAAATCCGACGGCCAACCTGGCTCGAGGCCCCACTATCACCCCGCCTACTACGCGGCATTTCTGATCGACCCGGCCGGCAATCGCGTCGAGGCCGTATGCCATACCGCGAAACC
The DNA here is from genome assembly GCF_009362785.1 of Paraburkholderia atlantica. Lineage (GTDB taxonomy): Bacteria > Pseudomonadota > Gammaproteobacteria > Burkholderiales > Burkholderiaceae > Paraburkholderia > Paraburkholderia atlantica. The sequence continues at coordinate 33,784 of NZ_WHNQ01000001.1, forward strand.
CTAACCTCTCCAGGCCTAAGCCGCTACCTCACACCCCGCCTGCTCCAACACGGCCTGCGCCCGGTCATGCAGATCACCGCCAGCCAACGACGCATCCGGCGACCTGACCCACGCGGCGATCCTTAACGTCGCGCCGCCATCCGCCGGATAATCGGCAACCGACACCACCGGTGCAAGTGTCGAACCGCTCAGCACACGCGGCTCGTCGGCCACGAGTTTCTGCAGTTGCCCGATCGCCGCATCCACGTCCTTGCGCTGCGCGAGTTCAACGTCGACCTCGATGCGCTGCGTGCCGCCGCAACTGTAGTTGATCACCGGATTGCTCCAGATCTGGCTATTCGGCACGAACACGATGTTGCCGTCGCCGCGTTCGATCCGCGTAGTGAACAGCCCCACCTCGCGCACGATGCCAGCCGCCGCGCCGCTGCCCTCGATCACGTCGCCGACGCGAAACGGTCGCAGCAACAGCAGCATCATGCCGGCCGCGATGTTCTGCAGCGTACCTTGCAGCGCGAGGCCGATCGCAAGGCCAGCCGCGCCGAGCACGGCCAATACGCTCGCAGTCGCGATGCCGACTTCACCGAGCGCCGCGATGAAGGCGAGCACGCGCACGGCCCACGTGCCCATCGCGGCGAGCATCGGCGCGAGGGTCGGGTCCGCATGCGTGCGTTCGAGCGCCCTCGCGAACATCGCGCCGACGCGGTTCGACAACCACCAGCCGACCACGAGGATCAGCACGGCAATCGCGATATGAACGACGTCGTGCGTCAGCGTGACCAGCAGTGACGGCTGAAGATGAAAGAAACGGTAGAGGGAGTCGTTCATCGTCGGCTTGATTCGCTTGATCGATACCGATGCAGAGCGAGCACGACGCGTTCCTGTCCATCCGTCGCAAGATGCGGTACGCGACTTGCTAACCGCACGTCGATCTCGACGGCATCATGGAGATGCGCTCGTGCGTCTCAAAGATTGAGATGAACAGTCCGCGCTTCAGTACTGCGCGTCGCGCCAGGCGCGCTTCGCGAACTACACGCCGCGCGGCAGCGCTGCTTCGATGAACACCGCGCACAACGCTTCCATGCCCTTCGCGTCGTCCTCGTCGAAGCGCGCGACGACGGGGCTATCGACGTCCCACACGCCGATCAGCGTACCGTCGGGCGCGACGAGCGGCACGACGATTTCCGACTGTGACGCCGAATCGCACGCGATATGACCGGGAAACTCGTGCACGTCGCGCACGACCTGGGTCTGACGGGTTTGCGCGGCCGTACCGCAGACGCCCTTGCCGAGCGCAATGCGCACGCACGCGGGCTTGCCCTGGAACGGGCCGACCACCAGTTCGCGGCCGTCATGAAAGTAAAAGCCGGCCCAGTTCAGATCGCTCAGCGAATGAAAGACGAACGACGCAAAGTTCGCGGCGTTGGCGATCCAGTCCGTTTCGCCGGCCAGGAGCGCGCGCGCCTGCGCAACCAGTTCTTCATATTGCGCGGCTTTCGGCAGATGCGAGGTGGAGGAAACTTCGAACATGACGGTGTCCGTGATCAGAGCGGGATGATAAACGGCAAAGTTTAAAGCAAGCGCAATCCCCGCGCGCGGATGTCGACCGCGGTGACGCGCGCCGCTCGTCTACGGTCGCGCCCCTTCCGTTCTCAATTTGCCCTTTTTAGTTTCTATCTTAATATTATAAATAACTCATTTCGCATTATTTTAACTCGAACTGATTTTCGCGAGTTCTATTTTGTTATATTACCCACCCCATTCGATCGGCCTTTTTAAGATAATCGATGCCAAATGCAAATTCAGATAAATCCATGAGTGAAGCAGGCTATAGCGCCCTTCGTATAAATGAAGGCGTCGTTATGCGCTACTACAACGATGCACCAAAGAATGGTAATTGCACCTGGGGCATCGGCGCATTAGCCCACTTCGGTCCGTGTACGGCGGAAGAACTAGCGCGAACGGTTGTTCCCGAAGAGGCAAACACTATCATGCGAAATCGGGTTCGTGAGGCAGAGGCAGCAGTTAAAACCGTGGTCACGCAGTACGAATTGACTCAGGCACAGTTCGATGCTGCCTTGTCTTTTGCTTATAACTCGTCACGCCAGAACACACGTGACGCGCCAGGTCCCGCAAACACCGGAGACATGACAGCCGTTGCAGAAAAAATGATGCTCAATGTGATGATTACCCCGCGAGATCGCAATGACCGAAAGATCGGTCCTGCGAAGAAAAGCCGGGGACTAACGAGCCGCCGCCAACGAGAATCCGCGCCTTTCCGGCAGACCGCGCAATGACAGGCCACAAGATTTCTGCATATGTGGCTCTCACACTGACCGCCTCGGCGAGCGTGTGCGCGGCACAAACATCGCACGCGACGATTAATGACTTCATCGGCAATTGGGTCGTGACCGATGTAGTCGACTACGCCGATATCTCTGGTGGCATCCCCGAAGCAAAACGGATTCTCGGCATGACGATGACAATTACGCCGCAATCCATGAGTTTCGACAGTGAAACCTGCAAGCCGAACACAGGTTTTACCGTCAAACGAATCGACACGCTTTCGGCGTTGAAGAATCAGTTCGGGCTTCGCGTGAATGCAACCGGATTGCCCGCTACAACCGTTGTCGTGGATAGCGACAATTGTTTTGCGGTTTTCCGGATGGACGCTCACAGGATTGTGTTTGGATGGGACGGCATCATCGTTCGCGCGCTACGGGATCGGTGAGAGTTCGCTGAGTACCCGTCCCAGAGCAAGGGGCCTGCTACTGATCGACCCCGATGATCACGCTCGACGCCTTGAAAATCGCCGTCGCCGTCTTGCCGCTCGCGAGACCCAGACGCTCGACACTGTCGTTCGTGATGATCGCCGCGATCTGTGCGCCGCCTGCACTGATCGTCACTTCCGAATTGACCGCGCCCTTGGTCACGGCCGCAACGGTCCCTTCGATGCAGTTGCGCGCCGACACCTGGTGCTTCGCGACATCGACCATCACGATCACCGACGATGCCTTCACGAGAGCAAACGCCTGCTTGCCAGCCGCGAGCCCGAGCGATTTCGCACTGCCGTGCGTGATGATCGCGACGATCTCGAGACCGTCCGACGTGCGCAGCGTGACTTCGTCGTTGACGGCACCGTGCGTGACATCGGTGATTTCGCCGCTGAACTGATTGCGTGCGCTGGTTTTCATCGCGTGCTCCCTGTCGATTGAAGCGCGTGGCAACGCGCCGGTGGACGGACAAAGCGAGTGTAGCGGATGCCGCGCGCGCCGCCACTGAACATCCGATGCGCCGCGGATATTGCCTACACCGTATCATCGTGGCCTTGCACCTCATACGCCGAATCTTTATGTCAGTCGCCGTTCTCTCCCGTCGTGCCTGCCGCACCGCCATGCTATGCGCCGTCGTCACGACGCTCGTCGCGTGCGGCACACCAACGCCGCCGCATGGCACGCACGCGTTCGCCGACAACGTCACGCTGTTTCCGCTCGCCCATTACGACCAGAACGTCGATCACTGGCTCGATCCGAACAGCCCCGACTACGACCGGCCGTTTCTCAGCGCGGCTGAGCAGCGCGCACATTTCGACGCGCTGTTCGCGCGCTACTTCGGCACCGGCGAGAATGCGCCGTCGCCATGGAATCCCACGTGGATCACGACGCGCGTGTTTCGCGAACAGGGAGAGGACATTGCCGCACTGCAACAGCGGCGCATCGACAAGTTCGACAACGCCGGCAAACATGGCAGCGTCATCGGTTACGGCGAAAACTTCCGGCCGCACGACAAGGCGTGGATCGACGCGATCGCGCGCAACATCGACGTCGCGCAGTTCACGCAAGCGCCGGGGTATCAGCCCGAGCGGCGCGCGATCGCGACCGGCAACCTGATGGTGCGCGAGCTGCCGACCACCGATCCGTCGTTCTACGACCGTCAGCTGGCCGGCGAAGGCTATCCGTTCGACAACCTGCAGATCTCGGCGGTGCGGCCGGGTACGCCGCTCTATGTGCTCGGCAGCAGCGTCGACGGCGCATGGCATTACGTGCAGACGCCCGACGTGCAGGGCTGGGTGCGCAGCGACGGCGTCGCGTTTGCCGACGATCGTTTCATCGATCGATGGCGCGCGGCGGCCGGCAACTCGCTGGGGGCGGTGATCGTCGCGTCGGCGGCGGTCAGCGACAGCCGCGGCGTATTCCGCTTCAACGCACCGGCCGGAACGATGCTGCCGCTGGTGACGGGTGCCTCGGCATCGCCAGCGGCGACCACCGCCAACGCAGCCGCGCTCCAGCTCCTCGTTCCCGCGCGCGACGTCGACGGCCGCGCTCTGATCCGCACCGCGTCGCTCGAGGCCACGCAGATCACGCCGATGCCGCTCACCGCGACGCCACGCCATCTCGCGATGCTAATGAAGGCGCTGATCGGCCGGCCGTACGGCTGGGGCAACAGCGGCCTCTACAACGACTGTTCGTCGGAACTGCAAAGCATCTTCGCCGCGTTCGGCGTGTGGCTGCCGCGCCATTCGTCGACGCAGATGAGCGCCGGCCGCATCATCGATCTGTCGGACTCGACGCCTGCCGAGCGGCTCGACTATCTGGCGCGGCATGGGGTGCCGCTGCGCACGCTGATCTACATCGGCGGCCACGTGATGCTGTACCTCGGCAACGCGACGCGCAACGGCGCCACGGTCCCCGTCGTCTATCAGGACGTGTGGGGCCTGCGTCCGGCCGACAACAGCCGGCGCGCGGTGATCGGCGGCTCGGTGATCCTGCCGCTCGACGAGCGCATCCCCGAAGATGCGACGCTGCAGTCGCTCGCCGCGACGCGCACGTTCCAGATCAGCATCCTCGGCGCACCGGGCGGCAGCGCGGCGCCGTCGTCCGCGCCGCCAGCGGACGAGGACAATCCGGCGGGGTGAATGGCGAGGGCGACTCACCCTCGCAAGGGCCCAAAATATTTTTCTCGGGGTGTCGATCCAGCGGTCACAAACTCGTCGTAACGTTGAAGACCCAGCTCACGCAGCCGGTCTTTCCACTGAGGAACCGTTACTTCAAGGAGTCACCGTCATGTCCAGCGCCGCAGTCAAACCGATCCCGGAAGGGATGCACTCGCTCACGCCGTACCTGATCTGCAAGAACGCCGCCGAAGCGATCGCGTTCTACACGAAAGCCTTCAACGCCGTCGAACAGGTCCGTCTGCCGGGCCCCGACGGCAAGGTGATGCACGCGACCCTGAAAATCGGCGACTCGATGCTGATGCTGACCGACGAATGGCCCGAGCACCAAACCTTCGGCCCGAACACGCTGAAGGGCACGCCGGTCACGATTCATCACTACGTACCGGACGTCGACGCGAGTTTCAAACAGGCGGTCGACGCAGGCGCGACCGTCACGATGCCCGTCACTGACATGTTCTGGGGCGACCGCTACGGCCAGGTGAAGGACCCGTTCGGCCACAGCTGGTCGCTCGCGACGCACAAGCGCGACCTGAGCACCGACGAAATCCAGAAGGCGATGGCCGCGATGGATTGTTCGTCCCAGGAGAAGAAGTGAGCTGAAGGTGGGCGTCGGGCGAACGCACGCCCGGCCCCGCCGACACCCGTCCCGAAGGAGCAACGTCATGCAGAAAATCGCGCCGTGCCTGTGGTTCGACGGCAATGCGGAAGAAGCCGCGGCGTTCTACACGTCGGTGTTTTCGGCTTCGCGAATCGCCACTACGCTGCACTCCACGGACGCCGGCCCCGGACCGGCGGGCGAGGTCGTCGCCATCACCTTCGAAATCGAAGGCCAGGAGTTCATGGTGCTCAACGGTGGCCCGCAATATAAATTCACGCCGGCCATCTCGCTGATGGTTCACTGCGACTCGCAGGAAGAACTCGACCGCTACTGGTCGAAGCTGCTCGACGGCGGCGAGCCGGTGGCCTGCGGCTGGCTGCGGGACCGCTTCGGCGTGTCGTGGCAGATCACGCCGAACGTGCTGCTGCAGATGCTGCGCGACCCGGATCGCGCAAAGGCAAGCCGCGTGATGGCGCAGATGATGAAGATGGTCAAGCTCGATATCGCGCCGCTGGAACAGGCGTATCGCGGCGAGTAGCACGGTGTCAGGCGCGGGGCGCCCCGCCTCGCCTCACGCGATCTTTTGATAGGATCGGTCTCGACCCAACTCGGCGAGACAACCACGGTGCGCGTCAACCATCAGGCGTTTTTCTGCTCGCTGTTCATCGCGCGTCTCGCCGATCAGATCCTGCTTTTTCTGGTGCCGCTCGTCGTGTATCAAACGACGCGCCAGGTCTCGTGGTCGGGCCTCGCGTTCTTCATCGAAACGCTGCCGCGCTACCTCGTGTTCCCATTCTTTGGCGCGCTCTGCGACCGCTTCCCGCCGCTGCGTCTGATGCGGCTGAGCCAGGCAGCGCGCGCGCTCGCGTGCTTCGGCGGGATCGCCGCATATGCGCTGTTCGGCGGCATCGGCTGGCTGATCGCGCTGTCGGCCGCGTGCGGGGTAATGACGAGCCAGGGGCTCGTCGCGCGCGAGGTGATGCTGCCGCAGATCTTCAGCACGCAGCAGATTCAGAAGGTGCTCGCGTACTCGCAACTGGCCGATCAGCTCGGCTTCGTGCTCGGACCGATGCTCGCCGCGCTGCTGCTCGGTGTGTGGCGTTGGGAATCGGTGGTCGCCGCGACCGGCGTGTTGTTTCTGTGCGCCGACGCGGCGCTGTTCGTCTGGCAGCGACTCAGCGGTTTTCGCGCGCCCTCGTCCGGGTCCGCTCAATCGCTCGCGCGCGCCGCTCACTGGAGCACGCCGCTGCGCATCGCGCTCAAGCACGTGTGGACGCTGCCGGGCCTGAAGAAGCTCATCATGCTCGCGGCCGCGGAGAACCTCGTCATCGGCGTCACGCTCGCGACATCGGCGGCGATGGTGACGGGCTTGCATGCGCAATCCAACCGCTACTACGCAGCTTTGCAAACGGCCGGCGCGATCGCCACGGTGCTGGTGCTGCTGACGGTGGCGCGCGCCGGTTGGCCCGCGCGCGTGCTCGGTCTCGTCGCGTTCGTGACGATCTGCGTGGGTGGCGTGATCGCGGGCGCGAGCGCGTCGCCGTGGGGCTATGCGCTCGGCTTTCTGCTGATCGTCGGCTTCGACAAGATGTTCAACGTCTACATTCGCAGCGCCCGTTTGCAGATCATTCCGCCCGAGGACTACGGCAAGACGATCGGCGTCGCGATTTTGCTGAACAATCTGACGCAGCCGCTCGCCGGCCTGCTGGTCGGCGTGTTCTCCGCTCGTACGCAAACGGGCCCACTGATCGTCGCGATGTCGCTGACGATGGGCGGCATTGGCGCCGCGGTATCGATCGGCTCGGCGCTGTTGCGCCGCAAGCGCGCGTGGGCGCTCGAAGACTGACAGCGCTTCGACGGCGGGACGAGACGCGCAAAGTTACCCACAGTTTTTGTTGGCAAATCTGTGCATAACTTCCCTGAAAAAAGCCGCAAGCCTTTGATACGGCTGTCGTTTTTTCCTCTGCATCGAAGGTGCGGCAGCGCACGGAGTTTTACCTGGGTTCATGCGCGAACGGAAAGTCGTGATGCACGACAGGTTCAAACGCAACCGGGAACTCGCCTGCACCCAGGCCGGCGATGATCCGCGTGACCCAGCGAATAGTTTCAGCTTCACACCCCGGTCAGCTAAACCCGCCACACTTTAATTCATGACGAAAAAGCTGCGTTCCCTTGCGGCGCAATTAGCCGTATTTCAGGTCAATCATTCATGAAAAAGTGAAATCACATGCATAGCCTGGTTTTTTTGTATCGATGACAGTGTGTCTGCCCGACCCGAAATGACCGGGTGTGCACGCGAAATTCCTATGTGAACTCAGATTCACATTCAACCGCAAATAGCCAATTCAAGAGACATAAATTGTTAAATACGATTTGCTAAATTCAATTGGTAAATCACATCTGTCAATTGCGTTCAGAATGCAGCACATTTAATCAAAATGCTTCGCGAGTCGGATACGGAAAGCGCCGGCAGCAGGCGAGGCGATGTGGACGCGCGGCCTGCTCTATGCGAACGACATGCGTATCGCGGACCTCGTCGACGAACTCGCGCGCTATCACGCCGGCGTTGCGCTGTGCCGCCGACGTCGCCGATCTGCGCGTGTCGGGCATTTATCAGCTCACCGATACCGACGCGACGCTCGCGCTGCTGCAGCGGACCTACCCGATCCGTCTGCGTTCGATCACGCCTTACTGGCCCCTCGTCGAAGCGATCGACAGCGCGAGAATCTGACGCTCAAGCCGCCACGGCCTGCGGCAACGCGAACCCTTGCTCGCCCTGCTCGCCGCCCAGCGCATCGATCAGATCGCGCAGCATGCGGTCGAGTTCGGCCGTCATCAGCGCGACGTCGGAATTGAAGCGTTCGTCGTCGTTCTGCGCGGTCGGGTCGCTCGCTTCCTTGAGCACGTCGAGCGGCGCGATGCGCTTGATCGTCAGCGACGGCGTCAGCACGAACGACACGCGATCGTTCCACGTCATCGCAAGCCGCATGCATTGCTTGCCCGCCTCGATGTGACGGCGCATATCTTCGGCGTCCAGCGCGTGTCCGACATAGCGCACCGTCGCGTTGCCCTCGGCGGGCGAACGCAGCTCGGTGTCCTGATCGAGCGTGAAACCCGCCGGCGCGTCGCCGTCGAGCAGCCAGCCGGTCATTGCCGCGACCGGCGACTGCGCGACGCGCACCGTCATCAGCGGCAACTGGTCGATCGACTTGACGAGCAGACCGCGCACATCGTCGGCGACCGCCTGCGACGCCGCGTCGATCACGAGCCAGCCGTTCGTGCAATCGATCCACACGCGCGTATCGCGGCGGATGCTGAACGCGCGCGGCCGCAACTCGTCGGTGACCTGCTCCTTCAGGTCGCGCATCTGTTTGCGGCCCGGCTTGAAGCCCTGCTGTTCCTCGAGCTCGGCCGCGCGCTCGCGCGTGATCTGAGTGACCACCGACGCGGGCAGCAGCTTCTTCTCGGCACGGAACGTCAGCAACATCTGACCATTCATGGCGTAGACGAGCGAGTCGCCGTCGCGCGGCGGCGCCCAGCCTTGGGCCTGCATCTCGACGCTCTGGCCGGGCGCGAACGCGTACGGCGCGAGCCACTTCTGCATCTGTTCAGGGGTAACGGACCACGGAGCGGGCAGACGGTGCAGCTGAAGGTTTTTGAACCACATGAGCGAAGTCGGATTTAGGCAAAGCGCAGCATTTTATCCGACGAGAACCAGCCGGGGCGTTCTGGCCGACGCGATCCTGGACAAAGCTATTTTCAAAAATAAAGCGAAAATCCTTCCAGCTACAGGCCAATTATCAAACGTCATCGATGTCAGCAGAATGCGCTTCATCAACTGACTTCGGAGGAGCGCAACATGAGCAACACAACGATTTCCCATCTTGTCCGTCAGGCTCTCGTCGCTGTCAGTCTGGCTGGGGCGCTCGGCGCACACGCCGCGGATTCCGCGGCAAGCGCGAACGACGCCACGTTGCCCACGCCGCACCATCTCGCACTCGACCGTACCTCCGCGCAAAGCGCCGCGGTCGTGCTCGCCGCGCGCCGCTACGCTGGTTTCTGGAACACCGGTGACGAAGCGTACGCGCGGCTCGCGCTGTCGCCCGAGTTCATCGACCGGACGCTGCCGGACGGCCGCCCGCAAGGCCCGAACGGTCCGCTGCAGGCGTCGAAGGGATTTCGCGCGGCCGTGCCCGACCTGCACGCGGACATCGACGATCTCGTCGTGGCCGGCGACCGCGCGTCGGTGCATCTGCACTTTCGTGGCCACTTCACGGGCGAGTTTCAGAACCGGAAGGGCAACGGCCAGGCCGTCGATTTCCAGGCGTTCGATCTGTATCGCGTGCGGGACGGCCGGATCGTCGAAAACTGGCACCTCGAGGACAATCTGACGGTGCTGAAACAGCTCGGCGCGATCCAACCGTAGGCGCAGCCGTCATGGTTTTGCCGTAGCCGCGTGTCCGCGCGTTTTGGCGGCAAATCACCTAGACTTTTGGACAGGACAGACCCAGACGGAGGCGGTCATGGCCGACCAAACCGCAAGTTGGCAGACGGTGCAATACGAGGGCTTCGAGATACACGTATCACCTGTTCCGAAGGACCCGCCCGACCCGGCGCATGCCGCCGACGCGGCCGCGCAAAACAGCCGCTACACGTATCTCGGCTACGTCTGCCATCCGGGCGCCAATCCCCAGCTTCCCGGCCATGCGGTGCCATTTCACGCGGATGGCGAGGAGAGCTTCGCGAGCGTCGACGACGCGCTCTACGAAGCGGTGCACGTGGGACGCAGCATCGTCGACGGCACGCATCCGGATTTGACGGTGCTGCCGCTCGTGACGGGCGGCGTTTGATACCCGCAGCGCGGCGAGCAGCCGTTTTCGGCTCGACGCCGGTCAGCCCAACGCGCGCTTGATGCGCGACTTCAGCAGCGCACGACGCAGCCGGCCGCTGCGCTCCGGCTCGCTGACCGCGAGCGCGCCGTCGATGGCAGTGCCGCGGCGCAGGTAATAGCGGTCGAACGTCGCCTGCGTCATCCCCCACTTGTTGAGGAACTGGCGGCGCCCGTCGTTCTTCACGATCTTGCCGGTGCTCTTCTGCTGGAAGTGATAGACGAGACTGTCGCCGACGCCGACGAACACGCGGCAGCCCGCGTCCCACAGCTTCATCGAGAAATCGTTGTCGCTGCTCATGCCGGGGCTCAGCTCGCTGCTGTAGCCGCCCACCTTGAACCACCAGTCGCGATGCACGAGCGTCGGCGGCCACGTCGCGCCGCGCCAGTCGGCACGCACGAGGCTGGGCGCGGCAGCGACCAGTTCGTCGGCGCGAAACACCTGCGCATCGCGTCCGAAGTCGCGCACGACCACGCACGGATTGCCCGAATCGACCGGCTCGATCATCGTGCCCGACAGCATGAACAGCCCGTCGGCCGGCATCTGCGCGAGACGCTTGACGAGCGCTTCATCCCAGCCGGGACAGCAGTACATGTCGTCGTTCATGTAGACGATGTAGTCCTGCGTCGCGCGCGCCGCCGCGATATTGACCGCGTGGCAGATGCCGATATTGCCGGGCGACGCCGTGTGCTCGATGCCCTCGTCGCGCACCCACGCGAGCGTGCCGTCCGAGCCGTCGTTGACGTGGACGATGATCTGGTGCGGATACGTCGAATGACGGCGCAGGCTTTTGATCACGAGGCGCAGATAAGGCAGGTTGTTCCAGGTCGGGATGATGATTGAGAACATCGAGTCGGTCCGTTGAGCTGGGCGCGGGGCGCGGCATGCGCCGCGCGCCGGCCATGAATGTCGCGCGATTGTACCGCCCCCCGCCTGCGCGCACGACACGCGCCGCCCGCCGCCGCCACGCCGCGTACCGCGGGCCGACGGAACCTTACCGCGTGCGGCAGCAAGCATTTCGCAAGGAAGCGCATGGTTATAATCCGGATCGCTCTACCGTCTTGAAAACCTCAAATGGTCCGGCGTCCCCTGCAATTTCACCACCGGAACGGTAGTGTGCTCATCGATAACTTAGACCTATGATTTTTGCTTCCAGTCTGGTCTGGCTCACGTCGGCTCTGCTGTTTCTCGCGCCCGCGGTCAATCTGATGTGGCGCGGCGGCACCGGCTACTGCTTTTTCGCACTCGTCGCGCTCGCGCTCGGCGCAGCCATCGTCAACCGGCGCATGCCGGGCTATTTCTCCGCGTTGCGAACCTATCGCTGGTACACGATCGGCATGCTCGCGTTCGTCGTCGGGATCGGCGCGCAGCAGCTGGCGCTCGGCTACTGGCTGCCACGCGAATTCGACTCGGTCGCCCGCTTCGTGTTCGCGCTGCTGGTGTTCCTGCTGCTGCGCCAATTGCCGTCGCGCAATCTGCGCATGATCGGCTGGGGCTGCGCCGCCGGCGCGCTCGCAGTCGGCGCATGGGCGATCCTCAATCCGCCGCCCGGCGGCTGGACCGACGCGAACCGCCTGAACAACTCGTACACGAACGCGATTCCGTTCGGCGATACCGCGCTGCTGCTCGCGTTCCTGTCCGTGTTCACGCTCGGCTGGGACAATCCGCGCGACTGGCGCGTGCTCGTGCCGCGCGTGCTCGCGCTGGTGTCGGGCGGCTATGCGTCGTTTCTGTCGGGCTCGCGCGGCGGCTGGCTCGCGGTGCCGGTGTTCGTCGTGCTACTCGGTATGCAGTACCACTGGTTCACGCGGAAAAAGCGACTGCTGGTCGCGACGCTCGTGATCGTGATCGGCGCGGGCGGGGTGTTGTCGACCGAACGGGTTCAGAAGCGCTTCGCCGAAGTGCCGAACGATGTATCGATGATGCACAAGGGCGAAGACTTCACGGCCACCGGTCTGCGCCTGCAACTGTGGAACGCGTCGCGGATGATCGTCGAGCGGCATCCGGTGTGGGGCGTCGGCAAGGGCCATCTGGTCAACGAGCTCGGCGCGATGGCCAAGCGCGGCGAGGTGAAGGCCGAGATCGTCAACGAACGCGCGCATAGCGACTTCTTCTCGACGCTCGCCGAGATGGGCGCGGTCGGCGTGATTTGTCTGCTGCTGTTCTACTACGGCATGACGGTGTATTTCTGGCGACACCGGCATGCGAGCGACCCGGCGATTCGCGCCGCGTCGTATTCGGGTCTCGCGGTCGCGTCGAGCACGGTGATCTTCGGGCTCACGATCGACGTGCTCGTGCCGGTCATGGTGACGGTGCTGCTCGCGCTGCTGGTCGCGACGCTGCTGGCGATGATCGATGCACGCAAGCGCGAGTTGCGAAGCGAAACGCGGGCCGACCCGACGCCCGCCGCAGTCGTGCGCGAGACGCAGCCGCGCGATTGATTTTAATTCGACGAGAAGTGGCGGCCCGAGCACAAAGCGCCGCCCTCATCCTCGCGTGAACACTTCGTAAAGCGCCGCGACGTGCGCGTCGACGCTCGGGTCGTACACGAGGCTGTCGCGCGGTGCCGCGATGCGCGCGGCGCCGCTCTTCACGCGTTCGACCGCCTGCCCGATCGCGCGCTCGAAACTGCCCTCGGACTGCCGCGAAAACCCGATCTTCGCGGCGCCGGTGACGGTCTCCGCCGAGCCGACGTTGTCGGCGATCACGAGCGGCGTGCCGCACATCACCGACTCGACACCGACGAGCCCGAACGGCTCGTACGCCGACGCAACGACCGTGAAATCGGCGGCCGCGAACAACTTTTCGATCTCTTTGCTGTAACCCGCGTAACGAATCGTGTCGCCGGTTTTCGGCACCGGGCGGCCCGCGACGACGAGGCAGACCGGCAGCGTCGTGCGCGAGAAAAACGCTTCGAGCAACGGATAGCCCTTGCGCTCGTGACTCGTCGACGAGAACACGAACATCACGCGATCGTCGGGCACCCCGAGCTGGCGGCGCACGGCCGCGCGCGCGGCGGCGTCGAGCGGCCTGAAGCGTTCGGTATCGACGGGCGGATAGAGCACGTCGATGCGCTCGGCCGGGACGTCATAGAAACGCTGCAACTCGCGGCTCATCAATTGCGAATGCGCGACGATCGCGCGCGCCCGCGTATAGACGCGCCGCTCGAGCTCGATCTGCCATTCGTCGCTGCGGCGCGCGGTGCGGCCCGCGGCTTCGAGCGAACCCGGATGCGTGCCGCCGCACAACGCGACGTCGGCATGCGTCGAGTGATTGATCGAGAACACGCACGCCGGACGATGCCGCTTCAAACGCTGCTTCAGACGCCAGTCGAACGCGAGGTTGCGAAGCTTGCGCGGCGCCCAGCGCACGTTGAGCGGCTGCGCATCGATCCACGCGGCCTCGGGGAGCGCCTGGTCGATCTCGCGCGCGAATAGCGTCGGGCGCAGACCAAGCCGATGCAGGCCGGCGATCACGTCGCGCGTGTAGCGCTCGGCGCCGCCGCTGTTCTTCAGCGCCTGGGCGGTCAGTGCGATGTCGGTGAGGGGCCGGCGGTTCGGGTCGAGGGTCGGCTCTGACAAGGATCGGTCTCGGTGAGGCGCACGCGCGGACGAGTCCGTGGGTGCGCAGTTTCGGGGCAGCGGCAATTGTAAAGGATGGCTTTCGACGGGTTCAGCTCGGGGGTTCGGGATTGCCGTGTGCGTCGCGCGGCGCGGCCGTCAGCGGCTAGAATCTAGGCCAATCGCCTTCGCCCCGACTCCATGACCGATAGCCTGCCGCACCTCGCAAGCCCTGCAACGGCCGACACCACCCGCCCTCTCGTCTCGATGCTCGTGATCGCCTACAACCAGGCAGAGCAGATCGGCGACGCTGTGCGCAGCGCGCTCGCGCAAACCTACGAACCGCTCGAAATCATCGTCTCCGACGACGCGTCCAGCGACGCCACCTACGCCGCAATCGAAGCGGCGCTCGCCGGCTACAGCGGGCCGCATCGCGTGATCGCGCGGCGCAATACCGTGAACCAGGGCATCAGCGCGCACCTGTCGCAACTCGCGCAGCTCGCACAGGGAGAGTTGCTGTTCGTCGCCGCCGGCGACGACATGTCGGCGCCTGAGCGCTGCGAGCGCGTCGTCGACTGCTGGCTCGCGCACGGGCGCCGCCCCGACCTGATCGCGACGGATCTCGCCGACATGGACGAATCGGGTCACGTGCACGAGCGCGTGAGCCCGACCGAGCTAGACCGCTATCACAGCTTCGACGACTGGCTCGTCGAGCGTCCGTGGCTGATCGGCGCCGCGCATACGTGGTCGCGACGCCTGATCGAGCGCTTCGGACCGATGCTGCCGGGCGCGGCGGCCGAGGACCAGATCATGGTGCTGCGTGCGATCCTGTCGGGCGGCGCGATCAGTCTGCGCGAGCCGCTGGTGCGCTACCGGCGCGGCGGGCTGTCGCGCAAGCGCCGCTACCAGTCGGTCGACGAACTGGTCGCGCGGATGCGGCAGAGCAATCGCTACGGACTCGCGGAACTCGCGCAATTGCAACGCGACGCTCAGATCGCCGGTGTCGGCGAACGCATGCGCGCAGCGATGGCGCCGAAGCTCGCGCGCGAGCAGTTCATTCACGCGATGTTCGAAGCGCGCACCCTCGGCGAACGCATCGGCCTCGTGACGCGCAGCGCCGGCGTGAAGCTCGGGCTGCGGATTCGGATGTTTCTGTATGCGAGTTGCCCCGTGGTCTATGCACCGGGCATCTGGCTCAAGCGAGTCGTGCGGCGCACCAAGGCCTGAGAACGACGGTATGGTCTGACAGCGCTTTGCGACTCGACGGGAGGCGGCTCACGAAAGTCGGCGCGACTCGCCCCGCCTCTGCCGCAAGCGTCGAGTGAGACTCGGCCGTCGCACCTCGACGCCGAAGCTCGGCACACTCGCGCGCAAGCGCCGCAGCATCTTCACCGAGCGCACGAAGGTCTCGCCGGTGTGGCTGATCATCACGAACTCGAGCGCGCCGCGCCAGCTCGCGACACCACGCGAAAACGCATACATGTCATGGCGCGCATCGACGGGCAGCTCGGCGCCGAAGCGGCGCGCGAACACCCGCACCTGATCCGCGATGGCCTCGATCTGCCGCCGCCGGCTCGCGCCGCGCCGCCGTGCCGCGTCGGCGCCGCATTCATCACGCACCGCGCGCTCGTTGGTCGCGCTCGCGCCGACCGCGTTGCCGTCATGCTGCCGATACTTCAGATGCGGCGCCGCGACGTGACGAATCTCGCCGAACGACGCGACCACCATCGCGAGCCACCAGTCGTGCATCACGATGCCGGGCGGGAACGGCAGCGCGCGTTCGAGCGCCGCGCGATTGACGAGCATCGCGCAGCCGGGCACATGGTTGCTGAGCAGAAAATCGCGCAAGCGCGTCGCGCAGCGCGACTTCGCGGTGATATCGAACAGCGAGCGCGACAGGCGGCACAGCGTCGAGTCGACGAGCTCGATGTCGCAGAACGCGAGCGCCGGCGTCGCGGCACCGTCGCCCGCGCTTTCCGCGCGCCGCACCTCCCGCATCAGGTCGGCGACTTTCTCGGGCGCCCAGACGTCGTCCTGGTCGGCAAGCGCGATGTAGTCGCCGCGGCAGCCGGCGAGCGCGCGCTCGAAATTGCCGACGATGCCGGCCCGCGTGCCATCGCCGACGAGCCGCACCGGCACGCGTCCCGTATAGGACGCGAGCAGTTCGCGGGTGCCGTCGCGGGAGGCGTCGTCGGATACCACGACTTCGAGATGCGGCCAGCTCTGCGCTTCGAGCGAAGCCAGCAGCTCGGGCAGATAGGTGCGGCCGTTGTACGTCGCGAGCGCGATGGAGACGAGCGGCTTGCTCGGATCGTCGTCAAACATGGGCAGTCGATTTCCGCCAGGCGGACCGTGATTGCCCGCCAGCATGCGATTAGCGCCGAAAAAGCGCAATAAATTGAGACTTAAACACAACACCGGCCCAGACAAGGGGCCGGATCGGCGAATCAGCGGTTGGGTGCCGCAATGTGCCGGATCAAACCGGGCTTTGCTGGAACTGGATGCGATGCAGATGCGCGTACAAGCCGTCCTGCTCGAGCAGCTCGCGATGGCTGCCACGCTCGACGATCCGCCCCGCTTCCATCACGAGGATGCGGTCGGCGCGCTCGATGGTTGACAGCCGGTGCGCGATCACGAGCGTCGTGCGGCCCTTCATCAGCGTTTCGAGCGCCGCCTGCACGTGGCGCTCGGACTCGGAATCGAGCGCCGACGTCGCTTCGTCGAGAATCAGGATCGGCGCGTCCTTGTAGATCGCGCGCGCGATGGCGAGACGCTGGCGCTGGCCGCCGGAAAGCATCATGCCGTTGTCGCCGACGAGCGTCTCGATGCCCTGCGGCATCGCCTGCACGGTGTCCCACAGGTTCGCCGCGCGCAGCGCCGCCTTCACCTTCTCCGCATCGACCTCCTGGCCGTACGCGACGTTGTGCGCGATGGTGTCGTTGAACAGCACGACGTCCTGGCTCACCATCGCGATCTGGCTGCGCAGCCCATGCAGGTCGTACTCGGGCAGCGCGACGCCGTCGACCAGAATCGCGCCGCCGGTAGGATCGAAGAAGCGCGGCAGCAGGTTCACGAGTGTGGTCTTGCCGCTGCCCGACGGACCCGCAAGCGCGACCATCTCGCCAGGGGCGACCTTGAACGACACCTGATCGAGCGTATGACGGTTGTGCGTCGAGCTGGTGCCGTAGGTGAACGACACGTCGCGGAACTCGACCTCGCCGCGTGCGCGAGCGAGCGGCTTGCCGCCGCCTTTCGGCTCGGCGGGCTCGTCGATCAGACCGAAGATCAGCTCGGCCGCCGTCATGCCGCGCTGCAACGGCTGGTTCACGTCCATCAGATGCTTGAGCGGCGAGATGATCAGCAGCATCGACGTGACGAACGCGACGAAGCCACCAACCGTCGTCTGATCCGACGACGACTGCACCACCGCGATCGTGATCACGACCGCGAGCGCGATCGACGCGAGGAACTGCGTCAACGGCTGCGCGAGGCCGCCGGACACCGTCATGCGCATCGCGTAGCCGCGCAGGCGCCGGCTCATCGAGTTGAAGCGGTCCATCTCGTACTGCTCGCCGTTATGCACCTTGACGACCTTGTAGCCGCCCACCGTCTCTTCGACGATGTACGACAGCTCGTTCGTGAGCAACTGATGCTCGCGGTTCAGGCGCCGCAGCCGGCGATTGATCTTGCCGACCAGCCAGCCGATGCCCGGCAGCAGCACCGCGACGATCAACGTCAGGCGCCAGTTCAGATAGAACAGATAGCCGAGCAGGAAGATCACCGTCAGCGAGTCGCGCACGAGCGTGACCATCACGCTCAGCAGCACGTTCAGAATCTGGTTGACCTCGAAGACGATCGCGTTGATCACCGTGCTCGCGGTTTCGCGCTGGAAGAACGCGACGCTCGTGTGGATCATGCGGTCGAACATCTTCAGACGCAGTTCCAGCAGGATCTTGTTCGACACGTACGCGAGCAGATAGCCGGATGCGTACTGCGACACGCCGCGAATCAGCGCGAGACCGATCACCGCGATCGGCACGAGCCACTTGGTCTTGTCGACCGCGTGCGAGCCGAAGCCCTTGTCGAGCAGTGGCTTGAGCAGTGCGGGAATGGCGGCGTCGGTGCCGGCGCTCACCGCCATCGCGACGATCGCGCCGAGCACGACCCACAGTAGCGGCTTGATGAATGGCCACAGGCGCCGCAGGACGACGGCCGGCGACGACGCATCGCCTGAACCCATGGGTTTGCTTAACGTTGGCTTCGCGCTCAAGGAATCCTCTGGAAATGCGGAACGGCGAGCACGCGGCGCAGGGTTGGGCGCCCGCGTGGAATATCAAAAAAGAGCATTGTAATCGGTTGCAGATGACGGCCGGCGCTCGGCGCGCGACGGCATGCGCGCAGCACCTTGGCGGATCGGCGCTGTGGTCTAGGGCCGGATGGGATGTGTATACTCGCTGCTCGATTGCCGGGTCGCGGGGCCCGCTCCGTCACTTCGTCCTCCACGCAGCTCAGGTATGCAAGAAACCACTCTCGGCGTTGCCATCATCACCCGGAACGCGGCGGCGCGGCTCGCCGAATGCCTGCAAGCCGTGGCCTTCGCCGACCAGATCGTCGTGATCGACGGCGGCAGCACCGACGGCACCGCCGACATCGCCCGCGCGCACGGCGCACGCGTGATCGAACAAACGGACTGGCCGGGCTTCGGCCCGCAAAAGAACCGTGCGGTCGACGCACTGACCACCAGTTGGGTCCTGTCGCTCGACGCCGACGAAATCGTCACGCCGGAACTTGCTGCCTCGATCCGCGCGGCGCTCGCCGCGCCCACCGCCGACGTCTACGCGGTGGACCGTCTGTCGAGCTTCTGCGGCCAATGGGTCCATCACAGCGGCTGGTATCCGGACTGGATTCCGCGCCTTTTCAAACGCGGCACCGCGCGCTTCTCCGACGATCTCGTGCACGAGCGCCTCGTGTTCGATACGCCCGCGCAACGCCTGACCGGCAAGCTGATGCACTACTCGTACGAGGACTTCGAGGGCGTGCTGCGCAAGCTCGACGCGTATTCGACGGCCGGCGCGCGGCAGCGCTACGAGGCCGGGCAGAAAGGCAGCATTCGTCTTGCGATCGGGCGCGGGCTATGGGCGTTCGTACGGACTTATCTGCTGCGGCGCGGTTTTCTGGACGGCCGCGCCGGGCTGATGATCGCGCTGTTCAATGCTGAGACGGTGTATTACCGGTTTCTGAAGCTGGCGCGGCTGGAAAAAACGGGCGGGCGATAAGCTGGGCTCAGGTTAGCCGGTACCCGCGGCACCGGCCGATCCACACCGCCGATCTCGCTCAATACACGATCTCGATCGAACTTCCCGCAAACTCGCCGCGCAGCGCGGCGAGCAGTTCGTCGGTCGGCTTCACGCGCCACGCGTCGCCCAGACGCATTTCGCCTTGCGCGTGTTCGCTGCGATACACCACCTGCACCGCAAGCCCATTCGGAATCTGCACCGCCTGACGCTGACGGCCGCCGTCGCCGCCGAAGCCGCCACGCCCGCCGCCGTTGCCACCGCCGTTGCCACGAGTGGCGGCCGCCGGCGCGGCTGCCGCGGCCGGCTCGTCCTTGCCGGCGGTGTGCGCTTCGAGCACCCGGCGCAATGCCTGTGCGTCCGCGTTGCCGTTCATCTGCACCTTCAGCGAGTCCGCGTAGCGGCAGCGCGCGCGGCCGAGATCCATCACCGTTTCGACGGTGAAGCGGATGCCGCCGGTGAACGCGTCGTTACGCGCCTGGCCCTGCACGATCAGCAGTTCGTCTTCCTTGAACAGCTGCTTGTGCTCTTCGAAGACCTCGTTGAAGACCGTCACTTCGCACTGGCCGGTGCCGTCGTCGAGCAGCGCGATCAGCATCTTGCCGCGCTGGGTCATCTGCGTGCGCAGCGACACGATCACGCCCGCGACCAGCTTGTCGCGCCCTTCCTTCAGCTCGCCGATCTTCTGACGCACGAAGCGGCGCACTTCGTCCTTGTACGCATCGAACAGATGGCCCGACAGGTAGAAACCGAGCGCGGCCTTTTCTTCCTGCAGCTTGCGCTTTTCCGGCCACTCGGGTTCGTCGACGAGTTCGTGGCCTTGCGACGGCGCGTCGCCCATGTCGAACAGACCCGCCTGCAGCGCATTGGCCGCCGCCTGCTCGGCCGCTTCCATCGCCAGCGACACCGAAGCGATCAGCTGCGCGCGGTTCGGATGCAATGTGTCGAACGCGCCGGCGCGAATCAGCGCCTCGATCGTGCGTCGATTGACGATGCGCCGGTCGACGCGATTGCAGAAATCGAAGATGTCGATGAAGCGGCCGTCCTCGCGCGCGCGCAGGATTTCTTCGATCGCGTTCTGGCCGCTGCCCTTGATCGCGCCGAGACCATAGCGGATCGTGCGCGAGCGCTTGCCATCGGCTTCGGCGACCGGCTCGAAACGATAGGCGGACAGGTTCACGTCCGGCGGCAACACGGCCATCTTGTTCGCGAGACAGTCTTCGAACAGGATCTTGACCTTGTCCGTGTCGTCCATCGCGAGCGACATGTTGGCCGCCATGAATTCGGCCGGATGGTGCGCCTTTAGCCACGCGGTGTAGTACGCGAGCAGCGCGTAGGCAGCCGCGTGCGACTTGTTGAAGCCGTAGCCCGCGAATTTCTCCATCAGGTCGAAGATTTCGTCGGACTTCTCGCGCGTGAGGCCGTTCCTGGCCGCGCCTTCCGCGAAAATCTCGCGGTGCTGGGCCATCTCCTCGGGCTTTTTCTTACCCATCGCGCGACGCAGCAGGTCGGCGCCGCCCAGCGAGTAGCCGCCGATGATCTGCGCCATCTGCATCACCTGCTCCTGGTAGACCATGATCCCGTAGGTCTCTTTCAGAACAGGTTCGACGCGCGGGTCCGGGTACTCGACCACTTCGCGGCCGTGCTTACGCGCGCAGAAGCTCGGAATCAGGTCCATCGGACCCGGGCGGTACAACGCGACGAGCGCGATGATGTCCTCGAAGCGGTCGGGCTGCGCGTCCTTCAGCATGCCCTGCATGCCGCGGCTTTCCAGCTGGAACACGGCGACCGTATTCGCTTTCTTCAGGATCGAGAACGACGCGGGGTCGTCGAGCGGCACCTGGCCTAGCGACCAGTCCTGCTTCGACGGATCGAGGCGGCGGATATAGCGCTCGGCCCAATCGAGAATGGTCAGCGTGGTCAGGCCCAGAAAGTCGAACTTCACGAGGCCGACCGCTTCGACGTCGTCCTTGTCGTACTGGCTGACGACGCCGCTGTCGTCGCCCTGCGTATAGAGCGGGCAGAAATCGGTCAGTTTGCCGGGCGCGATCAGCACGCCGCCCGCATGCATACCGACGTTACGCGTCAAGCCTTCGACGCGCTGCGCGAGTTCGAGCAGCTGATGCACTTCGTCTTCGTTGTCGAAGCGCTCCTGCAACAGCGGCTCTTCCTTCATCGCGTCGGCGATCGTCACGTGCTTGCCCGGCTTGAACGGGATCAGCTTCGCGACGCCGTCCGTGAACATGTAGCCGAGATCGAGCACGCGGCCGATGTCGCGCACCGCCGCCTTCGCCGCCATCGTGCCGAACGTCGCGATCTGCGACACCGCGTTCGCGCCGTACTTCTCCTTCACGTACTGGATCACGCGATCGCGGCCGTGCTGGCAGAAGTCGATGTCGAAGTCGGGCATCGACACCCGCTCCGGATTCAGGAAACGCTCGAACAGCAGGTTGTAGCGCAGCGGATCGAGATCGGTCACGCCGAGCGCATAGGCGACCAGCGAACCGGCGCCCGAACCGCGGCCAGGGCCAACCGGCACGCCGTTGTTCTTTGCCCAGTTGATGAAGTCCGCAACGATCAGGAAGTAGCCCGGAAAGCCCATCTTGATGATCGTGCCGCACTCGAATTCGAGGCGCTGGTGGTAGGTCGGGCGTTGCGCGTCGCGCTCGGCCTCGTCTGGATACAGCTGTTCGAGCCGCTTTTCGAGGCCTTCTTTCGACAGCTGCACCAGGTAGTCGTCGAGCGACATGCCGTCGGGCGTCGGAAAGAGCGGCAGCTTCGGCTTGCCGAGTTCGAGCGTCAGATTGCAGCGCTTGGCGATCTGTACCGTGTTCGCGAGCGCCGACGGAATGTCGGCGAACAGCGTGGCCATTTCCTGTTGCGTGCGGAAATACTGCTCGGACGTGAAGCGCTTCTGGCGACGCGGATTCGCCAGAATATCGCCTTCGGAAATACACACGCGCGCTTCGTGCGCGGTGAAGTCGTCCGGCGTCATGAACTGCATCGGGTGCGTCGCGACGACCGGCAGTTTCAGCGATGCCGCGAGCGCAACCGCCTGCTGCACGTACTGCTCGCCGCCAGGCTGACCATAGCGCTGCAACTCGATATAAAAGCCGCCCGGAAACACCTTCGCCCAATGCCGTGCATTGCGCTTCGCCGCCTCTTCATTGCCCGCTGCCAACGCAAGACCGATGTCGCCCTGCTGCGCGCCCGACAGCGCGAGCAGCCCTTCGCCCAAACCGGTTTCGAGCCAGCCGGCTTCGATTTCCGCGCGGCCGCGATACTGGTTCGTCAGCGAGGCCTTGCTGAGCAATTCGCAGAGGTTCAGGTAGCCGCGGCGGTCCTTGACCAGCAGCAGCAGACGGGAAGGCTTGTCGCGGTCGTCCGGATTGGTGATCCAGACGTCGCAGCCGGCAATGGGTTTGACCCCTTTGCCACGCGCTTCCTTGTAGAAACGGACGAGGCCGAACGCGTTGCCGAGGTCGGTGAGCGCGAGCGCGCCCTGACCGTCTTTGGCCGCCGCCGCGACGATGTCGTCGAGACGCACGATGCCGTCGGCAATCGAGAATTCGGAGTGAACGCGGAGATGGACGAAGCGGGGATCTGACATGGGCGACATTGTAACCCCACCCTTCCGCAGATTTCAGGTCTAAACGGCGCGTTGGCCATCCGGCCAGGACGAGGTCGGCGAGAGCCTTGTTTGCGCTAGCGCAACCCGTTAGCCATTCGGCCAGGTCGGGGAAAATCGCGGGTTGAGGGATAATAGAGGTTTCGCCTGTTTCGGCCTGGCCATTTAACTGGCAGATGCGCGGCAAACGCGCGCAAAACCGCGCGCAAAACCCCGGGTCTTGTACGGGGCGCGCAGCGGCGGCACGACCCGCCGCCCCTCGCCACGCCGGCCATCTTTACCGCAGAACACACATGAGTATCGTCAATCTCGCCGCGTATCAATTCGCGACCATCGAAGACACCGCCGCCTGGCGCCCGTTCGTCACCGAACGCTGCAATGCGCTCGGCCTGCGCGGCACCATCCTGCTCGCGCCGGAAGGCATCA
The DNA here is from genome assembly GCF_009362785.1 of Paraburkholderia atlantica. Lineage (GTDB taxonomy): Bacteria > Pseudomonadota > Gammaproteobacteria > Burkholderiales > Burkholderiaceae > Paraburkholderia > Paraburkholderia atlantica. The sequence goes on from NZ_WHNQ01000001.1 coordinate 57,130, forward strand.
ACCTGTTCATCGCCGGCACCCGCGAGAACACCGACGCTTTCATCGACTACATCCGCCACGACGCGCTGTTCGAAGGCAAGTTCGCGAATCTGCAGTTCAAGGAAAGCCTGTCGGACAAGCAGCCGTTCACGCGCATGCTGGTCAAGCTCAAGCGCGAAATCATCACGATGAAAAAGCCGGCGATCCGCCCCGAGCTGGGCCGCGCACCGTTCGTCGACGCGCCCACGCTGAAGACCTGGCTCGACCGCGGTCACGATGACGAAGGCCGTCCGGTCGTGATGCTCGACACGCGCAACGCGTTCGAAGTCGACGTCGGCACGTTCGACAACGCGCTCGACTATCGGATCACGAAGTTCAGCGAATTTCCCGAGGTGATCGAGAACAACCGCGCCGACCTCGAAGGCAAGACGGTCGTGTCGTTCTGCACGGGCGGCATCCGCTGCGAGAAGGCCGCGATCCATATGAAGGACGTCGGCATCGAGAACGTGTACCAGCTAGAAGGCGGCATCCTCAAATACTTCGAGGAAGTGGGCGGCGCGCACTATCACGGCGACTGCTTCGTGTTCGACTATCGCACCGCGCTGAATCCGCAACTCGAACCGACCGCGACCGCGCAATGCTTCGGCTGCCGCGCGGTGGTCACCCCCGAGCAACAGCAATCGCCGATGTACGTCGCGGGCAAGACCTGCCCGGCGTGCCATCCGGACAGCAAGGCCGCGTGCGCCGCGTAACGACAGCCGGGGTGCCCCGCGCCGCGGGCGCCTCACCTGTCGTGCCCACACAATGACCTATCGCGGACGCTTCGCACCCTCGCCAACCGGCCCGCTGCATTTCGGCTCGCTGGTCAGCGCGCTCGCGAGTTGGCTCGACGCGCGCGCGCAGCGCGGCGCGTGGCTCGTGCGCGTCGAAGATATCGACGGACCGCGCACGGTGCCCGGTGCCGCCGAGGACATCCTCGCGACTCTCGAACGCTTCGGCATGCGTGCTGACGAAACGCCAGTCTGGCAAAGTCAGCGCATGGCGCGCTATCAGCAGGCGTTGGAGCAGTTGAAATCGACCGGTGTCGTCTATCCGTGCGGCTGCACGCGCAAGGAAATCGCCGATTCGCTATTGCACGCGCACGCGCGCAACACGACGCTCGCCTACCCCGGCACCTGCCGCACGGGTCTGCATGGCAAGACGGCGCGCGCGTGGCGCCTGCGCGTGCCCGACGGCGAGCCCGCCGTGATCACGTTCAACGACCGCTGGCAGGGTCCGCAGACGCAAAACCTCGCGACCGAGGTCGGCGATTTCGTGCTGCGCCGGGCGGACGATCAATGGGCGTATCAGTTGGCGGTCGTGGTGGACGATGCGGACGCGGGCATCACGCACATCGTGCGCGGCGCGGATCTGATGGATTCGACGGCGCGGCAGATTTATCTGCAGCGTTGCCTGGGTGTGGCGACGCCCGAATATCTGCATGTGCCGGTCGTCACCAACGAGCACGGCGAGAAGCTGAGCAAACAGACCGGCGCGACCGCGCTCGATAGCGACAAGCCGCTCGAAGCGTTAGTCGCGGCGGCACGGCATCTGGGACTGGAACTGGGAAGCGGGGTGCCTGCAACGCTGGAGCAGTTCTATAGCGCCGCAACTGCGGCCTGGGCAAAACGGATGAACATTCGCGTATCGAGATGATGCGCATGCGCGGAGCCTGCTGCGCTTTCCGAGACATCGAACCGCACGGCCCCACCGCTTTTCAGCTCGAGGCGTTGCACCCCGAGCTCCGAACCCAACAGCCCGCCTTACGAAGACGAAGGCGTCTTCCTCGGCATGCCGAAGCCACCGAGCAACGCAGCCAGTTGCCGCTTCGGCGCCGTCTTTTGCGGCGCAGCCGTCTCCTCGACCTTGCGCACCGATGCCGGCGACGGCTCGTACGGCTTCAGGAAGAAATCGTCGATCGGCTGCGCGCGATGATGATGCGGACGGTCATACGAACCCGACGCCCCGCCGCTGCGACGGCGACTGCGCTCGTCGCGCGATTCGCTGCGCTCGCGGCGCAGCGAACGATCATCGTGATGATGGCGCACCGGCGCCTCGACGGTCAGGCGCTGCAAGTCGAGCGGACGCTTGATCAGCTTCTCGATGTCGGCCAGTTGCTTGCGCTCGTTCGGGCTGCACAGCGACAGCGCGTCGCCCGATGCGCCCGCGCGGCCCGTACGGCCGATCCGGTGCACGTAGTCTTCGGCGTTGAACGGCAGGTCGAAGTTGATCACCGCCGGCAGTTCGGCAATATCGAGACCGCGCGCGGCGACATCGGTCGCGACCAGCGCCTCGACTTCGCCGCGCTTGAACGCGTCGAGCGCCTGCATGCGCTCGCTTTGCGAGCGGTCGCCGTGAATCGCGGTCGCGACCACGCCGTCGCGTTCGAGGCTGCGCGCGAGCCGGCTCGCGCCGATCTTGCTGTTGCAGAACACGATCACCTGCTTCAGGCCGCGCTCGCGGATCAGTTGCACGACCGCGCCGGTCTTGTCGCCCTCGGCGACTTCGTAGACGACCTGCGTGACATTGGTCGCGGTCGAGTTGCTGCGCGCGACTTCGATGGTCTGCGGGTTGCGCAGGTAGGTCGCGGCGAGCTTCTTGATTTCGCCCGAGAACGTCGCGGAGAACAGCAGCGTTTGGCGCTCTTTCGGCAGCAGATTCAGGATGCGCTGCAGGTCGGGCAGGAAGCCCATGTCGAGCATGCGGTCGGCTTCGTCGAGCACGAGCATCTGCACCTGACCCAGGTTCGCGGTTTTCTGCTGCACGTGATCGAGCAGACGGCCCGGCGTCGCGATCAGGATTTCGACGCCGCGGCGCAGTTGGTCGGACTGCGGATTCATATCGACGCCGCCGAATACGACCGCGCTGCGCAGCGCCGTGTGCTTCGCGTAGGCCTGCACGTTCGCGGCGACCTGGTCGGCGAGCTCGCGGGTCGGCGTGAGGATCAGCGCACGCACCGGATGGCGTGCCGGCGATGCGCTCGTATTGGCTTGCGGCAGCAGACGCTGGATGATCGGCAGCGAGAAGCTCGCGGTCTTGCCGGTACCGGTCTGCGCGGCGCCCATCACGTCACGGCCCGCCAGCACGACCGGGATCGCCTTCGCCTGGATCGGCGTGGGCGATGTGTAGCCCGATTCCTTGATGGCCTTCAGGATGTCGGGCGCGAGGCCGAATTGATCAAAAGTCTCGGTGCTGGGCGTGACGGCTGTGTCGGACATGGTGGCTTTCGCTAAAAAGGCGCGTGGCGCGGATGCGCGCGGCAGCGGTCGGGGCCGCGGAGGGCATCAGGATGAAGGCGGAGCCACGTCGTTCCGCGCGAGACCCGTGTGAGTTCGGTTAATGCGGCCGGCTCCGGTTGGCGGAAACACCCGCCGAAAGCCCAGTATTGTAGCACTTCAGCAAAAACGCTCACGACGGCCGGCTGGCCGGCCGCTCGCGGCCGTTGCTTCGGTCGCAGCGTAGTGCGCACAGACGACAGTGGCATGACAGCCGGGCGCCTGGGCGGGCGGCGCGCGGCGTTCGTCAGTTCGTCAGCCGTCCCGCGCGCGCCCTGCCCGCGTCAGAGCGCCCACTCACCACGTCTCGCGCATCACCATCAGCCGCAGCTCGGTCATATCCTCGATCGCGTAGCGCACGCCCTCGCGCCCCAGCCCCGAATCCTTGACGCCGCCATACGGCATGTTGTCGACGCGAAACGACGGCACGTCGTTGATCACGACGCCGCCCACTTCGAGCGCATCCCACGCGCGATGCGCATGCGCGAGCGAATCGGTGAACACGCCGGCCTGCAGGCCGAAGTCGCTGTCGTTGACCTGGGCGAGCGCCGCTTCGAAATCGTTGAAGCGCTCGAGGATCGCAACCGGCCCGAACGCCTCCTTGCGATAGAGATCGGTGTCGCGCTTCACGCCTTCGAGCAGCGTCGCCTCGAACATCGCGCCGTCGACCTTGCCGCCCGCGACGATTTGCGCGCCCGCCTGCACGGCCCCCTCCATCCAGCCGGCGAGCCGCTTCGCCTCCGATTCCGAGATCATCGGCCCGACGAAGGTCTTCTCGTGCTTCGGATCGCCCATCACCAGCGACTTCGTCTTCGCGATCAGCTTCTCGCGCAGCGCGTCGTAGACGCTCGCATGCGCGAGAATCCGCTGCACGCCGATGCAGCTCTGCCCCGACTGATAGAACGCGCCGAACGCGAGCCGCTCGACCACGTAGTCGAGCTTGCCGCCCTGATCGCCGTCGACGATCGCCGCGGCGTTGCCGCCCAGCTCGAGAATCACCTTCTTCTTGCCGGCTTTGCGCTTCAGCTCCCAGCCGACCGCCGGCGACCCGGTGAACGACAGCAACTTGAAGCGCTCGTCGGTCGTGAACAGGTCGGCGCCGTCGCGGTGCGCGGGCAAAATCGAGAACGCGCCCTTCGGCAGATCGGTTTCAGCGAGAATTTCGCCCATGATCAGCGCACCGACCGGCGTGCGGCTCGCCGGCTTCAGCACGAACGGCACGCCCGCCGCGATCGCCGGCGCGACCTTGTGCGCGGTCAGGTTCAACGGAAAATTGAACGGCGAGATGAACGAGCACGGCCCGATCGGCACGCGCTTCACGTAGGCGTGGTAACCGTTCGCGCGCGGCGAAATCTGCAGGTTGATGATCTCGCCGTCGATCCGCACGCTCTCTTCCGCAGCGACCTTGAACGTGTCGATCAGGCGCGTGACTTCGCCCTTCGAATCGTTGATCGGCTTGCCCGCCTCGATGCACAGCGCGAGCGCCAGTTCGTCGTAGCGCTCGCGAAAGCGCTTCACGCAGTGTTCGAGCACCGCCTGGCGCTTGAACGGTGGATAGGCGCGCATCGCGGGCATCGCATCGACCGCAAGGCCGATCGCCTTGTCGATCGCGGCCGCGTCGGCCATCGCGACGCGGGTGGCGACTTCGCCGCTGAATTTGTCGGTGACTTCGAGATCGGTGTTGGCGGCGACCGGCTCGTTCGCGAGGTAGTAAGGATAGGTTTTCTGCAACATGTCGCGCTCTCCTTGAAGCGATTCACAGCGTCGATGCACAGAGACTCAAAGCCGCGCGGACAACCGCTTGATCTCGCGGTTGAGGACGCGCTCGTTGTCCGAATAGTCGATCGGCACGTCGATCACGTGCACGCCGGGCGTCACGAAGCACTCGCGCAACAGCGGCGCGAACTGTTCGGCGGCCTCGACCCGATGCCCCTGCGCGCCATAGCTCTGCGCATAGGCGACGAAATCCGGGTTCGCAAGCGTCATGCCGTAGTCCGGGAAGTTCATGTTTTCCTGCTTCCAGCGGATCATGCCGAACGCGTCGTCGCGCAGGATCAGGATCACCAGATCGAGCTTCATGCGCACCGCCGTTTCGAGCTCCTGCGAGTTCATCATGAAGCCGCCGTCGCCGCACACGGCGATCACCTTGCGCTCCGGATGCACGATCTTGCTCGCGATCGCCGACGGCAGCCCCGCACCCATCGACGCCAATGCGTTGTCGAGCAGCAGCGAATTCGGTTCGTGCGCGCGGTAGTAGCGCGCGAACCAGATCTTGTACATGCCGTTGTCCAGACACACGATGCCGTCGACCGGCGTGGCCTCGTAGACGTCGTTGACGATCCGCACCGGGTACATCGGAAAGCGGTCGTCGTGCTGCCCCTTGACCAGATGCGCCTCGAAGTGCTCCTTGATCTCCTTGAAGCGCGTGAAGTCCCAATGCTCCTGACGCGTCTTCAGGCTCTCCTTCAGCTGCCACACCGCATTCGCGATATCGCCGACCACTTCGATCTGCGGGAAGTACACCGGATCGACTTCGGCGCCGAGGAAGTTCACGTGGATCACCGTCTTTTCGCCCGCCTCGCCGCTGCGCATGAAAAACGGCGGCTTTTCGATCACGTCGTGACCGACGTTGATGATGCAGTCCGCGTGCTCGATCGCGCGATGCACGAAGTCGCCGTCCGAGAGCGTCGCGTTGCCGAGCCACATCGGATGCGATTCGTCGATCACACCCTTGCCCATCTGCGTCGTGAAAAACGGAATGCCGATCTGGTCGACGAATTCGCGCAGCATCTTCGTCGTGGTCTTGCGGTTGCCGCCCGCGCCGATCATCAAGAGCGGATGCTTCGCGGCGGTGATCGCCTCGACCGCGCGCGCGACCCCTTTCTCTTCGGCGACCGGACGGCGGCTGTAGCTCTTCGGAATCGGCTTGCCGTCGCCCTCTTCGTGCGCAACGTCCTCGGGCAATTCGAGGTGCGTGGCGCCCGGGCGCTCCTCCTCGGCGCGGCGCACGGCCTCGCGCACCGCCGCCGGAATATTGCCGATCGACACGATCTGCCGCGTGTACTTGGTGAGCGGCTCCATCATCCGCACCACGTCGACGATCTGGAAGTGCCCCTGCTTGCTCGACTTGATCGGCTTCTGGCCCGTGACCATCAGCATCGGCATGCCGCCCAACTGCGCGTAGGCGGCCGCGGTCACGAAGTTGGTCGCGCCGGGGCCGAGCGTCGCCAGACATACTCCCGTGCGGCCGGTGAGCCGGCCGTAGGTGGCGGCCATGAAGCCGGCCGCCTGCTCGTGGCGCGTGAGGATCAGACGGATTTTCGAGCGGCGCAGCGACTCGAGCAGATCGAGATTTTCTTCACCGGGGATGCCGAACACATACTCGACACCTTCGGCTTCCAGCGATTTGACGAACAGGTCCGATGCTTTCATTGAGGGTCTCGCTTGATGACTCGGGGGACGGACAATCGAAGACGACAACGACGGCTGCGCGCGAAACACCGTATCGCGCGCGCGGCATGGCAAACGGCATGGCGAACGCCATGCTGGACAGCTTACTACTCGAATGGAAACGATGTGCGCGAGGGGCAGCAAGCCGGGCGCAAGAAGAAGCAGGCGGCGGCAGATGATGAAGCCGCCGCATGAGGCGCATGTGTGCGCCGTTCAATGAATCAGCGAATCACCGTTACGCAGTCGGAGAGAACCGGCGGCGCGTTCTCGCCGCTCGTCAGGTCATATAGATTGGCGCGCGGACCCTTGGTCCACCACGTATAGCTGCCGGCCTGGTACTTCACGCCGGACGCCGAGACAGTGTTGACGAACAGCATCGACGTGCCTTTCACCGGCAGCACGGCGAAGCTCTGGCCGTTCTGCGCGTTCCAGTAAGTGACCTGCAGGATCTTGCCGGTCGCGCACGTGTATTTGCGCGTCTGGTGGTTTTTGCCTTCGATGTTCTTGAACTGCAACGGCGCGGCCGATGCGCCGCCGGAAGATGCCGCCAGCCAGGCCACCATCGATGCTGCCACCGTGAGAAATGCAACACGCCATGTCTTCATCGAACACCTCGATTGTTGCGGGGGTCAGGCAGGGAAGGCATACCGGCCGCCGCCGCGCGGGTCACAGACGGATTACGGGCAGCTCATGGGCAATTCACGGACAGCTAACGACGTTTCAAGGATCGATCACGTCGGCGCACGCATCGGTCGGCGCGGCGGCGACGTGCCCGACCACCGGCACGATCTTCAGTCCCGCCGAAGCGACCCGGCAAGGCGCCGCGGCGAGCCCGCAGCCGCTGATACCGGCACACAGCGCGAACCCCACGCCGAGTGCGCCGACCCGTCGAAGCGCGCCGCGCCAAGGATTGCTACGCGATTCAAGCGCCATACGATCCTCTACTCCGATCTCTTTGCTGCGATAAGTCAGCAACGAATCCGGCGTACGCCGCGCGTCGCCGTCTGCCCGTTACTTCGCCGATACCGGCCGGACCGCCGCCGCGGCCTGCTTCGCACGCGAGCGCGCTTCGTCGATATTCTCGCCGGTCGCGAGCGCGACGCCCATGCGGCGTTTGACGAAGCTCTCCGGCTTGCCGAACAGGCGCAGGTCCGAGTTGGGCACCGCGAGTGCCGCCGCGACGCCTTCGAACGCGATGCCGGTCTCGTCGCGGCCACCGTAGATCACCGCCGACGCACCCGGCGCACGCAGCGACGTGTCGACCGGCAGGCCGAGGATCGCGCGCGCATGCAGTTCGAACTCCGAGAAGCGCTGCGAGCACAGCGTGACGAGCCCCGTGTCGTGCGGACGCGGGCTGACTTCCGAAAACCATACGTCGTCGCCGCGCACGAAAAGTTCCACGCCGAAGAGGCCGCGGCCGCCGAGCGCCGCCGTCACCTTGTGCGCGATCTCGCGCGAACGCTCGAGTGCGAGCGGGCTCATCGGCTGTGGCTGCCACGATTCGACATAGTCGCCCGCGACCTGCACGTGGCCGATCGGGTCGCAGAAATACGTGCTGACCGCGCCGCTCGCCGGGTCGATCGCGCGCACGGTGAGCTGCGTGATTTCATATTCGAAGTCGATGAAACCCTCGACGATCACGCGCCCGAAATTCACGCGGCCGCCCGCCATCGCGTACTGCCAGGCAGGTTCGACGTCGGCTTCGCTGCGCAGCACCGACTGCCCCTTGCCCGAGGACGACATCACCGGCTTCACGACGCACGGATAGCCGACCTTCGCGATGCCCGCGCGCAGCTCGTCGAGCGAATCGGCGAACGCGTACGGCGAGGTCGCGAGGCGGAGCTCTTCCGCAGCGAGGCGGCGGATGCCTTCGCGGTTCATCGTCAGCTGGGTGGCGCGCGCGGTCGGAATCACTTCGGCGAGCGCCTCGGTTTCGATCGCGGCGAGTTCGTCGGTGGCAATCGCCTCGATTTCGGGGACGATCAGATGCGGGCGCTCCTGCTCGACCAGCGCGCGCAGCGCGGCGCGGTCGGTCATGTCGATCACGTGCGCGCGATGCGCGACCTGATGGCCCGGCGCGTTCGGGTAACGGTCGACGGCGATCACTTCGACGCCCAGCCGTTGCAGCGCGATGATCACTTCCTTGCCGAGCTCGCCGGCGCCGAGCAGCATCACGCGCGTCGCGGATTCAGAAAGGGGGGTGCCGATCCGTTGGCCGATCTGCATGGGAACTCCAGATAAAAGTCGGGATGAGGGTGGGATTGGATAGACCGCGATGTTAACATGCGGACCCCTTGCCGCGCGGCGCTCAGGGTGCTCTCAGGATGCGCTTATGAGGCCGTCGCGGTCGGGCGCAAGCGTATCGCCGCGTCGACGTTCGCAGCCGCGAGCGCGTCACCGCTAGCATCGCTCGCGCACGACAAGCTTAGTACGTTACCCTTACGCCTTCGCCAGTTTGAACAGGAACGACGCCATGCTCATCCGCTCCCGCCCGCGACGTCTTGCGCGCATCACTCCGTGCCTGCGCACGGCCGTCGCCGCGTTGAGCATCGCCGCGCTGCTCGGTGCCTGCGCGATCCCGAAGCATCCGGATGCGTCGGCGCCGCCGCCCGATCCGTTCAATCCCGCCGCCGTGCAACTGCTCGACGACACCAGCTGGGTGCTGAGCTCGTGGAAGAACGCCGACGGCACGGCGCGCGCGGTGCCGTCGAACGATCAGGGCCCGCTCACGCTCACGTTGTCGACCGAAGGCGGCCGACGCCATGCGAGCGGCTTTTCGGGCTGCAACCGCTTCATGGGTTCGTACATGCTGAAGGACGGCAAGCTGAGCTTCGGCACCCTCGCCGGCACGCGCAAGGCGTGCGTGTCGCCGGGCGGTGACATCGAAAAGCCGTTCCTCGAAGCGCTCGAGCGCATCGCTCGCACCGGCGTGCAGATGCGAGCGCCGCAGCAGATGCAGCTGATCCTCGAGAACGGCGACACGCTGATGTTCGATCGCAGCGACAAGTGATGCGAGTTTGCGCCGCGTTCGGGACTCGCGCCGGCCTTCGAAGCCGCGCGCTGCGCCGTTTAAACTCGACGGATCGCGCTTCTCGCGCGCTCCGTCATTCGTAGATGTCTGGTATGCACACGGTAGTTTTCGGCTGGTTCGGCGGGTCGGCCGTCTGGTTCATTCCTCTTTTGTGGCGCCTCGTGAAGTCGGTGCTGCCGGGCGGCGCGGGTCTGCGCGGCCCCGGCACGATCCGGCTGTGGCTCGGCTTCGTCTGCGTGCTGATCGCGAGCTGCACGCTCGAGGGCTCGCTGATCGGCCTCGCCGGCGTCAATGGGTTCGGTCATGCGCTCGCCGCGGGGCTTGGGCATTTACTCGGCCATATCGGCACGCCGCTCGCGGCGCTCGCGCTGCTGTTGATCAGCCTGCCGTGGCTGATCGACTTCCGCTGGAGCGAGGTCGCCGCGTGGGCCGACGGCGCGTTCGGCCTCGGGCTGTCGCGCGGACTCGCGAAGCGCGACGAAGATGCGCGCCGCCACCGCTCCGTCGACGACGGCGCGCCGTCGCATGTTTCGCCCGCAACCAACACGATGGCGCCGCGCAACAGCAGGGGTCGCTACGCGCGGCCGACGGTGTGGCGTCCGCCCGCGAGCGGGCGCGGCGCGGGCGCCGCCGCTGCGGCTGGCATCGCGGGTAGCAAGGAGGCTGCCGCCCGTGGCGCCGGCGCAAGCTGGCGCGCCGATGCGGCCGCTAGCGCGGCGCGTGGGCCGCTCAAGCAGGTCGAGCCGGTGTTGCGTACAGGGTCGAGCGCGTCGCCGCGTCCGGCAGCGTCGATCGCAACCCAGGCGCCGCAGGTAGACAAAGGCGCGGACAGGTCCGCCGCACCCTTCGTGCCGACCGAGCCGATCGCGCCGGCCGGCTGGCTACGCACGACGGAGCCGCGTGCGGCAACGGCGGCGGCGGGATCGCCAGGTGCGTCGGCCGCAGCGGGCATGCCGGTGCGTGATGGCGCTGCGCAGGCCGGCCGGCGCTCGGTTGGCGAACAGCGCGTGGCCGCGCCGTTCGGCTCCAGCGCCGCATTGGCCGCGACGGCCGCCAATGCGTCCGGCGTGTCGGCGCGAGCGGCACAGGCAATGGCGGGCCGGTCCGCCGCGTCGGGTGCTGGGGTCGGCATGACGGCGGGATCGATCAATGCCGCGGGCCGCGGCGGCCGTGCGTCGTCGCTGCCGCGTCCGACCGATGGCAGCGCGCAGCTCAATCGCGGCGCGACCGCGCGTCAACCGTTCCCGGCCGCTCAGCGCGCCAACGGCGTCACATTGCCGTCAACAGCGCGCCGGGCTACACCAGACTTCACGCGGACGATGGCGAACGCGTCGACGGTCGAGCCGCCGGCGAGCGTCGAGGAAACGCTGCGCAGCATCGCGGAAAACGCCGCGCGCTGGACCGACATGGCCGGCGTAAGCCTCGCGCGCAGCCGTGGCGCCGATAGCGCGAAGATTGGCGATGTGGAACGTACGTCGACAACGTTCGATATGCCGCCGGCGCAGCGGGACGTGCTGCCTGTCGAAAACGGCGAGACGGTGTCGCCAACGCAGTCGCAGCAAGAAGCCGCACCGGTCGAGTTGCCGGCTGAGCATGCTGTTACCGAGTCCGACACGTCAGTCGAGGGCGGCGACGAAGCGGTTGCACAATGGCCGACCGAACCGCCGGTCATTCATCCGCCGCTCACGGCTGCGCCACAGACGACGACCGCGATCGAGCCGGTGGCCGACGTGGCGGCTGCGGTTGTCGAAGCCGCGATTGTGGAGCCACTCTCTGTCGCAGAGACGCCGCATGATCCCGTGTCTACGGAACCTGTCACCGGCCCCCCCGCGGCTGTCGAGCCGTCGGCATCCACTGCGGCTGAGCCGGCCGTCGCGGAACCTGCTGCAAGCGCGCCGCAACACGAGCCTGCGATGGCGACGCCGTTCCAGCGCTTTGCAGCCAGCTTGCAGGACGACGCCAAGCACGAGGACGACCCGGCGATCGAAGACGATTCGTCGCACACGGGGACAAGCACTAGCGTCCTGGCATCGGAATGGGAAGAATCCGCGCGAACCGTCGAACCTGCTTCCGCCGCCTCCTCCACGCCGCTGCCAGCGCCGGCGCCTGTCGCCGAAATCGTCATCGACGAAACGCTCGTGCCTTGGGAGAGCAAGCTCGGCCCGGCCGCGGCTCAACGCGCGGTTGCGCCGGCGGACCCGTCGCAAACGGAGGCAGCACCATCGAGCGCAAGCGTGCCGCCGTGGTCCGGCGCGCCCGTATCAGAGTTCGCGAGCGAAAGCGCGCAGCCAGGTGAGCCCGCAACGCCGCCAACGCACCCGACGTCGCACGCCCGTGCCCTGCCGGCTGCGACTGAGCCCGCCAACGAGCCGACGAACGACTCGCCGTCGTCGACCTCGACGAGTGCGCCGAACCCCGCTACGCCGGCGACCGCACCAGCCGTCGTCTCGAACGTGGTCCGTTTCCCGGGCCTCGCCGCGCCGGCGACCAGCCTCGAGCCTTCGATCGGCGCAACCGCGACGCCTGCCACGAACACACCGGCAGCCGAACCGTCACCCACTCTGTCGCCTGCTCCCGCGCCCACACCGCAACCGCAGGCCCAACCCGCCAGCGAGCCCGCCGCCCGCGCGCCGCTGCGCGGCCACGCGCCGGTCAACGGCTTCGAGTTCCACGCGCCGGCCGCATCGATGGTCGAACTGCCGACGCTCGATCTGCTCGCCCCCGCCGACGCCGACATCGAACCGATCCCGGACGAAAAGCTCCGCGAAACCGGCCAGTTGATCGAGCAGCGCCTGCAGGAATTCAAGGTGCCGGTGACGGTGGTGGGCGCATCGGCGGGTCCGGTCATCACGCGCTTCGAAGTCGAACCGGCGCTCGGTGTGCGCGGCAGCCAGATCGTCGGTCTGATGAAGGACCTGTCGCGCGGTCTCGGTCTCACGTCGATCCGCGTGGTCGAGACGATTCCGGGCAAGACCTGCATGGGCCTCGAACTGCCGAACGCGAAGCGTCAAACGATCCGCCTGTCGGAAATTCTCGAAGCCAGCGTCTACCAGAATTCGCACTCGCAACTGACGCTCGCAATGGGCAAGGACATCACCGGCCATCCGGTCGTCGCCGATCTGGCGAAGGCGCCGCACATGCTGGTGGCCGGCACGACCGGTTCGGGCAAGTCCGTCGCTATCAACGCGATGATCTGCTCGCTGCTGTTCAAAGCGACGCCCGAGGAAGTGCGCCTGATCATGATCGACCCGAAGATGCTCGAGCTTTCGGTCTACGAAGGCATTCCGCATCTGCTCGCGCCGGTCGTCACCGACATGAAGCTCGCGGCCAACGCGCTGAACTGGTGCGTCGGCGAAATGGAGAAACGCTACCGGCTGATGTCGGCGGTCGGCGTGCGCAATCTCGCCGGCTTCAACCAGAAGATCCGCGACACCGAGGCGAAGGGCAAGAAGCTCGGCAACCCGTTCTCGCTGACGCCCGATGCGCCCGAGCCGCTCGCGCCGCTGCCGCTGATCGTCGTCGTCATCGACGAGCTCGCCGACCTGATGATGGTCGCCGGCAAGAAGATCGAGGAACTGATCGCGCGGCTCGCGCAGAAGGCGCGCGCGGCCGGCATCCACCTGATCCTCGCGACGCAGCGGCCGTCCGTCGACGTGATCACCGGCCTCATCAAGGCGAACATTCCGACGCGCGTCGCGTTCCAGGTGTCGTCGAAAATCGACTCGCGCACGATTCTCGACCAGATGGGCGCCGAATCGCTGCTCGGCCAGGGCGACATGCTGTTCCTGCCACCGGGCACGGGCTACCCGCAGCGCGTGCACGGTGCGTTCGTCGCCGACGAGGAAGTGCATGCGATCGTCGAGTATCTGAAGCAGTTCGGCGAGCCGCAATACGAGGAAGGCATTCTCGACGGCCCGGCCACCGATGGCGGCGCGGCCCAGGACCTGTTCGGCGAAGCGCCGGATGCGGAAGCCGATCCGCTGTACGACGAAGCGGTGGCGTTCGTCGTGCGCACGCGGCGTGCGTCGATCTCGTCGGTGCAGCGGCAATTGCGCATCGGCTATAACCGTGCGGCGCGGCTCGTCGAGCAGATGGAGACGGCCGGGCTCGTGTCGGCGATGAGCATCAACGGCAGCCGCGAAGTGCTGGCGCCGGGACCGGCGGAATGAGCGGCCGGTGAATCGCCAGGCCGGGTCGGCAATGACACGGTGAAAAAACGGACAGCCTCACGATGTGAGCTGTCCGTTTTTATTTATCCGCGCGCACCGTGCATCATGACGGCGACACCAGCTTGAAATCGACCGGCGAACCGAGCTCGAAATGCTGCTTCGGATTCGGCTCGAGCAGCCCCGTCTGCTGATCGCGCTTGAACACGTAGACGGTGTCGCTCAACTGATTGCCGACGATCAGCCAGTTGCCGGTCGGATCGATGGTGAACTCACGCGGCGATTTGCCGAGGCTCGACTGCCGGCCGATCTGCTTCAGATGCCCATTGGCGGGATCGACCGAGAAGATCACGATCTCGTTCGCGTCGCCTCGATTGGACGCATACACGAAGCGTCCGTCCGGCGACAGATGGATCGCCGCCGCGGCCACCTGCCCCTTGAAGCCGGGCTCGCTCAATGGCAACGTCTGCACGAGCTTAAGTCTGCCGTCGTGGTAGTCGAACGTGCTGACGGTCGCCGCGAGTTCGCTCGTCAGATACGCGTGCCTGCCGTCGGCGCTGAAAATCAGGTGGCGTGGACCCGTGCCGGCCTTCTGCTGCGCGTAGCCCCAGTCCGTCACGACGAATGGGCCCGCGCCGGCGCTGCTCTGCGGCGCGTAACGGTATGAGTACAGCTTGTCGGCGCCGAGATCCTGCGCGAACAGATAGTGGCCGTCAGGCGAGAACACGGTCGAATGCACGTGCGAGTTGTCCTGCCGCCCTTTCACCGGGCCGCCGCCCTCGTGATGCACGGTCTGCACCGAGGCGCCCACCTGGCCGTTCGCCTGCAGCGGAAACACCGCGAAGCTGCCGCCCGGGTCGGGCGCGACCGAATAGTTCGCGGTCAGCAGATACTTGCCGTCCGGTGAGATGCTCAGATAACACGGATCATTGCCTTCGGACGATACCTTGTTCAGAAACGTCAGCTGGCCGCGCGCGGCATCGAAGCCGAACGCGCTGATGTTGCCGCGCTGCGTGGCCGGGCCGTTGTCGCCTGGCAGTTCGTTGACCGAGTAGACGAAGCGGCGGTCGCGGCTCACGACCAGAAACGACGGATTGACCGTCTGCGCGACCGACACCTGGGTCGCTGCGCCGGTCTTCGTATCGAAGCGAAACACGTAGATGCCCTCGCTCTTGCCGCTGGTGTAAGTGCCGACCAGCATCGTATAGACGCCGTCCGGGGGAACCGGGCCAGAATCTTGCGCATACGCGTGCGAAGCAAGCATCGAAACCATCAGCACGAAACCTTTTATTATCGAACCGGCGACGCGGTCCGCGCCCCGCGGACCGGAACCCTGGACGGCAACACTGGCAAGAGCAGAAGTAAAAGCGGAAGTCGGAACTGGGCGCGCGGCAACCCGCCCGGCGGCACGGCGACGGTGAAGCATGAGACCTCCTCGACATCGATTGTCTGTACGGGCTCGCGAACGAGCCTGGGTACGAGCGGTTGTAACGGTGTCTGGTCTGCCGCGCCGCGAAGCGAGCGTCGTTCCGCGTTGTTGTTGTCGAAGTGAGTATAAGAGCGTTAGGTCGGATCATGCAGTGAATCCACCGCTGGGCTGCGCCAGCGGTTTTGGTCCCGCGCGCCGGGGCGTTTTTTCGAGCGTTTTCTCAATCGCGCATCACGCGTGTCAACCACGGAGTCTCCATGAACGTCACTCTCAGCCTGGGCCCGCTCGTTTCGCTGATCGCCGGCATCCTGATCCTGATCATGCCGCGCCTGTTGAACTACATCGTCGCGCTTTACCTGATCATCATCGGCATCATCGGGATCTTCGGCGTGGGCTCGTCGCATCTGTGAGCGACAGGCGACGTCATACCGGGCGCGAGTTTGCGCCCGGTATCGAGATGGATTTGCGCGAAGGGAAGGTTCGCGCGGTGCCAGCGGCACTCGCCGCGCCACGCGAACAATCGACGTGACGTGGCGCGACGCAGCACGAAGATGCGGATACGGAATGCGAGGAGACGCAAGCGCCCCGTGCTACGAAAGCTCCTCGCGACCGCTCACCCGTTCGCCAGCTGTTCCAGCCGCAGGCGCCCCTGCAACGACAGCGCGCCGACCGCATAATGATCGGCATTCTGCTGATAGCGCCGGAAGCAGGCCCGCTCGACCAGGAAGGACGCTGCAGCCAACATGCCATTGCGGCTCAGGCCGAGCCGGCCGTGATCGAGTGGCAGCATGGAGTCGCCGGCAAGCTGGCTGGCGGCCGAGAGAATCGTGATGCAATCGGATTTCGAAGGGTTCAGCATGGCTTTCGTCCTCGGAAACGGCGTCTGCATGCGCCATGAGCAAGGCCGATTCGCAGTCCGGCAGGTCACCGGACATCGGCATGAACTTTGATTTTATGCATGGATTTGACAATTTTCCAACCCGCGTTTTGCCGCACTATGCGGTGAACCAAACACTGCCGATCGTGGTCCGGTAATTAACACCCACTCGAAGCGCGGCTGCTGTCGCCGTCCGTAATAACGACTCGTTTTTCGACACGCTTTCCATGCCTTCACACCTCGAAGACTACGCACTCATCGGCGACGGCCATACCGCTGCACTCATCTCCCGCGAGGGTTCCGTCGACTGGCTCTGCTGGCCGCGCTTCGACTCGGGCGCCTGCTTCGCCGCGCTGCTCGGTACGCCCGACAACGGCCGCTGGCAGATCGCCCCCGCCACCCAGGGCGAACACGGCGCACCGACCATCACGCGGCGCTATCGGGGCGAAACGCTGATCCTCGAAACCGACTTCGAAACACCCGACGGCGCCGTCACGCTGATCGATTTCATGCCGCCCGGCAACGGCTGGTCGGAACTGATCCGCATCGTCGTCGGCAAGCGCGGCACCGTGCGCATGAAGATGGAACTCGTGCTGCGCTTCGACTACGGCTTCTCGATCCCATGGGTCGACAAGCTCAAGCATGACAGCGGCATCAAGGCGATCGTCGGCCCCGACAACGCAGTGCTGCGCACGCCGGTCGAACTGCACGGAGAAGATATGAAGACCGTCGCGGAATTCACGGTGACCGAGGGCGAGCGGGTGCCGTTCTCGCTCGCCTACGCGGCGTCGCATCTGCGCATTCCGCCCGCGCGCGACCCGCACACGTCGCTCGCGCGCACCGAGAACCACTGGCTCGAATGGGCGGCGCGCGGCACCGTCGAAGGACGCTGGGCCGAGCCGATCCGCCGTTCGCTGATCACGCTGCGCGCGCTCGCCTACGAGCCGACCGGCGGCATCGTCGCGGCGCCGACCACGTCGCTGCCGGAGAAGCTCGGCGGCACGCGCAACTGGGACTATCGCTACTGCTGGCTGCGCGACGCGACCATCACGCTGCTCGCGATGATGCGCGGCGGCTACTACGACGAAGCGCGCGCCTGGCGCAGCTGGCTCGGCCGCGTGATGGCGGGTGCGCCGGACCAGTTGCAGATCATGTACGGCATCGGCGGCGAGCGACGCCTGCCCGAATCCGAAATCGACTGGCTGCCCGGCTATGAGGGCGCGAAACCGGTACGCATCGGCAACAACGCGGTCGGGCAGCTTCAGCTCGACGTCTACGGCGAAGTGATGAACGCGCTGCATCTCGCCCGCGTGGGCGGCCTGCAGGCGGACGTCACCGCGTGGAGCGTGCAGCGCGCGATGCTCGAGCATCTGACCAAGATCTGGCGCGAACCCGACGAAGGCATCTGGGAGACCCGCGGTGGCCGCGAGCATTTCACGTTTTCGAAGGTGATGGCGTGGGTCGCGTTCGACCGCGCGATCCGCTCGGCGGAAATGTTCAAGCTCGACGGCCCGCTCGACCAATGGCGCGCGACGCGCGACACGATCCACGCCGAGGTCTGCGAGAAGGCGTGGAATCCGAAGCTGAACGCGTTCTCCCAGTACTACGGCAGCGACCAGCTCGACGCGAGCGTGCTGCTGATGCCGCTGGTCGCCTTCCTGCCGCCGCAGGACCCACGCATCAAGGGTACCGTCGAGGCAATCGAGCGGGATCTGATGCACGGCGGCTTCGTGCTGCGCTACCGCACCAACGAATACGATGATGGCTTGCCGCCCGGAGAGGGCACCTTTCTTGCGTGTTCGTTCTGGATGGTGGATAACCTCGCGCTGCAGGGGCGCGTGCCGGAAGCGATCGAAATGTACGAGCGGCTGCTCGCGCTGTGCAACGACGTCGGCCTGCTGTCCGAGGAGTACGATCCAGCCGAAAAACGTCTGGTCGGCAATTTTCCGCAGGCGTTCTCGCACGTGGCGCTCGTGCACACCGGCCTGAACCTGATGAAGCACGAGCAGGAGATGGCGCAGGCGACCGGCCATCCGGCGCATAACGGCATGCGCTCGATGGAGCTTGAGGGTCAGGCAAGCCCTGATAGCGGCGGAGCAGCATCGCCACTAGCATGACGCCGTGACAGTTTGCGTACACTGAATGCGAAAATTGTTGCATTGCACAAGATTGCTTTGTTCGATATTATCGATCCGACTGTCGGCCGACAACAATGTGCCCACAACCACAATGGCCCGCCGCAACGCTTCACGCGTGTTTGCGAAGCCCAATGCGAACCGCTTAAAACGGAGCAAACATGCTCTATCAACTGCACGAATTCAGCCGGGCGATGTTGAGCCCCCTTACCGCCTGGGCCCAGGCCGCATCGAAATCATTTGCGAATCCGGCCAGTCCGTTAGCCTATGTGCCGGGCGCCACGCGCCTGTCCGCCGGCTACGAACTGCTTTACCGGCTCGGCAAGGATTACGAAAAACCCGAGTTCAACATTCATCAGATTGTTAAGGACGGACATAACATTCCGATCGTCGAGCAGACGATCATCGAGAAGCCATTCTGCCGTCTGATGCGCTTCAAGCGTTTCGCGGACGACAGCGAAGCTGTCAGCCAACTGAAAGACGAGCCGGTCGTGCTGGTTTGCGCACCGTTGTCAGGACACCACGCCACGCTGCTGCGCGACACCGTGCGCACGTTGCTGCAAGACCACAAGGTCTACATCACCGACTGGATCGACGCGCGCATGGTGCCGCTCGAGGCCGGCTGGTTTGGTCTGAACGATTACATCGCGTATATCCAGGAATTCATTCGCCATATCGGGGCGAAGAATCTGCACGTGATTTCGGTGTGCCAGCCGACCGTGCCGGTGCTCGCCGCCATTTCGCTGATGGCGAGCCGCGGCGAGGACACGCCGCGCACAATGACGATGATGGGCGGCCCGATCGACGCTCGAAAGAGCCCGACCGCAGTCAATTCGCTTGCCACGCAGCACTCGTACGAGTGGTTCGAGAACAACGTGATCTTCACCGTGCCGCCGAACTATCCGGGCACGGGCCGCAAGGTCTATCCCGGCTTCCTGCAGCACACTGGCTTCGTCGCGATGAATCCGGAGCGTCATGCGGCATCGCACTGGGATTTCTACCAGAGCCTGCTGCGCGGCGACGAAGACGACGCCGAAGCGCACCGCCGCTTCTACGACGAGTACAACGCGGTGCTCGACATGGATGCCGACTATTACCTCGACACGATCCGCGTCGTGTTCCAGGAATTCCGTCTCGCCGAGGGCACGTGGGTAGTCAACGGCGAGCGGGTGCGGCCGCAGGACATCACGACGACCGCGCTGTTTACGATTGAAGGCGAACTCGACGACATTTCAGGCGACGGCCAGACCTACGCGGCGCACGACCTGTGCAGCGGCATCGCGGAGAAGAACAAGCGCCACTTCACTGCGGAAAAATGCGGCCACTACGGCATTTTCTCGGGCCGCCGCTGGCGCACGATCATTTATCCGCAATTGCGCGACTTCATCCTCGAGCACAACAAGACAGCAAAACCGGCGAAAGAAAAAGTCGAAGCCTGAGCATTAAACTTGCGACTGGATATAAAAAGCCAACGGCCTCCTTCGAGGCCGTTGGCTTTTTTATCGCGCTTCATTCGTGATACTGATGTTTGGCCGCGGCAATCATCACCGCGGCACTCCCCGTTACTTTCTCAACAGATACGCGAGCAGCAGTTCGGTATTCATCTGAATCACCTCGCTGCGTTCGGCGGCGCTGCTGAAATCGCGGCCGAGCGTCGCTTCGAGCGTGAAGCGGTTCGAGACGATGTAGTAGCCCATGCCCGAAAGCGTCACGTAAAAACGCAGTGGGTCGATGTTGGTGCGAAACAGTCCCGCGCGTTGCCCGCGTTCGAGGATGCCGCCAAGCGTGGCGACGATCGGCGAGATCATTTCGCGTATGCGCGTCGATTTCTGCATATAGCGTGCTTCATGCAGATTCTCGTTGTTGATGAGTCTCAATAACTCAGGATGATCGCGGTAGTAGTCCCACACGAAATGTGCGAGACGCGTAACCGCCTCGACGGGCGCGATTCCGTTGAGTTCGAGCGTGCGTTCCGCTTCATTGAGTGCGCTGAACGCGTGCTCGAGTACCGCGGTGAATAGCTGCTCCTTGCTACCGAAGTAGTAATAGAGCATTCGTTCATTGGTTTCGGCGCGGCGAGCGATCTGATCGACTCGTGCGCCGAACAGTCCTCCATTTGCAAACTCTTCCGCCGCCGCAAGCAAAATGCGGCGCCTCGTGCCTTCAGGATCTCTTTTGATTTTCGGCTGATTCATGGTGGCATCGTCTTCGTGAGCCGCGTTATCCGGATCGCGCCGCCGGCCTCTCCTCGAGCCTTTTTGTTGGCGGCGTTTAGCGGGCGCGTCGTGGTTGGGAAACACACCCTTTTCTGCGGTCTTTCGAATGAAGCGCTTCGATTATGGCACATGGATTGCGAATGGCAATCCGGGAAATCGGCGATAATGTGCTATTTAGTTCAGGTCGTGCGATCGCACGGCAAACCCCCGCGCCGTAACCGTGACAGACGTCAAAACACTCGCGGATCGCATCGAAGATCTGCTGCCCCAAACGCAATGCACGAAGTGCGGTTATCCCGCATGCCGTCCGTATGCCGAAGCCGTCGCCAGTGGCGAGGCGAACTATAACCAGTGCCCGCCCGGCGGTGCCGAGGGCATCGCGCGCCTCGCCGCGCTACTCGGCAAACCGGTGATTCCGCTCAATTCCGCCAATGGCGTCGAACGTCCGCGCCCCTTGGCGGTTATCGACGAACAGGTGTGCATCGGCTGCACGCTGTGCATGCAGGCGTGTCCGGTCGACGCGATAGTTGGCGCACCGAAACAGATGCACACCGTGATCGCCGAACTCTGTACCGGCTGCGACCTGTGCGTGCCGCCCTGCCCGGTCGACTGCATCGCGATGCTGCCCGTGACCGGCGAGGCCACCGGCTGGGATGCATGGAGCCAGAGCGAGGCAGACGCGGCGCGAGCGCGTCACAACCGCCACGACAGCCGTCTCGCGCGCGAGCGCGACGCCGCCGAAGCGCGTGCTGCGGCGCGGCGAGCCGCGAGTACGAGCGGGCCGGTGGCGGCTGCGTCCGGCACGGTTGGCGCAAGCGGCGCGACAGCGCCGTCCGAGGCCCCCGCCGCCGCGATCGCGGACGACGCCGAAGCAAAGAAACGCGCGATCATCCAGGCCGCGCTCGAACGCGCGCGCAAGAAGAAGGAAGAACTGGCCGCGAAAGGCCAGGGACCGCTGAACACCGAGAACGTCAGCGCCGACGTGCAGGCGCAGATCGACGCCGCCGAAGCGCGCCGCCGCCGTCTTGGTCTTGCCAGCGGCGAAGACTCACGCGGCTCGCAGCCGTCGTCCAACGAGTCCGGCGAGTCGGAGCCGCCGTCGAACTTGCCGCCGACCGCGCGTTGACCACCCTCGCGCACCCTTCCCCACCCACACGGACCCGCTCCGCATGAACGCGAACAAACGCCGCGCGATCTACGAAACGCTCCAGAGCCTGAATCCGCATCCCACCACCGAGCTCGAGTACACGACGCCGTTCGAACTGCTGATCGCGGTGCTGCTGTCGGCGCAAGCGACCGACGTGTCGGTCAACAAGGCGATGCGCCGGATGTTCCCGGTCGCGAACACACCGCAAAAGGTGTTCGATCTGGGCGAGGAAGGTGTCGCGAGCTATATCAAGACGATCGGCCTGTATCGCACGAAGGCGAAGAACGTGATCGCGACCTGTCGCATTCTGCTCGACCGGTACGGCGGCGAAGTGCCCGAGGATCGCGAGGCGCTCGAAGGGCTGCCGGGTGTCGGCCGCAAAACGGCCAACGTGATCCTGAACACCGCGTTCGGCCATTCGACCATCGCGGTCGACACGCACATCTTCCGCGTCGCCAACCGCACCGGCCTCGCGCCCGGCAAGGACGTGCGCGCGGTCGAAGCAGCGCTCGAAAAATTCACGCCCGCCGAATTCAAGAAGGACGCGCACCACTGGCTGATCCTGCATGGACGCTACGTGTGCAAGGCGCGCCGCCCGGAATGTTGGCATTGCGTGATCGAGCCGCTGTGCGAGTTCCGGCCGAAGACCCCGCCGCCCGATCTGTAAGGGCGGCCCAGCCCGAAACTCCGGACCGCGCAGCGCGCCTGCAGCCCGAACGGCCGCCGCGTAAAATGATGCTTTACACGCAGTGCGTACACACGCTGTCGCGCGCCGCGCACGCCCCACTCCCACGCACCCACCGGTTCCACGATGTTCAATCCCAGCCGCGACGAAGTTCGCCTCTTTTTCACCGACACCTGGCGCAAACAGCGCCAAGGCGAGATTCTGACGCCGCTCGAGGCGATCGCCGCCGACTGGATCGTCGAGCATCCGGAATATCACGCCGACCTCGCCGACGCCCCCGCCGCCCAGGCGCAGGACTATTCGCCGGAGCGCGGCCAGACCAATCCGTTCCTGCACCTGTCGATGCATCTGGCGATCTCCGAACAGCTGTCGATCGATCAGCCGCCGGGTATTCGCGCCGCGCACGAACGGCTCGCCGCGCGCCTCGGCTCGACGCACGAGGCGCAGCACGCGATCATGGACTGCCTCGGCGAAACCATCTGGGAAGCGCAGCGCACCGGCACGCCGCCGGACACGGACGCATATCTGCAGCGTATCGAACGGCGCGCGACGCGCGACTGAAGCGACTGGAAAACCCGGCGCGACGCCCCGAAAGCAAAACACCCCGCCGAGGCGGGGTGTTTTGCTTTTGAAGCCGCGGCGCGAAACCCGCGCCCTACGCTTACTTCTTCTGCACGAGGTCGCCTTCCAGCGATTCGACGTAAGCAGCGATGTCCTTCATGTCGCCTAGCGACAGGCTCTGCACCTGTGCCTGCATGATCGCGTTGTTGCGGCCGAGGTGCGGATTGCCGGTGCCCATCTGGTACTGACGCAGCGCCCAGAACACGTAGTCGGAGTGCTGACCGGCCAGCTTCGGATACTCCGGGCTCACCGGCTTGTTCAGGCCGGGACCGTGGCAGGCCGCGCAGTTATGACTGTCGGCGAGCACCTTGCCGTTGCCCGCGTCAGCCGCGTGAGCGACGTTCGCCACGGCCAGACCGATTACCGCCGCCGCGCCGACCGTCTTGAATACCGTGTGGAGTGCCTGTTGGGGCTTGATCATGAAATCTCCTATCCCGCGAATTGGATGTACTGGTGACCGACGCCGATCACTTGTCGGGATTGTTTTTCGAAGCGGCAGTTTGCGCTGCGTAGTAGGCGGCGATGTCGGCAATGTCCTGATCCGACAGCGACGTCGCGATCGCGTGCATCGTGTCGAAATGGCGGTCGCCCTTCTTGTAGGCGCGCAGCGCGATCTCGAGGTAGGCCTGATTTTGCCCGCCGAGCTTCGGCACGCGGAAAACCTCTGGATAAGCCGTGCGGTATTCGGGGATGCCATGGCAGCCGATACACATCGCGACCTTGTCCTGGCCCGCCTTGGCGTTGCCTACGACATCCGCTGCCTGCGCACTGACCGCGTACCCCGCGAGCACCGACAGCGCTGCGATCACGACGTGTTTGCCGACGAATTTATTCATAGATGTAACCTGGCTTGAGGGGAAACGGGTGCCCACAAAGGCAGCGGTCCGGCCGTTCTTCTTATAAGGTGGCCACGCAGGCCAAAAAAATCGGGCCCATTGTACCGCGACGCCGCGCCGAACGTCCACAACACGCGGGAGCCGCGCAACGCCCGCCTGGACGGGCCGCGCGCCGTGCTCGCAGCGGCTTCGCGATGACGCCACGGCGGGCACCGCAGCGACTTCGTCGCGGTCATCCCGGCGCGGCTGACACCATACGTGAGCCGGTTTCAGGCCAACAGGCCTTCTGACTTATACTGGGTTTTTTCCCGAACCAGAGCATCTCGCCATGCGTTTCGAAGGCTCATCGCAGTACGTCGCCACCGACGACCTCAAGCTCGCGGTCAATGCCGCGATGACGCTCAAGCGTCCGCTCCTGATCAAGGGCGAACCCGGCACCGGCAAGACCATGCTCGCCGAGGAAGTCGCCGCCGCGCTCGGCATGCCGCTGTTGCAATGGCACATCAAGTCGACCACCAAGGCCCAGCAGGGCTTGTACGAATACGACGCGGTGTCGCGTCTGCGCGATTCGCAGCTCGGCGACGAGCGCGTGAAGGACATCCGCAACTACATCGTCAAGGGCGTGCTGTGGCAGGCGTTCGAATCGGACGAGCAGAGCGTGCTGCTGATCGACGAGATCGACAAGGCCGACATCGAATTCCCGAACGACCTGCTGCGCGAACTCGACCGGATGGAGTTCTACGTGTACGAGACGCGCGAACTGGTGCGCGCGAAGCATCGCCCGCTCGTGATCATCACGTCGAACAACGAGAAGGAATTGCCCGACGCGTTCCTGCGCCGCTGCTTCTTCCACTACATCAAGTTTCCCGATGCGACGACGATGCAGCAGATCGTCGACGTGCACTACCCCGGCATCAAGAAGGACCTGCTCGCCGCCGCGCTGCAGAGCTTCTTCGAGCTGCGCAATGTCGCGGGGCTGAAGAAGAAGCCGTCCACGTCGGAACTGCTCGACTGGCTCAAGCTGCTGCTCGCCGAAGACATTCCGCCCGAGGCGCTGCGCTCGGCCGACCACAAGCAGATCGTGCCGCCGCTGCACGGCGCGCTGCTGAAGAACGAGCAGGACGTGAGCCTGTTCGAGCGGCTGCTGTTCATGAACCGCAATAACCGTTGAGCGGGCACCGCGCCGCAGGACATCCAGCATGCTGATCGACTTTTTCTACTCGCTGCGCGCCGCCAAACTGCCGGTCTCGGTGAAGGAATACCTGACGCTGCTCGAAGCGCTGAAGGCCAACGTGATCGCGCCGTCGCTCGACGAGTTCTACTACCTGTCGCGCATCACGCTCGTGAAAGACGAGCAGTACTTCGACAAGTTCGACCAGGCGTTCGGCGCTTTTTTCAACGGTGTCGCGGCGAGTTCGGAGCTCGCGTTCGACATTCCGCTCGACTGGCTGAAGAAGAAGCTGCAACGCGACCTGTCGCCCGAGGAAAAGGCGCAGATCGAGGCGATGGGCGGCATCGACAAGCTGATGGAGCGCCTGAAGGAACTGTTCGACGAGCAGAAGGAGCGCCACGAGGGCGGCAACAAATGGATCGGCACAGGCGGCACGTCGCCGTTCGGCAACGGCGGCTATAACCCCGAGGGCGTGCGCATCGGCGGCGACGCGGCCGGCAATCGCACGGCCGTCAAGGTCTGGGAGGCGCGCGCGTACCGCGACTACGACGACCAGGTCGAGATCGGCACGCGCAACATCAAGGTCGCGCTGCGGCGCTTGCGCCGCTTCGCCCGCGAGGGCGCCGCGGAAGAGCTCGACCTGCCCGACACGATCCGCAGCACCGCCGCGAACGCCGGCTGGCTCGATCTGAAGATGGTGCCCGAGCGGCACAACAACGTGAAGGTGCTGATGCTGCTCGACGTCGGCGGCTCGATGGACGATCACGTGAAGCGCACCGAGGAGCTGTTCTCCGCCGCGAAGGCCGAGTTCAAGCACCTCGAGTTCTACTACTTCCACAACTGCGTGTACGACTTCCTGTGGAAGAACAACCGCCGCCGCCACGCCGAGCGCACGCCGACGTGGGACGTACTGCACAAGTTCACGCCCGACTACAAGCTGATCTTCGTCGGCGACGCGACGATGAGCCCGTACGAAGTGTTGCAGCCGGGCGGCTCGGTCGAGTACAACAACGCCGAGGCCGGCGCGGTATGGTTGCGCCGGCTCGCCGATCACTTCCCGCACTTCGCGTGGCTGAACCCCGAACCGGAAGCGCTGTGGCCGTACCGGCAGTCGGTCAGCGCGATCCGCGAAGTGCTGGGCCACCGCATGTATCCGCTGACGCTCGCGGGCCTGGAGACGGCCATGCGGGTGCTGAGCAAGTAACGCCCGTCGTTTCAGAACCCACGTCCCGACGCTTCAACTTCCACAACAACAAAGCCTTCGCATGAGTTCGTCCCCGTCGCCCCAGCTGTCTCCCGCCGCCGCGTCGCAGAGGCGCTTCAATCCGCTCGCCGATACGTCGCTGTCGACGATCGTCGCGGGCTTCGTCGCGGCGATGACCGGCTACACGAGCTCGCTCGTGCTGATGTTCCAGGCAGGCCAGGCGGCGCATCTGAGCGACGCGCAGATTTCGTCGTGGATCTGGGCGCTGTCGATCGGCATGGGCCTGTGCACGATCGGCCTGTCGCTGCGCTATCGCGCGCCGATCGTGATCGCGTGGTCGACGCCGGGTGCGGCGCTGCTGGTGTCGTCGCTGCCGCATGTCGAGTATGCGCAGGCGATCGGCGCGTTCATCTTCTGCGCTGCGCTGCTGACGCTGGTCGGCGTCACCGGCTGGTTCGACGCGCTGATGAAGCGGATTCCGTCCGGCCTCGCGGCGGCGCTGCTCGCGGGCATCCTGTTCGAGATCGGCATCGAAATTTTTCGTGCCGCGCAATACCAGACCGCGCTCGTGCTGACGATGTTCTTCACCTACCTGATCGTCAAACGGTTCGTGCCGCGTTACGCGATTCCGACCACGCTGGTGGCGGGCACCGCCGCGGCCGGCGGCCTCGGGCTGCTCGACTTCAGCCACTTTCACGTCGCGCTCGCGCATCCGGCGCTGACGATGCCGTCGTTTTCGGTGGCGGCGTGCGTGAGCATCGGCATTCCGCTGTTCGTGGTCGCGATGGCCTCGCAGAACGTGCCGGGCATCGCGGTGCTGCGCGCCGACGGCTATACGACCCCGTCCGCGCCGCTGATCGCGACGACCGGCGTCGCGTCGCTGCTGCTCGCGCCGTTCGGCTCGCACGGCATCAATCTTGCGGCGATCACCGCGGCGATCTGCACCGGCCCGGAAGCGCACGAAAACCCCGCGAGGCGCTACACGGCCGCGGTATGGGGCGGCATTTTCTATCTGCTCGCGGGGGTGTTCGGCGCGACGATCGCCGCGCTGTTCGCGGCGTTTCCGAAGGAGCTGGTCGTCTCCGTCGCGGCGCTCGCGCTGTTCGGCTCGATCATGAGCGGGCTCGCCAATGCGATGCAGGATACGCGGCAGCGCGAGGCGGCGCTCGTCACGTTCATGGTGACCGCCTCGGGGCTCACGCTGCGGTCGATCGGCTCGGCGTTCTGGGGGCTCGTCGCCGGTGTGATCACGCAAGTCGTGCTGAACGCGCGCCGCGTGTGAACGGATCGCCACGCCCGGCTGTCGCTACCGGTGATCATGCCGTCCTCGGCGATCCGCCATAGAATAGATGTATCCGGCAGCGTTTCCCGGCGCCATCGCGGGACGCGCTGCGGCTTGACCCGCGGCCACCGGCACCGGCTGATCGCTCTGTTTTATCCAGCCGGCGCGGCGGCGTCCTCACTTCTCCTGAACCACGGCGCACACGCGCCCTGAAGGCCCGAACATGACAACCGCACTCGACCAACTCAAGCAATACACCACCGTGGTGGCCGACACTGGCGACTTCCAGCAGCTCGCGCAGTACAAGCCGCGCGACGCGACCACCAATCCGTCGCTGATTCTGAAGGCCGTGCAGAAAGACGACTACCGGCCGCTGCTCGAAAAGACCGTGAAGGCGCATGCGTCGAAGCCGGTCGGTGCGATCATCGACCAGTTGCTGATCGCGTTCGGCACCGAAATCCTGAAGATCATCCCCGGGCGGGTGTCGACCGAAGTCGACGCGCGCCTGTCGTTCGACGTCGAAGGCTCGATCAAGAAAGCCCACGAGCTGATCGCGCTGTACAAGGAGCACGGCGTCGAACGCGACCGCGTGCTGATCAAGCTTGCGTCGACGTGGGAAGGCGTGCGCGCGGCCGAGGTGCTGCAGAAGGAAGGCATCAGCTGCAACATGACGCTGCTGTTCTCGCTCGCGCAGGCGGCGGCTTGCGCGGAAGCCGGCGCGCAGCTGATCTCGCCGTTCGTCGGCCGCATCTACGACTGGTACAAGAAGAGCGCCGGCAGCGCGTGGGACGAAGCGAAAGACGGCGGCGCCAACGATCCTGGCGTCAAATCGGTGCGCCGCATCTACGCGTACTACAAAAAGTTCGGCTACAAGACCGAGGTGATGGGCGCGAGCTTCCGCACGACCTCGCAGATTCTGGAACTGGCCGGCTGCGATCTGCTGACGATCAGCCCCGACCTGCTGCAGAAGCTGCACGACAGCACCGACAAGATCGAGCGCAAGCTGTCGCCGGAGGCATCGCACGAGGCGGACATCGAGCGCGTGCCGGTCGACGAAAAGTCGTTCCGCTTCCTCGTCAACGACGACGCAATGGCGACCGAGAAGCTCGCCGAAGGCATCCGCACGTTCGCGGCGGACGCAATCAAGCTGGAAAAGCTGATCGAAACGCTGCGCTGAGGTGCCGGAGGCGGCGGACGTGGCTGGCTGATTGAAGCTTCCGATCGCCGCGCCGCGCCGCGCGAAGGCCATCCATGACAAGCGGCGCTGAACCTCGCGGTTCAGCGCCGCTCCCCGTTAACGCTGCGACTACAATCGACTGCACGCCCCTCCCCGCCTGTACTGGCGAGGAACGACGGCGCCCGCCCAACGCCTGACCAAGGAGACGATCATGTACGTTCAGCCCTACGTGTTCTTCAACGGCCGTTGCCAGGAAGCGCTCGACTACTACACCGACAAACTCGGCGCCCAGGTGACCTTCAAGATGCTGTTCAAGGACGCGCCACCCGACGCGCAAAATCCGCCGCGCCCCGAACTCGCCGACAAGATCATGCACGCGAACGTGCAGCTGGGCTCGAGCACGTGGATGGCTTCCGACGGCAACTGCGATCCGGCGGCCGGCCCGTTCAATGGCTTCAGTCTGTCGCTGACCGCCGAAGACGGCGCGTCGGCGGAAAAATGCTTCAACGCGCTCGCCGATGGCGGCCAGGTCGTGATGCCGTTCCAGCAAACGTTCTGGAGCAAGGGCTTCGGAATGGTGGTGGACCGCTTCGGCCTGATGTGGATGGTCACGCTGCCGCCGCAGGTTTGAGGCTCAGGGGCCGGCGCCTTTGGGTTCGACCGCTCGCCCCCTACCCGCCACGCGTCGCCCGCTCGTGCCGCTCGATCTTCCAGTTCGGTTCGGTCTCTAGCAGCAGCGCGCGCAGCCGGTCCACCTGCTCCGCGAGCCGCTGACCGAGCCAGTACGGCCCTTGCCAGTCGGGCGGCAACGCGGTGGCTATGTCGCCCCGCCCCTTCGCGAGCGGCGCCGCCGCCGGAATGCCCAAGCGCGACGGACGGCCAAACCGCAGTCCGCGCGCGGTGGACAACAGGATCGTGCGCACGGCGCGCACCTCGGCGCCGCAATACGCTGCATAGGCGCTGCGCGCGGCGGCGGCGGCGTTCATCAGCGGCCCTGTGGCCAGCAGTTCGAGCGAACTGAGCAGCGAGCGATGCAGCCTCTGGATCTCCTCGAGCCGCGACTGCGGCACGTCGATTTCCTTCGCGACCGACGGCATCAGCGAACGCAATTGCACGAGCCGCTTGTTGATCTGCAGGAAGCGCTTGACCTGCTCCTCCTCGGTGATCGTCTCGCCATCGAGCAGCCGCGCGTAGATGCCCGCGCATTCGCGCAGATTGGCGGCGAGCCCGTAGCGCCATGAATACGTCGCGTGCAGCGGAAACGCGAACGAAAACGCCAGCGCGATCACGATGCCGATCAGCACGTTCAGCGTGCGCCACAGGCCGACGTCGATCAGGTTGTCGCCGTGGCCCGCGACGATGCACATCGTGATCGCGGTCAGGAGCCCGATATAGCCGGACGAGCCGATCGCGAACCACGCGCAGATCGACGCGATGATCGCCTCCAGCACATAGGTGAGCGGCAGCGAGCCGATGATGTTCTGCTGCACGATCAGCAACAGGCCGATCGACGCGCCCAGCAGCGTGCCGGCCGCGCGCTCGGCCGCTTTCTTGCGGATATTGCCGTGATGCTGCAAGCCACCGATCACGACCAGCAGCGTCACCGACGACCAGATGCCGTGCGGAACATCGATGCCGGTCGTCGCCAGAATCGACACCAGCATCGCGAGGCCCACGCGCAGACTATGCAGCACTTTCGCGTGGCGGTAGCGGTAATACGGCGACGTGACCGCGCGCACCATCCGGCTCAGCGCCGCGCGGCGGGGGATCACGGGGGGAGTATCGGCAGCAGCCATGGCGGCGCGCGGCGAACGCGTGAAAGGACGGTTCCGCTATCCTGCCCTGGAGTGCCCCGCAAACACAAACGCCCGCCAACTTGCGTCGGCGGGCGTTGCGTGTGTCAAAACCTGAAGTTGTAGCCGGAATCAGCCTTCGACGATGTCCAGGTAGTCTTCCGGACGGGTGCGGTCCTCGGCGCGCTGCATGCCCACCGCCCGCACGATCAGACTCACGACGACCGACACCACGAGGTTCACGATCAGCGACCACACCGCCGCATAGCCCGGAATCGCCATGCCGAACAGATGGATCGTGAAGATCGAGCTCGCGAGGTTCAACGAAATGGCCATCCACGTGCCGGTCGCGATACCTGCCGCCCAGCCGAGCAGCAGACCCCGATAGTCGAGCACACGCGTGTAGAGACCGAGCACGATGGCCGGCAGCGTCTGGATGATCCAGATCCCGCCGAGCAGCTGCAGCTGGATCGCGTAGGTCAGCGGCAGACCGAGAATGAAAGCGACCGCGCCGACCTTGACGATCAGCGACACCAGCTTCGCGACGTTGGTCTCCTGGTCATGCGTCATGTTGCGGTTGATGAACTCCTTGTGCACGTTGCGCGTGTACAGGTTCGCCGCCGCGATCGACATGATTGCCGCCGGCACCAGCGCGCCGATACCGATCGCCGCGAACGCGACGCCGACGAACCACGACGGGAAGAAGTGCAGGAACAGCGCCGGCACCGCGAAGTTCGGGCCGAAGGCCTTGAAGTACGGCGCGAACTCGGGCATGTCCTTCACGCCGGCCGCGAGCGCCATGAAGCCGAGCAGCGCGAGCAGGCCGAGCACCAGCGAATACGCCGGCAGCAACGCCATGTTGCGGCGGATCGTGTTGCCCGACTTCGACGACAGCACCGCGGTGATCGAGTGCGGATACAGGAACAGCGCGAGCGCCGAACCCACCGCGAGCGTCGCGTACGCGCTATAGCCGTTCAGGCTCGACACGTCCGGCGACTTCAGCAGCAGCTTGGCCGGTGGCACCGCGCCGAAGATATGGCCGAAGCCGCCCAGCTGCGGCGGGATCACGATGATCGCGGCGAAGATCGTCACGTAGATCAGGATGTCCTTGACGACCGCGATCATCGCCGGCGCACGCAGGCCCGACGTGTACGTGTAGGCCGCGAGGATCGCGAACGCGATGATCAGCGGCAGATCGCCGACGAAGCCGGTGGTGTCGAAACCGAGCGCGCCGATCACCACTTCGATACCGACCAGTTGCAATGCGATGTACGGCATCGTCGCGACGATGCCGGTCACGGCGACCGCGAGCGCCAGCATGCGGCTACCGTAGCGCGCCGACACGAAGTCCGCCGACGTCACGTAGCCGTGGCGCTTGGCGATGCTCCACAGCTTCGGGAACACGACGAACGCGAACGGATAGATCAGGATCGTGTACGGCAGCGCGAAGAAGCCGGTCGCGCCCGCGCCGAACACGAGGGCTGGCACCGCGATGAAGGTGTAAGCGGTGTACAGGTCGCCGCCGAGCAGGAACCACGTGACGATCGTGCCGAAGCGCCGGCCGCCGAGCCCCCACTCTTCGAGATGCGCGAGATCGCCGCGCCGCCAGTGGGCCGCGACGAAACCGAGAATCGTGACACCGATGAAAAACAGAACGAAGACGAAAGTTGCAATGGGATTCATCGTTGTGCGCCCCCGTTCGGGCGACCCGTATAGCGGGACTTGGTCTTCAAATAGACGAACGCGGTAATGACCGCGCTGATCAGCACCCACAGCAGCTGATACCAGTAGAAGAACGGGAAATCGAATAGCTGCGGCTCGATCCGGTTGTAGGACGGCACCCAGATCATCGCGATCCACGGTAGCAGCAATAGCCAGAGCCAATGCTTGCTGGCTTTCTTCGCGTCGGCGTCGTGAGCCATGACGTCTCCTGTTTTTTCCTATTTTGAATTTATCTGCCCGTGGTCGACGGGAGGAGGAACTCAGCGGGTGGTCGTCCCGCGGTCCGCCACGGGCTCCCCGAAAGCCTCGAAAGAGTATAGGAGTGGCGAACGCCCGGTCAAGCCGGGGCGACCCCGAGGCACATCGGCGTCCAACGATGCAGACTGGATGACGCTGCAGCATCGACGTGAAAAAAATACCGGAAGCAAAACGGCCGTGCCGACTGGTACGCCGGCACGGCCGCCTGGTTCTCCGCTCACTGACCGGAATTCAGCGCTCAGATCGCAAACGATTCGCCCGTCTGTCCCGTCGATTCGCGCAGGCCCTTGATCCACTTGCGCGCCGGTAAGCCGAGCTCGGCTTCGATCAGCTTCGCGCGCGCGTCGAGCGCGGTGAACGGCACGTCCAGCGCGGGGCCCGAGAACGCGATCGCGATGCGGTTGCCGTCGTGCACCTCGGGCAGCGCGACGACGCGGCCGTCGAAGGCTTCGTTCAGACGCTTCATGTTGCGCACGAAGCTCGGATGATCGCCGAACAGATTCACCGTGACGATGCCCGCGTCCGTCAGACATGCGCGCGCCGCGCGGTAAAAACCGACGCTGTCGAGCACCGGGCCGCGCGCGGTCGCGTCGTAGACGTCGATCTGCAGCGCGCCGATGGTGCCGTGGTTCGCGCTGTCGTTGACGAAGTCCCACGCGTCGGTTTCGTGCACGGTCAGGCGCGCATCGTCGGGCGGCAGATCGAACATCGTGCGCGCGGCCACGACGACCGCCGGATTCAGCTCGACGGCCTCGACCTGCGCGCTCTTCAGGAAGCGGTGCGCGAACTTGGTCAGCGCCGCCGCGCCGAGGCCGAGCTGCACGATGCGCTTCGG
The DNA here is from genome assembly GCF_009362785.1 of Paraburkholderia atlantica. Lineage (GTDB taxonomy): Bacteria > Pseudomonadota > Gammaproteobacteria > Burkholderiales > Burkholderiaceae > Paraburkholderia > Paraburkholderia atlantica. The sequence goes on from NZ_WHNQ01000001.1 coordinate 90,458, forward strand.
CGTTTCGAGAAACAGCAGCCAGGCCATCATCTGCTGCGCGTATTCGAGTTCGATGTGATCGGGCTTGCGCAGGCGCATCGCGCCTTGCACCCATTCCGTGCCGAAATGCAGGTAGCGCACGCCGCCCTCTTCGGAGAACGTCACCGGTGCGAAGCGCGGCTTGCGCGGCGCTTCGATTTGCGGCGCGTCGTGAAGCTCGTGGTCGACGGCGCGGTTCGCGTTGCGCGCGGTTTTTGGCGCCTGTCTGGGCGCGATTTTCTGCTTACCGCCGATGGCTTCGGCGTCCCGGTTACGGAAAGCGCGCGCCTCTGCCGAAGCGCGCTTGATCAGTTTCGTCATGTGTGGATGTCGCGCCGCGGGCGCATGATTTTTGGTCGACCGAGAGCATAGCATTCGCGGCGCGCACGATTGCGCCGAGCCGCCCGCCGGCGGCCCGTGTTCGCATCACCTCACTTCACACGCATCAGGTCACTCGACGCGCACCGCCTTGAGCGCCTCGTTCAGCGTGCGGCTCGGCCGCATCACCTCTTCGAGCTTGTTGAAGTCCGGCTTGTAATAGCCGCCGATGTCCGCCGGCGCGCCCTGCACCGACGCGAGTTCCGCCACGATCACCTGCTCGTTGGCGGTCAGCTGCGTCGCGAGCGGCGCGAACTGCGCGGCGAGCGCGGCATCGTCCGTTTGCGCGGCCAGCTCCTGCGCCCAGTACATCGCCAGATAGAACTGGCTGCCGCGATTGTCGAGCTCGCCTGTCTTCGGGCTCGGGCTGCGGTTATTGTCGAGCAGCTTGCCGGTTGCGGTGTCGAGCGTCTTCGCGAGGATCTTCGCCCGGTTGTTGCCGGTCTTGATGCCCAGTTCCTCGAGCGACACCGCGAGCGCGAGGAATTCGCCGAGCGAGTCCCAGCGCAGATGGTTTTCTTCGACGAGCTGCTTCACGTGCTTCGGCGCCGAACCGCCCGCGCCGGTCTCGTACATGCCGCCGCCCGCCATCAACGGCACGATCGACAGCATCTTCGCGCTCGTGCCCAGCTCCATGATCGGAAACAGGTCGGTCAGATAATCGCGCAGGATGTTGCCGGTGACCGAGATCGTATCGAGGCCGCGCACGACCCGCTCGAGCGTGTAACGCATCGCGCGCACCTGCGACATGATCTGAATGTCGAGGCCGGTGGTGTCGTAGTCCTTCAGGTAGGCCTCGACCTTTTTGATCAGCTCCGCTTCGTGCGGACGATACGGGTCGAGCCAGAACACCGCGGGCGTGCGCGAATTGCGCACGCGTGTGACCGCGAGCTTGACCCAGTCGCGAATCGCCGCGTCTTTCACTTCGCACATGCGCCAGATGTCGCCCTGCTCGACGTTCTGCGTGAGCAGCACCTCGCCGCTCGCGAGATCGACGATGCGCGCCTCGCCGTCTTCCGGCACCTCGAAGGTCTTGTCGTGCGAGCCGTATTCTTCCGCCTTCTGCGCCATCAGGCCGACGTTCGGCACGGTGCCCATCGTGACCGGATCGAACGCGCCGTTGGTCTTGCAGAAGTTGATGATCTCCTGGTAGATGCGCGCGAACGTGCTCTCCGGAATCACCGCCTTGGTGTCTTTCGGACGACCGTCGGCGCCCCACATCTTGCCGCCGGCGCGAATCATCGCCGGCATCGACGCATCGACGATCACGTCGTTCGGCGCGTGCAGGTTCGAGATGCCCTTCGCCGAATCGACCATCGCCAGTTCCGGACGATGCTCGTGGCACGCGTGCAGGTCGCGGATCACTTCCTCGCGCTGCGATTCCGGCAACGCCTCGATCTTCTCGTACAGATTGACGAGGCCGTTGTTGACGTTCACGCCGAGTTCTTCGAACAGCTTGCCGTGCTTCGCGAACGCGTCCTTGTAGAACACCTTCACCGCGTGGCCGAAGACGATCGGGTGCGAGATCTTCATCATCGTCGCCTTCACGTGCAGCGACAGCATCATGCCGGTCTTGCGCGCGTCTTCCATCTGGTCTTCGTAGAACGCGAGCAGCGCCTTTTTGCTCATGAACATGCTGTCGATGATCTCGCCGTCCTCTAGCGCGACCTTCGGCTTCAGCACGATCGTCTTGCCGTTCTTCGTGACGAGTTCCATCTTCACGTCGCGCGCGCGATCGAGCGTCATCGACTTTTCGCCGTGATAGAAGTCGCCATGTCGCATGGTGGCGACGTGCGTGCGCGACGCCATGCTCCATTCGGTCATGCTGTGCGGATGCTTGCGCGCGTAGTTCTTCACCGCGGCCGGCGCACGGCGGTCCGAGTTGCCTTCGCGCAGCACCGGGTTCACCGCGCTGCCGAGACACTTCGAGTAGCGCTGGCGGATCGCCTTCTCTGCGTCGGTCTTCGGATCTTCCGGATAGTCGGGCACCTTGTAGCCCTTCGCCTGCAGCTCCTTGATCGCGCTCGTCAGTTGCGGCACCGATGCGCTGATGTTGGGCAGCTTGATGATGTTGGTGTCGGGCAACGAGGTCAGGCGACCGAGTTCCGCGAGGTTGTCGGGCACCCGCTGCGCTTCGGTCAGAAACTCGGGGAACTCACCGAGGATGCGGCCCGCGACCGAGATGTCGCTGGTCTCGACCTCGATGCCGGCCGGCCTCGTGAAGGTCCGGATGATCGGCAGGAACGCGGCGGTCGCGAGCAGCGGGGCCTCGTCGGTGAGGGTGTAGATGATGGTCGGTTGCTGGGTCGTCATTGCTAGGCTCTGGGCGGGCGGTTGAGAGGCATCTCGCGCGTGATACCAGCAGGATGCGCAAACGTCGATCAGGAAAACGACAACACGAGGACACAAACGCTGTGCGCGGCGGACGGCGACGCGGTACCCCGGAACGCCAAAGCGGAATGATTAAGCGAACACGGCGGACTGCGTCGCGCAGCGGGTCGCACCTTTGGATTCTGCCTCATTTTTGGGCTGGCGGAAAAGCGGCCGAACCGGCGCGCACGAACGTGCGATTTGTCAACCAGACTGTCACCCCGTGCGTCGCACCTCCACATCGATACAATGAGCTGATACGGGGAATCCCGCAGATCTGCCAAGCGAAGCCGGAGAGCGTCATGGACGGCAATACCAGCAAAGCCCAATCCGACTGGATTTTCCGTTCGGAATCCAGCGGCGGAGTCGAACGCATCGAAGCCTTTTTCCACGGCAACGCGTACTCCTTGCATCGACACGACACCTACGCGATCGGCGTGACGCTGGCCGGCGTTCAGTGCTTTCACTACCGGCGCGGCTTGCGCACCAGCCTGCCCGGACAGACGATGGTCCTGCATCCCGACGAAGCGCACGACGGTCAGGCCGGCACCCAGGAGGGATTCCGTTATCAGATGATTTACGTGCACCCGGCCGCCATCCAGGAGGTCCTCGGCGGCCGGCCGCTGCCATTCGTCGAAGGCGGGGTCACGAACGATCCGCGGCTGTTCGAAGCGACGAAGACAGCGCTGCGCCAGATGCGCGGCGACGCGGAGCCGCTCGAGCGCGACGACGCGCTCGCCGGCCTCGCGCTCGCGCTGGATAGCGTGTCGGGCGCCAGAGCGGCGCGCAGGTCCGCGGATTTCGCGGCAGCGCAGCGCGCGCGGGAATATCTGCACGCATCGAGCACCCGCGTCGTCACGCTGGATGAACTTGCCGCCGCCAGTGGACAGGACCGCTGGAGCCTGTCGCGCGATTTCCGAACCTTTTACGGCACCAGCCCCTATCACTACCTGGTCATGCGCCGGCTCGAAGCGGCGCGCGCGATGATGCTGCGCGGCGTGTCCTTGGTGGACACGGCGGCGGCCGCCGGCTTCGCCGACCAGAGCCACATGACCCGACATTTTCGACACGCATACGGGATCCCGCCCGCACGTTGGCTCGCGATGACGCGCGATCGGCGCGTCGGCTAGCGCAAGCTTGCACAATCGTTCAAGACACCCGCCGGCGGCGGCCCTAAGCTCTGTTCCAGATATCACCCGAATGGAGCCACCATGCACAGCGATTCCCAGCCGATACCGGAGCAGCGCGGCCAATACAAGACGATCAATCTGCTCGACAAGATCCGTCAGATCGCCGACCACTGGCAGCCGCGCGTCGTTGCCGAAATGAACGACTATCAGTTCAAGGTCGTGAAGATAGAGGGCGATTTCGTCTGGCACCGGCATGCCGACACCGACGAGACCTTCATCGTCCTCGAAGGCCGCTTGCGCATCGATTTCCGCGACCGCTCGATCGAACTGCTGGCCGGAGAAATGGCGGTGGTTCCGAAGGGAGTCGAGCACAAGCCGTATGCCGGCTCCGAAGTGAAGCTGCTGCTGATCGAACCGCGCGGCGTCGTCAATACCGGCGATACGACCAACGAAAGAACGGCCGAAAACGACGTATGGATTTGAGAAGCGCCATGCAAACTCCGCTGCCGATCGTTCGCGAAGCCGTTTTCCCCGCCGATACGCGCAAGCTCGTCGCCATGATCCGCGAGTATGTCCAGTGGCTGGATCTGGATCTGTCGTATCGTGGATTCGATGCCGAAATGGACGCGTTCGAAGCGGTCTACACGTTGCCATCCGGTATGTTCTTCGTCGCCGAAGCGGGCGGCGAACTCGCCGGTTGCGCGGGGCTGCTGCGCCATAGTGACAGGACCGCCGAAATCAAGCGGCTCTTCGTTCGCGACGCATTCAGAGGGATGCGTCTGGGCGAAACGCTGGTGACGTCGGTGGTCGGAAAAGCCAAATCGTTGGGCTTCTCGAAACTGGTCCTCGACTCGGTGCCGAAAACCGCCTTCGCACAGCGCATCTACGAGCGATTGGGGTTCGTCGAAATCGCGCCCTACTACGCAAACCCGGTCGAGGGCACGCGGTTTCTGGCGCTCGAGCTTTGATGGCGAATGCGCCGAGCTCAGCAGACGATTGCGCGCCAAATCGCCAGCTTCTGATCGAAAGAGAGCGTGGCATGCGCCGGACTCGACGACGGCAACACGAGGGTTCGATAACCTGCCGCACCGATCACCGGCGCGAAGCGCCCCGCCGTTTTCCCATTGAAGCAAACCTTGTTCAGCATCGGCGCGTGCTCGCGCAACGACTCGAAGTCGTTCGGCTGCGCATGGCGGATCGCTGAGTCGAGACTTCCCTGACGGTGACATGCATCGAGCACATCCCAGATGCCGATTCGATGCGCGAGCACGCGTGCGAGGCGCTCTTCGTAGGCCAACTCGTGCAGCGCGGGTTCGCCGAGCACCGCGCCGAGCAGGCGCCAGAACTGATTGCGCGGATGCGCGTAATACTGCGCCGCGGCCAGTGACGCTTCGCCGGGAAAACTGCCGAGTATCAGCGTGTGCGTGTCGGCCGCGACGACCGGTGGAAAGCCGCGCAACATCAGCGGCTCCGATCGTTCGACGCGCGCGGCGCGGCATGCGCGCGCGACGCGGTGTGATCGAGCGGACGGCCGTGGTCGCGTATGCGCTCGTGCGCGACATGCGCGCCTGACGTCGGCTCGGTCGCGGCGCTCGAGCGCGCCGTTTCGTCCAGCCGCGCCAGATGCTCCCACAGTGCCGGCAACATGCATTCGGTCACCATCAACGGCGCGCCATGCCGCTCGAACACCGACCGTCGCGCGACCAGCGCATGCGGCGCATCCGCGGCGCCTTCCCCGATCTCACGCGCGGCCAGCCGATACAACGGATGCCGCGCCCCCACCCTGCAGCTCACCAGCGACGAACGCGCGACGCTGCTATCGCTATACAGCAACTCGGCGAGCGGCCGCGTGCGCAGCCGGCGCGTCGCCTGCCAGATGCCGACGCTCGCCGCGCGCGGCGTCACGCTATGCGCGGCGACGAACGGCACGCCGTCGACCGACAGCACCACCTCGCGTACCCACACGGGCGCGCGTGGCGCGAGTCCGAGCGCGGCGGCTTCGTCGGGCCACGGCAGCGCGACCGCTTCGCGCGTCACGCGCACCGCGACCGCGCCGAGCGCGCGCAGATGCGCGGTCAGTGAACCGCCGCGGGTCAGCCAGTCTTTCTGGGCAGCGCTGAAAGTGGGTAACGGCGCGACGCGCCAGTGGGTGTCGGCGGGATCGAAACGGATAGGCATGGTGTCGGATTATAGCGGCGCGCTCCGACGGCATTTTTCGGGGCAACGCATGCGCTGATCGCTCGCGCCGCGCCTGGCAAGAAGCCGGCGCAAAACGAAGGGCAAAAAAAATGCGCTGCCGAAGCAGCGCATCGCCGAACCACAGAGCGTCATTCCGATGACAACGCCATCAACGCTCCCAGTTCACCTTCACTGAAACTCAACCCGCGCGCGACAGCAGCAACGCATTGGTCCGCTTCACGAAGCTCGCCGGATCTTCCAGCGCGCCGCCTTCGGCGAGCAGTGCCTGATCGAACAGCAGATGGCACCAGTCGTCGAAATTCGCGCTATCGGCATGCAGACCCTTGACGAGCGCGTGCTCCGGGTTCACTTCGAGAATCGGATGGAATTCCGGCGCCTGCTGGCCCGCGGCCTTCAGCATGCGCTGCAGGTAGCCGCTCATTTCGCCGTCGTCGGCGACGAGGCACGACGGCGAGTCGGTCAGGCGGAACGTCAGACGCACGTCCTTCGCCTTGTCCTTCAGCGCTTCCTTCATCTTCTCGACGAGCGGCTTGAACTCTTCGCCGATCTTTTCCTGCGCCTGCTTTTCCTCATCGTTGAGCGCGCCGAGATCGAGGTCGCCGCGCGCGACGCTTTGCAGCGGCTTACCGTCGAATTCGTTGAGGAACGACAGCATCCATTCATCGACGCGATCGGTCAGCAGCAGCACTTCGACGCCCTTCTTGCGGAACACTTCGAGATGCGGGCTGTTCGACGCGGCTTGCCAGGTGTCGGCGGTCACGTAGTAGATCTTCGTCTGCTCGGGCTTCATGCGAGCGACGTAGTCGGCCAGCGACACGGTCTGCTCGGCCGTGCCCGTATGCGTCGTCGCAAAGCGCACGAGCTTCGCGACGCGCTCGCGATTGGCGAAGTCCTCGCCGATGCCTTCCTTCAGCACCTGGCCGAATTCCTTCCAGAAGCTGGCGTACTTTTCCTTATCGGCGGCTTCATCCGAATTCGCCAGTTCTTCCAGCATCGACAGCGCGCGCTTCGTCACGCCTTCGCGGATCGCCTTCACGTCGCGGCTTTCCTGCAGAATCTCGCGCGACACGTTGAGCGGCAGATCGGCCGAATCGACCACACCCTTCACGAAACGCAGATACGTGGGCAGCAGTTGCTCGGCGTCGTCCATGATGAACACGCGCTTCACGTACAGCTTCAGCCCGCCGCGCTGCTCGCGGTTCCACAGATCGAACGGCGCGTGCGCCGGCACGTACAGCAGTTGCGTGTATTCGCTGCGGCCTTCGACGCGGTTATGCGTCCACGTCAGCGGGTCCTGATGGTCGTGCGAGATGTGCTGGTAGAACTGCTTGTATTGATCGTCGGTGATGTCGTTCTTCGAACGGGTCCACAGCGCGCTCGCCTGGTTGACGGTCTCGTCCTCGTCCTTCGTGACCATCTCGCTCTTTTCCGCGTCCCACTCTTCCTTCTGCATCAGGATCGGCAGCGCGACGTGGTCCGAGTACTTCTGGATGATCGACTTCAAGCGATACGACGACAGCAGCTCGTCCTCGTCGGCACGCAGATGCAGCGTGATGGTCGTGCCGCGCGCGGCGCGCTCGATCGTCTCGACCGCGAAATCCCCTTCGCCCGCGCTGACCCAGCGCACGCCTTCCGCGGCCGGCAAACCGGCGCGGCGCGTCTCGACGGTGATCTTGTCGGCGACGATGAAGCCCGAGTAGAAGCCCACGCCGAACTGGCCGATCAGCGCCGCGTCCTTCTGCTGGTCGCCCGACAGCTTGCCGAAGAATTCCTTGGTGCCCGAACGCGCGATCGTGCCGAGGTGCGCGATCGTTTCGTCGCGGCTCATGCCGATGCCGTTGTCGTCGATCGTGACGGTGCGCGCGGCCTTGTCGTACGACACGCGAATCCGCAGGTTCGGATCGTTCTCGTACAGTGCGCTGTTTTCGATCGCCTCGAAGCGCAGCTTGTCGGCCGCGTCGGACGCGTTCGAGATCAGCTCGCGCAAAAAGATTTCCTTGTTGCTGTACAGCGAATGGATCATCAGTTGCAGAAGTTGCTTCACTTCTGCCTGAAAGCTCATGGTTTCTTGTGCCATGGTCGGACTTCCTCTCTGTTGCGAATGGGGATAGGTGGCGGCCGAAGCGGATTCAAACCCCGGTTCGGCCCTGCCGTGCCGGATCGCCGGACCGCCGGATCGTCCGCGCAAATGGGGACGCTCCGGCACTGTTTCAAGAGGCGCGGCGCGCGACGCCGTCGAGATATCGGCTCAGGAACGCCGGTAATTCAGGGTCGCCGCAATTGGCGATATTGAAGCGCATCCACGTGCTCGGCGACTGCTGCGGCGAGAACAGGCCGCCCGGCGTCAGCAGAAAGCCAGCTTCGTGCCCGGCCGCGGCGAGCGCGCCCGCGTCGACGCCGGTGTCGGCCCACAGGAACATGCCGGCCGTCGGCGTCAGGAACAGCTTCATGCCGGCCTTCTCGATCATCCGCACAGCCTTCTCGCGCACGCCGTCGAGCCGCGCGCGGATGCGCTCGACGTGCCGCCGGTAGTGGCCCTCGGTCAGGATCTTGTAGATCACTCGCTCGTTGAGTTCGGGGCTCGTCATGCCGACCAGCATCTTCTGATTGCTGACCACCATCGCGACTTCCGGCGCGCACGCGATGAAACCGACGCGCAGATTCGGCGCGAGCGTCTTCGAAAAGCTGCCGAGGTAGATCACACGCTTCAACTGGTCGAGGCTCGCGAGCCGCGTACCCGGGTAGCCGGGCGGGCACAGGTCGCCGTAGATATCGTCCTCGACGACGATGAAGTCGTATGCCTCGGCGAGCCGCAGGATGCGGAACGCCTGCGCGGCGCTCAGCGAGGTGCCGGTCGGGTTTTGCAGCACCGAGTTGATCACCAGCATTTTGGGACGCCATTCCTGGACCAGGGCTTCGAGCGCGTCGAGATCGGGACCGTCCGGCGTGTACGGCATGCCGACCAACCGCGCGCCCTGCGACGCGAAGCAGCCGAACATCTGGAACCACGCCGGATCGCCGACGATTACCGCGTCGCCCGGCTTCACGTAGATGCGCGAAATCAGGTCGATCGCCTGGGTGATGCCGGAGACCATCACGATCTGCTCGGGCGACGCGCCGATCTCCAGCTCCTCGAGACGCGTCTGCAACTGCTGGCGCAGCGGCAGGAAGCCTTGCGCGGTGCCGATGCCGAGCATCTGCATGCCGCTTTGCCGGCCGAGCGTGCGCAGCGCGTTGGTGATCAGGTCGCCGTCGAGCCAGCGGGCCGGCAGATAGCCGAGCCCCGGACTGCGCTCGGGCCGCGCGCCGGTATGCAGCATGTTGCGCAGCAGCCAGACGACGTCGATATTGGCCGGCGCGGGCAGTGTCTCGGCGCGGGCGTGCAGTTCGGAGACGGTCGCCGCGCCGCCCTGGCGCTCGCGCACATAGAAGCCGGAGCCGCGCCGCGACTCCAGGAAACCCTGCGCGACGAGCCGCTCGTACGCTTCGACCACCGTGAAGCGCGACACGCCCTTGTCGAGCGCGAGCTTGCGGATCGACGGCATGCGCATGCCGGGGCGGAACACGCGCTCCTCGATGCGGCGCCGCGCCCACTGGACGAGCTGTTCGACCAGCGTCAGCGACGCGGTATCGTGCGGGGCGGGAATCTGGGCAAGCGGGACGGACATGACGGGCTCCAACTGTACCGAACAGTATCGAGTCGATTGTACCGTTACTGTGCAGGTCATGGCCGTTACATTTGATTCCAGCGAAGGATGGTCGCGGCATACGAAACCATCCGCATGGCCCGCCGATCCGGCAAACGGTTATGCTTACGGCCCCGGCAGCGCAGCCTTCAAGCGTGGCGCGCAACTGGCCCCTGCGCAGAACAGCGTTTTCCGTCGATCCGCCATGACAGCCCTGACAGCCCCATCGCTCATCAGTCTCGATCATCTCGTCGTCTCCGCGCGCACGCTGGACGAAGGCGTCCAGTACGTCGCCGATACCCTGGGCGTCGCGCCGGCCGGCGGCGGCGCGCATCCGCTGATGCGGACCCACAATCGCCTGCTCGGCCTATGGGGCGGCGTCTACCTGGAAGTGATCGCGATCGATCCGCGCGCCGTGGCCAACGCAACCGATGGCACCGAGCCGCGCCCGCGCCTGTTCGCGCTCGACGACCCGGCGACGCAGGCGCGACTCGAAAACGGGCCGTATCTGTCGCATTGGGTCGCGCGCGTCGAGCGGCCGAAGCATCTGGCGACGTGGCAGGCGCAGTATCCACAGCGCATCGCGCCGGTCGTGCCGATGACGCGCGGCGAGTTCACGTGGGGCCTGACGGTGCCCGACGACGGATCGTTCCCCGCCTGGCAAGGCGCCGGCGACGGCGTGCTGCCTTCGCTGATCCAGTGGGACTCGACGCGGCATCCGTCGCAGTCGCTGGCGCCGACGAACCTCGCGCTGAAAGCGTTGAAAGCCGTGCATCCGCGGCCAGAGGTGATTGGCGAGCAACTGCGCTGGCTCGGTGCTGCGCACCTGCTCGACGTCCAGCCGACCGATGGCGCCGCGGCGCTCGTCGCCGAATTTGAAACACCCGAGGGTCCGCGAACCCTCGGATAAGCAGCGCGTGATTGGGGCAACTGCCGTGGCCATCCCGGTGGCATCCCGAGCGGCAACGGTTGCCGAGTCGCGCGATAATTGAAGTTTTGACCGGTTCCAGAAATACCAGCAGAGGAGATCATGGACCAAAGCGACCTGAAAGCCCCGACGTGGCAATTGTCCGAACGCGCGCGCAAGCTCACCAGCTCCGCGATTCGCGAAATCCTGAAGGTCACGGAACGGCCCGAAGTCATCTCCTTCGCCGGCGGCCTGCCCTCGCCGGCCACCTTCCCGGCCGAGCGCATGCGCGAGGCATCCGACCGCATCCTGCGCGACACGCCCGCCGCGGCGCTGCAGTACAGCGCGACCGAAGGCTATCTGCCGCTGCGCGAATGGGTCGCGCAACGCTACTCGATCAACGGCGCGCAGATCCGCCCGTCGCAGGTGCTGATCACCACCGGCTCGCAGCAGGCGCTCGACCTGCTCGGCAAGGTGCTGGTCTGTGTCGATAGCCCGGTGCTGGTCGAAACGCCGACCTATCTCGGCGCGCTGCAATCGTTCTCGATGTACGAGCCGCACTACGTGCAGGTGCCGACCGACGACCACGGCCTGATCCCGGAAGGCCTGAAGCCGGAACTGACCAAAGGCGCGCGTCTGCTGTACACGCAGCCGAATTTCCAGAATCCGACCGGCCGTCGTCTGCCGGTCGAGCGCCGCCGCGCGCTCGCCGAGTTCGCGAAGAGCGCGCCGTTCCCGGTGATCGAGGACGATCCCTACGGCGCGCTCGACTACGCGGGCGAACCGCTGCCGACGATGCTGTCGATGGCGCCGGATCACATCGTCTATCTGGGCTCGTTTTCGAAGGTGCTCGCGCCGGGTCTGCGCGTCGGCTTCATCATCGCGCCCGAGGAGCTGATCTTCAAACTCGTGCAGGCCAAGCAGGCCACCGACCTGCACACGCCGAGCTTCACGCAGCGCATCGTGCACGAAGTGGTCAAGGACGGCTTCCTCGACACGCACGTGCCGACGATCCGCGAGCTGTATCGCAACCAGTGCGACGCGATGCTCACCGCGCTGGAACGCTATATGCCCGAAGGCGTCAGCTGGAACCGTCCCGAAGGCGGCATGTTCATCTGGGTCAAGCTGCCGGCGGGCATCGACACGATGAAGCTGCTCGAGGAAGCGGTCGCGCAGAACGTCGCGTTCGTGCCGGGCGCTCCGTTCTTTGCGAGCGAAGCGCAGCACAACACGCTGCGTCTGTCGTTCGTCACCGTGCCACCCGCTAAAATCGACGAAGGCGTGGCGCGTCTCGGCGCACTCGTGCGCGCGAAAATCTAAACGGCGTTAGCCGCACTGCCACCGGGGCGAAGTTTGCACGCGCGTTGCGTGCGGACTTCGCCCCGCCTGCATTCATGCAATCTCACCGAAACGAGGACACGACATGGCTCAATCGAATGTGTACGACAAGCTCAAGGAACTCGGCATCGAACTGCCGGCAGCGGGTGCGCCGGCAGCGGCCTATGTGATGAGCGCGCAAAGCGGCAACACGGTGTACCTGTCGGGCCACATCGCGAAGAAGGACGGCCAGGTTTGGGTCGGCAAGCTCGGCGCGACGCTCGGCACCGACGAAGGCAAGGCCGCGGCGCGCTCGATCGCGATCGATCTGCTCGCCACGTTGCATGCGCACGTCGGCGATCTGAACCGCGTCACGCGCATCGTCAAGCTGATGAGCCTCGTGAACTCGACGCTCGAGTTCACCGAGCAGCATGTGGTCACCAACGGCGCGTCCGAGCTGATCGCCGACGTGTTCGGCGAGCGAGGCAAGCACGCCCGCTCGGCGTTCGGCGTTGCGCAGATTCCGCTGGGCGCGTGCGTCGAGATCGAGCTGATCGCCGAGGTCGAATAAGCATCGAAGCGATATGCCGATGCAGGCGATGCCGCGTGAGATGCGCAAATAATTCACGCCGCATCGCGATGCGAACGCGCTGTCTGGTGTCACGCACCGGCGGCGCGTTTTTGTTTTATGGCGACGGTGGATCGCCGCCGCGCAGGGGGATAGAATCCGCGAACTCCCTCAACGTCCATTGCGCCGGGGCCTGTCGATGTCCGCTCACACCGTTCGCTTCAAACAGGTCGACGTGTTCACGTCGACACCGTTCAAGGGCAATCCGCTTGCCGTCGTGTTCGATGCCGATACGCTCGATACCACGCAGATGCAGGCCATCGCACGCTGGACCAATCTGTCCGAAACCACTTTTCTGCTGAAGCCGACCGATGCCGCCGCCGACTATCGCGTGCGCATCTTCACGCCGGGCGGCGAGTTGCCGTTCGCCGGTCATCCGACGCTTGGCACCGCGCATGCTTTGCGCGAAAGCGGCTACCGGCCGAAGCAGGCCGGCAAGCTGATTCAGCAATGCGGCGTAGGTCTGGTCGAACTCGAAGCGCTCGATGGCGCCAACGCTACGCACGGCGCATGGGCGTTCGCCGCGCCGCCCGCGCGCGTGACGCCGCTCGCCGAGAATCGTTACGAGGCGCTGTCTACGGCTTTACGTAGTCAGGCGATCGACTTCAGCGCGCCGCCATGCGCGGTGGATAACGGCGCGCCGTGGCTCGTCGTGCGGGTCGAGTCGGCACGCGCCTGCCTCGCGCTCGAACCCGATGCGGCGGCGCTCGCCGAGCTCGTGCATTCGGTCGACACGCACGGCGTCGCCGTATACGGGCCGCACGACGCCGACGGCCCAGCGACGTTCGAAGTCCGTTGCCTGATGGCAGGCGGCGGCTTCGGCACCGGCGAAGACCCGGTGACGGGCAGCGCCAACGCCGCGCTCGCGGGTCTGCTGAGCCTGCAGCAACGTCGTCCCGGCACACGCTACACGGCGCGTCAGGGCACCGTGCTCGGGCGCGCAGGCGACGTGTCGGTCCACTATGACGATGCACGCGGCAAGATCTGGATCGGCGGGCCTTCGGTGACGATCATCGAAGGCACGTGCCGGCTCGCGTAAGTGGACCGCGGCCTCGCGCGCAAAGCACCGAGACATGCCGCATGTCGCCGCTTCACACCACAAAAAGCCGCAGCACTATGGCGTCGCCATACCTGGTTGTCCGAATTCATGGCGAATGGATGGCAAAACCCTTGCCAGAGACCGCGCACTGCGCCGCCCCATCTCCGATGAAATACTCGAAGAATCAATGATCGATCGCGAGCTGGAGACCGGCCATGCAGGGCTCATGAACGCGGGGCCGAGGCGCCCGCCGCGCCCGCGTATACCCCATGCCCGGACCCTTCCTTAATCCAGTGGCATTCAGTAATATCGAACGGTATATAGCGGTCGTATCCGATGACCTGTGGACGGTCAGGCGCGGCGCCACGCCCTCTCCTCCTGCGCAGCAGCTTTGGCACCTTGGCCACCATGCAGCCTTCCATTTGTTTCGCGCAGTCGATGCCCGTGCGTTTGCAAGCGACCCATCCCCAGCCAAGGGCCGCGCGATGACTCAGTCCCGCTTCTCCGATTCGCGCGAAGCCAGGCCGCGACGCGATCCGATGATCACGCGGCGGCGCGCGTTGCTCGTTATTCCAGCACTCGGCGTACTCGTATTGATCCTGCTGTGGACCGTGATCTTCGCGCGGCTATCGGTGGAGAAAGACGCGACGTATCGCGAAGCGATGGCGTCTTCCGCCATCCTTTCCTCCGCGCTCGAGCAGCACACCGTCAAGGCGATTCACCAGGTCGATCAAATCACGCGCTTCGTCAAGTACGAGTTCGAAAAGACGCCTAATCATTTCGATCTCGCGAGCACGGTCGAAAAAGGCGTCGTGCAAAGCGAAACGCTCGTGCAGGTGTCGCTGATCGACGAGCACGGCAGACTGATCGCCAATACGGCAGAACTGAATCCCGCTCACATCGACCTGTCCGATCGCGAGCACTTCAAGGTCCACGAGCACGAGAACGACGACCAGCTATACATCAGCAAGCCGGTGCTCGGCCGCATCTCGGGTCACTGGACGCTGCAGATGACGCGGCGCCTGAATCATCCTGACGGCTCGTTCGCGGGCGTCGTCGTGGTGTCCGAAGACCCGAGCTACTTCACCTCGGACTTCTACAACAACGCGGCGATCGGCCGCGAAGGCGTGATCGCGGTGATCTCCGACAACGGCACCGTGCTCGCGCGCCGTACCGGCAACGCCAACAAAACCAGCAGCACGTTCACCGCGAGCGGCACGTATCCGACTTCGGAGCACGTGTCGGGCACCTACGTCGATTCGATCGACAACGTCACACGCATCGTGTCGTACCGGCACATCGACGGCTATCCGCTCGGCGTGCTCGTCGGCCTCTCGCAGGGCGAAGAATTCGCCGACTACAACCACACGCGCAACGTCTATCTGTTGATGGCGGGCTTCATCTCGCTCGCGATGCTCAGCTTCTTCGGCGTCGCGACCGGCCTGATCGGCAAGCTGCTCGGCCGCGAGCGCGAGATGACGCACCTCGTCGAATACGACCTGTTGACCGGGCTGCGCAATCGCTACGCGACGCTGCAGGCGCTGCGCCACGACGTCGCGCAGCCGTTCAATCTCGGCCGCCTCGCAATTCTTTTTATCGACCTCGACAACTTCAAGACCGTCAACGACACGCTCGGCCACAACGCCGGCGACATCGTGCTGCAGATGACGGCCTCGCGCCTCGCGACCGCGGTCGGCGACGAAGGCACGCTGAGCCGCATCGGCGGCGACGAGTTCGTCGTCGTGATCAAGGGCGACGATGTGGAGAAGCGCGCGGTCGCGCTCGCCGAAGCTGCCAGCGAAGCGTTCTCGAAGCCGTTCGACGTGCGCGGCAGTTCGTTCGTGCTGCATGCGAGCATCGGCATCGCACTGTACTCGGTCGCCAACGAAAGCGAGATCGACCTGCTGAAGAAAGCCGACCTCGCGATGTACAGCGCGAAGGACGCCGGCAAGAACTGCTACCAGTTCTATTCGCCGCATCTGTCGCATCGCGCGGACCACTTGATGAAGTGGGAACAGCAGCTGCGGGTCGCGCTGGCCCAAGGGCAACTGTTCCTCGCCTACCAGCCGAAGATCGATCTGGCGCGTCGCTGCATCACCGGCTTCGAAGCGCTCGTGCGCTGGAACCATCCGCAGCACGGGCTGATCCCTGCCAACGAGTTCATCCCGGTGGCCGAGTCGACCGGGTTGATCGTGCCGATCGGCGACTTCGTGATCGAGACCGCATGCCGTCAGCTCGCGCAATGGCAGCAGCAGGGCTACGACACGCTGTCGCTCGCGGTGAACATTTCGGCGGTGCAGTTCTGGCGCGGCGATCTGTACGAAACGATCTCGCGTGCGATCGAGGAAACCGGCATCTCAGCGCGCCGCCTCGAACTCGAAATCACCGAAACGACGATGATGGAATTTCCGGAAGTCGTCTCCGAAAAAATCTTCGCGTTGAAGCGTCTCGGCGTACGCATCGCGCTCGACGATTTCGGCACCGGCTACTCATCGCTGTCCTATCTGAACCGCTTCGCCGTCGACACGTTGAAGGTGGACCGCTCGTTCGTCCAGGCGATCCCGGGCGACCGCAGCGTCTGCGTGATGGTCACCGCGATCGTCAATCTCGCGCGCTCGCTCGGGCTCACGGTGGTGGTCGAAGGCACGGAGACTGAAGAGCAGATTGCCTGGCTGGCCGCGCTCGGCCATATTGAGGCGCAGGGCTTCCTGTTCTCGCGTCCGGTGCCGGTCGAGGCGATTCCGGCGCTGCTCGAGCGCTTCGGGGTATGCGGCATGAACAACACCAGCGGCCGCCGCGTCGCGCACGAAGCCGACAGCGCAAGCAGCGTATCCAGCACCAACAATTAAAGGACGGGCGCCCGCGCCGCGGGCCCCCGCAGCGCAGATGCCGACCATCACGAGCGAGGAGGCTGCCCGCCGCGGGCGACGGGAACCGCTATGGACGCTGTTCCGCGTCGTGTGCGGCTTGTCGGCGCTGTCGTGGGGCGGCCTCGCGCTGATGGCGCAGCTCGAACACCACTACGTGGAACGCGAGGGGCGGCTCTCGCGCGTGGCGTTCTCGGATCTGATCGCGCTCGCGTGGATGGTGCCGGGACCCGTCGGCTGCAACGTCGCCGTGCAGCTCGGGCACGCATTGCGCGGACGCGCGGGCGCATGGGTCGCCGGTGTGGCGAGCGTGCTGCCCTTCTTCACACTGATGACGCTGTTCGCGATCTTCTACCGCACGCCCGTCGTGCACACGATCGCGTCGCAGACATTGCTGCATCACTTCAGCGTCGTGCTTGCGACACTGATCGCGGTGACCTGGTACAAGCAGACGCGCGCGCTCGTGCGCGGCAAGCTCGAATGGGCGGCGGCGCTGCTCGCCAGCATCGCACTGCTGTACGCGCACAGCGCCGCGGCGTATGTGGTGATGTTGGGCGCGGCTTTCGGCACCGGCTGGTTCGCGAGTCCGGAGCGCGACTCGCGGCTGGCCGTGTCGCTCCGGCGCGGCGACTATCGCCTGCTGGCCGCGCTCGGCGTGCTGCTCGTGCTGTTTGCGCTGCCGCTGCCGCACCGCTATGACCTCGCGCTGCTGTGGCCGCGCCTCGCGGGCGCCGGCATGACGCTGTTCGGTGGTGGCTTCTCGGCGTTGCCGGTGCTGAAGACGCTGTTCGTCACGCCGGCGATCGGCGTATCCGATAACGACTTCACGCTCGCGTTTACGCTGTCGCCGTTGTCTCCCGGTCCGCTGCTGAACGTGGTGCCGTTCTTCGGCTATCTCGTCGATGGCTGGCTCGGCGCGCTGATCGCGACGCTCGCGCTATTCGTGCCGTCGGGCTGCCTCGTCGTGCTCGCGCAGCGGCATCTGCATCAGTTGAAGGTGAACCCGCGCTTCGAGCACGGCATGAGGATTCTGCGCGCGGTCACGACCGCCTTTCTCGCGGTCGCGGTACTGCGCATTGCCGCGCATGTACCGCTGGAACCGATCTATCTGTTGACCGCGACGTTCTCCGCAATGTGCTTCGCGAAGCTGAAGGTACCGGTGTACGCCGTGTATGCAATGGTGGCGGTGGCGTGCGGTTTATGGCTCGCGTACGGCGTCACGACGTGACGCGTCGCGGGCCGCACGACGCCTGTTGCGCCGTTGGCGATCGGCGGATGATCAGAACCCGCGCGACAGCACCGCGACGCCGATCGTCACGACACCCAGCACGAGATTGATCAGCACGAGACGGCGGACCGTACCGACCGCCCGCGCGCCATCGGGCCACTTCTGCGCCTGCACGGCGCGGCGAATGCGCGGATACACGGCGAAGCGGATATGCCCGAAGATCAGCATCATCACGATGCCGAGACCGGCCATCGCATGCAGCGGCCAGGTAGCATGACCGCCGCCGAATTGCATTAGCAGAAATCCGCCGCTGATCAGGATCACGAGCACCGAGACCCCGACCCAGTTGAAGAAGCGGCCGAACACCGACTCCCACAGCGGCAAGCGCAGTTGCGGCGACAGATCGCCGAGCGCCGGGCGTAGACAGAAATGCGCGAACACCATACCGCCGACCCACACCGCGACCCCGAGCAGATGCAGAAAAAGCGCGACTTCGATAGCCTTGTTCATGTAGTTTTCCTCTCCCGACGACGACGCCACACCGTTTGGACACTTGATCCTGCTCAGCAGCAACTGAGCGCGTTCGACCATACGTGATGCGGGCAGTTCCGGGTATCGACGTCTATTGCATCGTATTTTGTCGTGGTGATCGCGGCCCCTTCATCTGACCGCGACGCCGCCGCACCCCGTTTGCTTCCACACCCTTCGCGCGACGGACTTTTTGTGGCAGACCGCGAGCGCCCCGCATGCTAGCAGGCGCCCGTGGCTTTACAGCGTCAAACTTCGTTAAATCGACTCCACTAAGCCGGCAGCACCGGACGCATGCCGTCGAGCTTCATCTTACTGTCGGGTGTGCGCCCCTTGCGCGCGCGTTTGCCGACATGCGCCGCAAGCTCGGCGCCGGCCAGTTTCTCCTCGTCGACGCGTCCGCCGCGGCGTGTGCCGATCAGCATCACGCCGGCCTTGTTGATCGCGAGCGCCTGCACCAGCGTTTCCTTGTCGTCGAGCGCCATCAGCGTGACGCCACGGCCGCCGCCCGACAGCGTCTTCATCTCATCGAGGCCGAACACGAGCAGACGTCCGCCCGACGACAGACACGCGACTTGCGCCGCATCCGGCAGCATCGGCATCGGTGCGAGCGGTGCGGCACCGGCGTCGATCGTCATGAACGACTTGCCGGCCTTCACGCGGCTCACCATGTCGCCGACCTTCGCGATGAAGCCGAAGCCGTTGCTCGACGCGAGCAGCAGCGCCTGATCCGCCGACGCCGCGTAGTAATGCATCAGATGGCTGCCCGATTCGAGTTCGATCAGCGATGTGACCGGCACGCCGTCGCCACGTCCGCCCGGCAATTGAGCCACCGCGACCGAATAGACGCGCCCGTTGCTGCCCCACGCGATCAGCGTGTCCGGGGTGCGGCACTGGAACGCCGCATAGAGACCGTCGCCGGCCTTGAAGGTGAAGCCCGCGGTATCGAGCCCGTGGCCCTTCAGCGCGCGCACCCAGCCCTTCTGCGACACCACGACCGTGACCGGTTCGTCGACCACGCGCGCTTCGAACGTAGCGCGCTTTTCCTGCTGGATCAGCGTGCGGCGCTCGTCGCCATACTGCTTCGCGTCGGCTTCGATTTCCTTGATCAACTGGCGCTTCATCGCCGGTTCGCTGCCGAGCAGCTCTTCGAGCTTGGCCTTCTCTTCGCGCAGCTCGGCCAGTTCCTTCTCGATCTTGATCTTTTCGAGACGCGCCAACTGACGCAGCCGGATTTCGAGAATGTCTTCGGCCTGGCGGTCCGTGAGGCCGAAGGCGGCCATCAGCGCGACCTTCGGCTCGTCCGATTCGCGAATGATGCGGATCACTTCGTCGATATTCAGGAAGACGATCATCCGGCCTTCGAGAATATGGATGCGGTCGTCGACCTTCGACAAACGATGCCGCGTGCGGCGCGTGACCGTCGCGAAACGGAACGCGATCCACTCGTGCAGGATTTCGCTCAAGCCCTTCTGACGCGGCCGGCCGTCGCCGCCGACCATCACCATGTTCAGCGGCGCGTTCGATTCGAGGCTCGTATGCGCGAGCAGCGTGTTGACGAACTCGGTCTGATCGATGCGGCTCGACTTCGGCTCGAACACGAGACGCACCGGCGCATCCTTGCCCGACTCGTCGCGCACCGCATCGACGAGCCCGAGCAGCGTTTGCCTCGTCTGCAACTGCTCGGGTGTCAGCGTCTTCTTGCCGAGCTTGATCTTCGGGTTGGTCTGTTCTTCGATTTCCTCGAGGACCTTCTGCGCGGCCGTGTTCGGCGGCAGTTCAGTGATCACGAGTTGCCACTGGCCGCGCGCGAGATCTTCGATCTTCCAGCGCGCACGCACCTTCAGGCTGCCGCGGCCGGTTTCGTACGCAGCGGCGATCTCCGCCTCGCTCGAAATGATCTGGCCGCCGCCCGGGAAATCCGGACCCGGCACATGCTGCATCAGCTCCGCGTGCGACAGCTTCGGATGGCGGATCAGCGCGACCGCGGCGCTTGCGACTTCGCGCAGGTTGTGCGACGGAATCTCCGTCGCGAGACCGACTGCGATGCCCGATGCGCCATTGAGCAGCACGAACGGCAGACGCGCCGGCAACACCTTCGGCTCGTCGAACGAGCCGTCGTAGTTCGGCATGAAGTCGACCGTGCCCTGGTCGATTTCGGCGAGCAGCAGCTTCGCGATCGGCGTCAGACGCGCTTCGGTGTATCGCATCGCCGCCGCGCCATCGCCGTCGCGCGAGCCGAAGTTGCCCTGACCGTCGATCAGCGGATAGCGCATCGAGAAGTCCTGCGCGAGACGCACGAGTGCGTCGTACGCGGACTGGTCGCCGTGCGGGTGATACTTGCCGAGCACGTCGCCGACCACGCGCGCCGATTTGACCGGCTTCGCGTTGTCGCCGAGGCCCATCTCGTTCATCGCGAACAGGATGCGGCGCTGCACCGGCTTCTGGCCGTCGCAAACGTCCGGCAGCGCGCGGCCCTTGACCACGCTGACCGCATACTCGAGGTACGCGCGCTCCGCGTAGTTGCCGAGCGTCAGCACGTCGCCGTCCGCCGGTGGCTCGTTGAAAAGGTCGAGAGTGTTATCGTCGTCCATCTAGATTCCGTGTCCGTGTTTGGCTTGAAGTGTCGTATGCGGCGGTGGAGCGCCTGGCGCTCAGATGTCCGCTTCCACTTCGTTGCCCTTCTCTTCGAGCCAGCTGCGGCGCGACGCCGCTTCGCCCTTGCCCATCAGCATCGTCATGCGCGCGACGGTAGCGTCGTAGTCGAGTTCGCCGAGCGCGACCGGTTGCAGGCGGCGCGTGTCGGGATTCATCGTCGTGTCCCACAGCTGCTCGGCGCTCATTTCACCGAGACCCTTGAAGCGGCTGATCGACCACTGGTTGTCGCGCACGCCGTCCTTGCGCAGCTTGTCGAGAATCGCCTCGAGTTCGCCTTCGTCGAGCGCATAGAGCTTTTGCGCGGGCTTCTTGCCGCGCGCGGGCGCATCGACGCGAAACAGCGGCGGACGCGCGACGCACACATGGCCGCGCTCGATCAGCTGCGGGAAATGCTTGAAGAACAGCGTGAGCAGCAGCACCTGGATGTGCGAGCCGTCGACGTCCGCATCCGACAGAATGCAGATCTTGCCGTAGCGCAGATTCGACAGATCGACCTTGTCGTCCGGGTTATGCGGATCGACGCCGATCGCCACCGAAATGTCGTGCACCTCGTTGTTCGCGAACAGGCGATCGCGCTCGGTTTCCCACGTGTTCAACACCTTGCCGCGCAGCGGCAGGATCGCCTGATATTCCTTGTCGCGCCCCATCTTCGCGGAGCCGCCCGCCGAGTCGCCCTCGACGAGGAACAGCTCGTTGCGGCCGATTTCCGTCGATTCGCAATCGGTCAGCTTGCCGGGCAGCACCGCGACACCCGAGCTCTTGCGCTTCTCGACCTTCTGGCCCGCGCGCGTGCGCGCCTGGGCCTGCTTGATCACGAGGTCCGCCAGTTTCTTGCCGTGCTCGACGTGCTGGTTCAGCCACAGTTCGAGCGCCGGCCGCGCGAACGACGACACGAGCTTCACTGCATCGCGGCTATTCAGGCGCTCCTTGATCTGTCCTTGAAACTGCGGGTCCAGAACCTTCGCCGACAGCACGAACGACACCCGCGCGAACACGTCTTCGGCGAGCAGCTTCACGCCCTTCGGCTGCAAGTTATGCAACTCGACGAAGCTCTTGACCGCCTGATAAAGACCGTCGCGCAAACCCGACTCATGCGTGCCGCCCGCGGGCGTCGGAATCAGGTTCACGTACGACTCGCGCGTGAGCGGCCCTTCCTCGCTCCACGCGACGACCCACGCCGCGCCCTCGCCTTCGGCGAACGTTTCTTCGCTCGAACGCGAGCTTTCCGCGTAGCGCTCGCCCTCGAACAGCGGGATCAGCAGATCGCTGCCGTTCATGCCTTCGAGCAGATAGCCGCGCAAGCCGTCTTCGTATTTCCAGCTTTGCTGCTCGCCGGTCTTTTCGTTGACGAGCGTGACTTCGACGCCCGGCAGCAGCACCGCTTTCGAGCGCAACAGACGCTGCAACTCACCGAGCGGCAGGTTCGGCGAATCGAAATACTTCGGATCGGCCCACGCGGTCACGCGCGTGCCGGATTTCTTGTCGGCCTTGGTGGCGGCGCGCACCTGGAGCGGCTTCGCGACGTCGCCGTGCGCGAAGCTCAGTTCGGCCACCTTGCCGTCGCGCCACACGGTGACGTCGAGCCGCGTGGACAGCGCGTTCGTGACCGATACGCCGACGCCGTGCAGACCGCCCGAGAACGTATAGGCGCCGCCGGCGGCCTTGTCGAATTTGCCGCCCGCATGCAGGCGTGTGAAAACGATTTCGACGACCGGTACGCCCTCGTCGGGGTGCAGGCCGAACGGAATGCCGCGGCCGTCGTCGTCGACCGACACCGAATGGTCCGCATGCAGCGTGACCGTGATTTGCCGGCCGTAGCCGCCGAGGGCTTCGTCCGATGCGTTGTCGATGACTTCCTGAATGATGTGCAGCGGATTCTCGGTGCGGGTGTACATGCCGGGTCGTTGCTTGACCGGCTCCAGACCCTTCAACACCTTGATCGACGCTTCGCTATACGCGGCGTTTGGCTTTTTCGTAGACATGATTGACTCGGTGCGTCGGTTCATCGTTGTCCACAGGTCCTGTGGACAGGGCCGTGGACAATGCGTTGAGTTTTCAAAAAAAGCGAAACGAAACAACAGGGTTAGGCGGGGTGCCCGCAGTGCGGGCAAGCTGTTTTGTTGCGCGGCTTCCGTTGGCGCGCTCGAAGGCCGGACATCGACTCACAGCCCGCCGGGGAAGCCTGTTCGCGGGGTATTGTACTGATTTCGATCACGGCGGCAATTGACGTCGCGCTGAATTGGCCGACTGGATAAGGCGCGGCGGGCACTGGAGGACATGCGCCGGAGGAGGAACGTCTCGCGGGACGGCGGCGCAATGGGTATCGGCGGGTAGCGGCGGGTAGCGGCGGAACTGCACGGACGTGCGCCCGCTGAATATTTAATGCATGCGCGGCGGCGTTCTCTCTGTTGTTTTTGTGCCGCCCGCGCACGCTGCATCAGGTCTGCGCGAGGGAGCGCGCCATGCGGCGCGCGCAGCACGTTGCGTCACTTGACGCGGTTTTCCAGTTCGTCCCAACGCTCGAGCGCGAGCATCAACTCTTCGTCGATCTCGGCATAGCGCTCGGTCAGACGCGCGCCTTCGCGTGCATCCTTCGCGAACACCGAGCCGTCTTCGAGCTGCGCACCGATCGCCTTCTGTTCGGCTTCGAGGTCGGCAATCATTTTCGGCAGCGCCTCCAGTTCACGCTGCTCCTTGAACGACAGCTTCGCGCTGCGCTGAGCATTGCGGCCCGTGGCGCTTTCCTTCGGCGCCGCTTCTTTCGGCGCTTCCTTGCTCGACTCTTTCTGTGCTTCGAGCGCGAGTTGCTCCGAGCGATCGCGCTGCGTCTGCCAGTCCGTGAAGCCGCCAACGTATTCGCGCCACTTGCCGCCGCCTTCCGAAGCGATCACCGACGTCACCACGTTATCGAGAAACGCGCGGTCGTGGCTGACGAGCAGCACCGTGCCGTCGTAATCGATCAGCAGTTCTTCGAGCAGTTCGAGCGTCGGAATGTCGAGGTCGTTGGTCGGTTCATCGAGCACCAGCACGTTGGCCGGACGCGCGAACAGACGCGCGAGCAGCAGCCGGTTGCGCTCGCCGCCCGACAGCGACTTGACCGGCGAACGCGCGCGCTCCGGCGCGAACAGGAAGTCGCCGAGATAGCTCATCACGTGCTTCTTCTGGCCGTTGATTTCGACCCACTCGCTGCCGGGGCTGATCGTGTCAGCGAGACTCTTTTCCAGATCCAGCGCCGCGCGCATCTGATCGAAATAGGCGACCTGCAGATTGGTGCCGACGCGCACATTGCCTTCATCTGGCGCGAGTTCGCCGAGGATCAGCTTCAGCAGCGTGGTTTTGCCCGCGCCGTTCGGACCGACGAAGCCGATCTTGTCGCCGCGCATCACCGTCGTCGTAAAGCGGTCCACCACCGTGCGCTCGCCGTAGCGCTTCGTCACGTCCGTCAGTTCCGCGACGATCTTGCCGGACTTCTCGCCCTGACCGACGTCGAGCTTCACGTTGCCCTGCACGTTGCGGCGCTCGGCGCGCTCGTTGCGCATCTGCACGAGCCGCGCGATGCGCCCGACGCTGCGCGTGCGGCGCGCCTCGACGCCCTTCCTGATCCACACTTCTTCCTGCGCGAGCAGCTTGTCGAACTTCTCGTTCTCGATACGCTCGACTTCGAGCTGCTGCGCCTTGCGCGTCTGGTACGCGGAGAAATTGCCCGGATACGACAGCAGCCGCCCGCGATCGAGCTCGACGATGCGCGTCGCGACGCGGTCGAGAAACGCGCGATCGTGCGTGATGAACAGCAGCCCCGCGCGCAGCGACACCAGCAGATCTTCGAGCCAGCGGATGCCGTCGAAGTCGAGATGGTTGGTCGGCTCGTCGAGCAGCAGCACGTCGGGCTGCACGACGAGCGCGCGCGCGAGCGCCGCGCGCTTCTGCATGCCGCCCGACAGCGAGCCGACGCGCGCTTCGCCGTTCAGGCCGATCTGCTGCAGCGTGGTCGCGACGCGGGTGCTCCAGTTCCACGCGTCGGCGGCATCCAGCGACGATTGCAGCGTGTTCATGCGCGCGAGCAGCGCGTCGTGTTCGGCGCCTTCAGGCGTATCGGCGAGCTGATGCGCGACCGCGTCGTATTCGTCGAGCAGCGCGCGCGCCTCGGTGAGACCGGCGGCGACCGCTTCGAACACGGTGTCGTCGGCGTTGAACTCGGGCTCCTGCGGCACGTAGACCGTGCTCAGGTGCTGTTGACGCGAGACGAGGCCGTCGTCGGGTTTGGCCAGATCGGCGACGATCTTCAACAGCGACGACTTGCCTGCGCCGTTGCGCCCGATCAGCCCGACGCGCTCGCCCGCTTCGAGCGAGAAATCCGCGTGATCGAGCAACGCGACGTGACCGAACGCGAGCTGGGCTCCGGTAATGGTGTAAAGCGACATGGGAATGGGAGAAGACAGCGATGAGTCGGAACTGCTCATTGTACCGGGCGCGCGGCCGGTCGCAGGGACGCCGGGCGGCAGAGGCGTGCAAGGCAGCGTGCAACGCGATCGGTGCGGGCCGGTGACACCCGCGCGCCGGCCCGACCTTTCGAACGACGGCTTATTTCACATGCACCGTGATCGTTTTGCTCATCTGCGGCCCATACGAGCGATGCGCGCCGTCGCCGAATTGCAGCGTCAGCGTGTGGTCGCCCGGCGGCAGCGTCAGATCGGTTTCGGTCTGGCCTTTGCCGAAGTGCAACGACTTGTCGGTCGCTGCGATGACCTCGCCTTTCGGCAGCGGCTTGCCGTCGACCAGCAGATGATGATGCCCGGTGCCCTCCGTCATCGTGCCCGCGGGGGCAATCTTCATGCCGTCGAGGCCGAACACGACGTGCACCGGATTGGTGACGGTCGCGCCGTCCGCCGGTTGCACGAAGGTCACGCCCTCCGCCTGCGCCACGCCCGACAAGGTGAGCAGTCCTGCCGCCACGATGCCGATCAACCGTCTGTTTTTAAACATCGTTTTCTCCTTTGGAAACGAAATCCGGCCATCCGGCGCCGCCAGCGGCCTGTTCTGGGACCGATCGTCGCAATCCATGCCGGGCGGGCGCCATATCTGTCGAATCAAACAGCTTGCAGATCAAAGCGTACACGCCTTATGTGACGAGGCTGGTCGCCGCGGGCCCGGGCACGACGTAAAGCCGTTGCAACGCGCCGCACTGGTCATCTGCGGCTGGGTTGACTAATTCCGGTAATATTGCGGGTCGCCGCGCCGCCCCATAAAGGGGCAGAGCAAGCCGGCCATTGCATTGAACGAGAGAGTGTGTCGTGAGCGAAGTAATCGAAGTGACAGAATACAAGAGCTGGGTCTGCCTGATTTGCGGCTGGATCTACAACGAGGAAGATGGCCTTCCCGAAGAAGGCATCGCGCCGGGCACGCGCTTCGCCGACATCCCGGAAGACTGGCGCTGCCCGCTGTGCGACGTGGGCAAGGCGGAGTTCGCGGTGGTGGAGTTTTAAGGTTGGAATGACGTCGGGCGATGGGCGCGGTTGCGTGCGCTTCGCCGGATGGTCAGGGTGGTTTGCACGGCCCGGCAGGCGATGTCTGCGGGGCCGTTTGTTGTTCTGGGGTTTTGGGGCCCGCGGGCGCTGCTGGCCTGGCTCTCCTTTTGCCCGCGCCGGTTTGATATACTCTGCGCTCGCCGGTCAGTATGGACTCACCCAGTCCTCGCCGATCTGGCCGGCCCGGTCCTCTCCCTGTAGTTCAATGGATAGAACAAGTGCCTCCTAAGCGCTAGATACAGGTTCGATTCCTGTCAGGGGGACCAAGCAGAGCCAAACCGGCTCACAGATTCGCTCCTAAAAGCCCCGTATGCGTTGCGCTGCGGGGCTTTTTGCTGTTCATCTGCTTTCGACGCGGAATTAGTTCGATCCCTACACATCACGCGGATCCACCCGCTCGGCCACAGCAGCAAACCAGCACTGCTCGAAAATCCTGGATCGCTATAATCTGCGAGCCGTTTTCGAAACGTTTCCGAGGACCGACATGGATCAAACGCTTGAATGCGTTACCGCGTTGAATTTCTGCGAGCAGGCCTATCTCGCCGCAAATCCGGACGTCGCTGAGGCCGTCAGACTCGGCGCATTACGATCGGGAAGATCGCATTTCGAAGTATTCGGCGTCTCCGAAAGTCATCGCAGGCAAGATGCACAGGTGGCCGCTCAATCCAGGCAGGCACGCAGAAAAAGAATAGAGTCGGTCCTTCGCACTGATATGCCCTTTAGCGACGACGGGAAGTTTTTCGATTTCCTGTCGCCCGATCTGCGCTCGCAGTTCGATATCTACGACTCGGAACTGGCTGGAAGCAATCTGTACGATCAGGATGCGCTGAATGTGATCGAGCGCCATCCGTCGGGGATCATTCTGGATTGCGGGGCCGGCAGCCGTCCCGCGATCTACGAAAACGTGATCAATTTCGACATCACCAACTATCCCTCCACCGATGTGCGAGGTGTCGGCGAAGCTCTGCCATTCAAAGATGCATCGTTCGATGGCCTTCTGTCGTTGAATGTCCTCGAACATGTGAAGGACCCATTCACCGCCGCCAAAGAAATTCTTCGCGTGTTGAAGCCGGGAGGCGATCTGGTCGTCGTGGTTCCGCTCACTCAACCCACTCACGGCTACCCGCATCACTACTACAACATGACTGCCGAGGGGATTCTCAATCTCTTCGGATCCGAGATCAAAGCCGAACGCGTATACGTGCCGGAATCGACAACAGCCATCTGGTCGATTTACTGGATCATGAGCGAGTGGGCCGAAGGTCTCGACGAGCATGCCCTGAAGGAATTCAAGGCGCTCACGGTCGAAGAAATTCTGCAGGGACCGCCGACGCTACTGAATCGATCGTTCGTGAAACAGCTGAGCGCAAAAAAGAATCTCGACATTGCGAGTTCGACGACGGTGATCGCGAAACGCGTCTGAGGCGACGCCAGTCCAACGGCTCCGTTATTTTTGCATCGGCCGACGGAGACTTTGCTCGTATACCGACGGATCGACGACGTTCATCTGATCCTTTGGGCGCTCACCGAATACTCGCTCGAAGTCGTCGGCACCCAGAATGTCGGCAGCGTCGTGGAGAAAAGACGAATAGGCCTGATTCAGCTCCGAGGCCGACGGAGCATCGCTACCCTGCGGCGCGTATTGCAAACGCTCGACCCGCACCATAAATGCGCGGCGATGATTCATCAACGACTTGATCTTCGCTTGCGCGTCGGGACCCTTCAAGGTCGCCTGAAGATGCTCCTGAAAATCGTCGACCTCGGATTCCTGATGTCCTGGCTTCATGGCGTCACTCCCGCTTGGCGTCGAGCACTGAATCTTTTTGCTCGCCCATGCAGCATGCTGCTTGCCGTATGTTCCGAAGATCGCGATGCTCAACCAGTAGCCCCTGGATGTGCGGACCGTAGCAGGAGTCGCTCCAACGCTGCCGGTCGCCCAAAGAATCTGGTTCGACAGCTGATGGCATACACCATCGCGACCATAGCTGAATATCGTTCCACGAGCGGCCGGATCGATGTTCGAGTCCACATCGGGCTTACATATACAACTAGCATAAAGCAGATTTGCCGCGCCGGAAGCCAGAAAACCATCCGCACTGACCGGCGTCCCGCCTCGGGCGTGGAAGCTGCCCCAGCTGTACCAGTAGTGCTCGCCAGCGAGCAGAACGTCCGCCAGCGCCGGATAAATCGTTACGCGGCTGTCGTAAGTCGTGACCCATGTGTGATCGACCACGGAACCCTGGAAATACGCCGGAACGGACCATGCGAACAATGTAACGGCGCTCATTGCTTCACCTTTTTGTCCGGTCGCGTCACAGCGCTGCCGCGCGAAACTCGCCCGAAATCCCCGTAAGGACCTCACTTACCTAAAAAGGTTATACGCGCTGAGCGGCATTATTTTCAAGGCCACGAAAATCCGTCGAGGCACGCTTACCGCATCAGGCCGGCCGCTGCGGAATATTCAGGCCGCGCGCCACCGCCGGACGCTCGACGAACGCAGCCAGCACGCGCCGCACGTTCGGGAAGTCCTGAATACCGACCAGCTCGCCTGCCTCGTAGAAGCCGACCAGATTGCGCACCCACGGGAAGATCGCGATATCGGCGATCGAATACTGGTCGCCCATCACCCAGGCGCGTCCTTCGAGGCGCTGCTCCAGCACGCCGAGCAGCCGCTTCGATTCTGCGATGTAGCGATCGCGCGGACGCTTGTCCTCGTATTCCCTGCCGGCGAATTTGTGGAAGAAGCCGACCTGGCCGAACATCGGACCGATGCCGCCCATCTGGAACATCACCCACTGGATCGTCTCGTAGCGCCCAGCGGCGTCCTTCGGGATCAGCTGGCCGCTTTTGTCGGCCAGGTAAATCAGGATCGCGCCCGATTCGAACAGCGGCAGCGGTTTGCCGTCGGGACCGTTCGGATCGAGGATCGCCGGAATCTTGTTGTTCGGGTTCAGCGACAGAAACGCCGGCGTCATTTGATCGTTGGTATCGAAACGCACCAGATGCGGCTCGTACGGCAAGCCGGTTTCCTCGAGCATGATCGAGATTTTTACGCCATTGGGCGTCGGCAGCGAATAGAGCTGAATCCGGTCCGGATGCTCGGCCGGCCATTTGTTCGTGATCGCGAAAGCGGATAAATCGGTCATGGGTTCGGGTCGCCATAGGGACAGGAATTGCAAGACCGCCCAATATAAACCGACTCGCCACAACGCGTGCGAGGCCGCGCGAAGACCTTACAGACGCCGTGGCAACCGCGCCGTTCGCGATCGGCGGATCACCACAAGTCCTTCGTCGCGGTGCCCGCGCGTAGATTGAAGCCCTCTCGCCACAGCGTCGCGCCGACCGTCAGCAGCAGCGTCTTCTCGGTGCCGTCGAGCAGTTCCCACGCGGCCGCAAGCCACGTCGCGAAGCTCGCACAAGTCGCTTCGAGATCGGGCGGCGCCTTGCCTTCCAGGTACTGCCGTTCGAACATCGAAAGGATCTTTTCGGGTGTCATTGGCGCGACCTCCTGGTGGGATTTGCGCCAAGTCTAAAGGGCTCGCGGCGCGTGCGGAATGCCCATCATCGTGATCACGGGTTACTCCCAGGCCGGCCGCCGCGCGAGCGTCAGCCGCGACCCAAACAGTGAAATCGGACTGGCGCGCTCCAATCTGCGCGGTCCGAAAAACAAAGGCGCCGCGACAGTCGCGACGCCTCGCCGTTACGGCAACCTACGCCGAACGGGGTCAGTGATGACCGCGCTTTGCATTGTCCTTGGCGTCCTCCTTCGCATCGCCATAGGCCTTCTGCACCTTGCCGGCGCCCTGCTGCACATCGCCCTTGAGTTCCTTCGCGGGGTCGTTCGTGGCCTTGCCGACGGCCTCGTTGACCTTGCCCTTGACCTGCTCGCCAACGCCCTTCACTTGATCCTTGTTCATGCTTGGCTCCCATATGCGTAGTCGACAGAGATGCCGGCGCGGTATTCCGCCGGTATGTGGGACTCAGCAACGGCCGTTCCCGGCGCCGTTCCGCGCGCGGCGCGGCGCCATCGACGAACGCCGATGCGCGATCGCGCAAATTTTTTATCGAATAAGGCCTAAAGTCTCGCCGCGCACCGCCGTAAATGCGTTCAGGGAGGAGTCATGGACCATACGGACACTACGATTTCGGGATCATCGCAAGCTGCGTTGATCGACCACGACATCGCGCACATTGCACGCGTGATGCACGTATCGCTGCGTGGCGATTTCGGGGGTCCGATCCTGCCAGCCACCTATTGGCGCAAACGGTTGACCGCGCTGGTCGACAGCGGCCAGCTTTCTCCCGCCCAACTGGACAAGGTCGAAAGCCTGCTTCTGCAACTCGATCGGCTCGCCTCGACGCCGCTGCCGGAGTGGGAACGCTTCGCGCCCGCGCCGACCTCACGGTTCGAACCGGCTCAGCCGGCGAAGAAAGCGAAGTCGGCCTGATCTCGTCACGCCGCAGCCCCCTCACCGCTTCTGCACTCGCCGCAGACAAACGCAGCGGCGCTACTTATCGCGAAAAAATCCTGTTCGATCGGCGTCAAAAATAGGGAAAGGGGACGACCTTAGGTCATAATGTCCGCAAAAATTCCCAGCCAGGACGCCACGTGACCCTCGTCGCCCCGTTCGACCTGCTCAAGCAGGCGCGCGCCCGTTTCACCCAACGCGAAATCGCAGCCCATGTCGGCAAGGACACCAAGACGGTGCGTCGCTGGGAAAAAGGTGAAACGCCTTGTCCCGCGATGCTCGAACCCGCGTTGCGCGATCTGCTGCGGCAAGGCGCGCGGGAGGCGCAACATGCGGGCGACGCGGCGCGCTTTCGCTTCATCGATCTGTTCGCGGGCATCGGCGGCATTCGCATGGGCTTCGAGGCGCACGGCGGCGAATGCGTGTTCACCAGCGAGTGGAACGATTTCTCGACGCGGACTTATCGCGAGAACTACGGCGGCAACGCCGCGAGCGGCAGCGCACACGCGCTGATCGGCGACATCGTCGCGTTTCCCGCCGAGGACGTGCCGGGCCACGACGTGCTGCTCGGCGGCTTTCCGTGCCAGCCGTTTTCGATCGCCGGCGTCAGCAAGAAAAACGCGCTTGGCCGGCCGCACGGTTTCGAATGCACGACCCAGGGCACGCTGTTTTTCGACGTCGCGCGCATCATCGCCGCGAAGCGCCCCGCCGCGTTTCTGCTCGAAAACGTGAAAAACCTGCTGTCGCACGACAAGGGCCGCACCTTCGACGTGATCCTGCAAACGCTGCGCGACGAGCTCGGCTACGAGGTACATTACCGCGTGATCGATGGTCAGCATTTCACGCCGCAGCATCGCGAGCGCATCATCATCGTCGGCTTTCGCGGCAAGACCGCGTTCACGTGGGACGACCTGCGCCTGCCCGACGAGGGTCCGCGGCTCGGCGCGATCCTGCACCGCACGGACGGCACCGAACCGGTGCTGCCGTGGGACCACGACCGCTTCTTCGATCACGCCGCGCGCCGCGTGCAGCCGAAGTACACGCTCACCCCGAAGCTGTGGGCGTATTTGCAGAACTACGCGGCCAAGCATCGCGCGGCGGGCAACGGTTTCGGTTTCGGCATGGCGTATCCGGATAGCGTGACGCGCACGCTGTCCGCTCGCTATCACAAGGACGGCTCCGAAATTCTCGTCTATCAGGGCGAGGCGCTGCGCCCGCGTCGTCTGACGCCGCGCGAATGCGCGCGGCTGATGGGCTTTCCCGACAGCTTCAGGATTCCGGTCAGCGATACGCAGGCCTACCGGCAGTTCGGCAACAGCGTCGTGATGCCGGTGATGCGCGAAGTGGCGCGTATCATGCTGCCGCATGTGCAAACCCTGCTCGCCCACCCGACCCGCGATGCGTCGAAACACTCCCTGCCGCTCTACGCGTGAGCGGCCGCGCGACCCGTTGGCCCACTGACGATGGTCGATATCGTCGATAGCGCGACGCGCAGCCGGATGATGTCCGGCATTCGCGGCCGCAACACCAAGCCGGAGGTGCTGATCCGCAGCCTGCTGCATCGGCAGGGCCTGCGTTTCAGGCTCGACGCGCGCGATCTACCCGGCCGCCCCGACATCGTGCTGCCGCGTTATCGCGCGGTGGTGCTCGTGCATGGCTGCTTCTGGCATGGCCACGACTGTCATTTGTTCAAATGGCCGCAGACGCGGCCCGACTTCTGGCGCGACAAGATCGGCCGCAATCGCAGCAACGACGACAAGGTGCGCGCCGCGCTGCTCGCGAGCGGCTGGCGCGTCGCGATCGTGTGGGAATGCGCTTTGCGGGGTGCGAATCGCGATATTGCGGGCATGATCGAACGGCTCGTCGCGTGGATCAGAAGCGACGCGCCGGAGTTCGAGGAACGCGGCTGAAACCACGCGCGAGCTGCCCTGCTCGCGCGAGTCTCGCGGTCGCTGGTGCTACACTCGAAAAGCACACCCGGCATGCTTTCGAGATGCCTTCGAGGCAGGCTTCGGCGGCGATTTCCGGCTGCTTTCCCGACGCTTTCACGGCACGTCCTCACGCGCTCCGGCATGCCACGAGATGCGCCTCGCCCGCCGCGACATCGCGCACTCCGACGATCCCAGAAGCAATCAACAAGGGAGACACATCATGGCTGACTTCCGTCTCTGGTCCGACGACTTTCCCAACAACGGCTTCATGCCGAGAGACCACGAATACAACGACAAGGCGTTCGGCGGCGACGGCGAAAACATCTCGCCGTCACTGCAATGGGAAGCGCCGCCCGCGGACACGCAAAGCTTCGCGCTCACCGTTCACGATCCCGACGCGCCGACCGGCAGCGGCTTCTGGCATTGGGTCGTCGTCAACATCCCGGCCGACGCGCGCTCGCTGCCACGCAACGCTGGCAAGGCCGACGGCTCGCTGCTGCCGCAGGGCGCGATACAGTTGCGCAACGACTACGGGACGGTCGGCTACGGCGGTGCCGCGCCGCCGCGCGGGGATCGCACGCATCGCTTCATCTTCCGGCTGCATGCGCTGAAGGTGCCGCATCTGCCGGTCAGCGCGGAAACCACCAATGCGGTCGCGCGCTTCATGACCCATCTGGACGAAATCGACTCGACGACCCACACGGGCCTTTACGAACTCAAATGACGACGCGAGCGCGGCGCCGGCGTCCCGGCAGCGCCGGCGCCGCGCCGAGCGATACGCCAGCAGCGGCCAGCGCGTAGCCGCGCACAGACGCGGCAACATCACCGACAAATCGAACAATCGATGCACGCACCCTCCCCGCGCACGGATGGCCCGACGCCTTCCACTCCCCGCTTCGAAGGCAAGGAACTGGGCCTGCCGGTTCCACAACGCTACTGGGCGATGCTGGTCATCGCGCTGTCGCTGACGCTCGCGGTGCTCGACAGCGCAATCGCCAACGTCGCGCTGCCGACGATCGCGCGCAACCTCAATGCGAGCGCCGCCGCGTCGATCTGGGTCGTCAACGCGTATCAGCTCGCGATCACGATCTCGCTGCTGCCAATGGCGTCGCTCGGCGACCGCATCGGCTACAGGCGCATTTATCTGTCGGGTCTGATCCTGTTCACGGTTGCGTCGCTCGGCTGCGCGCTGTCGAACTCGCTTGCGACGCTCGCGCTCGCGCGCGTGGTCCAAGGCTTCGGCGCGGCCGGCATCATGAGCGTGAACACCGCGCTCGTGCGCATGATCTATCCGCCGGCGCAGCTCGGGCGCGGCGTCTCGATCAATGCGATGGTGGTGGCGGTGTCGTCGGCGGTCGGGCCGACGGTCGCGTCAGGGGTGCTCGCGATCGCCACGTGGCCGTGGCTGTTCGCGATCAACGTGCCGATCGGGATCGCGGCGATCGTCGGCGGCTTCAAGGCGCTGCCGATGAACCCCGGCCACGAATCGCCGTATGACTATCTGAGCGCGGTGATGAACGCGTTCGTGTTCGGCCTGCTGATTTTCGCGGTCGATGGCCTGGGCCACGGTCAGCGCTTGGGCTACGTGACGCTCGAAGCGCTCGGCGCACTGGTGGTCGGCTACTTCTTCGTGCGCCGGCAACTGACGCGGCCCGCCCCGCTGCTGCCGATCGACCTGCTGCGTATTCCGGTGTTCGCGCTGTCGATCGGCACGTCGGTCTGCTCGTTCTGCGCGCAGATGCTCGCGTTCGTGTCGCTGCCGTTCCTGCTGCAGGAAACGCTCGGCATGTCGCAGGTCGAAACCGGTCTTTTGATGACGCCGTGGCCCGCGATCATCATCATCGCCGCGCCGATCGCGGGCGTGCTGTCGGACAGGATATCGTCCGGCTGGCTCGGCGGCGTCGGGCTCGCCGCGATGACGGTCGGCCTGCTGCTGCTCGCGACGCTCGGACCTCACCCCGACGCGCTGCAGATTTCGTGGCGCATGGCGCTGTGCGGCGCGGGCTTCGGCATCTTCCAGTCGCCGAACAATCGCACGATACTGTCGTCCGCGCCGCGCGAACGCAGCGGCGGCGCGAGCGGCATGCTCGGCACCGCGCGCCTGACCGGGCAAACGCTCGGCGCGGCGCTGGTCGCACTGATCTTCGGTGTCGCGCCGCAAAGCGGGACGGTCGTCGCGCTGTATGTGGCCGCAGGGTTTGCGGCGGTCGCGGCGGTCGTCAGCACGATGCGGGTCATGCAGAAGGTGACGCAGCCGGCTTGAGGGTTGTGGCGGGATTGTGGCCGTGCGACGTGCAACGCATCCACGAAAAAAGGGCGTGCATCGCACGACGCGATGCACGCCCGTTTTGCTTCGATCTTCGTTGTCACTTCATTCACGACGTGACCGGCTCACGCGTCGCCCGCCCGCGCGGGCCGCGACTGTCCGCTCAGGACGATGCCGTCACGTCAGCGAGCTTTACCGCTTTGGCCGTCACCGAAGAAGCGGTCGCGACATGGCGCAGATCGTCGAGGAAGGTATCGCGCCAAACCGACAGATTGTTCTCGCGCATCGGCTCCATCATGTCCGCATGACGCGCCTGACGCTCCGCGAGCGGCATCGACAGCGCGCGTTCGAGCGCTTCGGCCATCTGCGACAGATCGAACGGATTGACGACGAGCGCGCCCGGCAGCTGCTCGGCCGCACCCGCGAATTGCGATAGCACGAGTACGCCCGGATCGGCCGGGTCCTGCGACGCGACGTACTCCTTGGCCACCAGATTCATCCCGTCGCGCAGCGGCGTCACGTAGCCGACCTGCGACTGGCGGAATAGCGCCATCAGCAAATTGCGTTCGTACTTGCGGTTCAGATACTGGATCGGCGTCCAGTCGAGCTGCGCGAACCGGCCGTTGATGCGGCCAGCTTCGCCTTCGAGCGTTTGCCGGATGCGCTGATAGGTCTGCACGTCGGCGCGGGTCGGCGGCGCGATCTGCACCAGCGACACGCGGCCATGCCAGCCGGGCGCGTTCTGCAACAGCCGCTCGAATGCCTGGAAGCGTTCGACCAGCCCCTTCGAATAATCGAGCCGGTCGACGCTCATGATCAGCTTGCGCCCGCGCATGCCGTCGCGCAGGCTGCGCACCGCCTTACGGTCGGTGAACTGCTCGGCGGCTTTGGCGATCGCGTCGGGATAGATGCCGATCGGGTACGCGCCGACCTTCAGGAAGCGGTTGTACGCGTGCACCATGCCGTCTTCGCTCGACGTGCCGTGGTGCCCGCGCTCGATATAGTCGACGAACGACTGGCGATCCGCCTCGGTTTGAAAACCGATCACGTCGTAGCTGCACATCGCCTTGACGATCTCCTCGTGCGGCGGAATCGTGCGCAGCACCTCGGGCACCGGAAACGGAATGTGCAGGAAGAAGCCGATCGGGTTCTTCACGCCGAGATCGCGCAGGTAACGCGCGAACGGCAGCAGATGGTAGTCGTGAACCCAGATGATGTCGCTGGGCTTGAGCAGTTCCTTCAACTGCTTCGCCAGCGTCGCGTTGACGCGCTGGTAGCCCGCGTAGTCCTCGCGGTCGTAGCGGGACAGGTCGTTGCGATAGTGAAAGGTCGGCCACAACGTGGTGTTCGAAAAACCGCGGTAGTACTCGTCGTAATCGCGCTTGGTGAGGCCCACCGTCGCGTAGGTGACGTTGCCCTGCTTCTCGATCACGGGCGCGGATGGCTCGCTGACCGTTTCGCCGCTCCAGCCGAACCAGACGCCGCCGGTTTCCTTCAGTGCGTCCAGCACGCCGATCGCGAGCCCGCCCGCTGCCGGACGCGCTTCCTGAATCGGTGCGACACGATTCGATACCACGATCAATCTGCTCATTAGTGCTCCATTGTTTCGTTGTATGCGGAATTGCGCCAAAACGGTGCATGCAAGCAGCGTGCCGATATTTGAGATA
Source organism: Paraburkholderia atlantica (assembly GCF_009362785.1). Lineage (GTDB taxonomy): Bacteria > Pseudomonadota > Gammaproteobacteria > Burkholderiales > Burkholderiaceae > Paraburkholderia > Paraburkholderia atlantica. The sequence goes on from NZ_WHNQ01000001.1 coordinate 127,269, forward strand.
TCGGAAATAAAGTTGTATGAAAATGTGACAAACGAGCGAATCCCCGCAATCACCACGAATTGCGAAGAAAATTTTTCTGTTAAATCGGACGATAGCGACGGTCTTTCTTACCGGCATCGCTGCCGCTGGAACACCCCGCGCCGTTACTGCGCTGCGTCAGGCGTCCTGCTCCGAGCCCAGATCGCGCTGGTATTCGAGGCCTTCCTGACGCACCCCGCCCTGGTTGTGCTCGCCGTCCGGCGGCGTATGCGGGGCGATCCGGTTCTGCGCCGCCGGGTCCGGCGACTCCGCCGGCTCAGTCTTGACATCGGCCGGCCGTGGCCCGCGCTTGGAATGGCGCGCGGAACGACGCAATGCGGGGTGTCTCATGATCGTGCCTCCGGGGAAGCCTGCCGCTTGTTGCGGCATCCCTACAGTCTAGGGGGCGAAACCGTAAATTGCCGGTAAAAGATGCGCCGGCTTTGTAACAAGTACAGCAATGCACTGCACCGAAGCGGGGCAACGGTCCGCTGCAGCGCGGGTTTGGTTGCGTCCGGTGCGCGATAGTAGGTCAGCGTCGAGGATCGCATCAGCATTGCAGCGGACGCTCTCGTCGGTCGGCGGCTTGGGGCGTCTGCGTTGGCTGCGGCGGCGGATCGCCGATCGGCGGCGTGACCGGTTCCACGGGCTCGATCGGATCGGGTGTCGGGCCGGGGATCGTGTCGGGTTCGGCCGGGTCCGGCGGCGCGGCGGGAGGCTCGACCGGTTCGGGCCGGTGGGCGTGCAACGGCCCGGACGGCGGGGAAACGGCAGCGTGATGCGGCAGGTGCGGCGGCAGGTGCGGCATGTCGGTGACCTCGTTTTGCGTTCCACCGGAGCGCAGCAAGGCCTGTGCCGTCAGGGTGCCCGCCCGGAGCCCGGGCGGGCGATTGCCGATGATGCAGACGACGTGTGAACGAGTGCGGATCAGGCGTCGGCGCCGCCGAGCGCGCGTGATTCGTCGGAGGGATCGCCGTCCTCGCGCGCATCGTTGCCGTACTCGACGAGCCGGTTGTACAGCGTCTTCAGGCTGATGCCGAGAATTTCCGCGGCGCGCGTCTTCACGCCGCCGCATTGCTCGAGCGTCGCCAGAATCAGCTGACGGTCGGCTTCCGCGAGCGAGGTGCCGAACGGGATCGTGATCGCGGTGCCGGTCGCGGGCTTCGATAGCGTGATCTGCAACGGCACGGTCGCGGTGGTATCCGAATCCGCGCTCGACATGATGTGCGCGCGCTGCACGTAGTTCTTCAGCTCGCGCACATTGCCCGGCCACGGATACGACAGCAGCATCTCCTTCACCGCGACCGGGAAATGCTTCTTCGTGCCGTGACGCTCGTTGAGCTCATCGAGGAACGATTGCGCGAGCAGTTCGACGTCCTTGCCGCGATCGCGCAGCGGCGGCAGGCTGATCGGAAACACGTTCAGCCGATGGTAAAGGTCGAGCCGCAGCTTGCCTTCGAGCACCGCCTGCTCGGGATCGCGATTGGTGGCCGCGATCAGGCGCACATCGGTTTCGATTTCCTTGGTCGTGCCGACACGCATGAACATGCCGGTCTCGAGCACGCGCAGCAACTTCACCTGCAGCTCGATCGGCATCTCGGTGATTTCGTCGAGGAACAGTGTGCCGCCGTTCGCGCGCTCGAAATAGCCCTTGTGCTGCCGATCCGCGCCGGTGAACGAACCGCGCTCGTGGCCGAACATTTCCGACTCGATCAGATTCGGCGAAATCGCGCCACAGTTGACCGCGAGGAACGCGTGCTTGCGACGCAGGCTCAGCTCGTGCAGCGTCTGCGCGGCGACTTCCTTGCCGGTGCCCGATTCGCCGACCAGCATCACCGAGGCCGCCGTCGGCGCGACGCGGCTGATCTGATCGTAGACCTCCTGCATCGCCGGCGAATTGCCGAGCATCAGACCGAAGCGGCCCATGCGGCGCAACTCGCCGCGCAGCGTGCCGATTTCGGCTTTCAGGTCGCCGGGGCGCGGCAGGCGTGACAGGATCGCCTTCACACGCTGCATGTTGATCGGTTTCACGAGGTAGTCGGCCGCGCCCATTTTCAGGGCGCTGACCGCCGACTCGACCGTCGCGTGACCCGTGATCACGATCACCTCGACGCCGGAGCGCGGATCGAGATCTTCGAACAGATCGACCCCGCTGCCATCGGGCAGCTTCAGGTCGGTGAATACGACGTCCGGCATCTGCCGGATCAGTTGAATACGCGCTTCGCGCAGATCGCCCGCGGTGGCGGTGGTCAGCCCGTCTTCCCCGATGATGGCGGAAAGCGCCTCGCGGGTACCTGCGTCGTCATCGACAATCAGTACATGTGGCATCGCGTTTGGAAAGCCTGCAAGCGTGGGTCAGAAAATATGCGGAACATCCCCATGGGCATGCCGCTGGGTCGGGTCGGCTGCATGGCGCGGATTCGACGTGAGTCCCGCTCCGCCGACCATTTGATGAAAAATTGCAACAATAGTGGCGACATTCCAGCCGACTACTGCATCATTGTTGTCTATTTGCCTATTATACGGGTTTATCGAATCCATTTAACAATCCCTTCCAGGCGCCGACCGCCGGTCTGGCTGCACCGCTGCCCTCCCTCGGATTCGAGCGCCGCGCGTTAGCCACGCGGAAATGGCCATGCGCGGTGTTCGCCGGCAACCTGCCCTGAGCCGTTGGTGCTTTGAGAGGCGGGCGCTAGCTCGCTCGACAAAGTTGCCGGCGCCGCCACCGCGCCGCCCTCGTTTTCCCAGCGGCTCAACTCGCGGGCCGGGGAAATCTGGCCCGTGCGTTTGTGTTGCACGTAGCGAACCGCGAGAAAGCCGCCGAGTGCCATCAATGCGCTAAAAAAACCAATCGTGGGACGTGTCATCATGAACTCCTTGGATCGTGATGCGGATGAGTGCAGGTCGTGCCAGACGTGCGCCGCGCCTTTCAGCGAGCCGATGCGAGCGTCGCTCGCCGCGCCGCCTCTAACGTGCGACCAGCACGCCCAGCAGAAAACCGGTGCCCGCCGCGAGCGCGAGCGCGCGCCACGGGTTAGTGCGCACATAGTGCTCGGTGCTGACCGCCGCCTCGCGATACCGGCGATGCACGTTGCGTTGCGCATCGCCGAGCGCCGATTGCAGCGTTTCCACATGCGTGCCGAGCCGGTCGCGCAAGGCGTCCACGCCTTCGCCCGGCACGTTGGCGGCGAGCCGCAGCATTTCCTCCGAGTCCCTCAGCAGCACCCGGAGATCCTCGACGATCTTCTGTCCGCCGAGTGCAAGTTGTTGCGTGGTGTCGGTCATCGTTCACTCCTCGTCTGATTCGGCGTTCCTGGCCGCGCGATGCGGGTTGCCGGGTTGCCGCCCTGCGCTCGCCAGCGCCGCCGCGACGTAGCCGTCAAAAGCTCGCACGACTCGGTCAAACGGTCAATGATGCAATGCATGTGCCCGGTATATTTACCGCTTCAGCGCGATGAAAAAGGCCAATTTCGAGCACTTTCGACCGATTGCGCGCATGGCTACCGCAGCGGCTGCCAGTTCGATTGCCGGAATCCGTGTCGAAGTGGTTAAATCGTCTTTTATGAGATAGTGGCTGTACGGTCTATCGCATTCAAGGCCTGCGCGCCGCATTACGAACTTCATTTGCACAGGACTCCCCCTTTTATGGCGTCAATCGATCTGGACTCGCCCACCGTGTCCGCCGGCGGCAATGCTTCGCCACAATCGAAGCAGCGCGTCGGGGATGCCGTCGCGGGACTGAAATCGTACGGGCTGCTGTACGGCTCGTCGCCGGTGATGCTCGATCTGTACGAGCAGATCGAACGCGTCGCCGATACCGACGCGACCGCGCTGATCATCGGCGAATCGGGCACCGGCAAGGAGCTGATCGCCCGCACCATCCACGAGCGCAGCGGCCGCAAGGACGGCGCGTTCGTCGCCGTGAACTGCGGCGCGATTCCCGATGAGCTGATCGAAGCCGAACTGTTCGGCCACGAAAAGGGCAGCTTCACCGGCGCGGTCCAGGGCCGCATCGGCTACTTCGAACATGCGAACGGCGGCACGCTGTTTCTCGACGAAATCACCGAAATGGCGCCGGTGCGCCAGGTCAAGCTGCTGCGCGCGCTCGAAACCGGCACGTTCTATCGGGTCGGCGGCAACGAGCTGATCAGCGGCAACGTGCGCGTGATCGCCGCGACCAATCGCGATCCCGCGGTGGCCGTCAAGGAAAACGGCTTGCGCGAGGATCTGATGTACCGGCTCGCGGTGTTTCCGCTGCGCGCGCCCCCGCTGCGCGAGCGCGAAAACGATCGCGAACTGCTCGCGCAATACTTCCTCGCGCAATTGAACCAGCAGGAAGCCACCAACAAGAGCTTCAGCAAACGCTCGATCGAAACGCTGCGGTCATGGTCGTGGCCGGGCAACGTGCGCGAGTTGAAGAACGCCGTGTATCGCGCGTTCATTCTCGCGGAGAAGACCGTCGAGTTGCCGCATCCGCATCTTGCGTCGCGAGTCAAGAAAGCGGTCACGCAAGGCGACGCGATGAGCGTGTGGATCGGCACGCCGCTCGCCGACGCGCAAAAGCAGATTATTCTCGGCACCCTCAAGTACTGCGGCGGCGACAAGCGGCGCGCGGCCAAAGCGCTCGGCGTGAGCCTCAAGACGCTGTACAACCGGCTGAGCGCGTACGGCGACGAAAGCGGCGAAGACGAATCCGACTCATAGGCACGCTGCAACGTAGGCCGTTCGCCGATGGCGGCGGCCCGCTGTTGCGCTTTTCGTCGTGATCCTTTCGCCGCGCGTTTTCGCGGCACCGAATTCACCCCGCCAGCTCTCACATCGTCAGCGAATCTGCCTGGCGTCCCGAACACCTGGCAGAGCCAGGCAAGGCAAGCCCTCCCGCCCTTGCAACAGAAAACATCGCGGCGCACGGTGTTTTGCAATTGCTTGCATTTTTTCGCTGCCAATTACAAAACGCATCCTGCACAATGCGGCAGCGTAGTAAACGACGTGTCCTTCGTTACACGCAACGCGTGAACGCAGACACCTGTACGGGCAGGGACGGGAGAAATGCAAAAGAACATGGTGTGGGCCGACAACGCGAAGTCCGTTGTCGCAGGCAAACGCCCCCACGTAACAGCGCTGCTTGCGCTGGCGCTGGCGGTGTCGTCGGCATTGAGCGGCTGTAGTTCGTTGTACTCGGAAGGCGCAGTCGCGGGCGCCGGCATCGCGGGTGCCGCGGTCGCGGGCAAGGTCACCAGCAACGCGGCGGTCGCGACCGGTATCGGTCTTGGCGCGGTCGCCGCGGCGCGCGCCGGCGTGCAGTATTCGGAGCGCGTGGTCCACACGAATACGCAGAACAGCATCGCGCAAGCGGCCGGTCCGCTCGAGGTCGGCGCGGTCGCCCCCTGGAGCATCACCCACTCTTTCCCGATCGAAGACGACGAACACGGCCGCGTGACCGTCAGCCGCCTGATCAGCACCGGTGCGCTCGATTGCAAGGAAATCGTCTTTTCCGTCGATCAGAACGCAACCCCCGACAAGCCCGCGAACAGCGCGTTCTATATCGCATCGGTCTGCCGCGACGGTAAGGACTGGCGTTGGGCATCGGCCGAACCCGCCACCGAGCGCTGGGGTGCGCTGCAATGAGATTGCGTTCGCCTGGCGTTCCGATGGGTGATCGGCTGCGGCTCGTCGCGGCCGGCGCGCTATGCGTCGGCGCGAGCCTGCTAGCGAGCGGCTGCGCGTCGATCGGCGCCGCGAGCGGCGCGGCGGCGGGTGTCGCTTCGGGCCTCGTGACCAGCAATCCGGCCATCGCGTTCGGCGTCGGCGTGGCCGTGCAGGCAGCCACCGACGAAGCGGTCGCGCGCTACATGCGCAGCATGCACAAGGATCAGCAGGATCTGATGGCGGCGCTGGTCGGCACGATGCCGGTCGGCGAAACGAAACCCTGGTCGGTCAAACACACGTTGCCGATCGAAAACGGTCACGGCCAGGTGCGCGTAACGCGCGCGGTCAACTCGGCGCTGGCGCTGTGCAAAGACTTCGTGTTCTCGGTGCAGGACGGCGACGGCCCGAACGCGCCCGAGAGGTGGTTCACGGCGAGCGCGTGCCAGCAGGACAAGGGTTGGAAGTGGGCGACGGCCGAACCGGCGGTCGCACGCTGGGGCAACCTGCAATAAAAAAGCGGCGAGGCTTTCCTCGCCGCTTTTTTGTCCGAACCGCGTTCGTTTCCGCGACGACCCGGACTTAAGACTCCACGTCTTCCAGACTGAAGATTTCAGTCTGATCGTTGTACGAGAAGATCTCGCCGTAACGGCCCCAGTTGATCACCGCGTCGAGCGTCTCTTCGGCCGCGCTGTCCGACAGGAAGTCTTCCAGTTCCTGCTCGAAGCGCACGCGCGGCGCGCGATGTCCCGGCCGCTCGTTCAACACCTTCTTGATCCGCGCCGCGAGCGGCACATGCCGCAGCAGATGCTCGGCGAACATCATCTTCCGTTCCTGCGTACCGAATTCAGAGAACACGCGCGCCGGCGGCGTCAGGAAAATGTCGCCCTCGCGCACGTCGGCGAAACCGAGGTGCTGCAGCACTTCGGCGATCGGGAACAGATCGTCGACCTCCAGATGCAGCGAGCGCGCGATTTCCGGCATGTCCGCGCGGCCGTGATACGGCGCGGCGGCGAGCGTTTCGATCAGACCGGCCATCAGGTTGGTCGACACGTGCGGCAGCCAGCTGCCGAGTTCGAGCCCCTTCCTGGTCTTTTCATCGGTCTGGCGCGCGGTCATCTTCGCGTAGATCTCGTCGACGAGACGACGGAACGCCGGGTCCAGACGATTGCGCGGATGCTTGAACGGCACCTTGATCTCGGCGATCACGCGGCCCGGATTCGACGACAGCACCAGAATGCGGTCGCACATGAACACCGCTTCCTCGATGTTGTGCGTGACGATCAGCACCGCCTTGATCGGCATGCGGCCCTGCGTCCACAGATCGAGCAGGTCGGTACGCAGCGTTTCGGCGGTCAGCACGTCGAGCGCGGAGAACGGCTCGTCCATCAGCAACAGCGTCGGATCGACGACGAGCGCGCGCGCGAAGCCGACGCGCTGGCGCATGCCGCCCGACAGCTCGCGCGGATACGCGTTTTCGAAGCCGTCGAGACCGATCAGGTCGATCGCCGCGAGCGCGCGCGTGCGCCGCTCCGACGCGCCGACGCCTTGCGCTTCGAGACCCGCTTCCACGTTCTGCAGCACGGTCAGCCACGGAAACAGCGCGAAGGTCTGGAACACCATCGCGACGCCTTTCGCCGGGCCTTCGAGCGGCTTGCCCATGTATGTGACTTCGCCGTCGGTCGGCTCGATCAGGCCCGCGATGATACGCAACAGCGTCGACTTGCCCGAGCCCGAACGGCCGAGCAGACCGACGATCTCGCCCTCGCGCAGCGACAGATTCGCGTCGTCGAGGACGAGCAGTTCACCCTGAGTCTTGTTGAAGCCGCGGCACACGTCCTTGACGCGCAGGATTTCCTCGCCGAGGCGCGGGGGCTTCGGCGGCGTCTGGATCGGCGCGGCGGTCATAGCAGCTTTAGGATTTTGCATCGCGTTAAGCCTTCATTTCTCAATCTAGACGGAGCTTGCCTTCGGCGTAGGCGTACATCGGACGCCACAGCAGACGGTTGAACAGGGTCACGAACAGGGACATCACGGCGATGCCCACGATGATCTTCGGATAGTCGCCCGCCGCGGTGGTCTGCGCGATATAGGCGCCAAGGCCATGCGCGGCGAGCTTGGTATCGCCCCACTGCACGAACTCGGCAACGATGCTCGCGTTCCACGCCCCGCCCGACGCGGTGATCGCGCCGGTCACGTAGTACGGGAAAATGCCCGGCAGCATCGCTTGACGCCACCACTGCCAGCCGCGAATGTGGAAATTCTTGGCCGCCTCGCGGTAGTCGTTCGGATACGAGCTCGCACCGGCAATCACGTTGAACAGGATATACCACTGCGTGCCGAGCACGATCAGCGGCGACAGCCAGATGTCCGGATTCAGGTGAAAGCGCACGATGACGATCACGAACACCGGGAACAGCAGGTTCGCCGGGAACGCCGCGAGGAACTGCGCGAGCGGCTGCACCTTTTCCGCGAGCGCCGGGCGCAGGCCAATCAGCACGCCGACCGGCACCCAGATCACCGAAGCGATCGCGATCAGCACGACCACGCGCAGCAGCGTGATCAGACCCAGCAAGAACACGTGGCCGATCTCGTCGAGCGTCACGCCGGTGCGCACATACAGAAACACGCGGTACACCACGTACACCGTGGCGAGCAGCACGATCGCCGCCCAGATGATGTCGCCGAGCTTCGAGTTCTTCTCGCGCTGCGGGATGTGAAAGCGCGGTGCGCTGAACGCCGGCAACTGGAAACGCACCCGAGCCGCGCGCGCGAACATCCAGCCGAGCGGCACGAGCAGCCGGTGAATCAGCCGCGTGCGGCGGATCAGGTCGAGCAGCCACGATTCCGGCGCGTCGCCCGAGCTCGTGAACTCCATGCGGAACTTGTCGGCCCACGCGACGAGCGGACGGAACAGCAGCTGGTCGTAGGCGAGAATCACGACCGTCATCGCGAGGATGACCCAGCCGATCGCGTGCAGGTTCTTGTCGCTGATCGCCTGCGCGAGGTAAGCGCCGATGCCCGGCAGCGTGATCGTGTTGTTGCCGACCGTAATCGCTTCGGAAGCGACCACGAAGAACCAGCCGCCCGACATCGACATCATCATGTTCCAGATCAGGCCCGGCATCGAGAACGGCACTTCGAGTTTCCAGAAGCGCTGCCACGAGGTCAGGTGAAAGCCGCGCGACACTTCATCGAGATCGCGCGGCACCGTGCGCAGCGACTGATAGAAGCTGAACGTCATGTTCCACGCCTGGCTCGTGAAGATCGCGAAGATCGCGGCGAGCTCGGCGCCGAGCACGCGGCCCGGGAACATCGCGAGGAAGAACGTGACCGTAAACGAGATGTAGCCGAGCACCGGCACCGACTGCAGGATGTCGAGAATCGGCACCAGCACGAGACCGGCGCGGCGGCTCTTGGCGGCCAGCGTCCCGTAGACCAGCGTGAATATCAGCGACGCGACCATCGCAGCGAGCATGCGCAGCGTGGTGCGCATCGCGTATTCGGGCAGGTTGGCCGGATCGAGCGAGATCGCCTGGGTCTTTAGCGTCGACATCGGCGCGAGCGTCTCGTGAAAGCCGATCGACGCCATCGCGATCAGACAGATGATCAGCGGGAATGCAACGAAGTCCCAGCGGTTGGGCAACACCCGCCATGCCGACGCATTGGCGGTGCGCTTCAGGTTGAAGCTGAAATCCATCAGATGCCCTCCCTCTTGAAACAGGCATTCGAACGCTCGAAGGAGGCCGCGGCTGCTCCGCGGCGGTCTATGGGTCGGTCCGGAAAGCGGAAATCGGGCATGGCAAAACGCGCGTGCGTGGTAAATCGTTAGCGTTGGAGACACATGGGCCGGCAATGGACAGCTACGTGGACGCGTCGCCCACGACCACAACCATCACGCCGAACTCCTGTCGCCGCGTGCGCCGCCCGAGGGCTGGCGGGCTTTCCTCGTTTTGGACGGCACGACACTACACCATCCTATGTTTCAGGCACAACCTTTCGCCGCAAATCGCGAGACGGCGTCGCAAGGCCGTGGCGTAAGGCTTCAGCAAGCCCTGGCACGCGCCGCCGCGCCGCACTGTATCCCGCTCGCGCGTACTTCAGCGTGACACGTCGCGGGGCTGTCTCGCGACGTGGCGCGCAAGCCACATCGGCGCGACACCGCGGCCGTCGCCGCTCATTCGCTCCATCCGTCGACACAGCTATCAAGAATGCCGCGCGGCTGCCGTTAAGAATCTAATCGGCGCGGCATATGCAGACAGCATCCCACCAATAACGGTGGCAACGTGCTTCGCGACGGTTAAAATCGGGAAACGACGTACCTGTTTATCAGCGGTTCATCCGGGCATGGCGACGACGCAGCGCACGTCGCTCGTGGCGGAACGAAACCGCAGCTGACGCAGATAACGACACAGCGTTGAGAGCGCGCTGCCCACCAACAAGCAAGTTGCATGTCACAGCCAGACGGATCAGAGGGTCGATGAACAGGACAACCTTGCGCCAGATTGCCGGGCCGGTCAGCTTCGTGCTGATCGTCCTCGCCTGCTGGTTCGTGGCTGGCATGGTCGCGGACCGGATGGTACAGCAAGAGCTGGACGCGGCGTTGCACACGCAGCGGCAAATGTCCACGTCGATCGTCGACAACATGGCCGAAGTGATTGCCAGCGACCTCGCGATGTCCCGCGCCATCCCCGCAACCATGGCCGAAATGGACGTGGTCCAGCGTGCCCTCGTGCAATCGCAGAATTATGCCGCGAACAGCGAGGCGGCGGAACCCGCCTTGCGGGCCGCGTTGCTGAAGGACCCGCAGATGGCGGCGGTCAGCAGGTTCCTGCATGAAGCGCAAGGCTTCTCCGGGCTCGATCAGGTCTGGATCGTCAATGCGAACGGCATCTGCGTCGCTTCCAGCAGCACGATGTCGAACCCCGAGGGTGCGCAGCAATCGTTCGTCGGCGTGGATATGCGCGCGCGCGGCTATCTGACGAGCGCACTGCTCGGCGCATTCGCCGAAGCGTACGGGGTCGGTCGCGCGAGCGGCGAGCCGGGCATCTTCATCGCCGCGCCGGTGTACTCGGACGGGCTGCTGGTCGGCGCGGTGGTCGCCAAGGTCGGCATCGCGCGACTGCGCCACTGGGTCGCGCACGCGGGCACCTTCGTCTCTGACGACAACGGCGTCATCATCATGGCGCACAACAGCGCGCTCGAAGGCCACGCGTTGCCGAACTCGCGCGTCACGCAGATGAGCCCGACCGAGCGGCGCATCATCTACCGCCGCGAGACGTTCCCCGACATGCTGATCCGCGAAGACACGCAAGTGCGCGAGCAGGCGCCGTGGGTGCCGGCGTCGGTCGCCGCGCAGCTGTTCGGCATGATCGAGCAGCCGACCCCGGCGCTCTATCAGAACCGCGGCGGCCTGAACTCGGGGCTCTCCGCGCATCTGGTCGATCCGCTCGCCGCGTGGCCGGAGCTGCTGCGCAATCACAAGCGCGATCATCTGCTAGTGTTCCTGACACTGTCCGGCACCGTCGCGCTCGCGTGGGTGATCACGGTGTCCTACGTGCGCGAGCGGCGCCATCACCGCGCGACACGCGATCTCGCCGAGCAGTTGCAGTCGGCCAATACGCTGCTGTCGGCGGAGGCGCGGCACGATGCGTTGACCGGCGCGCTGTCGCGGCGCTATTTCCTCGACCTGCTGCGCCATGAGATCGATCGCGCGCACGCGGACCGCGAGCCGCTGTGCATGGCGATCGCCGATCTCGACCACTTCAAGCAGATCAACGACCGCTTCGGCCATGCCGCCGGCGACCGCGCGCTCGAACATTTCGTCGATACATGTCGCGCCGAGCTGCGCAGCTCCGACGCAATCGGCCGGCTCGGCGGCGAGGAGTTCGGCCTGCTGCTGCCGGCCACCGATTTGGCAGGCGGGCGCGAGGTGGTCGAGCGTCTGCGGCTGCGGTTGAAAGCGATGCCCTCGCCGAAGCTGCCGGCCTCGGCGGGGCTGAGCGTGAGCATCGGCATCACCGAGCTGTCGCTCGATGATCTGCCCGAGCGCCTGATGAGCCGTGCCGACACCGCGCTGTACGCGGCAAAAACCGGCGGGCGCGATCGCACCGAAGCACTGCCGCCCGACGATACCGCGCCGCCTGCGCGCACGGCGATGAATGCGTGGTGAATGCCTGACGCTCGCGGAAATACTCAGCGCGCGTCGGTATCGCCCTCTCCGTTTAGCCAACCCACGCCAACACCCTGCCCGCGCTAAAACGACGCCGGGCTTCACGCAGCGAAGCAGGTATCATCGATCCTGATATCGGATTGTCACTATCGCACTAACGGGAGATTCGAATGAAGGGAAATCTGGTGATCGTCTGTCGCGATCAGGACGCTGAGGCATTCGACCATCTGCTCGCCGAATACGGCGCGTTCCAGACGCGTCTGTCGTCGACCGCGTGGTATCTGAAACTGGAAGTCGCGCCGGAACTGATTCAGGAGGAAATACTCGCGCGCCTCGGCAAATATACGACGCACTATATTTTCGAGGCGGAATCGGTGACGTGGAATACCGTCGACAGCGAAACGGCGAACGCATTGAATACGTTGTTTTCGGACTGACCTCTCGCCGCTCGCGATGCCGACGCCCCGCGCGCGCATCGCGACGCCAACACCCTGCTCCTACCAGGCGTTTTCCGATGCCGTCGCGACGCGCGGCAGCACTTCGAACGGAAAGCTCATCAACACCCGCAGACCGCGGCCGCCGTGATTGCCGATTTGCCACTCACCGCCCGCGCGCCGCACCAGCCGCTCGACGATCGCAAGGCCCAGCCCGCTATGGCCGTTGCCGCCGCGCGCCGGATCGAGCCGCACGAACGGCCGGCTGGCGCTGATCAGGTCCTGGGCGGCGATGCCCTTGCCGTTGTCGCTGATGGATAGCGTAAAGCCCTCCGGTGTGCGCGCGGTCGCTACAACCACCGGCGGCGCCCCATATGCATGCGCGTTGTCGATCAGATTCGACAGGATCCGGTCGAGCGTGGCGGCCGGCAACAGAAACGACGGCCCGGCGTTCAGCTCCGTGTAAACGGTCGGAGCATCGCTGGTCACCGCCCGATAGCTGCGCACGACACGCTCGCACTGCGCATCGACTTCCACGGGTTCGCTGCGGTCTGCTCCGTCGTGCGCGAACAGCAGGAACTGCTCGACGATATGCGTCATCGAATCGACGTCGCGCACGACGCCGTCGCGCGTCTTCGCGTCGTCCATCATTTCGGCGCGCAGCCGCAGACGTGCGAGCGGCGTCTTCAGGTCATGCGCGACACCGGCCAGCATCACCGCGCGATCGTTCTCGGTGCGCGCGACTTCCTGCACCATCTGATTGAAGCCGTGCGTGAGTTGCCGCAATTCGCGCGGCCCGCGCTCGGGCACCGGCGGCACCGGCAGCCCGCGGCCGAAGCGCGCCACCGCCTGCGCGAGCAAGCGCAGTGGCCGCTGCAGCGCCCACGCGGCGAACAGCGCCGCCATCACCGCAAACGAGAAAATAATGGCGAGCCACAACACCGTGCGGTCGAGCGAGCGCGGCATGCGCAGCGGCTGAACCGGCACGACGATCCAGTTTTGATCAGTCGCGGCGCGCACCCATAGCATGGGCGGTCCGCCGGGCGGACCGACGCGCACCTGGGTATCGGCCGGCATGCGGTCGCGCACGTCCTCGACGAAACGCTCGAGCGGCGGTGGCATGTTCGCGCTGGCTGCCGGCACGTCCGGGCTCGCCGGGTCGACTAGCTTCACGCGCGACGGCAACGGTTGATCCGGTGTGCGAGCGACGTGCTGACGCACCGCGTCGACGAGGAAGGTCGCTTCCTCGACCGCGTAGCGCGTTTGCAGTTGCGAACGTTCGAGCCGCATCAGCGCATACCACGCGAAATGCGACAGCATCAGCACCGCGACGACGAGCAGCGCGAGCCGCCCGAATAGCGAATCAATGGGCCGACGCATGCTGCTCGCCGTCCGGCACGAACACGTAACCGCGGCCGCGCACGGTCTGGATGAAGCGCGGTGTGGATGGATCGGTTTCGAGAATGCGACGCAGGCGCCACACCTGCACGTCGATGCCGCGGTCGGTGCCGTCGTACTCGGGACCGTGCAGCAGTTCCAGCAGGCGCTCGCGCGTGAGCGTGCGCATGGGGTGATTGACGAAGATCTTCAGCAGCGCGAACTCGCTGCCCGACAGCGTGAGCGGCTTGTCTTCGAGATGCAGCGTGCGCGACTGGAAATCCAGCGTGAAGCGGCCGAAGCTGAACGGCTCGCGCTGCTCGGGCGCAGCCGCGGACGGCAGCGTGCGGCGCCGCCGCAGCACGGCCTGCACGCGCGCGAGCAGTTCGCGCGGATTGAACGGTTTGCCAAGGTAGTCGTCCGCGCCGAGTTCGAGGCCGACGATGCGGTCGACGTCGTCCGCGCGCGCGGTCAGCATGATGACGGGGATATCGTCGCCCGACGCGCGCAGCTTGCGCAGCGCGGTGAGCCCGTCCACGCCGGGCATCATCAGGTCCAGCACGATGAGGTCGGGGCGCTCGCGCTCGAGGCGCCGTTCGAGCGAGCCCGCGTCGTGCAGCACCGAAACTTCGATGCCCTGGCGGGCCAGATAGTCGCGCAGCAGATCGCGCAGTTCGACGTCGTCGTCGACGACCAGGATTTGAGTAGCCATGGAATGAAGTTTAACGCGCGGCAGAAAGGGATTTCGTTTTCCAAACGGTCTGAAGGGTTACCGGGTGTTACGGTGAAAGCCGCGCGTAATTGCTGGTAATGGCGGCGTCCTGGCGCGTAACACAGCGGCGCACGCGGTTCTCTACGCTGTGCCTTACCGAGTGCAGGCAGTCCAAAGACCGGTTGCATCGTCGGCTATTCCATTACAAGGAGCCTCATATGTCCACCAAAAAGATGTCGCGCGTTCTCGCCGTTGCTGCCACCGCTCTCGCCATCGGCGCGGGCGCCGCTTACGCCGCTCAACCCGCCGAGCAGGCGCACGGCGGCCCCGGCGGCTGGCATGGCCACTTCATGAAAGAACTGAGCCAACTCCACGATCAGCTGAAGCTGAACGCGGATCAGGAAAAGCTGTGGCAAAGCGCGCTCGATACGATGAAGCAGAACCACGAAGCGATGCGCGCCAACCACCAGCAGGCTCACGACCAGTTCAAGGCCGCGCAGCAGCAGCCTATTCTCGATCTGAACGCGATGGCCGCGACGCATCAGCAGATCGAGCAGAAGGACGCGCAACTGCGTCAACAAACCAGCGACGCGTGGCTCAAGTTCTATAACGGCCTGAACGACCAGCAGAAGACCACCGTCAGCACGGCGATCAAGCAGCGCTTCGCGCGGATGGAACAGCGTCACGAGAAGATGCGCGAGCGTTGGAAGCATCACAATGGCGCGGCGTCGGCGCCGGCCGCCAAGCAGTAAGCGGCACGTTGCATCCGCGAGGCGTACCAGGGAGGGCGCCTCGCTAATAGAAAAACGCCACGGAAGAGGTTTTCCGTGGCGTTTTCGTTTGACGCGGCTCAGTGCATGAGGCGCAGGCCGCGCGAACCAACCGCTCGGATCAGCCGTTCAACTGACCGAGATCGAACAGCAGCACTTCCGCGTCGTCGCCCTTTTCGAGCGTCACCGCGTCGACGTCGCTGAACTTCGCGGCATCGCCCGCTTCGAGCACCGTGCCGTTCACGCTCAGCGTGCCGCGCGCGACGTGCAGATAGGCGAGACGTCCCGCCGGTATTGCGAACGACGCGTGTTCGGCGCCGTCGAACAGACCCGCGTAGATCGACGCGTCCGCATGGATCGTCACCGAGCCGTCGCGACCGTCGGGCGACGCGATTACGCGCAGGCGGCCGCGCTTGCTGTCGGCGTCGAAGCGCTTTTCCTCGTAGCCGGGCTGATCGCCCGCGCGGCGCGGAATGATCCAGATCTGCAGCAAATGCGCGAGTTCGTCGCGCGACGCGTTGAACTCGCTATGCTGCACGCCGGTGCCCGCGCTCATGCGCTGCACGTCGCCGGGACGGATCGTCGAGCCGTTGCCCATGCTGTCGCGATGCGCGAGCGCGCCCTCGAGCACATACGTGACGATCTCCATGTCACGATGCCCATGCGCGCCGAACCCCTGGCCGCCGGCGATACGGTCTTCGTTGATCACGCGCAGCGGCCCGAAGTGCACGTGCTCGGGGTCACGGTAATCGGCAAACGAGAAGCTGTGATACGAGTCGAGCCAGCCGTGGTTGGCGTGACCGCGTTCTGCGGAGCGGCGAATCTCGATCATGGAAAGTCTCCCGGGAAGTACTCAATCAGAGCGATGACGGAAATGTAGGGGCTGCGTGTCCACTAAACAATCGTGCGCGACCGCACCGCAGCGTTCCATCGCTGCATGCAATCGCGCGCACGGCGCGACCGGCGCGCGGATGGCCGACGCCCGGATGCCCCGCGCCCGGATGCCCGGCGCCGGGATGCCCCGGCGCCCGCAAATCCGCGCCGGCGTCGCGCACGCACAACGCGCTGCGCGGCGTCTTGCCGCTCGCTGCCGCCCTGCACTGGCAGCTTGCCGCTCTTCGGGTAAAATACCGCGCTTTTCAAGCCGCGTGGACGTCCAGCGGGACGTGCAGGCCGCGCTGGCAAGCCTCACCGGGCCGGCCGCAACCGTGCGGCGGGCTCCGACTCGGCGCCACCCTGCGAGGCACGTCCGGCAAGCACCGAACGCGCCGGAGCAGCGCACCACGTCGGACGAACCGCCCGCGCAAGAACACCAGCGCGCGGCGACAATCCCCGCGGCACGGCAATTTTGACCGCCTAGAATAGCGACCGTCGGCCTCGGCCGGCATTCGTCGGGTCGAGTCATCACGACGATCAGTTTGATTCAGGAGAAACATGAAGAAGTTCGCACTGTGCGTGGCTCTGGCAGTCATGGCCACCGGCGCGATGGCGAAAGAATGGAAAACGGTGCGCATCGGGGTCGACGCCAGTTATCCGCCGTTCGAATCGAAGGCGCCTAACGGCGACATCGTGGGCTTCGATGCCGACCTGGCCCGCGCGCTGTGCGCGAAGATGAACGCGAAGTGCGTGTGGGTCGCGCAGGATCTGGACGGCCTCATTCCGGCGCTGAAAGCACGCAAGTTCGACGCGATCATTTCCTCGCTCAGCGTCACCGACAAGCGCCGCGAGCAGATCGACTTCTCCGACAAGATGTTCGACGCACCCGCCCGCATGATCGCGAAGACCGGTTCTCCGCTTCTGCCCACCCCTGAATCGCTGAAAGGCAAGCGCGTCGGCGTCGAGCAGGGCTCGACGCAGGAACAGTACGCGAAGGTCTGGTGGGAACCGAAGGGCGTGGTCGTCGTGCCGTACCAGAATCAGGACCAGGTGTACGCGGATCTCGCATCGGGCCGTCTCGACGCCGCGCTGCAGGACGAAGTGCAGGCCGACGCCGGCTTTCTGAAGACGCCGCGCGGCAAGGGCTTCGGCTGGGCCGGTCCGGAAGTGAAGGATCCGAAGACGATCGGCGAAGGCACCGCGATCGGTCTGCGCAAGGGCGATGCCGACCTGAAGGCGAAGTTCAATCAGGCGCTCGCCGAGGTTCATCGGGACGGCACGTTCAAAAAGCTCGAGAAGCAGTACTTCGACTTCGACATTTATCCTGGCCGTTGAGCGAAACAGGCAGGATACTGAGTGGTAAGCCGGCTCGGGCCGGTGGCGATGACAGTGCAAGTGGCATCGAAGGTGGCAACACAAGGCAGTAGATTCAAAACAATCCGAGACGAAAGTCCCAAAAGCGCGCTGCAGGAGCCACCAACGTTTCTGCGGCATGATTTGCACAGCGGCACGCTGTGTGCCGCGGATCACGGCGAGCCAGGCGCTCGTCCCCGACGCGGCGCATCGCGGGCCGCGTCTTTCGCGGTGCGCGAGAAGCGCATCGTCGAGGACTACCTATGTTCCTTCAAGGCTACGGCCCGCTACTCCTCAGCGGCACCTGGCAAACCGTCAAGCTGGCGGTGTTCTCGCTCGCGCTCGCGTTCGTGCTCGGTCTGCTCGGCGCGGCGGCGAAACTGTCGAAAAACCGCCTGTCGAACGGCGTCGGCACCGTCTACACGACGCTCGTGCGCGGCGTGCCCGATCTCGTGCTGATGCTGCTGCTGTTCTATAGCATCCAGATCTGGCTGAACAACCTGACCGACGCGATGGGCTGGGAACAGATCGACATCGACCCGTTCGTGGCCGGTGTCGCGGTGCTCGGCTTCATCTACGGCGCGTACTTCACCGAGACGTTCCGCGGCGCGTTTCTGGCGGTGCCGCGCGGCCAGCTCGAAGCGGGTGCGGCCTACGGCATGACGAGCTGGCAGGTGTTCTCGCGCGTGATGTTCCCGCAGATGATGCGCTTCGCGCTGCCGGGCATCGGCAATAACTGGCAGGTGATGGTCAAGGCGACCGCGCTCGTGTCGATCATCGGTCTCGCCGATGTCGTCAAGGCCTCGCAGGACGCCGGCAAGGGCACCCTGCGGTTCTTCTTCTTCACCCTGCTCGCGGGGGCGATCTATCTCGTCATCACCACAGTGTCGAACTTCGTGCTGATGTACCTCGAAAAGCGTTACTCGACCGGCGTGCGAAAGGCGGATCTATGATCGAGATCATTCAGCAATACTGGCGCAACTATCTGTTCACCGATGGCTATCGCTTCACCGGCGTCGCGATCACGTTGTGGCTGCTGGTCGTGTCGATCGGCCTGGGCTTCTGCCTGTCGGTGCCGCTCGCGGTTGCGCGTGTGTCGAAGAAGAAATGGCTCGCGGGCCTCGTGTGGCTCTATACCTATATCTTCCGCGGCACGCCGCTCTATGTGCAGTTGCTGCTGTGTTACACGGGTCTCTACAGCCTCGAGATCATCCGCAACAACGAGCTGACCAACGCGTTCTTCCGCGACGGCATGCACTGCACGCTGCTCGCGTTCACGCTGAACACCTGCGCGTACACGACCGAAATCTTCGCGGGCGCGATCAAGGCGACGCCTTATGGCGAGATCGAAGCGGCGCGCGCGTACGGCATGTCGTCGTTCACGCTGTACCGGCGCGTGATTCTGCCGTCGGCGCTGCGTCGCGCACTGCCCTACTACAGCAACGAAGTGATCCTGATGCTGCACGCGACCACGGTCGCGTTCACGGCCACGGTGCCGGACATCCTGAAGATCGCGCGCGACGTGAACTCCGCGACGTATCAGTCGTTCAACGCGTTCGGCATCGCCGCGCTGCTGTATCTGTGCATTTCTTTCGCGCTCGTGTGGCTGTTCCGCCGCGCCGAGCGTCGCTGGCTCGCTTACCTGCGGCCGCAAGGCAAGTAACCACGCGTCCCTGGACAAGCAAGCGTTAAGGACCCTGATGAACTCCAAGAAGCAGAAGCTCTTCGTCGACGAGCTTCACAAAAAGTATGGCGACAACGAAGTCCTCAAGGGCGTGTCGCTGAAAGCCAATGCCGGCGACGTGATCAGCGTGATCGGTTCGTCCGGTTCGGGCAAGAGCACGATGCTCCGCTGCATCAACTTTCTGGAACAGCCGAACGCCGGGCGCATCTTCGTCGACGGCGAGGAAGTACGCACGCAGACCGCCAAGGACGGCGCGTTGCGCGTGTCGGACCCGAAGCAGTTGCAGCGCGTGCGCACCAAGCTTTCGATGGTGTTCCAGCACTTCAACCTGTGGTCGCACATGAACGTGCTCGAGAACATCATCGAGGCGCCGGTACATGTGCTCGGTCTGAAGCGCAAGGAAGCCGAAGACCGTGCGCGCGAATATCTGGAGAAGGTCGGTCTCGCGCCGCGTCTCGAGAAGCAGTATCCGTCGCATCTGTCGGGCGGCCAGCAGCAGCGTGTCGCGATCGCGCGGGCGCTGGCGATGCACCCGGACGTGATGCTGTTCGACGAACCGACCTCGGCGCTCGACCCGGAGCTCGTCGGCGAAGTACTGAAGGTGATGCAGAAGCTCGCCGAGGAAGGCCGCACGATGATCGTCGTCACGCACGAAATGGGCTTCGCGCGCAACGTGTCGAACCATGTGATGTTCCTGCATCAGGGACGCGTCGAGGAAGAAGGCCATCCCGACGAAGTGTTCAAAAACACGAAAAGCGAGCGTCTGAAGCAATTCCTGTCGGGCAGTCTCAAGTAATAAAAATTACCCGCGACTTACGATGCGAATAACATCGAAAATGTAGTCAATGTAGTTTTACAAGGCGCTTACGAGCGCCTTTTTCGTTTTTGCCGCCCCCTTCCTACCGGCCATTCGAACGACGAAAAAGCGCCGAAAATCCCACAAAACGGGCTATTCAAGCCTGTTTTTCGCCCTAACCTGCCACTTTGGACTCGTCAATAGTGGCAATCCTTAATACGGCCTGTTCCGAGCCGCGATTCCCTTGCCGGACAAGGCTTTGCGCCCTTTTCCAAGGGACTCCACCGGGTCCCGCCGCACATTCGTATTGCAATTTGGCGACACCGCCTGTGGACGGTACTAATTTCTTCTCCCAGTTAAAGTTATTTTTGATAAATTGGTAACCAAAGTAGCAAAACAAAGTTGATTAAAAGTAGTTTCACTTCAAAACACAGAGGAGAACCGGTCGGCGTGGGATCGGCATGACGCAAAGATAGCTCGACGCTACATGTCATGGCAGGAGCACCCCTATCCACCCGCCACTCTCCCCTGGTACCGCTTCCTGTTCGGTGCTGACCGCGTCCGAACACCACTCGCAGTACTGGGTTTCTTTTTTGACAGGGTATGGAGGAGAAGATGAAGAAAGCTTTGCTCGTCGCTGCGCTGATGTCGGCCGGCGTTGTTGCACACGCTCAGAGCAGCGTCACGCTGTATGGCCGTTTGGATGCAGGTCTCGAGTACATGTCGGGCGTCCCGACCGGCGCTAACGCCAACGGTGCGGCCAATACCAGCTCGAACCGCTTCAAGGCGGAAAGCGGCGACTGGGGCACCAGCCTGTGGGGCATGAAGGGTGTCGAAGACATCGGCGCCGGCAACAAGATTCTGTTCCAGTTGGAAGGCTCGTTCAACACGATGACGGGCGCGGGTCCTGGCGGCGGCGGTCTCTTCAATCGCTGGGCAACGGTCGGCATCTCGAACGACCAGTTCGGTACGTTCACGATGGGCCGCATGCTGTTCATCTCGAACGGCGTGTGGGACTTCGACCCGTTCGGTCAGTCCAACTGGTCGTCGGCATCGCTCGTGCGTGGCCGCAACTGGCCGCAGTCGAGCAACAACTTCGCGTACCAGTCGCCGAAGATCGCGGGCTTTGACTTCTACGGTCAATACGCGCTGTCGAACGCGACGAGCTGGAACGGTAACGGCACGACGCCGCAAGGTCGCGAAGCTGGCGCGCAGGTCACCTACACGACCTCGCTGTTCCAGATCCGCGGTCTGTACGACGAAATTCGCAACCCGACGACCGGCGGTTTGTGGGGTGGCCCGGTCGCCAACAACGGCATCAATACGGCTAACACGAGCAACGGCGTCTTCGCGGCATCGCGCGAGTACTCAGCTCTGGTGAACGTGTTCCTCGGCCAGTTCAAGATTCAGGCCGCTTACCAGGCAGTCCGCTCGGCAGGTGCGACGAACGTTGCTCCTGGTCAGCCGACCACCCTGGATCACGAATGGGGCGGTGTGACGTGGCAGGCAACGCCGGCTGCAGCGCTGATCGCGGCGGTCTACCACGTGAACGGCAACAACGGCGCGGGCAATGCGACGATCTACACGATCGGCGGTTCGTACAACCTGTCGAAGCGCACGCTGCTCGACCTGCAGGCAGCAACGGTGCGCAACAGCCGCAATGCCAACTTCGGTCTGAACGCGAACAATGCGGGCTTCGCCGCTGCAACGGACAACCCGCTGCAAGGCCGCCAGCAAACCGGCGTCTACGCAGGTATCCAGCACTCGTTCTAATCGAACGGTGCGCCCCGAGGGTCACACCTCGGGGTGTAACACAGGTTTCTTCAAGAGAATCTTTTTCACGCTGCTGCGAGAGGCGCGTATCGGTGCAATATCCGCAAGGGTATTGCACCGTTTTTTCTTCGGCGGCCGAATTCGAGTACTTGCCCGCACCCGGCCGGTGCGTGCTTGCGCAGCTTAGACGGCCGCTTCGTTCTCTTCGCCGGTACGGATACGGATCACGCGCTCGACATCCGCGACGAAAATCTTGCCGTCGCCGATCTTGCCGGTGCGCGCCGCGCCGATGATCGCGTCGATGACCTGATCGCACTGGTTGTCCGCGACCACGACTTCGATCTTCACTTTCGGCAGAAAGTCGACCACATACTCCGCACCACGATACAGCTCGGTATGCCCTTTCTGGCGGCCGAACCCCTTGACCTCGGTAACGGTCAGGCCGGTGAGGCCGACTTCCGCGAGCGCCTCGCGCACTTCGTCGAGCTTGAACGGTTTGATGACTGCGGTGATGCGCTTCATGGCGAACCTCGTCTCTTGATGGGAAGAGTGGAAAGGGAAAGGATGATTTTTATTCTACGCCGCGCCGGATGCATTGCGGCATCCGCGCGCGGGTGCCGTCTTTCACTCCACCGGTTCGGTGTAGCGCGACGTGATCGGATAACGCCAGTCGCGCCCGAACGCGCGATGGGTGACGCGAATGCCGATCGGCGCCTGACGGCGCTTGTACTCGTTGATCTTGATCAGGCGCGTGACGCGCTTCACGTCGTCGACCCGATAGCCCGCCGCGATGATTTCCGCCAGCGAACGGTCCTCCTCCATGTACATGCGCATGATCGCGTCGAGTACTTCGTATTCGGGCAGGCTGTCCTGGTCGGTCTGGTTCTCGCGCAACTCGGCGGACGGCGCGCGGGTCAGAATCCGCTCGGGGATCACGTCGCGCGTCGCAAACGTGGTGGCCGCGTTGCGATAGCGGCACAGCCGGTACACGAGCGTCTTCGCGATGTCCTTGATCACCGCGAAGCCGCCGGCCATGTCGCCGTACAGCGTGCAGTAGCCGACCGCCATTTCGCTTTTGTTGCCGGTGGTCAGCACGATCGAGCCGAACTTGTTCGACAGCGCCATCAGCAGCGTGCCGCGAATGCGCGCCTGAATGTTCTCTTCGGTCGCGTCTTCGGCGCGGCCGGCGAACTCCTCCGCGAGCGAGCCGCGGAACGCATCGAACATCGGCGCGATCGCAATCTCGTCGTAACGCACGCCGACGCGGCGCGCCATCTCGGCGGCGTCGGTGGTGGAAATGTCGGCCGTGTAGCGCGACGGCATCATCACCGCGCGTACCTTGTCGGCGCCGAGCGCATCGCACGCGACGGCCAGCACGAGCGCCGAATCGACACCGCCCGACAAACCGATCAGCGCGCCCGGAAAACCGTTCTTGCCGATGTAGTCGCGCACGCCCATCACGAGCGCCGCGTACACCTGCGCTTCGATCGATTGCTCCGGCGCGATCGCGGCCGGCAGCGGTTCGCCGTCGTCGAACTCGACAATCGCCGTGGCTTCCTCGAACTGCGCGAGCTTCGCGACGAGTGCGCCCTGCGCGTCGAGCACGAACGAACCGCCGTCGAACACGAGTTCGTCCTGGCCGCCGACCATGTTCACGTAGACCATCGGAATGCCGGTCTCGCGAATCCGCGCGCGCAGGATGTCGAAGCGCACCGCTTCCTTGTTCAGGTGATACGGCGAGCCGTTCGGAATCAGCAGCACCTGCGCGCCCGCGGCCTTCGCCATCTGCGCGGCCGACGCATGCCATGCGTCTTCGCAGATCACGACACCGTACTTGAGCCCATCGAGTTCGAACACGAACGGCTGCGGGTCAGACGCGAAGTAGCGCTTCTCGTCGAACACCTCGGTGTTCGGCAGATCCTGCTTGCGATAGGTGCCCTTCACTTCGCCGTCGACGATCAGCGACGCCGCGTTGAACGTATCGACCGGCGGCACGCCGCGCTCGATCGGCGCGTTTGCATTACCATGGCCGTTCGCCGGGTTGTCCGACCCGTCGCGCAGCGGATGACCGACGATCACATGCAGACCGGTGAACGGCTTCAACTGCGCGGCAAGATCGGCCAACGCGGCCGCGCTTGCGGTGTAGAAAGCGGGGCGCAGCAGCAGGTCTTCGGGCGGATAACCCGACAGCGCGAGTTCAGGCGCGACCAGCAGTTTCGCACCACCGCTGTGCGCGGCGCGCGCGGCGGCGACGATCTTCGCGACGTTGCCGGCGAAGTCGCCGACGGTGACATTGATTTGAGCAAGAGCGATTCGGGTCTTCATGGCAGGATCGACAGGCAAGCCTTCACGGGCCGCGGTACCGCGGCTCGATGGCTCGACGGAATTGAACAAACCGGATAAACGAACTCAACGAACGACGTGGCAGCTTCAGCTTCACAGCGCCGCGCCGGTCATTGCAAACAGTCACGCAGATTGAACCAGCAACGTATCGATTATCGCACGGGCATTCTGGCATCGCCCTCCGAGGTGGACGCCGCCGAGTGGAACGCCCTCCTCGCCGCGCAGCCGCAGCCCACGCCGTTTTTGCGGCATGAGTTTTTGAGTGCGCTCAACGCGACGCAATGCGCGGTTCCCGACACCGGTTGGGCGCCGCAATTCGTCACGCTGAGCGACGCGCGCACGGGCAAGCTCGCGGCGGCGGCCCCCGTCTATCTGAATGGCCACTCGTACGGCGAGTACGTGTTCGACTGGGCCTGGGCCGACGCGTACAAACGCAACGGCCTGCCCTACTACCCGAAGCTGCTGTGCGCGGTGCCGTTCACGCCGGTGCAGGGCAACCGCCTGCTATCGGCGAACGAGCACGCGTTGCGCCATCTCGCGGCCACCTTGATGGCGTTCGCCGAGCAGGCCGAGGTGTCGTCGCTGCATGTGCTGTTTCCGACGCAAAGCGAAGCCGACGCGCTCACCGATATCGGCATGATGCAACGCGAAGGCGTGCAGTTTCACTGGCTCAACGACGGCTATCGCGACTTCGAAGACTTTCTGTCGACGCTCGAACAGAAGAAGCGCAAGAACATTCGCGCCGAACGCCGCAAGGTGCACGAGGCCGGCATCACGATGCGGCGCATCCGCGGCGAAGACATCAAGGATGCCGACTGGCGCTTCTTCAGCAAGTGCTATCGGCAAACCTATCGCGAGCATTTTTCGAGTCCGTATCTGAACCTCGATTTCTTCCGGATGATCGGCGCGTCGATGCCGGAGAATCTGCTGCTCGTGATCGCCGAATATGAAGGCAAGCCGATCGCGAGCTCGCTCGTCGTCTATCAGCGCGACGACAAAACCGGCGGCACCCTGTATGGCCGCTACTGGGGTGCGCTCGAACACGTGCCCTGCTTGCACTTCGAAACCGCGTACTATCAACCGCTCGAATTCTGCATCGAAGAAAAGCTCGGCGCATTCGAAGGCGGCGCGCAGGGCGAGCACAAGATGGCGCGCGGCTTTCTGCCGACGGTCACGCGCTCGACGCATTGGCTCGCACATCCGGCGTTCGCCGATGCGGTCGGCCATTTCCTCGACAACGAAAAGAACAGCATCCACGCGTACGTGGACGAGCTGCGCGAACACAATCCGTTCAAAGGCTAGAAGCGCGGCTATGGCGTGGTTTCTCTATCTGCTCGAATGCTCGGACGGCAGCGTCTATACCGGCATCGCGACCGATGTCGCTGCCCGCTTCGACAAACACATGAGCGGCACGGGCGCGCGTTATACGCGCTCGCGCAAGCCGGTGCGGGTGCTGGCGTCGTTCGAGCTGGCGGACCGTTCTAGCGCGTCGAGCGCGGAGTATTGGGTCAAGCGGCTCACGGCAGCCGATAAGCGGGCGCTAGCGGCCGGGGTGTTCACGCTGCAGTCGGTGTTGCCGGTAGTGGCAGTGGATGACGACGCGGAAGACGGCGACAGCGCCGACGGCTGAGTCGCGCTACCCCCGCGCCTCCCGCATCCTCTCCGTCAGCAGCCGATGCACGCGCGCGAGCTCGCCCACCACATCCGCTTCCAGCGACGTCAACTGCTCGCGCGCCGGTAACTCGAGCCGCACCGGCCGCAACGTGCGGTTCAGCGCGGCCTCGATCGCCGCGCTCATCGCCACGACCCATTGATCGAGTTCGCTATGCATGTCGCGACGGTTGGCGCTGAGGCGCAACTGCGTCGCGGTACCGGCCATCCGTCGCAGCAGACTCAGCACCGTCAGCGTGACCGTATCGGCCATCGAGTCCTCGAGCTTTTCGAGCCGCACGCGGCCGATCGCTTCTTCGGCGTTGTTGCTGGTGAGACCTGCCGCGCGGCGCAATTGCTCGATCTCCTTGCCGCCGTGCCGCGGCGCTTCGAGCGACGCGCGCAGATACGCGAGATTCGCGCGCACCGCGTCGCCGAGATAGACGCGCAGGTCGAGCTTCTCGCGCGTCGGCCACAAAAGGAAGGTCGCGAGCAGCGCGAGCACGCAGCCGAGCACGTTGTTGCCGAGCCGCGTCAGCGCGAACGCCAACTCGTTGGCGCCAGGCGTCGCGAAGTCGGCGACGAGCACGAAGGTCGGCGTCAGGAACAGCACGAACAGGCTGTAGCTGACGGGGCGCAGCGCCATCGTCGCGATCACGAGCGGGAACACCGCGAGCGAAATGCCGAGCGGCGAATGAATCGCATAGCCGATCGCCGCCGCGAGCACGCCGCCGACGATACTGCCCGCCGCACGCTCAATGCTGCGCGGCCAGGTCGCGGCAATCGACGGCTGCAGGATCAGAAGAGTGGCCATCGTCGCCCAATAGCCGAACGGCAGACCGAGCGCGCGAATCACGGCGAAGCCCGCGGTCGTCGTCACGCCGACACGCGCCGCATGGCGCAAGCCGACCGACTGCCACGACAGGTTCGCCTTCAGCGTCGACCACGCGCGCGCCGTATAACGCGCGACGCACGCGCTCCACGGCTCGACGTGCACCTCACGCGGGGCGAAATCGACGAGCTCGAAACCGGATTGCAGCTTCACCGGTTCGAGCAGCGCGCTTTCGAGCCGATGCGCGAGACGCCGCAGACGCGCCTGCGGCTCCCCGAGACATTCCCAGCGCGCGTCGCCGGTCGCGTTGCCGATGTCGCTGAGCACTTCGCCGATCGCATTGAGCAAGCGCACCGCGCGTTGCGTGCGGCGCGGATCGTCGGGCACTTTCTCGCCCGCGCCCGACACCGCGATCAGATACGCGAACAACGCTTCGCCATCGGTCAGCAAGCCGAGCAGCGTGTCGTAGACGGCCGCGCCGGCCGCTTTCGATGCAGGCACGTTCGCGAGCGCATCGCGCGAACGTTCGAGCGACGCGCGCGCATCGGCGCGAAAGCGCGCGGCATGCGTGGCCCATTCACGCGGCGCGGCCCGTCCGCCGACGAGCCGCGCGGTATCGAACGCGATATCGGCGAGGCGCCGATACACCGCGCGCAGCGACGCCCGGCTCGCGCCGAACGGATGGATGCGCCACACGGTCAGGCTCAGCACGATCGCGAACAGACAGCCGACCAGATACACGCCGAGAAACTCGACGCCGGCACGCGCGTCGTGCATCGGCCGATCGACCATCACGACGCAGGCGGTCGCCGCGAGGATCGTCACCTGCGAGGTGGCCGCGCCCCAGATGCGGCCGAACGCGCCGAGCGTCGTGAACGCGAGCACCGCGAGCGCGGCCCACGCAACGCCCGACGCCGATGCGAACGCGGCGATGCCGCCGCATAGCGTCGACAGCAGCGCGAAGCCCATCATCGACATGAAGCGCGCACGGTTCGAGCCGGCCGCATCGGCGAGGCAGGTCCAGAACGCGCCGATCGCGGCCCACGCGAACACCGGATCGTGCAGCACGTTGCCGAGCGCGAGCATCGCCGTCGATGCGCACGCCGCCCGCAAACCTTCCGAGAGATTCGCCTCGCTCGCCGCGAACGACACCATCCAGACCGGCCGCTTGCGATAGATCGCGGTGACGACCGAATGGAAGCGGGTCGACCAGCGCGGCGATGTCGAGTGGGACTTGCTGCGGTTCATCATCCGGACGGTGGTTGTTGAAGTGATGGAAAGGCGCGTAGATGCCGTGAGTCCGCGCGCAAGCTCGTGCGGCGAATGATAAGGGTTTACACCTAAATATAAAAATGCGTTCCGTTCATCGGAGCGATGCCTTCAGGTTATGCGCGCGACATCAAGCGTGCGGGACGACGCTCGCGGCGGTCGTTGCACGGTAGTCGAGCGCCGCGCAACGCGCATAAAAAACCGCGCGGTCCTTGCGGACTCGCGCGGTTTTCGTACTGCATGCAGCGCGCGGGTGAACCGCGGCCTGCTTACTTCTTGTAGTTCGCCACGCCTTCGCTGATTTCCTTGTGGGCGGCATCGACGTCGGCCCAACCTTCGACCTTGACCCACTTGCCCTTCTCGAGCGCCTTGTATTGCTCGAAGAAGTGCTTGATCTGGTCCTTCAGGTAAGCCGGCACGTCGTCGACCGACTTCAGGTTCGCCGTCATCGGGCAGATCTTGTCGTGCGGCACGGCGATCAGCTTCGCGTCGACGCCCGATTCATCGGTCATCTGCAGCATGCCGAGCGCGCGGGCACGCACGACCGAGCCTGCCAGCAGCGGGAACGGCGTGATCACCAGCACGTCGACCGGATCGCCGTCGCCCGACAGCGTCTGCGGAATGAAGCCGTAGTTGGCCGGATAGCGCATGCCGGTGCCGATGAAACGGTCGACGACGAGCAGGCCCAGCTCCTTGTCGGCTTCGTACTTCACCGGGTCGCTTTGCGCCGGGATTTCGATGATGACGTTGAAATCGTGCGGAAGGTCTTTGCCTGCGGGAACGTGATTGAAGCTCATGAGCGCTCTCTGAAGGGGATGGAAATCGGAAGGCGGCGAACGGCGCGCGGGCTGCGGATGCGGTGCGAACTGCGTGCGAACCGCGAACGCCGGGCCCTGAAGCCCTCTCGCCCCGAACGACGGGGCCGCGCACCGGACCGTACGGAATGCGCCATTATAGCCAATCGGCAGGTGGCATCCGCGGTCGGATCGGCGCGATAATCGTCTGGCGAGTCTCGCTTCGCGTCTCTACCGTTTTGTGTCTCCCCTTCGAACCCGCGCCGCCGCACGCCGGCCGCACGTCATCAAGGAGCATGCATGGAAGAAGCACGGCATTTCATCGGCGGCGAGTGGTGCGCCGCTTCCGGCGGCGAGTCGATCGCCGTACTCGATCCCTCGGACGGCCAGCCGTTCACGCGCATCGCGCGCGGCACCGAGGCCGATATCGACACCGCCGTGCACGCGGCGCGCCGCGCGTTCGACGGCGCGTGGGGCGCGCTGAGCGCCGCCGAGCGCGGCCGCGTGCTGTACCGGCTGTCGCTGCTGGTGGCCGCGCGCCAGGAAGACCTGGCCCAGCTCGAAGCGCGCGACACCGGCAAGCCGCTGAAGCAGGCGCGCGCCGACGCCGCTGCCCTGACCCGTTACTTCGAGTTCTACGCCGGCGCGGCCGACAAGCTGCACGGCGAGACCCTGCCCTACCAATCCGGCTACACGGTGCTGACGATCCGCGAGCCGCACGGCGTAACCGGCCACATCGTGCCGTGGAATTACCCGATGCAGATTTTCGGGCGCAGCGTCGGCGCGGCACTGGCGACCGGCAATGCGTGCGTCGTCAAACCGGCCGAGGACGCGTGCCTGTCGGTGCTGCGCGTCGCCGAACTTGCCGCCGAAGCGGGCCTGCCGGCTGGTGCGCTGAACATCGTCACCGGCTACGGACACGAAGCGGGCGCCGCGCTCGCGCGTCATCCGGGCATCGACCACATCTCGTTCACGGGCTCGCCCGAAACCGGCAAGCTCGTCACGCAGATGGCAGCCGAAAATCACGTCCCCGTCACGCTAGAACTCGGCGGCAAGTCGCCGCAAATCGTCTTCGCCGACGCCGATCTCGACGCCGCGCTGCCGGTGCTGATCTCCGCGATCGTGCAGAACGCAGGGCAAACCTGCTCGGCGGGCAGTCGCGTGCTGATCGAGCAGGCGATCTACGAGCCGCTGCTCGACCGGCTCAGCAGCGCCTTTCAGGCGCTGCGCGTCGGACCGTCGAAGGCCGATCTCGATTGCGGACCGCTGATCAGCGCGAAACAGCAGCAACGCGTGTGGGACTTCCTGTCGGATGCGCAGCATGACGGCATCGCGATGGCCGCGCTCGGCGAAGTGATTCCCGAAGCGCCCGAAAGCGGCTTCTATCAGGCCCCGACGTTGCTGCGCGACGTGCCCGCGAGCCACCGCCTCGCGCGCGACGAAGTGTTCGGCCCGGTGCTCGCCGCGATGTCGTTCCGCGACGAAGCCGAAGCGCTCGCGCTCGCGAACGGCACGCAGTTCGGGCTCGTCGCCGGGATCTGGACTCGCGACGGCGCGCGTCAGATGCGGCTCGCGCGACGCGTGCGCTCGGGCCAGGTGTTCATCAACAACTATGGCGCGGGCGGCGGCGTCGAATTGCCGTTCGGCGGCGTCAGGCACTCGGGACACGGTCGCGAGAAAGGTTTCGAGGCGTTGTATGGCTTCACGGTGCTGAAGACAATCGCAATCCGCCACGGCTAGCGAATCCGGCAAGGCTCGCTCGCGATCAGCGCGAGCAGCACGTTACATGCAGCAACGCAGCGCTCTATCCATCACAAACAACGGAGACATCATGCGGTTGACAGGTAAAACGGCCATCGTCACGGGCGGCGGTTCGGGTTTCGGCGAAGGCATCGCGAAGACCTTTGCGCGCGAAGGCGCGAACGTCGTGGTCAACGACCTCAACGGGCCGGCCGCCGAACGCGTCGCGAGTGAGATCGCGATTGCGGGCGGAAAGGCGATCGCGGTGCCAGGCAACGTCGCGCAACGCGACGACTGGCGCACGCTGCGCGAAGCCGCGCTCGAAGACTTCGGCAGCGTGCAGATCGTCGTCAATAACGCGGGCACTACGCATCGCAACAAGCCGGTGCTCGAAGTGACCGAGGCCGAATTCGATCGCGTCTATGCGGTGAACGTGAAAAGCATCTACTGGAGCGTGCAGGAGTTCGTGCCGTATTTCCGCGAGCAAGGCGGCGGCAGCTTTATCAATATCGCGTCGACGGCGGGCGTGCGGCCGCGGCCGGGCCTCGTCTGGTACAACGGCAGCAAGGGTGCGGTGATCATCGCCAGCAAGTCGCTCGCCGTCGAACTCGGGCCGGAGCGGATTCGCGTGAACTGCGTGAATCCGGTGATCGGCGAGACCGCGCTGCTGTCCGAGTTCATGGGGGTCGAGGATACGCCGCAGAACCGGCAGAAGTTCCTCGCGGGGATACCGCTCGGGCGGTTTTCGACGCCGCAGGATATTGCGAATGCCGCGCTGTACCTGGCTTCGGATGAGGCTGAGTTCATTACCGGCGTGTGCCTCGAAGTGGATGGGGGGCGCTGCGTGTAGTGTTGTCAAACGCTGCGCACGCGCTGCGTGCGCAGTTAGTGTTTTCCCCCAATATCGATTCGTCGTGCAAATGGCCTGGCGCGGATAGAATCGATCGGCGGTGGCATTTCAATTCCATAACAAGAGGAGACACAGTCATGGCTAGTCCTGCAGATCCGCTCCACCATCCCGGCGCTGGCGCGCCGCCTTCCACGTTCGAAGAAGCGACTTATCGCAAGGTTACCTGGCGGCTCGCGCCGCTGTTGATGCTGTGCTACATCGTTGCGTATCTCGACCGCGTGAACGTTGGTTTCGCGAAGCTGGGGATGAGCACGGATCTTGGCTTGAGCGATGCGGTGTACGGCTTCGGCGCGGGGATTTTCTTTATCGGCTATTTCATCTTCGAAGTGCCGAGCAACGTGATCCTGCATAAGGTCGGCGCGCGTGTCTGGATCGCGCGGATCATGGTTTCGTGGGGCGTGATATCGATGCTGACGATGTTCGTCACCACGCCGACGATGTTTTACGTGATGCGCTTTTTGCTCGGACTTGCCGAGGCGGGGTTCTTTCCCGGGATTATTTTGTATCTCACCTACTGGTATCCGGCGCATCGGCGTGGGCGGATGACGACCTGGTTTATGACGGCGATTGCGTTGTCGGGGGTGATTGGCGGGCCGGTGTCTGGGTACATCCTGAAGAACTTTAATGGCGTGAATGGATGGCACGGGTGGCAGTGGCTGTTTTTGCTCGAAGGGATACCTTCGGTGCTCGTTGGGATCATCGTGTTCGTGGTGCTCGACGATCGGATTTCGAACGCCAAGTGGCTTACTCGGGAAGAGCAGCAGTTGCTCGAGAGCCAGGTGTCGGCTGAGGAAGCGACCAAGCACGATATGCCGATTCGGCAGGTGTTCACGAGCGGGCGGGTGTTGATGCTGAGTCTCACCTACTTCTCGTTTGTGATGGGGCTTTATGGAGTGAGCTTCTGGTTGCCGACGATTATCAAATCGACCGGCGTTAGCGATGCGTTCCTGATCGGGTTGCTGTCGGCGGTGCCGTTTGCGGCGGCTGTCGTCGCGATGGTGTTTGTGGCGCGGAGTGCGGATCGGTCGAGGGAACGGCGGTGGCATATTGCGGTGCCGGCGTTTCTTGGTGCCGTGGGGCTCGTGCTTTCCGTCGTTTGGACGCATAACACCGTGCTTGCCATGACCGGATTGACGCTGGCTACTATGGGCATCCTCACTACACTGCCGTTGTTCTGGAGTCTGCCTACGGCGATTCTTGCGGGGACTGGGGCGGCGGCGGGGATTGCGATGATCAATTCGATTGGGAACCTGGCGGGGTTCCTTAGTCCTTATGCTGTGGGGTGGCTGAAAGAGGTTACCGCGGCTAATGACTCAGGAATGTATATGCTCGCGGCGTTTATGGTGCTCGGCGGTTTGCTTGCTATTAGTGTGCCGGCGAGAATGGTCAATAGATAAGACAGACTCGCAGATGAGAAAAGCCCTGGCGATGCTTCTACGCCAGGGCTTTTTTGTTTGGCATAGGTGCGAGCATCTAGTCATCGAATGACCGCTTTCCCGACGTTGTATCGAATGAGCGAGGCAGGAGAAGTATCGATGATCGAATCGGCAGATGTGATCGTCATTGGCTCCGGCGGGTTAGGCGCAGCGACAGCCTTTCACTTGTCGAAGAGAGGCGCTCAACGGGTCGCGATGATCGAGCGGCTCGAAATCGGCTCACAAACGTCACCGCGCGCGGCTGGTATGGTCAGTTGCCTGCGCAAGAGTGACTTGATGATCGAGCTGATCAAGCTGGCGGCTGACAGAATCAGGCAATTCTCTGAGGACACCGGTCAGCCGCTGGATTGGCTGCGCTCGGGCAGTCTCAAAGTGGCGCGCAGACCGGCGGATGCCGAAGTCATTCAGGAAGACATCCTGCGTGGCCGGCGCCACGGTCTGGACGTGGAGGAAATTTCCGTCGACGCGGCCCACCGGCTCAACCCGTTTCTTCAAACAACGGGAGTTGCCGCGGTGATGCACATCGCCGACGACATGTATTTCAATCCCGCACAAGTGGCCATCGGCTTCGCTCGTGCAGCACAGGCAAACGGGGCTGTGTTGCTGCCGAACACCGCGGTGACGCGCGTCGTGATCGACGGCGGCGAGGTGACCGGGGTCGACACCACGTGCGGCCGTATCCACGCACCGGTCGTGGTCGATGCGGCCGGCGCCTGGACGCGACAAGTGGCCGAGGCCAGCGGAATTCGCGTTCCTCTTGTTACAACAGCGCAGCAATTGTTCGTCACCGAGCCCGTGCCCGATGCCCGAGCCGATTTGCCGATGGTCCGAATTATGGATGCCGCGGTGTATATGAGACCTTGCGACGGAGGATTTCTGTGGGGAGTCTACGAGGAAAATCCGAGGTTCTTCGACATGAATGGCTTCGACGCCAACTTCGACGTCAAGGATCTGTCGCTCGATGCCGACGTTCTCTGGCACTATGCGCGGGACGTCGAGGCTCAGCTTCCGGTGCTTCTGAACACCGCGATCCGCGAGCATCGTGGCGGACTGCCAACGATGACGGCCGATGGCCAGCACGTCGTCGGCCCCGCGCCGGCCATTCGGGGGTTTTACTTCGCGAGCGGTTGCAATGTCGCAGGACTCTCTATCGCCCCGGCACTGGGGGAGATGCTCGCCGCGTGGATCGTCGACGGTGCTCCCCTCATCGATTTATCGCCTCTATCGATTGCCAGATTTGGAACCGGGCCATGGCCGGATGACGAGTTGATCAGGCAGTCCGCGTGGCAGTACCGTCATTTCTACGGTGCAAGATAACTCAACCATCGACGCGTTCTTCATCGAGCGCTGCGATGTCGGGAACTGGATGCAGTGCTGGATCAGTCGTCATCGTCCCTGTGACGATGATGCTCCCAGCCCTTGTGCCAGCCACGGTCATGGCGCCAGTGCCTGTCACGGTCGTCGTTGTATTCGTACCCATAGCCATACCCGTAGCCATAGGCCGGAGCAGGCACGTAGGTCACTGGTGGCGCCTCGTAGACCACTGGGGGCGGCGCGACATAAACCGGCCCCGGCGCGCCAAGGTAAACACCAAGGTCGACATGAGCCAGCGCAGCGCTGGAAGCGCACGCAGCGCAAACGCCTGCAATCCACAAAATGAAGGTGCGCTTCATGTATCTCTCCCTGTTCGCTGGCATCGGATGTTGATGCGATTTAGCGATATCGATTGTATGTGTCGTGCCGGTTGGCAAGTAAACGTGAAGTGTCAGTCAGGTAACCGTTTGTAAGGCGTTGTGCCCTCCGCGGTTCTATGCGTGCTCACGAAGCGCTCAGCGAATCGCCATAGACATGCACCCGCTCACCAACCTGAACGGTGGGCTGATTGTCGTAGTTGAAGTTTCGATAACTGCCATCCTGCATCCTGACTTGCACCTGGTAGGTGGCGACCTTGCGTACCGCATGTTCGATACCGTTACCGGCAAGGCCGCCGCCAACCGCACCCGCTATCGTCGCCAGAACACGGCCGCGACCTTGACCAACCTGATTGCCCAGCAGGCCGCCTGCCACCGCACCGCCTACAGCGCCGAGCCCGGTGGCCGGCTCTTGTGTTTGGACCGCGTTGACCGCGACGACTTCACCTGCATTAGGGTCGACGGCAACGGCTCGAGGTGACGGCTGGGTGGTATCGCGGTGACTATCGTCGTGCGCGTACCGGGGCGCTGGCGACGACGCATTGCTATGGCGGGTATGAACATGGGATTCGAGCGGCGTGCTGGCTGGCTGCACCGCCACCGATGCAGTTTGCGACGGCGGCGGCGTTACCGCACGGGATGTCGGAAGCAGACCGGTCATCGCGGCAATGCCGGTGCCACTGGCGAGAATGACAGCAACAGCAGCCCCGGCGACCAGAGGATGAATGCGGCTGCGCGGGGATGAATCGGAAGGCAAGTTCGTGTTCATTGCTGGCTCCGTGGTATGTGCCTTCAAGAACGCCGATACCATCGAGCCGGTGGACCTTGCTATTGTGAGATCTGTAAGCAGTTGTAGTTCGCCGGTACGCGTTGGCAAGCAAACCGACTCATAGAAAAACAATGGCCGGTCGCCCGGCCATTATCGACTGGTCCTGCGAACACTCCCGCGTCAATCCTTTTCGGGCCGCCGTCCCGACTGCGCCGCTGGCATCCTGCGATAAATGGTGTTCCGCGACACCCCAAGCGCACGCGCCGCCGCCGAAACGTTGCCGCCGTAACGCGCCAGCGTCATAGCGACTACCGACGCGGCGACATCCTGCAGCCGCGCGCCGTCAGGTACCGGTGCATCGCCTGCAGCAAGCGCGTCCGCAGCCGCAACGTCGGAAACGGCCGATATGGCAGAGTCAGCTCGATCTGCGTCGCCACCGCCGCAACCCGCACCACGAACGTCATCCAGAAAATCATCCGGCAAATGCTCCCACCGGATCACCCCATCGTCCTCCACCATCGCCGCCGCAGTCCGCAGCAGATTAGCCAGTTGCCGGCAATTGCCCGGCCATATATGTCGCCCGAACGCCGCCATCACATCAGCCGCAACGCTGAGAGCCTGCCGCCCTCCGCTTTCAACTGTCTCCCACTGCAACATCTTCTCAACGACGACCGCGAGATCGCTCCGCTCCCGCAACGCCGGCAACCGAACCGCAAGCCCGTTGATCCGATAGTAAAGATCCTCACGAAACTGATGCTGTGCAATCATCTCGCGCAAGTTGCGGTGTGTCGCGCAAATAACGGAGACATCGACGGGAACCGCCCGCGCCGCCCCGAGCGGCGTCACGACCCGCTCCTGCAAAACGCGCAGCAAGCGCACCTGCAACGAACAAGGCATATCCCCAATCTCATCGAGAAACAGCGTGCCGCCACTCGCCTGCATCAGCTTGCCGATCGCCCCTTTCCGCCGCGCGCCGGTAAACGCACCCTCTTCATACCCGAATAGCTCGGATTCGATCAGCGACTCCGGAATCGAAGCACAGTTGACCGCAACAAACGGCCCATCACGTCGCGGCGAATCGTTGTGAATCGCCTGTGCGAGCAGCTCCTTGCCGGTACCGGTCTCGCCGGTGATCAGGATCGGAATATCCTTGCCGAGCACCTTGCGAACCTTCGCAATCAGTGCAGCCACACGAGCATCGCCGGTATCGAGATCGCTGAGCCGCGACAGTCCCGCAGCCGGTTGACGCGCATTCGCACACACCGGTCGCGGCGCAACTGCACCCTGCGCATCAACGGCGCCGCGCTCTAGCCCAAACGACGCCCGCCTGAACTGCCCACGTGCGCACACCACCGCACCGTTGTGCAGATTCAGCATCAGATGCGGCGCAACGCCATGCGTCAAACGATCGATCAGTTGCGCATACGAGATCTGAAACAGCGACGACAGCGTATGCGCGCGCAACGCAGCGAGCGGCAAGCCCAACTGAAATTGCGCACTGCGATTCGCGGACAGAAAGCGGCCATCGTCGGTAAACGCAATGATCCCTTCCATCAGCGTGCCGAGAAACTCAGGACGTCCGTGAAAAGACACTTGCAGCACGTCGCGAAACGCCGTCGAGAACAGATGGTTTTCGATCATCTGTACCGACATCTTCGCGAGCGCCATCGTGTGCTGGTGATAGCTGCGATGGTCGCCCGTCACGTCGAGCACGCCGATCAGATCACCATACGGATCGAGAATCGGCACACTCGAACAGGTCAGGAAGCGGTTCGCCGCCAGATAGTGCTGATCGCCATGAACGACCATCGCACACCCCTCGGCCAGCGAGGTACCGATCGCGTTGGTCCCCTGACGATCCTCGGCCCAGTTCGCGCCGGGCCGCAGCGCCACTTTTTCCGCGCGATGCAGAAAGTCGTCGTCGCCGATCGAATGCAGGATCAACCCTTCGGCGTTGGTCAACACGATCATGCTTTGCGTGTTGACGATCTGCTCGCGCAGCGTCTCCATGACCGGCATCGCATGCGCGCACAGCACCTGGTTCTGTTCGCGCTTCAACGCGAGTCCCGTGTCGGACAGGATGTCGTAATCCGGCCGGAACGATGCACGCAGGCCGAACGTCTCGGAGCGTTCGTGGGCTTTCTGGATCGCCGGTGCAGGCCAACCTTTGGCGCGGTTAGCCGCCGCCACGCTGACCGGATGAACGTCGTCGCGCATTGTCTCCTCCTGAATGCGCCCGGGTCGTGCCGGACGCTTTGATGCGTGTCAACAGAATACTCCCTTTGCCAGTCCGCCCGACGCCCGCCGTGACCCCGCGCGGGCCCGCATCCTTGATCTGCATCAGCGTCGGCCGGATCTGCGGCGTTTCTGAACAACCGCTGCCCGCATAACTGTTCCGAAACGGAACGCTTCGGCCTATACAGCCCACCGCGGTCCCTGAAATCTCGTATGTCGATGCATTGGTATGGTTCCTGCCTGATGTGGTACCGCGCAGTCACCCGATCACCATCACAAACGGAGACAAGTGATGAATCCATTTGACCTGAAAGCCCTCGGCATCGACATCGAGTATCCCTACCGCCAGCGCTACGAAAACTACATCGGCGGCAAGTGGGTGCCGCCGGTCGGTGGCGACTATTTCGACAACGTGTCGCCGATCAACGGGCAGCCGTTTTGTCGCGTGCCTCGCTCGAGCGCCGCGGACATCGACCTCGCGCTCGACGCCGCGCATGCAGCGCGCCGCAAGTGGGCGAAGACCTCGGTGACGGAGCGCGCGAATCTGCTGCTGGCGGTGGCCGAGCGCATGGAGAAGAACCTGAAGCTGCTCGCGGTCGCGGAGACGATCGATAACGGCAAGCCGCTGCGCGAAACGATGGCCGCTGACCTGCCGCTCGCCGTCGACCATTTTCGCTATTTCGCGGGCTGCATCCGCGCGCAGGAAGGCGGCATCTCGGAGATCGACGGCAACACGGTCGCTTATCACTTTCACGAGCCGGCTGGTGTCGTGGGTCAGATCATCCCGTGGAATTTCCCGCTGCTGATGGCCGCATGGAAGCTCGCGCCCGCGCTCGCGGCCGGCTGCTGCATCGTGATGAAGCCCGCCGAGCAGACGCCGGCTTCGGTACTCGTGCTGATCGAGCTGATCGGCGATCTTTTCCCTGCCGGCGTCATCAATATCGTCAACGGCTTCGGCAAGGAAGCGGGCGAAGCGCTCGCCACCAGCAAGCGCATCGCGAAGATCGCGTTCACCGGCTCGACGCCGGTCGGCAAGCGCATCCTGCATGCAGCCGCGGATAACCTGATTCCGTCGACGGTCGAACTCGGCGGCAAGAGCCCGAACATCTTCTTCGCCGACGTGCTCGATCGCGACGACGCATTCCTCGACAAGGCGCTCGAAGGCCTCGCGATGTTCGCGTTGAATCAGGGTGAGGTTTGCACGTGCCCCTCGCGCGTGCTGGTTCAGGAGTCGATTTACGAGCGCTTCATCGAGAAGGCGATCGCCCGTGTGGAACGCATCAAGGCCGGCCATCCGCTGAACCTCGAAACGATGATCGGCGCGCAGGCATCACAGCAGCAGCTCGACAAGATCCTGTCGTATATCGATATCGGCCGGGACGAAGGGGCGCGGTGTCTCGTCGGTGGCGAGCGCGCGACCCCTGGCGCCGGCCTCGGCGAGGGCTTCTACGTGAAGCCGACGATGCTGTTCGGCAACAACGATATGCGCGTGTTCCAGGAGGAAATCTTCGGGCCGGTCGCCTCGGTGATGACGTTCAAGGACGAACAGCAAGCGATCGAACTCGCGAACGACACGTACTATGGCCTGGGCGCGGGCGTATGGACGCGCGATGGGACGCGCGCTTACAAGATGGGACGCGAGATCGAGGCGGGACGCGTGTGGACCAACTGCTATCACCTGTATCCGGCGCACGCGGCATTCGGTGGCTATAAGCAGTCGGGGATCGGGCGCGAAACGCACAAGATGGCGTTGTCGAATTATCAGCAGACGAAGTGTCTGCTGGTCAGCTATCAGGCGGAAGCGCTCGGGTTCTTCTGAGAGAACGGCGCGCGTCGTTCACTGACGACGCGCGCTCTAGCCGCGCGTGCTCTACACGTTAGGTACGCGCGGGAGCCAGCAATTGCGCTGGCATCCCACCCGTCGCTCAGATCACGCCTTGCGCCAGCATCGCGTCGGCGACCCGCACAAAGCCGGCGATATTCGCTCCGTTCACATAGCTGACCGAACCGTCGTCGCGACGACCATGTCGCAGGCAGACCTCATGAATGCTGCGCATGATGTCGTGCAGACGTGCATCGACTTCTTCGCGCGGCCAAGAGATGCGCATCGCGTTCTGACTCATTTCCAGACCCGACGTGGCGACACCGCCGGCGTTGCTGGCTTTGCCAGGAGCGTACAGGACGCCATTGTTCTCGAAGCACTTGGCGGCGTCGTTGGTCGACGGCATGTTGGCGCCTTCCGCGACGCAAATCACGCCGTTCTTGATCAGCGTTGCGGCGTCCTCGGCATTCAGTTCGTTTTGCGTGGCGCACGGCAGCGCGACGTCCACGGGCACATGCCACGGACGCTGCCCCGGCAGGAAATCGAGTCCAACGCGTTTTGCGTAGTCGCTGACACGGCCGTAGTGATGGTTCTTCACGTCCATCAACTCGGCCAGTTTTTCGGCGGTGAAGCCGTCTTCATCGACGACGGTGCCGCTCGAATCCGAGACCGTGACGACCTTGGCGCCGAGCGCCATGGCTTTTTCCACGGCATATTGGGCGACGTTGCCGGAACCCGACACGCTAACGCGCAAACCGTCGAAGCTGCGGCCGGTCTGCTTGAGCATTTCCTCGGCGAAGTACACGGTGCCGTAGCCGGTGGCTTCCGGGCGAATCAGCGAGCCGCCGAATGACAGTCCCTTGCCGGTGAACACGCAATCGGCGCGATTGGAGAGCTTCTTCATCATGCCGGCCATAAAACCGACTTCGCGGCCGCCCACGCCGATGTCACCGGCGGGGACATCCGTGTCGCTGCCGACGTGGCGGAACAGTTCGCTCACGAAGGCCTGGCAGAATCGCATGACTTCACCGGGGCTCTTGCCTTTCGGGTCGAAATCGGAGCCGCCCTTGCCGCCGCCCATGGGCAGGGTCGTCAGGGCGTTCTTGAAGGTCTGTTCGAAAGCCAGGAACTTGAGGATCGACAGGTTGACCGACGGATGGAAGCGCAGGCCACCCTTATACGGCCCGATTGCCGAGCTGTGCTGGATGCGATACCCGCGATTGACCTCGACGTCACCGTGATCGTTGACCCAGGACACCCGGAACATGACGATGCGCTCCGGTTCGACCAGCCGGTCGAGCAGGCCGTGCTCGGCGTATTTCGGATGCTGCGAGATGTACGGCCACAGGCTTTCCATCACCTCGGTGACAGCCTGCAGGAACTCTGGTTGGCGCGGGTTGCGCTCGGCGGTAAAGCCCAGGAAGGCTTCAAGGGATTGATATTTCATTTCGAATGCTCAGGAATGGTGCATGTTTTTGTGCGGGAAAGCATTTTGCCCCAGGTGTAGTCTCCATGTAAGGCAAACGAATCGAATTGTAGGAATCGAGCTTGTCCCGAAATGTAGTGCCAAATGAACCGGCCATCAGGCGTCCGTTCGCCCGACGAATCAAATTTATCGCCTGATCACGCTAAAAATTCATCCAATTCCGATCGCCGCGGGTCATCTCCCTTCCGATACTTGTCGTTCGCACATAACAAGGAACGACGATGACGAACGGCAACGGCCGGCCAATGATCCGGCTCGCAGGCAATAGCACCGGCAGCGGCGCGATTCTGATTCCATCGTGAGCGCATGCC
Source organism: Paraburkholderia atlantica (assembly GCF_009362785.1). GTDB lineage: Bacteria > Pseudomonadota > Gammaproteobacteria > Burkholderiales > Burkholderiaceae > Paraburkholderia > Paraburkholderia atlantica. The sequence goes on from NZ_WHNQ01000001.1 coordinate 168,168, forward strand.
AATTGCGAGAACTTGCTCACCTCCGCGAACGCATCCTGGGCCTTTCCTCTGACGCACTACCCACATGGGGCAATGCGCCTTTGCTGGTCCCGCTCCGCCTGCGCGGCACCGAAACCCTGGGCAAGCTCTATCGATACACGCTCGATGTCGCGACGATCGAAAGCCCGACGCTCGGAGTGTGGCAAGCACAGGAACTCGTCGTGCCTAATCGCCTGATCGGCAAGGTCATCGACATTTCGATCGCTTTCGACGGCAACGGATTGTTCGGTCGTCATGGGTTGGTACGCGGCGACGTGGCACACGCGAGCGCCGGCCGCCGCACGATGTCGGGCCTCATCACAGGCATCAAACAGATGGGTACCGATGAACGGCGCGCCTATTACCGCCTCGTCGTCCGTCCCTGGCTGTGGCTGGCCACGAAGAACTGCGACAGCAGGATCTTCCAGGACGCCAGCGTGGTGGACATCACTGACCTGGTACTCAAGGAGCGATATCACTTCCCGGTCGTGATGGAACTCGGCGCGCCAGGCCTGCGCAACGGCTACCCGAAGCGGGACTATGTCCGGCAGATGTGGGAATCCGACTTCGATTTCCTCACGCGGATCTGGAGAGAATGGGGAATCTACTACCTGTTCGACGGAATGACGCTGGTACTGTGCGATTCGCCCGGCTCGCACAAGCGACACGACAACGCATACGACACGCTGCGCTACCATGCGCCCGACAGCAGGCACGTCGACGAGGAGCACGTTCACAAGCTCGAGGTATCGCATCAGATCACGCCAGGCAAGGTCAGCCTGATCGATTACGACTACACGCGCCCCGGCGCGCGCTTCGAGGGCGAGTACGAGAGCCACAGTGAGCAGGCCCACGACAACATCGAGCAATACGGCTGGGGCGACTATTCGCAGCCGCTTGCGGGTGCGACGGGACTGTCAGGCGAGCGGAACGACTTCCGCGATGAAGCCGGGCACCTCGCGAGCGTGCGTGTCGATGCAATGCGCAGTCATCGTCTGCGGCTGAAGGGTCAGGGGAATCTGCGCGGTCTGACAACCGGGAAAACATTCTGGCTCGACAACCATCCGCTGCGGGAAGTCAACGCCGAGTACCTGGTCGTATCGACGACCCTCGATATCCGCAATGCACCGCAGAACACGCAGTCACCCGGTGCAGACAGGAACGATCCGCTGCGCCAGTGCATGACCGACTTCGTGCTCCAACCCGCCAATACGTTCTTCAAAAACCGTCCGAAGAAAAAGCCGCGTTGCGCGGCGGAAACGGCAATCGTGGTCGGCCCCGAGGATCAGCCGATATGGGTCGATGGATACGCACGCGTGAAGGTGCGCTTTGCGTGGGAGCGGCTTGCCCCGAAGAACGACAGCGCCAGTTGCTGGGTGCGGGTGTCGTCGCCGTGGCAAGGCAACGGCTTCGGTGCGATCTATCCGCCGCGCATCGGTCAGGAGGTCACGGTCAGTTATCACGAAGGCGACCCGGACAAGCCTTACGTGTCGGACCGGATGGTCAACGGGCAGAATCAGCCGCCCTGGAGGCTGCCCGACAACCAGGCGCTCTCGGGCATCCTTAGCAGCGAGCTCAAGGCGGGCTGCGCGAGCCAGACCAATCACGTCGTACTGGATGACACGCCGGGCCAACTGCAGGCACAGATCGCCAGCGACCACGCCCAGTCGCGCCTCGTGCTGGGCTACAACACGCATGTCGTGCGCGACGCAGGCCGGCAGCAGGCACGCGGTGAAGGCTGGGAACTGGCGACGAACGCATGGGGTGTCGCGCGAGCCAACCGAGGCATGCTGATCACCACCGAGGCACGTCACGGCGCTAGCACCCCGGCAAAGGATGCCGGTGAGACCGTGGCGCGCCTCACTCAGGCGCGCGACACCCACGAGAACCTCGCGAGTCTCGCGCGGCGGCACGAGGCACAGGAACAGCAGACTAGTCAAAGCGAAGTCGCGCGGGCCATCAAGGCGCAGAACGACGCGATTCGCGGCGGCAAGGCAAGCGCGGAGCTTCCGTTTCCGCAACTGACCCAGCCCGAGCTGGTGCTGGCCAGCGCGGCGGGTCTCGGTCTCACGGCAGCGCAAAGCACGCACGTGGCGAGTGCCGAACACATCGCGCTCAGCGCGGGCGGACACGTCAGCGTCGCGGCGATGAAATCGCTGCTGGCGTCGGCGGTCAACGGCGTGCGGGTGTTTGCGCAACATCTCGGCATCCGGCTCAAGGCCGCATCGGGCAAGGTGCAGATCGACGCGCAAAACGACGACGTCGAGATCATCGCGCAACGCGTCGTCAGCATCATCAGCAGAGCCGATTCGATCAATCTGATGGCCAGCAAGGAAATCGTCTTGCATGCTGGTAATACGAAAGTGGTCATCAATTCGGACGGGTACAAGGTCTATACGGGTGGCGAGCATCGCGTCCATGCGAGCGATCATCGGACCGACGGGCCAGCGGCACGGCCTGTCAGTCTGCCCGTCACGCCAGAAAGTCCCGGCAGGCTGGCGGCGCATCATGTGCTGATCGAACACGATTCCGGCTTTGCGCTGCCGAACCAGCCGTACCGGATCACGCTCGACGATGGTCGGCTGATTCAGGGTGTGACCAACGCACTTGGCGAGGCGAGTCTCGTCACCAGCAATATGCTTGCGTTCGCGACGGTCGAACTGCTTGCCGCGAGCGAGCCGGACAAGGTGATTGCGGTTAGCAGAGGCGCGGTGATCAGAGCGGCGAATGAGTCATTCGCTGGCGCTGTACCCAATGCCGAGAAACGCAGTGCCACGGTCGCAGGAAAGGCCGTGGCCTCTCCGAACGAGAGCGCGACGACGGAAGATAAACCACCGGAATTCGTCTCGTGCGATCCGATGAACTTCGGGCTGCGGTTTTATCACTTCGTTAACGGTGCGACCGAGGGTGACACGCCTGCCGGTATGTCGATGCGCAAGGGTGTCGAATACCCGGTGACCAAGGCTTATGCGGCTGCGATCAAGGCTGCGCTGCAGGGGATTGATTGGGGCGGGGTGGCGTGGCCGTTGACTGCCGATTCGATAAGAATGATTCAAAACGCGGTCATGCCGAAATTGGAAGACGCGCTTGGTGCCGGGCCCTTTGGATTACCACGACGCGATGCCGCTAGTCCGGAAACTAGTGATGGCATGCCACAGATCGTGATAGTCGATCCAGAGCGGACAACGCAGTACAACCTGCGACAGGACGTCAGTGCCGCGTTCATCGGGAAGTACTGGCTTATCGCCGTCAACGAGAGCGAGATCGCGCACATCGTCGAACTCAAGCACCAGCCGACCTTGCTGGATAACCGCCTCAAGGCATTTGCCGACACGCTGTATCACGAGTGCCGCCACTGCCAACAGTACTTTTGGATGTTTTCTTTGCTTCAGCACTTTCCAGACGACTACAAAGACCTGCCGAATGTCCAGAGGTTGTATTGGTCGACGATTCTAAAAGAAGCCTATACAGCGGCTGGAAACACGCCACTACCTGACGATCGCCGCGTTCACATCGGTCTGCACAGGATGCTTGTCTTCCACTACTACTGGCTGGTCTCTTACATGCGGGACATGCCCGGTTGGGAGTATCTCAGCCGAGATCTCCCGCTTGCCGAAAGGAAGGTATGTGACCTGCTGAACGTATCTCCTGAAACAGCACAAAAAATGGTGCAATTCGAAACCGGCTATAGGAGCCAACTTCATGAAGAAGATGCCTATGCCTGCGCGGAAGTGGTCCAGGCCTACTGGCAAAATCCTCGTGATCCTCTCGTTCGCAATCCCGGTACATGCACAGCTCAGTACACCGACGCCCTCAGGATCGTCGGGGCCAGGAGTTGAGATGAGACCGACTGTGACCGACGCCCAGCGCGATATGGCATTCAGCATTTTGACCACTGCAATAGCGATCCTGCGGGACGACCAGCCATTCGATCCCGCTCATACGATTTTCGGCCGCATTCTTGCGGCTGACCCTCTGCGCGGCAAAGGAGGTGGGACGGAGTATTTCTTCGTGAATCCGGCTTTCCCGCGGACGCAAATCATTCTCTATGTGGTACCCGATCCGCTTGCTCCCTCCGCCGACCGCACGAAAGTCAAGCAAGTCGTGACCCACTTCACGATTCGCTTCAGTCCACTATTGACCGACGTTAACCGCTCGACACTGGAAGATCTCCTCCAGGTCGATATCGGTTACTGGATCGACGGCAATGGCGAGCGGCGGCCCGGCAATGATATGGGCACGGCTCCGCCGCAGATTCGGCTGCATAGCTATCGCTATCGTGCTTCGAATCTGCCAACGAGCCAATTTCCGGTGGACGTCGAATTTGCTTTCGGCGACCCGGACCCAAACAATCCAGCGCCTGATGAACCCAAAACGCCGGTCCTAATGGACGTTCTCCTGAATCGTGACTATTCCGCGCTGAAACCGCGACGCCATGGACAGAACCCTTCTTGAGTGACCTGTTGAACGTCTCTGCGGAAACAGCACAAAAGATGGCGCAATTCAAACCCGGCTATAGGTGCCACCTTCATGAAAAAGATGCCTACGCTAGCACGGAAGTGGTCCAAGTATACTGGCGGAATCCTGATGATCCTCTCATTCGCAACCTCAGTACCTGCACAGCCCAGTACGTCGACGCTCACGGGACCGTCAGCGCCAGGAGCGGCGACCAGAGAGACCGTGACCGACGCGCAGCGCGACATAGCCTTCAGGATATTGACCACTGCAATGGCGATCCTGCGGGACGACCAGCCCTTCGATCCCGCTCGTACGATATTCGGCCGCATTCTTGCGGCGCGGCCTGAGCGCGGTGTGGTGGGTGTTACGGAGTATTCCTTCGTGAATCCGGTCTTGCCGGATACGCAAATCATCGTAGTTGCGATACCCGATCCGCTCGTCCCCTCCCCCGACCGCGCAAAAGTGAAGCAAGTCGCGACGCACTTCACGATCCGCTTCAGTCCACTATTGACCGACGTTAACCGCTCGACACTGGAAGATCTCCTCCAGGTCGATATCGGTTACTGGATCGACGGCAATGGCGAGCGGCGGCCCGGCAACGATATGGGAACAGTACCGCCGCAGGTTCGTCTGCATCACTATCGCTATCGTGCCTCAGACCTGCCAACCAGCCGATTTCCGGTGGACGTCGAGTTTGCTTTCGGGGACCCCGACCCAAAGGACCCGGCGCCCGACGAATCCAAAACGCCGGTCCTGATGGACGTTCATTTTGATCGTGACTATTCCGCGCTGCGACCGCACCACCGTGAACAGAATCCGTCGTGAACAGCTGGTGGCAAAGGGTGTCACCCGATGACGAAGAACAGGAGTGAACTGGCGTGGTCCCAAACCGTTTTCGCAGGCGTTTCAGAAGCAAACGCCAGGCGCAAACCTGTTCCCCGGTGATCTAACCTCAGCTCCGAACACTATTCCTCCCCAACCGTCTCGACATAGTTATCAACCGCACTACTGACCGTCGGATGAAAGCGCGCATCGCCGATCAGATCGGTCAACTCGAAGCGCCTGAGCTTGTCGCGAACCGGGTCCTTCATCTCCGCAAAGTGCAGTGCAATCCCGCGCTCGTCGAGCGTGCGCGTCAGCTCCCGCAGCATGTCGGCCGAGGTGACGTCCACGCTCGTCACCGGTTCGGCCGCCACCACCACGCGCCTGACCGGTGGCGGCGATTCGGCGACGGCTTCGAGCAGGCGCTCCTGAAACTGCTCGGCATTCGCAAAGAACAGCGGTGCGTCCCAGCGAAACAGCACCAGTCCGGGGATTCGCTTCCCGTGCGGATAACGCTCCAGGTCGTGATAGCCGCGCAAACCCTCGACGCGACCGAGCACCGCGTAATGCGGTCGCCAGCCGTCCCACAGAAACTCGATGACCGCGATCACCACCGCGAAACCGATGCCCGGAATCGCGCCGAACACCGCGACGCCGGCAAAGCAGGCCATCGACAGCCAGAACTCCCATTGCTGGATGCGGAATATCCGCTTCAGGTCCGTGATCTCGAACAGACCGATCGCCGCCGCGATGACGACCGCGGCGAGCGCGCTGTTGGGCAGGTAGTGCATCAGGTTGGGCGCAACCATCAGCAGCGCCGCGACCGCCAGCGCGCCGACGACGCCCGTCAGTTGCGTCTTCGCGCCCGCCGCCTCGGCGACCGGGGTGCGCGACGAGCTGCTGCTGATCGGGAAGCCGTGGAACAGGCCGGCCGCGAGATTGGCCACGCCGAGCCCGACCATCTCCTGATTCGGGTCGACGCGGCTGCGAAAACGCGCCGCGAATGTCCGCGACAGCACGCTGGTATCCGCGAACGAAATCAGCGCGACCGCGCACCCGCCGAGCAGTATCTTGACCAGATCGGCGTCGGTGACCCACGGTAGCGCAAAGGTCGGCAGGCCCTGAGGAATTTTGCCGAGCACCTTCACGCCGACGCTATCGAGGTGCAATGCGGTCACGCACAACGTCGCGACGATCACGGCGATCAGGATGCCCGGCAGCTTCTCGAAGCGCTTGAGAAACAGGATCAGCACGAGGCTTCCCGCCCCCACCGCGAAGCTGTACCAGTTGGATTTGCCATCGGCGATGGCCTGCACGAGACTCAGGATGTCCCGCAGTGGGCCGCGCTCTTCGATCGAGATGGCAAACAGTTTGGGTAACTGGCTGATCAGCACCGCGAGCGCGATGCCGTTCATGTAGCCGTATCGAATGGGCTTAGACAGCAATTCAGTGATGAATCCCAGCCGCAGCAAGCCCATCACGATACAGAACACGCCAGACACGATCGCCATCATGCTGGCCGCCGCAATCGCGCGCGACGGGTCGCCCGCCGCGACTTGCACGACGACCGCGAGGATCGGAGCCGCGAGCGCGGAGTCGGGGCCGAGCACGAGAATCCGGCTCGGGCCGAACAGCGCATACGCCAACAACGGAACGATCGTCGCGTAGAGGCCGAACACGCCGGGCACGCCCGATGCCGCCGCGTAAGCGATCCCGACTGGCACCAGCATCGTGGTCAGTACCAGTCCGGCCGTCAGATCGCTCGGCAGCCAGCTCAACCGGTACGTCTTGAGCACCGTCAGCCCCGGCAGCCAGCGCATCCAGCGGCGCGCGCTGCTTGCAGCGGTCTGTTCTTTGGGAGGAACTGGCCTGTCCGCTTCCATTTTTGGAATGTTCGCAGTCGATGACGCCGCGCCACGGATCGTGGGGGCACTGTCATTCGTAGAATAGTCCAGAGCCTCCATCGGCGACAGTGAGGTGGCACACCGTTTGCGCATCAAGGCCGCTTGCGCCTCAGCAGCCACCCAACGCCGCCGGCTAGCGCCACCACCGCCGCGCCGTACACCGCATTGCGATGCCGGTCGGTAAACAACTCCCAGCAGTACGCACGCGCTTCATCATCGAAGCGGCCATGCGCGGCGTAATGGCCGGGCACCGGCTCATAGAGATTCGCGGGCGCATCGGCGGGCAATGGCTCATCGGTCAATTGCCCGTCGTAACCGGCACGCGCGAGATAGTGGTCGAGCAGCGTCGGCGCGATCCGGTTCGCAAGGATCGCCTTGACCGTCGACCACCCGACCCACACCTGGCGCCGCCGATGGGTGGCCGCGAAATAGATCGCCCGCGCCGCCACCTCCGGCTGAAACACCGGCGCCACCGGCCGCGCCCTGCGTCCCGTGCGATTGAGCGCCCAGTCGAATTGCGGGGTATTGACCGCGGGCAGATCGACCATCGTCAGATGGATATCGACTCCGTCGTGCAGCAACTCGGAACGCAATGAATCGGTAAAGCCGCGCACGGCGAACTTCGCTCCGCAATAGATCGACTGCAACGGCACCGACCGGTACCCGAGCGCCGAGCCGACATTGACGATCGTCCCGTGCCCCCGCGCGCGCATCACGGGGAGCGCCGCCAGCATGCCGTTGACCTGCCCCAGATAGGTCACCTGCGTGCCGCGTTCGACATCGCGCGCGCTGAGCGCGGACACCGGCGCAAACGCGGTCGCCATTGCGACGTTGACCCAGACGTCGATGCCGCCCAACTCGCGATCCACGCGCTGCGCGGCGCGCTCGATCGCGTCGGCATCGGCGACATCGGCGGGCAACGCGAGTGCGCGCACGCCATAGGTCGCGGCGATCTCCTCGGCGGCACGCGCGAGCCGTCGCGGCTCGCGCGCGATCAGCCCGACGTCATAGCCCTGCCGCGCGAATTCGGACGCGGTGGCGCGCCCCACGCCGGCACTTGCCCCTGTAATGACGACGACGCCCTTGCGCTCGACGTCGCCGCCGCGGGTGTCGGTTTGCACCGTCATAGCGTCGCTGGCCACTTTGAACACCTCCGAGGTTGCGCATCCAGTGAGGTGTGAAGCAAAGCGCAGTCCCGCAAATTCGAACCGGACAGCGGTGCCGGAAAAACAAATGGCCGCAGCGCGAGGCTGCGGCCATCTGGTAGCGGTTAAAGAGGCTTAACTCACGTCACATTCATCGCCAATGCACTCTCACGATAGTGCTGGCTCGCCTTGTCGGTGTCTCCAAGCTGCTCGTGCAGACGCGCGAGCGCGCGATGCGAGCGGATCTTCAGCGTCTCGTTGTCGGCGAGCTTCAGCGCGCGTTCGAGGAACGACTGCGCCTTGCCCCACAACTGCTGATGCAGGCACAGACGCCCCAGCGCAAACATCAGGTCCGCGTCTTCCGGCCGATCCTTCTGCCACGCCTCGGCCTTCTGGATCAGCGGCAACGCATCGCCGGCGGCCGTATCCGGATAGCGGCGCAACAGGCGCGCATCCCAGTTCTGCGCAAGCGCTTCCTCGACGATCTTGCGCGCCTCCTGCGGACGGTTCAGCGCGACCAGCAGTTCGGCGGCGGTATCGGCGAGACGCGGCGAATGACGCTCGGTCGCCGACAGCGAACTCCACAATTCGAGCAGCGCGTCCGCGTTGTGGCGACGATCGCGCAGCAGATTCTCCGCCGCCAGCTGACGCAGCCGCACCGCGACCGCCGGATGGATCGCCTCGCGCTTCTCCAGCGTCTTCACGAGCTTCAGCACTTCGCCCCAGTTCTTCAACTGCTGCTGCGCGCGCAGCATGATCTGCTGCGCGTGGATCCGCCGTGCGCCCTGCGATTGCATCTCGGTCAGCGCATGGAGCGCGCCGTCGGCGTCGCGGCCATCGGCGCGCATGTCGGCGGTGGCCATCAGGCGTGCGTCCTGCCACTCGGCTTCGTCGATCTGCGCGAGCCATTCGTCGCGCCGCCCGTACTCATGCATGCGATGCGCGGCGGTCGCCGCGATCAAACCGGCCGCGCCCTTGTTGTCGCCATTCGTGAGCGCGTCCTTGGCGGCCTTTTCCGCGCGCGAGAAACGTCCCGCGTACAGGTTGCCGATCGCGTCGCGCAACGCCGCGTGCGCCTTCGCGACCCGCGCGCGCGCCCGGTACGCGGCGACGCGCTGCGGCATGCGCCAGATATTGCGGATGATGCGCAACAGCGCGTAGAGCAGGATGAACAGCACCACCAGCCCGACGATGAACAGATTCAGCGACATGTCGACGCGATACGGCGGATAGATCAGCAGCACCTGCCCCGCGTCGAAGCGCCCGCCCACCGCGAGCATGACCGCGACGGCGAACAGCGCCGCGAGCCACAGAAGTCCCCGGATCGCCATGATTAACCCCGGTTCCGGTATTGATTGACGGCCTGCAGGCTCGTGTCGAGGTTCGGCAGCTCGACCGCGGCCGAACCGGCGTCCACCTGCTTGACCAGATCGATGACCATCTGCGTGTCTTTCGACGACGTGTCGAAGTAGCGCGTCAACGCGGACTGCGCCGCCTGCAGGTCGGACTTCAGCGTGGTCTGGTTGCGCGACAGCAGCGCGAGACGCGCCGACAGCAGACGCAGCTTCAGGTTCTGGCGCACGAAGTAGCCTTGATCCGGCGAGACCAGCATCGCATCGGCGTTATCGATACGGCGCACCTGCACGAGGCTCGACAGCTGTTCGCCGATGCCGTGCGTGATCTCGTCGATCCACACTTCCCAGCGCGGCTTGCCGGTGGCCGCTGCGACCTTCGCGGTGTCGGCCCGCGTGGCCGCGTGCGGCGTGGCACGCGGAATCGGCGCTTCACCCGACAGCGGCAGGCCGCTCACGTGATCGATCGCGTTGTCGAGTTTGATGGCCAGGCCAGTCAGATCGGTGGACGGTGCCGCCTTCAGTTTGTCGATATCTTGCGCGATGGCCTTGCGCACCGCGACCGCTTGCGGACTGTCGGATGCCGCGAGGCGCGTATCGGCGCTTTGCAACGCGAACAGCGCGAGCTGCGTATTGCCGGTCAGCTGCAACTGCTGGCTCGCCGCCGACAGCATTTGCCCGACCTCGGCGAGGGTCCAGTCGTCCCGATTGCGCGCGAGATCCGCGTACTGCTGTTGCAGCGCCTGCTGCGCGGCCTGCGCATCGGCGAGCTTGCCTTCGAGCTGCGCAACCTGCGAGTCAGATTGATGCACGGTGGCGAGCGCCTGGTCGATCTTGATGCGCAGCTCGTTGGTCTGCGTGTCGTTGGCCTGCTGACGCTGCGCGAGCTCCTGCTCGGTGCGCACCAGCTTGCGGTTCATCGCGAAGCCGCCCACGCCCACCGCGCACGCGATGACCACGATGACAAACCACAGCAGCGGTCCGCTCGTGCTGCGGCGCTTTTGCGCTTCGTACGGCGTGAAGGGTTGGTTCGGCGACAAGGGAGCGCTTGCCGGCGGCTGAGGTGAGGCGTTCGTGGATGCGTTCGTTTCAGTCATGCGTGATTGAGCCGGGTTGGACGATACCGGTTGGACGACGGGAGGCACGGCGGCCGCGGCCACGAGGGCTCGGACTATGCGTTCGTCGCCCGCGCCGGACACCGTAATCCTATCAAAACCCAATGCCCGCGCGGTCTGCGCGATGCGGGGATGCGGCGTGACGAGCGGCGCGTGTTTGAGCTGCTCGATCTCGCCGGCGGTCAGGTGTTCGTGTGCGAGTTCCTGCAGATTGCGTACGCCTTCGGAGCTGGTCAGAAGCCATGCGTGCGGCGCGCCCGCGAGCAGTTCGTGCACGCGCGCCCAGGCGCCGATCGACGGCTCCGGCACGATGCGCCGGTACGCAGCGACCGTGTCGACTTCGGCGCCAGCTTCACGCAGGCGCTCGCTCAGCCATTCGCGGCCGCCGTCGCCGCGCACGATCAGCACGCGCTTGCCTTCGAGGCCCGCGGCGCCGAATTGCGCCTCGATCGCGGCAAACAGGCCCTCGGAGTCGAAGCTCGTCGATTCGTCGTCGGCGCCGGCCGCGGGGCTGATCACGCGATGCTCCGGCGCGCTGACGCCGTGGCGCGCGAGCGCATGCACGCTGCCCGGGCCGACCACGCCGACCGGCAGCGCGTGCGGCCAGATATCGTGATGGCGCGCGAACGCGTGATCGACCGCGTTCGGCGACACGAACACGACCAGCGCATAACGTTCGAGCGACGCGAGCGCGGCGCACAACGGCGCGTCGTCGATGACGGGCGCGATGTCGATCAGCGGGAAATCGAGCGACGCGAGTCCGGCTGCTTCGAGCTGTTCGACGAGCTCGCTCGACTGGCCGGCCGGCCGGGTGATCACGACCGTGAACGGCGCCTTCTCCGGCGTGCCGGCGGCCATCACTCGCTGGCCGCCGCGCCGGGCGCGGCAGCGGGACCGCTGGCGGTACTGAGCGCGCGGACGATCTCGAGTGCGCCTTGCTGCGCGAGCGACTGCGCCACTTCCTCGCCGAGCGCGAGCGCGCGTTCGACGGTGGGCGCAGGCGCCGACGCCTGCGCGCTCAGCACGCGCTGGCCGTCCGGCGTCGCGACGATGCCGCGCAGATGCAGTGCGCCGTCGCCCCAGGTTGCGTAGGCGGCGAGCGGCACCTCGCAGCTGCCGCCGAGCGCGCGCGACACCATGCGCTCTGCCTCGACGGCTGCCGCCGTGTGCTGATGATGCAGCGGCGCGAGCCATGCGGCGAGGTCCGCGCGATCGGCGCGAATCTCGATGCCGAGCGCGCCTTGTCCCGCCGCGGGCAGACTATCCTCGGGATCGAGCAGCGCGCGGATACGATCGGCGAGACCGAGACGCTTCAGCCCGGCCGCGGCCAGAATGATCGCCGCGTAGTCGCCGCGATCGAGCTTGGCGAGTCGGGTATCGAGATTGCCGCGCAACGGCCGCACGTCGAGATGCGGATAGCGCATGCGCAGCATCGCCTCGCGCCGCAGACTCGAGGTGCCGACCACGGCACCGGCCGGCAGCGCGGCGAGCGAGTCGTACTGATTGGATACGAGCGCGTCGCGCGGGTCCTCGCGCTCCATGATGGTGGTCAGCGCGAAACCGGCGGGCAACTCCATCGGCACGTCTTTCAGCGAATGCACCGCGAGGTCGGCGCGGCCATCGGCGAGCGCGGCTTCGAGCTCTTTGACGAAGAGCCCCTTGCCACCCACCTTCGACAGCGTGCGATCGAGAATCTGATCACCGCGTGTGGTCATTCCGAGGATTTTTACGTCACAAGATGGATATAATTTGTGCAGCGCACATCGCACGTGCTCGGCTTGCCACATGGCAAGGCGGCTCTCTCGCGACGCAATCACAAGCGTGTGGGGTGGCGTGGAAAACGTCTCGGTGTTCATTAGCTTGCGGCTTGATGTCGGGATGGAATAACAATCAATGTTAGCACGCGCCCTTATTTGTGCCCTTGGCTTGCAAGGCACCGCGGGGCGCCGTGCGGAAGCGGTATCGACGGAGGAGACGGGCTTCGCGCCGCGCGCGAAAGCCCCATTCAGCGTTGCCACGCACGGTCGTTCGCGCACCACGCGGCGGCATGCGGGATGATGCAATGCGGCGAACATGCTGCGGCAATGCGTGCCGCGCGTTCAGTCTCTTCGCGGGCTGGCAGCCCGTGGCTCCCCTCTCCCTCGTCGGCGTCGCGCGATCGGCAGCGCTTGCGTCGTTTCTCGCAGGCGGTGCGGCGAGCGCGGCTCGCTTCGTAGTGGGTCGAGCAATCGCCGTTTGCAGTCGCCGTCTCGTCTCTGTTGCAGTCGCATTAGCAGTCTGTCTTGTAGTCCGTTGCGCAGTCCCTGTTGCACGCAGTTCACGTTGTATTGCTGGTTGCAGTTCCGCAGTCGCAGTTCATCAATCAACAGACCCTGGCTTTCCCGAGGAAACTCATCGTGACGTCTTCCGGATCGGCGCGCCCCGCCCGCCGCAACACTGCCTCGCCCACCGCTCGCCCGGCCGACGCCGCGGCGCCCGACGTCCTGTCCGACGCTGCCGCGCACGGCAGATCGTCGAGCGTCGCCGACCAGCGCGCGAAGCGCCGCGCCATCGCCGCGCAAGCCGCCAAGGCCTCGAAGGCCTCGCAAACCTCAGTGCCCGTCAAGCAGGACAAGGCGCAAAAGGCACCGAAAGCCGGCAAGGCCGAAAAAGCCGCGACTTCGGCCACCGCCAGCAAACCGGCCAAGGTCAAGATCAAGGTCGACGGCGACGCAACGCCCCCACGCGCCGCGAAAGCGGAAAAGCTCGAAGCCATGCCGCAGGCTGAGTCCGCCACCGCCCCCGCCGTCAAGAACGGCGGCCGCACGCGCGAGGACAAGGACCACCCGCTGTTCCAGGACATCCGCTATCTCGGCCGCCTCCTCGGCGACGTGCTGCGCGAGCAGGAAGGCGACGCCGTGTTCGACGTCGTCGAAACGATCCGGCAGAACGCCGTGCGCTTCCGTCGCGAGGACGACAGCGCCGCCGCGCAGACGCTCGACAAAAAGCTGCGCTCGCTGACGCCCGAGCAGACGGTCAGCGTCGTGCGCGCGTTCAGCTACTTTTCTCATCTCGCGAACATCGCCGAGGACCGTCACCGCAACCGTCGTCACCGCATTCACGCGCTCGCGGGCTCGGCCTCGCAGCCGGGCACGATCGCCCATGCACTCGAGCGGCTCGTCGCGGCCGGTGCCGCCGCGACGCCGGTGCTGCAGCGGTTTTTCGACGACGCGCTGATCATGCCGGTGCTGACCGCGCACCCGACCGAGGTGCAGCGCAAGAGCATTCTCGACGCGCAGCACGACATCGCGCGTCTGCTCGCCGAGCGCGACCAGCCGCTGACGAACCGCGAGCGCGCGCACAACGAAGCGATGCTGCGCGCACGCGTCACGTCGCTGTGGCAAACGCGGATGCTGCGCGACGCGCGTCTGACGGTCGCCGACGAAATCGAGAACGCGCTGTCGTATTACCGCAGCACCTTCCTCGAAGAACTGCCGGCGCTTTACGCCGATATCGAGGAAGCGCTGAAGGAGCACGGCCTCGAAGCGCGCCTGCCGCCGTTCTTCCAGATGGGCAGCTGGATCGGCGGGGATCGCGACGGCAATCCGAACGTCACCGCCGAAACGCTCGAAAACGCGATCACGCGTCAGGCCGCGGTGATCTTCGAGCATTACCTGGTGCAGGTGCACAAGCTCGGCGAGGAGCTGTCGATGTCGAATGTGCTCGTCGGCGTGAGCGATGCGCTCAATGAACTCGCGGACATCTCGCCCGACCACTCGCCGCATCGCACCGACGAGCCGTATCGTCGCGCGCTGATCGGCATCTACACGCGGCTCGCGGCGAGCGCGCGCGTGCGTCTCGGCGAAGGCAGCGTGCCGCTGCGCAGCGCCGGCCGCGGCGTCGCGCCGATTCGCGCAACCCCCTATGACGACGCCGCCGACTTCGTGCGCGACCTGCACGTGTTGATCGACTCGCTGGCCGAGCATCACGGCGCGCCGCTCGCCGCGCCGCGTCTCGCGCCGCTCGCGCGCGCGGCCGAAGTGTTCGGCTTCCATCTCGCGAGCATCGATCTGCGGCAAAGCTCCGACATCCACGAAGCGGTGATCGCCGAGCTGCTCAAGCGCGCCGGTGTCGAGGACGACTACGCGGGGTTGTCGGAAGCGGACAAGCTCAAAGTGCTGCTCGCCGAGCTCGCGCAACCGCGCGCGCTGCGCGTGCCCTACGCTGAGTACTCCGACCTCGTGAAGAGCGAGCTCGCGGTGCTCGAGGAAGCCCGCATCACGCGCGAAAAATTCGGCGCGCGCGCGGTGCGCAATTACATCATTTCGCATACGGAGACCGTCAGCGATCTGGTCGAGGTGATGCTGCTGCAGAAGGAAACCGGCCTGTTGCTCGGACATCTGGGCGACGAGCACGACCCCGCGCGGGCGGGCCTAATGGTGATCCCGCTGTTCGAGACGATCCCCGATCTGCGCAACGCGCCGCACATCATGCGCGACCTGATCGCGCTGCCGGGCATCGACGCGCTGATCGAACATCAGGGCAACGAGCAGGAAGTGATGCTCGGCTACTCGGACAGCAACAAGGACGGCGGCTTCCTGACGTCGAACTGGGAGCTGTATCGCGCGGAGCTGGCGCTCGTGTCGCTGTTCAACGAGCGCGGCGTGACACTGCGTCTGTTCCATGGACGCGGCGGCACCGTCGGCCGCGGCGGCGGCCCGACCTACCAGGCGATCCTGTCGCAGCCGCCGGGCACCGTCGCCGGTCAGATCCGTTTGACCGAGCAGGGCGAGGTGATTGCGAGCAAGTTCGCGAATCCGGAAATCGGCCGGCGCAATCTGGAAACCGTCGTGGCCGCGACGCTCGAAGCGTCGCTGCTGCCGCACGACCACACGTTGGCCGAGCTGCCCGTGTACGAGGAAACGATGCAGCAGCTGTCCGATACGGCGATGGCCGCGTATCGCGCGCTCGTCTACGAAACGCCGGGCTTCAAGGAGTATTTCTTCGAGTCGACGCCGATCGCGGAGATCGCCGAGCTGAACATCGGCAGCCGCCCCGCTTCGCGCAAGCTGCAGGACCCGAAGCAGCGCAAGATCGAGGATCTGCGCGCCATTCCGTGGGGCTTCTCGTGGGGCCAATGCCGGCTGCTGCTGACCGGCTGGTACGGTTTCGGCAGCGCGGTCACCGAGCATCTGGACAGCGCGCCGTCCGACGCCGAACGCGCGCGCCGTCTCGCGCTGCTGAAGAAGATGCACAAAAGCTGGCCGTTCTTTGCGAACCTGATGTCGAACATGGACATGGTCATCGCGAAGACCGACCTCGCGGTCGCGTCGCGTTACGCCGCGCTCGTGACCGACAAGAAGCTGCGCAAGCACGTGTTCGAGCGCATCGTTGCCGAGTGGGAACGCACGTCGAAGGTGTTGTCGGAGATCACCGGCAAGAGCGAGCGGCTCGCCGAAAATCCGCTGCTCGCGCGTTCGATCAAGAACCGCTTCCCATACCTCGATCCGCTCAATCACCTGCAGGTCGAATTGCTCAAACGCTATCGCGCGGGCGACACGAATGCGCGCGTGCGGCGCGGCATTCATTTGTGCATCAACGGGATCGCGGCGGGGTTGCGCAATACCGGTTGAGGCTGGCGTTGAAGAAAGCAAAAGCCGGGTGTGGCCAACGCAGGCCACACCCGGCTTTTTTCATTGCGCGTCGAGATGCCGAACAACGCGTCGCGCGAATCCAGCCGCTACAATAGAGCCCGCCATGTACCAGTACAAGTTCGGCAATTATTCTGGTATCTCTATTACTCCCCTCCACGCGCAGCCGATAGCATGACGACGCCGTCCTCCGCCGATCACCCGCCGCCGCTCGACGCCACGCCAGCCCGCGCGCTCGGCGACTTCATCCGTGCCCATCGCGAGCGGCTGTCACCGCAGGCGGTCGGTCTGCCGCCGGGGCCGCGCCGCCGCACGCCCGGTCTGCGGCGCGAGGAAGTCGCGCAGTTGTGCGGCGTGAGCCCGACCTGGTACACGTGGATCGAGCAGGGCCGGCCGGTGTCCGCTTCCGCCGATGCGCTCGCGCGCATCGCGGTCGCGTTGCAGCTGTCGCGCGCCGAGCGCGCGTATCTGTTCGAACTGGCCGCGCAACGCGATCCGGCCGAGCCCGACCCCGCCGCCGCCGATGCGCCCGCCACGCTGCTGCAAACCGTGCAACTGATCGACACGCCGGCCTATGTGCTCGACCGGCAGTGGAATGCGCTCGCGTGGAACGAGCGCGCGGCCGATCTGTTCGTCGGCTGGCTCGACGGCGCGTACGACCGCAACCTGCTGCGCTACACATTCACCGAGCCGGCCGCGCGCGCGTTGATCGTCGACTGGGAAACGCGCGCGCGGAGGCTTGCCGCCGAATTCCGCGCCGACTCGATCCGCCATCTGAACGATGCGCCCACGCGCGGGCTGATCGATTCGCTGTCGGGTGCGAGCGACGAGTTCGCGCGCTACTGGGCCTCACAGGACGTCGGCGGGCGCGAAGGGGGCAGGCGCGAGTTCAACCATCCGCGCGACGGCCGCATCGTTTATGACCAGATCACGTTCAAGCCCGCGCATCGCGAAGATCTGAAGCTGGTGGTGCTGGTGCGCGAATAGGCTCGCGAATGGGGCCGCGAATGGGTCCGCGTTAGGCGGCAGCGCCTTGGCCGCCGTCGCCCGGTGTTAAAATCTTCGTCTTTCTCCGCTGCGGTGGCGCTTTTGCACGACTCGCGCACTCGCGCCGCCAGCCTCTTCACCGCTCGTTTTTACCGCCCAACACCATGACGTCCCAACTGCACAAAAAAGGCGAAGCCTGGTCGGCTCGCTTCTCGGAGCCGATGTCGGAGCTCGTCAAACGCTACACGTCGTCGGTCTTCTTCGACAAGCGTCTGGCGTTCGTCGACATCGAAGGGTCGCTCGCGCACGCGTCGATGCTCGCCGCGCAGAAGATCATTTCCGCCGACGACCTCGCCGCGATCCAGCGCGGCATGGCGCAGATCAAGGGTGAAATCGAGCGCGGCGAGTTCGAATGGCAGCTCGATCTCGAAGACGTGCACCTGAACATCGAAGCGCGTCTGACCGCGCTGATCGGCGACGCCGGCAAGCGCCTGCACACCGGCCGCTCACGCAACGACCAGGTCGCGACCGACATTCGGCTGTGGCTGCGTGGCGAGATCGACCGCATCGGCGAACTGCTGACCGGGTTGCGCGTCGCGCTGCTCGAAATCGCCGAGAAGAACGCCGCGACCATCATGCCGGGCTTCACGCACCTGCAGGTCGCGCAGCCGGTCACGTTCGGCCACCATCTGCTCGCCTACGTCGAGATGTTCTCGCGCGACGCCGAGCGCATGGTCGACTGCCGCAAGCGCGTGAACCGTCTGCCGCTCGGCGCGGCCGCGCTCGCCGGCACCAGCTATCCGATCGACCGTCACGCCGTCGCGAAGACGCTCGGCTTCGACGGCATCTGCGCGAATTCGCTGGATGCGGTTTCCGACCGCGACTTCGCGATCGAATTCACGGCCGCCTCGGCGCTCGTGATGACGCACGTGTCGCGCTTCTCCGAAGAACTGGTGCTGTGGATGAGCCCGCGCGTCGGCTTCATCGATCTGGCCGACCGTTTCTGCACCGGCTCGTCGATCATGCCGCAGAAGAAGAACCCGGACGTGCCCGAACTCGCGCGCGGCAAGACCGGCCGCGTGAACGGTCATCTGATGGCGCTGCTCACGCTGATGAAGGGCCAGCCGCTCGCGTACAACAAGGACAACCAGGAAGACAAGGAGCCGCTGTTCGACACCGTCGATACGGTCGCCGACACGCTGCGCATTTTCGCTGAAATGGTCGCCGGCATCACGGTCAAGCCGCAGGCGATGCGCGAGGCCGCGCTGCAAGGCTTCTCGACCGCGACGGACCTCGCCGACTATCTGGTCAAGCGCGGCCTGCCGTTCCGCGACGCGCACGAAGCCGTCGCGCTCGCGGTGCGCGTGTGCGCCGATCGCGGCTGCGATCTCGCGGACCTGACGCTCGACGAAATGCGCAGCGAGTTGCCGAACGTCGCGCATCTGATCGGCGACGACGTGTTCTCGTATCTGACGCTGGAGGGCTCGGTGGCGAGCCGTAATCATCCGGGCGGCACCGCGCCCGAGCAGGTACTGGCCGCGGTGAAAGCGGCGCGTACGGCGTTGAAGTAATCGGTGATTGGGCCGCGTCGTGAGCCTTGGCTCGCGGCGTGGCTGGTTGAACCGAGATCGAAAAAGGCGAACCCTTTCGGCGGGCTCGCCTTTTTTATTGCCGCGTGTGATCGGCGAATCGCAGGCAAAAGAAAGCCCGCCAGAAGCGGGCCGAAAAGACTTCCACCGATGCCTCAGCATGAGGCCACCAGAGTGTAGGCGGGTTTCGCTCGCCGACCAACGCGCGCACATTTCCGGCCATTACATCGGCAAGCAAAGCGCCCCGTCGGAGCACGCGCAATGACATCCAGCGGGCGAACGCCAATTGAATCCCGGCGGTTTTTGACTACCATTCAATCAGGTTCTCCTCGCGGTTGGTCGACGATGCTCTCGCGCACTTCTCCCCCTCCTGTTCCCCGTGTGGCCCAGCACTTCTTCATCGCGGCACGCAGACATCGGCTGTTGCTCGCCGTGCTCGGCGGCCTCGCCGTGGCCGGTTGCACGATCACTCCTCTGACGCGGCACGAAACCGTCAGCACACCGGTGGCCGCGATCAACAGCGCGACGCTCGATCAATATCGCGACGCGGTCGCACGACGAATCGTCGAACGCAATCCGTCGTATGTGCTCCAGGGCAGACCTCAGCCGATGCTGCGCTCGCTGGTGGTGGTGTCGTTCACGGTCGATCGTGATGGACGCATCGTCCAGTCGTCGGTGTATCGCACCAACGGCGACGACGAAGCCGAAAGCACCGCGCTCGCGTCGCTGCGCCGCTCGGCGCCGCTGCCGCTTCCGCCCGGCAAGCTGCTGAACGGGCGGGGCCAGCTCGAGCTATTCGAAGACTGGCTGTTCAACGACAACGGCAAGTTCCAGCTGCGCGAGCTCGCCTCGCCGCAAGCGGAAACGTACGACTGAGCGCGGTTGGCGCGTGCGCCGACACGCGCCATCACGCGCATCACCGCATCGGGCGGGCCACGCGTGACCTGCTCGAGTCATGGCGCATCGCTCTTAACGCACCCCTCGTTGCCGCTCGAGCTTACGTCGCCATTGCTGCGCGACGAGCGCGCTCGCTATAATTTTCGGATTCCCCGCGCCGGAGCCTTCCGGCATGGCTCACGCCGCCCGCACACCCGCCGGCGCGGCGCATGAGCCGACTGCAGTGCCGCGACGCCACCCGCGTGCGGCGCCCAAACCTATACCTCAACGAGGATGCCGCCCTTGCGCGCGCCGCCTGTCTGCGAAGCAAGGCTCAGCGCGCCGCGGCCCCACGACAATTGGAGACCCCTGCATGTCCACTTCGCCGATTTCCGCGGCTCAGCCCGCAAGCGGGCAAAACAGTAGCGCGCGGATCATCTTCGCGAGCTTCATCGGCACCGCGATCGAGTTCTACGATTTCTATGTCTACGCGACCGCCGCGGCGCTCGTGATCGGACCGGTGTTCTTCCCGCACGGCTCGGCCACCGCGCAAGCGCTGTCGGCGTTCGTCACGTTCGGCATCGCGTTCGTCGCGCGACCGATCGGCTCGTTCCTGTTCGGCCACTTCGGCGACCGTATCGGCCGTAAGTCAACTTTGGTCGCGTCGCTGCTCGTGATGGGCGTGTCGACCACGCTGATCGGCTTCGTGCCGGGCTACGACGCGATCGGCAGCCTCGCGCCGATCCTGCTGTGCGTGCTGCGTTTCGGCCAGGGTATCGGCCTCGGCGGCGAATGGGGCGGCGCCGCGCTGCTCGCCACCGAAAACGCGCCGGCCGGCAAACGCGGCTGGTTCGGCATGTTCCCGCAGCTTGGACCGTCGATCGGCTTTCTCGCATCCAACGGCCTGTTCTTCGCGCTCTCGATGTCGCTGTCCGACGAGCAGTTCCGTAGCTGGGGCTGGCGCGTGCCGTTCCTCGTCAGCTCGGTGCTGGTCGCGCTCGGCCTGTATGTGCGGCTGAAGATCGCCGAGACGCCCGCGTTCCAGGCAGCGATCGAGCGCAAGGAACGCGTGCGCGTGCCGATCGCGACGCTGTTCTCGCAGCACTGGGTGCCGACCGTGCTCGGCGCGCTCGCGATGGTGGTCTGCTACACGCTGTTCTACAACGCGACGACGTTCTCGCTGTCGTATGGCGTCGGCTCGCTGCATATTCCGCGGCAGACGTTCCTCGGCCTGCTGTGCATCGCGGTCGTGTTCATGGCAATCGCGACGCCGCTGTCGGCCCGCGCGAGCGACCGCTTCGGGCGCAAGCCGGTGCTGATCGTCGGCATCATCGCGGCGATCCTGTCGGGCTTCACGATGGCGCCGCTGCTCGGCAGCGGCGAGCCGTTGCTGGTGCTGCTGTTCCTCGTGATCCAGCTGTTCCTGATGGGCGTGACTTTCGCGCCGATGGGCGCGCTGCTGCCGGAGCTGTTTCCGACCAATGTGCGCTATACGGGCGCCGGTGTCGCATACAACCTCGGCGGGATTCTCGGTGCGTCGGTCGCGCCGTATATCGCGCAGGTGCTTGCCGCGCATGGCGGCTTGCCGTGGGTCGGCGCGTACGTGTCGGTCGCGGCGGCCGTGAGCCTTGTCGGCGTGCTGTGCATGCGCGAAACGCGCAATGCGAGTCTGATGAAGTGATGCAATGCGAATCGACGCATCCACGCTTGCGTCGATTCGCGTTTGCCGAAGTTCGACCGATGTCACACGCGCGCAGTTGTTACGCGACTTCGGCAGTATGCAGCGGGCATTATTGCCTCGCCGTTTCCGCTCGGCGGTCCGGGTAAATCCCCCGCCTTGCGCGTCTTTTTGACTTGCCTATACTCCCTGACATAACCCTATAAAAACCAGGGAGACTCGCATGAACGTCCATCTTCACAATGCCGATATCGTGATGATCATCGCGCTGGCCTTGCTCGGCTCGCTATTGCTCGCGCTGCGCTTCCGCCCGGCGTCATGGAAATCCATCGTCGTCGAAGCGCTGGCCGCGAACGCCGCGGCCATTGCCGCGGTGGTCGCATTCGAAATGCTGGTCGCCTGAGGTCAGTGGCTTCGGCCCGAGCGCGGCTTAGCGATAGTAGCCGTGATGGTAGTAGCCACCGCCGCCGTAGTAGTAGCCCGGCGCCGGCGCGATGACGCAGCCGCCGAGCGCCGACGCAAGCAGTGCGCCGGCCACGAGAGTCAGGATCAAGCGTTTCATGTTGTTCTCCATCGAGTCAGATTGATTCGAGCGCAAACCCCGAATGACCCGATTGGACACGATGCGCGCTGCGCCGAGCGTTGCCATTTGTAAGGGAAGATCACCGGGCTGTTACAGGATCGGCGCGCCGGATCGGCCCGGTCGATCGACACGCCCCGCTGTCACCTGATCACGCCGCCAGGGCGGAAAACACCGCCTATACTCCGTTGAGTGCACCGTCGCGATAGAAGCCTTGCTGGCCGCACCAGCGTCGCCGCAACGGAACGGTTCAACGCGCGCCGCGCGAGGCTCGATGTACCGCGACCTACCGGTTGGCCGCCTTCGCGTGCGCGCATCGGACGCCGCGGTGTCCAACGAAAAGCGACAGTTTTAACAGACGTGTAATCGATTCCTCTCCGCCCGCTGTTCCCCGACACGGGCGTTCTTTGAGGCGCGACGATGCAGTCCCCGCCCGTAAGGGTGGACTACGCGTCGCGCCTCTTTTTCTTTTGCGCAAACGATTGCGCGATCGCGAGAACGAACTCAGGCGGCGGCCGATCCCTGCTGCATCCCGAGCACCGGCTCTGCCGCGTATACATAGTCGATCGCTTCGAGTGCCGCGCTGATGGGCGGCACCGAGCGACCGTCGCCGATCGAAGTAGAGCGATACGGCGTCTCGACGCCGCAATGCGACGGCGACGTCGCGACGAAGATCATCACGGTGCGCTTCTGCAGCGCATGCGCGAGATGCACGAAGCCCGTATCGGTACCGACCACGAGCGCGCACGCGTCGATCATCTGCGCGACTTCGGTCACGCTCATTGGCGGCAACACCGTCGCGCCCGGTACCTGTGCGCAGATCTGCCCGGCTTCGGCGAGCTCGCCGTCCGAACCCCACGGCAGAACCACACGAAAACCGCGCTCGCTCAACTCGCGCCCAACAGCCACCCAATGCGTGAGCGGCCATTTTTTGTCGGCTTTCGAGGTGGCATGAAACAGCGCCGCGACAGGCGCGTCCTGCGTCGCGAACGGCTGCGGGACGGCGTCGGGTAGCTGCAGGTCGTAGATGGGTGGCCCTTCGACTTCGTAGCCGAGCGCCTCGCTGGCGCTGATGCGCATGCCGTGCCACGCGCTGCCTTGCGGGCGTGGCCCGAAACGTCCGGTATAGGCGAACGCGGCGCCTCGCTCGCCCAGATCCTGAGATTGATAGCCGATGCGCCGCGACGAGCGCGCGAGGAATGCGATGATCGCGCTCTTGTAGACGCCGTGAATGTCGATGATGTAGTCGTAGTGATACGCGCGCAGCTCGCCGATCGATGCCAGGATCGCCTTCAGATCGCTCCAGCGACGCGCCTTCTTGAAGCGGCGCAGCGGCGCGCACAGCACGCGATCGACGCCCTGGCTCCACTGCACGACTTGCGCAAATGCTTCGTCCGCCGCCCAATCCACCTGAACACCAGGAAATGCGCGTTTGATATCGGCGACGACTGGCAACGCCTGCACGATATCGCCTAGTGAAGTGACCTTGACGATTAGGATTCGCTTCATTGAGGGTCCCTTCGTTTTCCGAAGTGGAAACTATTCTAGCTGACGTTTTTACCGCTCCCTCGCCAAATGGGCATCGCGCTGTCCGGTTCTCGATACGGCGAATGACAACAAAAGGTCTGCGCCTGACGATCCAGCGTAGTTCATTTTTTCAAAAGTCTTTCACGCGTTCTGGTCGGTCCCGCACGTTTTATACTTTGGCCTTTGCACTAATCCAATTCATGTCCCGGCCCTTCCCTTCCCGTTCGCACGCTGTCATGCGTCGCGCGAAACGCCTGTGGCGGCAATACGGCATCTTCTGGCTCGGTGCCATCGGCGTCGGTCTGGTCGCGGTGCTCTATGCGCGCCTGATCGACTGGGGCTATGACGCGTTTCTCGATCTCCGGCAGCGGCATCCGTGGGCACCGCTCGTGATCACACCCGCGGTCGCGGCACTCGCGGTCTGGCTCACCCGCAAGTTCTTTCGTGGCTCCGAGGGCAGCGGCATCCCGCAGGTGATCGCGACGCTGCACACGAAGCAGCGCGGGTACGGCGCGAGGCTGCTATCGCTGCGAATTCTGCTCGGCAAGATCGGCGTATCTTTTATCGCGATTCTCGGCGGCTTGACGATCGGCCGTGAAGGACCGACCGTGCAGGTGGGCGCCGCGCTGATGTTCAATCTGCGCCGCTTCTATCCGCGCTCGAATGCACAGATAGAACGTCAGCTCGCGTTGGCGGGCGCGGCAGCGGGTCTATCGGCGGCGTTCAATACACCGCTCGCGGGCGTCGTGTTCGCAATCGAGGAATTGACGCGCAGCTTCGAGGCGCGCACGAGCGGTGTGCTGATCACGGCGATCGTCGTTGCGGGGGTTGTCGCGCTGGGCTTGAACGGCAACTACACGTATTTCGGCACGATCAGGATTGGCGCGCATTTCCCCGATCTGCTGGCCGTCGCGGTGGTGCTCACCGCGATCGTCACGGGAATCGCGGGCGGCATCTTCGGCTGGCTGCTGCTCAATACCGCGCGCTGGATTCCGGCGCCGCTGCGCCGGTTGCACGGCGAGCGGCCGGTCGTGTTCGCCGCGCTGTGCGGCTTCGCAATCGCCGTGGTCGGCGTGATTGCGGGCGGCACGACGTTCGGCAGCGGCTATACCGAAGCGCGTGGCCTGCTCGAGGGACACGGGCAGTTGTCGGTGTTCTATCCGTTCCTGAAGATGATCGCGATGGTTGGCTCGTACCTGCCGGGCATTCCGGGCGGCATCTTCGCGCCGTCGCTGTCGATCGGCGCGGGCTTCGGCAATCTGCTGCACATCGTGTTCGGTTCGATGCAGTTGCCGATGCTGATCGCGCTCGCGATGGTCGGTTACCTGGCCGCGGTCACGCAGTCGCCGATCACGTCGTTCGTGATCGTGATGGAGATGATCGACGGCCACGCGCTCGTGATTTCGCTGATGGCCACCGCGTTGATCGCGAGCCGCGTATCGCGCCTGTTCGCACCGCCGCTCTATGAGTCGCTCGCCGAGCGCTACATGGCGCCGCTGCCGCAACCGGCGCCCGCGCCGGTGCCGGAAGTGCCCGAGGCCGAGGTGCCGGAAGCGGAAAGCGTCGACGGCGAGCCGCCCGCAGGTGATAGCGGAGACGACCTCACGACGGATACGTCCGGCTCGCCGCGTCAGTAGACGACCACGCGCGGCGCATGCACATACAGCGGCCGCGCGAGCACGACGACGCAGCCGGCCAGCATCACCGCCAGCGCGGCGAGCACGAGCAGATTCTTTGTCATTCGCATCTTCTCCACGGTCACGTTGATCTGCACGATCAAAGGCGCGCCATTGGCACGCCCGCCGTGGAGGCGCGAAGAGGCGGCTTCACAGAGAAGCCAGAGGAACAGCCGAACGCCGCACGGCATCGCGTCGAACCAACACGACGCAATGCGACGTCCTGCACATGATGCGAGATGGACCGCGGTCCATCCGAAGCTCAGGCCTGCGGTATTTCGATCTTGACTTCGAGCACCTCGAGATCGTCCTGACGCTCGAGACTCACGCGAATGTCGTCATCGGAAATCTTCACGTACTTCGAGATCACGGCCACCAGTTCGCGTTGCAACGCAGGCAGATAATCGGCGGGTGCATGACCGCCGGCGCGCTCGTGCGCGATGATCAACTGCAGGCGTTCCTTCGCTACCGACGCGGACTTCTTTTTCTCGCCCAGCAAAAACGAAAGAATCGACATTACGTGCGCTCCCCTTACTTGGTGCCGAAGAGGCGCTGCAGCAGCCCGGGCTTCTGGTAATCGACAAAGCGAAGCGATTTCTGCTCGCCGAGGAAACGCGACACGACGTCCTTATAGGCTTCGGCCACATCGGTGCCGTCCAGATGCACGGCCGGCAGACCCTGGTTCGACGCGTGCAGCACCGCTTCCGATTCCGGAATCACGCCGATCAGATCGATGCGCAGAATTTCCTGAATGTCGGTCAGCGACAGCATTTCGCCTTCGCTGACACGCTTCGGGTTGTAGCGGGTAATCAGCAGATGCTCCTTGATCGGCTCCTTGCCTTCGATCGCACGCTTGGTCTTCGACGACAGGATGCCGAGAATGCGGTCGGAGTCGCGCACCGACGACACTTCCGGGTTCGTCACGATCAGCGCTTCGTCGGCGAAGTGCATCGCAAGCAGCGCGCCCGACTCGATACCGGCCGGCGAATCGCAAACGATGTATTCGAAGTCCATCGCGATCAGATCGTTGATGACCTTTTCGACGCCTTCCATCGTCAGCGCGTCCTTATCGCGCGTCTGCGATGCCGGCAGGATGAACAGGTTTTCGCACTTCTTGTCTTTGATCAGCGCCTGGTTCAGATTCGCTTCGCCTTGAATCACGTTGATCAGGTCATACACGACGCGGCGCTCGCAGCCCATGATGAGGTCGAGGTTGCGCAGGCCGACGTCGAAGTCGATCACGGCGGTCTTGCTGCCGCGCAACGCGAGGGCCGACGCAAAGCTCGCGCTCGTGGTCGTCTTGCCCACGCCACCCTTGCCCGAAGTCACCACAATGATTTTTGCCATTACCCTTACCTTGTGTTCGTCAAATGCGTCAATTGGTGCGCGGCGCGCGTCGCCCTGAAACGCCGCATGCCGAAATCGCTCGGGCAGCGCGCGTTTCTCGGCGCTTTACGTGAGCCGCAGCGGTTCGATCATCAGTTTTTCGTCTTCGAGCCAGATCTGCACCGGCTTGCCGAGCACGTCGGCCGGCAGCGGGTTCTCGGTCGTTCGATAGATACCCGCGATCGAGATCAGTTCCGGTTCGAGACACGTACAGAAGATGCGCGCGTCGTGATTGCCCTGCACGCCGGCCAATGCCCGGCCGCGCAGCGGCGCGTAAATATGGATGTTGCCTTCCGCGATCACCTCGGCGCCATAGCTGACGAGACCGAGCACGACCAGATCGCCTTTCGCGTAGATGCGCTGGCCGGAGCGCAGCGGCTTGTCGACCACCATCGTTTGCGGCGACGTGGCGAGGCGCACCGGCTCGGCCGCGGACGTGGGCTCGCCGGCGGCGGCAGCGGTGCTGGCGGTTGCGGATGCGGTGCTGGTGGCAGTGCTCGTAACGGCGCCTGCCTCGGTGCCTGATGCCGTGCTTGCCGCGCTGGACGTGTTGTCCTCATCGGCCTGCCTGGCCGGCGCGCCGCGTCGGTCGCGCGCTTCGAGCAGCGGCAATCCCGACTCCGTCGCCCACTGCTGCTCCGCATTCGCGACCACGCCGACCGGACGCATGCGCACGCTGTCGAGCAGTTGCGCGATGTCGGCGAGCGGCACGCGTTCGTTGTCGGCGAGGCGCCGCACGTCGATCGCGACGACGTCGTTAGCGAAGAATTCGGGGGTCGCCTCGAAGCGTCGCGTCAGCTCTGCACGCATCGCATCGAGGTCGGTCGTTTTGACCACGAACATCAGCGTGTCGACAGAGCCGCTGCGCAGTTCGAAAAAGGGCGATTTCTTGGGCGACATAGCGTTCGGCAAAAAATTTTGCGTATTTTACAGGCGTACGTGCGCGCGGCCACTATTTTTCCCGGGAGAATCAGTGCTCGCACGCGTGGGCGCAACGCGTGTCGTCGATGCAATCGACGCGCGACGGTGCGAAAGAAATGCTGGCGGGAAAAAGACCGTGATGAACGGACGGCGAAGACGAGCGGCGCGCGCGACGCGCCGCCTGGGTGATCACTGTTGAAGCACTTGCGAAGTGGTCGGCACGTGCCGCACCAGCAGACTTTCGACCTGCTCCGGCGCGCGCTCGACGCGCCGGTGCTCGCCGGTCGGGCCGAAGCCGAGCGCCTCGTAGAAGCGCATCGCGTTGCGGTTCGTGTCGGCGACCCACGCGTAGATTTCCGTGGCGCCCGCATTCGCGAGCCAGCTGCTCGCGGTGTCGACGAGCAGTTCGCCGCCGCGCAGATGACGCACGGCCGGCGCCACCCACAATTCGCAGACGAACGCGCGGCGCGCCGCGGTATCGTCGAAATGCGCCTCGACGAGGCCGGCCGGATGGCCCTCGGTGTAGAGCAGGAACGTGCCGACGGACTGCGAAACCGCGTGATTCGCCGCAGTCGCGTCGAAACTGGCGGCATCGGCCGACAACGCATCCTCGAGCGTCGCGCCGAAGGCATATGGCGCCTCCCGCAGCGAGGCGGTGCGGAGTTCGCGAAATACGGCGCCCTGATCAGCAGTGATGCGGCGAACGGTCAATGACGGACTCATGCAGACGAATACCCCTGGAAACCCTAACGCGTAGCTTTAACCGAACCGGCCGGCGAGTCAAATTTATTATTGACCAGAATATGCGATCCCGCTCACGGCGCGTCGTAGTTGCCCGTGCCGTCCGGCCACGGCGTCAGTAGTTCATAACCGTCGTCGGTCACGGCGACCATGTGTTCCCATTGCGCCGACAGCGAGCGGTCCTTCGTGATCACGGTCCAGCCGTCGCGCTGCACCGACGTGCCGGCGCGGCCCGCGTTGATCATCGGCTCGATCGTGAAGACCATGCCCGGCTTCAGGCGCACGCCCTGCCCCGGCTGGCCGTAGTGCAGCACCTGCGGGTCCTCGTGATAGACCTTGCCGATGCCGTGCCCGCAGTAGTCGCGCACGATCGAGAAACCCTCGCGCTGCGCGACCTTCTGGATCGCGTGGCCGACGTCGCCCAGCGTCGCGCCCGGCTTCACCTCGCGGATGCCGGCCACCATCGCCTCGTAGGTCGTGTCGATCAGCGCACGCGCGACCGTGCTCGGCTGGCCGACGCAGTACATGCGGCTGGTGTCGCCAAAATAACCGTCCTTGATGATCGCGACGTCGATGTTGATGATGTCGCCGTCCTTCAGGATCTCGCCGCGATTCGGAATGCCGTGACACACGACATGGTTGACCGACGTGCAGACTGTCTTCGGAAAGCCCAGATAGCCTACGTTGGCCGGAATCGCCTTCTGCGTGTGGACGATGTAGTCGTTGCACAGCGCGTCGAGGTCGTCGGTGGAGACGCCTGCCTTGACGTGCTCGCCGATCATTGCCAGCACATCGGCCGCGAGGCGGCCAGCAATGCGCAGCTTCGCGATATCGTCGGGAGTCTTGTAGGTAATGGCCATGAATTCAGTCGATGTGAGTCGCGGGTCAAACGCGAGATGACCCGCCGCGCCCGAAAGCCCGGCGGCCCGCAACCGCCGCTCGATGGGCGATTTCGGGCAATTGTACAGAGGATCGCGGAGGGACTCGGAGCAAACCGGCTGAAGAGATGCTCGGAAGGCGGCGGCGCTGGCGGGGCACGCGCCCGAATCAGGGTGACCCGTTCGTGCGTGGTGGGCTCGCCCGGCCTGCGCGTTCACATGGAGTTGCGCAGATAAGGCTCGAACCTTCCTCGAGCCATGCAACGCCATGCCGACCCAGAGCCGGAACGCGCGAATGAATGCTTTCTCCGACGCATGATCGACGCTCTGCGGCGCTCGTCGAGGAAAGCGCGGCGGCGGGCGCGTCACTCGCGGATCAGGCCCGGGCGTTGACGGAGGTGATGAAGGGGTTGCGGATGGCATGAGGCGCCCACCCCCTCGCCTCGATACGCTGAGGCAAGGGTTCGGGCGCGATTCTTATCGACGCTCAGGGCTGCTTGCGTCGATATCTGCGGCTTAGTTGTCGGGATGCGCCGCCGTGAAGCTTTGGAACGCACTGTACGCCGGATTCAACGGCGTGCCGTTTTTCATGATGCCGAACGTCTGGTCGCCGCTGTCGAGCACGTAGTACATGACGCCCTGGATATTGTGCGTCTTGCGATTCTGATAGTACTCGCCGAGCCTCGTCGTGATGTAGTTCCCACGATAGGTCTCGTTTTGTTCCGGTCCGGTGTTCCACTCGGTGATGAGGAACGGCACGCCGTAACGGGCCTTGCAATAGATCGGCAGATCGAAGCCCGGTTGGGCGCCGTCCGCACCGAGGGAGAACACGTCGCCATACACCTCGTAGTTGTGCCACGTGGTGATGTCCCAGCGCACGGTCGGGTGGCCGCCGCTGCCATCGGGCTGCATACCGTCCCACAGCGCGTCCGCTGCGCCGATATCGTTCACACAGAAGTTGATGCCGCATTTCGCGTTGGACTGGACCGACTTCACACCGTCGATCATGCCGCGCATCACGCCGCGCATCACCGGCCAGTTCGTGTTGTTGAAGTCCGACGCCTTCGTGCCCGCATAGGTGAAGTTCATCACGGTGGCGTTAGTGCGCGTCAGCTCGTTGCCGCATTCGTAAATGGTCACGCCATACGGCTTCAGTGCGTTCGCGATGCCTTGGGCGACCGAATAACCCTGGTTGTAAGCGGCACTCTCGTTGGCGAACAGGTTGCCATTGGAGTCGTAGACGCCCTGATTGATCAGCACGATCAACGTCATGCCCGCCGACTGGAAAGCCTGCGCAAGCCCGATCAGTGCGTTCAGCTGGGTCGAAGTGTTGGTGCAGCCCACGCGATAGCTGGTGCAGCCCATGCCCTTCAGGATCGACACGACCTGTTGAGGCGTGTAGTTGTAGTCGAAGTGGCCGTTCATGCCGTAGAACATGCCCGCGGCCGGTTCGATCGCGATGCGTGGATCGTTACATGCCAGCCAATGACCGGCGCTGTCGTTGTTCACGTAGAACTGGCCACCCGTGCCGCAATGCCAGATCTTGCCGCCGTACCACAACAGCAGCGAGACGTTGTACGTGTTGCCTACGGTCGCCCCATTGCAGTAAATAACACCGTTGGTCACCGTCCAGACGTTGTTGGACTTGTCGATGATGTACGACGAACCGGGGATCGTGGTGCCATCAGCCGAGGTGCCGCCGAGGCGCGGGTCGAGGCTACCCTTCCAGCCCGAGCCCGTCCATTGATAGAACTGACCACCCGTGCCCTCGTGATAGATCACGCCGGCGTAAAACAGGATCATCTGCACGTTGTAGGTGTTGCCTGCCGCCGAACCGTTGCGGTAGACCGAGCCACCGACACCTCCGGACAGCGTCCAGACGTTGCCGGAGTTGTCCGTGATGGACGAGGCGGGCGGAATGGAGGCACTGTTCGGATCGCTCGTCTTCGCGACGGCCGTTTTGGAAGCCGCGGTACCTGAAGCGCCGGTTGCACCGGCAGCAGCGGCAGCCTTGTCGTCCGTGGTGCCGGAGCCGCCACCACCACATGCGGCCAAAAGATAACTTGCGCTCAGGGCCGTCAGGCCCCCAATGAATTGACGTCGTTTTATCATCGCGGAGTAATTCCAAATGTCGGGAAAATTCCCGATAAAAAGACCAAAGGTGAATTCGCTGTGATTCGGACGGACAATGCATAAGGATTCGATGCAAATGAATTTGCATTCCTTAAAAACATTTGTCCCGAGGGTGCTTGGAACGCACGTCTGTGATGTCCGATTGAACCGATGCGCGCGAAGAGGCTCCTCGCGGTGGTCCAGATTGACAATGCTGGTGCGCGTCAGTCCGCAAACGTTTGCCTTGCGAACCTTTTACCGATTACTGCGACAGCTGTTGTTGGTAGGAAAAATCTTCCCGTAAAAGCTGCTGACGGCGTAAATCGTACCCTGAACGAATGACCGAGCCCAGCCAAAAATCGTATTTATTTGTAAAAAAAGGCAGTTCTTGCGGATATCTGTGGGGTCGGCGTAGATTCGCACTTTAAGAAGTCGATCGGGGGGCGGGTTGCCCGCGAATTTTCTTACTTCGACCCCTTATAGCATGCAACAGCCATCTGCCTAATATGTCCGGCATATCAATTTGGGGGACAGTGACGCACGTATCGTTAAAGGTATTTGTATGGAAATGGAAACGAAAAAGACCACGAGCAACCGATAGCTCATGTACAAAAAACCGGAACAATGAATTTCGCCAATAGAAAGGATGCTTGAACTATTTCGGATTGCCTTGGCAAAACAATTCGAAAACCCAAAACAAAAACCCCTTGATCTCGGTGAAATCAAGGGGCTTCAGAATTTGGCGGAAAGGGTGGGATTCGAACCCACGGTACGGGGAAACCGTACGCCTGATTTCGAGTCAGGTACATTCGACCACTCTGCCACCTTTCCGGGTATTCCAACACGCTGCTGCTTCGTCGGATCCAAGCGGGTCGTTGCTTGGGAGAAAAAGATTATAAAACAGCTCGAATCGGTTTTCCAAGCCCCTCGACGAAAAAACTTCTAAATTTTTTCGAAAGACCTGGCTGCCGGCAGCGGCACCGTCAAACACGCGACGATACCGCGCCTACGCACATGCCAGCGACACTCATCAAGCAGCCGGCACCTCCAGCCGCTCGACGCCGCCGAGGTAAGGCCGCAGTGCCGTGGGCACGGTCACCGAACCATCGGCGTTCTGGAAGTTCTCGAGCACCGCGACGAGCGTGCGACCCACCGCGAGACCCGACCCGTTCAGCGTATGCACGAGCTCAGGCTTGCCCTGCGCGTTGCGGAAACGCGCCTGCATGCGTCGCGCCTGGAACGACTCGGTATTCGAGCAGCTCGAAATCTCGCGATACGTGTTCTGCGCGGGCAGCCACACTTCGAGGTCGTAGGTCTTCGCTGCGGAGAAGCCCATGTCGCCGGTGCACAGTGTGATCACGCGATACGGCAGTTCGAGCTTCTGCAGAATCGCCTCGGCATGGCCGACCATCTGCTCGAGCGCGTCGTACGATGCATCAGGCGCGACCACCTGCACCATCTCGACCTTGTCGAACTGATGCTGGCGAATCATGCCGCGCGTGTCGCGGCCGTACGAGCCCGCCTCCGAGCGGAAGCACGGCGAGTGCGCGGTCAGCTTGATCGGCAACGCGTCCGCATCGACGATGCTCTCACGCACCGTGTTGGTCAGCGAAATTTCCGAGGTCGAGATCAGGTACTGCGTGACCGTGCTTTCACCACTGCCCTTCTCGACGCGGAACATATCGTCGGCGAACTTCGGCAGCTGGCCGGTGCCGTACAGGATGTCCGGATTCACGATGTACGGCGTGTAGATCTCGGTATAGCCATGCTGCTGCGTGTGCGTATCGATCATGAACTGCGCGAGCGCGCGATGCAGCCGCGCAATCTGGCCGCGCAGCATCGTGAAGCGCGCGCCCGACAGCTTCGCGCCAGTCTCGAAGTCGAGGCCGAGCGGCGTGCCGACGTCGACGTGATCCTTGACCTCGAAGTCGAACTGTCGTGGCGTGCCCCAGCGACGCACTTCGACGTTATGGGTTTCGTCGTTGCCGACCGGCACGCTTTCGTGCGCGAGGTTCGGCACGCCGAGCAGCAGATCCGACAGACGCGTCTGGATGTCTTCGAGCTTGACCGCCGACGCTTTCATCTCGTCGCCGATGCCGCTCACTTCGGCCATCACCGCCGACGTGTCTTCGCCACGCCCTTTCATCGCGCCGATCTGCTTCGACAGGCTGTTGCGGCGCGCCTGCAGTTCTTCGGTACGGGTCTGGGTATCGCGGCGTTCCGCTTCGAGCGCGGTGAACGCCGCGACGTCGAGGGTATAGCCGCGGTCGGCGAGGCGCTTGGCGACGCCGTCGAGGTCTTTGCGCAGCAACTGGATGTCGAGCATGGGATGGGACGGATGTTCGTTGTATGAAAACGCGATTTTAGCGCACCGGCACAGGCGAAACGCCTCAAGCCTTCTTCGGCTTGTTCTCGGCGCGCCATCGCGCATCGAGCTCGCCGAGGCGCGCGAGCTTTTCGCCGATCTTGCCTTCGAGACCACGCGGCGTCGGCTCGTACCAATGCGGCTCGCGCATGCCGTCCGGCAGATAGGTCTCGCCGGCCGCGTACGCATCGGGCTCGTCGTGCGCGTAGCGGTAGTCGTGGCCGTAGCCGAGTTCCTTCATCAGCTTCGTCGGCGCGTTGCGCAGATGCACCGGCACCGCGCGCGACTGGTCCTTGCCGACGAAGCGCCGCGCCTCGTTGTACGCGTTGTATCCGGCATTCGATTTCGGCGCGACCGCCAGATAGATGATCGCCTGCGCGAGCGCGAGCTCGCCTTCGGGCGAGCCGAGACGCTCGTAGGTTTCGGCGGCGTCGAGCGTGATGCGCGCGGCGCGCGGGTCCGCGAGGCCGATGTCTTCCCACGCCATGCGCACGATGCGACGCGCCAGATAGCGCGGGTCCGCGCCGCCGTCGAGCATGCGGCAGAACCAGTACAGCGCGCCGTCCGGGTTGCTACCGCGCACCGATTTATGCAGCGCGCTGATCTGGTCGTAGAACGCGTCGCCGCCCTTGTCGAAGCGGCGCAGATTTTCCGCGAGCGCGCTGCCCAATAACGCGCCATCGATTTCAGTGGTCTTCTGCCGGGCGGCCGCGCGCGCGACGATCTCGAGGTTGTTCAACAGCTTGCGGCCGTCGCCGTCGGCAGAGCCGATCAGCGCGGTGCGTGCTTCGTCGGTGAACGTGAGGCCGCCGAGCTCCTTCTGCGCGCGCTCGAGCAGCTCGCGCTGTTCGTCGTCGGTCAGGCTCTTCAGCACGTAGACAGCGGCGCGCGACAGCAACGCGCTATTGACCTCGAACGACGGATTCTCGGTCGTCGCGCCGACGAACACGAACAGGCCCGACTCGACGTGCGGCAAGAACGCGTCTTGCTGGCTCTTGTTGAAGCGATGCACTTCGTCGACGAACACCAGCGTCTGATGGCCGTTCGCGCGATGGATCTGCGCGGTCTCGACCGCCTCGCGGATATCCTTCACACCCGACAGCACCGCGGACAACGCGATGAACTGCGCGTCGAACGCATCGGCCATCAGCCGCGCGAGCGTGGTCTTGCCGACCCCCGGCGGGCCCCACAGGATCATCGAATGGGCCTCGCCCGATTCGAACGCGACCCTGAGCGGCTTGTTCGGACCGAGCAGATGCGACTGGCCGATCACTTCGTCGATATTGCGTGGCCGCAGGCGTTCGGCGAGCGGAACATTGGCACGGGTTTCTTCAAACATGACGTTTTGGGGATAATCTCGGCTTTCCGGGTACGCGCCGCTTCGGAGCGGCGCCGCGCGGCACAAGCGCAAAGCCCGCGCACGGCCGCAAGCAGAGGCAACAACGCGGGCAACGTCCTGCATTATGACAGTGACGGCGGCGGCGCGATGGCCGACCCGGCGCGCCGGCGGCGCAAATATTCACAGCAAAGAGCTTCACCGCACCACCAGGAGGAACACACATCAGATGGCTCAAGATACTGTCGCCGGCGAAGCCGGCTCTACCTACGCGCCGCTCACGCCGGTGCCCGACGCGCGCCGCGCGTTCCGTACCGGCGACGCGTTCGCGCTGTGGTTCTCGCTCGGCATCGGCCTGCTGGTCGCCCAGGCGGGCGCATTGCTCGTGCCGGGCTTGTCGCTGCCGCACGCGCTCGTCGCGATCGTGCTCGGCAGCGTGATCGGCGTCGTGCTGCTCGCGCTCGCGGGCGTGATCGGCACCGACACTGGGCTCGCGGCGATGTCGTCGCTGCGTCCGACGCTCGGCGTGCGCGGCGCGTCGGTGCCGGCCGTGCTGAACATGGTGCAACTGGTCGGCTGGGGCTCGTTCGAGGTGATCGTGATGCGCGATTCCGCCGATGCGCTCGCGAAACAGGCGTTCGGCCTGTCGATGCCGCTCGTGTGGACCGTGATCTTCGGCCTGCTCGCAACCTTGCTTGCGATCAGCGGCCCGCTGTCGTTCGTGCGGCGCTTTTTGCGCAAGTGGGGGATCTGGCTGCTGCTCGCGGGCGCCGCGTGGCTCACGTGGAACCTGCTCGCGCGCCACAATCTTGCCGACCTGATGCAGCGTCCCGGCACCGGCGACATGTCGTTCGGCGGTGCGGTCGACCTCGTGGTCGCGATGCCGCTGTCGTGGCTGCCGCTGATCGCCGACTACACGCGCTTCGGCCGCCGTGCTGGCGAGACGTTCCGCGGCACGCTGTACGGCTATGGCATCGCGAACATCTGGTTCTATGCGCTCGGCGCGGTCTATGGCCTCGCGGCCGGCGGCGGCGACGCATTGCTGACCGGCGCGCTCGCGCAAGCGGGCGGCGGATTCGCGCTGCTGCTGATCCTGATCGACGAAATCGACAATGCGTTCGCCGATATTCACTCGGCTGCGGTATCGACCGGCACGTTCTGGACGCGCGCCAGCGTGCCGTTGCTGTCGGCCGCGTTCGGCGCGCTCTGCACGCTGATCGCGCTGCTCGTGCCGATGGCGAAGTACCAAAACTTCCTGCTGTTGATCGGCTCGGTATTCGCGCCGCTGTTCGGCGTCGTGCTGATGGATCACTTCGTCGTGCGCAAGCGTCGCATCGATGCCGCTGTGCTCGCCGATGTGCGCGGCCGCTACGGCTTTTCGGGCGGCTGGCACCTGAGCGCGTTCGTCGCGTGGGCGATCGGCATCGCCTCGTACCAGGTGATCAATCAATGGTTGCCGAATCTCGGCGCGACACTGCCGTCGCTCGCGATCGGCGCGGTGTGCTACTACGTGTTCGTATCGACGCGAAAGACCGCGTATGCGTGAGCGCGTCAGTTCGAGCGCGTTGCATTAGACGCGGCTGCCAGAAAATAAAAAAGACCTGCAATGCAATTGCAGGTCTTTTTTTTATGACCTCGAAACCGCCAGCCGCGGTTCGCGCCGCCGGCTATTTTTTCGCGGCTTTGCGCCGACGCGATTCGACCTTTCGACACAGGTCCGTGAGCAGCCAACGGGCGACGGTCTCGGGCCGGTTCGGTGCGTACGACGCGAATTTGCTCTCGTTCGCGAAATGGACGATGACGGTGCCCGTCATCACGCGATAAGTTCCGGCATAGTTCACGCCGCCCACTTCCACGCTGAGTGCGTGCGTAGTTTCATATTCCGCGAAAGTCAAAGTAAGAGCGATATCTCAAAAACGAGACATTATCGCTACGATTTTTCGGAAGTCCAAAAAGATATGCAATTCGTTGCATATTGAAATATTACCGACAGGTAATCATTGCGGTTTTTTGCGCGGCACCAAAATAATGTGCACGTTATATGCAGGAAAATTCTCCGGTCTATTGCCGCTCAAAGGAAACCGCCTGCGCATCGGAGAAACGTTCGAGCGCGCGATTGCCTTCCCGATGGGCTTCGGCCTCATCGAGAAAGGTTGTTTCGCTATATGCAACGACCTTGAAACCACTTCCGGCCGACCGCGGAACCGTGATTCCCCAATGCCATCCGCCCTCCTGTTCGAATACATGGAGGGACGGGGCCAAGCATAACTCGTGTGAAGAAGACAATCTCATGACATGCCTCACCTTTCCAGACATTCGAAGCGACAACCAGCTTCGACCAGTTTAGGCGTTATTTTGTTGCGTCGCAGCAAAAAATTGTTAGAGACTGCGCGCCCAATCCTGGAATGATCGGAGGCGCTAACTCGAGCCCATCTGCGATGCCGGTCTTTACAGTCTCGCACTAAATCATTACGTCTGCCGGTACGACGAAATGAATTTCATCGCGGCGCAGAGCGCGCATCATAAGCAATCCACGCGCCGCATGCCCGCGCGAAATAAAAAAGCCGCGCTCGACAAGCGCGGCTTCGCCGGCGTTTGCGAAGGCGCCGCGCGTCGGCGCCCATCGCGTGGATTATCCGTTGATCACATCCGCGCCCTTCGGCACCGTGAACTTGAATGCATCGGACGGCAGCTGCGGATTTTTCTGGATGTTCGAGAACGTCAGCAGCGTGACATTACCGAACACGTCGTGCAATTCCATCGCTTCGAGATTGCCGTCCTTGAAACCGATGCCAACCCGCTCGAACTGCGTGTCCTTCGCTTTCGGCGTCAGTTCGAGCCAGTCGATGCCGGCCTTCACGCCCGCGTCGCGCAGCGTGAAATTCTTGTCCAGGTCGTTGCTGCCGAACAGAATTGCCGCCGGACTCGCGCCGAGCGCGTTGCCGAGCGCGCGCACTGTCACCTGGTTCAGATCCTTGTCATAGACGAAGAGCTTGTCGCCGTCCGCCTGCAGCAATTGCGAGTAGGGCTTCTCGTATTGCCAGATGAACTTGCCGGGCCGCGCGAACATGAAGGTGCCGCTCGACGTGGTCGGCTTGGCCGGGTTCGCGGTGGACAGCGCACCGCTCGCGCCCTGCGCCTTGCTCGGCGCGCGCACCTCCTGCTGCACGAAGGTTCCGCGCGCCGAATGGACCTGCGAGACGAATGCCTTCAGTTGCTCGGTGCCGCTCGCGAACGCGTGCGACGCAACGAGCAGCGACGCACCGATCCCGACACTGCCAGCGGCGCGCGCGATCCTGCGGGCGAGTCCGCCGAGGCCAACCGCTCGACGCTTTCGGGCGTCCTGCTGCGCGATTGCTTGCATAGGTTTTTCTCCCTTGATTGAATTCGGTGATGGGCCGGGCCGATCCACTCGCAGAACATAAAGTGATTGGCGCGACGTCGAGCCATAACGGTGCGCACACCACGGTGCGCGCGGCGGCGCACGCAATGGCCGCAAGCGGCGACGCTATTCCGCTTCGCGCGCCGGCGCCAGAATCTCGCGATTGCCGTTCGACGACATCGCCGACACCACGCCCGAATTCTCCATCTGTTCGAGCAGACGCGCCGCCCGGTTGTAGCCGATGCGCAGGTGCCGCTGCACCAGTGAAATCGACGCGCGACGATTCTTCAGCACGACGTCGACTGCCTGATCGTATAACGGGTCCGACTCGCCTTCGGAGGACGCGGTTCCCGCCGAGCCTTCGTCGCCCTCGCCGCTCACGCCGCCTTCGAGAATGCCCTCGATATAGTTCGGCTCGCCCTGCTCCTTGAGCTTGTCGACGACGCGATGCACTTCTTCATCCGACACGAACGCGCCGTGCACACGCACCGGCAAACCCGTGCCCGGCGGCAGATACAGCATGTCGCCCATGCCGAGCAGCGACTCGGCGCCCTGCTGATCGAGAATCGTGCGCGAGTCGATTTTCGACGACACCTGGAACGCCATCCGGGTCGGCACGTTGGCCTTGATCAGGCCGGTGATCACGTCGACCGACGGACGCTGTGTGGCGAGAATCAGATGGATGCCGGCCGCGCGCGCCTTCTGCGCGATCCGCGCGATCAGCTCCTCGACCTTCTTGCCGACGACCATCATCAGGTCGGCCAGTTCGTCGATGACGATCACGATGTTCGGCAAACGCGTCAGCGGTTCCGGATCGTCCGGCGTCAGGCTGAACGGATTCGGCAGCTTCTCTTCGCGCTTGGCCGCTTCGTCGATCTTGTTGTTGTAGCCGGCGAGGTTACGCACGCCGACCTTGCTCATCAGCTTGTAGCGGCGCTCCATTTCGGCGACCGCCCAGTTCAGCGCGTGGCCCGCCTGACGCATGTCGGTGACGACCGGACACAGCAGATGCGGAATGCCTTCGTAGACACTCATTTCGAGCATCTTCGGATCGATCAGGATCATGCGCACCTGCTCGGCGCTCGCCTTGTACAGCAGCGACAGGATCATCGCGTTGATACCGACCGACTTGCCCGAACCGGTCGTGCCGGCGACCAGCAAATGCGGCATCTTCGCGAGATCCGCGCACACCGGCTTACCGCCGATGTCCTTGCCGAGACCCATCGTGAGTGGCGACGCGGCATCCGCATACACGGTCGAGCCGAGAATTTCGGACAGGCTCACGGTCTGACGGCGCTGGTTCGGCAGCTCCAACGCCATGTAGTTCTTGCCCGGAATCGTTTCGACGACGCGGATCGACACGAGCGACAGCGAACGCGCGAGGTCCTTCGCGAGATTGACGATCTGACTGCCCTTCACACCCGTGGCCGGCTCGATTTCATAGCGCGTGACGACGGGCCCCGGATAGGCGGCGACCACGCTGACTTCGACGCCGAAGTCCTTCAGCTTCTTCTCGATCAGGCGCGACGTAAATTCGAGCGTGTCCGCGGAAATGGTTTCCTGCGCGGCGGGCGCGGGGTCGAGCAACGAGATGGGCGGCAGCGTCGAGTCGCCGGGCAGATCGGTGAAGAGCGGCACCTGGCGTTCCTTCTCGACACGCTCCGACTTCGCCGGCGTGGCGAGCGGCGGCACGATCACCACCGGCTCGTGCTCTTCGATGCGCACGCGGCCCTTCTCGACCTTGCCTTCGCGCTTCACGGCGGCCGCTTCGCCGAGCTTGCGATCGAGCCCGGCCTCGCGGCGCAGCTTCGCGAACGTCACCGCGGAAATGATCGATTCGCCGACCTTCTCCGCGACCGACAGCCACGAAAAACGGAAGTACAGCGACAGCCCGATCCCGAGCCCGAGCAGTAGCGCGAGCGTGCCGCCGGTGAAGCCGAGCGCATGCGAGATGCCACGCGCGACAGCCTCGCCGATCACGCCGCCGGGCGCTCGCGGCAACTGCACTCTCAGCGACCACATGCGCAGCGCCTCGAGGCCGTTGCACGACAGCAGCACGAGCATGAACGCGAACGCATCGGCGAGCCAGCTGACGCCGCGCGGCGCGTCGTCGTCCTGCGGATCTTCGTTGCGGGTGATGCGCTTGTAGTTCGCGGAGATGTGGCGGCCGAGCAGCACGATCCACCAGTAGGCGGACAGGCCGAACAGCAGCAGCAGGATGTCTGAGGTCCAGGCGCCGACGCGGCCCGCCCAGTTCGAGATATGGTCGACCTGCGCGGCATGGGTCCAGC
The DNA here is from genome assembly GCF_009362785.1 of Paraburkholderia atlantica. GTDB lineage: Bacteria > Pseudomonadota > Gammaproteobacteria > Burkholderiales > Burkholderiaceae > Paraburkholderia > Paraburkholderia atlantica. The sequence continues at coordinate 208,937 of NZ_WHNQ01000001.1, forward strand.
TCGGGTCGTGCCTGCTGTAGCTGACGAGGGACATCAGCAGGAACACGCCGAGGGCCACCTGCAGAATCCAGCGGATTTCGGTGAAGAGGCGCGACATGCGGTGCGGCAATGCCTGCGCGCTCGCGGTATAGGGAGCTTTTGCCATTGATCCTGTTGCCTGGGGTAGCCGGTTCAGGCTGAAACTGCCGCCGGGAACGCGGCCCGAGCCTCGCCGCGCGCGGCTTCGGGCCCGATCCCGGCTACCGGAAACTTCGATCCGGGCTATTGTAAACGCTGTGTCCCGCGCGAGGCTGTAAATGACGGTAACTTGGCGGTTTGACCACAGATGCGTGCGCGACGCGCGCTGACTTCGTCGTATCGGGCCCCGTGCTCACAGCGCGCGCGCAAGCCGCCACGCTATCGCGGCGATGAGAAAGCTTGATGGCGCAGCCACGCGCCCCGCCCTTTATAATGCCGGTCTGATACCCATCTACAGTTTCAGTTCAAAAACGCACGGCTACGCAATGGCGAGCCGCGCGCCGTTCAAGGATTCGATCATGCCCGCAACTGCAACGAAACACGCCAAGGTTCTGATTCTCGGTTCCGGCCCCGCCGGCTATACGGCGGCGGTTTACGCGGCGCGCGCCAACCTCGCGCCGGTACTCGTCACCGGCCTCGCGCAAGGCGGCCAGCTGATGACCACGACCGACGTCGAAAACTGGCCCGCCGACGCGAACGGCGTGCAAGGCCCGGAACTGATGGCGCGCTTCCTCGAGCACGCCGAGCGCTTCAACACCGAAATCATCTTCGACCACATCCACACGGCGAAGCTCGATGAGAAGCCGATTCGCCTGATCGGCGATTCGGGCGAATACACGTGCGACTCGCTAATCATCTCGACGGGTGCATCGGCGCAATATCTCGGCCTGCCGTCGGAAGAGGCGTTCATGGGCAAGGGCGTGTCGGCCTGCGCGACCTGCGACGGCTTCTTCTACAAGCAGCAGCACGTCGCCGTGATCGGCGGCGGCAATACGGCCGTCGAAGAGGCGCTGTACCTCGCCGGCATTGCGAAGAAGGTCACCGTGATCCATCGCCGCGACAAGTTCCGCGCCGAGCCGATCCTGATCGACCGTCTGCTCGCGAAGGAGAAGGAAGGCGTCGTCGAGATCAAGTGGAACCATGTGCTCGAAGAAGTGACGGGCGACGATTCCGGCGTGACCGGCCTGCGCATCAAGCACACGCAGACTGGCGAAACCACCGACATCGCGTTGCAGGGCCTGTTCGTCGCGATCGGCCACAAGCCGAACACGGACATCTTCGAAGGTCAGCTCGAAATGAAGAATGGCTACATCATCACGAAGGGCGGCCTGAACGGTTTCGCGACCGCGACGAGCGTGCCGGGTGTGTTCGCCGCCGGCGACGTGCAGGACCATATCTATCGCCAGGCGATCACGAGCGCGGGCACCGGCTGTATGGCCGCGCTCGATGCACAGCGCTATCTCGAGACCATCAACGAGATGGCCGGCGAGCACGCGATGAGCGCCGAAGCGGACCGCTGATGCGCGGTGCGCCGCCATCGCGGCGGCGCGAAGTCGCGGCAACGGGCGCGACAGTAAAATGACGGTGGCGCGCAGCGCAACCGTCATTGGCTCACGAAGGCCGCGGCTGCAATGCCGGCGGCCTTTGTCGTTTCTGCCGCCTCAGTTCCGCACTACCCACCGACCTTTCCGCCTGTATTGCCGACATGCCGAAAAATCAGCCCCATCCGAACGAACCGAAACGTCCGCAAGCCGCCACCCGTCCCGCGCCCGCAACGGCTGCGCCCGCCGTCGCGCCGAAGCTCGATCGCGCGGCCGGGCTTGCCGGCCTCGGTGCGTTGCGTGATGCGTTGAAGGGTGACGCCGAGCGGCGCCAGCGCGAACAGGCGGCCGCGCGAGCGGCGCAGCGCGAAGCGGCCGCCGATGCCGATCTGTTCCGCCGCGAGATCGGCGAAGTCGCGCCGCTCGCGATTCCGCCACGTGCGACGCTCACGCGCAATCCCCCGCCGCCGCTGCCGGTGCAGACGCTGCTCGATGAGGAAGCGGTGCTGCACGAAGCGATCTCCGACGAGTTCGACCCTGAAGTCCTGCTCGAAACCGACGAAACGCTGTCGTATTGCCGCCCCGGCGTGAGCCGCGACGTCGTGCGCAAGCTGCGGCGGGGCGACTGGATCGTGCAGGCGCAGATCGACCTGCACGGCATGCGGCGCGAGGAAGCACGCGAGGCGCTCGCGGAATTCATCCGCGAATCGGTCAAGCGCGGCCTGCGCTGCCTGCGCGTGATTCACGGCAAGGGTTTGGGGTCGATCGGCAAGGAGCCGGTGCTGAAAGGCAAAGTGCGCGCGTGGCTCGTGCAGAAAGCCGAAGTGATCGCGTTCTGTCAGGCGCGCCCGCATGACGGCGGCGCCGGCGCGGTGGTCGTGCTGTTGCAGCCGGGGGCGTTGCCGCCGCATGGGGCAAATGTGAAGGTCTGAGGTCGATTTTTTCGGCCGTCGTTCGTCGTGGGGTAAACGGCCAGCCTGGCCGTCGCGCGGTGGCTCTCGTCGCCACCGTGGATTCGTGCTGTGCAACCTTCAAAGGTGATCGCGATGCCCCTGAAGCTTTATGCCCATCCGTTCTCGTCGTACTGCCAGAAGGCCTTGACCGCGTTGTACGAAAACGGCACGCCGTTCGAGATGCGCGTGCTCGCGTACGACGACCCGCAGATCATGGCCGAATTCGCCGCGCTGTGGCCGATCAAGCGCTTCCCGGTGCTCGTCGACGGCGGGCGCACGGTGGTCGAAGCGACCATCATCATCGAGTACCTGGGCCTGCACTATCCGGGGCCTGTCGCGTTGTTGCCGGCCGACCCGCGCGCCGCGCTCGAGGTGCGCATGTTGGACCGCTTCTTCGACAACTACATTTCGACGCCGCAACAAAAGGTCGTGTTCGATAGCCTGCGTCCCGAGGCCGAGCGCGACGCGCGTGGCGTCGCCGATGCACGCGCGATGCTCGACACCGCTTATGCCTGGCTCAACCGCCACATGGCCGAGCGCGAATGGGCCGCCGGCGACAGCTTCAGCCTCGCCGACTGCGGCGCCGCCCCGTCTCTGTTCTACGCCGACTGGACGCATCCGATCGACCCCGCGTTCGCGCACGTGCGCGCGTACCGGCAGCGGCTGCTCGCGCGGCCGTCGTTCGCCCGCGCGGTCGACGAGGCGCGGCCGTATCGGCCGCTATTCCCGCTGGGCGCGCCGGACCGGGATTGAGCCGCGAGCGGCAGGCTGATTCACGCGAACGAGGCACGGCAGACAACCTGATTTCGTGGCTGTAGACTTCGTGTCGTGTCGCAAACCTGCCCCGCCCTTCTTTTGGCTCATCACCCACAAGGCACACCATGGACCGTTTCGAAGCGATGGAGATCTTCACGCGCGTGGTCGAAGCGAACAGCTTCACCAAGGTTTCGGAATCGCTCGATCTGCCGCGCGCGAAGGTCAGCCGCACGATCCAGGCGCTCGAGGAACACGTCGGCGTGCGGCTCCTGAACCGCTCGACGCGCCAGGTCAGCGTGACCGAAGACGGCGCGTCGTTCTACGAGCGCTGCGTGCGCATTCTGGCCGACGTCGCCGATGCCGAGTCGTCGCTATCGAACAAGCGCGAGAATCCGGCCGGCACGATCCGCGTCGACACGTCCGGCACGCTCGCGCGCTCGCTGCTGCTGCCCGCGCTCGACGACTTCTACGAACAATACCCCGCGATCGACGTGCGTCTCGGTCTGGCGGACCGCAACATCGATCTGATCCAGGACGGCGTCGATTGCGTGATCCGCATGGGCACGCCCGAAGAGTCGAGCCTCGTCGCGAAGCGCATCGGGCTTGCACGCATCGTCACATGTGCATCGCCCGCGTATCTGCGGAAGTTCGGCACGCCGACCACGCTGGCCGACCTCGGCGAGCATCGCGCGGTCAACTACGTGTCCGCGCGCAGCGGCCGTACCTTCCCGTTCGAATTCGAAGTGGACGGCGAAATCGAGCGCGTCGCGATGGATAGCACGCTCGCCGTCAACGACGGCTCGGTCTACATCACCGCGGGCGTGCTGGGCCACGGCATCATCCAGCCGTCGCGCTTCATGGTCGCCGAGCTGATCGAGCAAGGCGCGCTCACGGAGATCCTCGGCAACTACACGAGCCCCGGCACACCGCTGTCGATCCTCTATGCGCATCGCCGCAATCTGAGTTCGCGGCTGCGCGCGTTCATCGATTGGGTCGGCGAGCTCGCGCGCAGTAATCCTGATTTGCGTTTGCCAGAGTCGGCGTAACGGCTGCAAAAAAGCAAAAGCCCCACGCGCAACTGAACGCATGGGGCTCTTCTGAAGCGACGTCTCTAGCGCGTATACGACCGGTTACGCAATGCGCTCTTCATTCGCGGGATCGAACAACACCGCCTTCGACGTATCGAACAGCAGCGTCGCGTTCTTCTCCGGCTGCGGGTTCGACGCCGGGTGCACCCGGCTCACGATGCGCTTGCCGTTGACCTGCGCGAACACCAGCGTGTCCGGACCGGTCGGCTCGATCACATCGACCTTCACTTCGACCGGCTGCAGCTTCGAGTCGTCGCCGTGCGCGCTGCGCGCATCGGTGATGCGCTCCGGACGCAGACCGAGAATCACGTTGTTGCCGACGTGCGAGCGCACCTTCGCCGAATCGAACGGCAGCACCAGCACCTTGCGCCCGATGCCCGTATCGAGTTCGATGCCGACGCCCGAGCCCTGCTCGACCAGCTTGCCTTCGATGAAGTTCATCGGCGGCGCGCCGATGAAGCCCGCGACGAACAGGTTCGACGGCGAGTCGTAGATTTCCTGCGGCGCGCCGAACTGCTGGACGATGCCGTCCTTCATCACCGCGATGCGGTCGCCGAGCGTCATCGCTTCGATCTGGTCGTGCGTCACGTAGACGATCGTCGTGCCAAGGCGCTGATGCAGCAGCTTGATTTCCGAGCGCATTTCGATACGCAGCTTCGCGTCGAGGTTCGACAGCGGCTCGTCGAACAGGAACATCACCGGATCGCGCGCGAGCGCGCGGCCCATCGCGACGCGCTGACGCTGGCCGCCCGACAGCTGGCCCGGCTTGCGGTCGAGCAGATGCTTGATCTGCAGCGTGTTCGACACGCGCTCGACGATCTGCGTCTGCTCCTGCTTCGGCACCTTGCGGATGTTCAGGCCGAACGAGATGTTGTCGCGCACCGTCATCGACGGATACAGCGCGTACGACTGGAACACCATCGCGATGTCGCGATCTTTCGGCGACAGGTTGTTGACGGTCTTGCCGTCGATCTGGATCTCGCCCTTGGTCACGGTTTCGAGACCGGCAATCATGTTGAGCAGCGTCGATTTACCGCAGCCCGAGCCGCCGACCAGAATCAGGAACTGGCCGTCTTCGATGTCGATGTTGACACCCTTCAGAACCGGCACCCCGTTCGGGTAGGTCTTGTACACGTCACGGATGGAAAGGCTTGCCATGCTGTGAATCCTCTTGTCTCTGATACTGCCTGAAAACGTCTGTCTGACGGCGGCGCCCGATCAGTCGCGCTGATTCGCCGAAGCGCCGCCGCGCTCGCAGGGGTACGCCCCCCGGGTTAAGCTGGTTAGCCCTTCACCGCGCCCGCGGTCAGGCCGCGCACGAAGTAACGTCCGGCGATGATGTAGACGAGCAGCGTGGGCAGCGCCGCGATGATCGCGCCGGCCATGTCCACGTTGTATTCCTTCACGCCGGTCGAGGTGTTCACGAGATTGTTCAGCGCCACGGTGATCGGCATCGAATCGACGCCGGAGAACACGATACCGAACAGGAAGTCGTTCCAGATCTGCGTGAATTGCCAGATCAGGCACACCATGAAGATCGGCAGCGACACCGGCAGCAGGATCTTCGTGAAGATCGTGAAGAAACCCGCGCCGTCGATACGCGCAGCCTTCACGAGTTCAGCCGGCACGCTGACGTAGAAGTTGCGGAAGAACATCGTCGTGAACGCGATACCGTAGATCACGTGCACGAGCACGAGGCCGGTCGTCGTGTTCGACAGGCCGAGCATGCCTTCGAGGCGCGCCATCGGCAGCAGGATCGCCTGGAACGGAATGAAGCAGCCGACCAGCAGCATCGTGAAAATCGGATCGGCGCCGCGGAACCGCCAGTGCGTGAGCACGTAGCCGTTGAACGCGCCGATGATCGACGAGATCAGCACGGCAGGAATCACCATGCGCACCGAGTTCATGAAGAACGGCTGCATGCCGTCGCAACGCACGCCCGTACACGCGCCGCTCCACGCCTTGATCCATGGGGCGAAGCTCCAGCTCGTCGGCGGCGTCAGCAGGTTGCCGGTGCGCAGCTGGTCGATGTCCTTGAACGACGTCGACAGCATCACGTACAGCGGGAACAGGAAGTACACGGCGAACAGAACCAGGGCCGCGTAAATGACGGCACGGCTAATCGTCATCTTAGGCTGCATTGCGGGTGCTCCTCGATTCCAGGTACATCAGCGGCACGAGCACGGCCACCACGGTGGCGAGCATCATGATCGACGATGCCGCGCCGACGCCGAGCTGCCCGCGATTGAACGAAAACGTGTACATGAAGATGGCCGGCAGCGACGACGACGTGCCCGGACCGCCGGCGGTCAGCGCGACGACCAGGTCGAAGGTCTTGATGGTGATGTGGCAAAGAATCAGCAGCACGGAGAAGAACACCGGCCGCATGCTCGGAATCACGATCTTGCGGTAGATGGTCGGCAGGCCCGCGCCGTCCATCTGCGCGGCCTTGAAGATTTCACTGTCGACGCCGCGCAAACCGGCGAGGAACAGCGCCATCACGAAGCCGGTGGACTGCCAGACCGCCGCGATCACGATACAGAAGATCGCCCGGTCCGGGTCGCCGAGCCAGTTGAACTCGAAGCTCGTCCAGCCCCAGTCGTGAAACACCTTCTCGATGCCGATGCCCGGCGACAGAATCCATTGCCACGCGGTGCCGGTCACGATGAACGACAGCGCCATCGGATACAGGAACACGGCGCGCAGCGCGCCTTCGTTGCGGATCTGCTGATCGAGCAGGATCGCGAGCAACAGACCCAGACCGATGCAGATAGCGATGAACGGAATGCCGAACCAGCCGAGGTTCTCGGCCGAAGTCCAGAACACGTCGTTCTGGAACAGCTCGCGATAGCGGTCGAGACCCGCGAATTCCCAACGAGGCATCAGTCGCGAAGTAGACAGCGACAGATAGCCGGTGATTGCGATAAAGCCATACACGAAGATCAGGCTGATCACGACGCTGGGTGCGAGCACCAGCTTCGGAATATAGCGATCGGCAAGGGCCGCCATGGGCGACGTGCGGCGGGTGACGGTGGCCGTTTTCCCGTTCCCGCTGATGGAAGCAGTCACTACTCGACTCCTGCTGAAACTGTACCGCCGGGCTGCCCGTGCGCGCATGGCGCGGGACCGCGACGGCCTGGGTGTGACTCCATGAAACCCGGGTAAGCCGCGTTGTACCGGACTGCGCTGCGAACCAAAGCAGCTCGAGGTCCGACCCGACACGGCCCGAAGGGGGCGCCCGGCGCTTCAGATGGAAGCCGCCGGGCGCAACGCTTCGTACCTACGCTTACTTGGTTTTCGCCGCCTTCGCGAGAGCCTGAACCGCGGTCTTCGAATCTTGCTGCGAGTTCATGAACTTCGTGACGACGTCGGAGATCGCGCCTGCAGCGGCATCCGGCTGAGCCATGCCGTGAGCGAGCGACGGCACATAACCGCCGGCCTTGATCGCAATCTGCTCATCCGCGTACGACTTCTTCGCGCAGTCGTCGAACTTGTCCATCGGCACGCCGAGACGCACCGGGATCGAGCCCTTGTACAGGCTGAACTGCTCCTGGAACTCCGGCGACATGATCGTCTTCGCGAGGGAAAGCTGACCCGGCGTCGCGGCCTTCTGGCCCTTCTGCTGGAAGAACACGAACGAGTCGACGTTGAACGTGTAGGCCTTGTCCGTTTGCGGCACCACCGCGCAGATGTAGTCCGTGCCCGACTTCTTGCCGGCGTTGGTGAACTCGCCCTTCGCCCAGTCGCCCATGAACTGCATGCCGGCCTTGCCGTTGATGACCATCGCCGTGGCGAGGTTCCAGTCACGGCCCGTGCGGCCCGCGTCGAAGTAGCCCTGGATCTTGCGGACGGTGTCGAACACCTGAACCATCTTCTCCGAGGTCAGCGTCTTCTCGTCGAGGTCGACCAGCGCCTTCTTGTAGAAGTCCGCGCCTTCCGACAGCACCACGTCTTCCCACAGCGTCAGGTCTTGCCACGGCTGGCCGCCCATCGCGATCGGCTGGATGCCCGCGGCCTTCATCTTGTCGGCCACCGCGAAGAACTCAGGCCACGTAGTCGGCACCTTGCCGCCTGCCTTGTCCAGTGCTGCCTTGTTGATGTACAGCCAGTTCACGCGATGCACCGAGAACGGCGCGCCGACATAGTGGCCGTCCGCTTGCATGATCTTGTCGATTTGCGGCGGCAGGTTCTTCTTCCAGTCGCCCGCGACCGAGTCGATCGGCACCAGCACGCCCTGCGAAGCCCAGTCCTGGATCAGCGGACCCTTGATCTGCGCGGCGCTCGGCGCGTTGCCCGAGATCACCTGCGTCTTCAGTGCCGTCATCGCAGCCGCGCCAGCGCCGCCTGCGACCGCGAAGTCCTTCCACGTGTAGCCCTGCTTCGTCATGTCGTCCTTGAGGACGCCGACGGCCCTGGATTCGCCGCCCGAAGTCCACCAGTGCAGCACTTCGATCGACTCGGCGGCCTGCACGGCCGACACGCCACACATCAGACCCGCAGCGCACAGAGCGCCCATGATCGCGCGAAATTTCATTGCTTATCTCCTCCAGACACCTGAACAAAAAAACGAATGGCCCCTGATGTCGCCAGGGTGCTGTGGTTGGTTCAAACAGGCAAAACACCGGGCGATCGAGCATGGTCGGGCGCATGCGCGAGGGCATGTGCCGGCGGACCGATGTCCGGCCGCTGGACGCTCAAGAGGTGAGTGGTTCGGGATGCAACTGACTGTCTCCTCTTTTGATTTTTGCCTGCCCGCATCGCGCGGCAGACTCGAGGCACCTCATACACCAATCCGACGCCAGCCTGACGTCGGCCACGGGAACGACCCCGCAAGCCCGTCGACTCCCCGACTTCCCCTAAGGTCCGCCGGCACCCTGCTGGCGCGTACCGGAAAGCGTTGCCCCATTGTCCGTTAGCATGCCGGGGACGCCCGCCGATTCGCAAAAAGCGTGCATTTCGTCTGCACAGCGCACGCTTTTTTCTCCGAATTAACGCTACCTCTTGATTTGGATTGTAGTTAAACTACAATTCAGTGTCAAAAAATATTTTATCGGACTACGGTCGCTTTTCCGGGTCGCTGCACGTGCAGTGTCCGATCAGCGCGGCGGCCTTTCAGGATATCGACGGAGACTCATGCATACCGACTCAAGCTTCACCTTCGTTCTCTTCGGCGGCACCGGCGATCTGTCGATGCGCAAGATCCTGCCCGCGCTGTTCGAAGCACACCGCGCGGGCGGCATGCTTGCCGACGACGGCAAGATCGTCGCGGTCGCGCGGCACATCGCGGATCGCGGCGAGTACCTGCAGTGGGTCGACGAGCACGTCAAGCCGCATGTGTCGAAAAACGGCCTCGACGAAGCCGCGTGGACGAGCTTCCTCGCGCGCATCGAGTTCGTGAAGATCGATCTCGGCAATCCGGATGACTTCGCGCAACTGCGCGACGCGATCCAGGACATGCCCGGCATCCGCGTGTTCTATCTGGCGACCGGTCCGTCGCTGTTCGTGCCGATCTGCCATGCGCTCGCCGCGGTGGGTCTGAACCACAACGCGCGCATCGTGCTCGAGAAGCCGCTCGGCTACGATCTGAAATCGTCGAATGCGATCAATGACGCGGTCGGCGAAATTTTCGCGGAAGAGCAGATCTACCGGATCGACCACTACCTCGGCAAGGAGCCGGTGCAGAACCTGCTCGCGCTGCGCTTCGGCAATGCGCTGTTCGAGCCGCTGTGGCGCCGCGAGTGGGTCGAGAGCATCCAGATCACGATCGCCGAGGAACTCGGTGTCGAAGCGCGCGGCGATTTCTACGACAATACTGGCGCGCTGCGCGACATGGTGCAGAACCACCTGCTGCAACTGCTGTCGATCGTCGCGATGGAGCCGCCCCACTCGATGGACTCCGACTCGGTTCGCGACGAAAAGCTGCGCGTGCTGCGCGCGCTAAAACCGGTCGATTCGCAGGACATCGGCAAGGTCGCGGTGCGCGGCCAGTATCATTCGGGCGTGATCCGCGGCAACACGGTGCCGGCCTACGCGACCGAGCACGGCGTGAAGCCGGATAGCTCGACCGAGACCTTCGTCGCGCTGAAGGTCGAGATAGAGAACTGGCGCTGGGCCGGCGTGCCGTTTTTCCTGCGCACCGGCAAGCGGCTCGCCGATCGCGTCGCCGAGATCGTCGTGAATTTCCGCGCGGTGCCGCATTCGGCGCTTGGCGCGTCGGCGCTGCGCGCGGGCGCGAACCGCCTCGTGATCCGTCTGCAGCCGAACGAGACGATTCGGCTGTACTGTCTCGCGAAGCAGCCCGGCGAGGGGATGAACCTCGCGAGCGTGTACCTCGATCTCGCGTTCGACCGGTTCTTCCGCGAAGGCCAGATGGAGGCGTATCAGCGGCTGCTGCTCGACGTGATTCACGGGCGCCTCGCGCTGTTCGTGCGGCGCGACGAACAGGAAGCCGCATGGCGCTGGGTCGAGCCGATCCTGAACGATTGGAAGGCCTCGACCAAACCGCCCAAGCCGTACGCGGCGGGCACGTGGGGACCGGCCGCGGCGAGCGCGATGCTCGCCCAGCACGGCACCTGCTGGCTCGAAGAAGAGAATTGAGTTTGATGAATTGACGGACGGCGCCGCGCGCGATGAACATCTCGGCGCGCGGCGCCGGCAACACCACCGACGAACTGAACGGAGTCGCGCCGGTATCGCGTCAGGCGTCTGCGGGCCACCCCGCCTTGCAGGCATCGCGCGACAGCAGTCAGGCTGATTCCGCAGATCCAACAAGAATGCAGCACGGAGGAGAAGTGATCGAGCTTCACGCTTTCGACGACCAACGCGCCCAATCCGACGCGCTGGCGAAAGCGGTGGGCGATGCGTTACATGCGTCGCTTGCCGCACAGGCGGCCGGCACCGGCACGTCAACCCCGCTCGCGCGCCCGGCCATGCTGGCCGTGTCCGGCGGCAGCAGCCCGCGTCCGTTCCTGCAAACGTTGTCGACGCAGACGTTCGACTGGCCCCGCATCGCGATCACGCTGGTCGACGACCGCTGGGTGCCGGAGACCGATAGCGCGAGCAACGCGCAGCTCGCGCGCGCCACGTTGCTGCAAAACGCCGCGCAACACGCGACCTTCTGGCCGCTCGTCGACACCAGCCAGGATCTGCACTCGCACGTCGCCGCGCTGAACGCGGACGCGCGCTTCGCCACCGCGCCCGATGTCGCGGTGCTGGGCATGGGCGAAGACGGCCACACCGCGTCGATCTTCGCCGACGCGCCCGAATGGGATCACGCGATCACCACGACCGAGCGTTTCGTCGCCGTGCATCCGGGCGCGGCGCCGCACGCGCGCGTGAGCTGGTCGCTGTCCGCGCTGAAGGACGTCAAGCACCTGTTTCTGCTGATCGCAGGACCGCGCAAGATGGACGTGCTCAACGCCGCATCCGCTGCGCTACAAAAAAATGCCATCTCGCAACTGGCAAACGACAAGGGAGTGAGACTCGATGTCTACTGGTGTGCAAACTAAAGCTGTGCCGGGCGCGGCCCAGCACGCCGATGGACCGAGGCTGCTGGCCGACATCGGCGGTACCAATGCGCGTTTCGCGCTCGAGACGGGCCCCGGCGAAATCGGCTCGGTGCAGGTCTATCCCTGCGCCGAGTATCCGAGCGTCGCCGATGTCATCAAGAAGTACCTGAAGGACACGAAGATCGGCCGCGTCAATCACGCGGCGATCGCAATTGCGAACCCGGTCGACGGCGACCAGGTCAGCATGACCAATCACGACTGGACCTTTTCGATCGAAGCGACGCGCCGCACGCTCGGCTTCGACACGCTGCTCGTCGTCAACGACTTCACCGCGCTCGCGATGGCGCTGCCCGGCCTCACCGACACGCAGCGCGTGCAGGTCGGCGGCGGCCAGCGCCGGCCCAACAGCGTGATCGGCCTGCTCGGCCCCGGCACCGGCATGGGCGTGTCGGGCCTGATCCCCGCCGACGACCGCTGGATCGCGCTCGGCAGCGAAGGCGGCCACGCCACCTTCGCGCCCGCCGACGAGCGCGAAGAGATCGTGCTGCACTACGCGCGCAAGAAGTGGTCGCACGTGTCGTTCGAACGGGTGGCCGCGGGTCCGGGCCTCGAGGTGATCTATCGCGCGCTCGCGGGCCGCGACAAGAAACGCGTGCCGGCCAGCGTCAACCCGGCCGATGTGGTCAAGCGCGCGCACGAAGGCGAGCCGCTCGCGGCCGAATCGGTCGACGTGTTCTGCGGCATTCTCGGCACCTTCGCCGGCAACATCGCGGTGACGCTCGGCGCGCTCGGCGGCATCTATATCGGCGGCGGTGTCGTGCCGCGTCTCGGCGAGTTGTTCGCGCGTTCGTCGTTCCGCCAGCGCTTCGAGGCGAAGGGCCGCTTCGAGGCGTATCTGCAGAATGTGCCGACCTATGTGATCACCGCCGAATACCCGGCGTTCCTCGGCGTATCGGCGATTCTCGCGGAGCAGCTGTCGAACCGCGCGGGCGGCAGCTCGTCGGCGGTGTTCGAGCGGATTCGCCAGATGCGCGACGCGCTGACGCCGGCCGAGCGCCGCGTCGCCGATCTCGCGCTGAACCATCCGCGTTCGATCATCAACGATCCGATCGTCGACATCGCGCGCAAGGCCGACGTCAGTCAGCCGACCGTGATCCGCTTCTGCCGCTCGCTCGGCTGCCAGGGGTTGTCGGATTTCAAGCTGAAGCTCGCGACCGGTTTGACCGGCACGATTCCGGTCAGCCACAGCCAGGTGCATCTCGGGGACACCGCGACCGACTTCGGCGCGAAGGTGCTCGACAACACCGTGTCGGCGATCCTGCAGTTGCGCGAGCATCTGAACTTCGAGCACGTGGAACGCGCGATCGACCTGCTGAACGGAGCACGGCGCATCGAGTTCTACGGGCTCGGCAATTCGAACATCGTCGCGCAGGACGCGCACTACAAGTTCTTCCGTTTCGGTATTCCGACCATCGCATACGGTGACCTGTACATGCAGGCAGCCTCGGCCGCGCTGCTCGGCAAGGGCGACGTGATTGTCGCGGTGTCGAAGTCGGGGCGCGCGCCCGAGCTGCTGCGCGTGCTCGACGTCGCGATGCAGGCCGGCGCGCAGGTGATCGCGATCACGTCGAGCAACACGCCGCTCGCGAAGCGCGCGACGGTCGCGCTGGAAACCGATCACATCGAGATTCGCGAGTCGCAGCTGTCGATGATCTCGCGCATCCTGCACCTCGTGATGATCGACATTCTGGCGGTCGGCGTGGCGATTCGCCGCGCGGTGCCGAGCGACGAAGTGGCCGAAACCGTCGAGAAAGCGCGCGAAGGCGCCGACGACGACGCGACGGCCGTACTCGACTGGCTGAGCCACGGCGCGGCTTCGTCGGCGCGCGACTGAGGTTAAGTTAGCCGCTGTCCCGCTCCGCTCGCGGTAAACGAACCCGCGGCGTGTGCATCGTCCGTGATGTGCACGCCGCGGGTTTTTCTGTTCGGGCCACACGAAAAGCAATCGATAATAGGCGCTCTATCGCTTCAGACGAACCGCGCGTCCATGATCATTCGCCCGCATCTCCACTGGTTCCGCATGCTGCTCGCGTGGCGCGGCTCGGTGCTGCCGCAGTTGCTGCCGCGGCTCTTCCTGATCTTCGTCATCTCGATCATTGCGCTCGCCGCGCACGATCATCTGCTGCCTGTCAGCCTGAACCTGAACTCGATTGCGCCGTTCTCGCTGGTCGGCATTGCGCTCGCGGTGTTTCTCGGCTTTCGCAACAACGCGAGCTACGACCGCTGGTGGGAGGCGCGCAAGCTGTGGGGGCAATTGCTCAACGAGTCGCGCTCGCTGACGCGCCAGGCGCTGACGCTGCCGTCGCGCGAGTTGCCCAAAGAGGAAGCCGCCGCGTTTCTGGCGATATTGAGCGCGCTCCCGCATGCGCTGCGTCATCAGTTGCGCAAGACCGAAGCCCGCGACGACCTTGCCGCGCGGCTGCCCGGCGCACTGTTCGAGCGGGTGATGGGATCACGCTACAAGCCCGCCGCGCTGATGCTGTGCCTCGGCGAATGGGTGCAGCGCGCGGCACGCGCGGGCAGCCTCGATCCGATGTCGGTGCTCGCGTTCGACCGCAATCTGAACGGACTATCGGACGTGATCGGCGGCTGCGAGCGCATCGCTTCGACGCCGTTGCCGTTCGCGTATTCTGTGATGATCCACCGCACCGTGTACTTCTTCTGCGCGTCGCTGCCGTTCGGGCTCGTCAACAGCATCGGCATTTTCACGCCGGTGTTCGCGGTGTTCGTCGCGTACACGTTCATGGCGCACGAAGCGATCGCGTCGCAGCTCGAAGAACCGTTCGGCACCGACGACAACGACCTCGCGCTCAACACGATGTCCGCGATCATCGAGGATGCGATGCGCGATCTGCGCGGCGAGCCGGCGCTCGCGGCGCCGCAGCCGCGCGCAGACGGTGTTCAATGGGATTGAAGCTGCGGCAGGTCGCGCCGCTCGGGGGCCGTCAGTGGTTGCCGGCCGTTTCGGAGAGCCGTTTGATCGTCGCGACGCGCGCGCCGATGATGTCGATACGTCCGCGCTCGTCGACGAGCGGCGTCGATGCGGTCAGATACGCATTCCACGCGCGTTGTGCGTGCACCAGCGTCGGCCGCGACTTCGCCGGCATCTTCGATTCGAGCACACGGTAGTAGCGGTTCAGATCGAACATCGCGTGTTCGCAACGCGCATCGGCGTTGCACGCGCGCGGCCGGCGCGGCGCCGGACCGCTCGCATCGGCGAGTGCGCTGCGCAGCACGAGCGCACGGTCGCGCACCGGCTGCAGCTGCATGTCGGCTTCGGAAAGCACGTACATCGAACCCTGGGTCGTCGCGAAGACGGCGGCGAGCAGCTGCTTCTCGGCATCGCGCGACGCGAGCCAGCTCGACTGGCTCTTCTCCCACAGCCTGCGCCGCGCCGGCGGCACCTTCGCGAGCAACTGCTGGTACGCGTTATCGACCGCGGCCATCCAGCCGATGCGCGCATTGTCCATGCATTGCACCTGCCCGATGGTCGTCGACATGTCGGCGCGCGCGAGACACGTGCGCATCGCCGCATCGATCGGATCGGCGGCGGCGACCTCGGCACGCGCCGCCGGACTCGCGACGGCGCCGAGCACCAGTGTGCCGGCCGCGAGCGCGAAGGCCAGCACGCCGGCCCCGCGCCGCCAACGCCCGATAGCGGGCAGCCCCGTCAGCAACTTCACCCACCCCATCGTCAGATGCGCACGCAATCGACGAAATATTCGATGCGCCCGTTGACCATTTCGCCGACGAGCCCGTGGATATCCGTATGGAAGCCCGGGAAGCGCTCGTTGAACTCGCGCGCGAAACGCAGATAGTTGACGATGGTCTTGTTGAAGCGCTCGCCCGGAATCAGCAGCGGAATGCCCGGCGGATACGGCGTCAACAGGATCGACGTGACACGGCCTTCGAGCTCGTCGATCGGTACCCGGTCGATCTCGCGGTGCGCGAGCTTCGCGAATGCGTCGGACGGCTTCATCGCCGGCTCCATGCTCGACAGGTACATCTCGGTCGTCAGACGCGCGATGTCGTTCGCGCGATACACGCCGTGGATCTGCTGACACAGATCGCGCAGGCCGACACGCTCGTACATCGGATGATGCGCGACGAACTCGGGCAGCACACGCCACAGCGGCTGGTTGGTGTCGTAGTCGTCCTTGAACTGCTGCAGCTCGGTCACCATCGAGTTCCAGCGGCCCTTCGTGATGCCGATCGTGAACATGATGAAGAACGAATAGAGGCCCGTCTTCTCGACGATGATGCCGTGCTCGGCCAGGTACTTCGTGACGATCGCCGCGGGAATGCCGGTGTCGTCGAAGCCGCCATCCATGTTCAGACCCGGCGTGACGATCGTCGCCTTGATCGGGTCGAGCATGTTGAAGCCTTCGGCGAGCGGGCCGAAGCCGTGCCACGCGTCGTCCGGGCGCAGCATCCAGTCTTCGCGCGAGCCGATGCCTTCCTCGGCGAACTGGTCCGGGCCCCACACCTTGAAGAACCAGTCGTCGCCGTATTCGGTGTCGACCTTGGTCATCGCGCGGCGGAAGTCGAGCGCTTCAGCGATCGACTCTTCGACGAGCGCGGTGCCGCCCGGCGCTTCCATCATCGCCGCGGCCACGTCGCACGACGCGATGATCGCGTACTGCGGGCTCGTCGACGTATGCATCAGATAGGCCTCGTTGAAGCGATGCTTGTCGAAGCGGCTGTTCTTCGAATCCTGCACGACGATCTGCGACGCCTGCGAGATGCCGGCGAGCAGCTTGTGCGTGGAGTGCGTCGCGTAGATCATCGCGCCGATGCGCGGACGGCCCGCGCCGATCGCGTGCATGTCCTGGTAGAACTCGTGGAACTCCGCGTGCGGCAGCCACGCTTCGTCGAAGTGCAGCGTGTCGAGCCATTCGCCCAACATCTCCTTGATCATCTCGACGTTGTAGACGACGCCGTCGTACGTGCTTTGCGTGATCGTCAGGATGCGCGGCTTCAGGTTCGGGTTCTTCGCGAGCGCTTCGCGCGCGAACGGGTTCGCCTCGATCTTCTTGCGGATGTTCTCCGGTTCGAACTCGCTGCGCGGGATCGGACCGATGATGCCGAAGTTGTTGCGGGTCGGCGTCAGGAACACCGGGATCGCGCCGGTCATCGTGATCGCGTGCAGGATCGACTTGTGGCAGTTGCGGTCGACCAGCACGATGTCGCCCGGCGCAACCGTGCCGTGCCAGACGATCTTGTTCGACGTGGAGGTGCCGTTGGTCACGAAGAACACGTGATCGGCGCTGAAGATGCGCGCGGCGTTGCGCTCCGAGGCCGCGACCGGGCCGGTGTGATCGAGCAACTGGCCGAGTTCGTCGACCGCGTTGCAGACGTCGGCGCGCAGCATGTTTTCGCCGAAGAACTGGTGGAACATCTGGCCGAGCGGGCTCTTCAGGAACGCGACGCCGCCCGAGTGGCCCGGGCAGTGCCACGAGTACGAACCCTCTTCCGCGTACTGCACCAGTTCCTTGAAGAACGGCGGTGCGAGCGAATCCAGGTACACCTTCGCCTCGCGGATGATATGGCGCGCGACGAATTCCGGCGTGTCCTCGAACATGTGGATGAAGCCGTGCAGTTCGCGCAGGATGTCGTTCGGCAGATGGCGCGAGGTGCGCGTCTCGCCGTACAGGAAGATCGGGATGTCGGCGTTGCGGCGGCGCACTTCGGTCACGAACGCGCGCAGCGCGACGATCGCGGCCGCGAGCTCGGGTGTCTCGCCTTCGACGACCACGTTGTCGACGTACGGCAGCAGTTCGTCGTCGTCGATCGACAGGATGAAGCACGACGCGCGGCTCGACTGCTGCGCGAACGAGGTCAGATCGCCGTAGCTCGTCAACCCGAGCACTTCCGCGCCTTCTTTCTCGATGGCTTCGGCCAAAGCCCGGATGCCGGAACCGGAGATGTTCTCGGAGCGGAAATCTTCGTCGATGATGACGACGGGGAAACGGAACTTCATGGGCGATTCTCCAAAAAGAAAACGACCGCTGCGTTACGTAGAAAGCGCAGCGGTCACCCGAATAACTGGTGGGTCGAGACGCTGCCGACGTCAGGTCTTCGGCAACGTGACGCCGTGCTGACCTTGATACTTGCCGCCGCGATCCGAGTACGACGTTTCACAAATCTCGTCGCTTTCGAAAAACAGCACCTGGGCGACGCCTTCGTTCGCGTAGATTTTCGCAGGCAAAGGTGTCGTATTCGAGAATTCGAGCGTGACGTGCCCTTCCCATTCCGGCTCGAACGGCGTCACGTTGACGATGATCCCGCAGCGCGCGTACGTCGATTTGCCGAGGCACACCGTGAGGACGCTGCGCGGGATGCGGAAGTACTCGACCGTGCGCGCGAGCGCGAACGAGTTCGGCGGGATGATGCAGACGTCGCCCTTGAAATCAACGAACGACTTCTCGTCGAAGTTCTTCGGATCGACGATCGTCGAGTTGATGTTGGTGAAGATCTTGAATTCGTCGGCGCAGCGAATGTCGTAGCCGTAGCTCGAGGTGCCGTAGCTGACAATCTTCCGGCCGTCTTGTGAGACGCGAACCTGATCGGGCGCAAACGGCTCGATCATCTTGTGCGACTCGGCCATGCGCCGGATCCACTTGTCAGATTTGATGGTCATAGGTGAACGCTGCTCGACGTGAATGTCAGGTGTGACGGAAAGATAGATGAAAACTGCCGGCGGCGCTGCGGCGCTCAGCCGGCGAAGGCCGCTTATTTTACGCGATCACGGAATCGCTGCCGCCGATGGCGTCATGCGCGCCACCGAGCTGTGGCCTGGCAGTGAAAGCGCGCTCGCCGTTCACTGCTGGCGGATCACGCCGCAGGCGATGGCCGTGCCAGCGCCATGCTGAGGGTACGCGTAGGGATCGGTCGCGTCGCGGTGCAGCAAGACCGCGCGCTGCAGCACCGAGCGGATGCCGTCGAGCGCAACGTCCGGCGCGACGATGAAGCCGGTGGCCACGCCGTTCGCGTCCGCATGGATATTGCCGAGATCGCCCTCGACGCGCGCGCCGGCCTTGAGCCGTTCGGCCGCCGGCGAAAACACCGGACCGGCGCTGGAGCCGTCGGCGGCGTTGCAGTCGCCGCGCTCGTGCACCTGCAGCGCGTGGTCGCTATTGGGCGGCAAGCCGGTGAGATTGTAGGTGACCTGGACGCCGTCCGAGCGCTCGATAAAGGTCACGAGACCGTGTGCCTGATTGCCCACGGTGGGCAGCAATTGCGCGTCGGCGCGCTTTTCCTGTGGTCTCAGGAAGACGCCACAGCCGCTCAACAGCACACAGCCGGCGGTCAGAACGATGAACGCATGTACCGCGTGCCCGTCGATTCGTTTTCCCATGCGATCCTCTTGTCGGCCTGGCGGCCGCCCCTGCGGCCGCCGAGCCGAACTCGTGAAGTCGACATGATACCGCGAGAGCTCGTGAAAACAGGGATCGAGATCGCCCCTAATCCCTTGCCCGAACGGCCGCTCAGGTGTTTTGCACGACGATGTTCGGAAACTTCGAGCTCATGTCGCGCGCGCGTTCGGCGATATGCACCGCGACCTTGCGCGCGATCGAACGATAGATCTCCGCGATGCGCCCGTTCGGGTCCGCGGCGACCGTCGGATGGCCCGAGTCGGCCTGCTCGCGGATCGTGATGTCGAGCGGCAGGCTGCCGAGCACGTCGACGCCATATTCCTTGCTCATGCGCTCCGCGCCACCGGCGCCGAAGATGTGCTCCTCGTGGCCGCAATTCGAGCAGATGTGCAGACCCATGTTCTCGACGATGCCGAGGATCGGGATGCCGACCTTCTCGAACATCTTGAGGCCCTTCTTCGCGTCGAGCAGCGCGATGTCCTGCGGCGTCGTGACGATCACGGCGCCCGTGACCGGCACGCGCTGCGCGAGCGTCAGCTGGATGTCGCCGGTACCGGGCGGCATGTCGACGATCAGGTAGTCGAGTTCGTGCCAGTTGGTCTGGCGCAGCAGCTGTTCGAGCGCCGAGGTCGCCATCGGGCCACGCCATACCATCGGGTTGTCCGCCTCGATCAGGAAGCCGATCGAGTTGGCCTGCACGCCGTGGCCGGTCATCGGGTTCATCGATTTGTCGTCGGGCGATTCGGGGCGGCCCTCGATGCCGAGCATGGTGGGCAGCGACGGGCCGTAGATGTCGGCGTCGAGAATGCCGACCGACGCGCCCTCGCTCGCCAGCGCGAGCGCGAGATTCACGGCGGTCGTGCTCTTGCCGACGCCGCCCTTGCCCGACGCAACCGCGACGATGTTCTTCACGCCGGGCAGCAGTTTCACGCCGCGCTGCACCGTGTGCGCGGCGATCTGCTGCGAAATTTCGACGCGCACGTTTGCGACGCCCGGCACCGCGCGCAGCGCATCGCCGAACTGCTGGCGGATCGCGTCGAACTGGCTTTTCGCCGGATAGCCGAGCGTGACCTGAAGGCTGACCGCGTCGCCCTCCACAACCACGTTGCGGATGCTCTTCGCGGCCGCGTACGGCGCGCCCGTGTTGGGGTCAGTGACGGCCGCGACGGCGGCGTCGACCAAAGCCCGATCGATACTCATTGATACTCCGTGGGGAAGAGGTGCGGCGTGGCGAAGTGGACGAATCGACCACGCGGCGGAATTTGCAAGAAATTGTTATGCGGCATTGCGAAAATCTTACGTGCCGGGCACCCTTCGGGGCACGCGGGACGCCGTAGGGACGCATCGCTGCGTGTTCAGGCATATTGTAGTGTCTGACGGCACAAGGTGCCCGAAGACCCTGCTTCGCTGTCGGACCGCGCGAAGCAAGGCGCAGGAATCGTTCCTGACTTTCTGAGTGGTCGCTGCGTTGCCGTAATGTTCGCTGCATAGACTGACCGCTACCCGCTGGTTTATTCGCACCCGAAAGGAACCCAAGATGAATGCAAGAATCATGACTCGCGTGGCCGTATTGGCCGTGGCAGGCTCACTGGTGGCAGGCTGCGCGACCCAACAGGGCACCAACACAGCAGTCGGCACGGGCGTGGGCGCCGGTGCCGGAGCCGCGCTCGGCGCGATCTTCGGCGGCGGCAAGGGCGCGGCGATCGGCGCGGCCACCGGTGCTGCAGTGGGCGGCATCACCGGCTACAACTGGGACAACATCCGCAACCGCATGTCGGGCGCGACCAAGGGCACCGGCACGCAGATCACCGAGCAGCCGGACGGTTCGCTGAAGCTGAACATCCCGAGTTCGGTCACGTTCGACACCAGCAGCTACGCGATCAAGCCGACGTTTGCGCCGGTGCTCGATCAGCTCGCCCAGACACTGCAGCAGAATCCGGAAGTCGTCGCGTCGGTCGTCGGCCATACGGACAACACCGGCTCGCTGCAATACAACCAGACGCTGTCGGTCAACCGCGCGCAGAGCGTGACCGGCTACCTGACGCAACGCGGTATCGCACCGCAGCGCCTGTCGGCCACCGGCATGGGCCCGAACCAGCCGATCGCCGACAACAACACCGAAGCCGGCCGTGCGGCGAACCGCCGCGTCGAAATCTATCTGCGCGCCACCGCCCAGCACGCGACGCAATAAGGGCAAGTCCCAAGGAGAAGCCGCCGCCGGGCCGGCCGGGCGTTTCAGCAGCAAGAGCCCGGCTGGCGGACGGGACAGGCCGTCGGACAGGTTTGTCGCTGAATCGAAAAAAATTTCGAACTCTACGGAAAATCCGCGGTCTGTCTTTACGGTACGTGACTGGCGAAGCCGTCACGTCACCATTCTCCTCTTGTCGTTGTTGCTCCGGGGTTTATCGACCCCGGTTTTTTTTGCCCGCGCGGTTTTGCATCCCGCTTCGCGAGACGTCGCTTCCCTCTTTCGGCCATCGCTCGCGACCATCCCCTCTGCTCCGCTCGTCCAGCCCGCCGCGCCCGGCCCGCGTGCGGCGTGCGCCCTGCTAAAATCACCGTTTCGTCCCACCGCAGGCACCCCCGATCCTTATGTCAGCACCCGCCACCGACCTTTCCGCAGGCGCGCCGTCCGGCCGCCGTCAGATTCTCGTCACGTCGGCCCTTCCGTATGCGAACGGGCAGATTCATATCGGCCATCTGGTCGAATATATCCAGACGGACATCTGGGTCCGGGCGCTGCGAATGCACGGCCATGAGGTCTACTACGTCGGCGCCGACGATACACACGGCACGCCGGTCATGCTGCGCGCGGAAAAAGAAGGCCTGACGCCGAAACAGCTGATCGATCGCGTGTGGCTGGAGCACAAGCGCGACTTCGACAGCTTCGGCATTTCGTTCGACAACTACTACTCGACCGATTCCGACGAAAACCGTGTGCTCAGCGAAAACGTCTACCTCGCGCTGAAGGAAGCGGGGCTGATCGACGCACGCGAGATCGAACAGGCCTACGACCCGGTCAAGGAAATGTTCCTGCCGGACCGCTTCATCAAGGGCGAGTGCCCGAAATGCGGCGCCAAAGACCAATACGGCGACAGCTGTGAAGTCTGCGGCTCGACCTATCAGCCCACCGAGCTCGTCAATCCGTACTCGGTCGTCTCCGGCGCGACGCCGATTCGCAAGACTTCGACGCACTACTTCTTCCGCCTGTCCGATCCGCGCTGCGAGAGCTTCCTGCGTGAATGGGTCGGCGGCCTCGCGCAGCCGGAAGCCACCAACAAGATGCGCGAATGGCTAGGCGACGCCGGCGAAGCCAAGCTCGCCGACTGGGACATCTCGCGCGACGCGCCGTACTTCGGCTTCGAGATTCCGGGCGCACCCGGCAAATATTTCTACGTGTGGCTGGACGCACCGGTCGGTTACTACGCGAGCTTCAAGAACCTCGCCGAAAAGCGCGGCCTCGACTTCGACGCGTGGGTTCGCAAGGGGTCGACCGCCGAGCAGTACCACTTCATCGGCAAGGACATCCTGTATTTCCACACGCTGTTCTGGCCCGCCATGCTCGAATTCTCGGGCCATCGCACGCCGACCAACGTGTTCGCGCACGGCTTTCTGACCGTCGACGGCGCGAAGATGTCGAAGTCGCGCGGCACCTTCATCACCGCGCAAAGCGTGATCGACACCGGCCTGAATCCGGAATGGCTGCGCTACTACTTCGCGGCCAAGCTGAACAGCACGATGGAAGACCTCGACCTGAACCTCGACGACTTCCAGGCGCGCGTGAACAGCGATCTGGTCGGCAAGTACGTGAACATCGCCAGCCGCGCGGCCGGCTTCCTGATCAAGCGCTTCGACGGCCGTGTGCAGGACAGCGCGATGCACCATCCGCTGCTCGGCACGCTGCGCGCCGCGCTGCCGCAGATCGCCGCGCACTACGAGGCACGCGAGTACAGCCGCGCGCTGCGTCAAACCATGGAACTCGCCGACGCGGTCAACGCCTACGTCGATACCGCGAAGCCGTGGGATCAGGCGAAAGACCCGGCCAACGCGGTCGCGCTGCACGAGACCTGCAGCGTCAGCATCGAGGCGTTCCGTCTGCTGTCGCTCGCGCTGAAGCCGGTGCTGCCGAAGCTCGCCGAAGCGGTCGAGGCGTTCCTCGGCATCGAGCCGCTCGTGTGGGCCGACGCC
The DNA here is from genome assembly GCF_009362785.1 of Paraburkholderia atlantica. GTDB lineage: Bacteria > Pseudomonadota > Gammaproteobacteria > Burkholderiales > Burkholderiaceae > Paraburkholderia > Paraburkholderia atlantica. Next base: position 232,425 of record NZ_WHNQ01000001.1, read on the forward strand.
ACCGCGCCGCTCAGCTCGGCGCGCCCGATCAACGCGTACAAGCATCTGATGACGCGCGTCGACCCGAAGCAGATCGAGGCGCTGCTCGCGGCCAATCGCGAGTCGCTGCAGGCCACGCCGGAGGCGGCGGCGGCCGACGCGAAGGCTAAGGCGAAGGCCCACTCCAAGGCCGCCGCCGCCGCGAAGGAAGAAGAGTCCGGCATCATCTCGATCGACGACTTCGCGAAAGTCGATCTGCGCATCGCGAAGATCGTCGACTGCAAGGCCGTGGAAGGCTCGGACAAGCTGCTGCAACTGACGCTCGACGTCGGCGAGGAGAAGACCCGCAACGTGTTCTCGGGCATCAAGTCCGCGTATCAGCCCGAGCAGCTGATCGGCAAGCTGACCGTGATGGTCGCGAACCTCGCGCCGCGCAAGATGAAGTTCGGCATGTCCGAAGGCATGGTGCTGGCGGCTTCGGCGGCGGACGAGAAGGCCGAACCGGGCCTCTACGTGCTCGAACCGCATAGCGGCGCAAAGCCCGGCATGCGCGTGAAGTAACGCGAGGCGCGTTCGGGCGCCCCACCCCACCTCGCAGCAGGCAGGTAGGACAAAAACGGCACGCTTCCAGGCGTGCCGTTTTTTTATGCCGCCCGCGTCACCACGCGATCCGATCGAAGCGCCGCGTGTAGAGCACGTCGGCGCCATAGAACGTGCCGCCGTAGACGACCAGCGACCAGTACCGCGTCAGATTGATCGTCGCCTTGATCGCATTGCTCGCCGACTGCAGCCCCTGCTCGTAGCCGATCACGAGCCACTCGTTGATCGCCTTCGACACCATCACCACTTGCGGATCGGTCAGACCGACGTCGCTGCGGCCGATCGAAAACTCGTCGAGCCCGACGGTCTGCGCGATCCGCGCGCCCGTCGCGCTGCCGAGCAGCGCGAGCGCGGTCGTCATCGTGCTCTGCTGGCCGAGGTTGTTACCCTGGTCGGTGCCGTGGCCGAACAGCAGCCACGACAGTTTCTCGTTGTCCGGCACGCTCGGCTCCGACACGAGCCGCGCGACCGGCGCCTGCAGCGTGCCGGTCACCTGCACGCCGGCCTCGACCTGCTGGTTGCGGCGCATCGCGAGAATGTTGATGCCCGGATTGGTGACCGGCCCGTTGAACGTGAAGAAACCGTTCTCGATCGCGAGCTTGCGGCCGAACGCGGTGTAGGTCGAACCCGGCGTGACGCGCACATTGCCGACCGCGCGCAGCGGCGTATTCGGCGCGCTCGTCGCGGTGATCGTGCCGGCGAGGCCGAGGTCGGCGCCCTTGCCGCGGAAGCGGAAGTCGTTGCCGAGCCCGATCTCGATGTTCGCGCGTGGCGCGAACGGGCTCGCCGGCGGCTGGCCGCCTTCGATCGGACGCGGCCGGCCGCCCGAGCGCGTGCCGTCCGGGCGGATGATCACGACGTCGTCGCCGAGGCTCGGCGCGGCCTGCTCGGGCAGATCGAACAGCGCGCTGTCGACCACGAACTTGCCGTCGATCACGGGGCCGCGCTCCACGCCGCCGTTCGAGATGTTCGCGCTGCCCGACAGCGACAGATGGCGGTCCGGCGACGCGAACACATCGAGCTTGTCCGCGACGATGCTCGCAGTCATGTCGGGCTCCGCGCTGTCGAGGCGCACGCGCCCGGTCGCACGCAGCGTGCCGCTCGCGCCGTGGAACTCGACCTGCTGAAAGTCCACCGTGTTCTGCGACAGCGCGATGCGCACGACGCCGTCCTTCAGTTGCACGCCCTGGCTCACGACGGTCGCGGACAGACCGTCGCCGGTCAGCGAGCCGGTCACGTTCGGCTTCGCGACCGTGCCGCCGAGCGCAAGCTGCAGCGCGAGACGGCCGTCGAGCAGGTAGCTCGGGCCGAGCAGGCCGCCCGTCGTGCGCAGCGACGGCACGTTCGCGTTGACGTTGCCCGACAGCGCGCTTTGCGGATCGACGGTCAACATGCCGTCGCGCAGCACGAGCGGCGTGTGCGCGTCGGCATCGATCACGCCGATGCGGCTCGCCTGCGCATGCACGGTCGCGTTGAGCCGGTTGCCGCCGGTGAATTCGGCGCGCGCGCGGATCGCGCCAATGCCCATCGACGCGAGCCCGCGGCCGATTTCGACCGTCACGTCGCCGCTGCGCCGGCGCAGCTCGATGTGGCCGCTCGCCGTCGCGCCGAGCGAGAAGTCCCAGTCGCCGTCGAACACGAGGTCGGTGCGCACGGCGGGCGGCTCGCCAGTGATCTGGCGACGCAGTTCCTGCAAGTGCGCGAGCGACACATCGGTCAGGCTACCGGCCGACTGGATGCGGCCGTGATCGAACGCGAACGACTTCAGGGCCAGCACCGAGCCTTCGATCGTCAGGCGCGTCGCGCCGAGCGTCAGGTGACCCGGCCCGGCGCTGACCGCGAGCGGCGCTTCGAGGTTCAGCGCCGGCGTGCCGCGATTCTGCAGACGCGTGACGGTGCCGTCCCAGCGCGAGCCGTCGCGCGTGTCGGTCAGCTTGCCATTGGCGGCGAGCGTCAGGTCCAGTGGACGGTCTTGCAACTTGCCGGTCGCGGCGGCCTCGAGCGTGTGATTCGCACGCGTGCCGGACAGGCGGGCGGTCAGCGTGGCGAGGTCGACGCCGCCCGCGCTGACATTGCGCGCGTCGGTCGTGAACGCGAGCGCGCCGTTCGCGCCGTCGCGCAACTCGGCGTGGCCCTGTGCGTGGCCGACACGGTTGCTCGCGAACACGACGCTGTCAGCCTTGTAGTTCAGCGTCACGTTCGGATGCGCGAACGAACCGGTGACATCGCCGTCGGCGGCGATCGCGCCCGCGAGGCCGAAGCCGAGCCGATCGAGCTGCGGCGCGTCGATGGCGAAGCGCAGCCGGTCGCCGGCCGCGCCGAAGCTGCCTTGCAGATTGACCTGATTGCCCGCCACGGAAAGATTGGCGCGGCTCGGCAGGATTCGCGAGCCGGCCAACTGGATCATGCCGCCGCCCGTCAGCGGCAGGTCGTTGTAGACGCTCGGGCCGAGCGTGAATTCGGCGCGCGTCGTGAAGACCGGCGCGAGCACGCCGGCCGCGCTGATTGTGGCGTTCACGCGCGCCTCGATCCTGCGCGCGGGCGTGGCCGGGCGCGGGGCCGCGTGCGCGGCTGCGCGGGGCGCATGGGTCGCGCGATGGGCGGGCGCTGGCGTCCTGCGCTCGAGCACTTCGGTCTCCACCGCGGCCTTTGCGGTGTTCTGCGCGATGGCCGCGGCCTGATCGCCGGGCGCCGCACGCTTGGCGCCGGCGGTGCTGCCCGCGAGCGCCGCGGCCTGCGCTTGCCGCTCGCTCCGCCCGCCGCTCGCGGCGGGCGCGCCGGAACTCGTGACCGGCGTGCGCGCGGGCATCTGCGAGGTCAGCGACAGCGGATCGAAATCGGTCAGTTGCGCCTTCAGGTTGTAGGTCGAGTTCGCATCGTGCTTCAGCGCGCCCGATAGATCGATGCGGCCGCGACCCGACGTGACGCGCACGTCGTTGAAGCTGATGCGCGCCGGATCGAACGTGATCTTGCCCTGCGCGCGCAGCGCGGCGGCGGGGTCGGCGAGATCGAGCGTCAGGCTCTGGATGTCGTCGTTCAGGCGAATGCCGATCGGGCCGGACAGTTGCGTCGGCCGCACGGTGGCCTGCAGCGCGTTCAGGTCGAGCCGCGCGACGTTCAGATCGAGCTGGCCGTGCCGGCCGCTCAGCGTGCCGCCGCCGGTGAGCGTCGCGTTGCGCACGAGCCGCACGTTCAGGTTCGAGATGCTCTGCGTGCGGGCGTCGAGCCGCACGTCGGCGTTCGCGTCGATCAACGGCAGCAGTTTCTGGTCGATTGCGCCGGGTTTCGCGTTGACGATCGAGATGTGACCGGCGACGGCGAAGCCCGCCGCCGGTTTGGCCGGCGCCTGGTGGCCGAAGACTTGGTGCGGATGGCTGGCGGCCGACGGTTCGGCCGCGCTGGCTGTGCTGGGCGTGCTGGCCGCGCTCGCTGTGTCCGCCGCGCCGTGCTCCACCGGCTGCAACTCGGCGCGCACCGCCAGATCGGCCAACGGCGCACCGGGCGCGAAGGCCTGCGGATTCACGTGATCGAAGCTCAGCGTCGCGCGCTGCAACGGCACCGCGGCGAACGGCGCCGCTTCGACCCGCGCGTGACCGGCGAGCTTCATGCCGCTCGCATCGAGCTCGGCGACCAGCTGCTCGAGCGTGCCGCTCAGGTGACCGGCCACCTGCACCGCTTCATCGTTGACCTTGCCCGAATAACCGACTTCGCCGGTGAGCGGAAACGGCTGCACGCCATCGAGTTTCGCCGCTGCGGTCAGCGCGCCGAACGGCGTCTCGAGCCGATCGATCGCCGCCTCGTGATGACGCCCGTCGCTGCGTCCATGAAATGCGAAGCTCGACAGCTCGGTCGTCGACGATCCCTGATGCAGCAGCAGCCGCTCGACTCGCACATCGCGGATCTCCAGCTGCATCGGCAATTGCAGATCCTGCGGCAGTTTCATCGGCTCGTTGCTGCTCGGCGACGACGGGCCGACACGCGCCTCGATCGTGCCGACGTGCAGATAATCGATGGTGAACCGCCACGGCTCGCGCGCGAGCGCCCAGCTGCCCGCGACCCGGTCGATCTGGATGTCGGTGCCGTTGCCGTCGAGGCTGCGCCAGCGCACGTCGCGCAGTTGCACACCGTGCGCGAGCGTGCCGCCGTCGAGCGTGCCGGCGAGCCGGCCGCCGAGCAGCTTGACGGCCGCGTGCCACACGTACGCGGTGCCGCGCTCGGTCGTCAGCGCGCCGTACAGCAAGCCGACCGCGAGCACGGCGAGCAGCACCAGCATGATCACCGTGCCCGCGATCGTCTTCAGCAGCAGCCGGCCCCAGCGCCGCTTCGGCGGCGGCGTGTCGGGCGGCTGCTGCCCATCCGGCGGTGCTGGCGGCGTGGCGCCGGGCGGCTGCGCGGGGGGCGGGTCGGTGACGTCGGTGGTCATGCGCGAATACGGTGGCAAATAAGGTAGCGGGTTGTCGTCAAAACATCAGAACGCGATGCCGAGCGTGATATACGGCCGCACCCTGTTATCGCGTATCCCGTAAGCAACATCGAGATTGACCGGGCCGACCGGGCTGCGCCAGCGCGCGCCGACGCCGGCGCCCGGATAGAAAATTTTCTCGCCCCAGGTGTCGGTGGCGGTGCCGATGTCGAAGAACACGGCCGCGCCCCAGTTGCGCGAGAACCAGTGCTGGTATTCGGCTGCGCTCGTCACCAGGTATTTGGTCGGCAGGACCGAGCCGGCGACGTTGTTACCGATGCTCTGAAAGCCGTAGCCGCGCACCGAGTTCGAACCGCCCGCGCGGAACAGCAGCGACGCCGGAACGCCGCTCGAGCTGCCGCTGGTGAAGACGCCGCCGAGCTCGGCGCGGATCAGCACGATGTCGTTGTCGCCGATCGGGAAATACTGCTGGCCGCGCGCGTAGCCGCGGATGAACGACTGATCGGCGAGCACTCCCTTGACCGCGAAGCCCGCCTCGACGTGGATCAGGTTGCCACGGCGCGGGAACAGCGGGTCATCGGTGTCGCGCCGCGTCCACGACCACCCCGGCACCAGCGCGTGCGCGCGGGTCGGCGGCGCGGCGTTCTGATTGAGCTGATCGTTGTAGAACAGCAGCGAATAGCTGTAGTCGAGAAACTGCGACGTGCGCGAGCGCTGCACGCCGCCGCGGATGCTGTAGATACGCGTGTCCGAGACGTCGGTGGTCGTGTACGACGCGAGCACGCTATTGGTCCACCCACGCTGGCCCGGCGGCATCGATAGCTGGACCTGGCCGTATTGCTGCGTCTGGTCGGCGCGGCCCTCGACGGTGAACGGCCACGCCGCGCCGAACGTGTTCAGATAGGTGTAGCCGCCCTGCACGAGCGGGCCGTTGTCAGTCGAATAGCCGACGCCGCCGCGGAAGCTGTGATACGGAAACTCCGACACCTTCACGTGCACCGGCGTGTCGAGCGGCTTGCTGGGGTCGTTGTCGAGGTCGATCGCGACGCTCGCGAAGTACGGCGTGTTCTGCAATTGACGCTGCAGTTCCGCGACGGTGCGCGTGTCGTAGATGTCGCCCGGCGAGATCGGATTGACGTTATGGACGATGCGTTCCGGATAGCGCTTGGTGCCCTGAACGTCGAGTTGGCCCATCGTGAAGGTCGGCCCGCTGTCGTAGATCACCGACAGCTTCGCCGTGTGCGTGCGCGGATCGATCAGCGCCTCGGAGTGATAGATCTTCGCGGCGAGGTAGCGGCGCGATTGCAGCTCGCGCAGCGACCCGTTCTTCGCGTCGTCCCAGTCGCCCTGCGAAAACGGCTGGCCCTCGCGCAGCGAGAACGCGAAGCGCGTCGCGTTTTCGCGCGACGGGTCTTCGGTCAGCACCGCGCCGCGAAACGACAGATCGACCGACGTGACCTTGGTCTGCGGGCCCGGCTCGACGCGCACGGTGACCTGCCGCGTGTTGTCGACGGTGCGCACGTCGGTGCTGACGAGCGGCGAGAAATAGCCCTGCGTCGCGGCGAGATCGCGCACCTGCTGCGGCGTCGCGGTGATCAGGAACGAGAACTGGTCTTCGGTGACGTCTGGGCGCTTCGCGAAACGCGACACATCGAGGTGCTGTTCGAGCAGCCGGCGCAGCGCGCGCGGCTCGGCGACCACCTCGACCTTGTAGCTCGGCGCCTTGCTCGCCGCGTAGGCCTCGCCTCCGGCGAGCAGCAACATCAGGAGGCCGAAGGCGAACGACACGCGCAGCCAGCACCGCGCGAGCGCCTCGCGCTCACGCGCGCGCCCTCGCGTGTGGCCGGTCTCGCCGCGCCACGCACGCGGCTTGTCGATCGTACCTCCCGCCAAACAGGACCTCCGGCCTCAATGAGTGAATTCTCGCGCCCCGGCCGCGCTGCGCGATCGAGCCATGCTATTTGACCACAATGCGACCCCAATCGGCCCCTATCGTGCCCCAGGTGGCGCCCCGCGCTTCATCTCTAAATAGACGGCCTGCGGTGATTTTCGACCGCGCGCTACGCATGCGGTAAAATCGCGGACGACGGCGCCCTCCTCGCGGCACCGCGCAGCGGCCAGCCCGAGAGCCGCCACCTTACCCACCACGGACGTCGAGCCATGTATCAATCGGACATCACCCAGTTCCTGAACCAGCTCAAGCAACAGAAGCCCAATCTCGAGGCCGAGCAACGCAAAGGCCGCGCACTGCTGTGGGACAAACAGCCGATCGATCTGGAAGAGCGCGCCGAGCAGAAAGCTTCGCGCGTGCAGCAGACGCCTTACTCGTACTACCAGAACTTCTAAGCGCCCAGTCACGCCGACGATGAGTCACGCTGACGAGGTGCATGGTCCGCTTCACGGACCCATACCCGGCCCGGTTCACGGCCCGGCGCCGGCACCGTCCGACACGGCGCTTTCCACGCCCGCCACCGATTCGACCCCCGACACGGTCGACGGCGTCGCTTTCGCGCGTTTGTACGGCGAGCCGCTGTTCAAGCTGCCGAACGACCTGTACATCCCGCCGGACGCGCTCGAGGTGTTCCTCGAGACCTTCGAGGGGCCCCTCGACCTGCTGCTGTACCTGATCCGCAAGCAGAACTTCAACGTGCTCGACATCCCGATGGCGGATGTCACCGAGCAATATCTCGGCTACGTCGAGCAACTGCGCAAGACCAATCTCGAACTCGCGTCCGAGTATCTGCTGATGGCCGCGATGCTGATCGAGATCAAGTCGCGCATGCTGCTGCCGGTCAAGAAGGCCGACACCGGCGAGGAAGCCGAAGACCCGCGCGCCGAACTGGTGCGCCGCCTGCTCGAATACGAGCAGATCAAGCTCGCCGCGCAACGCATAGACCAATTGCCGCAGCTCGGACGCGATTTCCTGCGCGCCGAGGTCTACATCGAGCAGAGCGTCACGCCGCGTTTCCCGGACGTGAACAGCGACGACCTGCGCGCCGCGTGGGCCGACGTGATCAAGCGCGCGAAGCTGGTCCAGCACCACAAGATTTCGCGCGAGGAGCTGTCGGTGCGCGAGCACATGAGCCTGATCCTGCGGCAATTGCAGAACGCGCGCTTCATCGAGTTTTCAGATCTGTTCGACACGAGCCGCGGCGTGCCGGTCGTGGTCGTGAACTTCATCGCCGTGCTCGAGCTGTGCCGCGAATCGCTCGTCGAAATCACCCAGGCGGAGCCGTTCGCGCCGATTTACGTGCGGCTGGCGTATCTGCCGGCCTGAGCGCGGAGTGACGGCCGCTTAACGGCCGGACCGCGGCCGGACCGCGGGAACATCGTTATGAGCCGTCGCAGCGAAGCCTGGCGGGCCTCAGCGGGAACTGCGCGACAAGCGCGCGGCGCGCCGCTGCTAGGAGCCACCGCGATTCGGTGCGCCCGCTGCCCAAATCCACTACAATCCGCGCTCCGAACCCGTCATTTGCCGGCGAGGCGATGACCGCGCGATTCCGCCCGGTGTCGCGCCAACCGGATCGCGCGCCGCGCGAGCCTATCCCTGTCCGATCATGAAAGTCATCAGCTCGATCCATGAATTGCGCGACCAGTTGCGCGGCCAGAATCGCACGGCCTTTGTGCCGACGATGGGCAACCTGCACGAGGGCCATCTGTCGCTGATGCGCCTCGCGCGCCAGCATGGCGACCCGGTCGTGGCGAGCATTTTCGTCAATCGCCTGCAGTTCGGCCCGAACGAGGATTTCGACAAATATCCGCGCACGCTCGAAGCCGACATCGAAAAGCTGCAGAAGGAAGGCGTCTACGTGCTGTTCGCGCCGACCGAAAAGGACATGTATCCGGAGCCGCAGGAGTATCGCGTCCATCCGCCGCACGATCTCGGTGACATCCTCGAGGGTGAATTCCGCCCCGGCTTCTTCCACGGCGTCTGTACCGTGGTGATGAAGCTGATGTCGTGCGTGCAGCCGCGCGTCGCGGTGTTCGGCAAGAAGGATTACCAGCAGCTGATGATCGTGCGCCAGATGTGCCACCAGTTCGCGCTGCCGACCGACATCGTCGCCGCCGAAACCGTGCGCGACACCGACGGCCTCGCGCTCAGCTCGCGCAACCGCTACCTTTCGGCCGCCGAGCGCGCCGAGGCGCCGATGCTGGCCGCCGAACTCAATCGCGTGCGCGACGCGGTGCTCGCGGGCGAGCGCGACTTCGCGAAGCTCGAAGAGTCGGCCAAAGCGACGCTCGCGGCGCGTGGCTGGAATCCCGATTACATCGCGATCCGCAAGCGCTCGAACCTGATCGCGCCCGGCGCGCAGGACGCCAACGCACCGCTCGTCGTGCTGGCCGCCGCCAAACTCGGCGCGACCCGGCTCATCGACAACCTCGAAATCTGACGCCGCACCCGCCCGCGCAAACCCAGTTACACTGCGCAGTCACTCAGGATTGGATTGATCATGCAACGCAATATGCTGAAGTCGAAGATTCACCGCGTCGCGGTCACGCACTGCGAGCTCCACTACGAGGGCTCGTGCGCGATCGACGAAGACCTGCTCGAAGCGGCGAACATCGTCGAAAACGAACGGATCGACATCTGGAACATCAACAACGGCGAGCGCTTCTCGACCTACGCGATCAAGGGTGAGCGCGGCAGCGGCATGATTTCGCTGAACGGCTCGGCCGCGCGGCGCGCGCAGCTCGGCGATCTGGTCATCATCGCGGCGTTCGCGGTGGTCGACGAGGCGGAGCTGAAGGCGGGCTGGAAGCCGGACCTCGTGTTCGTCGATGAAAACAACAAGATCAAGGGCAGCCGCGACCACGTGCCCACGCAGGCCTGGAGCTGAGCGCAGCTCATGATGCTTCACTGATGGCGGGCAGCCCCCGCCTCAACCCTTCTTCCCCGTGCCGTTCGTCCACTCGACGATCGGCTGCCATTGCTCCAGATCCTTCTCCACGCGGCTTTTCGCGACGTCCCACAGCGTCAGGCCGTGCGCCGCGAGCTGCACGTAGTTTTGCGTGTCGCGCAGAAAGCCGAGCACCGGCAGCTTCAGTCCCTCGACGAAACGATGCAGCTGCTCGGCCGAGCGCGTGCGTGCATCGACGCGCATGCCGACCACGCCGATCTCGATCGCGCCCTTCCTGACCGCCTTTTCCTTCGCGAGCCGCTCGAGAAATTCCTGGGTCGCGAGAATATCGAACAGCGACGGCTGGAGCGGCACGATCACCTTGTCGGCGAGATCGAGCGCGATGTTCATGCGATTGCCGTGCAGGCCGGCCGGCGTGTCGACGACCGCGTGCTCGAGGCCTTTCGGCGGCTTGGCGGGCGTGTCGGGATTGACCTCCCAGGTTTCGATGGTCGGCAGCGTGGAGGGCCGCAATTCGAGCCACGCATGCGCGGAGTGCTGCTTGTCGAGGTCGGCCAGCGCGACCCATTCGCCCTCCGCGGCGAAATAGCCGGCCAGATTGGTCGATAGCGTGCTCTTGCCCACGCCGCCCTTCGGATTCGCCACCACGATCACCGACATGAAATCTCCCGGAAAGAAGGCTGGACCGCTGCCAGCCGGTTTGCCGCGCTATTGCTCCGTACCCGCCGATCCGCTGTGACCGGCGCCGGCGGGCTCCACGATCGCTGCCGTTCGATGTTCGGTTTCCAGGTACGCCCACCGGTTCAGCCGTTGATAATATCGACAAATCCCGCGCGGCCGAAACCCCCGCATCGCGAATCGGCCGCCGCAACCCGCCGTTTTTATCGACAAGGACCTGAATCTCATGAGCAAACTGCGCCCGGAATACACCGTCGAACGCCTGCAGGAGCGCCAGAAAGGCACGCTGCCGGACCTGCTGGGCCTGCGCGTGCTGACCGTGGACCAGGGCACGCTGATCGCCGAACTGACCGTGCGCGAAGAGCTGCTCGCGCCGAACGGCTTCCTGCACGCGGCCACCGTGATCGGCCTCGCCGACACCGCCTGTGGCTACGCGTGCATCGCGCATCTGCCCGAAAACTCGCGCAATTTCACGACGGTCGAGCTGAAGAGCAACTTCCTCGGCACCGCCACGCAGGGCACGATTCGCGCGGTCGCGAAGAGTGTCCACCTCGGGCGCAGCACGCAGGTCTGGGACGCAACGGTCACCGGTCCGGATGGTAAGACCATCGCACTGTTTCGTTGCACGCAGATGGTGTTGTACTAAGCGTACCGCCCGCGCAGCAATGACGCTCAAACCGATGAAAAAGTCCGGTCCAAAGCGTCACCCCAGCGCCGCAAACAGCCTGCGCATATCGACATGCGCGGCGAGCGTGTCGGCCAGCCGCTCCAGCGACGCCTCGCGCAACGCCGGATAGTCGACCGCTTCGGCGCCGCTCAACCCCGCCCACGCGAGCAGCGCCGCGCACGCGGCCGGCGTGTCGAACAGGCCATGCACGTAGGTCGCGAGAATCTGGCCGTCGGCGGACAACGCGCCATCGGGACGGCCAAGGTCCGCGCCGCCCTCGTGCGGACCAGCACGATCGAGCCGCAGCGCCGGCGCGTCCAGGGCCGGCCCGCGCGTCTCCCCCATATGAATTTCGTAGCCGGCGACGTCCGGTGCGCCGGGCAGCGCGAGGCGCCCGCTCACGTTCTTCAGCGTCTTGTCGCGCGTCAGCACCGTCGCAAAGTCGAGCCAGCCGAAGCCCGCGAAGGTGCCGGGTGCGCCCTCGACGCCATGCGGATCGGCGATCTCGCGGCCCAGCATCTGCATGCCGCCACAAATGCCGATCACGCGGCCGCCATAGCGCAGATGCCGCGCGAGCACCTCGCCCCAGCCCTGCGCGCGCAGAAACGCGAGGTCGTCCGGCACGTTCTTCGAGCCCGGCAGGATGATCAGATCGGCGGCCGGTGGCGGCGTACCCGCGCGCACATAGTGAAAATCGACCTGCGGATGCGCGCGCAACGCGTCGAAGTCGGTGTGGTTGCTGATGTGCGGCAGCACCGGCACGACCACGCGCAGCAGCCGGCGTGCATCACCGCTCGCCGCAGCGCGCAGCTCGGGCGGCAGCATGTCCTCGGCGTCGAGCGTCAGGCCGTGCAGGTATGGCACGACCCCGAGCACCGGCTTGCCGGTCTTCGCTTCCAGCCAGTCGAGCCCGGGCTCCAGCAGGCCGATGTCGCCGCGAAAGCGGTTGATGATGAAACCGCGCACGCGCGCCTGCTCGCTGTCGGACAGACACGCGAGCGTGCCGGTCAGGTGCGCGAACACGCCGCCTCGGTCGATGTCGGCGACCAGCACGACCGGGCAATCGACCGCCTCCGCGAAACCCATGTTCGCGATGTCGCGCTCGCGCAGATTGATCTCGGCCGGACTGCCCGCGCCTTCGACGAAAATCGTGTCGTACGACGCGCGCAGCCGCGCATACGACTCCAGCACCGCCTCGAACGCGACCGGCTTGTAGTCGTGATAGGCGCGCGCGTCGAGATTGATGCGCGCCTTGCCGTGGATGATCACCTGCGCGCCGCGATCGCTGGTCGGCTTCAGCAGCACCGGGTTCAGATCGGTGTGCGCGTCGATGCCCGCGGCGAGCGCCTGCAATGCCTGCGCGCGGCCGATCTCGCCGCCGTCGACGGTGACCGCGCTGTTCAGCGCCATGTTCTGCGGCTTGAACGGCGCGACCCGCGCGCCCGCGCGCCGCGCGAGCCGGCACAGTCCCGCGACCAGCGTGCTCTTGCCCGCGTCGGACGTGGTGCCCTGGATCATCAGCGTGCCGCGCGGCACGGGCAGGGTGTCGGGAGAAATGGGCATTCGGGTCACGGCGATGCAGGTGGAAGGTGGACAGTGGCGTTGCAATGGAATCGAGCGGCATTATCCCATCGCGCCGGTACAATCATAGGATGACTCCCCGCGACCTCACCTTCGTCCTTGGCGGCGCCCGCTCGGGCAAGAGCGCGCATGCCGAGCGGCTCGCCAGCGACAGCGCCCTCCCCGTCACCTACATCGCCACCGCCCGCGTCACCGACGACGCCGAATTCAACGCGCGCATCGCGCATCATCGCGAGCGGCGGCCCGCGCATTGGGGGCTCGTCGAAGCGGACGACGATCTCGCGGGCGCCCTCGCGCAACACGACGCGCCGGGCCAGTGTCTGCTGATCGACTGTCTGACGCTGTGGCTCGCCAACCTGCTGTGTCCCGCCGACGGCGCCGCGCCGCCGCTGTCGCACTACTACGAGCAGGCCGCCGCGTTCGAAACTGCGCTCGCCGGCGCACGCGGCAAGATCATCATCGTCAGCAACGAGATCGGCCTCGGCGTCGTGCCGCTCGGCGAAGCGACCCGTCTTTACGTCGACGAACTCGGCCGCCTCAATCAACGGATCGCCGCATTGAGCAGCGCGGCCACGCTGATGGTCGCGGGACTGCCGCTCGCGCTGAAAAGCGCGAACCGCGCGTGATGCCCCCGCTGACGATGCCGCTGATCGCGACGCTCGCGGTCGCGGGCGTCGCCGTCGATCGCTGGTTCGGCGAGCCGAGCCGCCGGCATCCGCTGGTCGGCTTCGGCAACTGGGCCGCGCGCATCGAGGCGCGCTTCAATCACGACCGGCGTCTGCGGCTCAAGGGTCTGCTCGCATGGGCGCTCGCGGTGCTGCCGCCGGTGCTGATCGCGTGGTGGCTGGTCGCCGTGCTGCCGTTGTTCGCGGCCTGCGCGCTGCATGTCGCGCTGCTGTGGTTCGCGCTCGGCGCACGCAGCCTGCGCGACCACATCGCGCCGATCGCGCGGGCGCTCGGCCAACGCGATCTCGCCACCGCACGTGAGTTGACCGCGCGGATCGTGTCGCGCGACACCAGCCAGTCCGACGAAGCCGCGCTCGCGCGCGCCGCGGTCGAATCGGCGCTCGAAAACGGCAACGACGCGATCTTCGGCGCGCTGTTCTGGTTCGCGCTCGCGGGCGGGCCTGGTGCGCTCGGCTTTCGCCTCGCCAATACGCTCGACGCGATGTGGGGGTATCGCACGCCGCGCTATCTGCGCTTCGGCTGGGCCGCGGCGCGCATCGACGACGTGCTGAACTGGATTCCCGCGCGGCTGACCGCCACCAGCTACGCGCTGCTCGGCGACACGCTGGCCGCATGGCGCTGCTGGCGCGAACAGGCGCCGCGCTGGGACAGCCCGAACGCGGGCCCGGTGATGGCGTCCGGCGCCGGCAGCCTGAACGTGCTGATCGGCGGGCCGGCCGTGTATCACGGCACGCTCGAGCATCGGCCGACGCTGGGCTTCGGGCATCCCGCCGAGGCGCGTCACGTAGGCGCCGCGTTGTTGCTGGTCGAACGCACGGTGATTCTGTGGCTGGCCGTGCTGATCGTGCTGGCGTTGTTGAGCGTGCCCTTCCATGGCTGAGCGGAGCGACACGCGTAGCGATGGGACGAGCGCATGACCGAGCGGATACAAGCGCGCGAGCACGCCGCAGGCGATCCGATCGCGCACGGCGGCAACCTGCACGAAGCGGCGGCGCGCTACGGCATTCCGTACGCGCAGTGGCTAGATCTGTCGACCGGCATCAATCCGCACGGCTATCCGGTGCCGCCGCTGCCTGCCGATGCGTGGCGCCGTTTGCCCGACGACGGCGACGGCTTCGCCGAGCGGGCCGCGCGCTACTACGGCGCGCCCGATGCCACGCACGTGCTGCCGGTGGCCGGCAGCCAGGCGGCGATTCGCGCGCTGCCCGCGTTGCTGCCGCGCGCGGCGGTCGGCATCGCGCCGCTGACCTACGGCGAGTACGCGCCCGCGTTCGCGCGCGCCGGACACGAGGTCGCGCCGCTCGACGTGCAGCGAGACACGCTGCCCGCGGCGCTCACCCATGTCGCGATCGTCAATCCCAACAATCCGACCGCTACGCATCTCGATGCCGCGAGGCTGCTGCGCTGGCACGCGCAGCTGCGCGAACGCGGCGGCACGCTGCTCGTCGACGAGGCGTTCGCCGATACGCTGCCGGCCGCACGCGTCGCGTCGCTGGCGGCGCATACGCAGCGCGACGGGCTCGTCGTGTTGCGTTCGCCCGGCAAGTTCTTCGGGCTCGCGGGGGTGCGCGCCGGCTTCGTACTGGGCGCGCCCGCCATGCTCGCCGCGTTGCGCGACAGATTGGGGGCGTGGACGGTCAGCGGTCCCGCGCGTCATGCGGTGAGCGCCGCGTTCGCCGATGCCGCGTGGCAAACGCAGATGCGTGAGCGGCTGATCACCGAGAGCGCGCGGCTTGCCGGGCTGTTGGATGCGCATGGATTCGCGACACACGGCACGCCGCTTTTCGCATGGACCGACGATGCGCGCGCCGCCGCATTGCATGAAGCGCTCGCACGGCGCGGCGTGTGGACGCGTCTTTTTCCGCCATCGCCCCGGGTGCCATCGGCCAGCGTGCGCTTCGGGCTGCCGGGCGATGAAGCCGAATGGACCCGCTTCGAACAACTGCTGCAACAGGCGGTTGAATCGATCGATGGCGCGCGCTCGGGCTAGCGGATCGTCCTTTACACCTGACTCGTTCAACGCTTCGTGTTTCGCCCTCGCCCGATGACCTGCCTCACTCGCTCCGCTCGCTTTGCTCGGCCCGCGCGCCGCTTGATCCATTGGTTCAGCGCCGCAGCGCTCGCTCTAACTGCACTGAGCGCGCACGCCGCGGTCACCGTCACCGACGACAGCGGCGCGACCGTCACCCTCGCCGCGCCCGCACAGCGCGTGATCAGCCTCGCCCCGCACGTGACCGAATTGCTGTACGCCGCGGGCGGTGGCCCGAAGATGGTCGGCGCGGTGTCGTACAGCGACTATCCACCCGAAGCGAAACAACTGCCACGCGTCGGCGACAACAAGGCGCTCGACCTCGAACGCATCGTCGCGCTGAAACCGGATTTGATCGTCGTGTGGCGGCATGGCAATGCGCAGCGCCAGCTCGAGCGCTTGCGCGAGCTGCACGTGCCGCTCTTTTTCAGCGAGCCGCGCCGTCTCGACGATATCGCCGTGTCGCTGACGAAGCTGGGCCGGCTGCTCGGCACCTCGACGAGCGCGGACGCGGCGGCGGCCGTCTATCGCGAAGACATCGCCCGTTTGCGCGCGCTGTATGCGAATCGCCCCGTAGTCAGCGTGTTTTATCAGGTATGGGACCGGCCGCTGATGACGCTCAACGGCGAGCACATGATCAGCGACGTGATCGCGCTATGCGGCGGCCGCAACGTGTTCGCGGACCTGCAGCCGCTCGTGCCGACCGTATCGACCGAAGCGGTGCTCGCGGCGAATCCGCAGGCGATCGTCACAGCTGCGTCCGGCGCGACGCAGCCCGACACGACGCTGCCCCAACTCGACACATGGCGCGCGTGGCCGCGTCTCGCGGCCGTCGCGAACAACAACCTGTTTGCGATCGACGGCGATCTGATCAATCGCCCCGCGCCGCGCATCGCACAAGGCGCGCGGCAACTGTGCGAGGACCTCGAACTGGCGCGCTCGCGCACAAACAAACCCGCGCCATGACGCGCCGCGGGTCGCCCAAGAAACACGCTCAGTTCTGCGGATGACCACGCGGTTCACGCATTCCATCGCACCAGCGACCACTGCAGCGTCTCGTCGTTACGCCGCAACCAGACGATCCCCGCCATATCGAGCGACCACTGCAGACAACGCGCGAGCGGCACCTCCAGCACCCACGACGCGATCGCGCGCATCACGCCAGCGTGCGTAACCACGTACGCGGGCGACAGCTCGCGCGTCAGCGCGAACGCATCGAACCACGCTCGCACACGCGCGACGAATTGCGCGACGCTCTCGCCGCCATGCGCGCGCGCATGCTCGAAATTGGCGGCCCAGTCGTCGAGCTGGGCGCGATCGATCGTATCCCAGCGCTGCGCTTCCCAGTCGCCGAAATCCATCTCCTTCAGACGCTCGTCGTGGCTGACCACGCAGCCGAAGTCGTTGGCGATCTCGTTCGCGAGCGCGGCGCAGCGCGTGAGCGGACTCGTGATCAGCACGCGCGGCGCCGGCACCTGCAAGCTCGCGAGCTTGACCGCCAACGCATTGGACGTGACCTCGGCGCTTTCCGCCAACGCGACATCACTATGGCCGTAACAAACCCCCGCCTCGAGCGCGACAGCGGGATGTCGAATCAGGACGATATCCATGCAAGCCCCACCAGATAGATGCTCAATTCGAAGATCTGCTGCGCGAAGCCGAGACAGTCACCGGTATAGCCGCCGATGCGTCTGACGAAATAACGGCCCATCGCGAAGCGCAGCGCCAACAGCACCACACCCGTGAGCGCGGCGAAACGCCAGTCGGGCGCGCCGGGGCCGTTCGGCCACAGCAGCCACGGCAGCCCGAACAGCGCGGCGCACAGCAGCTCCGGCCCGCTCAGACGCTGCGCGACCGGCTTGGCTTTGCCTGCGGCGCGCACATAGTCGAGCGTGGCCAGATAACTGATCGCGCACGCGCGGCTCGCGCCATGCGCCGCAACCATCAGACTTGCGGCGCAGAGCGGCGGCAAAGCGGCGAGCGTTTGCCACTTGATCGCCAACGCGATCACGAGCGCGATGGCACCGAAAGCACCGATGCGCGAGTCCTGCATGATGCGCAACGCATCGTCTCGCGTATAGGCGCCACCGAACGCATCGACGCAATCGGCCAGACCGTCCTCGTGGAACGCGCCCGTCAGCAGCAGCGACGCGGCCATCGACAGCAGCACCGCGACGCCCGCCGGAAACACACGCAGCGCGGCCAGATAGACGAGCGCGCTGAAGCCGCCGACCAGCACGCCGACGAGCGGAAAATAACGCGCCGCCGCGTTCAGATAATGCGGCTCATAGCCGACCCAGCGCGGCACCGGCACGCGCGTGAAGTAACCGAGCGCCGTGAAGAAATAGCGCAGTTCCGCGAGCGGGTTCATGGGCGTGACGAGTGCATGTTTGCAGCGATGCGGGCGGAGCTTCGCGTTCCCGCGAAGCATGGGTTCGAGCGCGTCACGGTTCGCGATCCGCGACGCCTGCGGAATCGAAGCTGGCCATCTCGTTGACGAAGGCCACCGCCGCGCGCAGCAGCGGCACCGCGAGCGCGGCGCCGGTGCCCTCGCCGAGCCGCATGTCGAGCGACAGCAGCGGCTGCGCGCCGAAATGGTCGAGCATGCGCCGATGGCCAGCCTCGTTCGACGCATGCGCGAACACGCAGTACTCGCGCACTGCGGGCGCCAGCGCATCGGCGACCAGCAGCGCGGACGTCGCGATGAAGCCGTCGACGAGGATCGTCATGCGCGCCTCGGCGGCCGCCAGAAACGCGCCCGCCATCATCGCGATTTCGAAGCCGCCGAAGGTCGCGAGCACGTCGAGCGGCGCGCATGCGTCGGCATGACGCGCGAGCGCCGCCGCGAGCACGTTGCGCTTCTTCGCGAGTCCGGCATTGTCGAGACCGGTGCCGCGGCCGACGCAGTCGTCGATCGGCACGCCGCACAGGCGGCTCATCAGACACGCGGCCGCCGATGTGTTCGCGATGCCCATCTCGCCGAAGCCGATCACGTTGGTGCCGAGCGCCGCATGATGACGCACGCGCGCGGCGCCCGCCTGCATCGCGGCGAGCGATTCGGCGTGCGTCATCGCTGGCTCGTGAGCGAAGTTGCGCGTGCCGCGCCCGACCGGAATGTCGACGAGTCCGTCCGTCGACGGCAGCGGCGTCGCAATACCCGCGTTGACCACTTCGAGTTCGAGACCGGCGACGCGGCTGAGCGCATTGATCGCCGCGCCGCCCGCAATGAAGTTCGCGACCATCTGCGCGGTCACCGCTTGCGGATACGGGCTCACGCCTTCGGCGGCGATACCGTGATCGCCCGCGAAAACGATCATCGCGGGACGCCGCACGGTGGGATGTGTACTGCGCTGGATCAGACCCATCTGGCGCGCGAGCGTCTCGAGCCGGCCGAGGCTGCCGGGCGGTTTGGTGCGCGTATCGATGATCCGTTGCAACTCGGCGCGCAGCGTCTGATCGAGCGGCGCGACTTCGGGCAAACCGGCCGGGAGTGGGATGCGAGTCATAGGTGTGATTGAGACAAGATATGGGGGTAAATATCAGCCTGACTGTCCGTCATGTCCGGCTGGCGATTCATGACGCGTGCGCGGCGCGGGAATCAGCGCCTCGTGCTCGCCGTCGCGAATCAGAATCAGCGGATAGCCGAACGCGCGGCTCGTCAACGCGGGCGTCAGCACGTCGCGCACCGGGCCCGCATACGCGCCGCCCGCGCCGTCGAGCAGCAACGCGTGCGTCGCGAAGCGGCGCGCGAGGTTCAGGTCGTGGCATGAGAACAGCACGCTGCGCGGTATGTTGCGTCCCGGTTCGCGCGTCCATGCGACGAGCGCTTCGAGGCAGTCGATCTGATGATGCAGGTCGAGATGCGACAACGGTTCGTCGAGCAGCAACAGCGGCGCGTCCTGGCACAGCACTGCAGCAAGCGCGACGCGCTGACGCTCGCCGCCCGATAGCGACAGCACGTCGCGCGCCGCAAAGTCCGCAAGGCCGAGCGATTCGAGCGCCGCCTGCGCGGCCGCGCGATCTTCATCGCGCTCCCAGCCCCAGCCGCCCAGATGCGGGAAGCGGTTCAGCAGCACGATGTCGAGCACACTTGCATTGAACGCATCGGCCGCGCTTTGCGGCATCAGCGCGCGGCGCCGGGCGAGCGGCAGCGGCTGCCAGTCGGCCACGCGCACGCCATCGAGTTCGACATGGCCCGCCGCCGGATGCAACAGGCCTGCCAGCGTCGACAGCAAGGTGGTCTTGCCCGCGCCGTTCGGCCCGGCGATACACCAGACTTCGCCCGCGTTGAAGGTGTGCGTGAACGCGTCGAGCAAGGTGCGCGCGCCGGCGCGCAACGTCAGGCGCTGCGTGCTCAGCATGGCAGAGGTCGGGTTGGGTTCGGCTTGCATCATCGGCGGCGTTTGAGCAGCATCCACAGGAACACCGGCACGCCGACCAGCGAAGTAATCACGCCGACCGGCAATTGCGCGGGCGCGATCACGGTACGCGCGATCAGATCCGCGCCCATCACCGCGACACCGCCGCCGAGTGCGGCCGCCGGCAGCAGCATGCGCTGGTCGTTGCCGAACGCGAGCCGCAGCATGTGCGGCACGACGAGGCCGACGAAGCCGATCGTGCCCGCGGTCGTCACCGCCGCGGCCGCCGCCAGCGACGCGACCAGATACACCCGCAAACGCAGCGGCATCACCGCGACGCCCAACGCTTGCGCGGCCGCGTCGCCGCGCAGCAGCACGTTCAGACGCGGCGCGGCCGGCACGATCGCGAACAACACGAGCGCGAGCGCGATCAGCGCGGTCCACGGCAGCGCGCCGCCGTTGAGGTCGCCGGTCAGCCAGAACAGCATGCCGCGCAGACGGCTATCGGGCGCGAGATTGAGCAGCAGCGTGATCATTGCGCCCCACCCGGCCGCGATCACCGCGCCCGTCAACAGCAAACGCGGCGACGTGTCCTGCGGCTCGCCGCGCCACAGTTCGCGACGCGCGAGGCCGAGCACCAGCAGGATCGACACGAACGCACCCGCGAACGCGCTCGCATCGACGATCCACCATGCGCCGCCCGCGATCATCGCGACCAGCGCGAAGGTGGCCGCGCCGCCCGACACGCCGAGCACGTACGGCTCGGCCAACGGATTGCGCAGCAGCACCTGCAGCAGCGCGCCGGCGAGCGCGAGCAACGCGCCGCACGCGAAGCCCGCGAGCGCGCGCGGCAAACGCAACGTGCGCACGATTTCGCCGGCGAGATCGTCGGTGCCCGTGGCGCCGAACGTGTGCGTTGGCACGAGCGCTGCAAGCACACGCGACGGCGCGAGCGGCACGCTGCCGAGCACCAGCGACGCGCCGAGCAGCCCGACGGCCGCGAGCGCGAGCCCGAGCCAGATCGCGGCCGCGCGTTTCGCGTTCATCGGGCGCGGCGTTGCCATCGCGGCGGATAGAGAACCCGACGCGCGACTCATCCGCGTGCGCTCACGCATGCGGCCAACCCGGCGCGCGCGTCACTGCTGCTGCCAGCCGAGCGTGACGTACGCACCGCGTCGCGGCGAGTTATACGAGTAGGCCGTTTCATAGTCCTTGTTGAACAGATTGTCGATTTGCGCGCTGACGTACCACGCCTTCGTGACGTTGTAGCGCGCGGACAGATTCACGATGCCATAGCCGCCCAGGTTGCCGGTGCTGTCGGTACGCGGACCGCTGACGATCCACTCGCCGCCAACCCGCCATCCACCGATGCTGCGGTTCACCGCGAACGACCCAAAGCGTCGGGCGCGCCGCACGAGGTCGGTACCGCTGTCGAGATCGACCGGGTTCTGCACCGTAAACGTCGCGCGTACGTCGGTCTTGCCGACATGACCGCTCCACGATCCTTCGAGTCCCTGCACCTTCGCATGGCCGACGTTCTCCGCGAGATAGATGCCGGGGATCGTCTGCACGTAGTTGATCAGATTCGTATAGCGCGTCTGGAATGCGTTCAGACGCATCACGCCGAGCGCATCGGTCGCGTACTGCACAGCGGCTTCGACCGAGTGACTGCGCTCGGGCTGGATCGACGGGTTGCCGCTGATCGGATAGTACAGATCGTCGAAGCTCGGCGCGCGGAACGCATCCGAATAGCTTGCGGTTACCTTCCAGTGCGACGTGATGTCGAAACCGTAGCCGAGATAGTAACTGTTCGCTCCGCCGAAATCGGAGTACTGGTCGCGGCGCACGTTGGCCTGAATCTGGTTGCGCCCGAAGCGCGCGCTGTAGCCCCCGAAGACCGAATCGACGTGACGGTCGGGCGCGGCGAAGGTGTCGGAGTCGAGAGTCTGGTCGAGATGCTCGTAGCCGAATTGCAGCTTCTGGTTCGCGGCGAGCGCGAAATCGTTCTGCCACGTGTACTGGCGATTGTCGGTATCGAAGCGGTCGTCGTAGATGCCATTGGTGTTCGATACGCTGCGGTCGTCGCCCTCGGCGACCGTGAAGTGAGTGGTCCACCAGTCGGTCAGCTTGCCGTTCGCGAACACCGACACCTGACGCACCTTGCTATAGAGGTTGTTCAGATCGGTCGGCACGCCGTACGCATTGTCGTAGCTGTTGTTGTTGTTCGACTGAAAGTAGCTGACGCCCGCGTCCCACTTGTCGGTGAACTTGTGACGCAGCGAAGCGCTGATGCTCTCGTTCAGATTGCCGTTCGCGTTCGGATTCGCGGCCGGCGCCTCGAGCGGATTGAGCGACGAAAAGCCGTCGTCCTTCGTGCGCGCGAGCGAGATGTTGAAGGTCGTGCGGCCGTCCTGATCGAGCGCGCCGTTCACGCCGGCCGTTTGCGTCTGCGTGTGATAGCTGCCGTAGCCGACCGAGAAATTGAAACGCGGCGGATGAGCGCCGCCGTCTTTCGTGAACACCTGCACGACGCCGCCGATCGCGCCCGAGCCGTACAACGCCGACACGTTGCCGTTCACGACTTCGACGTGATCGACCTGGTCGAGCGGAATCTGTGCGAGCTGAGCGGAGCCGAGACTGACCGAATCGACGCGCACGCCGTCGATCAGCAGCAGCGATTGCGTCGACGACGCGCCGCGCAGAAAGAGGCTCGTGGTCGAACCGGGGCCACCCGCGCGCGAGATTTGCGCGCCCGGCGCGAGTCGCAACAGGCCGGGCAGATCGGTCGCGGTCGTGTCGGCGATGTCCTGCTGATCGAACTGCGTGGTCTGCGGGATCGCGTCGCGCAACGCTTGCGCTCCGCGTTGTGCGGTCACGACGATCGGCGACAGCACGTTGCCCGGCGCATCGGCGGAAGTGGAATTGGCCGCGTCGGCAATGTTTGCGGCGTTCGCGCTGCTGGCATCCGTAGCGGACGATGAAGACACAGGCTCGGCGCTTTGCGCATGCACGACGAGCGGCAGGCTCGCGAACGCGAGCAGCGTCGCGCGGGCGATGGGGGACAGCATGGGATGACATTCCTGTGGATAGCGTGCGCGGCCTGCTTCCCCGCGGGCCGACGCGTCACGAGGCGTCCCCTTGTTTAACGTTTTCGCGGGGACGTCCCTCTTTTCTGGCCGGTATCCGGGCTACGACACATCGATCCCGCCTTCCCACGCGTGACGCGCAGTGGCACACTCGCAGGTTGAACTTCCAACCTTGCGATTAGGACCGACCTGCATGAGCACATCACATGCGGTCGTTTACCGTTGCGGGGGCAGCGCAGGTTCGCGCATCCGGTTTTGGCACCGCGCGCGCCCTGCTTCCCGTTTAACTGCGCGCGCCGAAAAGCGCGCGCGGGCACCAGAGTGCGGGAAGTGTAGGAGCGGCCTCGCGGGGCGTCAAGAAAGGTCCCTAGGAGCGCAAGCCGTTCTGTTGAATGCAGGTTATTGTCCGATGGATTGCCGGCCTTTTATCTTATGGTCGACGATACAACTCGCAACGAACCTGCACGAAGCGATGCTGTTACGTCTCGAAACGAGACAATTGTCGGAACCTGTAATATTCCGCGCTAAAATGCGATGTCTTTAGAGGACGCAGCACATGCTCACCGAACTCGAATCACTCTCCCAGAATATCGGCAAGCTGATTGCGATCAGCCAGCGCCACAACGAAGCGCGGATCGCGCTCGAAGAGCAGCTCGCGCAAACGCGTGCCGAAGTGCAAGCCACGCACGCGGAACTCTCGCAATTGCGTGCCGAGCGCGACGCACTGCAAGCCGAACGCGACGCGCTGTCCGCCAAGATCGACGACGCTCAAGTGCGCCTGAATGCGATTCTCGAAAAATTGCCGCGCGCACGCGCGAGCAGCGAACCGGATAACCAGCTCGATCTGCTCGAGTCCGCCCAGCCCGAACACGAGGAAGCGGAAAGCGACGTGAGCCGACACGGAGAAAGCGCATGACCACCAAGCAGATCGAAGTATCGATTCTCGAAGTACCCTACCGTCTCGCCTGTTCGCCGGAAACGGAAGGCGCGCTGCTCGAGGCGGTCGCGCGCGTCGACGCCGAGATGAAGAAAATTCGCAGCGGCAGCAACGTGCGCGGCACCGATCGCATCGCGGTGATGGCTGCGCTGTCGCTGGCATCGGAACTGCTTAAGCTGCAAAGCAGTGTGCGACACGGAGAAGCATTTCCTGCTGAAGAAATCCGGCGTACAATGCAGCAAATGAACGAACAGCTAGGTACTGTGATTGAGCAGTACAACATGCAGTAAGCAGTAGTTGACTCAATAGCAGGCCGGTTTCGAACCGGTCACTTGTTCAACGGTTGGTGTTGTTGCTTCATCGGTTTAGCTTCCCTGCCTGGTTCGCCAAGGTCATATATTCCTTGAACCAATGCCATGTGCACGGTTGCGGAAATTTGTAGCACGGGTGTGCGCGTCACTCTGTCTGATGTACCCGAAGTGTTGCTAACTGCGACCAATTCTGAACCCTCGGTTCAGGATGCCGGCCTAGCGGCTAAGGCGGGGACCTTATCTGGAACGGCATCGGACTTCGGTTCGATGCCGTTTTTCTTTGGTCGTCGTTTTTTCGTTTGAGTGCCTGTTTCAGGGGCTTTTCCGCACGCGCCCGCTATTGTCGCGCGTCGTTCAATCTCACACGCTCACTCCGATTCATGCGCTACTGGCTGATGAAGTCCGAACCGGACGAAGCAAGCATCGACGACCTCGCCAACGCACCGCATCGCACGTTGCCGTGGACCGGCGTGCGCAACTATCAGGCGCGCAACTTCA
Source organism: Paraburkholderia atlantica (assembly GCF_009362785.1). Classification (GTDB taxonomy): domain Bacteria; phylum Pseudomonadota; class Gammaproteobacteria; order Burkholderiales; family Burkholderiaceae; genus Paraburkholderia; species Paraburkholderia atlantica. The sequence goes on from NZ_WHNQ01000001.1 coordinate 257,118, forward strand.
TGCGCGACGTGATGCAGGTCGGCGACGGCGTGCTCTTCTACCATTCGAGCTGTCCGGAGCCCGGCATCGCGGGTATCGCGGAAGTCTCGTCGACCGCGTATCCGGACCCGACGCAGTTCGATAAAAAGAGTCCGTACTACGACGCAAAATCGTCGCCGGAAACGCCGCGCTGGATGCTCGTCGATGTCGTGTTCAAGAAGAAAATCCCGCTGATTTCGCTTGCCGCACTACGCGAGCATGCCGAATTGCAGGACATGCGCGTGCTCGCCAAAGGCAACCGTCTATCGATCACACCGGTGACCGACGCCGAATGGCGTTTTATCACTGAACAGCTGGTTTAACGGCAAATGCGCGACGCGGGCACTGTCGTGATCGCGTCCAGGTCATCGTTTCCGATGCGGCGGCGAAGCACTAATTGGGGAACCAAGCGTCGGTAAAACCCGCCTAATCGGACGACGAAAGCGCGAGCTCGGACCAACCGCTAGACGGCACCCGATCCCTTCGCCAGCGCAACCGTCGAACCGCGCGCCACATTGCGTCATCACGCGGCGCTCGCGTCGAACGTGCACAACCTGCTCAAACAAGGATTCCAGCCATGACGACAAAACCCGCACGGGCCCTCGCACTTGCGCTCGCCTTTGGCGCGCCTGTGGCGCTCGCGCTGAACCCGGCGCCCGCTCGCGCGCAGACCATGATGCCGCAGCCTTCGGGCGTGCTGTCTCTGAATGCGCAGGCGAGCGCCGAAGTCCCGCAGGACGAAGTCGAAATCACGCTGTTTTACGAGCAGGAAGCGAGCGAGCCGTCGGCCTTGACATCGACGCTGAACCAACGCGCCGACGCGGCATTGCAGAAAGCGCGTGGCGTCGCCGGCGTGACCGCGCGCTCGGGCGCGTTCTCGATCTTCCCGTCGACGGACCGCGACGGACGCATCTCGGCGTGGCGCGGCCGCACGGAAGTCGTGCTCGAATCGCGCGACTTCGCCGCGGCCTCGAAGCTCGCCGGACAGATGGCATCGATCATGCAGGTGGGCAACGTGCGTTTCTCGCTGTCGCCGGAAGCGCAGCGCGCCGCCGAACAGCGGCTCAGCGGCGAGGCGATCAAATCGTTTCGCGAGCAGGCCGCGGCGTCCTCGCAGGCGTTCGGCTTTAGCGGCTATTCGATCCGCGAGGTCAACGTGAATCACAGCGGCGTGATGCCGCGTCCGATGATGATGATGAGCGCACGCGCGATGGGTGCCGACGCGAAGAGCGCGCCGATGCCGCTCGAAGGCGGTACGTCGACGGTGACGGTCAACGTGTCGGGGTCGGTGCAGATGAAGTGATGCGCACGCGCGAACGCCAGCGCATCAAAGAAAACGCCACGGCATCCATCGATGCCGTGGCGTTTTTTCATGCAGCGTTCGCTACGCCGGCCGGGGCGCGGTTCAGTTCGCGCCAACCGCCTGCGCCGGCTCGCGACGCGCACGGCGATACGCCCACACCATCAGGCCGATGCCCGCGAGGATCATCGGCAGCGACAGCCATTGACCCATCGACAGCCCCATCGCGAGCAGGCCGAGGAAATCGTCCGGCTCGCGCGCGAATTCGACCGTGAAGCGCGCGAGCCCATAGCCGATCAGGAACATCGCGGAAATCGCGCCGAGCGGCTTTGGCTTGCGCGAGAAGAAGATCAGCACGAAAAACAGCGCCACGCCTTCGAGCGCGATCTCGTACAGCTCGGACGGATGCCGCGGCAGCATGTGATATTGCGCAAACACTTCGTTCAGATGCCATTGCGCGGCCAGTTGCGGATGCGCGGCGAGCCAGCTGGCGTCGTCGGGCGCGGCGCCGGGGAACAGCATCGCCCACGGCGCGGCCGGATCGGTCACGCGGCCCCACAGCTCGCCGTTGATGAAGTTGCCGAGCCGCCCCGCCGCGAGGCCCGTGGGCACCATCGGCGCGACGAAGTCGGTGACCTGCAGCCACGAGCGCTTGCGCTGATACGCGAACAGCATCATCGCGATGGTGACGCCGAGAAAGCCGCCGTGAAACGACATGCCGCCTTCCCACACCTTGAAGATGTCGAGCGGATGCGCGAAATAGAAGCTGGCCTTGTAGAACAGCACATAGCCGAGCCGGCCGCCGAGGATCGTACCCAGCACGCCGAAGAACAGCATGTCGTCGATGTCCTTCGCGGTCCAGCCTTGCGCGGCGACGTACGGCAGCCGCAGCCGCAGCCGGGCGACGACGATCGCAGCGACGAACGCGACGAGGTACATCAAGCCATACCAGCGCACGGCGAGCGGCCCCAGATGGATGGCGACAGGGTCGAAATTCGGGTGAATGAGCATCGTGTAGTTATGGGCAGTTCAGGTTCGAAAGCAGTTTTACAGGAAGAAAAAGCGGGATCTAGACACGCGACGCCACGCTCGCCGCATGCGCGCGCACGATATCGATGAAGCCCGCCAGCACCGGGCTGACCTCGTCGGTGCGCCAGACGAGGCCCGTTTCGATTGCGGGCACCGACTCGGACAGGGGCCGGTATACGACGCCCGTGCGCCGCAGGTTACGCAACGATTGCGGCACCAGTGCGACGCCCATGCCGGCCGACACGAGACTCACGATGGTTTGCATCTGGATCGCCTCCTGGCCGATCCGCGGCGCGAGGCCGGCGACGCCGTAGCAATCCATAATGATGTCATAAAAGCCTGGCGCGAGACGTCTTGGGAAGACCACGAGCGGCGCGTCGCCGAGATCGCGCAGGCTGACGGGCGTATCGAGCCATCCGGCGGCGGGGTCTTCATTTGGCTTGCCCTTGCCCGTTTTGTTCACGCCGCCTTGCAAGCGTTGCGCCATCTCCGTCGACATCGCGATCACCAGCGGCTCGCGCGCGATCGGCAGCCATGACAGCTGCGCCGCATGCCGCGACGGCAGCGGCGCGATGACCAGGCCCGCGTCGATACGCCCGGCCACCAGTTCCTCGACCTGCACGTCGCTGGTCGCCTCCGTCAGCTCGAGCCGCACGCGCGGATGCCGTGCGCCGAAATCGCGCAGCAGGAGCGGCAGCAGGCCGTAATCCGCGGTCGATACGAATGCGAGCGACAGCACGCCCGCCTCGCCGCGCGCGAGGCTCTGCGCGAGCGGCCTCAACCCTTCCGCGGCCGCGAGCAGCCGCTGCACCTCCGGCAGCAGATCGGTGCCGACCGCGGTCAGCTCGACCGAACGCTTGGTGCGCGCGAACAGCTCGACGCCGAGCGTCTCTTCCAGCGCGCGAATCGCCTGCGACAGCGGCGGCTGCGTCATCGACAGACGCGCGGCTGCGCGCCCGAAGTGCTTTTCCTCGGCGACGGTGACGAAATAGCGTAACTGGCGCAGATCGGGAATCGTCGGCAGCATGATTAATATATTTTACGACCTAAATAGCCGCGAATAATACACGCGACGCGCGTCATGCAAAACCGCCTGTTTGCACGGTCTGGCGGAACTACACTGAACGGATGCGCGCGCGGACGCCGCCGCGCGCATTGATCAGAACAGCCAGACTTGGAGCTCCCCATGGCCTACAACCGTCGTTCTAAGAACATCACGCAAGGCATCGCGCGTTCACCGAATCGCTCGATGTACTACGCGCTCGGCTATCAGAAGGAGGATTTCGACAAACCGATGATCGGCGTCGCCAATGGCCACTCGACGATCACGCCGTGCAACGCCGGCCTGCAGCGGCTCGCCGACGCAGCCGTCACCGCGATCAAGCGCGCCGACGCGAATCCGCAGACCTTCGGCACGCCGACGATCTCGGATGGCATGTCGATGGGCACCGAGGGCATGAAGTACTCGCTGGTATCGCGCGAGGTGATCGCCGACTGCATCGAGACCTGCGTGCAGGGGCAATGGATGGACGGCGTGGTCGTGATCGGCGGCTGCGACAAGAACATGCCGGGCGGCATGATCGGCCTCGCGCGCATGAACGTACCGGGCATCTACGTGTATGGCGGCACGATCCGCCCGGGAAACTGGAAAGGCACCGATCTGACGATCGTGTCGTCGTTCGAGGCGGTCGGCGAATTCACGGCGGGCCGCATGTCGCAGGAGGATTTCGAGGGCATCGAGAAGAACGCATGTCCGTCGACCGGTTCGTGCGGCGGCATGTACACGGCCAATACGATGAGCTCGTCGTTCGAGGCGCTCGGCATGTCGCTACTGTATTCGTCGACGATGGCCAATCCCGATCAGGAGAAAGTCGACTCGGCCGCCGAATCGGCGCGCGTACTCGTCGAAGCGGTCAAAAAGGATCTGAAGCCGCGCGACATCATCACGAAGAAGTCGATCGAAAACGCGGTTGCCTTGATCATGGCGACCGGCGGCTCGACCAACGCGGTGCTGCACTATCTGGCGATCGCGCACGCGGCCGAGGTCGAATGGACGATCGAGGACTTCGAGCGCATGCGCAAGAAAGTGCCGGTGATCTGCAACCTGAAACCCTCGGGCCAGTACGTCGCCACCGATCTGCACAAGGCGGGCGGCATTCCGCAGGTGCTGAAGATCCTGCTCGACGCCGGGCTGCTGCACGGCGATTGCATGACGATCACCGGTAGAACGATCGCCGAGGAGCTGAAGGACGTACCCAGCAAACCGCGCGGCGATCAGCAGGTGATCTTCCCGATCGATAAGGCACTGTACGCGGAAGGCCACCTCGCGATCCTGAAGGGCAATCTCGCCGAAGACGGCGCGGTCGCCAAGATCACCGGGCTGAAAAACCCGGTCATCACGGGTCCGGCGCGGGTATTCGACGACGAGCAGAGCGCGCTCGAAGCGATCCTCGCCGACAAGATCGTCGCCGGCGATGTCGTGGTGCTGCGCTATCTGGGCCCGAAGGGCGGCCCCGGCATGCCGGAGATGCTCGCACCGACCTCGGCGATCATCGGCAAGGGGCTCGGTGAATCGGTCGGGCTCATCACCGACGGCCGCTTCTCGGGCGGCACGTGGGGCATGGTGGTCGGGCACGTCGCGCCGGAGGCATTCGTCGGCGGCACGATCGCGTTCGTGCAGGAAGGCGATTCGATCACGATCGACGCGCACCAGCTGCTGCTGCAGCTGAACATCGACGACGCCGAGTTGCAGCGCCGCCGCGCCGCATGGCAGGCGCCGAAACCGCGCTACACACGCGGCGTGATGGCGAAGTATTTCGCGCTCGCGCTGCCGGCGAATCGAGGGGCGGTCACGGGTTAATTACTACAGCCGGCGCGCCCCGCTCCGCGGGACGAACCCGCCGCCACGCTACGCAAAAACGCAAGGGGCGCACGAAAATCCGTGCGCCCCTTTGCTCTTATAATGCGTGCACCACGAGCCGGGCATCTGCACTGGCGGAGACCATAATGAAATCGATGTCGTACGCAGCCGTAGCAGCTTCTGTTGCGCTCGCCGCCGCATTGAGCGCCACGAGTCCCGCAGTCCGTGCCGAAGCAGCCGGCCTCGCGCTCGCCCAGCAGAAGAACTGCATGAGCTGCCACTCGGTCAACCGCCCGTTCATGGGGCCGGCATTGCACGACGTTGCGATCCGGTATGCGGGACGCGACGACGCCGCGACCTATCTGAAGCACAAGATCCTCGATGGCAGCACCGGCGCATGGGGAACCGTGCCGATGCCCGCGAACACGCAGCTGACGCCGGATCAGGCAGCCACGCTGGCGGCCTGGGTACTGACGCTCAAATAACGGACCTCTCGTGTCGCCGTGGCGTCAACGCGAGCGCCGCGCGATTTCTTCTTCCACCGCTTCACGTACCCAATCGGTCATCTCGGCTTCGAGCGTCTGCGCGACCTCGCGCGTGATCTGACTCACGAGCAGACTCGCGTGCTGCTGCACTGCATCGCGGCAGCGCGCCTCGATGATGCCGCGCCCTTCGCCTGTCAGAAAACTCTGGAAGCGTCCGTGCAAACGTGCGGCGAGTGCGTCGGCGTCGAGTGGGAGCTGAGCGGGAGCGGCTTCGTGCGCGCCCTCATGATCGAGATCCGGCGGTACGGTCGCGCCGGCTTCGAGCGGTATGAAGGGCTCGGTGCGATCGAACACGCCGGGCGACACCTCGGCCACGTCCTCATGCAGGCCTTCATGCCGGCCTTCATGCAGTTCCTCATGCCCATGTCGCGCATGAATGCCGTGATGCGGCCGCGCCTGTTTTTTCGCGTGAGTGTGATCGGCCACGTGCGGCCGGTGAAGTTCGGTCTGCGCCGGCTCGGGCGCGAGAACCGGCTCCGGCGAACTCAGTTGCTCGGGTGTGGGCACTGGCTGCGGCGCGAGCACGGGCTCGAGCGCAAGCGTCGGTTCGGCCGGATGCGCGGCCGGCGGCGCGAACGCGGGCTCGGCGCGCAATCCCGGCTCGCGCGACGCCGGTTGCGCGGCGGCTGGGGCTGCGGGTTTGGCGCCCTGGGGCACGGGTGCGGCGGCATCGGCCGACGCCTCGCGCGTCTCGCGCGCGTGGCCCGGCACGAGGACCTCGCTCAGGACCGGAATCGAATTGTCGTGGGGATCGGACACGTGCGCTCTCCGTGTTTTGAGTCGAAGCCAGGGCTGGCGGTCCGCAGCCGCGCTCCTCGCGGCCGTGACGCGAGAGCGGAACGAACTAGCCGCCCTGCTTGTAGTTGTTCAAAGCATAGCCGCGATCGCGATAGAAGCGATAGCGCTCGCGGCCCGCAGCGAGTTCCTCGTGTGCGTTACCGACCACTTCGAGCAATCTTTCGAAGCGCGCGAACTGCGCCGGTACCGTTGCGCCCAGATTGAGCAGCACCTGATGATGCGGCACGTCGTCGAGATTCGTGGCCAGCACGACGGGCGTATCGGCGGCAAGCGGCGTGCCCGCCATGCAGTGCGGTATGAAGTCGAGCGGCGAGAAGGTCCACAGCATCTCGTCGAACGCGCGCAGGCGCGCGGGCTCGGCCAGCACGACGAGCGGCTGGCCCGCCAGGTATGCCTTGCGCGCGAGGCGGCACGCGTACAGCAGCGAATCGCCGACGTTCGAGTGAAAGTCGATTCTGGTCATCGGCCGCCCCGTCCCGCTTGCCGCGCGCCGTGTGCGCGCTTACCGCACTGCGTCATTGGCCGGCGCGGTCGATCAGGAACTGCGCGAGCAGCGGCACCGGACGGCCCGTCGCGCCCTTCGCCGCGCCGCTCTTCCACGCGGTGCCCGCGATGTCCAGATGCGCCCACGGGTACGAATCGGTGAAGCGCGACAGGAAGCACGCGGCCGTCACGCTGCCCGCCGGACGTCCGCCAATGTTCGCGACGTCCGCGAAATTCGACTTAAGCTGATCCTGGTACTCGTCGTCGAGCGGCAGGCGCCAGGCCGGGTCGGCCGCTTCACGCGACGCGTCGAGCAGTTCGCCCGCGAGCGCGTCGTCCTTCGAGAACAGGCCGCTGTTGTGATGGCCGAGCGCGATGATGCAGGCGCCCGTCAGCGTCGCGATGTCGATCACCGCGGCCGGCTTGAAGCGCTCGGCGTAGGTCAAAGCGTCGCACAGAATCAGACGGCCCTCGGCGTCGGTGTTCAGCACCTCGATCGTGAGGCCCTTCATGCTGGTGACGATGTCGCCCGGCTTGGTGGCCGTGCCCGACGGCATGTTCTCGACGGCCGGGATGATGCCGACCACGTTGATCTTCAGACCCATCTCGGCGACCGCGCGCAGCGTGCCGAGCACCGAGCCCGCGCCGCACATGTCGTACTTCATCTCGTCCATGCCCTCGCCCGGCTTCAGCGAGATGCCGCCCGTGTCAAACGTGACGCCCTTGCCGACCAGCACGACCGGCGCGGCCTTCGCGGCGCCGCCCTGGTACTGCAGCACGATGAACTGCGCCGGCTCGACCGCGCCTGCGGTGACCGACAGGAACGAGCCCATTTTCAGCGCTTCGCACTGCTTCTCGCCGAGCACCTCGACCTTCAGCTTCCAGTCTTTCGCGAGCTTCTTCGCGGTGTTCGCAATGTAGGTCGGCGTGCAGACGTTGCTCGGCAGATTGCCGAGGTCGCGCGTCAGGTCCATGCCGTTCGCGAGCGCGGCGCCCTGCTTGGCAGCGAGCTTGGTGGCCTTCTCGTCGCCGGTGTTGACGCTGAACACGATGCGCTTCAACGCGCGCGGCGTGTTGTCGGCCTTGCTCTTCATCTGCGTGAAGCGGTAGGTCAGCTCGCGCAGCGCGAGGATCGCGGCGCGCACGCACCAGTCGGCCGTGCGTTCGAGCACCGGCAGTTGCGCCAACGTGAACGTGACCTGCACGATCTTCGTGCCGAGCAGCGCGCGCCATGCCGCACGGACCGCCTCGCCGTAGGCTTTCTGACTGAAAGCATCCTGTTTGCCGAGGCCGACGAGCAGTACGCGCGACGCGCCGATGCCCGACACTTCGTGCAGGAACAGCGTGGTACCCGCCTTGCCGTCCATGTCACCCGCCTTGATGATGCGCGTGAGCAGGCCCTTGGTGGCCGCGTCGATCTCCAGCGCAGCGCCCGACAGCGTTTGCGACTCGAACACACCGATCACGATGCAATCGGATTTCCCGGTCAGGAAACCGTTCGTCGAGCCTTTGGTCCAATCACAGGCTTTTATGCTAAAGTCCATCGCGCTTGTCCTCGGATAAAATCTGGGCTTAGGATGAAAGCCGCAATTATCCGCTATTTTTCCCGCGGCGGCTGCACCGGAGGCGTGACGGGAACGAACCCCCGCGTCGCCGTGAGCGCCCCCTCTCGTCATCAATAATGATCTTCGAACGCTCCCTCCAGCGCGAGCTCGCGTACACGGCTGGCGCCGTGTTCATGGTTCTCCTCACGCTCGTGCTGACGACGATGATGATCCGCATCGTCGGCTTCGCGGCCTCGGGTGAGATCGATCCGCGCGACGTACTGGTCCTGATCGGCCTCACCGTGATCGGCTATCTGGCCATCATGCTCGTCGCGACGCTATTCGTGTCGATCCTGTTCGTGCTCACGCGCTGGTACAAAGACTCCGAGATGGTCGTGTGGCTATCTTCGGGCGTCAGTCTCACGCAATTCATCAAGCCGATCGGTATCTTCGCCACGCCGATCATCATCCTGATCATGTTCTTCGTGTTCGTCGGCTGGCCGTGGTCGAATCAGCAGAGCAAGCTGATCCGCGCGCGCTTCCAGCAGCGCGACGAAGTCTCGCTGCTGGCTCCTGGGCAGTTCCGCGAATCGCCGAGCACGCACCGCGTGTTCTTCATCGAGAAGATGTCGCCCGACCAGGGGCACGTGGAAAACGTGTTCGTGACGAGCACCGAGGGTGGCAAGGTCAACGTCGTGGTGTCGAAGAACGGCCACGTCGAGACGCACAAGAACGGCGACCGCTTCGTCGTGCTGGAAAACGGCCGCCGCTACGACGGCGAGCCCGGCCACCCCGATTTCCGCATCATGGAGTTCGAGCGCTACGGCGTGAAGATCCAGAGCCAGCCGGTCGTCAATACACCGACCACCACCGGCTTGCCGACGATGACGCTGCTGCGCAATCCGACCAACGAGAACCTCGCCGAATTCGCGTGGCGCGCCGGTCTGCCGTTGATCGCAATCAACCTGATGCTGCTCGCGATTCCGCTCGCGCACCAGAACCCGCGGCGCAGCCGCACGATCAACCTCGTGATGGCCGTGTTGATCTACCTCACCTATTCGAATCTGCTGAACGTCGTGCAGGCATGGATCGAGCAGGGCAAGATGTCGTTCGGCATCGGGCTCGTGATCCTGCACGTGATCGTGCTCGGCATCGTCGCGTTCATCTTCTGGATGCGGGTGCGCAACCGGCCGCTGTTCACGCGCGCCATGTTCAGCCGTTCGCAGGGAGCCTGACCGATGCGCATTTATGAAAGGTATTTCGCGCGTCAGATCTATCTCACGTTCGTGTTCATCCTGTTTGCATTTTCAGGTCTGTTCTTCTTCTTCGACCTGATCAACGAACTGAACTCGGTCGGCCACGGCAACTACAAGTTTCAGTACGCGGTGCTGCGCGTCGCGCTGCAAACGCCGTCGCGCTTTTACGAAATCATTCCGGTCGCGGCGCTGATCAGCGCGATCTACGTGTTCGCGCAGATGGCGGCGAACTCCGAATACACGATCTTCCGCGTGTCCGGTCTCGCCACCAACCGGGCGCTGCGCTCGCTGCTGAAGATCGGCATTCCGCTCGTGATCGTCACCTATCTGATCGGCGAAGTGGTCGGCCCGTACACGGATCAGTTGTCGGAGCGCGTGCGGCTCGAGGCGCTCGGCTCGTCGGTGTCGAGCAACTTCCAGTCCGGCGTGTGGGTCAAGGACACACTGACCGAGCGCGCCGACGGCGAGCAGGTCACGCGCTTCGTCAACGTCGGCGAACTGAGACCCGACGCGACGATCAGCAACGTGCGCATCTACGAGTTCGATTCGAAGTTCCGTCTGTCGAACATCCGCATCGCGCAGAGCGGCCGGTATCAGCCGCCGGGCCACTGGCTGCTGACCGGCGTGACCGACACGCAACTGCTCGACGTGGCCCGAGTTCCCGGCACGCCGGCCGATGCGCTCAATCCGGTGTATCGCGCGAACCAGGTCACGCTGCCCGAGTATTCGCTGCGCTCGGAGCTGACCCCGCAGATTCTGTCGGTGCTGCTGGTGTCGCCGGACCGGATGTCGATGTTCAATCTGTTCCGCTATATCCAGCATCTGACCGAAAACCATCAGGACACGCAGCGCTATGAAATCGCGCTGTGGAAAAAGGTACTGTATCCGTTCGCGGTGTTCGTGATGCTGGTGCTGTCGCTGCCGTTCGCGTATCTGCATACGCGCGCGGGCGTGGTCGGCGTGAAGGTGTTCGGCGGCATCATGCTCGGCATGAGCTTCCAGCTGTTCAACACGCTGTTCTCGCACATCGGCACGCTCAATACGTGGCCTGCGCCATTGACCGCGGCGACGCCGGGGCTCATCTACCTGGTGCTCGGGCTCGTCGGGTTGAAGTGGGTCGACCGGCACTAACTCACAACGCCAGAGGGCGTTGAGGGGCATCGTCAGGAGCTGACGCGATGGCTATCCACGGACTGATACTGTTTGGCCACGGCGCGCGCGATGCGCGCTGGCGCGAGCCGTTCGAGCGGCTCGCCGACAAGCTGCGCGCCGCGCGCGCGGCGACGAGCGAAGCTCAGGCGGTAACGCTCGCCTTTCTGGAACTGATGGAACCGGACCTGCCGACGGCCGTCGCGCAACTCGTCACGCAAGGCTGCGCTGCGATCACCGTGGTGCCGGTGTTCTTCGGCCAAGGCGGACATGTCCGCCAGGATTTGCCCGCGCTCGTCGATCAATGCCGCGCCGCGCATCCCGGTGTCGAGATTCGCTGCGCGGTGGCGGTCGGTGAGGATGATTCGGTACTGGATGCGCTCGCGCAGTATTGCTTGCGGCAACTCTGATTTTTTCGTTCTGCTTGTTCAGATTCGCCGCTGTCGGGCCGGCCCTGCCGGGACATTCAGGCCGCGGCGACCAGCATCCCGTTCGACGAGCGCTTCGCCTCGGTCTGCCGCGCCGCGAACGCCTCGCCAATCATCAACAGGCTCGGCTGCGACGCATCGACCCAGCACTGCGCAACGCCCGCCGCCAGATCTTCCAGCGTCAGCGTCAGCATGCGTTCGCGCGGCGTGCTGCACGCCTCGACGATCGCCACGGGCGTGGTCGCGGGCTTGCCGGCATCGATCAGTTGCTGCGCGATCTCGACGCCGCTGTCGCGGCCCATGTAGAACACCAGCGAATCGGCGTTGACCTGCTCGCGGATTTCATCGGAACCGGGCGCGCGGCTGAACGTCGCGAGCGCGACGCTGCGCGACACGCCGCGCAGCGTCAGCGAACGCTTCAGCGTGGCCGCGCTCGCGAGTGCGGCGGTGATGCCCGGCACGACTTCATAGTCGATGCCCGCGGCTTCGAGCGCGCGCATCTCTTCGTCAGCACGGCCGAACAGCATCGGATCGCCGCCCTTCAGACGCACGACCACGTCGTGCTCCAAAGCCGCATCGACGATCTGCTTGTTGATGAACTGCTGGGCCGTCGATAGCTGGCCGCAGCGCTTGCCGACCGCAATGCGCTTTGCGCGCGCGGGCGCGTAGTCGAGCATTGCCGGCTCGACCAGCGCATCGTGCAGCACCACGTCGGCGGCACCGAGCAGCCGCGCGCCGCGTACCGTAATCAGGTCCGCGGCACCGGGTCCCGCGCCGATCAGATAAACCTTACCCATTGACCTCAACCTGTTCGTTGGAGCGTACGCGGCGGCGCGTTGCGCCGCCTGCGTAGCCCTTCCGTCGCCTGCCTGCCAGCCGATGCCGTGCTCAGGCAGAAAACGCCCGGATCATGCCGGCCGCGACGGTGTGGTTCGTCGCCTCGTCGATCAGCACGAACGCGCCCGTGCCCTGATGCGCGTCGTATGCGTCGCACACGAGCGGCTTCTGCAAGGTCAGCGCGACACGACCGATGTCGTTCATCGCCAGTTCCTTGCGATCGGTCGCCTGCGACAGCGTATGCACGTCGAGCACTTCCTTGATCGCGCCGATCTTCGCGAACACCGTGTTGGTGGTCTGCTTCAGCAGATACTTGCGCTGCGTCGACAGCGGCGTGTCGTCGAACCAGCACAGGTCCGCTTCGAGCTTCTTCGCCGGTTCCGGCGCCGCTGCGCGCAGCACGAAGGTGTCGCCGCGCGACACGTCGACGTCTTCGGCGAGACGGATCGTCACCGTCTGACCGGCGAACGCGCGGTCCACCTGCGCGGTACCGCCGACCACCGGCGCGATGATCTCGGCCACGGTCGCTTCGCGATTGGCCGGCAGCACGACGATCGTGTCGCCCAGCTTCACTTCGCCCGATTCGACGCGGCCCATGTAGCCGCGGAAATCGTCGGCCTGGCTACCGTCCTGACGCGCGACCCACTGCACCGGGAAGCGCAGCGCCTCGCCACTAGCGGTTTCGACCGGCAGCGCTTCGAGCACGTCGAGCAGCGGTTGGCCCGCGTACCACGGCATTCGCTCGCTCGCGGTGACGATGTTGTCGCCCTTCAGCGCCGACACCGGCACGAAGCGCACATCCTGCAGACCGAGGTGACGCGCGAGCTCGACGTACGCGTCGCGGATCTCGTTGAAGCGCGCTTCGCTGTAGTCGACGAGGTCCATCTTGTTGATCGCGACGATCACGTGCTGCAGACCGAGCAGCTTGACGATCGCGCTATGACGCTTGGTTTGCGGCAGCAGTTGCGCGACGCCGTTCTCGAACGTCACGCGCGTCGCGTCGACGAGGATGATCGCCGCATGCGCGGTCGACGCGCCCGTCACCATGTTGCGCGTGTACTGCTCGTGGCCCGGCGTATCGGCGATGATGAACTTGCGCTTGGCGGTCGCGAAGTAGCGGTACGCGACGTCGATCGTGATGCCCTGCTCGCGCTCGGCTTCGAGGCCGTCGGTCAGCAGCGACAGATCGATTTCGTCGCCGACGGTGCGCTTGTTCTTCGCGCGCGACAGCGCCGACAGCTGGTCGCTCAATACAGCCTTGCTGTCGTACAGCAGGCGGCCGATCAGCGTGCTCTTGCCGTCGTCGACGCTGCCCGCGGTGATGAAACGCAGCACGCCGAGGTCTTCTGGTTGATGAATACTGCTCATGATTGCATTGCCCTCGTCGTGTGCTTAGAAATAGCCTTGCTTCTTGCGTTGTTCCATCGCAGCTTCAGAGACCTGATCGTCCATCCGCGTCGCGCCGCGTTCCGTGATTTCGGTAACGGCGGTCTCGGCGATGATCTTCTCGATGTCGTCCGCGTCGCTTTCGACCGGGCACGTGCAACTGATGTCGCCGACCGTGCGGAAACGCACCAGTGCCTGTTCGCTCGTCTCGCCTTCGCGCATCGGCGTGAGCGGCGTGACCGGCACCAGCAGGCCGTTGCGGCGCACGATCTCGCGCTGGTGCGCGTAGTAGATCGACGGCAGTTCGAGCTGTTCACGCGCGATGTACTGCCACACGTCGAGTTCGGTCCAGTTCGAAATCGGGAACACGCGCATATGTTCGCCGTTGTGCAGACGCGCGTTGTAGAGGCTCCACAATTCCGGGCGCTGCGCCTTCGGGTCCCACTGGCCGAATTCGTCGCGGAACGAGAAGATGCGCTCTTTCGCGCGAGCCTTTTCTTCGTCGCGGCGCGCACCGCCGATCATCGCGGTGTAGCCGTATTGCTCGATGGTTTCGAGCAGCGTGACCGCTTGCGCGGCATTGCGCGAATCCGTTTCGCGACGCAGACGCACGGTGCCGCGCTTGATCGAATCCTCAACGTGACCGACCACCAGTTCGGCGCCGATTTCTTGCGCGCGACGATCGCGGAAGTCGATCACTTCGTCGTAGTTATGACCGGTGTCGATATGCACGAGCGGGAACGGCAGCTGCGTCTTGCGGTTCGCGCCGAGGCCGAACGCCTTCAGTGCAAGCGCGAGCACCACGACGGAATCCTTGCCGCCCGAAAACAGCAGCGCCGGCTTGCTGCACTCGGCGACCAGTTCGCGCAGGATGTGAATCGACTCGGCTTCGAGCCAATCGAGGTGATCCATCCGGTTGACCGTGTTGGCAAGCGGAGCGTTGACAGCGGAATCGAGCGTGGTGCTCATAGCGGGTCCTTCGTTGGTTCGCCGGCAAGCGCATGCATGCGGGCGGAAGTATTCAAATCGGTTTCGGCGGCGGTCGAGTGCGAGCTCGGGGCGCTGCGGTCAGGCCGGCGCGTTTTCGTTGCGCTCGACCGCGATCGGGGTAATCGCCGTGATATGCAAGCCGCATTCCTTCGTATCGCGCGACTCCCACCACCAGCGCCCCGCCCGGCTGTCTTCGCCGGGGCGGATCGCACGCGTACACGGCTCGCAGCCGATGCTCGGATAACCGCGCGCATGCAGCGGATTGACCGGCACATCGAACGCCTTAAGATAATCCCAGACTTCGGCTTCGGTCCAGTCCGCGAGCGGGTTGAACTTGGCGATGTTGCGCGCGCCGTCGTGCTCTTCCTCGTGCAGCTCGGCACGCGTGACCGACTGCTCGCGGCGCTGCCCGGTCACCCAGGCGCTGACGTCGGCAAGCGCGCGATTGAGCGGCTCGACCTTGCGGATCTCGCAGCAGCGCTTGCGCAGTTCGACGCTTTCATAGAACGCGTTCAGGCCATGTTCGCCCACGTACTGCTCGACCGCAGCCGTCTGCGGATGAAACTGCTCGATGTCGTAACCGTAGCGCTCTTTCACGCGATCGAGCATGCCGAGCGTTTCCGCATGCAAACGGCCCGTGTTCAGCGAGAAGATGCCGATCTTCACGCCGCGCGACAGGATTGCGTGCGTGAGCAGCATGTCTTCGGCGGCGAGGCTGCTCGCGAGCTTCACGTTCGCGTGACGCGCGGCGATCGAATCGAGCAGCGCGTCGAGTCGATCGGCCTTCGCCGCCAGCTCCGGGCTCAACGATTGAGCGGTGCTCATGCCGGCACCTTGTCGACGCCAGCCTGTGCGGCACGGCGGCGGAACAGCGGCGACGGGTCATCGACGGCGCCCTGGTACTGCACGGTGAAGTCGTCGAACGCCTTCAGCGCGTCGTTGATGTCCTTGTCAGCGCGCACCGCGAACGCGTCGAAGCCGCAGCGGAACATCAACCTGACCTGGTCGCGCAGCACGTCGCCGATCGCGCGCAGTTCGCCCTTGTAGCCATAGCGCTCGCGCAGCAGACGGCCGATGCTGTAGCCGCGGCCGTCGCGGAACACCGGGAAATCCACGGCGATCAGCGCGAGCTTGTCGAAGTCGCCGGCGATGTCCGCCGGTTCGCTATCCGGCGCGAGCCACACGCCGATTTCGGTGGCGCCGCGCGCGGCGACCAGCGCTTCACGCTCGGCCTGCCACAGCACCAGCGGCACGATGACCTTGCCGGCCGGCAGTTCGCTCACCGTCGGCAAAGCGCCGTCTTCCGCGGCACGCACGACGCTCCAGTCGTCGTTGACGATGTCTCGGTTCTTGATGATAGAAGCCATCTGTTCAGTATCCTTTTCGCGGTTACGCGTGTGCCGGTTGACGCGCGGCGTACACGCGCTCCTTGAACGGCGTGATGCCGATGCGGGTGTAGGTATCGATGAAACGCTCGCCTTCCTGGCGGTTGTCCACGAACGTATCGATCACCTTGGTTATCACGTCGGGCATTTCCTCGGCCGAGAACGACGGGCCGATCACGCGGCCAAGATGAGCGCCGGTCGCGCCCGTACCCTGCTCGCCGCCGAGCGTCACCTGGTACCACTCGGAGCCGTCCTTGTCGACGCCCAGAATGCCGATGTTGCCGACGTGATGGTGACCGCACGCGTTGATGCAGCCCGAGATGTTCAGCGACACGTCGCCGAGGTCGTACACGTAGTCCAGATCGTTGAAGCGTTCCTGAATCGCGAGCGCGATCGGGATCGACTTCGCATTCGCGAGCGAGCAGAAGTCACCGCCCGGGCACGAGATGATGTCGGTCAACAAGCCGATGTTCGGCGTCGCGAAACCCTGCGCCTTGGCCTTTTCCCACAGCGCGAACAGGTCGCGCTTCTTCACGTCGGCGAGAATCAGGTTCTGTTCGTGCGACACGCGGAGCTGGCCGAACGAGTACTCGTCGGCCCAGTCGGCGACCGCTTCCATCTGCACGTCGGTCGCATCGCCCGGCGCGACCGTGGTCGGCTTCAGCGACAGCGTGACCGACGCATAGCCCGCGACCTTGTGCGGACGCACGTTGCGCTCGACCCAGCGCGCGAACGCGCGGTTTTCCAGCAGATGCTTTTCGAACGACGTATCGGTGTCCGGCAGCTTGTCGTAAGCGGGCGGCGCGAAGTACTGCGACACGCGATCGACTTCCGCTTGCGTCAGCGTCGACGGGCCGTCCTTCAGGTGCTGCCACTCTTCCTCGACCTGCGCGGAGAATTTCTCCGGCGACAGCGCCTTCACCAGAATCTTGATCCGCGCCTTGTACATGTTGTCGCGGCGGCCGTAGCGGTTGTACACACGCAGCACGGCTTCGGCGTAGGTCAACAGATGCTGCCACGGCAGATCGCGGCGGATGATCGCGCCGACGATCGGCGTACGGCCGAGACCGCCGCCTGCCAGAATGTCGACCACCAGTTCGCCTTGCTCGTTCTTCTTCAGATACACGCCCATGTCGTGGATCTGCACGGCCGCGCGGTCTTCCTTCGAACCGGACACGGCGATCTTGAACTTACGCGGCAGCCATGCGAATTCCGGGTGGAACGTCGACCATTGACGCAGGATTTCGGCCCACGGACGCGGATCGACGACTTCGTCGGGCGCGACGCCGGCGAATTGATCGGCGGTGATGTTGCGGATGCAGTTGCCCGAGGTCTGAATGCCGTGCATCTGCACGGCGGCGAGCTTGCGCAGGATTTCCGGCGTTTCTTCTAGCTTGATCCAGTTGTACTGGATGTTCGAGCGGGTCGAGAAATGGCCGTAGCCGCGGTCGTGTTCGCGCGCGATCTGAGCAAGCACGCGCATCTGGTCGCTGCGCAGGTTGCCGTACGGGATCGCGATGCGGTGCATGTACGCGTGGCGCTGGTAGTACAGGCCGTTCTGCAGGCGCAGCGGACGGAACTCCTCTTCGCTCAATTCGCCCGACAAGCGGCGGCGAACCTGATCGGCGTACTGCGCGACCCGTTCATCGACGATGGTCTGGTCGTACTGATCGTATTGGTACATTCGGGGACCCCAATTTTTTTCGAAACTTGCGTGACGCACGACGGTCCGGCGGCCGGCGCTCCGGTTCCGCTGCGGCTCGAATATCCGTGTTTGTCAGCTGTGGCAAGCAGGCGTTTAGACCCATCGCTCATTTGCTTATAACAAATACAGATATCCATATTGAAAAAGATGGACAGATCGTAATAAACTCGCCTTATATTTCAAACGACTAAAAAATTCTTTTTATATGCGGCGAGGTTATATATGAACCTGCACCAATTCCGCTTCGTCCGCGAGGCTGTGCGGCAGAACTTCAACCTCACCGAAGCGGCCAAGGCGCTGTTTACGAGCCAGCCGGGAGTCTCGAAGGCGATCATCGAGCTGGAGGACGAACTCGGCGTCGAAATCTTCACCCGCCACGGCAAGCGCGTGCGCTCGCTGACCGAGCCGGGCCGCATCATATTGCAATCGATCGAGAAAATCCTGCAGGAAGTCGAAAGCCTGAAGCGGGTCGGCAAGGACTACGCGGCGCAGGATCAGGGCAACCTGACGATCGCCGCGACCCACACGCAGGCGCGTTACTCGCTGCCGGCGGCTATCGCCGAGTTCAAGAAGCGCTTCCCGAAGGTCCACCTTTCGATTCTGCAAGGCAGCCCGACCCAGGTCGCCGAGATGGTGCTGCACGACCAGGCCGACCTCGCGATCGCGACCGAGGCGATCTCGAACTACAAGGATCTGGTGTCGCTGCCCTGCTTCCAGTGGCACCACGTCGCGGTGATGCAGCCGGACCATCCGCTGCTCGACCGCAAGCTGCTGTCGCTCGACGACCTGACCCAGTACCCGCTGATTACGTACGACAACGCGTTCGCCGGCCGCACCAAGATCAACGAGGCGTTCCGCCTGCGCGGGCTGCATCCGGACATCGTGCTCGAGGCGATCGACGCCGACGTGATCAAGACCTACGTCGAGCTGGGCCTCGGCGTCGGCATCATGGCCGACATCGCGTTCAACGGCGAGCGCGACCGCCATTTGCGCGCGATGCCGGTCGGCCATCTGTTCGGCAGCAACGTGACGCGCGTCGCGCTGAAACAGGGCGCGTATCTGCGCAGCTACGTCTACACACTCGTCGAGCTGCTGTCGCCGAGCCTGAACCGCAAGCTGATCGAGCAGGCGCTGAAGGGCGAACACGAAACCTATGAGCTTTGAACCGCTTCCCTATCGCTTCCATACCGCTCTCTCGCTACGGAGACACTTCTGATGAAGTTGCATAACAATAAAGTACGCAACACCCTGCGCGGCCTCGCGGCCGCGGCGCTGCTCGTCGCCGGCGCGGCGCACGCCGACCTGAAAGTCGGCATCGATCTGTCGAATACCGGGCCGGCCGCCGTGATCGGCATCACCAGCAAGAACGCGATGCTGATGTGGCCGCAGACGATCGCCGGCCAGAAAGCCGACTACATCTTCCTCGACGACGCATCCGACCCCGGCAACGCGGTGCGCAACATCCGCAAGCTGATCAACGAGGACCACGTCGACGTCGTCGTCGGCCCGAACATCACGCCGGCCGCGATGGCCGCGCTCGATCCGGTCGCCGACAGCCAGACGCCGATGATCACGCTGATCGGCTCGGCGAGCGTCGTCGAGCCGCAGGAAGGCAAGAAGGTGTGGGCCTACAAGATGGCGCAGACCGACAGCGCGATGGCCGACGTGATGACGCGCTACATGTCGAATCACAACGTGAAAACGGTCGGCTTCATCGGTTTCGCGGACGGCTACGGCGAAAGCTGGCTCAACGAGTTCAGCAAGTTCGCGGCGCCGCGTCATATCCAGCTGGTCGCGACCGAGCGCTACAACCGCACCGACGCGAGCGTGACCGGCCAGATCCTGAAGCTGATGGCCGCGAAGCCCGACGCGATCCTGATCGCCGGCGCGGGCACGCCGACGGTGCTGCCGCAGCGCACGCTGATCGAGCGCGGCTACAAGGGGCCGATCTATCAGACGCACGGCATCGCGACGCCGGAGTTCATCAAGCTCGGCGGCAAAGACGTGGAAGGCACGCTGTTCCCGACGCAGCCGGTCGTCGTCGCGCGCACGCTGCCGGCCGATCATCCGTCGAAGAAGGCGGCGCTCGCGTTCGTCGACGCGTACGAGGCGAAGTATGGCCCCGGCAGCGTCACGCAGTTCGCGGGCGACGCGGCCGGCGTGTACCCGCGCCTGCAGGACGCCGTCGCGCGTGCGTTGAAGACCGCGCAGCCCGGCACGCCGGCGTTTCGCGTCGCGTTGCGCGACGAACTCGAGCACGCGCATGAGCTGGTCGTGCCGAACGGAGTCGTCAATACGAGCCCGAAGGATCACGTCGGCCTCGACCAGCGCGCGAGCGTGATGGGCACCATCAAGAATGGCAAGTTCGTTTATCTGAGCCAGTAATCTGGCAGCGGGGCGTCGATGACGCTCCGCCTTCCGGTAGAACTGCCCTCCCGGCGCCTCGGCACGATCGGCCACACCGCGACAGCGAACGCCTACACTGCATGGAGTTCGCGTCACCGTTGACGCACGGGAGGCAAGATGGCCACCGCTTCGATCGCAGAGAACGCCAGCACTGGCATCGTCACGGTTCCAAGCGCCCACGCGGGCAGCGCGACCGCCGAGCGCCTGCAAACCCTGATTCTGGAGCGCGGCCTGACGGTTTTCGCGTGCATCGATTTCAGCGGCGACGCTGAGCGCGCGGGACTGGCGATGCCGTTCAGCCGGCTCCTGATCTTCGGCAATCCCAAAGCCGGCACGCCGTTGATGCAACTGGCGCCGACCGCCGCGCTCGATCTTCCCCTGAAGGTGCTCGTGTGGGAAGACGCGGACGGCCGTGCGTGGTTATCGTTCAACTCGACGGCCTATCTTCGCGAGCGTCATGGCCTGCCGGACGACTTGATGAAGCCGGTGAGCGGTGTGGCCGCCCTCGTGGATGCGGCCGCGCGGTAACACGTCGAACGGTCCCGAACAACCCTACAAAATCAGCGCCGTCACGCGACTCAGGTATGCTGGGCCCTTTGTAACTGCTTCCGTTCGAGGGGAGACCATGCGGCGCGTTGTATTCAATCAGAAAGGTGGCGTAGGCAAATCGACCATCGTCTGCAACCTGGCGGCCATCAGCGCGAGCGAGGGGCTGCGCACGCTGGTGATCGACCTCGATGCCCAGGCGAATTCGACCCAGTATCTGCTCGGCCCGCAGGCGAGCGAAGTCCACCCCACTGTCGCAGGCTTCTTCGAAACCGCGCTCGGCTTCAGCTTCAAGCCCGTCGAAGCGACCTCGTTCATCCATCCGACGCGCTTCGAGAATCTCGACGTGATGCCCGCGCATTCCGACCTCGACACGCTGCACGGCAAGCTCGAATCGCGCTACAAGATCTACAAGCTGCGCGACGCGCTGAACGAGCTCGACATCTACGACGCGATTTACATCGACACGCCGCCCGCGCTGAACTTCTATACGCGCTCGGCGCTGATCGCGGTCGAGCGTTGTCTGATTCCGTTCGACTGCGACGACTTCTCGCGTCGCGCGCTCTACACGCTGCTCGAAAACGTCAAGGAGATCCAGCAGGATCACAACGACGCGCTGCAGGTGGAAGGCATCGTCATCAACCAGTTCCAGCCGCGCGCGAGCCTGCCGCAGAAGCTCGTCGACGAACTGATCGGTGAAGGCTTGCCGGTGCTGGGGTCGCGCTTGTCATCGTCGGTGAAGATCCGTGAGTCGCATCAGCTGGCGACGCCGGTCATTCATCTCGATCCTGGGCATAAGCTTTCCCAGGAGTATCGGGCGTTGCATCGCGAGTTGAGCGAATAAGCTCGGGCGGCGTCATTGGCCCAGCGACCTCAGCAGCCGTGTGAGATTTTGCGGCTCGATATGAATGATCCCACCTCGCGGACTGTCGATGTCCGCGATCAGCGTCAGCGACAGCGCAACCGTGACGGGCAGCACGATGATCAGGATGCCTCGTCGAACGCTGCCTCTCGCTCCATAACCCTGCACGACGCACGCAAATAACCCGATCAGGATCATCAGCGTCCACGCGCCCAGCGGAATCCGGTTCAACAGCGCCGCCTCGGAATAGTCCTGCGAGTTGAGGACATCGTTCATGCCGGTCATCACGACGGCGCCGATCGGCGTCGGCTGATCCTTCGCGACCTGTGCCGCCAGGCGCCACAGCGCGGCCTGAGACTTCGCTGTGTCTGCCTCGATGCGAGCGATTTCCTGCGCGTCTCGTGTTTGAAAATGGGCGAGCCTCAATTGCGCGTAATGCGTCAATTCAGCCTTGAGCTGCGCGCTGACGGGCGGCGCGACCACATCGGCCCGGACGTACTCGGTGCCGATCGCGTTCGCTTCGTTTTCTTCCAGGTTCTTGCGCTGGTCGTAGCGGTTGACCGCCATCGACAGATTGAAGCCGATCAGCAGCGCGAGCAACGTCAACGTCGACGTCTCCACGATCGTGAAATCTTCGCGCTCCTCGCTCTTCAGTGCGAAAACGCGTCGAAGCGCCAATGCGCCAAAAGTGATCGCGCCGATGAAAGCGACCAGCAGTATCACGAACAGCGTGCCAGGACGATCGACCAATGCTTGCATGCAATGCCTCCGTTTCGGACATCTGCGTTAGACGCGGTAGCTTGGGCGGCCGGCTAGCCGGTCGCCCGCGCGCGGAAAATCACCGACGCCGGTTTGCCGGTTCGCGGATGCAAAGGCACTTGCCACCCTTCTCCACAGCCCAGGTCGAGGACCGTGGCCGGGTCGCAAGCGAGGACCGCGTCGAGCACGGCCTGATCGGTGACCAGTCGGCGGCTGTCGATCTCACCCGCGCGCACCGCATTCGTCCACGGCGACGCGTCGCGCTGCCAGCTATCGATGATCTTGCCGTCGCTGAGCGGGTCGAGGCTCATCGGGTGTTGTCGTGCGTGGGTGCCAACCGCACACCGTCAGCAAAATTGTTAAAGTAACGCTCTCTCTTCGATCAGCGGCCGCAGTCCCCATCATGCGCACCACCCGAGCCATCCACGCCGTCGAGCGCCTGAAAACGCGCACCGGCAACCCGCGCTTCGCCGCGATCAGTCTATCCGGCGGCCTGTTCTATCTGGTCGACAAATCGAGCGGCGTCGACAACAAAGTATCCGACCCACTGACGCTCGACGACTTCGTCAAGTTCGTCGACGCCTACGGCCCGCAGAAACCGCGCAAGGCCAGCAAGCTCGATATCGCGTTCGAAGCGCAGATCAAGAAAAGCAAGGGCGGTTGACGCTGCGGCATCGCCGACCTTGCGCTTGGTTGCAACGCTCTACGCCCCTTCGATCTCCACCCACCGTCCATCCGCCGCACTGCTTTTCAGTACCGCGTCGATAAACCGCAAACCGTCGACGCCATCATCGACCGTCGTCAACAACAGGCTTTCCGCCGGCGGTGCGCGACCTTCGTTCAATGCATCGATCTGCAACGCCGCATCCTTGTACAACTGCGCGAACGCTTCCAGATAGCCTTCCGGATGCCCGGCCGGCACGCGCGTCGCATGCGCGGCAACCGGGCTTTTCACTCGCGCGCGCGTCAATCGTTCGGCAGCGCCGCCCAGTGGCGTGAACCACAACGCGTTCGGCTCCTCCTGATCGAACGCGAGTCCCGCCTTCGTGCCATACACGCGCAAGCGCAGCGCGTTTTCCGCGCCGCTCGCCACCTGGCTCGCCCACAACATGCCGCGCGCGCCGTTCGCATAACGCAGCATCGCCTGCACGTGATCGTCGATACGACGCCCCGGCACGAACGTGTGCAGCTCGGCCGATAGCGCGCGCGGCATCGCCCCCGTCACGAAGGCAGCCAGCTGATAGGCGTGCGTGCCGATATCGCCGAGGCACCCGGCCGGCCCCGCCAACGCCGGATCGGTGCGCCAGCCCGCCTGCTTGTTCGCGCCGCCCGTTTCGAGCGGCTCGGCGAGCCAGTCCTGCGCGTATTCGACCTGCACGACGCGTATCTCGCCCAGCTCGCCACCTTCGACCAGCTCGCGCGCATGCCGCACCAGCGGGTAGCCCGAATAGGTATGGGTCAGCGCAAACAGGCGCCCGGTCGACTGCGCGAGCTTCGCGAGCGCTTCGCCTTCGGCGAGCGAAACCGCCAGCGGCTTGTCGCAGATCACGTGGATGCCCGCTTCGAGAAACGCCGTCGCGACCGGCGCATGCAGATGATTCGGCGTAACGATCGCGACCGCGTCGATGCCGTCGTCGCGCGCGGCCTCGGCGCGCGCCATCTCGCGCCAGTCCGCGTAGCTGCGCGCGATACCCGCTTCGACGGCGCTCGCCCGCGCGCGCTCGGGATCGGACGACAGCGCGCCCGCCACCAGTTCGAAACGATCGTCGAGCCGCGCGGCGATCCGATGCACGGCGCCGATGAATGCGCCCTGCCCGCCGCCGACCATGCCCAGCCTGAGCCTTCTTCGCTGCATCGTTTGCGCTCCCATGTCAGATGCCCAGCACGCTCTTCAACTGCGCGGTATCGACACCGCTGCCCGCGAAGTCATCGAATGCTCGCTCGGCCACGCGGATGATGTGCCGGCGAATGAACTCCGCGCCTTCGTGCGCGCCGTCGTGAGGATGCTTCAACGCGCATTCCCATTCGAGCACAGCCCAGCCCGGAAAATCGAACTGCGCCATCTTCGAGAAGATCGCGCCGAAGTCGATCTGCCCATCGCCGAGCGAACGAAAGCGCCCCGCGCGTTCGACCCAGCCGCTATACCCGCCGTACACGCCCTGCTTGCCGGTGGGACGGAACTCCGCGTCCTTCACATGAAACGCCTTGATGCGCTCGTGGTAGATATCGATGAACGCGAGATAGTCGAGTTGCTGCAGCACGAAATGGCTCGGGTCGTACAGGATGTTCGCGCGCGGATGCTGATTGACCGCCGCGAGAAAGCGCTCGAACGTCACGCCGTCGTGCAGGTCTTCGCCCGGATGCAGTTCGTAGCAGACGTCGACGCCCGCCGCGTCGAACGCATCGAGAATCGGCGTCCAGCGGCGCGCGAGTTCGTCGAACGCGGCCTCGACGAGACCGGCCGGCCGCTGCGGCCACGGGTAGATATAGGGCCACGCGAGCGCGCCCGAAAACGACACGTGCGTACTCAGGCCCAAGCGACGCGACGCCTGCGCCGCGAGCTTCATCTGCGCGATCGCCCACTCGGTGCGCGCCGCCGGATTGCCGCGCACATGCGGCGCGGCGAAGCCGTCGAACAGCGTGTCGTAAGCCGGATGCACGGCGACCAGTTGGCCCTGCAGATGCGTCGATAGTTCGGTGATCGCGACGCCCGCGTTGTCGACGGTCTCGCGCAGTTCGTCGCAGTACGCGTCGCTCGTCGCTGCCTTGTCGAGATCGATCAGGCGCGGGTCGCACGGCACCTGGATGCCCTTGAAGCCGAGACCCGCGGCCCATTCGGCGAGATGCGCGAGGTTGTCGAACGGCACGTCGTCGCCCATGAATTGCGCGAGAAAAATCGCTGGCCCTTTGATGGTTTTCATCGTACGGTTCCTCGAACGTTGCGCGCGGGCCGGGCCCGCGCGCGTTAGACGATGCTCCGAGCGCCGCTCAGAACGGCGAGTCGGGGAAATAGAACTGCTGGGCGTTTTCCTTCGTGATCAGCACCGACGGAATGATCGTCGTCGGCGGCAGCTTGTCGCCCTTGAGCCGCGCTTCGGCCGTCAGCTTGATCGCGTCATAGATGAATTTCGGCGAGTACGACACGTCGGCCTTGATCATCGGCGCGCCGTCCATCACGTTCTTCACCATGCCCTTCGAGCCCGCACCGCCGAACACGATCTTGATGTCGTTGCGCTTGGCCTGATCGATCGCCTTCAGCACGCCGACCGCCATGTCGTCATCGGCGGCCCACACGGCGTCGATGTGCTTGAAGCGCGTCAGGTAGTCCTGCATCACCTTGAACGCGTCGTCGCGATTCCAGTTCGCGTACTTCGCGTCGAGAATCTTGATGTCCGGGTAGTTCTTCAGCACGCCGGTGAAGGCGGTCCAGCGCTCGTTGTCGAGCGTGGTCGGAATGCCGCGCAGCGCGACGATGTTGCCCTTGCCGTCGAGCGCCTTCGCCAGATACTCGGCGGGAATCTTGCCGAACGCGGTGTTGTCGCCGGCCACGTAGGCATCCTGCGCACTGGTGTTCGTCAGGCCGCGATCGACCACCGTCACGTACACGCCTTTACGCTTCACCTGCTCGACCGGCTGGGTCAGCGTCGCCGATTCGTACGGGAAGATCACGAGCGCGTTGATCTTGTTGACCGTCACGAGATCCTGCAACTGGTTCGCCTGCTCGGGCGCATTGGCCGCGGTCTTCACGATCACTTTCAGATCGGGATGCGCCTTCTCGAGATCCTCCTTCGCCTTGTTCGCCCACCAGACGATGCCGCCGGTAAAGCCGTGATCGGCCGTCGGAATCGCGACGCCCAGCGTGACCTTGTCGTCGGCGCGCGCCGCGCCGCTCGTGCCCAGCATCCCCAACGCCAGCACGCCGGCGCCGATCGCTCGAATGACTTGCTTCATGGTGTGTGTCTCCAGTCAAGAGGCGTTCGCTCGCCCCGATTTTTCGGACCTGCCGTTGGTTTACCGCGCCTGCCTTGCTACACCTGCTTGAAACGCACGTCTACCGCCGCCCGCGCTGCACGAACGCGACGAAGATAATCACGACGCCCTGCACCGCCGCGTTCAGATACACGCTGATGATGCTGGTCAGGTTCAGGATATTCGCGATCACCGACAACAGGATCGCGCCGATCACGGTGCCGATCACGCGTCCCTCGCCGCCCTTCAGCGCGGTGCCGCCGACCACCACCGACGCGATTGCTTCGAGTTCCCACAACAGGCCCGTGGTCGGCGTGGCGGAGCCGAGGCGCGGCACGTAAAGCACGGTAGCCACGCCCACGCAGACCCCGAGCAGCACATAGGTGACGATCTTGACCGTATCGACGCGAATCGCCGCATAACGCGCGACCTGTTCGTTCGAACCGATCGCCTGCACGTGCCGGCCGAACGCGGTGCGATTCAGGATCAGCGCGCCGCCCGCCGCGACCACGAGAAATACCCAGATCGGCACCGGCACACCGAACAGGCTCGCGTAATAGACGGGACCATACAGATTGGAGAGAGAATCATTGAGCGTCAGCGCGCCGCCATCGGCGAGCCATGTGAGCACCGCGCGAAATATCCCCAGCGTGCCGAGCGTGACGATGAAGGGCTCGATGCGCCCTTTGGTGATCAGCAGCCCATGCGCGCAGCCGAACAGCGCGCCGAGCACGAATGCCGCGACGATGCCGATCGTCACGATCAGCAACGGCGGCAGCGCATGACCGGTAGCACCGGCCGCGAGCCCGTTCATCAGCCATATCATGATGCCTGCGATCAACGCGGCCATCGAGCCGACCGACAGATCGATGCCGCCCGAGATGATCACGAAGGTCATGCCGACCGCGATGATGCCGATGAACGACGTGCGCGTGAGCACGTTCATCAGATTGTCGAGTGTCGCAAAGTCGCGATTGAGCAGCGTGCCGACGATGCACAGCACGATCAGCCCGGCGAGCGGCCCGAGCGTGTAGAGCCGCTGCGCGACGCGCAGCGCGCGCCGTGATTGCACGGCTTCAGTGGGTGCCGGTCGCATGAGCGATCAACTCCTCTTCGGTCAGATGCTCGAGCGTCAGCGTCGCTTGCAGGTGTCCCGCGCGCATCACGGCGACGCGATGGCACAAGCCGATCAGCTCGATCAGTTCGGATGAAATGACGATCACCGCGCGGCCCTGCGCGGCGAGACGATGAATCAGGAAGTAGATGTCACGTTTCGCGCCGACGTCGACGCCGCGCGTCGGTTCGTCGAGCACGATCACGTTCGGGTCGGGCTGCAGGAACTTCGCGAGCGCGAGCTTCTGCTGGTTGCCGCCGGACAGCATGCGCGCGCGGCTCGACAGGTCGCCGGTGCGGATGCCGAATTCGCCGACGGCCTTCTGCAACGCCGCGCGCCCCGCTTTCAGGTCGAGCAGCGGATGCGCGTAGCGTTCGAGCGTCATCAGCGTGACGTTGTCCTGCAGGCTCATGTTGACGTGCAGGCCTTTGCCCTTGCGGTCCTCGCTCAGATACGTGAGACCGTGGCGCATCGCGTCGCGCGGGTTTTTCAGATCGACTGCCCGGCCGGCGATTTCGATCGTGCCGCCCGCGCGTTTGCGCAAGCCGATGATCGCCTCGAACGCCTCGGTGCGGCCCGCGCCGACGAGACCGGCGAAGCCGAGCACTTCGCCTGCGCGCACGTCGAAGCTCAGATCCTCGACCCAGTCGGGCACCGTCAGGCCGTTCACACGCAACGCGACCGGCGTGTCGGCGGGCACCGTCTGCTTGTCGGGGAACATGTCGGACACGTCGCGCCCGACCATCAGGTTCGCCATCTGCTGGCGCGCGAGCCCCGTGGTTTCACCGCGCGCGACGAAGCGGCCGTCGCGCATCACGATCACTTCGTCGGTGATGCGCTCGACTTCATCGAGCTTGTGCGAGATATAGACGATCGTCACGCCATCGGCCTTCAGCTTCAGCATCAGCGCGAACAGCCGTTCGGTTTCGGCGGGCGTCAGCGTCGCGGTCGGCTCGTCCATGATCAACAGACGCGCGCGGCGCGACAGCGCCTTCGCGATCTCGACCATCTGCTTTTCCGCGACGATCAGCTCGCGCACCTTCGTGTCCGGCGCGCGCTCGAGCCCGACCTGGGCGAGATAGCGCGCGGCGTCGCTGCGCATCGCGGCGTCGTCGACGAACCAGCCGCGGCGCTTCTCATGGCCGAGATACATGTTCTGCGCGATCGTCAGATGCTCGGCGAGGTTGAACTCCTGGTGGATCAGCACGATGCCCTGCGCCTCGGCGTCGCGCGAACCGGCGAAGCGCTGCGCGTGGCCATCGACCAGCACGTTGCCCGAGGTTGCCGTTTCATAGCCGGCGAGGATTTTCATCAGCGTCGATTTGCCCGCGCCGTTCTCGCCGAGCAGACCGTAGATGCGGCCGGGCGCGAGCTCGAAGCTCACGCCGTGCAGCACGCGCACCGGGCCGAAGTCCTTGCGGATGTCGTCGAAGCGGATCGCAAGGCTCATGGCTCACGCACTCCCACGGATCACGAGACGATGCGGCAGCAGCACGCCTGGCACGTTGGCCTGCGGATTCGCGAGGCGTTGCAGCAGCAGACGCGCGGCGGTCTCGCCGAGCTCGCGCATCGGCTGCGCGATCGTCGTCAGCGGCGGATCGATCTGCGCGGCGACAGAGATGTCGTCGAAGCCGGCCACCGCGACGTCGTCGGGCACGCGCTTGCCGACGCTGCGCAAGCCGTGGATCGCACCGATCGCGAGCGTGTCCGACACCGCGAAGATCGCGCTCGGCGCGTCCGGTTCCTGCATCAGCCCCGCCGCGGCCGACGCGCCCGCCTCGTAATCGAGGCAGTTCAGATTCATGCGCCAGCGCGGGTCCGGCGCAATGCCCGCGTCGCTCAACGCGTCGAGGTAGCCCTGCTGACGCTGGCGCGCATACAGATAGTCGACGTCGGAATTGACCAGGCCGATGCGCCGGTGACCACGCGCGAGCAGATGGCGCACCGCGTCGCCGGCCGCGCGGTAGTTGTCGATGCCGACGTACGGCACGCCCATCTCCGGATCGAACTCGCAGCACGCGACCCACGGCAGCGCCTGCGACGCCTCGCCGAGCGCCTGCTGGATCGTCGCCGGATCGAGGCAGATCGCGCCGTCCGCGCGGCGGCGCCGCAGCATGTCGAAGTAGCTGCGCTCGCGGCCCGGGTCCGCGCCGGTGTCGCATAGCAGCATGAAGTAGCCGTGCTGACGCGCGACGCTGTCGATGCCGCGCACGATCTCCGCGTAAAACGGATTGCCGAAGTCGGGCACCATTGTCAGCAGCAGGCGGCTCTCGGCGGTGCGCAGATTGCGCGCGAGTTCGTTGACACGGTAGCCGCTCGCGTCGATCGCCGCGAGCACCTTGTCGCGCGTGGCGGGCCGCACGTTGTCGTGGCCGTTCAGCACGCGCGACACCGTCGCGACCGACACGCCCGCCTGCTCGGCCACGCCCGCGATCGACGGCCCGTCGGCCGTGCGCGGCCAGCGCCTCTGCGGCTGACGTAGCGGTTGACTGGTCGCGCCGGACGACGCGGTCGGCGACGATCGGGACGGCGTTCGGGACACACGACCTCGCAGCACAAAATGTAATCGATTACATTTTGTGGCGATCGCGATGCGAATCGCAAGGACGGATCGCTAGGGATTAACACGGGGGCGGACCGGCCTCGCGCTTGCCCGCGAGCGTCCGGCGCGAGTCCGCCATTTGGTACAATCCCGCAGTTCCCCTGACGCGGCTTGCAAGCGAACGCCTTGCTCCGACGCCGCGGCCGCCGGCAATCCGCCGTGGCCGGGTCAGGACAAAAGTCAGCGGCAATCGTCGCCCGCTCGCCAAACCAAAACCGCCGAATCCACCATGAACATCGAGCAAGCGCGTTTCAACATGATCGAACAGCAGATCCGCCCCTGGGAAGTGCTCGACCAGGACGTGCTGAATCTGCTGTCGATCGTCAAACGTGAGAATTTCGTCCCCGCCGCTTACCGCGACCTCGCTTTCGCCGACTTCGAAGTGCCGCTGCCGGCCGGCCAGCACATGCTGGCGCCGCGCGTCGAGGCGCGCGTGCTGCAGGAGCTGGCGGTGAAGAAGCACGAAAGCGTGCTCGAAATCGGCGCGGGCTCGGGTTACATGGCGGCGCTGCTCGCGCATCGCGCGCAACACGTGCTGACCGTCGACATCGAACCGGAACTGGCCGAGCTCACGAAGAGCAACCTGATCGCCAACGGCGTGCTGAACGTCGAAGTCGCGACCGGCGACGCTTCGCGCGGCTGGACCGGCGCGGCACCGTACGACGTGATCTGCGTGTCGGGCGGTCTGCCGGTGCTGCCGCAGGAAATCCTCGAACAGCTGAAGGTCGGCGGCCGTCTCGCGGCGTTCGTCGGCAGCGCGCCGGTGATGAAGGCGCAAATCATCACGCGCATCGACGAGAAGCAGTACCGGATCTCCGACGTGTTCGAAACCTATGTCGAGCCGCTCGCCAATGCAGTGCAGCCGGCGCGGTTCAGGTTCTAAGCGGCGGTTTTCGCTGCGCTTCGAGTTGTATTGTTGATCTGGACGGGCGGCGAGCAAGCCGCCGTCCCACGAACTGGATGTCACGCTGATGCAAAATCTGACCGCTCCCGCACTCGCCGAATGGCTCGCCGATACTTCGCGTCCCGCACCCGTGCTGCTCGACGTGCGCGAGCCGTGGGAACTGCAAACCGCGTCGATGGCCGGCGTCGTGTCGATTCCGATGCGCGAGATTCCCGCGCGCAGCGAAGAACTCGATGACGACGCGCAGATCGTCTGCATTTGCCATCACGGCGCGCGCAGTGCGCAGGTCGCGATGTTCCTCGAATCGCGCGGACATACCAACGTGTTCAATCTGCAAGGCGGCATCGACGCGTGGTCGCGTCAGGTCGATCCGTCGGTTCCGACTTATTGAGGTTCGGCGCGAAGGTAGCGCGTTGAAGCGGCGCAAGGGCTGATGGTCCTTGCGCCGTTTTTCTTTTGTGCCGCGTCGGAAATGCAGGCAAAGACTCCGCAAGATCTTTGCCTTGGGGGGTCTTTGCTGTTTTATTGGCCCGTCATTCAACCCATCACTGAGCAAGGTCCGGCGCTTCTTGTGGGGCTACCCCGCTGAGCGACGGGTGTTGCACGCCCTCATTAAGGAAGGGAAATTTGGGCCGTCGCCCATATACGGACAACCTGTTGCACGGCGAATATCTGATCGCTGCCGATCCGGGCAGCGACTCTGGATAGATGTTCGACACACGTATGTCGCTGTCTGTATCGGAGTCGTTTATTAGACACTATTGCTTCGGATTCCCGGCGCTATGTTGAGTTCAACCCCAAGGAGGAGTCATATGGCTGTTCATGCACCACCGAAGACTGGCGATGATTTGGGTGGAGACCGGTGCGGAAAGCAAGAAATGGGAATCGAATCCGATTCAAATAGGTAATCCCGGCGATCCAGGATTGCGAGCGCTTTTAGCTGGCAATGAAGGAGGAGATTTAATTATTCCCCCAACGTGGATGAATCGCCTCACCTTTGGTAGTGCAATAACGAATCCCTATCATAGTATCGCTGCTGGCATTGGCTACTTACTGATGCGGACGGCAAATTATGCGATCAAAGCCGTCCCGGACGCAGACGCCACAATTTACGAAGCCAGGGTACTGGCAGGGGACAGCATCGCCAAGATCGCCAAGACAAATGGAAGCACTATTGAAGTGATACAGAAACTCAATCCTTCCTTCCATTTATTGAGACCCGGTCAAATACTGAAATATCAGAAGGCTTCGCTGAAGAAAGTCATTGTTAGCTGGAAAATTATTACGACACCAAGCATCGCGAAAAACTACAACTCCGGCGATTCCCTCTATCCCCAGAAGCTGGATTATGCTCTCAGCCTGATCCACAAGGGGGAGGCTGCATTATGTGCTCAGTGAAAATGACGGCGATGTGCATCATTCTCTACAGCATGTCAAGCATAGCGATCGGCGCCGAAGTCGGTCTTAAAGGGGATTTTGAGGGAACAGGTCGTGCGTGTTCCGGTGCGCTCTACGTGCGAGCTAACACAATTGAATGGAATTCAACATATAGCGTCTGTAAGCCGACACGCTACGAAATCTTGGAAAAGAATTTCAGCGATGATCAAAGACGCATTGTCTTTCACTTGAAAAATCCAGGTCGCCAGTGTCGATTCAAGATTGTGGAAGTTGAGCACGCAAGTGGGCACAACTGGAATGTGAGCGGTTACCGGTCCCTGGAAGGATTTCAAAAAAGGGATTTGCCAGACTGGAATAATTCCCCGTTACCCGAACGGCAAGTTTTGTCTTGTTTAATGGTAGAACGGGACTAAGCTCATTGCGTGGTGTAGTACATCCGTTTCGCGCTCACAAGCAGCCGCGGCGTGCTCTCTTACTGTCGGTTCGCGGTGAAGGGCATTTAGAAAGCGGACTTATCGGTTGGGCTGACGACGGCGCGTCCGATCAGGTTCGGACTCCCTGATCAGCATTCAATATCACCGTGTTCCGGTGTGGGCAACACCCACACCATGCACAAAAGCGCGGCGTCCCCAGGGCGCCCATGCACCGCCGATGCCCCGCCTGCGCCAGCAACGCTTCACTGGCGTCGAAGCACGCTTCGTCGCGGCGCGACGCGCACCCGAACGAGGCGCGCCGCGCGCGACTGCACCAGTTTCGCGCCGCGCCATCGATGGACCGATTCCCCACCTCCCGCCCCGGTAGCCGCGCCGCATCGGGCATTCCACACGCATCACGTCGAATGCGTCACATGGCATGTGCCTTGCAGTAGACGAGCGGCTAGTCGTGCGAGCTCAGCCTGGCTGGCTGAAATCGGCGCTCATAAACAGTGACCATCAATGACAAGGGGAAAGCACATGAAACGTCGCAGTCTGTTGAAGTTCGGCTCCATGTCCGGCGCGCTCGCGCTCGCGGGCCGCGTGCCGTTCGCGCACGCGCAGTCCAATAGCGGTCCGATCAAGGTGGGCATCCTGCATTCGCTGTCCGGCACGATGGCGATCTCCGAGACGTCGCTGAAAGATACCGCGTTGATGACGATCGCCGACATCAACAAGAACGGCGGTGTGATGGGCCGTCAGATCCAGCCGGTGATCGTCGACCCGGCTTCGAACTGGCCGCTGTTCGCCGAGAAAGCGCGCCAGCTTCTGACGCAGGACAAGTGCGCGGTCGTGTTCGGCTGCTGGACCTCGGTATCGCGCAAGTCGGTGCTGCCGGTGTTCGAGGAACTGAACGGCCTGCTGTTCTATCCGGTGCAATACGAAGGCGAGGAAATGTCGCGCAACGTGTTCTATACGGGCGCAGCTCCTAACCAGCAGGCCATTCCCGCGACCGAATACCTGATGAGCGCCGAAGGCGGCGGCGCGAAGCGCTTCTTCCTGCTCGGCACCGACTATGTGTATCCGCGCACGACCAACAAGATCCTGCGCGCGTTCCTCAAATCGAAGGGCGTGCAGGAAGCCGACATCCAGGAGGTCTATACGCCGTTCGGTCACAGCGACTATCAGACCATCGTCGCGAACATCAAGACCTTCTCGCAAGGCGGCAAGACCGCGGTGATCTCGACCGTGAACGGCGATTCGAACGTGCCGTTCTACAAGGAACTCGGCAACCAGGGGCTGAAGGCGTCGGATGTGCCCGTCGTCGCGTTCTCGGTCGGCGAAGAGGAACTGCGCGGCATCGATACGAAGCCGCTCGTCGGCAATCTTGCGGCCTGGAACTACTTCATGTCGGTGCGCAACCCGTCCAACGAGAAGTTCAAGAAGCAATGGGCCACGTGGGTCAAGGACAACAACCTGCCGGGCGGCACCAAGCGTGTGACCAACGATCCGATGGAGGCGACCTTCGTCGGCATCCACATGTGGAAGCAGGCGGTCGAGAAAGCAAAGAGCACCGACGTCGACAAGGTGCGCGTCGCGATGGTCGGGCAGACCTTCGCGGCACCGTCGGGTTTCACGCTGGAGATGGACGGCAACCACCATCTGCACAAGCCGGTGATGATCGGCGAGGTACGCGCGGATGGCCAGTTCAACGTCGTGTGGCGCACCAAGGGGCCGATTCGCGCGCAACCGTGGAGCCCGTTCATCGCCGGCAATGCGGGCAAGCCGGATGTGGTCAGTTCGATTCCCGCGTTCCTGCGGCGCTCGCGCGTCGCATGACGTGTCGGCGTGAGTCGCGCCGCGGCGCGCGAGTCGCCGCGCGTGTCTCGCCGCAGCGGCCGCGACGTGCGGCCTGCGTACCGGCACGCGCGGCTCGCGCGCGACCCAGACGCGTTGCGCGGCATGACCGCGCACGCCAATGCCCGGCGACGTCCCGCTGAAGCGGCGGCGGCGTCCTCGCGCGTGAGCGGCTCATCGATTCAACCCAGTGCAAAGGCCATCATGGCGTTTTCATTTCCGACTTCCATGCGACGACGCGGCGCGGCGCTCCTGCTGCCGCTCGCGGTTCTTCTCACCGTCGCGCCACGCGCTGCATTCGCGCTGACCGAGGCCGATGTCGCGCCGCTCGCCGGCGACGACTTCGAGGCGAAGTCCGCCGCGATCGACAAACTGATCGCCACGCACGATACCGCGTCGCTCGCGGTGCTGAAGGCACTCGCCGACGACAGCGCGCTCGCCACCGACTCAGGCGCGGTACTGCTGCAGGACGGCGACGCCACCCGCGATGCCGTCACCGGCCAGCCGGTCGCCGCGAGCGACGCGCAGCCCATCACGCTGAACAACCTGCTGCGCTCGAAAGTAGCGGGGGCGCTGTCGGGCCTGCAACTCGCGTCGCCCGACCAGGCGACACGCGCAGCCGCCATCGATGCGCTGCTGCAAAACCCCGACCCATCGATCAAACCGCTGGTCGACGCCGCGCGCGCCAAAGAAACCGATCCCGCGCTGAAGAAGCGTCTCGACACACTGTGGGCAATGAGCGCATTGCACGACCCGGACCCTTCGAAGCGTCTCGAAGCAGTGCAACTGGTCGCCGCGCGCCACGACCTCGAAATGAACGAGTTGCTGCGCCCGCTGATCGCGAAGAAAGCCGACGGCACGTTTGCCGAAACCGACGAACGCGTGCGCGCGGCCGCGCAGAGCGGCATCGATGAGCTCGATGCGATCCAGCGTCGCAGCCAGATCGCGGGCACGCTGTTCGCGGGGCTGTCGCTCGGCAGCGTGCTGCTGCTCGCCGCGCTCGGCCTGGCGATCACGTATGGCCTGATCGGCGTGATCAACATGGCGCACGGCGAATTCCTGATGATCGGCGCGTACGCGACCTACGTCGTGCAGAACCTCGTTCAGCGCTTCGCACCCAACGCGTTCGACTGGTATCCGCTCGTCGCGATACCGGCCTCCTTCGTCGCGGCCGCGCTGGTCGGCATCGTGCTCGAACGGCTCGTGCTGAGGCACCTGTATGGCCGCCCGCTCGAAACGCTGCTGACCACCTTCGGCGTGAGCCTGATCCTGATTCAGGCGACCCGCATGCTGTTCGGCGCGCAGAACGTCCAGGTCGTCAATCCGTCATGGATGAGCGGCGGCGTGACCGTACTGCCGAACCTGATCCTGCCGTACAACCGGCTCGCGATTCTCGCGTTCTCGCTGATCGTCGTCGCGATCGCCTGGGCCGTGCTCACGCGCACGCGGCTGGGTCTGTTCGTGCGCGCGGTCACGCAGAACCGCCGCATGGCCGCGTGCGTCGGCGTGAAAACCGCGCGCGTCGATTCGTATGCGTTCGCATTCGGCGCGGGCATCGCGGGACTCGGCGGCTGCGCGCTATCGCAGATCGGCAATGTCGGGCCCGACCTCGGCCAGAGCTACATCATCGATTCGTTCATGGCGGTCGTGCTCGGCGGTGTCGGCCAGCTTGCGGGCACCGTGCTCGGCGGCTTCGGCCTCGGGCTCGTCAGCAAGGCGATCGAACCGTTCTGGGGCGCGGTGCTCGCGAAGATCGCGGTGCTCGTGCTGATCGTGCTGTTCATCCAGAAGCGTCCGCAGGGCATGTTCGCCTTGAAGGGCCGTAGCGCGGAGGCATGAGATGGCATCGGCTACTTCATCGGCGAACTCCTCTTCCGCCGCGTCGTCGCGCGCCGGAGCCGCTAGCGCGGGTGCCGGCGCCGCGCGCGAGCCCAGCACCGGCTTCGCGCTCGGCCTGCCACCGCGGCCCGCGCTGCTGTCGCGTCGCGCATGGCTCGCGCTGCTCGCGTTGATCATCGTGTTCGGCCTCGGCGTGCCGTTCGCCGCGCTGGTGATTCCCGAGACGAGCGCGTTGCATCTGTCCGCGTATGCGATGACGCTGACCGGCAAGTTCATGTGCTATGCGATCGCCGCGCTCGCGCTCGATCTGGTGTGGGGCTACTGCGGCATCCTGAGTCTCGGTCACGCGTTGTTCTTCGCGCTCGGCGGCTATGCGATCGGTATGTACCTGATGCGCGCGATCGGGCACGACGGCAAGTACGGCAGCGATCTGCCCGACTTCATGGTGTTTCTCGACTGGCACCAGTTGCCGTGGTACTGGCAAGGCACGCAGCATCTCGGCTACGCGCTGCTGCTCGTCGTGCTGGTGCCGGCCGTGGTCGCGTGGGTGTTCGGCTTCTTCACGTTCCGTTCGCGCGTGAAGGGCGTGTATCTGTCGATCATCACGCAGGCGATGACCTTCGCCGCGATGCTGCTGTTCTATCGCAACGAAACGGGCTTTGGCGGCAATAACGGCTTTACCGACTTCAAGCGCATCGGCGGTTTTCCGATCACGCATCAGGGCACGCGCGCCGCATTGCTGCTGATCACGTTCGCGGTGCTGATCGCCGCGTTCATCGGCGCGCGCGCAATCGTCACGTCGAAGCTCGGCCGCGTGGTGACTGCGGTGCGCGACGGCGAAACGCGGCTGATGTTTCTCGGCTACAGCCCGCTCGCGTACAAGCTGTTCGTGTGGACCGTGTCGGCGGTGCTGTGCGGCATCGCGGGCGCGTTGTACGTGCCGCAGGTCGGCATCATCAATCCGGGCGAGATGTCGCCGGGCAACTCGATCGAAATGGCGATCTGGGTCGCAGTCGGCGGACGCGGCACACTGATCGGCCCGATCATCGGCGCGTTCGCGGTGAACGGCGCAAAGAGCTTCTTTACGGCGAACTTCCCCGAATACTGGCTGTTCTTTCTCGGCCTGATCTTCGTGCTGGTGCCGCTGCTGCTGCCGAACGGCATCATGGGTCTCGCCGATCTGCTGACGCGTAAAAGAGACCGCTGAGGAACCGCTGATGAACGAAAACCCGATGGTTCCCGATCTGGATTTGCCCGAAGCACCGGCGGAACGCTCGCTGAGCGGCGTCGCGAGCATGGGGCACACGGTCGTGCCCGGCGAGATCGACGTATCGCACGGCACGATCCTGTACCTCGAAGACGTGACGGTCAGCTTCGACGGCTTTCGCGCGCTGAACGCGCTGTCGCTCGCGATCGACGCGGGCGAACTGCGCTGCATCATCGGCCCGAATGGCGCGGGCAAGACGACGATGATGGACGTGATCACGGGCAAGACCGCACCCGATCACGGCAAGGTGTTTCTCGGCCAGTCGATCGATCTGACGCGGATGAACGAACCGGCGATCGCGCGCGCCGGCATCGGCCGCAAGTTCCAGAAGCCGACCGTGTTCGAGCAGCATCCGGTGTGGGAAAACCTCGAACTCGCGATGAAGACCGACAAGGGCTGGTGGGCGTCGCTGCGCGCGCGGCTCGATCGCGACGCGCAGGCGCGCATCGAGCAAACGCTCGCGCTGATCGGACTGGAAAGCGAAGCGCGCAGGCTCGCGGGCGAGCTATCGCACGGCCAGAAGCAGCGCCTCGAAATCGGCATGCTGCTGATGCAACGCCCAGCGCTGCTGCTGCTCGACGAACCCGCGGCCGGCATGACCGACGACGAAACGATGCAACTCGCCGAATTGCTCAATCACCTGCGCGGCACCTGCTCGATGATGGTCGTCGAGCACGACATGGAGTTCGTCGCGGCGCTCGCGGGCGACACGGGCAAGGTGACGGTAATGGCCGAAGGCCGCGTGCTCGCGCACGGCACGCTCGACGAAGTGAAGCGCGATGAGACCGTGATCGAGTCTTATCTAGGCCGCTGATCGGAACTCAACGCGGTACCGCATCGTCAACCCGACAGGATGACTGAAACATGCTCGAAGTAGACCGACTGAACCAGTACTACGGCGGCAGCCATATTCTGCGCGACGTGAAGCTCACGGTGCCCGACGGCAAGCTGACGGTGCTGCTGGGGCGCAACGGCGTCGGCAAGACCACGCTGCTGCGCTGCCTGATGGGCGTCGTGCCCGCGAAAAGCGGTGCGATCGCGTGGCGCGGCGAACCGCTGATGAAACTGCCCACGCATGCGCGGGTCGCCCAGGGGCTCGCCTACGTGCCGCAGGGCCGCGATATTTTTCCGCGCCTCAGCGTCGAGGAAAACCTGCTGGTGGGCGCGGCCAGCCGAAAGGCGCCGAAGAAGATCCCCGAGCGCATCTACGAGCTGTTTCCGGTACTGAAGGACATGCGCAACCGGCGCGGCGGCGATCTGTCCGGCGGTCAGCAGCAACAGCTCGCGATCGGCCGCGCGCTGATGAGCCAGCCGCAACTGCTGATCCTCGACGAGCCGACCGAGGGCATCCAGCCGTCGATCATCCAGGACATCGGCCGCACGCTGCGGCAGCTCGTCGAGGACATGGGCATGACGGTGCTGCTCGTCGAGCAGTACTACGATTTCGCCAAGGCGATCGCCGATCGTTACTGGGTGATGAGTCGCGGCGAAATCGTCGCGGGCGGTGACGGGGCGAACATGGATGCCGATGGAGTGCGGGGGTTGATTGCCGTGTAAGCGTCTCTTTCAGTCTCCGACAGCCGCTCGAAAGCTTGCACCCCGCGCCGTCGGCCCCGTCTGACGCGACTGAAGCTCACTACTCAAGTTATCCGCCACGCAACCGTTACACAGGCTAGGCAGCG
The DNA here is from genome assembly GCF_009362785.1 of Paraburkholderia atlantica. Taxonomy (GTDB): domain Bacteria; phylum Pseudomonadota; class Gammaproteobacteria; order Burkholderiales; family Burkholderiaceae; genus Paraburkholderia; species Paraburkholderia atlantica. The sequence goes on from NZ_WHNQ01000001.1 coordinate 296,449, forward strand.
CCGCAACGGTTCGATCAGGTGGACACCATGGACGACAACAAGCAGGTCAGACGCGAGTTTTACAGAAACCCAGCTTCCTATTGCCGGGTGATGAACGTCGTGTCCGCAGTCACCTTTGGTTTATTCGAGGTGGACAGCGGCGGTACGGTCGGCATGCTGTCGGTGCGCTGGGAGAAGCTCGGCAACGAACTCGCGCCCCAGCTGCACGCGTACTACGACAGCTGGCACGTGCTCGCATCGTTCCCCGACGTCCTCGCGAGAATGGCCGAGACGACCGGTCCGGCGTGTTCGCCGGAAGCTTTCTGTCAGCTACTGCTCGAGTGCGGATTCATCAATCGCGCGGAACGAGGCGTGGACGATCACGCCGAGCCGACACTCGTACGCCAGACACTGCCGCAGTAAAACCTGGGTTAGCAACACAACATCGTTAGAGAAGGGAGAAAAGCATGTCCGTGACGGTTCACGTCGAGTATCAGTACTGCCCACATGGCAAGAAAACAATCCAGACAGGCAGCGACTCGTTGACCGTCCAGGAAAACACCCCGCGCGCTGTCGTCGCGCTGCTGCGGCTGCTGCATCCGCAGTGGGAGGGCATCAAGGTGCTGTCGGTGACCGAGGCATCGCCTGAAGGCACTGCGTCGTAGTCGCTAGCGCGCGAGTCTCGCGACGCGACCCGCGTGCTATCCTCGCCGCACGCCGGTTCCCCCATCCATCCGCATGTCGCTCCACGAAAACCACGCCACGCTCGCCGCCTCGCACTCGCCGTGGCGCGCGCGACTCGAACTCGGCTTCGTCGGCGGCGACGCTCGCACGACGCTCGCGCACCGGCGGCACGATGGGCCGCTGCGCGTGCAACGACCGCTCTATCCGGAAGGCCCGGCAATCTGTCACGCGGTGATCGTGCATCCGCCCGGCGGCGTCGCGGGCGGCGATCAGCTCGACATCGACATCACGCTCGCCGCGCACACGCATGCGGTGCTGACGACGCCGGGCGCAACCAAGTGGTACAAGTCGAACGGCCGCGCGGCGCGGCAGCGCATCGCGCTGCAGGTCGACGCGCAGGCGAAGCTCGACTGGCTGCCCCAGAACAACATCGTGTTCGATCACGCGAACGCGCAACTCGATTTTTCGCTGACGCTCGGCGACGGCGCGAGCGCGATCGGCTGGGACGCGACCCAGCTCGGACGCCAGGCGGCCGGCGAACGCTGGTCGGCGGGTAGCTTGCACGCGGTGTCGCGCATCGTCGGCGCGAATGGCGAACTGTTGTGGTTCGAACGCGCGAGTCTCAGCGCCGACGATCCGCTGCGCGACGCGCCGCAGGGTCTCGCCGGCTTTCCGGTCTACGGCACGCTGTGGGCGGTAGGCGCCGCTTGCGACGACGCACTCGCCGAGTCGCTAACCGCGCAACTGCCGTTCGACGATACGTTGCGAGCCGCAGCCTCGTGCGTGACCAACGGCGTCCTGCTCGTGCGCGCGGTGTCACGCTCGATGGAAACGCTGCAGCACGCGCTCACGCGCTGCTGGCTGCAATTGCGGCCAGTCGTGCATGGTGTGGAGGCGGTGCCGTTGCGGATCTGGTCGACCTGAGAGCGCGGCTTCCCGCTTTTGTCTTCATCACCCTGTTCGCGCACCAAGGCGGCGCACGCGCACGCCCCAACCGTGTGCGCGAGCCGGCGTAGCGTGCCGCCCAGCCACAGCCCAGCGCGATGGCACACAGCTTGCATTGGAATCGCCACTTCGCGGCCGGACACGAAGAAGCCAGCGACGACCCGACTCCAACGACACCACCACCGCTCACGCCGATGACCCGCACCCTCTCCCGCTCCGCGCGCCGCGCCTTGTTGGCCGCATTGCTCGCCCTGCCCATCGTCGCCGACCTCGCGTTTCATGCGGGCGCCGCGCACGCCGACACGCTCGACAACATCGCCAAGACCGGCGTGCTGAAAGTCGCCGTGCCCGAGGACTATCCGCCGTTCGGCTCGGTCGGTGCCGACATGAAACCGCAGGGCTACGACATCGACACGGCCGCGCTGCTCGCCAAAGCGATGAACGTGAAGCTCGAACTGGTGCCGGTCAACAGCGCGAACCGGATTCCGTTTCTGCAAACGGGCAAGGTCGATCTGGTGATCTCGTCGCTCGGCAAAACGCCCGAGCGCGAGAAGGTGATCGACTTCTCGAGCGCGTACGCGCCGTACTACCAGGGGGTGTTCGGTCCCGCCGATATCAAGGTGAGCGGTCCCGCCGATCTGACCGGCAAGACCGTCGGCGCGACGCGCGGCGCGCTCGAGGAAATCGGTCTCACACAGATGGCGCCGAATGCGACGATCAAACGCTTCGAGGACAACAACGCGACGATCGCCGCGTTCCTGTCCGGCCAGGTGCAGCTGATCGCGGCCGGCAACATCGTCGCGGCCGCGATCCTCGCGAAGAACCCGCCGCGCCGTCCGGAACCCAAGTTCGTGATCAAGAACTCGCCGTGCTTCGTCGGCATGAACAAGAACGAGCCGCGCCTGCAACAGAAGGTCGATGCCGCGATCGCGCAGGCCAAACACGACGGCACGCTCGGTGCGATGTCGAAGAAGTGGTTCGGCGCCCCGCTGCCCGCCGATCTGTAATCTTGCAAGCGCGGCTGTAAGCGCGCCGTTAGCCGGACTTGATACCGTGACCGGCTGATGGCGCATCGCGACGACCACGCCGCCACGACACCTCAACGCCGAGACCCAACACCCGATGAAGCTGACACCTCGCGAGAAGGACAAGCTGCTGATCTTCACCGCCGCGCTGCTCGCCGAACGGCGCCGCGCGCGCGGCCTCAAGCTGAACTATCCGGAGGCGGTCGCCTTCATCACCGCCGCGCTGATGGAAGCCGCGCGCGACGGCAAGAGCGTCGCCGAGGTGATGCACTACGGCACCACGCTGCTCACGCGCGCCGACGTGATGGAGGGGGTGCCCGAGATGATCCCCGACATCCAGGTCGAAGCGACGTTCCCCGACGGCACCAAGCTCGTCACCGTCCATCATCCGATTCCCTGAACTCTCTCCGTCAAGGCAGGCCCCCATGATTCCCGGCGAACTCCTCATCGACGACGGCGAGCACGAACTGAACGCGGGCCGCGCGACGGTCACGGTGGTCGTGTCGAATACCGGCGACCGTCCGGTGCAGATCGGCTCGCACTACCACTTCTACGAAGTGAACGACGCGCTGTCGTTCGATCGCGAAGCGGCGCGCGGCTTTCGCCTGAATATCGCGGCCGGCACCGCGGTGCGCTTCGAGCCCGGCCAGGAGCGCACGGTCGAGCTCGTCGCGCTGGCGGGCGAGCGCGTCGTCTACGGCTTCAACGGCAAGGTGATGGGCAAGCTGTGATGCGCTGCCCGCGCCCTGGCGTTTCGACCGCCTGCTCCGCCTTGCGTTGCTCGTAGCTCGCTTGTAGCCCATTTCGGACCCACACCATGACACTACGCATTGGCCGCCGCGCGTACGCGGAGATGTTCGGCCCCACCACCGGCGACCGCGTGCGCCTCGCCGACACCGAACTGCTGATCGAGATCGAACGCGATTTCACGACCTACGGCGAAGAGGTCAAGTTCGGCGGCGGCAAGGTGATCCGCGACGGCATGGGCCAGTCGCAGCGCGTGCACGCCGAGGTCGTCGATACCGTCGTGACGAACGCGGTGATCCTCGACCACTGGGGCATCGTGAAGGCCGATATCGGCATCAAGGACGGCCGCGTCGCGGCGATCGGCAAGGCCGGCAATCCTGACATCCAGCCGAACGTGACGATCGCGATCGGCGCGGCCACCGAAGTGATCGCCGGCGAAGGTCTGATCGTGACCGCGGGCGGCATCGATACGCACATCCACTTCATCAGCCCGCAGCAGATCGAGGAAGCGCTCGCGAGCGGCGTGACGACGATGCTCGGCGGCGGCACCGGCCCCGCGACCGGCACGAATGCGACGACCTGCACGCCCGGGCCGTGGCATCTCGAACGCATGCTGCAAGCGGCCGACGGATACCCGATGAACCTCGGCTTTCTCGGCAAGGGCAACGTGAGCCAGCCGGCACCGCTGACCGAGCAGATCGCCGCGGGCGCGATCGGCCTTAAGCTGCACGAGGACTGGGGCACGACGCCCGCGGCGATCGACAACTGTCTTTCCGTTGCCGACGATACCGACACGCAGGTCGCGATCCACACGGACACGCTGAACGAAGCGGGCTTCGTCGAAACGACGGTGGCCGCGTTCAAGGGCCGCACGATCCACACGTATCACACCGAAGGCGCGGGCGGCGGCCACGCGCCGGACATCATCAAGGTGTGCGGCGAAGCGAACGTGCTGCCGTCGTCGACGAATCCGACGCGGCCCTATACGGTCAACACGCTCGACGAGCATCTCGACATGCTGATGGTGTGCCATCACCTCGATCCGTCGATTGCCGAGGACATCGCGTTCGCCGAATCGCGGATTCGCCGCGAGACGATCGCGGCCGAGGACATCCTGCACGACCTCGGCGCGCTGTCGATGCTGTCTTCGGATTCGCAGGCGATGGGCCGGGTCGGCGAAGTGATCATCCGCACGTGGCAGACCGCGCACAAGATGAAGGTGCAACGCGGCGCGCTGCCCGAGGACAACGCGCGTCACGACAATTTCCGCGCGAAGCGCTACGTCGCGAAGTACACGATCAATCCGGCGATCACGCACGGCATCGCGCATGAGGTCGGTTCGATCGAGCCGGGCAAGTGGGCCGATCTGGTGTTCTGGGAGCCGGCGTTTTTCGGCATCAAGCCGTCGCTGATCCTGAAGGGCGGCATGATCGCGATGGCGCAGATGGGCGACCCGAATGCATCGATTCCGACGCCGCAGCCCGTGCATTATCGCGAGATGTTCGCGACGCGCGGCGGCGCGCTAGGCCGCACGTCGCTGACCTTCGTGTCGCAACTCGCCGCCGACGCAAACGTCGCCGAACGCTATGGTCTGGAGAAGCGCATCGTCGCGGTGAAGAACTGCCGCAACATGACGAAGGCCGACATGATTCACAACGCGTGGCGCCCGAACATCAGCGTCGATCCGGAAACCTACCAGGTGATCGCCGACGGCCAGTTGCTGACCTGCGATCCGGCCACCGTGCTGCCGATGGCGCAACGCTATTTCCTGTTCTGATCATGCGAACACTGAACAAACTTCTCGCGCCGCATCTGAAGATTGCGCCCGTACTCGTCAAGCGAGCGCCGACGTTGACGCTCGCATTCGATGAACGTCGCAAGAGCCGTCTTGCGGCGACGCTCGATAACGGCGAGGAAATTGCATTGCTGTTGCCGCGCGGCACCGTGCTGCGCGATGGCGACGTGCTCGTCGCCGATGATGGCGGGCTCGTGCGTGTCGTTGCGGCTGACGAAGCCGTGCTCGTCGTACGCGCTTCGGATGCGTTGACGTTGACGCGCGCCGCGTACCACCTCGGCAATCGTCATACGCCGGTCGAAGTGGGCGCCGATTTTCTGAAGCTCGAATACGATCCAGTGCTCGCCGACATGCTCGAGCGCATCGGCGCGACGGTCGAGCGGGTGTCACTGCCGTTTCAGCCTGAGGCCGGCGCATATGGCGGCGGGCATAAGCATGGGCACGACGAGACGTTCGCCGAGGACTACGCGATCGCGCAGCAGGTGTTTGGTGAGCATCATGGGCATGAAGGTTCTTCGCACTCGCACTCGCACTCGCACGACCACGTGCACGACGAATCGTGCGGACATGGGCACCACTCGCATCACCATGCGCATCGCTGAACTCACCGCGCTGCTGCATCTCGCGTCGCCGGCGCTGCCGATCGGCGCGTTCAGCTATTCGCAGGGTCTCGAAGCGGCGATCGAAGCGCAACTGATCACCGATGCCGACTCCGCGCGCAGGTGGATCGAACGCGGGCTGACCGACGTGCTCGCGCGCGGCGAGTTGCCGTTCCTCGCGCAGCAGATCGAACGCTGGCGCACGCACGACGCCGTCGAACTCGCCGACGCGAACGCCGAATTCCTCGCGAGCCGCGAGTCCGCCGAACTGCGCCGCGAAACGGAGCAGATGGGCTGGTCGCTGCGGCAGTTGTGCGTGTCGCTCGAATGGGGCGATGCGGCGAGGCGCGAAACGCTCGCGTCGCTGACGCCGCTCGCGCAGCCGAGCGCGTTCGCATTCGCCGCCTACGCGCACGATGCGTCCACCGATGCCGCGCTCGCCGCCTACGCGTTCAGCTGGGTCGAGAACCAGGCCGCCGCCGCGCTGAAGGCGGTACCGCTCGGCCAGCTCGCGGGACAGCGCATCATCGTCGCGCTGCGCGAACCAATCGACGCGGCCGTCGCGCGCGCGCTCGCCATTGCGCGTGACGGCCTCAACACATTCGCGCCGCAGCTCGGCATTTTGTCGGCGCGCCACGAGTCGCAGTATTCGCGGCTCTTCCGCTCGTAACCCGATTCCCACGATCCATCATGAACGCACCTCATCATCCGGCTTCCCATACCGCGACCCAGACCCGCACCAAGAAGCTGCCGCCGCTGCGCGTGGGCGTCGGCGGCCCGGTCGGCTCGGGCAAGACCACGCTGCTCGAAATGCTGTGCAAGGCGATGCGCGATCAGTACGATCTCGTCGCGATCACGAACGACATCTATACGAAAGAGGATCAGCGTCTGCTGACAGTCGCGGGCGCGCTGCCGGCCGAACGCATCATGGGCGTCGAGACGGGCGGCTGCCCGCACACGGCGATCCGCGAGGATGCGTCGATCAACCTCGAAGCGGTCGACCGCATGCTCACGCGTTTTCCGGACGCGGACATCGTGTTCATCGAATCGGGTGGCGACAACCTCGCGGCAACCTTCAGCCCGGAGCTGTCGGATCTGACGATCTACGTGATCGACGTCGCGGGCGGCGAGAAGATCCCGCGCAAGGGAGGACCCGGCATCACGAAGTCGGATCTGCTCGTGATCAACAAGACCGATCTCGCGCCACTGGTGGGCGCGAACCTCGACGTGATGGCGTCGGACGCGAAGAAGATGCGCGGCGAGCGGCCCTTCGTGATGTGCAATCTGAAGGCGCTCGAAGGCCTCGGCGAGGTGGTGAAGTTTATTGAAAAGAAGGGGTTGTTGAAGGTGTGAAGGGAGGAGTTGGGAATGCGCGTGGTGTCGTCTTTGCACGCCACGCCGCTAATCCCTATTCCGGCAGCAACGCCGCCAACACATCCACCGTTCTCGCCGTCGCCCCGCGATGCCTCGCCGCAAAGGCGGCAGCCGCGCCGCCCATCGCGAGCCGCCGCGACTTGTCGCCGAACAGCTCACGCAGCGCGCGCGCCAGATCGGCCGGGTCCTGCACCTGCACGGCGGCGCCGGCCGCGACCGCATCGGCGGTGGCCTGCGTGAAGTTGAAAACGTGCGGCCCGATCAGCACCGGCACGCCGACCGCGCATGCTTCGATCAGGTTCTGTCCACCGAGCGGCAACAGACTCCCGCCGATAAACGCAAGATCCGACGCCGCGTAGTAAGCGCCCAACTCGCCCATCGAATCGCCGAGCAGCACGTTCACGTCGCGAGGCAGCGGCGGCACGCCATCGTCGGCGGTGCGCGCCGCCGACGCGATCTTCGCATCGGGTGCCCAGTTCGATCGGCGCTCGAGCCGCAACCCCGCCTTCTCGACGAGCGCCGCGACTTCATTGAAGCGTTGCGGATGACGCGGCACCAGAATCAGCAGCGCATCGTCGACACCGAGCGCCGCGAACGCCTCGAGCACCAGCGCTTCTTCGCCCTCGCGCGTGCTCGCCGCGACCCACACGGGCCGCGTGCCGATCGCCGCGCGCCACGCGTGGCCGCGCGCCGCGAGTTCGGGCGGCGTGCTCATGTCGAACTTCAGATTGCCGAGCACCGCGACGTTGCGAGCGCCGAGCGAGGTCAGCCGCTCGGCATCGGACGGGCTCTGCGCGAGCACGCGCGCGAAGCCGCCGAACACGTCCTTCGTCGCGCCGCCGAACTTTGCCGCGCGCTTGAACGAACGCGCCGACATCCGCGCGTTGGTCAGCACGAGCGGCACGTCGGCGCGCCGGCATTCGTCGATCAAGGTGGGCCACACCTCGGTTTCCATCACCAGACCGAGCGACGGCCGCCACGCGCGCAGAAAGCGCCGTACCGCATGCGGCATGTCGTACGGTAGGTAACTGCGCAATACGCGGTCGCCGAAAATCTCGGTGCCGGTCGCGCGGCCGCTCGGCGTCATGTGCGTAAGCAAAATGCGCGCGTCGGGGCGCGCCTTCATCAGCGCATCGATCAGCGGCTGCGCGGCACGGGTCTCGCCGACCGACACCGCATGCACCCAGATCAACGGCGCGCCGTCTTCGGGCAAGCGTCCACGCGAATAACCGAAACGCTCGCCGATATGCTCTCGATAACCGCGTTCCTTGCGCGAACGGATCAACAAACGCAGCACGGCAAGCGGCGCGATCAGCCACCAGAGCGCGCGATAGATCGCTCTTAGCATCGGCGCTCCGCGTGGTTCGTCCGCTTCGCAAAGTCCACGGCGCTGATATGCGCGATGCGGGCCGGCACTCGCCCGGCCCTCGAATCGACCGCCGCGCTCAAACCAGCGCCCTGCCCTTCAGGCGCTCGAGAATGCCGAGCGGCGCGCATTCCGGCTGCGCCATCGCCTTGACCGGCAGGAAGAAAGTCTGCTCCAGCATGAACTGGCCGGACATCACCGCATGCGAGGTCTGGTCGGAGAAACACACCCACACGCTGCCCGGCGGAAACGGCATGGTCTCCTGCGGGCTCGTCTTCTGATAGTCGAGGTCGGCCTTCATGCCGTCGTGCAGATTGAGCATCAGATGGTCGTACTCGCTGCGCGGCGACTTCGTCACATGCAGCAGGTTCAGCAGCCATGCGGAGCCCGGCATCTGCGGCTTGATGCGCGGCAGGAAGCGCCGCGCCATGTCCTCGAACGGCTCGCCGACGCGCCACACGCGCGGCACGCCATGCGGGTTCACGTTGGTGAACACGCGCAGGATGCGCTCGCCGTAATTGGGCCGCGACGGAAACGCGTCGACGTGCAGACGGCTATCGTCCTTGCGCCACGAGGTTTCGCGTGTCTCGACCTGATGCAGCCGCAGGCTCGTCGGCGCGACCCGCAGCTTGCCGTTGTACTCGGGAAAGAGTCCGTCGACGAGCGTGCGCGCATTCGCCTGATAACGCGCGATCAACGCGCGCACCGCCGATTGCGTCACCGCATCGCCGGCCACGCCATGCAGCGCGCCGCCGTTCGGTTCGAGACTGATGTTCTTGCGGTTCGGATCGGCCAGCGCCGGGTCGAGCAACGCCTGCTCGCCGCCGTCGATCGCAAAGCGCAGGTTCGGAAAGTACAGAACCTTGCCGCGCTCGACGCCGGCGAGCAGCGTTTCGCGCGGCACGGACAGATTGCAGCCGTGCCAGTCGGCGTTCGCTACTTCGATGATCTGGGTTTCGTTCATGGTCGCCCTTTGGAACGGAGGGTGCGCAAGGCGAAGCGCACCGACAGGTTGCAGCAGGTGCTGATGACTGCCGGCCGGCTTACAGCAAACCAAATGCGGCCAGCGCCGACTTGACCTGCTGCAGCGTGGGCGGCTGCCCGGCCGCGCCGAGATTGACGACGTTCGGCGACCAGTAGCCGCCGGTGCGCCACGCGGTCGAGAAATTGTACAACTCGACCGTAGGCCGCTTCAGCGCCGCCGCGATGTGGACCAGACCTGTGTCAACCCCGACCGTCGCGGCCGCGCCATCGATCAGCCCGACCACCGCCGGCAGCGACAGCTTCGGCGGCACGATCGCGGCCGCGCCGAATTCCTTCGCGAGCCGCTCGCTGGTCGCGCGCTCGGCGTCGCTGCCCCACGGCAGCACGATCGACGCGCCGCGCCGCACCAGCGTTTGCCCGAGTTCGATCCACGCGGCGTCCGGCCACTGCTTGTCGGCGCGCGAAGTCGCGTGCACGAACACCACGTACGGCACTGGCAGATTCAGATTGGCTTGCGACAGCGCGAGCGCGGCACGGCCTGTATCGAGACCGAAGTCGATGTCGTCGGTGGGTTGCGGCGGCGGATCGTTCAGCGCCGCGGCCACCAGTTGCCGCGTGCGTTCGACCACGTGCGTGCGTGGCGCGATCGGCACGCGTCGCCCGTAGAAGAAGCGCACCGGCCATTCGTAGCCGGCGCCGTCGGTGCGGTTGCCGAGGCCGACGAGCGGTCCGCGCGCCATGCTCGCGACCCACGCGGTCTTGATGAGCCCTTGGCAGTCGATCACCAGATCGTAGTGCTCGGCGGCGAGTGCGCGACGAAACTCGCCGATCTCGCGCCAATTGTCGACGGACAGGATGCGCTTGCGCCAGCGCCGCAGCGACACCGGAATCGCGCGCCGCACGCCGCTCACGAGTTCCACGAGCCCGACGAAGCTCTCCTCGACGAGCCAGTCGATCTGCGCGTCGGGATGGCGGCGCCGGATGTCGGCGATCACGGGCATGTTGTGAACGACGTCGCCCAGCGACGACACCCTCACGATCAGTATCTTTTGCGCGCTCAAGAGTGGGAAAACCGGCTATCCGGCTCGAAGATGCGTTGAAAGGACCGCAATTCTAGCGCGCCGTCCATGAAAGACATGAAAAACGCGGCGCGGTAAGGCAACCCGCGCCGCGTTCGGTAGCGGCGACGCTTCGACCCGTGTTGACGAATTTCGAAGCGCGCCGCCGCATCAGCCGTCAGAACGGCAATTTCGCATCGGCCTTCTCGGCGAGAATCACGCGGCGGAAGTCGTCCTGGATGCGTTTGAGCGCCGCGTCGTTGTCGGCTTCGAAACGCATCACGACGACCGGCGTCGTGTTCGACGAACGCGCGAGGCCGAAGCCGTCCGGATACTCGACGCGCAGACCGTCGATCTTCACGACGTTGTCCGCGCCGGTGAACTTCGCGTTCTGCTGCAAACGCGCGATCAGTTCAAAGTTCTCGCCTTCCTCGAGCTTCAGTTGCAGCTCGGGCGTGGAGTGCGAGTTCGGCAGCGAGTTCAGCAGCGCGCTCGGGTCGGCGACGCGCGTGAGGATCTCGAGCAGACGCGCGCCGGTGTACAGGCCGTCGTCGAAACCATACCAGCGGTCCTTGAAGAACACGTGTCCGCTCATTTCACCCGCCAGCGGCGCGCCGGTTTCGCGCAGCTTCGCCTTCACGAGCGAGTGGCCGGTCTTCCACATCAGCGGCTCGCCGCCCTTGTCCTTGACCCACTTCGCGAGATTGCGCGTGCACTTCACGTCGTAGATGATCTGCGCGCCCTTGTTGCGCGACAGCACTTCTTCGGCGAACAGCATCAGCTGGCGGTCCGGGTAGATGATCTGGCCATCTTTGGTGACGACGCCCAGGCGGTCGCCGTCGCCGTCGAACGCGAAGCCGATTTCCGCATCCGTTTCCTTCAGCGCGCGAATCACGTCTTCGAGGTTCTCCGGGTGCGCCGGGTCCGGGTGGTGATTCGGGAAGTTGCCGTCGACTTCGGTGAACAGTTCGACCAGTTCGCAGCCGAGCTTTTTGAACAGCTTGGGCGCGAGCCCGCCGGCCACGCCGTTGCCGGTATCGACGACGATCTTGATCGGACGCGCGAGCTTCACGTCGCTCGCGATGCGCTCGAGATAGGCGTCGGCGATGTCGTATTCGGTGTAGCTGCCGTTACCGTCGGCGAAGTTCTCGTCGACGATGCGCTGATGCAGCGCGAGGATCTGCTCGCCGTAAATGGCGGCGCCGCGCAGCACCATCTTGAAGCCGTTGTAGTCCGGCGGATTGTGGCTACCCGTCACGACGATGCACGAGTCGACGCGGCGCTCGCCGCCCGCCAGCTTCAACGGTACGCTCGCCGCGAAGTAGCCGACCGGCGTGGGCACCATACCCACGTTCACGACGTCGACGCCGGCCGCACGCAGGCCGTCGGACAGCGCGCCGATCAGTTCGGGGCCCGACAGGCGCCCGTCGCGCGCGACCACGACCGCGTCGCCGCCCTGCGCGCGCACTTCGCTGCCGAAGGCGCGGCCGATGGAACGCGCGGCGTCGGCGTCGAGCGTCTTGCCAATGACGCCACGAATGTCATACGCCTTGAAAATCGATTTGGAGATCATGTTGGCTCACTTGCGTGCAATGGAAAATTTTGACCTGCGCACAGACGATAACCGGTAAAAACGCGGAAAAAATCGCATTAAAAACCACGGTAATACGCGCGTTAAAAAACCGCGTTATCACGCCTCGTTGCGCCCTTGCCGGAAGCGGTCCGGTTCCAACTTATAATTGCGTTCTTCTGACCAGCCTGAATAACGCCATTCTAATGCTTAGACGCCCTCCTTTTGTAAAGTTGCCGTGGCTGCCGGCCGGGCGGGCGAACGCGCATAGCGCCGCATGCATGGCCGCACGAGGTGGCTTGACCGACGCGCAGCGGCGAGCGGCCAACGGATGCTGACACTCAAGCGCTTCGCCAATCCCGACGTCACGCGCGCGTTTACGAACATCGTCTGGCTGGGTCTCGAGCGGCTCACGCAGATCGGCGTGGCCATCGTGATCAGCGGCATGCTCGCGCGTTACTTCGGGCCCGATACGTTCGGCAAATGGCAGTACGCGAACACGCTGCTGCTGGTGCTGTCGCCGATCACATGGGTGTGCGGCGCGGAAATCCTCGTACCGACCATCGTCAACCGGCCACCCGAACAACTCGGCACCGTACTCGGCAGCGCATTCGCGTTGCGCTTCTCCGTCTCGACGGTTGCGCTGCTGCTTACGTGGCTCAGCATTGCGCTGCATTTCTTCGAACCGCTCGTCGGTGCAATGCTCGCCGGCCTCGCGGTCACGATGCTGTTTCGCGAGCCGTTCGTCGGCGTGATCAACGCGTGGCTGCAAAGCATGACCTACAGCAAGCCGCAGTTGCTGACCAGCATGAGCACCGCTGTGATCAAGGCCGGCCTCGTCTATCTGCTGGTTCGCGCGGCAGCCGCGCCCGCACGCTTCGGCTGGCTGTGGGCGCTCGAGTCGGCGGCGATCGGCGCGGTGCTGTTGCTCTACTTCATGCGCCGGCATGGCGGCAAGCTGGACTGGCATGTCGAACGGTCGCTCTTCAAGCACTTCGCGAGCGCGGGCACGGTGTTCTGGCTCGGGCTCATCTGTATGTATCTGTTCCTGAAACTGGACCGGCTGATGCTCGAGCGCGCGATTTCGTTCGCCGATCTCGGACGCTACTCGGCCGCCCAGCAATTGAATGAAAACTGGATCACGCTCGCACTGATGCTCGCGCAAACCATTGCGCCCGCATTCGTCTATCGAGTCCAAGGCATCGCGCAACTGCGCCGCAACATGTGGCGGCTCACCGCGCTGACCGCCGTGCTGATGGTGTGCGGCGCATTCGTGCTCGATCTGCTCGCGGGCTTCATCATCCGCCATGTGTTCGGGCCGGACTTCGAAGGCGCGATCGAGATTTTCCGCTGGGCCGTGTGGCTGTCGGTGCCCGCGGGTATCGAGGCGATCGGCAATCTGGTCGTGCTCAAGTATCAGGCCAGGTTCGTGTTGCTGGCGAAGTGGCTGCTCGCGCTCGCCGTCGCGTTCGCCGTCAATCTGTTGGCGATCCCGCGACTCGGCGCGTATGGCGCGCTCGTCGGCCTCGCGGCCGGCTATCTGGCGGCCGCCTCGGTCAATCTTTATTACATCCGTTTCAAATTGCGCCCATGACGAATTCATCCGCCACCGCGCAAACCACGCTCGACGACGTCGCGGTGCTGATGCCCGCCTACAACGGCCAGGCGGACGTCGATTCTACGCTCGCATCGTTTGAAGAAAGTGCGCTGGTGCACGTTTTGATCGTCGATGACGGCAGCACGCCGCCGATCGTCGCGCCGGCGCTGCCGAACCTGAAGATCGAAGTGCTGCGCATGGCGCGCAACAGCGGCATCGAGCGCGCGCTGCAAACCGGCATCGATGCGCTCGCGCAGCGCGGCTTTCGTTTTGCGGCGCGCATCGACGCGGGCGATCGCGCGGTGCCGCAGCGGCTCGCGAAGCAGCGCGCGTTCATGGGAGCGCATCCGAACGTGGCGGGCCTCGGCATGTGGACCCAGGTCATCACGCGCGCGGGCGAGCCGCTTTTCATGCTGACGCCGCCGGCCGAGCCGAAGGTGATCCGGCGCCAGCGCTTTTTCCGTTCGTGCCTCGCGCATCCGTCGATGATGCTGCGTATCGATGCCGTCCGCACAGTCGGCAACTACCGCGCCGCGTATCCTTCGGCCGAGGACCTCGATCTGTTCTTACGTCTGATGGAACGCTATGACTGCGCGAATCTGCCGGAACTCGGCCTTTTCTACGAGCTGAACGAAGGCGGCATCAGCGCGACGAAGCGGCGCCGGCAAATCGGTTCGACGCTGCGTTTGCAGTTGCGCTACTTCAACGTGGCCAATCCGTACGACTGGTTGGGCCTCGCGAAGAATCTGTCGCATCTGCTGCTGCCTTATCGCACGTTGCAGCGGGTCAAGCGCGCGCTGCTGACGCCGCGCGAGAGCCGTTGAACCTCGCCACGTGTGAGCGATGTCGCTGTCGCTTCGTTCGCCGAGGTTCGCGCCGCTGAGTACGGCGCTGTATTCGTATCACTGGTCCACACTTCATTCAACGCCGTGCCCTTTTTCGCATGAAGCCCTCTTTCAAGTCGACGCCCGCGCTGCGCATTACACTCGTCTGCAACACGGCCTGGGCAATCTATACGTATCGGCAAGGGCTGATCCGCACGCTGATCGGGCGCGGGGTCGATGTGACGGTGCTTGCGCCGCGCGACCGCACGTTCGAGTTGCTCGCCGCGATGGGCTGCCGTTGCATCGAGTTGCCGGTGGCGTCGAAGGGCACGAGTCCGGGCGAAGATCTGCGCACGCTCGTCGCGCTCTATCGGCAGTACCGGACGATCCGTCCGCATGTCGTGTTTCACTACACGATCAAGCCGAACATCTACGGCTCGATCGCGGCGAAGCTGGCTGGCGTGCAGTCGGTGGCGGTCACCACCGGCCTCGGCTATGTGTTCATCCAGCACAGTCGCGCCGCGCAGATCGCCAAAAGGCTGTATCGTTTCGCGTTCCGCTTTCCGCGTGAAGTATGGTTCCTGAATCGCGACGATCAGGCCGCGTTCATCGACGGCAAGCTGCTCGTGCACCCGGAGCGCGCGCGGCTGTTGCACGGCGAGGGCGTCGATCTCGAGCAGTTCGCGTTCACGCCGCTGCGCGCTCGCGCGGAGTTTCGCTTCGTGCTGATCGGGCGGCTGCTGTGGGACAAGGGCGTCGGCGAATACGTCGAGGCGGCGCGGCAACTGCGCGCGCGCTATCCCCATGCGCGTTTCCAGTTGCTCGGGCCGGTCGGCGTCGACAATCCGAGCGCCATCACGGGCGACGAAGTCGCCGCGTGGGAACAGGAAGGCGTGATCCAATATCTGGGCGAAGCGCACGACGTGCGGCCGTTCATCGCCGATGCCGATTGCGTGGTGCTGCCGTCATATCGCGAAGGCGTGCCGCGCACGCTGATGGAAGCGTCGGCGATGGGCCGGCCGATCGTCGCGACCGACGTGCCCGGCTGCCGCGAGGTGGTGACCGACGGTGTCAATGGCTTGTTGTGCGAAGCGCGCAATGCGCAGAGCCTCGCCGCGAGTCTCGCGCGCATGCTCGATATGAGCGGCGCGGAGCGGCGCGCGATGGCGGAACGCGGCCGGCAGAAAGTCGCGACCGAATTCGACGAACGCAAGGTCGTCGAAACGTATAAAGACCTGGTGCAAAAAATCACGGGTGTTTTACTTTAATGGGAGCAACAGCATGACCATGAAAGGCACGATTCTGGTAACCGGCGGCGCGGGTTTCATCGGCTCGCACACCTGCGTCGAACTGTTGAACGGCGGCTACGACGTCGTTGTGATCGACAACCTCGTGAACAGCAAGCGCGAATCGTTGCGGCGCGTCGAGCAAATAACCGGCCGTGCGGTGAGCTTCTACGACGACGACGCACGCGACGCAGCCGCGCTGCAGCGCATTTTCGATGCGCATCCGATCACCGGCACGATCCATTTCGCGGCGCTGAAAGCGGTCGGCGAATCGGTCGCGAAGCCGATCGAGTATTACGCGAACAACGTCGGCAGCCTGCTGACGCTGCTCGGCGTGATGCGCGATCGCAACGTCAAGCAGTTCGTGTTCAGTTCGTCGGCAACGGTGTATGGCGTGCCGAAAAGCTCGCCGATCGACGAATCGTTCCCGCTGTCGGCGACCAATCCGTATGGCCAATCGAAGCTGATCGCCGAGCAGATCCTGCGCGATCTGGAAGTGTCGGACCCGTCGTGGCGCATCGCGACGCTGCGCTACTTCAATCCGGTCGGCGCGCATGAGAGCGGCCTGATTGGCGAAGATCCCGCCGGCATTCCGAACAACCTGATGCCGTACGTCGCGCAGGTCGCGGTCGGCAAACTCGAAAAGCTGCGCGTGTTCGGCGGCGACTACGAGACGCCCGACGGCACCGGCGTGCGCGACTACATCCACGTGGTCGATCTCGCGCGCGGGCATCTCGCCGCGCTCGATGCGCTCGTCGAGCGCGATGCGAGCTTCGTCGTCAATCTCGGCACGGGCCAGGGCTATAGCGTGCTCGACGTGGTGCGTTCGTTCGAGAAAGCGTCGGGCCGGCCGGTGCCGTACGAGATCGTCGCGCGCCGCCCGGGCGACGTCGCGCAGTGTTTCGCGGACCCGAGCGCGGCCGAGAAGATCATCGGCTGGCGCGCGCAGTTCGGCATCGAGCGCATGTGCGCGGACCACTGGCGCTGGCAGTCGATGAATCCGCAGGGGTTTGCGTAAAGCGCTTCGGCTTCATCGCGTCGGTATAAAAGACGGCGGCGGCATTCGCATAGCGCGGATGCCGCCGCCGTTTGCTCGCCTACTGCGCGAATTCGCGCGGATAAAAATACAAACCGGCGACGTTCACCGCACCGGCCATTCCTTCCTTCGGCACCGCCGACACCAGAAAACGCCGGTGGGCGCCTCGCATTTCGTCAGGCGTGCAGCGCGCCGCTCGGCTGAACACGAGCTGCCAGTTTTGCGCGATGCAAAACGGTACGCTGCCCTGACGTTTCGCATACGCTTCGATGCCCACCACAATCGGCCACAGCCGCTCCCAATCCGCGGACCCATCGAGGTCGAAAACCGCCACGCCGCCCCCCGCTTCAAGATTGCGGATAGTCGAATAAGCAGCGGGAATTCGCGGATCGTCGTACTGGGAAACGTTTTCAGGCGGCTGATGAATCCGGACCGCCGTGAAAGCCGCCACGATCACACAAACGATCACGGCAACGGGCAGCGTCGCAACCGTCACATTGTCGAGGAAACGCTTGACCAGCAACGTCAGCGCCAGAGCAGGAACGACGTAGTAGAAGATTCCGACATAGGTCAGCGAAAGATCGTCGACTCCGAATACGGCATAAAACACAAAGGCGACTGTTGCACTGGCTAGCGCCAGCGACAATGCCCGCTCAGGCGCGACGCGGCTTTCATTGTCGCGCGCAGGGTCGTTCGTCACGAGCACGGCACAAGCCGCCGCGCCCAGCAGAATGCCGAACAGTCCATTACTCCAGAAAAGACCGGCAAAGCGCGCCGCGTCCACTAAACGATTGGCTGGGTGGGCACGGCTAAAAGCGGCATATTCAGCGAGCGGTCCGGGAAAATGAAGGATCGTCTGGATCGCGAGAGGAATCAGGAAAAGCACCACGATCGCCAATGCAACCGCGATCGTTCGAACATTGCCCGCGAGGAAATGCCGGCTCAACACCCAGGTTTCATTGGAACCCGATCCGACGGAAATCCAGGTATTCGCTATCAGCGCGCACGCCAGCATCACGGCCGTCATACCAAGAAAAGAAGCATGACCGTTTAGCAGGAATCCAAGGCTTACGGCAAGCAGGAGAAGCCCGTCTGCGCGTCCCATGATCAATGCGGCTACGGACACCGTGAACGCCGCAAAAGCAAAATAGTAGAGATGCGGGAACCAGGGACCCGCAAAGGCCTGAAAGTTGAGGTAAGCGGTGACACCGACGAATATAGCCGTGGTGACGACGGCTGCCGCGGTGGCTCCTCTCGTCGCCTGTTGCATCCTGATCAAGAGCGTCCCGATTGCCGCGATCCAGAAACCGGAAAGCAGCGCAACCACAAGGATCTGACCGGAAAACGGCGACGCGACCGCGTGCGTCAGGTCGAAAAATACGATCTCGCCCGCTGCCAGCGCGTAAAGAAGCGCAGGACCAGGATGATTGAACCCCACGCGCGAGTAATGTCCGACGAGCAGCTTCAGATGCTTCGCGTCGTCGATCAGCAACGAGTTAGCCGCAAAGTCTCCGACCTCGTGCAGTTGCGCGGACGCAAAGGTCTGACCGAATACGATAATGAACAGCCAGACACAGAGCGCCGAAATAACAAACGCTGCCAACCTTTTGAGCATCGAACACCTGTTTTCGTTTTGTCGAACCAGATGGAAAACAGGATTCTAAGGTAGCTGTCGGCGCGCTATGACGTCGACAGTCACGCATTTCTTCGCTAGGCCGCCGCCCCCGACTCTTCAAGCCGGAACACGGCAATGGCTTCCTTCAGAATCACGGCCTGCTCCTCCAGCGACTTCGCCGCGGCGGCCGCCTGCTCGACGAGCGCCGCGTTGTGCTGCGTGACCTCGTCGATCTGCGACACCGCCTTGTTGACCTGCTCGATACCGTCGCTCTGTTCGAGCGCCGACGCCTCGATCTCGCTCATCACGCCGGTCACGCGCTCGACGGCCTTCATCGCTTCCTGAATCGTCTTCTGCGCATCCGACACCAGCGACGCCCCTTCCTCGACCTTCGCCGCCGACTCGCCGATCAGCTCCTTGATCTCCTTGGCCGCCGCGCCCGAGCGCTGCGCGAGGCTGCGCACTTCCGAGGCGACCACCGCGAAGCCGCGTCCCTGCTCGCCCGCGCGGGCCGCTTCGACGGCCGCGTTCAGCGCGAGGATGTTGGTCTGGAACGCGATCCCCTCGATCATGCCGATGATCTCGGTGACCTTGCGCGACGAATCGCTGATGCCGTCCATCGTCTCCGTCACGCGCGACACCACCTTGCCGCCGCGCGTGACCGTATCGAGCGCGCCGTGCGCGAGGCGGTTCGCCTGCTTCGCGTTGTCGGCGTTCTGCTTCACGGTCGCCGACAGCTGCTCCATGCTCGCCGCGGTCTCCTGCAGCGCGGCCGCCTGCTGCTCGGTACGCGCCGACAGATCGGCATTGCCCGACGCGATCTCGTTCGCGCCCTGCGTGATCGCGCTGGTGCTGCCGCGCACTTTGCCGACCGTTTCGACGAGGCCGTCGCGCATCCGCGTCAGCGCACCGAGCAGCTGACCCATCTCGTTGCGCGATTTCACCTTGATCGCGACGCTCAGGTCACCGGCCGCGATGCGCTCGAAATGCTTGACCGTCGCGTTGACCGGCTTGATCAGCGCCGACGACAACGCGACGCGCGCGCCCACGGCGATCACGAGTGCGATCACCGCGATCGCGCCGAACAGCACTGTCGCGAGCTGGAAGCGTCGCGCGCCGGTCGCCGCCTGCTCATGCTGATTGTCCATCTGCGCTTTTTCGAGCGCGTCGATCGCTTTCGAGTAAGACGCGTACAGGCTATTCGCGGTATCGCCCTGGATGGTACGGAAGGTGTTGAAGTCGAAGTCGGTCAGTGCCTTGAATTCCGGTTCGACCGCCTTGTCGACGAGCGCCGCGCGCGCCTCGCCGACGCTGTGCGCGAGCTTGCGCTCGGCGTCGCTCGCGAACGGGCCGGCCATGTAGTTGCGGAAATCGTTGTTCGATTCGAGCAGCACCTTGTGCGCGGCCGGCAGCAGATCGTCGGTCTGCTTGCCGACGCTGAACAACGTCTGATAGGTGCCCAACGCAAGCTGTACCTGCAGGAGCTTCTCCGAACTCGCCTTCAGATGCGACAGCGCGGCCTCGCTGCGCTGCGTGTCGGCGAGGCTGTCGTTGGCGAGCTTTAGCGCGCCGTATCCGACAGCGATTACTGTCAGCAGGAAGGCGACGAATACGCTGATCACGAGCGTCAGTCCGCCGCGAATTGTGATGTTGTTTAGCATTGGGTCTCCGGAACGCCTTTGTTGCGCGCGACTGACACTTCGTCGCATCCAGGTTTACGGTTGCGGCGCGCGTGCGGCGCATAGGGGAAATCCATGAGAAGCCAGCGCTGACGGGCCTTTGCAGGCCGCTTCGATCTCGCTATCTGGGATATTTCCACTGGCGCGCATGAAAGCTTTGCGTCCCTGCCGCGCGCCGGCCGCCGTGCGTTTCGTTTGTATAATTCCGCGTCTTCGCTCAGGCCCATTTTCATGCTTAGTTTTGCGCTCGGCTTTCTCGTCTCTCTGCTGATCACGCTGTTGATCGTGCGCTATGCGCATCTGCATGAAAAGTTCTCGACCGATACCGATCTGGCCGGCGTGCAGAAATTCCATGTGCGTCCCGTGCCGCGTATCGGCGGGACCGGGATTCTGCTCGGGCTGCTCGCCTCCGCGGTGCAGTTGCATCGCGCGTATCCGGCCGTGTCGGGCAGCATTCTCTGGCTGATCGCGTGCGGCACGCCGGCGTTCGGCTCGGGGCTCGTCGAAGATCTGACCAAGCGCGTGTCGCCACTCACGCGCCTCGTCTGCACGATGGCGGCCGCCGCGCTCGCCTGGTTCTTTCTCGACATCGCGGTCACGCGCATCAGCGTGCCGCCGCTCGACTTTCTGCTGTCATATGCGGCGATCTCGTTCGTGGTCACGGTGCTCGCGGTCGCGGCCCTCGCCAACGCGATCAATATCATCGACGGCTTCAACGGCCTCGCGTCGATGGTGGCGTTCATGATGTTCGCGTCGCTCGCGTATGTGGCGTTCCAGGTGCACGACCCGGTCGTGCTGTCGGCGTCGTTCATGATGATGGGCGCGGTGCTCGGCTTCTTCATCTGGAACTTCCCTGCCGGGCTGATTTTTCTCGGCGACGGTGGCGCGTACTTCATCGGCTTCATGCTCGCCGAGCTGTCGATCCTGCTCGTGATGCGCAATCGCGACGTGTCCGCGTGGTATCCGGTGCTGCTTTTCATGTACCCGATCTTCGAGACCTGTTTCTCCATCTACCGCAAGAAGTTCATTCGCGGCATGTCGCCGGGCATTCCGGACGGCGTGCATCTGCATATGCTGGTCTACAAGCGGCTGATGCGCTGGGCGGTCGGCGCGCGCACCGCGCGCGAGCTGACGCGCCGCAACTCGCTGACGTCGCCGTACCTGTGGCTGCTGTGCCTGATCGCGGTCGTGCCGGCGACGCTGTTCTGGCGGCACACGCTGCATCTGTTCTGCTTCGTTGTCGTTTTTGCGGCGACTTATGTGTGGCTTTACGTGAGCATCGTGCGGTTCAAGTCGCCGAGGTGGATGGTGGTGAGGAAGGGGAAGCGGTAAGTGGAAACGACAAAGGCGCCCGAGGGCGCCTTTTTATTGGTCGAAATAGCCTTAGCCGCATCGAAAGTGGCTCATATGTAGCATGGGTATCGGCCGAAAATTCGAATTCCGTTTACTCGGCTCGAAATGTAGCAATAGAACCCCCTCGTCACCGACATCCCTCGAAATTCATTAATGCACGGGAAAAATAAAACCCCGTCGCCGACGCTTTCGTCTACTTCGTGCGATACCACCGCCATAGCTTCATGATCGCCACATACGCCAGCACCGCCGCGATCAGTTCGATAGTCAGCCAGACCGCAATGTACAAATCTTCAGGATCGCGAATACCAAGCGCTTGCGATGTGTACAACCATGCGCGCATTTCTACCTGTGACCATTCATAGTGAAGCGGGCGCACAAAAACGAATGACAGAAGGAACAGGCCTAAGAACAGCACAACCTTAGACCCTTTACGGGCAGGTGTTGCCATACGTGATGACCTCGATTGTTCCGTACGCGCGAAGCCCCGGACGGCCGGTGAGAATCGTACTGGTGTTCAACAGCGAGTTCCGGATGACCAGAAAATCAGCACGGCTCGGCAGCGTGATGCAGCCGAGTGAAGCACCTTCACCGCCTGCCGGATGCAACCGGAAATGCCCGCGCTTGACACCATTGACCCATGTAAAGTCATCAATGCTGCCGTCATCCCGATACAGGGCGAACCATTCATTGTGATTCGTTGGGCTGCCCCATGCGGCATTCCACGTATCCTTCGCCAAGGCAAGGGCTTGTGAACCGAGCCCGCCAGTGGGTTGGTCTACGATCCAATACTTACCGGCGGGGCCCACTGGCGCGCTACAGGACGACTGCGGATTTGCCACCTCTCTCGCCTGGGCAAACAAAGCGCGCCTCAGGGGCGCGCAAAACAGTTGCATCATGAGAATGCCAACCGAGCCGCAACCTCAGCGGGAATGACATACCGGGTGGCGACGGTTCAATGCTAGGTGTATGTGCCGGGCGCAGGCTTCAGAGAACTCCGAAAAGCAGGGGCATGTGCGAATGTCGTCAACTCTCCTCGGCAAAAAAGCCCCGTCGCCAGGGCTTTCGTCCACTACGTGCGAGACCACCGCCATAGCTTCATGATCATCACATACGCCAGCGTCGCTGCTAGCAGTTCGATAGTCATCCATACCCCGATATACAGGTTTTCGGGGTCGCGGACACCGAGCCAATCCGAAGCCCCCCACCATGCTCGCGCTTCACCTTCTGTCCACGGATCGGATATCCGGACATAACGAAATGAAAGAAGAAACAACCCAATAAACAGCGCGATCTTGAAGAGCCTACGGACAAGTGTTGCCATATGTGATGACCTCAATTGTTCCATAGGCTCGAAGCCCCGAATTGCCGGCAGGGATCGTCATGGTGTGCAGCAGTGAGTTGCGGATTCTCAGGAAGTCCGTACGGCTCGGCAAGGTAATGCAGCCAAGCGAAATACCCCGACCACCTGCCGGATGCAACCGGAACTGGCCACGCTTGACGCCGTTGACCCATGTCCAGTCATCAATCACACCATCGTCACGATATAGCGCGAACCATTCACTGTGATCGGTCGGACTCCCATCATAGGCACTAAACGCATCTTTTATCCACGCTAATGCCCTGGAGCCAACACCGCCAGCGGGACGCGCGACGATCCAGTATTTACCGGTGGGAATCGGCCCCTTGTCGGGCACCGCCGTGCAGCCGCCCCGATTGCGGTATTGCCGGTCGCCCGAGTAAGCGTCGAACGTGCCGATGCCAGAAATGATCAGCGGTGATAGTGGCTCGTTATTCACGAGAAATTTGCCGGTGTAGGCCATGTGTCACGCCTCCTGATTGCGCTGGCCGTAGGTCATTGCGTCCTGCATAGGTTCCTCCCGTTGGTGAGCCTTGACCGCAAGCACGCGTGCAACTGGCGCTAATGGTCGAGTCCGGATTTGCCGCCTCAATTGCCTGGACAAAAAAAGCGCGCCTCGAGGGCGCGCAAAACATTTGCATCACAGATAAAAGAGCCAACAGAGCCGCCACCTCAGCGGGCTGACATA
The DNA here is from genome assembly GCF_009362785.1 of Paraburkholderia atlantica. Lineage (GTDB taxonomy): Bacteria > Pseudomonadota > Gammaproteobacteria > Burkholderiales > Burkholderiaceae > Paraburkholderia > Paraburkholderia atlantica. The sequence continues at coordinate 320,013 of NZ_WHNQ01000001.1, forward strand.
CCAGGCGGCGACGGTTCAATGCTAGGTGTATGTGCCGGGCGCAGGCTTCAGACGACTCCGAAAAGCCGGGGCTTGCGCGATGGCCCTCAACTCTGATGGGCAAAAAAGAGACTCGTCGCCGGAGCCTTCGCCTACTTCGTGCGATACCACCGCCATAGCTTCACGATCGCAACATACGCCAGCACCGCCACGATCAGTTCGACGGTCACCCAGAACACGAAATAGAAGTCCCTAGGGTCCTGCACACCGAGCCACTCGGAAACCGCCCAATATGCGTTCGACTCGCTTTCTGTCCACACATTATTTGGCGGGACATAGCGAACCGACAGCAGGAACAACGAAATGAATAGCCCAATCTTGAACAGCCTACGGACAAGTGTTGCCATGCGTGATGACCTCGATTGTTCCATAGGCGCGAAGCCCCGAATTGCCAGCAGGGATCGTCATAGTGTGCAGCAGTGAGTTGCGGATTCTCAGGAAATCCGTACGGCTCGGCAGGGTAATACAACCAAGTGATACGCCGTCACCGCCTGCCGGATGTAGCCGGAAATGCCCGCGCTTGACACCATTGACCCATGTAAAGTCATCAATGCTCCCGTCCTCCCGATACAGCGCGAACCATTCAACGTGATATGTCGGCTTTCCCCGGAAGGCATTCCATTCATCTGCCAACCACGCCTGAGCCTGTGAACGGATGCCGCCAGTCCGACGGTCAACGATCCAGTATTTACCGGCGGGAATCGGCCCCTTGCCAGGCACCGCCGTGCAGCCGCCCCGATTGCGGTATTGCCGGTCGCCCGAATAAGCGTCGAACGTGCCGATGCCAGAAATGATGAGCGGTGATAGTGGCTCGTTATTCACGAGAAATTTGCCGGTGTAGGCCATGTGTCACGCCTCCTGATTGCGCTGGCCGTAGGTCATTGCGTCCTGCATAGGTTCCTCCCGTTGGTGAGCCTTGACCGCAAGCACGCGTGCAACTGGCGCCCTACAAGTCGATTCCGGATTTGCCGCCTCAATTGCCTGGACAAAAAAGCGCGCCTCGAGGGCGCGCAAAGCATTTGCATCACAGATAAAAGAGCCAACAGAGCCGACACCTCAGCGGGCTGACATACCAGGCGGCGACGGTTCAATGCTAGGTGTATGTGCCGGGCACACGCTTCAGACAACTCCGAAAGCGCGGTCGTGCGCGATGGTCGTCTACTCTGATGGGCAAAAAATAAAAAAGCCCCAGCAGGTCTGCAGGGGCTCATATCGATCAACATCCACCAGCCAATTTCAACGGCTCGAATGACCTACCTTCTGGGGCGACTACTCCGACGACCCGCGGCAGCGCAACGCCTACGACACCCGCGTCGCCGGCGCCACACTACGCAGCGTCGTCGCCGTAGCCGGCAGATACTCCGGCACCCAGCGCCGCAGATCGCGCCGCACTTCATCGTCGGCAGGCACGCGATGCTGCATCAGCCACGGCAGCAGGTTGTCGATCAGGCTGTCCGGCACCTCGCGCGCCTGCGCGATGCGCAGCTTCGGATGCGGCGTGCGCGTGGTGGTTTCGTCGTCGGCGAGCAGTTCCTCGTAGAGCTTCTCGCCAGGCCGCAAACCCGTGAACACGACACGAATCTGCTCTTCGGTGAAGCCGTACAGGCGGATCAGATCGTGCGCGAGATCGGCGATACGCACCGGCTTGCCCATGTCGAGAATGAAAATCTCGCCGCCGCGCCCCATGCTCGACGCCTGCAACACGAGTTGCGACGCCTCCGGAATTGTCATGAAGAAACGCGTGATTTCCGGATGCGTGACCGTCACGGGTCCGCCGCGTGCGATCTGCTCCTGGAACTTCGGAATCACGCTGCCCGCGCTGCCGAGCACGTTGCCGAAACGCACGATTTCGAACTGCGTGCGCCGCGCGCCCTGCTGCTGCAGCGCCGAGCACGCCATCTCCGCGAGCCGCTTGCTCGCGCCCATCACGTTGGTCGGGTTGACGGCCTTGTCGGTCGAGATCAGCACGAAATGCGCGACGTCGTGGCGGATCGCCGCGCGCGCGACGCGGTACGTGCCGAGCACGTTGTTGCGCACCGCCTGCCACGTGTTGACCTCTTCCATCAACGGCACGTGCTTGTAGGCTGCCGCATGAAACACGATGTGCGGACAGTAGCGCGCCATCACCTGATCGAGCAGCAGCGAGTCCTTCACGTCGCCGACGAGCGGTACCACCGACACTTCCGGATATTTGTCGCGCAACTCTTCGTTCAGGCGATAGATCGAGAACTCGGAGATGTCGAACGCGACCAGTTGCACCGGACCGAAGCGCAGGATCTGCCGGCACAGCTCCGAGCCGATCGAGCCGCCCGCGCCCGTCACCATCACGACGCGGTTTTTCAGCAGCGCGGCGACGTGCTCGGTGTCGATCGTCACCGGATCGCGGCCGAGCAGGTCTTCGAGATCGATCTGCCGCACGCGCGACAGGAACGCCTGGCCTTGCGTGAGCGGCGTGAGCGCGGGCAGCGTCATCGCGCGTACGCCGGCGCGCACGCACAGCGTGGCGATGCGCCGATGCGCTTCCACCGACGCCGACGGCACCGCGATGATCACGTGCTCGACCTTTAGCTCCGTGCAGATTTTCTGCAGATCGCTGATCGCACCCACCACGCGATAGCCGTAGATTTCACGGCCCTGTTTGATCGGATCGTCGTCGAGCAGACCGACGAGGCGCCATTGGCCCGAGCGCTTCAGCTCGCGCACGAGGTTCGCGCCGGCATTGCCCGCGCCGAGCACGAGCACCGGCTTGCCCTGACCAACCAGCCCGCCGTAGCGATAGAACTCCTTGGCCGCCCGATACAGCGCGCGTGAGCCGCCCATGGTCAGGAACAGCAGCATCGGCGACACGATCAGCACCGAGCGCGGCACGACCGGCGCGGGCTGCAAAAGCGCCGAGCCGATCACGACGACGAGCGCGCCGACGCCGATCGCCTTGGCGATCCGCACGAGATCGGGCAGGCTCGCGAACACCCACATGCCGCGATAAAGGCCGTAGCTGCGAAACATCACCGCGTAGATCAGCAGCACCCACACGAGTGCATGCAGCCCGCTCGACCAGAACGGCGCGGGCACCGGTCCGTTGAACCGGATCACATAGGCCAGCATCCAGGCCATGGCCACCGCGCACAGGTCGAACGCAAACGCACTGAACGAAAGCCATCTGGCTTTGAAGCTTTTCATTGCGCAGAACCTCAGATTGGCCCGGAACGGGACACATGGCGCCGCCAGCGGCGATCAATACACAGCCCTGCTATCACCAGCACGGCAGCCCATGCGACGACAACCAGCCATTGATACAGAAGAGCGAATTGTAGCGCCCAGATAGCAAGCATTATGCCCGCCGCCATGAACAAGTACCAAATCCACGCGGTCGATGCATGCCCCAAACCCGACTGCACCAGTCTTTGATAGTAGTGTTCACGATGCGCCTGCCAAAATTTTTCACCGCGCAGCAGGCGCTTGAGCAGCGTGACCGACGCGTCACCGATGAATGGCGCGAAGCATAGCGCCGGAAACCACACCGGCCACACGCCCTCGCGCCAGCCCCAATAGCCGAGCGCGCCGGCCAGAAAGCCGAGCGGGATCGAGCCGGCATCACCGAGAAAGATGCGCGCTGGGTGAAAGTTGAACAGCAGAAAGCCCGCGGCCGCGCCCGCGACGATCAGGCTCGCCGTGGCGAGCGCAGGGTCCGCGTGCCTCGACAGCGAGGCCGCCACTGCGTAGCCGCCGAAACCGAACAGCGCCATGCCGCCCGCCAGGCCGTCCGAGCCATCCATAAAGTTGTAGAGATTGACGAGCCACACCAGTAGCACCGCCATGCATGCGAGCGCCCACCAGGGCACGTCGGCCGGATAGACGGCGATCAGCGCCGCCACCGCCGCCGCATGGCCGCCGAAGCGCACGCGCGCTGGCAGGCCGCGTCGATCGTCGATCTGCGAGAGCGCCGCGAGCAGCGCCGCGGCAAGCGCCGCCAGCCACAGCGACGGCGCCGCGAGCACGATCAGCAGCACCGCGACCGGCACGATGCCCCAGCCGCCGACGCGCGGCGTCGGGCGCGTGTGCAGCGAGCGGTCGTTGGGCATGTCGGTGGCGAGCCGCCACGCGAGGCCGGTGCGCAAGAGCGTCCACAGGATCGCGGCGCAGGCGGCAAGTGCGGCGACGGCCCACACGAGCAGATGGAACAACGGGCAAGTGGTGAGTGCAGCGACTGGCATCGTCGAGGAATCGAGTGTTTACGGAGAGTTCTTGAGAATCGGTCAGTGACGAATGCGTTCAGACGCAATTTGTTTCCGATGCGTACCGTTGATTACGTAGTGCCATCGCAGGCTGTTTTTCTAACCAGGTTCGAGGTCACGCGGCGGATACTAACAGACGCTCGCGGAAGGACGCCGTCGAGCCGCAAGTCGCCGGCAAGTCGGTCGACCTAGACGCCGGCGTAGTGCTGGATGGCGTCAAGTGCGCGCTCCGCTGACGCAGTCCACGAAAAAGTCCGGGCATGCGCGATTGCATGCCGATGAAGCGAATCGCGGAAGGTCTCATCGGTCAGCGCGAGTCGCATCTTGTCCGCGATCGAATCAGCCGAATGTGGATCGAACAGTGCATCGGCGCGCCCAATAACCTCGGGCAGACTGCTAGTGTTCGATCCGATAGATGGTGCGCCGCATGCCATAGCTTCGAGAGCCGGAAGACCGAAGCCCTCATAGAGTGACGGGAAAATATTAATTCGGCAGAGGTTATACAGAGCAATGAGATCGCACTCAGGCACATACCCCGTCAGGATCAAATCCGACTCCGACACGCCGCATTTGCTAGCAAGGCTGTACAGCGCATCACGTTCGTGCTGACGCACATTGCTGGCGATCACGAGCTGCTGCCCGCCGCGCGGGAGACGGGCGAATGCGTCGAAAAGGTTTCCGAAGTTCTTGCGCGGATCGAAGCCTCCTGGCACGTACAGCACGAATGGTGTACCCGTTTGGATTCCGTAGCGTGCAAGGATGACATCAGGTTCGGCTATGTCAACTGGGCGGAAATCCGCGTCAATGCCCGCTGAGATATTGACGATCTTGGATACATCGATGCCGAGATGCTCCACCGCGTCGCGCTTTGAATGTTCCGATATGGACAACAGAAGGTCCGCCTCACGCAAGGACCGAATCTTGCCGTCGTAGTAGCGCTGGAACTGGTCATTGGTGATGTAAATGTCGCTCAATACGTACGGAATGATGTCGTAAAGGGTGACAGCCGTCGGAACTCGGCTTGAGCCGCGTCCGACGGACACTACCGCATCGTCAACCGATCCTTCGAAAAGGCTCGAAACATGCACGAAGTCCGGATTGAGGGATGCGATAAAGTCCTCGCGCGCTATCTCTGCTGCGCGTAGCCGGCTCTCATTCTCCGAGACGGTTCCCTGCACTGCACCGTGGGCCACGTGGAACGCTCGAAACTGGGATGCTTTACAGACGGACGAGAAGTCGCGTATCAGCCCTGGAATCGTTTCTGGAAATCTGTCGCTGGTGACCAAAATTATTTCATGTCCGCGGTTCGTCGCTTGCCGGGTCATCTCAATAGCAAGGGATTTGCAATACCTTCCAACACCGCGAAATCTGCTGTCATTCTGCGCGGCTTGAAGATCAATGACGATACGCATCGTTGTCTTACCTAGCTCTGGTTAGGGCGGAAGTATATCCGGTACGGCACCATGTGTAATTTTTGCCCATCTGGTAAAGATGTTTCGCGCTGGGATAAGTCGCGCATGCGAGCGCCGCTGCCTCTGGCGCGGCGGACCATGTCCAGGGTCATTGCGGACCGGCTCCAGGCGAGTTGACACAGGCAATCTGACGGGTCTCACATATGACCCGGTGTGCGGCCAGAGAGTGGCCACGACAAGGTCCGTCAGCCCGCGTCGTTTGACGCAATGACCAGCGCGGCCCATGGGGTGACCAAAAGTAAGTCGTCGACTCTCGTTGAGTTTGGACAACGCGTAAGTGACCAACAGCTACTATGCCGAGCTGTTTCGCTCGGTGGGGCATTTTAACAAAGGCGTGGAGCCGTTTGACGTGGCGACTCGCAGTGGTCGACAGTTATAACTTAGCATCCCATACCGAGCGATTAACACTTCTCCGAGCGCTGAAGTTTATTTTTGCAGAAGTCGCCGGACTATGCGATTCAAAGGAGATTTTTGGAGGCGTGTCAGCTCGTCCCGAAGTGCCGTATTATCGGCTTCCAGCTTCCACACCAGATGATCCTTTTCTTTAATCACATTCTCAAGCGCCCAACTCCGATATTCCGCGACACGAAGGCGAATTGCTTGTTCATCCACCACGTAGTCTTCGCGAGCGACAAGATCGGTGTTTACCCAGACTTGCGTCCCGTCTACATAGGTGTGCGCCTCAAGTGAACCACCATTTGTCGTATGAAACTTGCACGGTTTCTCATACAGAACATGCCATCCGCGATCATATAGAAGGTCAAATAGGTTACCCTCGATTTTTCGGCTGTGCGTTGCAATAAGCAAAAAACGGACCTTCTTTCGAATTGCCTCAATCGACGCCTTGATTGACTTGTATTCGAAACCCTGAATATCAATGTGCATGAAATCGACAGTGTCCAGGTTGCGGATCACATAGTCGATCGTGTAAGCATTGACGGTCCGCGCGTTGACATTACATCCTCGATAATCAATCGTCCCACCATCAGTTATCGGCGCAGCTCCCCAATCATGGATATTCTTAGAGCCGAACGAAAGAGTACCGTTCGAATCAGAAATCGCGCCGTGGTAAACGGTTGTCGATACGCTTTCTCGCGAATCGCGTCCCGGTTCAAGCGGCTCAGGAAGCGAATTGTCGGCGAGATGAGTGCGAAGGAGTGCGTGTCGATCGAGATCAGCCTCGACAGCAACCAGCCGAATATTTCCCATACCTCTCTTTTGCGCTGACTTAGCGCTGAAAGCGAGCCAAGGGCCATAACCGGCACCTAGTTCCACAGCAGTGAACGTGCCTTTCGCGGCTTTCACGGCCTTGATTGCAGCGAGATACTCGATCGCCTCCGCGTGAACACCGTCGTCTGGGAACGGAATTGAACCAACGGAAGAATCCAGCGTCCCGGAAGGCAGTCCAAAGTAAGAGAGCCGAGTTTTGACGCCGGACCAGTCTGTATAAAATCCCTGGCTAGGTTGAGCTAGCGGATCTGCAAACTCGTCCAATATATGAAGCTCAAGTGGGTTAATACCCAAGTAGATTTGATTGTCGTTGAGCTTTTCTTGCATTGCTCGGTCCATCCGCTTCCCTCCAAGTTTTGTGAGGATAGGCAAGACCCTATTGGATTGTACGCCCCCGAAGTCACTGCCAGCGCGATACGCCGCCGCCAACAGGTTGAGTTCAGCGACACCATCGCCCACGCCCTTTACCCGCCCAATGCATCCGCTCTTTGTCCGCGATCGGGCGTGCGTGGAACTTCAACATCCGTCACGCCCGGAAGCCCGCCGCGTCCTGGAAGTAGTACCTATCAAGTCAAGCATCCGAATGTGCAGTTGAACCCAAGCAATCGGTTCCCCCAATGCCGACAGAGTCGGTTATCGCGGCACGATCGTTATTGATCTGATGCCGATCCCGATGCGACGGGGGTCTTCGATGCCGAGGGCAGGCAGATCTTTGGGACGGCAGGGATGAGGAATCAAAATCTCGAGTTCATCGGCTTCGACATTGTCGAAATGAAATAAATACGACGCTCCGTCTTCAATCGGTCGCAACTTTTGAGCGATCCTTTTTCCTCCGGCCCGCACCTTGAGGCTTTTCCTGACGTTCGGACCAAAAACGCTTGCGAGCTCCAGCTTGAGCGCAAAGTCGCGCGGCAGCGGCTCCGAAAACTCCAGCTTCACGATTTCGCCAATGCTCCACCGTCCCCAAGCTTCTGCTATCGATAGTCCCGAAAAGCCGGAGATAAAAATAGGCATCGCGTCGATAGATAGGTCAATGCGATCCTGGAGGGCTGCCGGATAACGATTTCCGTTATCAATTGTTCGATTGACGTTGTTGCTACGCTTCTGGCCAATGACGATTTGGGAAAGAGGCAAGCCGTCTTCACAGCTGAACGTTTCCATGGAAAGCGAGAAATCGTCGAAGAGGCGTTTGATATAGGCGCGCGTAAATCCTAGTTCGAGCCACCCCCAGCGGCGCATTGCACGCAAGGATTCGCCGTCCAGGCGCGGCCCCCAGGGATATGGAAGGAGAGCGTTTTCTGCTTCGAAGACAGGTTCCGCAGCCAGTATGATCTTTGCGTCAGGCTCCAAATGACAATTGAGTAATTCGCGCAAACAGTCCCGATGGTCGATGACGTGATGAAACGACTCGAAGAAGATTACGGCATCATATTTGTAGTTGCTAGTCTTTGAGACGAGCCATTGGTCCAGAGTCTGCGCAACGACATTTGGCGGCTCAGGATAGTGCCTCGTTGCATCCCGAACGATGCTGCATTGCAACTCGTTCGGGTCGAGGGAATCGACCCGATACCCCATGCGCGAGAGATTCGTCGTCAGTGAGCCCACGCCACAGCCAACTTCCAGAATACGGGCACTCGGCGGCAATTCAGCAACCTTGATGAGAAACCCGTACGCGATCAGGAATGTCCCCACAGTCCGTGCTGATTTGGTTCCCCACGGATAGGGCCAATCGCGTTCGTGGTCCGCACTGAGGTTTGCATCAGGTAACCCTTCCAGATGAGCATCATGTGTCCGACCAATGATTTCCTCGTGTACCAGCTTTACCTGGGCAATATAAGAATCAGTAACAGGATCGAGGCGTTTCATTTCAGAGAGATCGCCATTGAGCGAGATCGAAAACGTCGCTAAGCGCTGAACAAGGTCGGCATTGTCCTGCGCATCATGCTCCACCTCGGCGAGCATGCGATCCAATTCAGCGAATTCGGGCTGGTTAAAGAAGGTCATCGGTGCTCTCTCTCCTATGGGTTACGTGGCGTGGACAGCGGTAAAACTGCACCATCCAGCAGACCGCCCGGTAGTTCCACGGCGCGCGGCTCGCTCGGCATCCCAAGCCGGGTTGCTGTCTCTGCCTCGGTCAGACTCGACCGAACGTCGTTCTCGGAAATCCTGCGAGTCGACAATCTCTCATCGCAAAATCATATGCGGTACCGAATCGAACCAGAAAGCAATAGTCCTGTTTTTTCCTCGTGAACGCGCAGCAAACGATTCTGCAGCAACATGTCGCATGGCCATGTTCTGGGTCCTCCATTGAGGAAGCCGGTTCCACAATTGCATTTCCTTTGCCCCAACGGACAGTCAACCACACGAATGAACCGGAACAGATGCAAACATACTTCAGGAGCGGAAAGCGAAGCCCCGGCTTCGTGCGCTCGACGCATATCACCTTGCAGCAGACAAGTTGGGGGGACGAAGTCGGGTAATTCATGTGCTCGCCTGCTTCGACAACGCTCCGACTCGATCATGGAGAGTCTCCACAATACCGAACCATACCCCGCACCATCGCACCCAATGGAAACGAAATGCCGATCGATGCTGTCGCCGCCAGTTGTGGATCTTTTACTTACCCGCCGAGGGCGCCATTTCCATGGATTTAGAAAATGTGCGGTGCTTATGGCTATGTCTGCACTCTCCGACCTTAGGGAACCGTTCCTTGCGCCCCGGTCTAGAGTTCGCGGAATGAAATTGAGCGAATTGCGATCCCGATCTGACGAGCGTCCTCATTGCATAGCTCAGGGATGTCCTTGGGCCTAGTCGGGTGAGGGATCTGCAGCGTCATGATCTTCGTCTTTATGTCACGAAATTTGAACGAATAGGTCTTCCTGTCCTCAACAGTTCTGAGAATCTCGGCCTGAGACTTCTGGTCAACGGTCACCGTGAGGTGCTTGCCGACGTTTGGCCCAAAGACGTCATTGAGTTCGAGCACAATTTCCACTCTTGATGGCAACTGCTCGTTAAACACCAGATCAACGCGAGGCCCGACCGTCCATCGCCCGCCGCCTTCCGTAATCGATAGGCCTGAGGCCCATTTGAGGAACATCGGGAATCCCTCTACAGTGAGGTCAAATCCCTCTTCCAAGGTAGCCTCGTGACGGCGCGATTGCGCTGTAAGTAGAACTTCGTAATATGGCCGCCGAATTCGACGCGAGCCAACGACGATTCGCGATAACGGAAGGGCCGACTCCGCTTCGAAATGCTTGTATTGCATGCCCACCCGCGCGAGCAAGTGTTGCAAATACCTTCTTGTAAACCCGAGTTCAAGCCGCCCCCATTTGCGCATCGAGCGCAGTGATGCGCCATCCAGACGAGGCCCCCAAGGATACGGGAGCAGCTCGGAAGTGCTCGGAAAAATTGACTCTGCGGCAATGATGATTTTGGCGTTATCTTCAATGTGCCCGTCTCGCGTAAGCTTCTCGAGACAAGACTTGTGATCCATGATACGGTGGAACGATTCAAAAAAAATCACTGCGTCGTATTTATAGCTTTTTTGGCGTTTATCGATCCAGTCGTTAAGCGTCGACGCGATGACATTCGGCACGAATGGCAGATCCCTGGTCGTGGCGACGACCGAATCGCATTGCGCGAAGCTCGGGTCCAGCGCGTCGACTCGATATCCCATACGCGCCAGATTCCAGGTCAGCGAACCCGTACCGCAACCCACTTCGAGGATGCGTCCGTGACGCGGGATGTCTGCAACCTGGATCAGGAACCCGCATGCGATAAGCATCGCAGCAACCGACTTCGGATGTCGGGCATCCCATGGATACGGCCCCGAACTTTCACCTTCATGGTTCGACTGACGCGTGGCTTGCGGCTCCATAGTATGCATTTGACCCACGATCTCTTCGTGCACTTGGCGAATTTTCGTCAGGTACTCGTCGGAGAAGGGATCCATCTCGTTCAGCGTACGAAGTTCGCCGGCAGCTCTGATCGAAATCCTCGCCAAGCGGTCCTGCAAGTTGACGTCACGAGTGGCTCCGTTCTCGATGGAGGCCAGAATCTCGTCGATTTCTTTCAGTTCTCCCTGGTCGAAAATTGCCATAGAATCCTCGGAAAGTTAATGGACCGTTGCCTGGTCGGCATCCCGGCGCGGCCTGAAATAAGCCAGCGGAATACTCAATGGCGGAGCACGAAAGGTAGTTTTCGCGGTCAATCAAGCTGCATATGTGCTATCGAAAAGTTCGTCTCGCAACCTTACCTCAAAAGGTGTGTTCATGGTTCGCAGTCGAAACCGTTGGGGATATTTACGCTCGCCAATATATCTATCCGCATTCATTGTCCTCACGGTAACGTACTTTTCGCTGTTTCATTTTTTGGCACGAACCAGCGATGACGTAAACTCGTTGTTGGCAGCCCGAGACATAGTGCTCGGCAATCCTCTGCTTCGCGGTTGGGAATTCCCCCCCGACCCATTCTATTTCACGGATTTGCTTCCAGAGGGTGTGTTGACTCTCTTCCTGGGGTTAACCCCTCGAATCCTGTTTATTTTTCCAGCGATGGTCTGGGCAGCTGTTGTCTGCTCCTGCATCTGGATGACCGGTCAGATCACCCCGGATAGCCGATGGCAACAGGCAGCGGTGTTCGTGTGCCTGGGACTTCCAATCGTCATCGACGACCACTCGATGCGTGTTCTCGGCACCGCACCCACGCACATCACGACGATCCTTCTCGGGGCAGGTCTGTTCTGGTTCGCGTATCGTCAATGGTGCGCGCCACAGCTTTCGAAGGCAATTTTTTTTTGGCTGGCGTTGCTCGCGTTCATGGGGAGCTTCAGCGACCCTTTTATCGTATCCGCCGCGATCGGACCCGCAATCGTGGTTTGCGGATTGCACTGGCTCGCTGCAGTCAAGCGCGACAAATGTGTCTGGGTCGCCGCTTCACTGGCGCTCGGCCTCGTCATTGGAAGGTTGGCCATTGTGGTGGTGGCAAAGGTCCACGGCTTCGCGATTTCGCCTCAACCTGCGGCCTTCGCGGATTTCGAACGGCTTTCGGGTAACTTCGCACTAGTGACTCGCGGCTTGCTGATGATCTTTGGCGCGGACTTCACAGGCAGACCGCTAGCTCCCAGCGGCGGCATGAGCTTCAGAGAGGCTCTGGCCGCGACGCCGGCTACGATGTTCGCTCGCGTCGTATTTCTGGTCGCCGCGATCGCTGGTAGCCTGCTGATGGTCAGACGCATGTTCTCGGGCAGGCTCGAGCAGCTCAGAAACACAGACTTTCTATTGATGTGCTTCGCGTGGTCTAGCGTCATCGCCATGCTCGCCGCGCTTCTCAGCGACCAGATGCAGAACCTGACGTCGTATCGCTATCTTTTGCCGACGTTGGTGTATGGATCGATCGTAGGTGCAAAGCTGCTTGGCGGCAGCACTTTGGGACGATTGCTAATCGTTGCTGCCGGCATATTGTCGGCCGGATCGTTTTGGGGAACGCTCCATGTAGCGCGTGAAAACCCGACTTACTTTGGCCCTGCAATCCAGGGTCTTGCAGCGTGGCTTCAAGAGAATCGCTTGACTGACGGGTATGGGCCATATTGGTCTGCCTCGTCGACCACGCTCGCGTCAGGCAACTCCGTGCGTACGCGCGCCGTAATAAAAGGTGCGGATGGCTTGATCCGGCCATACTTGTGGCTATCGCGGCACGAGTGGTACGGATCTCCCACCGGGAAGCGATTCATCCTCGTCGACACGGTTAATCCGGACAACTACACCACAGCCGATGTTATCGCGCAGTTCGGCCAGCCCTCTGTGCTAAAGCGCGTGAACGGTTACGACATACTCATTTATGCCGACCCGGACTCGCGCCTTTCTCAGCTTGTGGCCAAGTGATGCCGGACGACGGATGGCGGAAAAAAATGTCGGCCGTTAACGGGAGCGCTGGGAAGGTGGTGGAATCGAGATTCGCCAGCAGCGATTTTCAGCGCGTCGCCCGATACCATGCTGCAGTTTGCAACAGTCCTTGTTCGACAGTGTGCGGCGGATACCAGCCGAGCGTCTTACCGATGTGCGAGCTATCGAGCCGTAACTCGCCGATCAGCCGGTCGACTTGCGCGGAACGCCCGCTAATCTTGCCCAGCATGCGCAGCACGCTTGGCGGCACAGGCACGAGACGGCACGGCGCGTGAAGTTGCGTCGCGAGCATGCGAGCCAGTTCGGCGACGCTCAAATCGTGCCGGTCCGTCACGTGAAACGTCTCCCCCGCCGCGCGCGGATCGGTCACGGATTGGACGATCGCATCGGCGAGATTATCGACGAACACGAGGCTGCGCCGCGCGGTAATCGCGCCAAGCGGCAGTGGAAGACCTCGGGATATTGCATCCATCAGCTGCAGGAAGTTCGCCCGCACGCCCGGCCCATAAACCAGCGGCGGGCGCACCACGACCACTTCCAGTCCGCTTTCACGCGACAAGGCGAAAAGCGCCCGTTCAGCTTCGAGCTTGGATACACCATAAGGATCGCATGGGGCCGGCTCGTCGCTCTCGCGCAGCGGACGGCCCTCATCGCGTTCGCCAATCGCCTTGATACTGCTAACGAATACGAACCGGCGCGCACCGGCGTGGAGCGCTGCCTTGGCAACACGCAACGTCCCTGCAACATTGGTCTCGCGGTAGGCGGCCAGTGGATCGGTACTGGTGTCGCGCATCATGTGCACTCGCGCTGCCAGATGCACCACCGTATCGGGAACGAGCGCCGCAGGCCAGCGACTGCCGACCTCCAGGAAGTCACTCGTTTCGAGAACCCACTCGCGCACTCCGTCGCAAGTAGTGCCCGGCTGGCGCACGACGCCTGTGACGGCGTCTCCGCGCTGCAGGAGAGCACGCGAAACGGCATGACCGACGAAACCGTTCGCGCCAGTGATGAGTACGGTGTGAGTCATGGTGGAATGCGCAAAATAAGGTGGTCCGGCACGAACCTCTGCACGCCGTAAGGTATGCGCGGGCTATGATCCGCGCATCGGCGTCGTTTCGGCCGGCAGAACAGTTCCGGGTTCGGTGCGGATGCACCCGATCGAACAGCAACCCATACGCGGTCTCTCCCGATCCGGTTCACATTCGCTCAGCGGTCGCTACCTGGTCGTACAGCCGTCGGTACGCGCGGCCTAGTGCGGGCGCTGAACACAACCGCTCATAACGGGCCCGCGCCGCCAGTCCCATCTGTCCAGCCAATGTTTCGTCGGCGAGCAACTGGCAAGCAGCCGCGGCGAACTCACGCGGAGATTCGGGCGGAACGACGAAACCAGTCACATTGTGCTCGTTCACAAACGACGTGCCCGAACCGACCTCACAGCAAACCATGGGTTTGCCGAACATCGATGCTTCGACCAGCACCATCCCGAACGCTTCCGAGCGGAGGTGCGAAGGCAGGAGCATCGCACGGCACCCCTTCAGCAATGCGATTTTCTCTTCTTCGCTGACCTGGCCGGCAAAGATGACATTGGAAGCACCGACATCCGCCGCGAGTTTCTTCAGGTTTTGCATCTCTGGCCCCGATCCCGCGATTACCAGGGTTGCCGGAATCAAGGGCGCGGCTTCGATCAGCGTGTGCAAACCCTTGTAGTAGCGCAGTACACCAAGCGAAAGAAAATACGGTTTATCGCCGAGTGCCATGCGGGCGAGCGTTTGCGGTCCGCATCGCTGGGCGAAATCGCTGTTCGCGTAGTCGCCGATCCCTAGCGGTATGACTTGCAGCCGCTGCGGCGCGACCAGCGAAGCCAGTACGGTGCTCGATTTCGCGTAAGCCGGCGAGGTCGCGACGACGGCCGACATCGAAGACAACATGCGCGCCATCAACGGCCCGTATATGGAGCCGAGGAAGCGCTGACGGACGACATCGGAGTGATACGTCATGACGGCGGGTTTGCCGCTGCCGCCCATCATGCGCAACACATCGCCGAACGGCCAGGGGAAATGGAAATGCAGAACGTCGGCCCACTCCGCGAGCCTACGATACTGCCGGAACGCATCGAGACCGCCAAGATCGCAAGACGCGGGCGCCGCCCATGATTTGGATCGAATCACCTGCCCTTCTGCAACCGTCAGTTCGCGCGGCACAGGCCGAGGTGAAAGCGTGAATATCTTCGATTCGACGCCGCACGCCTTCGTCGCCAGGCTGATTTGCCGGATCGCCTCCTGAAGGCCGCCAGGGGGATCGGGAAAATAAGTGCGGTATATATGCAGCGCCTTCATACGGCTTCCTTCGCGCGGCAGACACGCATGGTTACGGAGCGCTCCGCGCTGGGCGTCCGATTCCGTCGTCGCGTGATCTGGTGGATTTCGTCGCCCAGCCGGTAAAAGAGCGGGCTCGTGTATTCGCGAGAACGTGGCCGAGCCCGTGCAGCGTTCTCCAGCGCACGGTCACGACCGGACATCCTGTCGCGCAAGACTGCCGACATGCGGCTACGCGCGTTGCTGCAATTGCGCCGCGGCCAGACGAGCAAAGCGTTGTGCGCTCAGCGCCCACGTGTCGAATGTGAGACGACGCGGGTCCGGCACCTTGCCTTGCGCGTGCAATTCGAGCCAGCGGTGAATGGCCTGCTCAAGATCCGCCGCCTGCGTGCCGGTGAAATAGAAAGCCGCGTCGCCCGCGACTTCGCGAAAAACCTCGATGTCACGCGCGATCATGGGAAGACCGTGCTTGGCAGCTTCGATCAGCGGCAAACCGTACCCCTCACCTTCCGACGGCGATAGCAGGCAGGATGAAACGGCATAGACCCGTTCGAGATATTCGTCGCTGATGCCTTCTAGCCAGAAAAGGCGCTTGCCGAGTTCCGGCGCGTTGCGGATCGCCTCGACCGTCGCGGGAATGGTGCGCCGGTCGCTGGCAGGCAACGACTTCCACCCCTCGTAACCGACGATCACGAGATTGACGTCCACCCCCGCCTTCCACAGCTGCTCGAAAGCCTGAACCGCCTGCAAGTGCCCTTTGCGCGGTTCGATCGTGCCGACCATCAGAAACGTTGGACGCAGCTTCATCTGCTCCAGGGTCGCCTCCGCGTCGTCGGGCAGACCCGAGCTCGGGAACGATGCGTTGACATCAGCACCGTGATGCGACACCAGCAGGACCGGCTTGCGCGCCTGCGACGCATGGTGATCGGCCAGCCATTGAGCGACGTCTTTGCGCACATGTTCGGAGATGCAGAAAAGCATGTCGGAGTTAGCGCAGATCGTCGCAGCCCACGTCTTATGCGTGTCATGCGCCCACGGCGGGAAAAACTCGGGACGGGTAACTGGCAACAGGTCGTGTACAACGAACCCGATCTGGGCTCCCGCTGAGCGCCAATAGTTATACAGACCGTTCCCAGCCGCGGCAGCGACACCGTCCGAGTACAGGTCGAGCGCGATCAACGCATCGCCTCGTGCGGGGATGACGAGTTCGTCGATCGGATCGACAAGCTCGTAGCCGGGCTGCTTCGACAGGTACGTCTGCGCCTTCCGCACGCGCCAGCGGCCGTTTTCCTGATTCAGATACACGGGAACGATGTTGTAGCCGTTCGGCGGGGTGACGAGCAACTCGCGCAGCAGCGAGCGGGCCACGCGCTCGATGCCGGTCTTCAGATCGTTGCGGGCGGTCGCCGAAATATCCAGGTAGATGCTCGGCTTGACGGGCGACGCAAGCAGATTGGTGGCGACCTGCACGCTATGCCGGTCCAGCGCCGCGGAAGGCGGGAACTGACGCCAGAACCGGGTCGCGGTCTGCTTCGTCTGCTGGAGCGCCCGCGTCTCGTACACATGCTCGATCACCGCCGCATAGCCAGCAGTGGTCTTGTGCGGCTCATGATTGTCGTAGATGTACTCTTTCGCTCGTGCGCCGAGCCGCTCGCGCAGCGACGCGTCGCGCCACAGGCGTTCTAGCGCGGCGACGAGATCGCCGGTCTTGAACTCGTCGTCGAGCTTGATCAGCGTGTCATCGGGATACTCGGCCATTGGACCGTTCGCGTTCACGATCAGCGAAACACCATGCACGAGACAGTCGAGCACGGTGCGGGACGTTTCTCCACGCGAACACGTGCGCAACTGTACCGCCACGTCGACAACCGACAGATAGTCGACGAACGACTCGTGGTCGACGAACCCCGTGATGCTGATGCGCGATGCACCTTCACTGCGGCTGATCGTCTCGTCGATGCTGAGGCCGTAGTCCGACTCTTCGCGGCCACCGACGAAAATCAGTTTGCAATGCTTGTCCTTGACGAGCGCCGAACGATCCCACGCTTCGAGCAACGTGTGATTCAGCTTCGTGAAGTCCATGAAGCCGAACGCGCAGACGACGAAATCGTCACTGGCAAGGCCGAGCTTGCGTCGTGCCTCGTCTCGCCGCGCGGTGTCGACAGCCGCTCGATGCTGACGGACGACGCGCATCTTGTCCATGAACGCTTTGCCATAGAAACTGCCGGCGAGTTCACGACTATAGTTCGAGTGAACGATCACCCCGAGCGCGTTCGACATCACGTCCACGCTGCAGGGCCACTGACGCTTCGCGGCCTGGCCGCCTTCGCGCGCATACTGCTCGAGCGCGCCGTAGCCATGCGAACGGACCAGCGCGTGCTTCATCGCGTCCGGCTCGCGACCGGTCATATCCATCCAGAGCACCAGCGAACTCAGATAGAAGTCGTGCGCCACGACAACGCCGGGATAGCGACGCATCAGATCGAACATGTGTTCGTGGAATGGCGAATTGCCCATCTGATACACGACACGATCGAACAGGTCCGCGTTTTGTTCGAACCACGCGATAGGCTTGACGTCGAAGATCTCGCCCGCTGGGCCGGGCAAAACTTCATCTCCCTGCTGATCCGAAATCACAGTGATTTCATACGTCTCGCCGAGCGTCGGCAATAATTCCGACACGTAATCGGCAATGCCCGTGCGTTCGGGCGGCAGCGGCGACACCATCGCAAGGCGTGGCCGACCCACTGGCGTCGCGGCACCGGGCTGCCCGGCACCGCGCCGCGCATCGTGTGCACGACGTTCGAGTTGCGCGGCCACGCCCGACTCGATCGCGCGCAAGGCGCGCTGCGCCGTCTTGTCCCACGAAAATTCCTGTGCCTGCTGAAGCGCGCTTGCGCGCAGAGACTGGCGGAACGAGTCGTCAGTAAGCGCTTTGGTCATCAACTCGCGAAGCTGCGAAAGCGACGCCGGATCGAACATCGCGTCTTCGCGCCCGATGACCTCGGGTACGCTCGTCGCATTCGAGCCGAGTACCACCGCACCGCACGCCATCGCCTCGAGCGGCGGCAGCCCGAAGCCTTCATGAAACGACGGAAAGACGAACAGTTCGCATGCCCGATACAGCGAAAGCAGGTCCTGGTCCGTTACATGCCCCAGTACGCGCAGCTGATCCGGTTCGAGCCCGACTTCCGCGGCGAGAGTCTCGATCTGTCTGATCCGCTCTTCGTCGGCGCCCCCGACGAGGACGACCTGACGCCCGTTGCGCAGCTCGGCCGGCATCGATGCGAAGGCCCGGACGAGTTGCGCAAAATTCTTGCGCGGTTCGAGATTACCGGCGCTCATGACGAACCGTTCGGCAAGACCGAACTTGTCGCGTAGCGCAGCAAGTTCGCCTGGCGCAAACCCTCCCGGTGTGAACATACTGTCGCAAGCTGTCGACATGTTCACAATTCGGCCTTCCATCTCCGGCAGTGCGCCAAGGCACTCCAACCGCGCGTAATCCGAGATCGACAGAAGCAGATCTGCGCGTCTTAGCGATTCGATCTTGAGATCGTAGTAATTCTTGTAGTGCGCGGGCCAGTGAGGATCCGGATTCAAATAGGGAATCAGATCGTACAAGGTCACGGCCGTGAATGGACCATCCCCGAGCAAGCCCACGGAAGTTACCGCGTCGTCGACGAAACCTTCGAACAGACTGGTGAGGAACACCGCGTCCGGATTGATCGACTGGATCAGACGCTCGCGGGCCAACTCCGCCAGACGCGCGCGGGCCTCGTTAGCCGTATCGAATGCGGCAACAGGACCTTCAGCATCGAAAACGATGATGTCTTCGGCAGGCACATCGGCCTGCAGCTGCTGGCGCAGCTCGTCGAGTCCTTCGGTGTATAGACCATTAAGCAGCAACTTGATCGAATGGTCTCCGCGGTTGCGTAGCACACCCTTCACGAGCGCGAGCGAATAGCGACCGATACCACGAAAACGGCTGGCCGATTGACAACCTTGAAGGTCTAGTACGATTTTCACAGTTATTTCTTCGCGAGCAGGATGGATTATCCGAGCAGTGACCGGTAGCAACGCACGATTTCAGGCATGACGAGCGGCCAAAGCAAACGATGGCGCGCAGCCCATATCGAGCGATCCGGCGACGATGCGATGGCCGCCGCAATCCCCGCACGCAACGAGTCTCTTGACTTCGGATCGACCCAGGTGACGGAGTCACCGAAATATTCTGTCGTGGAGCCGACTTGCGTCAGCAGCACTTTGGCGCCCAGCGCAGCGGCCTCAATCGCAGCGATGCTCGGCGTCTCGAGCAGGCTCGGCATGGCGAAGAACTCGCAACCGGCCATCGCCGAGCGCAACATCTCCGACGCGTACGGAAGCGTTCCAACGATTTTCAACTGATCGCCACCCGCCTCGATACAGGCACGTGCGTATTGCTTGTCGCGCGCGGCCCCGGCGATGACGAACTGCAGGTCAGGCCGCTCTTCGCGCAACACCCGAATAAACTCGAGCTGGTTTTTGCGCGGCTCGAGATTCGCAACATTCAGTACAAACGGGCCATCGATATCGTGAGCTTCGCGAAACACGTTGGTGTCGGCGGGCACGAGAAAATCCGCCTCGGCGGCGTTGTACACGCAATGAAATTTTTCGCGCGCGATGCCGAAAACATCGCTCAACGCGTCGCCTTCCATGTGCGAATTGACGATCACCCGATCAGCCAATTCCAGGATATTCCATATCGCCGCATAGGGATAGTCGTCTTTCGTCTCGCGCGTGATCCACAGGTTCGGATTCACGACGAGCTTGAGCCCGCGCTTCTTCGCGAAATCGCACATTTCGACAACGCCGGGCATGACCGAGAACGCGTGGAAGATCTGATAGTCATCCAACGAGGGGTTCCACATGTCGTACAGATCGGCCTGCACGCCGAACCGCGGCAGGTGATGCGCATACGCCGCCATCTGCCGCTCACCGCCGCCGGGGACGTCCATCGCCCAAGGGTAGTTGTAGAAAAGCGCTTTCATTCATTGTCCCGAGTCAACGCGTCACGAGACGCAACAATTGTTATTTGCAGAATCACGACTGGTTCCA
This sequence comes from Paraburkholderia atlantica, assembly GCF_009362785.1. Lineage (GTDB taxonomy): Bacteria > Pseudomonadota > Gammaproteobacteria > Burkholderiales > Burkholderiaceae > Paraburkholderia > Paraburkholderia atlantica. The sequence continues at coordinate 340,301 of NZ_WHNQ01000001.1, forward strand.
CACCGTATGCATCAACCAGTCACGCCCCGTCACACCCGATGCCTCATCCGAAACAAGAAACGCCACCAGGTTGGCCACTTCGGCTGGCGTATTGAACCGCTTCAACTCGAGCGGCGCACAGGTTTCTTCATAAAACTGCTGCGCGCTGATACCTCGTTCGGAAGCCATCCGTTCGATATCCTTGAATGACATCTCCGTGCCCACCCAACCCGGACACACAGCATTCACGGTAATGCCTTCGGCGCCCAGCTCTTTCGCCCAGCATTTCGTCATGCCGATCAGGCCGAACTTCGACGCGCAATAGGCCGAATAGCCGGCCCGGCCTTCCTGCCCCAGTTGCGATGCAATGTTGACGATACGTCCCGGACGCGCCAGCCGAGCGATCAGGCCCTTCGTCAGCAGATATGGGCCGATGAGGTTGGTGCCCAATACTTCGTCCAACGGATCGTCCCCACTGTCCAGCAGGCCGAAGGTCTTGCAAATCCCGGCGTTATTGACAATGGCCCACAGTTCATCCCGCCAGCTGCTCGCGAATCGACTGACCGCCTGGGCGTCGGCAAGATCCAGCGCATGAACGCGCGCCTGCATATCGGCCACGAACGGCTCGCCGCGAAGTGCGTCTGCCGATGCTTCGCTGCTCGTCAACAGGTCCAGAGCATACCCCTTGCCTGCCAGCGTTTGCGCGATCGACAGTCCGATGCCGCGACTCGCACCTGTCACGAGAATGCGTTTCGTCATGTTCCGATACTCCAGAAAAATTCGTCGCCGCGCATCTTTCCGACTGCGCGCATCAACTGCATCGCCGACTCGGGCCACGACAGCACTTCCATGTTGTCCGGAAAGAGTATCTCGCCGTTCGCGCGCTGGCTGATCCACTGCTGAAGCAGCGCGTGCAACTCAGTGTGCGACGAACCGGTGAAATAGGTCGCCGCATCTGCGCAAATTTCGCGGAACACCGGAATGCTGCGGGCGATCAACGGAAGCCGGTAGTGCGCGGCCTCGACGAGCGGCAAGCCGAAGCCTTCGGCGCACGACAGCGCAAGCAGCGCCGACGACGCCATGTACACTTCTCTCAGATACTCGTCGCTAATGCCGTCGAGCCAGAACAACTGCCTGCCCAGGCGCGGATGGGTCTTGAGCCGCTCGATCAGCCGCTCGATCTTCCAGCCCGCCCGCCCGACGAAGGCCAGATTGACGTCTTTGCCTTCGGCCCACAGTGCCTCGATCGCATCGAGCGCCAGTTCATGCCCTTTGCGCGGTTCGAGCGTGCCCACCATCAGGAAAGTCGTAGCGGACTTGAGGCGCGCCAGTACTTCGCCAGCTTCTGCTGGCAATCCAGTCGAGGGAATGCTTTCTGCGATGTCTGAACCGAGATGGAAGTAACCTAGCTGAGGCGGCTCGGGGCGCCTCAACGGATGTTGCCTGATCCATGCCTGCACGTCGGTTTGCACCGACTCCGAGATACAGATCAGTCCATCGCCTTCCTCGCTGACGCAATCGAACCAGTAGTTGAAAAGCTGCAGGTAGTCATTGCCTTCGAACCAGGCATTCGTCCCTTCGAACCATTCTGGGTACATCAGAGGTATCAGGTCGTAGACGACGAAGTAAATGCCGACTCCGTGCGAGCGAAAACGAACCAGTTCCTCGCGCAACGACCGCGTGATGTTGTACGCGAGGTCGACGCTCAGAAAGATGTCGCCCGCAGCGGGCTCGATCGCAATTTCGTCGGGCGATTCCGGTTGCCCTGTCAATTGGTGCTCAGCCAGAGAAGTCGCCGTCACGAACCGGCCGCTCGAGCCGTCGCCACGTACGGCCACTACTTTCCAGTCTTTCGGAGGTCGCTGCCTCAACGCTTGAAGCAATGCCCGCGTGACCCGCTGGATGCCCGTGCCCTTGTCGAAGCCGGCAAGTTCGGTCACGTCAAAATATAGTCGATGGCGCATGAACCGTTCGTATCAATAGTGTGCTTGACGTTGTCCCCAAAGGAATCCATTGTCTATCTGGGTTGTCGCCCCCATCTACGCAAAGTCCGGCATCGCGTGTGACTCGATGCCGGACTCGCGCACAACCCGTCGACCGCAGTTAGCTGACGCGCCGTGCGTCGCGCTGGCCCTGCTGGCGATTCTTTTCGATGGCTTCGAAGATCACGGATTGCTCAATGTAGTGACCGAAGTTGCCATTGTTGGTCGGCGCCATGACGCCGGCCGTCCGGACGAGACCCATATAAGCCTTGCCGCTCAAAAAGTGCTTGTCATAGCGGATTTTTTCCCACAGATCCGACAGCGAGAAAGCTTCCGGTACCGTGGTGGGCAAGCCCATACGGCGGAACACGTCGTAATGTAGCTCGACCGTTTCCTCGTCGGACAAGCCGAGCAGCAATGCCACTTCCGCCGATACGCACATGCCGATCGATATCGCCTCTCCGTGGTACACGTCGCCCTCGGACAGGTGTTCGACGGCATGGCCGATCGCGTGCCCGTATTGCTTGAGTGTTTCATCGTAATCCGAATCGAGATCGCCGCTCATCACCTCGAGCTTCAGTTCAATCGACTTCTTTACAACTTCGGTCAGGAAGTCCGGATCCACCAGATGCTCGCTGTTGGACATCAGGTACGACAGGAATTTGGTGTCCTGACAGATCGCATGCTTGATCGTTTCGGCAAGGCCGTCGCGAATCAGACGAACGTCGAGCGTTCGCAGCACGAGCGGATCGACCACGATCTTCGACGCCGGGTAATAACTGCCGATCAGGTTCTTGCCGTGATCGAAGTTGATCGCCTGCTTGAAGTCGATCGCCGCGTCCACCTGCGACAGCAGGCTCGTCGGAAAATGCACGAGGCCGATACCGCGATACAGCGTCGAGGCGAGAAAGCCCGCGAGATTGTTCACCACCCCGCCGCCCAGACTGAAGATCACGGAATGCTTGTCGAATCCGTAGTCGAGCGCCTTCTCGACCAGCTGAGAGTAGATCTTGAAGCTCTTTGAGGCTTCGCTTGCCGGCACGACCAACGTACGCACCGACCGCCCCGAGCGCTCGATTCCTTCGAGCACGCGGCGCAGGTACAGCTTTTCCACATTCTTGTCCGTCACCAGCAGGTGATTGGACTCTTTCCGGATGTGGTTGAACACGCCCATTTCGTCGAGATGACGCAGGGAATCCTTCTGAACAATGACCTCGCTAACCAGCCTCTTGTCAGCGTGGAAATTGAAGTGGCGTACGTCTGTCTGGTCGCTCATATGAATCTGATGCACGGCAGCCCGTGCCGAATGAATTGAAGACGCGGTTAAGACCGCACGCGCAAGACCCGGACCAACGGCTCCAGACATTGCGGCATCAGGTACTGGTTGTGTACATTGCGCTGCAACTGGGGCGACACCGGCGTATTAAGCGCCGCTTCGACGCCCTTCTGGATCGATTCGGTCGACATCGGATCGACCTGATGAACCAGTTCGTTGCCGAAATGCTCTTGCGTCCACGGCCCGCTCGACAGCACCATCGGTACGCGTGCCAGCGCCGCCTCGAACGCGGAGAAGCCGGCGGGCTCGAGCGACACTTCGATGAACGCCTTGCAGCCGCGCACAGCCGAGCGAAGAATTTCCGACTTCGGCGCCAGGTACGGGAGGAACTTGAAGTGCGCCGGCGCGGCTTTCACACAAGCTTCGTAATATTCGCGGTCGCGGTAGTCGCCTACGAATACGAGCGGAATTCTGGAGTCGCGCAGAGCATGGATAGCCGCAAGCTGGTTCTTACGCTCTTCGATAATACCGACCGACAGCAGATAATCGTCGACCTTATAAGCCTGTTTGAAGAGATCGCCGCTGATCAGCTCTTCGAAGCAGGAATCAGCGCCCCAACGACAAAACGCGACTTTCGACTGGTCGACGGGAACGTGCGCGTTGACATTCTCAAACTCTGATTTCGACTTGAAAACGATCATGTCGGCCAGAGCGAAGAACGCCGCGGCGGAATTCTTCTCCCCTTGCGACGGCTCCTTCGACCACCACAGGCTCGGCATCAGCACGAGCTTCTTGCCCTCCGCCTTGACTTCGCGAACGAATTCCATGCCGGTTGGGATAACGGAATAGTGCAGCACGACGTCGTATTTGTTCAGCGGTTGGGCCGTCGGGCCATACAGGTCCGCACGCACACCAAGCTGCCGCAGGTTCACCATCAGGTCGACGAGTTCGAGCTCACCGCCGCCGCGATGCAAGAACGCAGCCGGATAAGTGGTAATAAGTACACGCGAATCGGTCATTCAACGCTCCATTTAATGTCGCCAGCCAACGGGTCGGTGCTCGACTCGACCGGCTCGGCCCATACCAGATCCAGCATTTTAGCGGTTCGGGCATCCCAGGTATTATCGCCCACGTATTGGCGCGCCTCCACGGGATCGAGCCTGCCGCGTTGCAACTGCCGCTCGATAGCGGCGATGAACGCTTCGGGCGAGCCGCCCACCTCCAGCCCCGCGAGGCGTTCCTTCGTAAAGTCGAGCGGCGTCGCGACGACCGGCAGCCCGGCCGCGAGGTACTCGAAGAACTTCATCGGAAACATCGACCGGGTGTAATTGTTCAGCAGCGTCGGCAGCAGGCCGACGTTCATGCCTCGCAAATACGAGGGCAGTTGCTGATAGCTCCGATACCCCAGGAAATGAACGTTCGGCAGCGCCCTGAGCCGCGCAACCATTTCGCTTCGCTGACCTTCCCGCTCTTCACCGATAAAAATCCACTGCCAGTCCGGTCGCCGTTTCGCCGCTTCGTGGATCAGCGGAAAGTCGACCTTAAAGTCCGACAGCACACCGTGATAAATCAGTCGGGGGGCGGGGATCGATGCGACATCGGGCGGCAGTTCGCTTCCTTCGAATGCTCGCCCGAAATGGCGCGCATCCACCACATTCGAGAAGTAATGAGTGTTGGCGTTGTAGCGCAGACAGTGATCGCGAAGCGCGACTGCCGTGGTGAAAACGGCCTTGCTCTGCGCCAACAATTGCTGCTGCGCGACATCGAAAGCCTCGACATCGACGCCCGGGATGGCCGCCAGATCGTCCACACAGTGATAGACGAAGGCGCCATGCGGCAAGTCTTCGATCGCGCCCAGCATGAAAGGGTGATACGTCCAGACGAGCGGATCGGCAAACCGATGCTTCCGCGTGAACCGGGCAATGCTCCATTTCAGCAAGGCCTGATTGAACATCCGGAACATCGGCATGTGATGCCTGGCCGGAATCATCAGTGGCGATAGGACCCAGACGTTTTTCTCGCGCTGCGGTGGCGCAACGAAATTCGAACGCAAGCCGCTCCACAGCCGCCGCCAGATTCTTGCCCAATCCTTCCCGCTCGACACCTTCGGCGAGCGCAGCCCCGGACTTTCCACATACAGCACGCGCCAGCCATTCTGCGCGAGGATATGCGCGGTGTGCTGCTTGTTCGTCCAGTACGGTTCGTCCCAATCGGCGGTCGAAAACAGAATGCAATCGGTCGTTCGCCGCCTGGCGTGCACGCCCTCACCCATTGAAGGCCTCGACTGCATGATCCAACAGGCTCGCCACCATACGTTCGGAGGCGCGACCATCTCCATACGGATTCGGCCGGTTGCGCAGCGCCCGGCGCCGCTCCGGATCGTCGAGCCAGTCGATCACCGCGGCTTCGATGCTTTCCGGACGCTGACCGGCAAGCGTCGAGAAGCCGGCATCGACGCCTTCCCTTCGCTCGGTATGACTGCGCATCACGACGACGGGTACGCCGAAGGTCGGCGCCTCTTCCTGGATGCCGCCCGAATCGCTGATCACCAGCGCACTGCGGCTGATCAGGTACAAGCTGGACGGGTAATCGACGGGCTCGATCAGTGCGAGATTGCGAATGTTGCCGAGTTCTTGCATGACCGGCTCGCGCACGGCGGGATTCAGATGGACGGGGAAAACCCATTGGTATTGCCCGTATCGGCTGCACAACGTGCGTAGCACATGGCAAATCCCCAGCAGCGTGTCGCCGAAATTCTCTCGCCGGTGACACGTCACCAGGATCGTCTCGCGGCCTGCCTCGCCGCCCGCAGGCAGCACCAGACTCTGCGATGCGCGCTGCCACGAATCGCGCGCCATCATGATCGCATCGACGACGGTATTTCCGGTCACCATGATCTTCGAGTCGTCGATGCCTTCGCGCAGCAGATTTTGCCGCGCGAGTTGCGTAGGTGCGAAATGACGGCTGACGATGCGGCCAAGCAGACTCCGATTGGCTTCTTCGGGGAACGGGTTCTGCAGGTCACCGGTACGCAGGCCGGCTTCCACGTGGGCGACCCGAATGCCCCGGTGAAACGCCGCGAGGCCCGCGCAAAACGCCGTGGTCGTATCGCCTTGCACGACGACCCAGTCAGGCCGCACGCGGGAGAATACCTCGTCCATTTCCGTGAGCAGACGCGCCGAGAGGATGTTCAGCGAACTGCCAGGGCTCATCGTATCCACACTGACATCGGGCACGATGCCGAAGAAATCCAGTGCCTGCGCGAGCATTTCGCGATGCTGGCCGGTCGCGCACACGATCGTATCGACCTGCTTGCGCAGTGCCGCGACGACGGGCGCCAGCTTGATGACTTCGGGGCGCGTCCCCATGACGACCATGATTTTCATGTCAGGCGTGTCCCGTTCAAGGCTTGCACCGATTCGCCCCGCCATTCGAGCGTCATGCCATACGGCGTCGGCGCCGCCGCCGAAAGCTGCACGCGCCACGCTCCGTGATCGGCAATCACATTGGCCAGCGATTTCGCGCGCAGGAAATCCATTGCGTCGTCTTCGTGCATGAAGAGCGGCTTGTGAGCCCGCGCCTGCATATAAGCGATGAACTGCTGGTGCGCCTCGATTCGCGCATCCTCGTCTGGCCAGCCATATTGATACCGCTCGGAGAATGGATGATCGAGATAGCCGAATAGCGTGTGACTGTCGAAGGCCAGATCGAAAGCCTGTTTGAATACCGCGAGCGGGTCGCCCGAAGCCAGCATGCAGTCGCCATGCAGCATCGTTTGCTGGCTATGACCGATGAACCCGGCGGGAAGGCCTGCAAGGCCACCACCACGGGCTATCAGGAACTCGGGGTCGTTGCGGATGATGCCGCCGATACAGCCGGCGTAGCCCGCATCCGATAGGGCCGCGAGCGCATAGGGCGGACTTTGGTGAAAGGGCGATACGGCATACCGCACCGGCTTGCGAATCACCTCTTCAATGAGCCGCATGGATTCGCTGCCTTCGACCAGTGCGGCCTCCAAAGAGCCGCCCCAGTTCGGCGCGTGCGTCGCTGTATGCGACAGGATTGCGGCGCGCGGATCGGCGGCCAGTTCGCGCAGGATTCTGTGATGAGCCTCGTTGCCGAGATTGCTCGTATGCACGGCCAGCGAGAACGGAACGCCGAGACGGCGGTATGCATTCCACAGCGGCCGTGCCGATTCGACGTCCTCGTCGCAATCGAGTCGTGAAGTGATTGCCGCGTCGTGGCCCCAAGGAATCTCTGTGAGCACAGGCTGGCATGCGGTTCGATCGCTCCGATGCGACGACACGAAGTTTTCGACCAGGCGCCATTCGAACGAATCGATGGGTCCAACTGGCCGGTTGAACCACAACACGCTGGCGGCATCGCGTTCCCACAGCGCGGCATAGGTAAAACCGCGCTCGTCGTCGATATCCACCGAAGCGAGACGGCAATCTTGCGGCGCGTCGATCGGTGCGCTGGTCGCCCAAATCGAGCCGTCCGCGCGAATGGCCCCGAAGCCGAGGTTGTTCCACTCGTCGGCAAAGTCAAAGCGCTCGAACGGCCGGAGCCACGCGCGCCCGCCAAGTTGCGACGCGCGTTTCGTATAACGCACGACGGCGCGGCTTTGCGCGGTCTCGCGACTGGGAGCCGAAGGACTGCGCGCTGCCTGCTGGAAGCCGTCCGGCCAGGGGCGTTCCTGGCAGCCCAGCTCGCTTGCCAGCGAAAGAGGCAGCCGCCCGAATACGATGAGCTTGTTGCGCGGTTTGCCCAACCATTGCACCAGCGCATCGCCCCATGCATCGGGAACGTCGACGGCCGTAACGATCGTCGCTCCAAGATCGCGCAACATGCCCGGCGAAATGGCGCGAGCGCCAGTCGAGCTGACCGAGCGGCGCAGTGCGGCCAGCACATACTCGCCGGCTGCCTTCGAGGCGCAGGAGTGGAGTACGCCGATCATGCGGTCACCACATGGCGGAATTTGGCCCGGCGTCCGACGCGAAGGAGTTCGCCGTGACCGACATACGAAATCGCGAAGGCGTCCTTCCAGTAACCCTTCAGCTTGCGCGTCGTATCCTCCTCGTTCGCCCACGGTTCGAGCACGATGCGCAGTGTCGGCGGAGAAGTGCGCAGGTCGATCTGGAACTCCTGGATGCCGCCGACGCGATGGTCGAGCATGTCCTGAATATGGTGCGTCGGATGTGCGACGCCGTTGATCGGAACCACATCGTGAATTCGCCCGACGACGTCGGTCAGGAACAGACCGGTGCTGCGTTCTTCGACGGTCGCGAGGTCGCCCGTGGCATAGCGGATCAGCGGCATCAGGCGGTTTCGGAAACCGGTGAAAACCAGTTCATTCCTGCCGTCCGCGCCGTCGCCCGCATCGCTGGGGACCGGACGGTTTTCCGGCCACCCCTCGGATTCGAGAATCTGGAAACCGTTCTGGTGTCCATCGAGCTCGTAGGCCATCACGCCCAGCTCTGCCAGACCGTAGCGATTGATCACGCGGCAGCGCAGCGCTCTTTCGATCACTTCGCGCTGATGCGCCTCGAGCAGCTCCCCGCTGGATTCGAATATTTCGAAGGCTTTGCCTGTTTGGTATTTGCGCTCGATATAGCATGCGAGCGCGTACATCGTCGACGGGTGGCCATGCGCGAGATAAGGCCTGCGTCGCTTGAGCGTGCGCCACATCTCCTCGAGTCCTTCGTCATCGATCCGATCGAAAAAGATGTTGCTGCGGTTCATCGCGAAGCATTTGAAATCCTCGCGCGATGGCCATTGGGGCACGACCTCGTCGGGAAACCGGCAGGCGAAATGCAATTCGGATCGGTAACCGCGCTTGCCTGCGCGGCGTCGCGCGTAGAACGTGACGGCCGACGAATAGTCGGCGGCTTCCTGGTCGTAAGAGATCGTGCAGGACAATCCCGTCGAACCGCCGGTCTTGCAGGCGTGATGGCGCGTACCTTCAAGCGGGCGAGAGAACAGGCGTGCGCCCTGCTCGCGAATGACGTCCTTGGTCAGATACGGGAGTTCTTCCAGATAGCGCGGGTCCTTCCCTGCCTTGATGGGATCGAACTGCTTTTCGCGAAACAGATCGCGATAGTAAGGAACGTGCTCGCCAGCGAATTGCAGGATCGATGTGAGGCGCTCAAGCGCGATGCGGCGCCGCGCTTCGAATGGCAGCTGGTAGTGCCGACGGAGTTCGGCGATCTTCGGCCGCACGCTGCGCTGTTCCCGGCTTTCGGCAATCGGATAGGCGACGTATGCGCCTGCAACGCCCTTCAGCAGGCGGAACGGTTGATGCAAAAACAACGATTCGCCATAGCGAACCAGAGGGTGATCTGCGCGCATGGATGCATGCCTTAGCTTTGCCCCGGTTTAGCAGGAGCCGAAATAGAATAAGCTTCGAGCCACGCGGCCCGGACGGGCCGCGGCCTTTCGCTTGACACAGGTCAAACGGACGAAGCCGGAAGGCTCAGAGCTTCCGCTTCCACCGGACGAACCACCGGTTCGTCCGCTGTCACTTTCCCATGCTCGAGGCTGATCTTGCGGGTGCAGACCCGCTCGATCAAACCCGGATCGTGCGTTGCGACGACCACGATGGATGCATTACCGACAAGCGTCTCGAGACGTTGCGCAGCCTTGACGCTGAAATCGGCGTCACCGACGCTCAGCCATTCGTCCATGATCAGAATGTCTGCTTCGATGCTGGTCGAAATAGCAAACGCAAGCCGCAGCATCATCCCGCTGGAATACGTTCGAACCGGCAGATTCAGGTATTCGCCGAGATCGCTGAATTCGGCAATTTCATCGATTTTGGCTCGGATCCTGGCCGGCTTCAAACCGTCGATCACGCCTCGCAGATAGATGTTTTCGAAGCCGGTGGCATCTGGATCGAGGCCCATCGACACATCGAGCAGCGAAGCAATCTTGCCACGCACCGTCAGCTTGCCACGCACCGGCTCATAGACGCCGGAGAGCGTTCGCAACAACGTCGTCTTGCCGGAGCCGTTGTGCCCGACGAGTCCGACGCGCTCACCGTCCTGGAAGGTGAAATTGAGGTCGTCGAGAGCCCGTACGATCGCGTGATGGCCGGCATCCTGCCCGATGCGACCGCCCGTCGTCAGATTCAGCACAGCCTTTTTCAGAGAACGATGAGAATTCTCGTAAATCGGGAACTCGACGTAAATTCCCTCGGCAACAATAGATGAACTCACGATATCAAAGCCAATAGGGAACGCGATTGCGAGCGCGACGCATCAGGAACTGCGAAAAAGCAAAGCCGACGATCAGCAAGCCGATCGACCAGACCCACGACTCCCAATGGATCGGGCGGCCGGTGATCGGCGCACGCACCGTTTCGATCAGGTGATACAGCGGATTGTATTCGGCAACCCATGCACGGTCTTTCAGGATTTCCGGCGACCACATGACAGGGGTAAAAAAGAAAACCACCTGAATGAGATTGGTCACGATCGGCGGAATATCGCGGAAACGCGCACACAGCACACCCAATGTGACACCAACCCAGATGCCATGCAGCAGCAGCATGAACAACCCGATAGGCACCAGCAGGAACTCGAAGGTTGGCCAACGACCGAAGACAATCAGCAGAACCACCACGACGGGCAGGCTGTGCAGCAGAATCACGAAATTGCGCCACACGATTCTGCACACATGAATGGTCAGCGGTATGCGTATCTGCTTGATCAGATAGGATGCGCCAATGAACGCATTGCAGCCCTCGTTCGCGACTGAAGACAGATAGCCCCAGATGACCAGCCCCACGGCCAGATAAGGCAGATAGTCCTCGACGTTCTGGTGCAGCAGCGTCGAGTACAACGCGCCCAACACCAGAACCATGATGGCCGTGCTGAGCGTGAACCAGAACGGGCCGATGACCGAGCGGCGGTAGCGCTGACGAATGTCGTGCCAGCCGAGCGTTCCCCACACGCGCACGGACCTGATTCCGACCGCCAGGTCATCGCTTCCGCTATGAGCTGCAAGGTCGGACTTGCCGCGATCGATTGCTGCTATGTCCATCTCAGGCCCTTCCGTACACGTCCTCGAAGCGGACAATGTCGTCCTCGCCGAGGTATTCGCCACTCTGCACCTCGATCATCACGAGACCGATCACGCCAGGGTTCTCGAGCCGATGCTTGTGGCCGGCAGGAATATACGTCGACTCGTTGGTCGAAACGAATAGCGTGTTCTCGCCGTTGGTCACCTTCGCCATGCCGCTGACGACGATCCAGTGCTCGCTACGATGATGATGCATCTGCAGGCTGAGACTGGCGCCCGGCTTGACCTCGATGCGCTTGATCTTGAACCGCGACGCGTCTTCGAGGACCGTATAAGTACCCCATGGCCGATGTACCGTGCGATGCAACTTGTGCGCCTCATGGCCGCGGGCCTTGAGTTTCGAATAGATGTGACGAACGTCCTGCGCACGGTCCCGGTCCGCCACGAGCAGCGCATCCGGCGTATCGATCACGATCAAGTTTTGTACACCCACCGCACCGATGACCCTTTCGCGGCTCATCAAATAACAGTTCTCGACGTCGTGCAGCATCGCATCGCCTTCTACCCGATTGCCGTTGCCATCGGGCTTGCACAGATCGCTGAGCGCGGTCCATGAACCGATGTCGCTCCAGCCGATAGAACACGGTACGACCGCCGCCTTATCACAACTCTCCATGACTGCGTAGTCGATGGAATCATCCGGTACGGCGCTGAAGGTTTTCGGTTCGAGTTGAACCTGCGTCCAGCCGTTGCCCTCGGAAATGCGGGAGACCTTCATGCAAGCGTCAACCGCCTCGACGATTTGCGGACAGTGTCGACGCATCTCGCTCAGCATGGCGGCAGCGGTGAAACAGAACATTCCCGAGTTCCACAAGAAACGCTCGCAGGCCACATATTCGCGCGCCGTTTCAAGCGGCGGCTTTTCAATAAAACGCACGACCGCGTTGCCGTCCGCCTCGATGTATCCGTAACCCGTCTCGGGCCGGTCAGGCTGGATACCAAACGTTACAATTTTGCCTTCCTGCGCGAGCGCCGTTGCGCGCTCGACGGCAGCCGCAAAAGCGGCCTGGTCGGAGATGAGGTGGTCGGCGGCCAGCACGAGCATGACCGCGTCCGGGCCTTTCTTTCCGGCGATATGGAGAGCGGCTGCCGCAATCGCAGCGGCGGTGTTGCGGCCGAAAGGCTCGCAGATGAACGACGCGGCCACATTGTCGGTATTCACCTCGCGGAACTCGTCCTCGGCTTTGAAAAAGAGTTCGCGGTTCGCGACCGTCAGAACCTCATTCACATGCGGCAGAGCGACAGCCCTCAAGAAAGCCTTCTGCAGCAGACTTTGTCCATCCGAAAGACGAATGAAAGGCTTGGGGTGCAGCTCACGGGAGACCGGCCACAGTCGGGATCCCGCACCTCCGCATAGGATGATAGGTGTCAAACTCACAAATTCCTCTCTGTCAACTTTGGAAGCGGCGCTTCGCAGTCTTGATATCGGTGCGGCCAAGGGTTTGACGGGTGCGCGTTGCGCAAACCAGGTTCATACATTCGGCCGCTTTAACCTCGAACGAATTAATCATTCTATCGTACGGCGTAGGGCGCTGAACACAGCGAAGGGATTGTAGGGCCGCATTGACACTGGCGGAGCGTGGCAATGCTACAAATTGCAAGCGGCAGAAACCCGAGAAGCGGTAAATAACGGACCGAGTCGTGCCGCCGCGCCCGGTTTCGACGAACGTCGCCACGCTCAACAGTGAATGATGCGTGCCGTTGTCGGCCCGCATACCTAGGCCCATGAACTGGAGGCGTGACATGGTGGCATCCACATCCCGCAATTGAACGGTGTTTCGAATTTGTTGCGAATGACGGTTCGGCATCTGCAGCGATGCCCCCGGTGCGCTGGAATCTAGATTGCCTACCATCCGGCGTGACGGCCGCAATGGTATGAGTCCGCACTGTTTAGCGCCAGCCACCCGCCAACGGGGCAGACGCTGCTGGCTTTCCCCAGCGCGGCCGCTCGCCAGGCAGCGCTGGCGCTTACAATCGCGGGTCTTCGCCGCCAACCATCCATTTGATGGTTTCGGAAAAGTCGAATGGCTGCACGCCGGGCACGAGACGACGCAATTTCTCGGTCGAACCCACCAGGACTCTGACCTCGTTGGCCCGAACGAACGCCGGATTGACACGCACCTCGAGCTGGTGTCCGGAGACCTCGCTCACTGCCTCGAGCACTTGCTGAAGCGTATAAGGCTTGCCGCTGCACACATTCACTACCTCGGATTCGACATTCGACTCCAGCAGTCCGCGATAGACCTCCGCGACCGTGCGCACATCGGAAAAGTCGCGCGCCACATCAAGATTGCCTAATTCGATGACAGGCAGTCGCTTGACGAAGTGCGAAACGATCTTTGGGATCAGGAAACGCTCAGCCTGGCCACGCCCGGTGTAGTTGAACGGACGCACGATCACGATCGGCAACCGGTCAAACCACGTCTTGACCAGATGCTCCATCGCAAGCTTGCTGGCCGCGTAATGATTAATGGGCGCCGGGATCACACCTTCGTCGATCACGCCGCCGGAATTACCATAGACGTTCGCGCTGCTGACAATCAGAATCTTGTCCGGCCGGTGGCCGACGTCGGCGCAGGCCTGAAGCAGATTGAGCGTACCAAGCACGTTGACCCGGTACATGTCGAGTGTCACTTCGTGCGCGACGAAGCTGATTGCAGCCAGATGCGCGATGCAATCAGGGCGGACCGCCTCGATCACGCGACGGCAATCGTCGAGCGACGTGATGTCGAGCTGCAGCTCGCTTCCTTGCCGAAGATCGCCGACACAGGTACCCGTCACCTCATACCCGGCGCTCAGCAGTTCCTCGCGAAGATAAGCGCCCGTAAAGCCATGGGCACCTGTGATCAAGACGCGGCGCATAGGCATATCAGAACGAGAAACCAATCTGGTTGCGGCGCCGATCCGACTCGACCATCAGTGTGCACAACTCTTCGAGCGTAGTGCGTGGCGTCCAGCCAAGTTTTTCCTTCGCCTTGGTGGCGTCGCCGATCAACAGATCGACTTCCGCCGGACGATAGAACTCCGGATTCACACGCACCAGTACCTTGCCGTTGGATACGTCGAGCCCTTCTTCTTTCTCCGCCTTGCCACGCCACTCGATGTCCGTGCCGATAGCACGGAAGGCCATCGATACGAAATCGCGCACGGTCTCAGTGCGGTTGGTCGCAAGAACGAAGGTGTCCGGCTCGTCGGCTTGCAGCATGCGGTACATGCCTTCGACGTATTCCTTCGCGAAACCCCAGTCGCGCTTCGCGTCGATATTGCCGAGTTCCAGCACGTCGAGCTTGCCGAGCGAAATCTTGGCGACCGAGTCCGTAATCTTCCGTGTGACGAATTCACGGCCGCGCAGCGGCGATTCGTGATTGAACAGAATGCCGCTCGAGCCAAAAATATCGTAAGACTCGCGATAATTGACCGTGATCCAGTGTGCGTAAAGTTTCGCTACGCCGTACGGACTGCGCGGATGGAACGGGGTGTCTTCCTTTTGGGGGATCGCCTGCACCTTGCCGAACATTTCGGAGGTAGACGCCTGATAGAAGCGAATCGAGCGATCGACGATGCGGATCGCCTCGAGCACGTTCAGCGCCCCGACACCGGTGATCTCAGCCGTAGTGGCCGGCTGCTGGAACGACACGCCGACGAAGCTCTGCGCCGCCAAGTTATACACCTCGCGCGGCTTGGCCATTTCGAGCAGGCGAATCGTTGCGCCGAGATCGGTCAGGTCGTGCTCGACCAGATGAAGCTTCGGATGCTGCAATACACCCACTTCATCGAGACGCCAAAAGTTGACCGAGCTGGTACGCCGATACGTGCCATAGACGTCGTAGCCACGTTCGAGGAGCAATTGCGTCAGATACGCACCATCTTGCCCGGTAATGCCAGTCACCACAGCGCTCGTCAAGTCCTTCTCCTTCAGTAAGCCGCTCACGCAAGTCCCCGCGTTGAGCATGGGTAATAATGAACGCCGATTATAGCCGACGGGGCAACCCTGCCGGGGCGCCGAGATAGTCGCGGACGGCGCACGTGCCAGCTACCGACCGATTCCGCTGGGTATCGATGGACGGCTCCGGGACCGAATCCGCCGGCACGCTGACACGCGACGAGCATGCGATTCGCCCCGGCACCGAGTCCGTCACTCAGCCCGCGAACGCGCACCACGCTGGCAGAAGCTCGATCTTCCTGGCGGTAAGCGCGCGCTCGCAAGACTGGGTGATGACGAGCCCGTGCGCGTCCAGCGTGTCCTGGATGTGATCCCGGCCGGAATAGCGCAGGTTCTCGCGCACATTCGGCGCTGGAGAAATGCTTACGCGCCGCCCTGCCAGCTCGGCAGTGAGCGGCGCAAATACATCCTTGTTCGTTTCGATGTCCGGGACGTCGATAAAGATCGGCCCTCTGAAGCCGCTAGCCAACACGTACGCTGCCACCGTCCTGGCCACTGCAACCCCGGCCGGCAGCGTCGGCGGGGGCGCGCCACGCCTGAGGACCAATACCGACCTGATATCTTCGAATTGCACGACAGTGAGCAGAGCGACGACGAGCGCGAACACGGTGATGCCGGACCGCCACGATCCGCTCGATCGGGCGCGCACATGCCGGTAGAGGTTCGAGAATACGACGAGCAAAACCGGATAGACCACGAACCATCCATAGCGCCCCGAGGCGCGGAAGGGCGACACCAGCCCCATTAACGCGCGTGGAAGCTCGATTCCGAACACCAGCGAGGAGCCCAGATAGACCTGATTCGAAAGACTCAGTATCGTCAGCGCCAGCCATAGCGACCAGACGGGTGCGTCGACGCCTGCAACGATCCGGCGCCCGAGCATGAAACCCGCCATCAGGACGAACAGCAAGAGGCCGAGACCGAGATATTGATAACCCTCGTACTGTCCGGCAGTGCCGGTCGGCAGCGTCGATACATACCTCGACGTATCTTCTCCGTCTGCGCCTAGCGGATTGATGAACGCGTTCAGGTTCATCGAGTAGAAGCCGAAGCCGCTGCTGTCATCACGGAAATGCTGGAAATAGCCGGCCGCGAACATTGCCGACAGCATGAGCGCGAGAATGATGCAAGCCTGACGCGCAACGAAGCGCAGCGTTGCCGTATCAGCGCGGTAGCTGCATGCACGCCACTGTGTCAGCACCGCCATCAGCACGAGAGGCGGCGTGAAATAGAAGTGCGTGAATACCGAAAAGACGATTAGCGCGAGAAAAACGCGCAACCGGTCGCTAGACGTCATCGACGCGGACAGAAGCGTGCCCCAACCGATGATGATCAGAAAATGCGGCAACAGGTTGAGATGGCCTACCCTGTAGTAAAACGTCGGCAGAAGCCCGATCAACAGCGCGCCCAGGAACGCACACACCGATGAGACTGCGAGCTGCCTCAGCGCCCAATAAATGGACCAGAATTGCAGCAACGCGCACAGATAAACCCAGGCGCCGTAGGTCTGCGCCGCCGGGCCGAGGAACGGCGCGAGCAACTTCGTGACGATCGCCAATAGCAGGTTACCGTCCATGAACACGATGTTTGCGCCCACCGGAAAATCGCTCGTCTCGATATGTCCTAGCGGAAACTGCCACGACGAGCTACGGAACAGGTTGAGCGCGGCCAGATTCCTCCGGTAGTCGCCGAGGTACAACCATTCGAGATGCGAAGGATGCAATGCCGAGAGACCCATCCAACCGTCAAAGATGAAGACCGATACCGCCAACAGCAGCGCGTACGCGACGAGATCGAGCGACACGCGCGGCGCACGCTTGGGTGCGGGCGCATCGACGAGGCCATTCGGTCTTGAATCGACGGACATGGATCGAAGACGTCCAGTGACGATGATTCGGATGCGGGGCGCCGCCGCACGCTTGCATCAGGCAAAGACGAACCGCCTGTCGAGTCGGTACTTCACGACATAGCCGATCGTCAGGCCGATGGCGCCCCCGACGAAGCGTGCCGGCTCGGAATGAAAGATGGCGTCGGCGCCAAACTCGAATCCCCAGAAGATGAACGTGGTCGCCACGCCCATCAACGAATACAGAAAGAAGCTCGCCACCCCATGCGAAAGATTATTGTGGCGATAGCGAAAAATCCAGATCTTGTCGAGGACGAACTTCAGTACGAGACCGCCTCCGGTGCCGACCACCACCGAGAGCATGACGTCGAAAGGACCCTCGTACACAATCAGCGACAGCTTTTGCAGGCCGATGTTCACGACGATCGACAGGGCCGCGAAGACTGCATAAAGAATGACGAGGTGGGGGGTGGCGAGAGGTTTGGCCGATGAATTCACGGTATCGTTGCGTTGATCTATCGACTGTCTGAAAGCGGTCGGCCTGCGCGAGCGCGACTGGCCCGCCGGCCGGCTTCCATTACAGCGACAGCCGGTTGAAGATGCGGCGCGGAATCGAGCGAATGATCAGCATAATGCCCGCCCAGAACCACGGGGTATACAGCACGTCGCGGTGACGCGCCACGGCTTTCACGATGTCGGCGGCCACAGCCTGCGGTGTCGCTACGAGGGGCTTGGGCAACGGCAGGCCCTGCGTCATCGGTGTAGCGACGAAGCCAGGCTTGATCGTCACCACATGTCCACCGACCTTTTTCAGGCGTGCATTGAGTCCTTCGCAGAACGTGGCAAGTGCGGCTTTCGCACTGCCGTAAAGGTAGTTCGACGGACGTCCACGATCGCCGGCGACCGAGGCGATCACCGCCAATGTGCCGCTGCGCTGTTCCTCGACGATATTAGCGAAACGCGTCAGTAGCGCGATCACCGAAACGACGTTCGTCGTGAACTCGCGCACCGCGACGGCTGCGTCGCGCTCGCATTCGCGCTGATCGGGCAAGGTGCCCGGCGCAACCAGCACGATGTCGATGCTGCCGAGAGCGGCCCGGCATGCCTGCACGACCGCCTCCTGCGCGCCGAGATCGTCGATATCCAACTGGTGGCAGCTAACGAACCCGGCGCCGCGCGCCTTCAGATCGTCGGCGGTTTCCTGAAGGCGCCGCGCGTTGCGGGCGACCAGCGCGAAGCGTACACCCGGTCCATTCCATGCACGCGCGCAGGCCGAAGCGATGGCCGAAGTGGCTCCAATGATGACGATGTTCTTCATGAGCGAGTCGTTCGTTCCCAGAATCGAGAAAGCAAAGCAGGATCCCTCAGTGTCTCCAGGTCGGTCCACCGCGGGTAGGCCGCGCGGAAATCCTCCCCCGACATGTGCGCATCCTTTGCCGGATACAGACGTCCACCGCTCGCGCGGACGATCGCGTCGAGCGTATCGAACAGGCGCCGGTTGGACGCCTCGCGCTGCGGGAAGTCGAGCGCCAGCGAAGTGCCCTCCCGCGGAAAGGAAAGCCACCCCGGCGACCGAAGATCGCCGCAGCGCTTGAGCACGGCAAGAAAGGAGCCGGTGCCGCTGCGCGAAATCGCATCGAGCACGTCGCGTATCGCCGCGCGCGCGCAATCTGGCGGGATTACGCATTGATATTGCTGGAAGCCGGAGCGTCCATAGATGCGGTTCCACTGCAGTAGCGCGTCGAGCGGATAGAAATAGCTATCGTATCCGACCTTCGCCTTGGTCTCGCCAGCGGCCTGGCGGCGATAATACGCCTCGTTGAAAAGACGCAGCGTCAGTTTGTTGAACACAGGAACGGGCGAGACGATGGGGACCGTGTGCTTTTTGCGGCGCTCGACTGCGAGCGGCCCTTCCGGCGCATGATCGCCGACCATGAAAATCCCCCGTCCCAGCGCCGCGCCACGGCTCTGGCAATCGATCCACGCGACGCTGTATTCATGATGCGGATCGAGGCGCTCGGACAGGACGAAGAATTCGTCGACATTGTCGAAGCGGATGCTCGATACATCCATCAGGCTCGTGCGGATTCGCATCAGTTGAATCTCGACCCACGTGATCAGTCCCGTGAGCCCCAGTCCGCCGATAGTCGCACCGAAAAAATCGGGCTCGGCGTCCGTCGCGTTTCTGGGCGCGCATTCGCGCTCGCTGCCATCGCTGCGCAACAGGCCGAAGCGGCGCACATGACGGCCGAAGGTGCCTCGGACGTGATGGTTCTTGCCGTGAACATCGTTGGCCACAGCGCCACCAAGCGTCACATATTTGGTTCCCGGCGTGACCGGCAGCATCCAGCCGCGCGGAATCGCGAGCTCGAGAATCGTCTCCAGCGTGACGCCCGCCTCGGCGCGCAGCACGCCACTCGACGCGTCGAAGTCGATGAGCCTATCGAGACCCCGCATGCACACGACCTGGCCCGAGGACGCGAGACAGCTGTCGCCGTAGCTGCGGCCCTGGCCGAATCCGAGCGTCGTGCCGCTAGCCGACGCCGCCGAGCGCCAGGCTGGCGCTACGCCGTCGCGCCACGCCGGTGTGTGCGGATTCTGCGGCGCATAGGGATAAAGCCCCCAGGACTGAACGTGCGCCATGTTTCAGATGGCCAGCCAGAACACGACAGCGCACAACCCGATGACGGCCCAGCTACCTCGATCCTTGGCGGCGAAAACGACAGGATCGTCGTGCATCTGACCACGATGGGCGATGATCCAGATACGGCTGACCCAATAGAGCAGAAGCGGACAGGCCAGCCAGATGAACTGGGGATGGCGATACAGCAAAAGCGTGTTGGCGTCCTGGATATACAGCGCCAGCACCAGCACGGATAGATAGCCAGCCGCCGCTCCGAGCGATGAGACCAGCGAAAGATCACCCGCCACATATCCTCGGCCCCGCGACGTGACGAGCCCGCGCGCCTGCAGCAGGTGCAGTTCGGCAAAGCGCTTGACCAGGGCGAGACTGAGGAAAATGAACATCGAGAAAGCGAGCAGCCAGAAGCTCAGCCGTGCATCGATGGCCGCGCTCCCCGCCACGATTCGCGATGTGTAGAGGCAAGCGAGCGCCACGACGTCCACCATGACGTGCCGCTTCAGATAGAAAGAGTAGGCGAGCGTCAGCGCGTAATAGGCGATCAGCGCCAAGGTGAATCGGTACGGCAGTAACGCGTGGGCGATTCCAAACCCGATCACCAATAGAACCGGAAACAACATCGCGCCCTGCCATAGCGGCAAGGTTCCTGCCGCGAGCGGGCGCCGACGCTTGGTCGGGTGGTGCCGATCGTCCTCGAGATCGAGCAGATCATTCAGCAGGTAGACGCTCGATGCGCACAGCCCGAACGATATGAAACCGAGGGCGGCCATGGCGAGCAGATGCATCGACGTTGCCTCGTGCGCGGCCAACAGCGGCAAGAAAATCAGCAGGTTCTTGAGCCACTGATGCAACCGCAGTGACTTCGCCCACACCCGGGTGCGAGGCGGACGCGTCTCGATGACGGTCTCGACGTTGCCCCGCCTGCGCGCGACCCGCTCGACACCGACCGATGGGTTGACCACGTAGGCGCGGTCGGCAACCTCCCACACGGGAACGTCCGCATGCGAATTGCCGGCGTAATCGAAGCCCTTTTCGCTGAATTCCGCGACCAGCCGATCGCGCTTGTTGCGCGAGCTCAGGTTCACGTTGCCATTGGTCGCGAAGGTTTGGTCGAACAGACTCAGGTGATCGGCAATCGCATGCGCGAAGCGCTCATGGCTCGCGGTGGCAAGCACGAGGCGGCGACCGGCGGCGCGCTCCTGCTTGAGCCAGTCCAGGACCGTCTCGTCATAGGGCAGCACCGTCACGTCGATATTGGTCGTCTGCGCGAGACGCGACTTGAGCCCAGGCTTGCCAAAGCGCAACAGCCAGAGCAGCGGCTCATAAAAACGGTGAGGCGCGGCTTTGAAAAATGCGAATGCGCTTTCGATCAGCACATCGGAGCGCATCAGCGTTCCGTCGAGATCGACTACGAGGGGCTTTTGACTCATTTGAGCGGGCCTAAACAGAGAAAAGTGTGATCACGCGAAACGCTCTTCCGCTCCCCCACTCCCCGAATGATGGCAATCGCTGGCGGCCAACAAGGATCTCGTTCGCCGAGTGATATTTACACCGCCCTTCCCGGCATAGGGTTGGCAACATGGGCGCCCGCATTATGCGAGGCGCTCGTCGCGCGACAGGCACAACTTCAACGCCTCCTTCCAATGCGGCGCGGCGAGCCCGAACACACGCGCCAGTTTGTCGTTCGACATCCTCGAATTGGCGGGGCGCTTTGCGGGCGTCGGGTAGTCCGCGGCCGGAATCGGCAGCGTGTTCGGCCTGTTCGGCAAATCCGCGAGTTCGAAGATGGCCGACGCGAAGCCGTGCCACGACGTCGAGCCGCCCGCGCACAGGTGATAGATGCCGGAACGCTCGTTCCACCACTTCACGCCGTCTTCGGCGGCGAAGCCCTGCGCGCACAGATGCGCGGTCAGCGTCGCGATCGTGTTGCACCACGTGGGCGCGCCGAACTGGTCGGCCACCACCTTCAACTCGGCACGATCGGCGCCTAGCCGCAGCATCGTCAGCAGAAAGTTCTTGCCGCGCGTGCCGTACACCCAGCTGGTGCGCAACACGAGATGATTGACGCCGCTCGCCGCGATTGCCTGCTCGCCCGCGAGCTTGCTGGCACCGTAGACGTTCTGCGGATCGGTCGGATCGTCCTCGACGTACGCGCCTTCCTTGGCGCCGTTGAACACGTAGTCCGTCGAATAGTGGATCAGCGCGGCGCCGACCTTTCTCGCTTCGTCGGCGAGCACGCCCGGCGCTTCGCCGTTGATGCGCATTGCCAGCTCGCGCTCCTCGTCGGCCTTGTCCACCGCCGTGTACGCGGCCGGATTGACGATCAGCGCGGGACGCAGCTCGCGCACCACTGCGCGAATCTGATCGAGGTTCGACAGATCAAGCCGTGTGCGATCGACCGCCACCACGTTGCCGAGCCCTTGCAGCGTGCGAGCGAGCTCATAGCCGACCTGGCCGTTTACGCCAGTGACGAGAATCGTCCGTGTCGCGTGGTGTGCGCTCATGCGATCCCCTTATGCGTAGACTTCGGCGTCGGCGAGACGCTTGCCCGCCGCATCCTTGGCCGCGAGCAGCGGCTCGAAGTCGATCGGCCATTCGATGCCGATCGCCGGATCGTTCCAGGCGATGCTGCGCTCGTGTTCCGGGAACCAGTAGTCGGTGGTCTTGTACAGGAACTGCGCGGACTCCGACAGCACGACGAAGCCGTGCGCGAAACCGGGCGGCACCCACAGCTGCCGGTGGTTCTCCACCGACAACGTCACGCCGACCCACTTGCCGAAGTTCGGCGAACTCTTGCGGATGTCGACGGCGACGTCGAACACCTCGCCCTCGACCACGCGCACGAGCTTGCCCTGCGCATGCTGGATCTGATAGTGCAGACCGCGCAGCACGCCGCGAGCCGAGCGCGAGTGATTGTCCTGCACGAACTCGACGCCCGGCTCGACTTTCTCGGCGAATTCGAGCGCATTGAAGCTTTCGAAGAAAAAGCCGCGCGCATCGCCGAACACCTTCGGCTCGATGATCTTGACTTCGGGCAGCGAGGTTGGGGTTACCTGGATGGCCATGCGACTCGATCCGTCAGAATGTTTTGCAGGTACTGGCCGTAGCCATTTTTCGCGAGCGGCCTGGCGAGCGCGAGCAGTTGCTCGCCGTCGATCCACTGGCGCCGGTACGCGATCTCTTCCGGACACGCGACCACCAGACCCTGGCGCTTCTGCAGCGTTGCGATGAAGGTCGCGGCTTCGATCAGCGAGTCGTGCGTGCCGGTGTCGAGCCACGCATAACCGCGGCCCATGATCTCGACGTTGAGCGCCGCGTTCGCGAGGTAGCGCGAGTTCACGTCGGTGATTTCGAGCTCGCCGCGCGCGGACGGCTTGATGTCAGCGGCGATGTCGCAGACCTGCTTGTCGTAGAAGTACAGACCCGTGACCGCGTAGTTAGAACGCGGCTTGGCGGGCTTTTCCTCGATCGACAACGCGCGGAACTGCTTGTCGAATTCGACCACGCCGTAGCGCTCCGGGTCCTGCACGTGATATGCGAACACGGTGGCGCCTTCGGTCTGATCGTCGGCGCGTTCGAGCTGCTTCGCGAGATCGTGGCCGTAAAAGATGTTGTCGCCGAGAATCAGCGCCGACGGATCGTTGTTCACGAACTCGCGACCGATGATGAACGCCTGCGCGAGCCCATCGGGCGACGGCTGCACCGCATACTGGATGTTCATGCCCCACTGGCTGCCGTCGCCGAGCATCGCCTCGAAGCGCGGCGTGTCCTGCGGCGTGGAGATGATCAGCACGTCGCGAATGCCCGCCACCATCAGCGTGGACAGCGGGTAGTAGATCATCGGCTTGTCGTACACCGGCAGCAGCTGCTTGGAGACGACATGCGTGATCGGATACAGGCGGGTGCCCGACCCGCCCGCGAGAATAATGCCTTTGCGCGCCATTGCCGTGCCTTTACGCGCGCTGCGCGTAGTTGGTCTCGACCCACTTCCGGTATTCGCCCGAAGCGACTTCGTCGACCCATTGCTGGTTGTCGAGATACCACCGGACCGTTTTGGCGAGCCCCGTCTCGAACGTTTCCGCCGGCTTCCAGCCGAGTTCGCGCTCGAGCTTGCGCGCATCGATCGCGTAACGGCGGTCGTGACCCGGACGATCCGTCACATAGGTGATCTGGTCGCGATAGGAGCCCGCCGCCTTCGGACGCTGCTGGTCGAGCAGGTCGCACAGCGTGTGCACGACCTCGAGATTCTTCTTCTCGTTCCAGCCGCCGACGTTGTACGTTTCGCCCGGCGTGCCGCGCGCGAGCACTTGGCGGATCGCGCTGCAGTGGTCGCCGACGTACAGCCAGTCGCGCACGTTCTGCCCGTCGCCATACACCGGCAGCGGCTTGCCGCCGAGCGCGTTGGCGATCATCAGCGGAATCAGTTTTTCGGGGAACTGGTAGGGGCCGTAGTTGTTCGAGCAGTTGGTGGTCAGCACCGGCAGGCCGTACGTGTGATGGTAGGCACGCACGAGGTGATCCGAGCCGGCCTTGGTCGCCGAATAGGGGCTATTCGGCGCATAAGGCGTCGTTTCGGAGAACTGCGGATCGGTTGCGGACAGCGAACCGAACACTTCGTCGGTCGACACATGCAGGAAGCGGAACGCGGCGCGCTCCGCTTCGCCCAGCGTGTTCCAGTAGCTGCGCGTAGCTTCGAGCAGCGTGAAGGTGCCGACCACATTGGTCTGCACGAAATCTGCCGGACCGTGAATCGAGCGATCCACATGGCTCTCGGCCGCGAAATGCAGCACGGCGCGCGGCTTGTGTTCGGCCAATAGCGTGTCGAGCGCGGCGCGATCGCAGATGTCGACGCGCGCAAAAATGTGTTTGGAATTGCCCTGTAGCGACTTCAGCGTGCCCAGGTTGCCGGCGTAGGTCAGTTTGTCTACGTTGAGCACCGCTTCGTCCGACGCATTCAGCCAGTCGAGCACGAAATTAGCGCCGATAAAGCCGGCACCGCCCGTTACGAGGATCATGTAATTCCCTTGTGGGTGTGAGCGGCGCCCGAAATCGACTCGCCGACCTTCTCACGATGCGTAATGGTTTCCGATTCTGCAGCAATCCGTTGCATTCGCTTGTGCGCAAGCAAACGCTCGGACGCTATTCTTATGATGACCCGATTATACGGTTGTCCACGCCAAAAATTCGAATTCAACAATTTGAAACAGCCTCACCATTCTGGCTGCCGTTTGCTGTCATATTGACTATTTATGCGGTCGCTCACGCGAACCGAGCACAGAAACGCTATGACATGTCGCGCTCGACACCGTTAATGGATCGTGTCCAGTCGACCGGACGCCGCCGCGGCGTGTGCTGTGCCCTGCGTGTCAGGCTCACCCGCCCCCACACCGCTTCGATCACGGTGTGCCCACGCCCGCTCAACTTCTCGACCAGATAGCGGCCGGTAAAACCGTTCGCACCGGTGACGAGCGTGCGAAACAATTGCTTCGCGACGGGAGACGACATGCTGGCTTCGTTCACGAGAGAGTCATCCTGTTGTTGTATTGGAATAGCGCACGCGGTCCATGCGAGGTTGCCCGCGTCCCACAACGTGATCGCGCAATGTCCGAACCCCAAACGGGCTATTATGTCACGCTAGCTTGCTGCTCTGCCCAGCGTGGCACGCGTCGTGCAACACCGCGCGTGTCGAATCGACCTGATTTCCTCGATGACACCCCACAACGCTTCCAGTACGTCCGCTCCTCTCGTTCCGCTTGCTTTCGGCGATCTGCAAGGCTGCCGTGCGCCGTTTCAGCAACTGCTCGCCAAAGCCGCGCCGCCGGACGACACCCCGCTGTGGTTCGCCGGCGATCTGATCAACCGCGGCCCCGACTCGCTCGACACCTTGCGCGACGTGATCGCGTTCGGCAAGCGCGCGGTGCCGGTGCTCGGCAATCACGATCTGCATCTGCTGTCGGTGTCGGCGGGGATTCGCAAGTCGAAGAAAGGCGACACGATCGAAGACATCCTCGCCGCGCCCGATGCCGCCGATCTGCTCGAATGGATACGCCACCGGCCGCTCGCGCATTTCGACAACGGCATGTTGATGGTGCATGCGGGCGTGTTGCCGCAATGGGATACGACGCTGACGCTGGAACTCGCCGACGAATTGCAACGTGCGCTGCGTGCGCCGAACTGGAAAGAAACGCTTGCCGGCCTGTACGGCAACGAGCCGAACCGCTGGAAGCCGGGCCTGAAGGGAATCGAGCGTCTGCGTGTCACGTGCAGCGCGTTGACGCGCATGCGCTTTTGCAGCCCCGATGGCGTGATGGATTTCAGCAGCAGCGGCACGCTCGCATCCACGCCGAGCGGCTGCATGCCGTGGTTCGACGTGCCGTCGCGCCAGACCGCCGACGTGACCGTGGTGTTCGGTCATTGGGCCGCGCTCGGCCTGATGTTGCGCGACAATCTGATCGGCCTCGACTCGGGTTGCGTGTGGGGGCAGAAGCTGTCGGCGGTACGGCTCGCGCCAAATCCGGCGGAGCGCACGCTGACGCAAGTCGATTGCGATTCGTGCGGCGTGCCGCGCGGGGGCAATTAAACAGAAGACGGCAACGCTGCACGGCAGCGCCGCCGCTCAGGCCGAGCGGCGCGGCTGATCGACGGGCTCGATCAGCGTTTCCGGCGTTTTGGCAGCATCGCTCGACGCGGCAGCGTCCACAACGTCGCCCTCTTGCGCGACCGTTCCCGCCACTGCGTTGCCGGCCTGCATGTCCCGCAACGCGTTCGCCACCACTTGCTGAGCCTGCGCCGCGAGCACCCGCCGGTCAGCGTCCGGCGCGAGCGGTGCGCCGACATAGACGTGAGCGGTCAGCGGACCGCCACGCAACAGCATGTCGAGCGAGTCGGACAACGACACATCGTCGATATACGCGGGTGCCGTCGACTGCCGGCCCTGCGCGTCCTCGTACATGATGCACAGCGGCTGCACCGGCACACCGGCCGACACCGCCGCCTGAAACATGTTCGCGTGAAACGGCAGCAACTCGAGCCCGTCCGACGTCGTGCCTTCGGGGAACACGCACATCAGTTCACCCGCACTGAGGCGATCGGCGAGTTCGTGCATGATCCGCTTCGCGTCGCTGCGCTTCTCGCGCTGGATGAACACCGTATCGAGCTGCTGCGCGAGCCAGCCGACCACCGGCCATTGCCGGATCTCCGCCTTCGACACGAACGGCGTCGGCCGCCACGCGTTGATCACGTAGATGTCGATCCACGAGATGTGATTGGCGACGACGAGCGCGCCATGATCGAGCCGCACCGCATCGTTATGCACGACGAGGCGCATGCCGCACAGCCGCAGCATCTTCAGCGACCACGCGCGATTGAGCGCATGACGCCGCTCGGCGCTCGCGTTCGGAAAGCGCGTCGCGACGGTCCACATGCCGTGCAGCAGATGCGTGATGAGACGGATCTTGCGTAACGCGAGCTTCATGGACGGGGCTTTCCTTGACTGGGCCGAAACGATACCGCTCAGCGCTGTTCGTACGCGAGCTGACCGGACACGACGGTCGCGCGCACCTGTGCCGGCAGTTCGTAGCCGAGGAACGGCGTGTTGTGCCCCTGGCTCTTCAGCGCGCGCGGCTCGACGCGCCAGTGAGCATGACGGTCGAACACACAGAGGTCGGCCACCGCGCCGACCGCCATGCGGCCAGCCGCTTCGAGGCCCAACACCTGCGCCGGCGCCGCGGTGATGCGATTGAGCGCGCTCGCGAGCGGCACGCCCGCTTCGTCGGCCCACTTGACCGTCAGCGACAGGAACAGCTCGAGGCCGGTCGCGCCGGGCGTCGCTTCGGCGAACGGCAGCAGCTTTTCGTCGTCGTCGACCGGCGTGTGCGCGGAGCAGATCGCGTCGATCGTGCCGTCGACGAGACCCGCGCGGATCGCTTCGCGATCGCGCTGCTGGCGCAGCGGCGGATCGAGCCGGAACTGCGCGTCGAAATAGCCGATGTCGAGGTCGATCAGATGCACATGGTTCACGGTGACGTCGCACGACACCGGCAGGCCCTCGGCCTTCGCCGCGCGCACGAGCGCGACGCCCGCCGCCGACGACACATGCGACACATGCACGCGCGCGCCGGTCACGCGCACGAGTTCGAAGATCGTATGCAGCGCGATCGTTTCAGCCGACACCGGCACGCCCGACAAACCGAGCCGCGACGCCAGCGCGCCGCTCGCGGCGACGCCGCCCTTGCCGAGATACGCATCGACGGGACGCAGCCACACGGTGAAGCCATAGGTCTTCGCGTATTGGAGCGCGCGCATCAGCACCTGGGTATCGACGATCGGCGTATCGGCCTGCGAGAAGCCGACGCAGCCCGCCTCGGTCAGCTGGACCATCTCGGTGATGACCTGCCCCTTCAGACCGACCGTCAGCGCGCCGAGCGGATACACGTGCGCCTTGTTCAGATTGCGCGCGCGGAACTTCAGCATTTCGACGAGGCCCGGTTCGTCGAGCGTCGGATCGGTGTCCGGCGGACATACGAGGCTCGTCACGCCGCCCGCGAGCGCCGCGGCCATTTCCGAGCCGAGCGTCGCCTTGTGCTCGTAGCCAGGCTCGCGCAAACGCGCGCACAAGTCGACGAGACCCGGCGCGATCGACAGACCGTGGGCGTCAAGCGTGCGCTCCGCCTGAAAGCCGGCCGGCGCCTGGCCGAGGGCGGCGATCTTGCCCGCCTCGATAAAAATGTCCTGCTGCTGTTCGGTGCCCGCTGCCGGATCGATCAGCGTGCCGCCTTGAATATGAATCTTCATGCGCTGCCTTTGTTAAACCTGTGGTTCAGCCTGTGCTTCGGCTTTCTGATCAGTCGTCGCTCAGTCGTTATTGCCCGCGACGATCCCCATCACCGCCATGCGCACCGCGATACCGAACGTCACCTGATTCAGGATTACCGATTGCGGGCCGTCCGCGACCTGCGAGTCGATCTCGACGCCGCGATTCATCGGGCCGGGGTGCATCACGATTGCATCCGGGGCGGCGAGCGCGAGACGCTCGGGCGTCAGCCCCCAGCTCTTGAAGTACTCCTGCGACGACGGCAGCAACGCCCCGCTCATCCGTTCGTTCTGCAGGCGCAGCATGATGATCACGTCGACGTCCTTCAGGCCTTCGTCGAGGTTGTGGAACACGCGCACGCCCATCTGTTCGAGGCCGCCCGGCAGCAGCGTGCGCGGACCGATCGCGCGCACTTCGGGCACGCCGAGCGTGGTCAGCGCATGAATGTCCGAACGCGCGACGCGCGAATGCAGGATGTCGCCGACGATCGCCACGCGCAGCTTCGTGAAGTCCTTCTTGTAGTGGCGAATCGTGTACATGTCGAGCAGACCCTGCGTCGGGTGCGCGTGACGGCCGTCGCCGGCGTTGATCACGTGCACGTGCGGCGCGCAATGCTGCGCGATCAGGAACGGCGCGCCGCTCGACGCATGACGCACGACGAACAGATCCGCGTGCATCGCCGACAGGTTGTTGATCGTGTCGAGCAGCGATTCGCCCTTGCTCGTCGACGACGCGTTGATGTTCAGATTCAGCACGTCGGCCGACAGCCGCGTGGCGGCGATTTCGAACGTAGTACGGGTGCGCGTCGAGTTTTCGAAGAACAGGTTGAACACCGACTTGCCGCGCAACAGCGGCACCTTCTTCACTTCGCGATCGGTCACGCTGACGAACTGGTCGGCGGTTTCGAGAATGTGACTGACGATGGACTTGGGCAAGCCCTCGATCGACAGCAGATGTTTGAGCTCGCCGTTCTTCGTGAGCTGCGGGTTGCCCTTCAGGAAGCCGTAACGAAAGCGCTCGGACGCGCTAGCGGAGGAATCTTGCGGAGCCTGGGTGGCGGTGTTCATGATGTACCTGCTTCAAATACGGGCTTCAACGTGATCGAGGTCGGCGCGTCGCTCGCGCGAGTTTCAATCGACGCGTGCTTCAGTGTGAAAAGAGAACCGCTGGCCGCCCGCGCCGTCGTCTTCGTGGGCCAGCACGAGCGTCGCGTCGGCCGGCACGTCGACCACGCCGCCGACGAAGCGCGCCGCCACCGGCAACTCGCGTCCGCCGCGATCGGCGAGCACCGCGAGTTCGACCGATGCCGGCCGGCCATAGTCATACAGCTCGTTCACCGCCGCGCGAATCGTGCGGCCGGTGTACAGCACGTCGTCGACCAGCACGATGCGGCTGCCATCGACCGCGAACGGCAGCGAGGTCGGGCTCGCCTGCGCGTGCAGCCCTTTCTTCGCGTAGTCGTCGCGATGCAGCGCAACATTCACCACGCCGAAGTTCGGCAGGTTCAGGTCGCGCGCGAGCCGCTCGGCGAGCCATGCGCCGCCGCTATGGATACCCGCCAGCACCGCCGCGGGGGCGCCGTGCTGCGCCGCGGCGAGCTGGTCGCCATAGGCCGCGCGAATCTGGTCGAGCAACGCGCGATACAGCGCTTCGGCGTCAATGGAACTCATGATCGTCGGAAAGTTCGTCAAGATATTGCTGGAGGATGATGCTCGCGGCTTCGGCATCGAGCATGTCGGCGCGGGCGTTGCCGGCGCGGATTTCCGCCTCGGCCTCGACCGACGAGTAGCGCTCGTCGACCCACGTGACCGGCAGATTGAAGCGGCCGTTAAGCTGATTGCCGAAGCGCTTCGCAAGCTGCGTGCGCTCGTGCGGTGTGCCGTCGGGGTGCATCGGCAGGCCGACCACCAGCGCATCGGGCTTCCATTCGGCGATCAGCTTGCCGAGCGCTTCGAAACGGTACTCCTTGCTGCGGTTCTGCACGACGACGAGCGGCCGCGCGCGGCGCGTCAGCGAATTGCCGACCGCCACGCCGATGCGTTTCATGCCGTAGTCGAACGCAAGCAGCGTCGCCTCACGTCCGGCCGGCAGATTCATGCGCGGCCCCTCATGCGTGCCCGGCCTCGCCCGACAGCATCGACAGCGACACGCCGAGCAGCGCGAGCGCCGCTTCCAGACGATCTTCGGCCGGCACGTCGAAGACGATCTTCGGATCGGCCTCGACCGTCAGCCAGCCGTTCTTCGAGATTTCGTCTTCGAGCTGACCCGCGCCCCAGCCGGCGTGGCCGAGTGTCAGCAGGAAACGCTCCGGACCGTTGCCGCTTGCGACAGCCTCGAGCACGTCTTTCGACGTGGTCATCTCGAGCCCGCCCGGCACCGACATCGACGATGTATACGCGCTGCCGCCTTTCGGATCGTGCAGCACGAAGCCGCGCTCGGTTTGCACCGGGCCGCCGAAATACACGGGAACGTGGAGAAGAGGTTCGATCTCGAGCTTCAGATCGATGCGATTGAAGAGCGCTTCCAGGTCGATATCGGTCGGCCGGTTGATCACGAGGCCGAGCGCGCCGCGCTCACTGTGATCGCAAAGGTAGACCACCGTTCCTGAAAACGTCGGATCGGCCATGTTCGGCATGGCGATCAGGAACTGGTTGGTCAGATTGATGCGATCGGTACTCTTGGACATAGTTCGGATTTTAGCAAAGACGATGCGCGATGGCGGGCTGCTTTGAGCATTGCAACGCCTTGGTTGCACGCTACGTGCGGCGTCATCGACGCCGGATCATGTTGCACTCTATCACGCGCGCGACTCGCGCCATGCCGCGATCAGGCGCCGAAACACCGCGTAGAACGGCAGGTTCGGCGCGTGTCGCGAAGTAGCGGGATTGTGAGTTGTCTCAGTGGGTTTCAGCGGATTCCGCGCGCGCGGGTCGACGCATTGCGGACGCAATTAGCGCGCCACGTCGCGCGTTTGGTCTGGCTTTGCTGCGCTTTACGCGCCTCCCTGCTCGATCGCGCGCGTCAGCGCGGCGTGCGCGGCCTGCGTGAAACTGCCGCCGGCCGGCCCAACGCCTGCTGCGACCTTGTGCAGCGACGCGCGCAACGCCTCGGCGGCCTGCTCGAGCGTGTCGGCCGCCGGCGCGCCGACGATCACGTGCGCGCGCACCGCCGGCGTCGCGACGGCCGCATGCGCACGACGCCGCCATGCGAGACCGAGCGCATCGGCGAGCAGCGCCACATGACCGAGGCCGAGCGCGCAGGCGGCCGAACCGAGCCGGTAGGCGGCTTCACCCGCCTGCAGCGCTTCGCTCGGGTCGGCTTTCTCCGGCTGATCGGCCGCGCGGGCATGGGCGGCGAGCGCCTCGATCGACGCTTCGGCGGTCTGCAGGAAATCTTCGTACGCGTTCGCGTTGACGCTCAGCACGCCGAGATCGCGCGTGTGCGGCAGCGACTGCGCCTCGAGCGCGCGCGCCTCCCACAGCGCTTCCGACGACTGCGTGCCGGCGACGTGCCAGTCGACGGTCAAGCCGTAATCGTGCAGCACCTCGACCTGGTCGGCGTCTTGCGCGGCCGCGCCGAACAACGCGTAGTCGCGCCACAGCAGCGCGAGCGTCGCGCGCACCAGCGAACGCGGCGCGCGCTCGATGCCACGCGCGTGATCGGCGAGCGCGAGATTGCAGCGCGCGTAGAAGCGCCGTGCTTCGATATCGCGAATTGCGTGGCCGCGCGCGCGCAGCGCCTTTGCGCAGGCGCGCGCGAGCCGCCAGAAGTCGTAAGGATCGGGGCCGGCGAGTTCGGTTAGCACGGCGTCGAGCTCGTCGAGCGCGGCGTTCGTGACCGCAAGCGCCACCGCGCTGCCGGTGTCGGCCTGCGAGCGCAGCACCGGCAGCAACGCGCGCTCGTAGCGTGCCCGCAGATGTGCCAGCTGGTCGGCCGATTGCGCGTGCAGCGACGCCGGCGGCACCGGCCGCGCACACAGCGCGAGGTCTTCGAACGCGACGATGGAGCCCGGCGCGGGTTCGACGAGTTGCGAACACAGCTCGCGGTAGTGGTGAAACAGCGTCGGCGAGCAGCTGAGCTCGCGCAGATTGTGACGTTCGAGCGCCGCGCGGAAGTCGCGCAGCGCCGCGCCGAACACTGGCCGGGCGCTTTGCGCTTCGGCCGACTCGTCGCTCGCGAGCGGCGAGAGCCGCACCAGCGCGTCGGCGAAACGCTGCGCGCTGAGCCAGCCCGCCGTGCGCAATGCATGCGACGCGCGCAGCAGCGCGGCACCGCTCTCGTGGTGCTGCTCGAACGCGAGCGACGCCTCCGCGAGCGCCAGTTCCGCGGGGCGGACAGCGCCGCCGCGCGGGTTGGGCAGTGCATCGATGGAAACGGGTGCGGCGGATCGAAGAGTCATGGGCAGGCGACACGAAGCTGACGGGGCCGTCGCTTCGCGCCGCGTACTGAGGAGCGGCCACCGCGCGAACCGGCGACAGGACAATGACAGACTACCGTTGCGACACGACGCGTGCGGCGATGTTCCGCGCCAGCGCGCTCGGACAGGCGCCGGGCGCGCCGGACGCATCAAGCGATTGCAGCAATTGTGCGGTGAAGACACCGCTCACTTTCGGAATTGAAGCTCAGGGTTCAGCTCAGGGTTCAGGTTCGGGACCGAACCTCGGGACCCCGTTTTGGGGCCGAAGCTTCCGGCGGCTCGCCGTACTTCAGATCTGGACCATTTCGAAGTCTTCCTTGCGCGCTCCGCACTCGGGACACGTCCAGTTGATGGGCACGTCTTCCCAGCGCGTGCCCGGCGCAATGCCTTCGTCGGGCAAGCCGGCCTCTTCGTCGTAAATCCAGCCGCAAATCAGGCACATCCAGCTTTGATATTCCATTCTTTTGTCGCGTCGTTGAGTCCGTGGAAACGGGAGCCATGATGGTACCGTGTTGCCGCCCCCATGCCTAGCAATCGAAAACGCGCAATCGTAGCGTGGACCGGCCTTCGGCGGGACGCCCGCGTGCCGTGCCGGCACGCCTTGCGGCGTCATGCCGCGCGTTGGGCGGCCAGCAGGACGGTAGAGCACACCCTCGGGCAAGCCGCGCGAAAAAACGCCCTGTCCACGGTTTAGGCCGCATAATTGAGCCAATTGCGCACTGTGCGCCGAAATCCTGCTTTTCTTATCCATTTTCATGCCCAGCGACACGCCTCCGATCGTCCTCACCTTCGGCCTCTCCGATCCCACTGGCGGCTCCGGCCTGCAGGCGGACCTGATGACACTTGCCAGCATGGGCTGCCACGGCGTTTCCGTGCTCACGGGCTATACCGTGCGCGACTCGGCGAGCTGCGATGAAGTGACCGGCCTCGACCCGGACATCGTCGCGACGCAGGCCCGCATGCTGCTCGAGGACATGCCGATCGCCGCCTTCAAGGTCGGCGCGTGCACGCGCGCGGAAGTGGTCAGCGCGATCGCGGAAGTGGTCGCCGACTACGACGACGTCCCGCTGATCCTCGCCCCGGACTTCACGCTCGACGACGAACACGTGCTCGCCGCCGACGAACTGCGCGAAGCGATCGCCGATCTGCTCGCGCCGCAAACCACGCTGCTGGTCGCCGACTCGTCGACGCTGCTCGCGCTCGCGCAGCCCGACGGCGACGCGGAGGCGCCGAGCCTCGACGCCGCGATCTCGCATCTGCTGTCGCAGGGCTGCGAATACATTCTGTCGACCGAAACGGGCACACACCGGCTCGTCAATACGCTGTTCAGCGAGGACGGTCAGTTGCGTCAGGACATGTGGGACCGCGCGCCCCATCGGCTGACGGGGCTGACCGATACCCTCGGCGCGGCGATAGCCGCGCTGCTCGCGAACGGTCAGGAACCCGCGGAAGCGGTGCGCGAGAGCCAGGAGTATCTGTATCAGGCGGTGCGCAACGCGTTCCGGCCCGGCATGGGGGCGTACATGCCCGATCGCTTCTTCTGGGCACGCAGCAGTGACGAAGAAGAAACGCCGCCCGCGCAAGGCAAAGGCGCGGCGCCTGGAGAAGCGCGGCACTGACCTCGTCATTCATCGGCAATCGACTAAAAAGCCCGCTATCCAGCGGGTTTTTGTTTAATGCATCTTTCGCGATTTGTGCGATCTTTGATTCGATTTATCTAAAAACAAATAACCCAATTTGCATATCGCTATCGATACTGCCGGCTCCGTTCATAGCGTGACGGTTTTATTCGATTTATTTCGCATAGGCGCATGAATCTTGCTGGCTCCAAGGTAACCATACGTTTTACTGCGTAATTAAACGTTACAACGTCAATGACACCTTTTGTCTAGACTTTACGCATCACTAACGCCCGTATGTCCCCACATGTCTTTTCCCACCTTCTTTATCCATCCACCGAAATGCGGCGGTTCGACCGTTATTTCGTGTTTTGATTTGAATAAAGGTAATGACCAATTCATTAGCTTTGCCTGGGACGAGGATGGATGGGGAACCTGTCGCGCCAAGCTGCTGGAGACCGGGGTCGGCGGCGGCCATCAACCGTATGGCATTCACCGGGTGATCAAACATCCGGTCGACTACTGCACGATCCTGCGCGATCCGCTTGCGCGCCAGATCTCGCACTACTGGTATGCGGTGAACGGCAAGAACGGCGAGGTCACACGCGGCGTCTGCGTGTCGACAAAAGAGGCACTGGCGCAGCAAGGCGTGTTGTCGCTCGACGAGTGGATCAGCGAATCGCTCGGCGGCAAGAACCTGTTCGTGCAGATGCTGAGCGGCGAGCCGGCGGTCAACGAAGCGAGCCTCGCCGTCGCGCGAATTCATTTGCGCGAGCAGATCAGCACCGTCGGCGTCTGCGAGGACATGAGCGAATTCTTACTGCGGCTTTGCGGTTCGACCGGCATGAAATTGCCGTTCTATTTCGAAGCGAATCGCACCAGCGGCGCGTCAAAAGGCAAGGCTCACCTAAGCGATGCAGCCAGACAAAAGTTTATTGATGACAATAGCCTTGATTACGAACTGTTCCGCGACGCCACTCGGATCGTCGAAGCTTATGCGAAAGAGACGGGCAGCATCTTTTCGAATGCCCTCGAATTGGTCCGCGTGATTCAGTCGGAAATAAATCAGCTCGAGAATCCGCACGTCTACAGTTCTTGGGTTTTCGGCTTCGACGGCTCATTCCTGTCGCGCGTGCACGAAGTGATCCGCCGCTTCGACCTCGCGCCGATCACCGCCTACCTGGAATTCGCGCAAAGCCAGCGGCGTCCGGAGGTCGACCTGTTCGACGGCTTCGTCGACACGGTGGGCGACGGCGTGGTGCGCGGCTGGGCCATCAACCTGAGCCAGCCCGAGCGGCAAGTGCCACTCGAGGTGCGGATCGGCGCGCAGATCGTCGCAACCGGCCTCAGCGGCGAGCCGCGGCCCGATGTGGCGAGCGCCGGCTATCCGAGTTCGAACAGTGGATTTTCGATTACGCTGCCGGACGGCATTCCGGAAGGCTTTTGCGTTACGATCGCGGATTCCACGGAACGCCTGCACAACGCTGGCACGTGGCGACAAGGCTGGCACTGCGAGTGAGCCAGAGGAGTCAGGAGAACTTATACATGAAAGAGCCGCCCAGCTTCGTGCAACGCTTCCCCAGCAAGATCGCGGTGCAGGACCGCATACGCATATTCGATCAGACGCCCGCCACGATC
Source organism: Paraburkholderia atlantica (assembly GCF_009362785.1). Taxonomy (GTDB): domain Bacteria; phylum Pseudomonadota; class Gammaproteobacteria; order Burkholderiales; family Burkholderiaceae; genus Paraburkholderia; species Paraburkholderia atlantica. Next base: position 376,533 of record NZ_WHNQ01000001.1, read on the forward strand.
TGGCTGACCGGCCTGTCCGGCGCCGGTAAATCGACATTGGCGTTCGCGCTCGAGGAGCGGCTGATCGCGCTCGGTCATGCCTGCTATGTGCTCGACGGCGACAACGTCCGCCACGGTCTGGCGAGCGACCTGGGCTTCGAGCGCGACGACCGGCGCGAAAACATCCGCCGCGTCGCGCACGTCGCCCAGTTGATGAACGATGCGGGTCTGATCGTGATTACCGCGCTGATTTCGCCGCTACGCGAAGACCGGGCGATGGCGCGCGAGATCATCGGAGCCGACAAGTTCGTCGAAACCTATGTGTCCGCCTCGCTCGCCACCTGCGCGAGCCGCGATCCCAAAGGTCTTTATGCAAAAGCGAGGTCTGGCGAGATCAGCTCGTTCACCGGCGTATCAGCGCCCTATGAAGCACCGATCGATCCTCACCTGCACGTCGACACCGGAACGCTGAGCCCCGCGCAAAGCGTCGCGCAGATCTTCCACTACCTGCGCGAAAAGTGTCTCGGAAGATCTGCTCATCGTACGGCTCACGTCGCGGGCGCCTGAATCGGACAAAGGGCGCCCGGAAGGGTTCACCGGCCGCCACATCAACGTCGGCCACAAACGAAAAAACCCGCCTAAGCGGGTTTTTCCGTTTGGAGAAACGCCTCGCGGCGCACTTCCCCACATGGACTTCCAGACGGGCATCGTCCGTGATCCAGACGCGCGGCAATTCAACCACGCGGCCGGACCACGAGGCCCGAGCGGAATTACATGTCCATGCCCATGCCGCCCATGCCGCCGGGCATGCCGCCAGGCATCGGAGCATCTTCCTTCGGCAGTTCGCAGACAGCTGCGTCGGTCGTCAGCAGCAGGCCAGCAACCGAAGCTGCGTTTTGCAGCGCCGTGCGCGTCACCTTCGTCGGGTCCACGACACCTGCGTCGACCAGGTCGACGTACTCGCCGGTCGCTGCGTTGTAGCCGTAGTTGCCCTTGCCAGCAGCAACCGCTGCCACGACGACGCTCGCTTCTTCGCCACCGTTGGTGACGATCTGGCGCAGCGGCTCTTCCATTGCGCGCAGAACGATCTTGATACCTGCGTCCTGATCGGCGTTAGCGCCCTTCAGGCCAGCGATCGCCGTACGTGCACGGATCAGCGCGACGCCGCCACCAGCCACGATGCCTTCTTCCACCGCTGCGCGCGTTGCGTGCAGTGCGTCTTCGACACGTGCCTTCTTTTCCTTCATTTCGACTTCGGTCGCAGCACCGACCTTGATCACTGCAACGCCGCCTGCCAGCTTGGCAACGCGCTCTTGCAGCTTTTCACGGTCGTAGTCCGAGGTCGCTTCTTCGATCTGCTTGCGCACTTGCTTGACGCGAGCTTCGATGTTCGCTGCTTCGCCAGCGCCGTCGATGATCGTGGTGTTTTCCTTGCCCACTTCGATGCGCTTCGCCTGGCCCAGTTCAGCCAGCGTTGCCTTCTCGAGCGTCAGGCCGGTTTCTTCAGCGATGACCTGACCGCCGGTCAGGATCGCGATGTCTTCCAGCATCGCCTTACGACGATCGCCGAAGCCCGGAGCCTTGACAGCAACGGTCTTCAGGATGCCGCGGATGTTGTTGACGACCAGCGTTGCGAGCGCTTCGCCTTCGACATCTTCAGCGATGATCAGCAGCGGACGGCCAGCCTTCGCAACTTGTTCGAGCACCGGCAGCAGATCACGGATGTTCGACACCTTCTTGTCGTGCAGCAGCACGAACGGGTTGTCGAGCACGGCAACTTGCTTGTCCGGGTTGTTGATGAAGTACGGCGACAGGTAGCCGCGGTCGAATTGCATACCTTCGACGACGTCCAGCTCGTCTTGCAGCGACTTGCCGTCTTCGACGGTGATCACGCCTTCCTTGCCGACTTTGTCCATTGCTTCAGCGATGCGCTCGCCGATCGACGAATCGCTGTTCGCCGAAATAGCGCCAACCTGGGCGATTTCCTTGTTGGTCGTGCACGGCTTGCTGATCTTGCGCAGTTCTTCGATTGCGGCTGCAACAGCCTTGTCGATGCCGCGCTTCAGGTCCATCGGGTTCATGCCCGATGCGACGTACTTCATGCCTTCGCGGACGATCGATTGCGCGAGAACCGTAGCGGTCGTCGTGCCGTCGCCTGCGTTGTCGCTGGTCTTGGAAGCGACTTCCTTGACCATTTGCGCGCCCATGTTCTGGAGCTTGTCTTTCAGTTCGATCTCTTTTGCGACCGACACACCGTCCTTGGTGACCGTCGGGCCGCCGAAGCTGCGCTCGAGGACCACGTTGCGGCCCTTCGGACCCAGCGTGACCTTCACGGCGTTGGCGAGAATGTTCACGCCTTCGACCATCTTGGCACGGGCGGAATCACCGAATACGACGTCTTTAGCTGCCATCTTCTAACTCCTTGAATACTTTGGATATAACCGGGGAAGTAGCGACTTTGCGCTTACTTCTGCACCACGGCCATGATGTCTTCTTCGCGCATCACCAGCAGTTCGTTGCCGTCGACCTTGACGGTCTGGCCTGCGTACTTGCCGAACAGGACGCGGTCGCCGACCTTCACGTCGAGCGCAATGGCTGCGCCCTTGTCGTCGCGCTTGCCCGGGCCGACTGCGAGGATTTCACCTTGATCCGGCTTTTCCGCTGCGGCTTCGGGGATCACGATGCCCGACGCGGTCTTGGTTTCCTGATCCAGACGCTTGACGATCACGCGATCATGCAAAGGACGAAGGTTCATACATACTCCTCTCTGATTGAGACTGAAGAACGCTGAGAAAACCCGGCTGGCAGAGCCAACCGGAGATGTTGTTAGCACTCTCGTGCAGCGAGTGCTAATTATATGGACGGGTAGTGACAAATTCAAGAAGTGGCGAGCAGCGGCATCGCGGACGGGTTTTTGCCCGAGCGGCGCGGCGCGGGAGCGGCGGCGCAATCATCAGCGTGAGCGGCGAACCCGAGCAAAAACAAGTACTTGCAGCGAGATTTGCGGCTTGTCGCCGCACGGCGAAGGGGCGATATCGCCGACAAACAGCAGCCGCGCACCGTAATCGATACCGTCGGATCTCCTATTTCCAGGGAAAACCCCGTCCGACTGAACATAAGGTCGCCAGGCCCGAACGGCTCGCGACACCGACCGGCTCGTCTCGTTCGACTCACTTCTGCGCAGGCGGGTGCAACGCATTGCCCGCCATCCACTTGAGCCGTTCGCAATTGACCTTGATACGCGCGGCGAATTCCTTCGGATCTCGCTCGCGCAGTGCGTTCATCTGGCTATTGGTGTCGTCGGCCCGACGCCAGCCCGCGTCCCAATGCTGGTCAAAATTGGTCGCACCGGTCAGCACCTTTCGGAGCCGCTCCTTATAGGCGCCGATGCGCTCGGGCGATGCGCCGCAAAACGCCTGCGCGAAACTCGCCCGCTCGCCTGCCGTCTCCGCGCTCATGTTGGCGTCGCTCGCGCCGCTCGCGAGCGGCGTGGCGAGCGACAGCATCGACCAACACAGAGCAGCACAAAGCGGTCGATAGCGATACGATAGGTTCTTCATCTTCGACTCCTGACGATCCTTCGTAGCGACCAGGGATTGTCCCGATCTTCAACGCCGCCTCGCCGATTGTGTCCTGATTGCACTGCACGATGGCGTTTTCGCGCGCTATTCGATGCATCGCGCGGCCAAGCCGCGGTGCTACGCTCGTTAAAGCGGCATCCGCGACGCGCCCGTCCGGGGAGCCGTGGCACGAGCACCGCAACGCCACGGCCTATCGGCAGGCCGCGACAGAAGCACGAGCGCCAGGCATCAACAACAAGCTCGAAACGACACGAAATCAAACACAAAAAGGCGAGACATCGCTGCGGGAGTGACTGCGATGGCATTTAGAACATATACCGTACTGACGCTGTTGGTGACGAGCACTGCCGCGTTCGCGTGGCGGCCAGTCACCTATCCGATCCGAAGTCAGAGCCCTTATGAGCGCAGCATCGACAACGCGATGTGCTACGCCGAGGCGAACCGCGTGACCGGGGTCAACATGGCCCACGAATCGCAGATTCCGCCGCATCGGCCGCCCGCGGCCAAAGGTGCGTCGACCGGCGTACCGTCGAAACCGCCGCTTCCCCCCAGTTCCTTCTCAGCCACGCCGCTGCCGTGGAACGCGAGCGCGCCCGAAGCCGCGAGCGCGCCGCTCGCCGGCGCACAAGCGCCTGGCGGCGCATCGTCGGCGAAACCCGTGAACGAAGCCGGGGCCGGCGCCAACGCGCCAGGCGCGCCGGCCACTGCGGCGGCGAATGCACCGCCAAACGCGTCGGCGGCGGCACCGGGCGCGAGCGCGGCAGCCGACGCATCGGATGGGGCGGCCGCTTCGACGCAGGCCAACGCGGCGTCGAACGTGAAGCTGCCGCCGCTGCCCGCGCCCGAGCCACCGATGACCCGCTATTGGGCCGCCTACGGCGCGTGCATGCAGGCGCGCGGTTACGTCGTCCAGTAGTTCGGCCGACGCCGCTTGCGAGCGTCGTCGCATTCATTCTTTTTGATGGCGCCGGCCTTCGGCGCCAGTGGAGCGACACGGCCATGCCGCGCGACTCGACCTCCGACCAGCCATTTTTCCATCACTGCGCATACTGCGGCGTGCCGCTGCCGGGCCGCTTTTCGCCGTGTCCCGCGTGCCATGCGCTGCCGATCGATTCGTTCGATACGGACGACAAGCCCGGCGAGCGCACCGCGCGATCCCGGGCGCTGAGCACATCGCGCGCGCAACTCGACCCGCTGCCAGCGGCCGCGGGCTTGGCCGCGGACCGTGCGTCGCGACGCTCCGCGCAACTGAAGATGAGCCCCTACGAACTGCTTGACGAAGCGACGTTCACGCCAGGCAGGCGTCGCAGGCGGCACCCGCTCGCGCTTACCGCGGCCGCGCTCGCGACGCTCGGCGCCGTGTATATCGGCTTCGTACTTCTCGACGACGATGCGAGCGTCGACACGCCGGTCACGGTCTTCGGCACGGTGCACCCGGACAAGCCTGGGCAAGTCCCTGCGCAGAACGTTGCGCACAGTGCGGCACCGTCGGTCGCCGTCGCGCCGACGCCCGTGGCGCCGAAGCCCGCGTCGATCGTGGCGGAATCGCCGCGTCCCGTTGTCGTCGCGCGGCAGCAACCGGCGAACGCGCGCGGGACGCCCGTAGCGTCATCGGCGCCGCAGGTCGTGGCGAGCGCGCCTGCCGTAGCGCCGGCATCGCCGGTCGTTGCGAACGGGCCCACCGTAGCGCGATCGTCAACGCCCATCGTGGCGACGACGCCGATCCCGGCTCCATCCTCACCGCCCGTCGTGGCGACCGCCCCCACCGCCGCGCGATCGTCACCGCCAGTCGTGGCGACCGCGCCGACCGTCGCACCATCCTCACCGCCCGTCATGGCGACCGCGCCAACCGTAGCGCGCACGGCACCGCCCGTCGCGGCGACCGCGCCGACCGTGACGCGCTCGTCACCGCCCGTCGTGGCGACCCCGCCGACCGTTGCACCCCCCTCACCGCCCGTCATGGCGACCGCGCCAACCGTGGCGCGCACGGCACCGCCCGTCGTCGCGTCCGCGCCTACCGTGACGCGTTCGTCTCCGCCCGTCGTGGCGACCGCGCCTACCGTAGCGTCATCCCCACCGCCAGTCGTCGCGTCCATGCCAACCGTAGCGCGCTCGTCACCACCCGTCGTCGCGACCGCAGCCGTCCCAGCGCGACCGTCACCGCCAGTCGTTGCAACTACGCCGGCCGTCGTGCCATCGTCCCCTCTCGTCGTCACAACCGCACCCACCGCAGCGCCAACAACGAAATCGAGCGCGGCCATCTCCGCGCCCACGCCGCGCGGCACGGCGGTCGCGTCGACCAACCCCAAGCCCGGCACCAACGCCGACACGATGGCCACCCCGCTCACGCTAGCCGACAAGCAGCGCGCCGACGCCGAGCGCAATCTGAAAGCCGCGCACGGCTATCTGCAACGGGGCAATCTGGCGGCGACCAGAGCGCGCCTCGCCGCGGCCATCACCGCACAGCCCGACAATCGCGACGCGCGCCGCATGCGCGCCCAGGTCGGCACGCTAGAGCAGCAGCGGGACGCGTTGCTGAGTCTCGCGCGCGGCTGTAGCAACGTCGGACGTTGGGAGTGCGCGTCGCACAACGCCAACGAAGCGTTGCGGATCGATTCGAGCAGCAAGGACGCGCAGCGCCTCGTCTCGCTCGCGTCGCACGAATCGGCGTGGCAGACCATCCCGCCGTCGGCGTGGCAGACCGTGCAGCCGCCGGCGGAAGAGTCGCGCGCATTGCGCGATCTGCTGCGTCACCACTGAGGATTGCGAGGAATCTCGCGAGAGAGCGGCACGAGCGTGCCGCCCAATCAAGCCCGTCCGTGCGGCGCCCTCAAAGACGCGCCGCGCGGGCAGCCGTGTCAGCCGGCGATGCTGTCGTAGCCGTAATAGCCGCCCTGATACCCCGAGCCGAGGAACGCGGCTTCCTGCGGCACGTCGGTGAGCAGCACGCCGCGCAGGCCGACGCCACCGTTACGCAGGCGTTTGGCGGTTTCGATGATCTCGTGCAGCGGCTGACGTCCATGCCGCACGACGAGCAGCGTCGTCGCCGCGTATTTGCCGATCAGCGTCGAATCGGTTACGGCGAGCACCGGCGGTGTATCGATGATCACGACGTCGTATTGCGGCTTCAGCACCTCGAGCATCGCCTCGAAGCGTCGGCTCATCAGCAGCTCGGCCGGGTGCGACGGCAGCGTGCCTTTCGCGAGCACGTCGAGGCCGGGCAGCACGTCGCGCTGGATCATCGCGTTGAGATCGCCGCCACATAGCACGTCGGAAAGTCCCGGCCGATGGCTGACGCCGAAATGGGAATGCACGTCGCCGCGCCGCATGTCGGCGTCGATGATCAGCACGCGCTTATTCGCCGACGCGACCAGCGTCGCCAGATTCACCGACAGGAACGACTTGCCTGCATCGGGCCGCGAGCCGGTGATCATCACGACGTTATTGGCCGCATGATCGAGCGACAACTGCAGCGACGTGCGCAGATTGCGCACGCCTTCCACCGCCAGATCCTCGGGCGCCTGCTGCGCGAGCACATGCTGCCCACGCTGGCGCAGCGACACCTTTTCCTGCAGGCGCAATTGCGTCTGGCTGCGCGGCACCACCGCGAATACCGGCACGCCGAGCATCCCTTCGAGTTCGTCCGGACGCTCCACGCCGCCGCGGATCGCGCGCTTCAGGAACACCAGCAGCAAGCCGAGCGCGAGGCCGCCGCCGAGCGACATCAAAATCACCAGCACGCGCTTCGGCCGCACCGGATCGTCGGGCGTTTCGGCGAAGTCCACCACGCGCACGCCGCCCACCTGCCCGGCCTGGGCCACCCGCAGTCGCTGCACGCTGTTGAGCAGGTTCGTGTACAGATCGGTGTTCACGTGCACGTCGCGCTGCAGACGTAGCGCGGTCTGCTCGGTGTCGGGCATCGTCGAGACGCTGCGGTTCATCGTGCTCTGCGCGCCCTGCAACGCGGCGATCTGCGCATCGAGCGCGGCGACCGTCGGATGGTTCGGCGTGAACTTCTGCAATAGCTGCGCGCGCTGCTGCTGCAGATCGAGCAGCTTCGTCTTGTTGTCGACGATCTGCTGCAGCAGCAGCTTGCTTTCCTCGCCGAGATCGACGGTGCCATGGGTATTGCGGAACTTGCCGTAGCGCTCTTCCGCATCGTCGAGCGCCTTGCGCGCGGCGGGCAGTTGCTGCTCCAGATACGCGAGCGTGTGATCGGACTCGCTGGAACGGCTCGCCAGATCCTGGCGCACGAACTGGCGCGCCACGTTGTTGACGATCGCCGCGGTCAGCACCGGGTCGGCGCCTTCGAGGCTCACGCGGATTACGCCGGAGTCCTCGGCCGTCTCCTGCACGACCATCGTCTTGGCCAGACGCTCCACCGTGCCGAGCGTCGACGCGCGCGTCAGTTCGAAACGCGAGCCCGGCGCGCCGACCAATGTGTCGACGTGCAGCGTGATCGGGCCGACCGCGGTATCGGTCTGCACGGTCTCGCCGACGCGCCCCGACAGAATCGCGCTGCCGTGAGGATCGCGCAGCATGAAGGTGTTGCCGGCGCCCGCAACCAGCGTGAAGGTCTCGCCGTACAGGTCCTTCGACACGTCGAAGCGCGACACCGCAATGCTTTCGTTGCCCCACGCGAACCCGCGCAGGTTGATGAACGACGGCAGCCGGAACCACCAGTGCCCGTTCACGAGTCCCGCGATCTTGCTGCCGATCACCGGCAGATAACGCGGCTTCGCCGTGATGTCGAGGTGCAGCGCGCGGACCGCTTCCTCGGTGACGAGACGCGACTTCAAGAGCTCGATCTGCGCCGCGGTCGACGGCTTCGAATCGTACGCGCCGGGAAGCGGCGATGCCGCATCCCGGCCGTTCGCATTGACGTTCGCCGCGTTCGCCGTCCTGTCCTGAACGTGAAACAGCACGTCCGAACGATAGACCGGCGGCGCGAGGAACGCGTACGCGCTACCGACCGCGAGCGCGATCAGCGTCACGATGAGGATCGTGCGCCAACCGCGCACAATCGTGCGCACGTAGTCCGACAGATGCAACTGCCCCGGTTCATACACGCCGGCGTAGCGATTTTCGTAATTGATTGCCATGTTTTTCACCCAACAAGGCCTGCCGGTTCAGATATCGCGTCACGCCTGCGTCACTTCGACACGACGACTCCCGTCACCGCCGCGTTGATCGCCGGCAACAGCAGGTTCAGCACGCGGTTGAAGCGAACGAGACCGCCCTGGCCGACGTACACGATGTCCTTCGGTTGCAACTCGAACTGGTTCGCGAGCAGCATCGCCACCGGCGAGGTCGCATCGAGGTGATAGATCTGCGGCGACTCGCTGGTCGAATTGCGGATCACGAACAGTTGCTGCCCCGAGGCCGTGTTCGAGTCGAAGCTGCCGCCGTCGGAGATCGCCTGCGACAGCGTCAGCGAGCCGTTGCGCAACGGCAGCACCGTGGCCGGCTTGTTGACTTCGCCCATCACGTAGACGCCACTGTCTTCGCGCGCGTTCACGCGCACGGTATCGCCCGGCTGCAGATAGATATCCCCCGGATTGCGGCCGCGTTTGACGAGGTCGTCGATGTTCAGCCTATAGGTCGTGCCGTTGCGGATCAGATCGACGCGGCTGCGGTCCGCGGTCGTGGTGAAGCCGCCGCCCAGGCCGATCGCGTTCGTCAGCGACATCGGGACGTCGTTGATCGATTGCGTGCCCGGCGTGCGCACTTCGCCATCGACATACACCGTCGCGTTACGGAATGACGCGACGCGCACCGTCACCTCAGGCTTCTGGTACACCTTGCTCAGACGCTGGTTCAATTCGCGCTGGATCTGCGAGACGGTCTTGCCCACAACGTGCATCGTGCCCGCATACGGAAACTGGATGTCGCCGGTTTCATCGATCAGGAAGCCCGGCATCGCATCGCTAGGGCGCGAATTGGTCGGCGGCTGCCCAAGAGCGGCCGCGAGTTCCGGGTGATCCCACACGACGATCTGCAGCACATCGCCAGGGCCCAGCTTGTATGGCGCCGGCTTGCCGAACAGCCCCGCCGTTTCCGGCGGCAGCTGGGAAGCCTTCTGATCGGTACCCAACTTCTTCAGCAGTTCCAGATTGATATCGGTGATCGGAATCTGCTTTTGCTGCGAAGCTTCGGTACTGAATTCGCCACCTGTGTCCTGAATCGCGGCCGGCGTGATCATCCGTTGTCCCGGTACGATCGAGCATCCGGAAAGCAGTGCCGCACTAGCGAAAACCACAAGACTTCCTGTGCGAAAACCAAGTGAGCTCATGATCTTTACTCCTTCGCCCCGAGGCGTTGTTATCGACTTTCTAATAAGCGTTTCGATGCACCAGTCCGGCGACAATCGTCGCGCCGATGATCCGCATATCGAGCGCGAACGACCAGTGACCCAGGTAGTACAGGTCATGTTCGACGCGACGCTCCATCTTCTCGATGCGGTCGGTTTCGCCACGGAAGCCGTTGATCTGCGCCCAGCCCGTGATTCCCGGTTTGATCCGGTAGCGATTGATATAGCCCGCGACCACCTTCTGATAGAGGTCGTCGTGCTCGAGCGCATGGGGACGCGGTCCTACGACCGACATGTCGCCACGCAACACGTTGAAAAATTGCGGCAGCTCGTCGAGGCTCGTGCGGCGCAAAAACGCGCCCACTTTCGTCACGCGCTTGTCGTTGCGCGTCGCCTGGCTCACGATGCCTTTCGCTTCGGTATGCACGCGCATCGAGCGGAACTTGTAGATCGTAAACACGCGGCCGTCCGCGCCCTTGCGCTTCTGTTTGAACAGCACCGGTCCGCGCGACGAGAGCTTGACCGCGATCGCGATGCCAAGCAGCAGCGGCGCGAGAGCCACGATCGCGGTCGCAGCGAACAGCCGGTCGAAAATTTCCTTCTTCAGCATCGCGTTGGCCGACAGCGGCGAGGCGACCAGATTGATCGCCGGCATGCCTAGCAGATCGACCACGCCGCTGCCTTCGAACAGCGCATGGCTGCGCACGTCCGGCATGAAGCGGATATTCACGAGGTCGTCGCGGAACTCGTCGATCAGCGCACAGATCAGCGGCTCTTCGGACAGCGACAGCATCAGCCATAGCTCGTGCACGTCGTTGGTGCGGATGTAGTCGGCCAATAGGTCGACGCGATCGAACACCGGCACGCGCGGATTCGTCACGCCGGACTCGTCCGGGCGCGTGTTGTAGACGACGGTCGCGCGAAAGCCCGCGGTCGGCGCCGACTCGATGCGGCGCAGGATCGCATCGCACTGCGAGCCGCTGCCGACGATCGCGACCTGATGCAGGTTCATGCCCGCGCCGCGCGCCCGTGCGAGCACCGCGTGCGTAATCAGCCGATTCGCGATCAGCAGACCGCCCGTCGTCGCGGTCCAGTACGAGAACCACAGCCGCGACACGATGTCGATGCGATGCAGCGAGTACATCAGCACGAGCGCGCAGGCCTGCACGATCAGCCACGCGAGCGACACCTGGCCGGCGAGCCCGAGCTTCGAGCGGCCGCGCCATGATTCGTAGACCCCGAACGCGGGGAAGATCGCAAGCGCGAACGCAGCCGAAAACATCACCAGCGCCCAGTAGAAACCCGACTGGCCGAGATAGTCGAAGCGGATTTGCGACGCCACGGCCGCACCCGCCAATACCAAAGCGACATCGAAAATCCGCGCGAGCAGATCCTGAAACTTGCGCATTTTACTTACCTCGTTCTGCCGTTCCTGTACGCAAAAAGGGGTGTGCATGGGCTGCCTACGGGCAGCGGCCGTAGTTGTCGTCAAACCTCACGATGTCGTCTTCGCCGAGATAGGTACCCGACTGAATTTCGATGATCTCGAGCGGCACCCTGCCCGGGTTTTCGAGCCGGTGACGCGTGCCAAGCGGAATGTAAGTCGATTCGTTTTCGCTGAGCAGGAACTGCTCTTCGCCGCGCGTGACGAGCGCGGTGCCGCGCACGACCACCCAATGCTCGGCGCGGTGATGATGCAGTTGCAGCGACAGCTTCGCGCCGGGCGTCACGACGATGCGCTTGACCTGGAAGCGCTCGCCGCGATCGATCGAGTCGTAGAAGCCCCACGGGCGCCGCACCTTGCGATGCGCGTCGGCCTCCGGCGCGTGCTGCGCCTTGATGCGCGATACGAGCCCCTTGACGTCCTGCACGTGCGAGCGATCCACCACGAGCACCGCGTCGGCGGTCTCGACCACGACGACGTTGGCGGTGCCGACACACGCGACGAGCCGCCCTTCCGAATGCGCATAGCAGGACACCGCGCCTTCGAACGTCACGCGGCCGCGCCCGGCGTTGCCGTTCGGGTCCTTCTCCATCGCGGCCCATACCGCGTCCCACGAGCCGAGGTCGGACCAGCCGGCTTCGAGCGGGATCACGACGCCGGGGGGCAAGTCCGCGGCCGGTTTTTGTGCTGGCGTCTCGCTCTGCGCCGCGCCTTGCGTTTCGACGTTGCTCGCGCTGCCGCCTTCTGCCGGCGGCGGTTCGGTCAGACGCTCCATCACCGCGTAATCGATCGAATCGGCGGGCACGTCGAGGAACGCGTCGTGCGACGGCCGGAATACGTCGCCGTCGTGCTTGCCGCTCGCGAACGCGCTCGTGCACGGCGCATGCATGTCCGGCCGCAGCGACGCGAGCGTGTCGAGCCACACGCGCGCACGCACGATGAAGATGCCGCTATTCCACCAGTAGGTGCCCGCGCTCAGGTATTGCCGCGCGATTTCCTCGGCGGGCTTCTCGACGAACCCGTCGATCGCATGGCCGCCGGCGGCCAATGCCGCGCCGATGCGGATATAGCCGAAGCCGGTGTCGGGACGCGTCGGCGGCACGCCGAGCGTCGCGATCGCGCCCTCGCTCGCGTGGTGCGCCGCGCACGCCAGCGCGCGCTGCAGCGCGGGCACGTCCGCGATCGCGTGATCGGCCGGCATCACGATCAGGATCGCGTCGTCGCCGGCGGCAACCGCGAGCGATGCCGCGAGCGTCAGCGCCGGCGCCGTGTCGCGGCGCGCGGGCTCGACGATCAAACGCGCGTCGACGCCGTTCTCATGCAACTGTTCGGCGATCACGAAGCGATGCTCCTCGCCGCACACGACGATCGGCGATGCGTCGACGCTCCAGCCCGCCGGGAAGCCCTCGAGCCGCCGCGCGGTCGCCTGCAGCAGCGAGTCGGAGCCGACCACGTCGATCAGCTGCTTCGGAAAGTTTTCGCGCGACACCGGCCAAAGCCGCGTGCCCGAGCCGCCCGCGAGAATGACCGGGACGATGTGCGCGCAGCGCGCGCCAGCAACCCCGGCGCTTGCGCCGTTCGGCTCGACGGATCGGGCGCTCACACCTGCCTGCGTCAACATATCGGGGATCCTTATCGGTCTGCGAGGTACGACGAACGACGGACCGGTCCCCGCCTGCACTGCGCGGTTACCGGGCTGGCTCCGTCGGTGCTACTCGCCTGCCATGCGGCGGCTTTGAATCCTGAACTCAGTCGGCGAAATCCTCATCCGCTTGCGAAACACTTTCGCGAGCCGGTCGCCATTGCCCATCCCAGTGCGACGGGCGATCTTGTCGACCGGCAATTCCGATTCGGTCAACAGGCTGCACGTCACCGCAAGGCGCTCGTGCAACAGGAAACTCGACGGCGTGATACCCATTTCCATCTTGAAGCGGCGCAGAAAGTTGCGCTCGCTCATCGCCGCGAACTGCGCGGCATCCGCAATCGAAATCGCCTGCTGGCAGTTTTCCTGCAGCCAGCGCGCCGCCGCGCGAACCTTGTCGCCGGGACTCATGCCGCCGTCCTCGCCGAGCAGCGGCGCGAGGTTCGTGCACGAATCCGACAGCAGCCGTTCGGCAGCCGAGCGCGCGGTCGCGTTGCCCAGATCGCGCTTGATCATCGCGAGCGCGCTGCGCATCGATTCCAGCCGGTCGCTCAGTTCGACGGCGCCCTGCTCTGCCACGCCCGCACCATTCCTGGCCACAGTTGGCTGGCGCAGGTCGCTCGCATCCTTGTCCTCAGGCAGCGCCGCCGCGTCGAGCACCGCGCGCCCTTCGGCGATCGAGCGGATCATCGCGGTGTTGCGGCGCACGCGCCGCAACCATCCGAGCAGCCGCTCATCGCGCGCCGCCGACGCCGCGCCCTTGCCGCCCGCCACATACAGCGCATCGAAGCCGACGTAATGGCGCGCGTCGAGTCCGTCGGTCCACACGCGCAACCCCGACGACGAACTCACCATGCCGCCGTCGGCGGATAAAAACGATACGTCGTACAGCCACGCGCCCGAACCCGAAGTGGAGAGTTCGTTGGCAGCCTGGAACACCTCGGCGATCACTCCCGCCCCTTGCAGCGAGCAATCGTTGAACAACAGAATCGCGACACGACGCACGCCCTTGTTCGGCGCATGCACCCAGCGCAGCATTGCAGACTCGAGACTCGCGCAGGTCATAGTCATCCTCTCGACAGAAAACGATCAACTACACCTTTTACGATCACGCACAATGCGAACTCCGCGCAGTGCATCATAGCGACGACCTCCGGCGCTCTGCCGCCATGTCCGAAAGTGCAGACATATTGGCACTATGACTACATGATCGGCCAGTGCAATTCGGCTCAATACCGAAACGACCGTCTTTTCAATGGATTAATCGTCTATCCGCATATGGTTGAATATGCACTCGCGAATCTTAATGCAATTTAAAAAATGAATGCGTACGCCAGCGCACACTGTGGGGCCACTCGAAAATCGGCGCACATCCGCCTTATCCACCCGGCGAGGCGTATTTTAAAAGAGATTTTTTGCCGAAATTTGCCAGCTACGAGTGGAACCCACCCCGCCCCACCAGGCGAGCCCGGTTTCCTTGACAGGCTCACCGGAACGTCGGCGCAACCGCCGCGCAACCGCCCCTCGCGCCGTCCAATACAAGCACTCAACGCGCCAGAAAAGATTATTTAAATCATTTTTATTGACGATCGGAATATAAACACGGCGATTAACGTTTCAGACCTGAAACATGGATATCGGACAACTTTAGTGTCAACGCAATAGACGGGCCAATGGCGGAATACATCGGGTGCGACTGGGTGCATTTCCGCCAACCGCTACGGAAATGCACTATGAGGTTCTTCGCGAGGATCGACGCGGACACCGAACGAAGTCCGCTTCCCTTTACGCAACGAAGGTGACACCCATCGAGAACGCGCCGAGTAATGGCACGTTGCGACGATAGTTCGGCGTCGCCTGACAGGCTTACGGCGGGCAAGCGCACATAGAAGTGATGTTGAACGGGTTACGATGCCCCCCGACAAACGCGCTGGAACCGCACACATGAACGGCATTTCATGGATCACGCTGATACTTGCCACGATGATCGGCGGGTTGCTGTTCGCCATGATCGGCGTGGTGCTGCTCGCGCTGCTGCTCGGCAACGTGTCGGACCGGCTGTCGAGCAACGACGAGACTCGCCAGGACTCCTAGCGCCTGTTAGCACCCTCGCTACTTCGAAAGGTCCTCGAGCGCGACATCGCGCGTCTTCGGACCCAGCGTACCGATCGCGACCATGACGATCGCCATCGCCCCCGAGATGAACACGAACACGCCGTTCACGCCGAAGCGGCCGAGGCAGGCGGCGATCACGAACGCCGAGAACATCGCCGAAATCCGGCTCCACGAATAAACGAAACCGACCGCGCGCGCCCGGATGCCGGTCGGAAACAGCTCGGCCTGGTACGCGTGATAGCTGTACGAAATGATGTTGCCCGCGAGCACGAGGCACACGCCGAGACTCACGAGCAGCACCGTCTCGCGCGCCTGGCTGAACGCGAGTCCGCACACGACGTTGACCGCGGCCATGCAGATGATCACGCTCTTGCGCTCGAAGCGATCGGCGATCAGCAAACCCAGCAACGGCCCGAGCGGCGCCGCGATGGCGATGATGCTCGCGTACATCAGACTCGTCGTCACCGTGATGCCTTGCTTGATCAGCAGCGTCGGAATCCAGTTCGCGAAGCCGTAGTAGCCCATCGTCTGGAACACATGAAAGATGATCAGCATCAGCGTGCGCTTGCGATACGGCGGCACCAGCAGATCGCGAAACGCCGCCCGCGCGCGCACCGGCTCGGGCAGCGCGGGCTCGGGCAGCGGCCGGCCGCATTGACGCTGGTACTCGCGCGCGACGCGGGCTTCGAGACGCGTCATCACCGCGTCGGCTTCGTCGAGCCGGCCCTTTTGCGCGAGCCAGCGCGGGCTCTCCGGCAAGCCGCGGCGAATCCACCACACGACGATCGCGCCAATCGCGCCGATCAGCACGACCACACGCCAGCCGTCGAGGCCGAACACGCGTTGCGGCACCAGCAGATAGGACAGGAACGCGACGATCGGCACCGCGCAGAAGCCGACCGCCTGCGAGCACGCTGAAGCGCGCCCGCGAATGTGCTTCGGCACGAGCTCGGAGATATACGTGCCGATCGTGACGATCTCGACGCCGATGCCGATCCCCGCGATAAAGCGCCAGCAGTTCAAGCCGAGCGCCGTGTGCTGGAACGCCATTACGACGTTGGCCGCGGTGTACCACAGCAGCGACCACGTGAAGATCGCGCGGCGGCCGAAGCGGTCGGCGAGGAAGCCGCACGCCGCCGTGCCGATGAATAGACCCGCGAACAGCGCGGCGATGAAACTCGCGACGCCGCTCGTGCCGAACAGACCGCGCGTCGTGGCGGTGAGCAGGCCGCTATGCACGAGGCCCGGCGCGATATAGCCGGAGTACATCAGGTCATAGAGTTCGAAGAACATGCCGAAGCTCAGCAGCATCACCAGCTGCCAGATCGTGCGGGTGGCGGGCAGCCGGTCGAGCCGCGCGGAAATGCGCGCGCCATCGAGCGCAATCGCGCCGGCGCGGTCCGTCGCTGCCGCATCGGCGCCCGCGTCCGTGGGTGAGCCATCGAGCGCGCCGGCCGCCTCGCCGAGCGCAGTGGCGTACATCGCCTGATTCGACGATTTCATCGTCTGTCTCCAGAATTTTTGGTCTATTGCCTGTTGCAACGGGTGCGGCGCGGCACGACGCTCATGCAACCGCGCCCGGCGCCCCCGATTGCACGGCACAGCTCAGCTCCGCGATCCGCGCGTCGTCGAAGCCGAGTTCGCGCAGCACGTCGACGGTGTGCTCGCCGATCTTCGCGATCGGCTGGCGCGGCCCGAGACGCGCGCCGTCGAGCGAAATCGGCAGCAATGGCATCGCGGTTTCGCTGCCGTCGTCGAGCGTCAGCGGCACGAGGCCGCCGCTCGCGTTCAGGTGCGGATCGTCGAACAGTTCCTCGGGCTTCGTAATCGACGCGAACGGAATGTGATTGCGCTCGAACAGCGGCACCAGCGTCGCGCCGTCGAAACGGCTCAGGCTTTCGCCGAGCGTCTGCAGCAGCCAGCTGCGCGCGAGCACTCGGTCGTTGTTGGTCGCGAGGCGCGCATCGGCGAGCAGATCGTCGCGCTCGAGAATCGTGCACAGCGCGCGCCACTGCGCGTCGCCGGTCGCGGCGATGAACATCTGCTCGCCGTGCGCGAGCGTGAACACGTCGTAGACGGCCCAGGCGCTGATGCGCTCGGGCATCGGCGCCGGGGCCACGCCGGTCGCCGCGAACTGCTGCATGTGCTGCGCCGAGAGCAGCACACAGTTTTCGAATAGCGCGCTCTGCACCTCCTTGCCGCGGCCGGTCGCGTGCCGCTCGTGCAATGCAGCCAGCACGCCGATCGCGCCGAACATGCCGCCCATGATGTCGTTGACCGAACTGCCCGCGCGCAGCGGTCGGCCCACCGGCCCGGTCATGTACGCGAGGCCCGCCATCATCTGCACGACTTCGTCGAGTGCCAGACGATGTTCGTAGGGACCACTGAGAAAGCCCTTGTGCGACACGTAGATCAGCTTCGGATTGCGCTCGCGCAGCGTCGCGTAATCGAGGCCGAGACTCGCCATGCGGCCTGGTTTGAAGTTTTCGACGAATACGTCGGCGCTATCGACCAGTTGCTTCAGCGCGGCGAGACCGGCTTCGCTGTCGAGATCGAGCGCGACGCTCTTCTTGTTGCGATTGAAGGTGCGGAAGAAACCCGCGCCGGTGCCGAGCAGCCGGCGTGTGCTGTCGCCGCGCGGCGGCTCGACCTTGATCACTTCGGCGCCGAGGTCGCCGAGAATCATGCCGCAGGTCGGGCCCATCACCATATGCGACAACTCGATCACGCGGATGCCCGCGAGCGGCAACGTGCCCGGCTGCGGCGAAGTCGTCGAAGACGAAGACGAAGCTGAGGTAGCGGAGGAAAGCGAAGTCATTGCGGCACCTGCGGAACGGAAGAATGGGAATCTCCGCAGGATTCGGACGACCCCGCGGATTCGCGCGCGGCCGGTTGCACGTGCGCGAACTGCTTGGGCAACCCCGCTCGCGCGAGATAGCCATATAGCGGCTCGCCCGGCAGCGCTTGTGCGAGCACCGCGCGCGAGGCGAGCAGCCGCGTGATGTCGATGCCGGTGTCGTAGCCCATGCTGTCCAGCATGAACACGAGGTCTTCGGTATTGACGTTGCCGGTCGCGCCCGGCGCATGCGGACAGCCGCCGAGACCGGCCAGCGACGCATCGAATTCGCGAATCCCGTGCTGCAGCGCGACCAGCGTGTTGGCGAGACCGAGCCCGCGCGTGTCGTGGAAGTGCAGCGAACGCAGTTTGTCGCCCGCGACGTCGCGCACCAGCTCGATCACCTCGCTGACCTGACGCGGCGTCGCCTCGCCGGTCGTGTCACCGAGCGCGATCACGTCGGCGCCGGCCTGCACCGCGGCGCGCGCGATCGCGGCGATATCCGCGTACGGCACCGCGCCTTGCAGCGTGCAGCCGAACACCGTCGACAAACCGGCGATCAACTCGATGCGGCGCCCACCCGCCGAAGACGCGCGATCGATCAGTTCACGCATCGCGGCGAACGTATCGATCATCTCGGCGGGCGTCTTGCGCACGTTCGCGACGCTATGCGCGACGCTCACCGAAATCGGCGCGACGATGCGCTTTACGCCGGCCTCGAGCGCGTGCTGCGCGCCCTTCAGGTTCGGCACGAGCGCAGTGACGCTCAAATCGTCGTAGCTACGGGCGTGGGCGACTACGTCGGCGGCGTCGGCCATTTGCGGTAGCAGCTTCGCCGGCACGAACGACGCGACTTCCATATGGCGCACGCCGGCCGCATACGCGGCGTCGATCCAGCGGCGTTTGTCGTCGGTGGACATGATGCGGGCAATGCTTTGCAGACCGTCGCGCAGACCGACTTCGGTCACGACGACGCGCTCGCGGATGTCATTCATCGGTTTGAATCCTGGACGTGGACGCGGGCTTCGGAAGCCCGTTGGATAGAAGTGATGCGCTAACTGGATCACAGCGTGCCCGCGTGCCGACGCGCGGCAAAGTCTGGGTTCACGACGCCCGCCATCGCCGCTCGCGATGGCCGCTCAGGCCGATGGGGCGGGCATTGGCGCTCGCCTGGGTGAAACGCCTAGGGGTTTGTCCGGGGAGCTGGCGAAGGGCGTCGCCGAGGGTAGGTGGCAGGGACTGGCGGTGCGAGTGACCGGGCGCGTTGTCCGCCTTACCTGGCGCCCAGCAGATGCTCGAGCAAACGCGCGGCCGCCAGCGTCAACGCCGCGCGATCGCGCATGCAGATCACGAAGCGCCGCTCGGCCCACGCCTCGCGCAACGGCACGGCGACGATGCCGTACTCGTCGGCGGCATGGCGCGGCAGCGCCTCGCGCGGCAGGATCGCGACCGCGAGTCCGGCCTGGATGAAGCGGTAGGCAGCATCGAACGTCGATACATAGGTGCGGTAGTTCAACTCGCTGCCCTTCTCCAGCGCGATGCGCTGCATCAGCGCATTGACCGACGCATTCGATGCGAGCCCCAGGTGATCGAAGCCGAGCGTCTGCTCGAACCCGACCTGCGTCTCGCCCGCGAGCGGATGCGCGCGGGGCACGATCAGCGCCAGATGGTCGGCGCGATACGGCAGTGTGTCGAGACTGCCGAGCGGCACCGTGTCGCGACAGATGCCCAGATCGGCGACGCCCTCTTCCAGCCCGCGCACGATGTCCGCGCTGACTCGCTCCTCGACATCGACCCGAATCGCCGGATTGGCCTGCAAAAACGCGGACAACGCCTCGGGCAAGAACTCCACCATCGATGACACGTTCGCCAGTACTCGCACATGGCCGCGCGCGCCGGCCGCGTATTCACTGAGCTCGGCCTGCAAGCGCTCGTGGCCGCGCATGATGAGCCGCGCGTGGCGCAACAGCGCTTCGCCGGCGGCGGTCGTACGCACGCCGCGCTGGCTGCGCGACAGCAGTGCAACATCGACGAGCGCTTCGAGATCGGCGAGCCGCTTGCTGACCGCCGATGGTGCGATGAACTCGCGCTCGGCCGCGCGCGCGATCGTGCCTTCCTCGCACACGGCGATGAACAGGCGCAGCGTGACCTGATCGATTTGCCACATGGGCGGAGCGGATTCGGGAGTTGGGAGTGGGGAAAATTATGCCCTGACGACGGCGGGCGCTGAAGAGCGATCAGCCAGCCGGGCGTCTCGCCCTTGGCCGAGCTTGCCCGTGCTTTTCGGTCTGGCTATGCTGGCGGGTGCGTCGGCTACCCGCGCACGACCGGGCCGCATCTGCCGCGCCCACTCCAACCAGAACAACCGCTCGAGAACCTGCTCATGTCCACCACGAGTCTGTTTTTCACCGCCGCCGGCGTCGGCCTGGCGATCGCCGCGCCGGTCGGCCCGATGGGCATGCTGTGCATCCGCCGCACGCTGACGGGCGGCCCGCGCGCGGGACTCGCGATCGGCCTCGGCATCGCGAGCGGCGACGCGGCCTACGGGCTGATCGCGGCGCTCGGCCTCGTCGGCATTTCGCAGTTCATGCTCGCGTACGACCGCCCGCTGCATCTGCTCGCGGGCCTGTTCCTGCTGTATCTCGGCGTGCGTGCTCTGCTGCAGAAGCCGGCCGCTGAAAGCGCCGATGGCAATGGCAACGGCAAGCTCGCGCAGATCGGCCGCGCCGGTGCGCTGCGTGCGTACGCGAGCGCGCTGCTGCTGACGCTGACCAATCCGCAGACCATCATCATGTTCGCGGCGTTGTTCACGACCCTCGCGCCGCGCGGCGCGTTCTCGCCGGCCATCGCGCTGACGACGGTCGGCGGCGTGTTCGCCGGTTCGATCGCGTGGTGGTGCTGTCTGGTGACGATGGTGTCGCTCGCGCGTCATGCGATCGGCAGCAGGCTGCGCCATGCGATCGATCGCGTGGTGGGCCTCATGCTCGCGGCGTTCGGCGTCGTCGAAATCCGCCGCGCGCTCTGAGCGGTACCTCGCACGCGATGCGGCACAGCGAGGCCGCCGAAGCGCTCCCCTGTGTAAGTGCCGCACGCAGGCGCGGCAGTTTTGCGACAATAGCGCCTTTCGCCGCTCAGGCGCCGGCCGACGCGGCCGTGCAGCGCACCGCACACCGCCGCCGCTAGCCGCCCCGGCGCGTACGCCGGCCCTGCCGCCCACCCCTTCATCTGCGCTGCGTCAGCTGTCCGTTCAATGGCACTACCCCACATCGATCTGCTGTACTCCGTCTCCGGCCTGTTCGTCGGTTTTCTGGTCGGGCTGACGGGCGTCGGCGGCGGATCGCTGATGACGCCGATTCTCGTCCTGCTATTCAAGGTGCACCCTGCCACCGCGGTCGGCACCGACCTGTTGTACGCGGCCGCCACCAAGGCGACCGGCACGCTGGTGCACGGCCTGAAGGGCTCGGTCGACTGGCAGGTCACGCTGCGCCTCGCGGCCGGCAGCGTGCCCGCGGCCACCATCACGCTGATCCTGCTGCATCGCTACGGGATGGACACGCCGGGCGCGGGCCGGCTGATTCAAGTCGTGCTCGGCGCGGCGCTGCTGGTTACCGCGATCGCGCTGGTGTTCCGTCCGCAGCTGGCGGCGCTCGGCGCGCGCAAGCTACGCGCGCCGAGCCAGGGACGCACGCTCGCGCTGACGATGCTGACCGGCGCGATCCTCGGCGCGCTGGTGTCGTTGACGTCGGTGGGTGCGGGCGCGATCGGTGTGACGGTATTGTTGCTGCTGTATCCGATGCTGCCGACGACACGCATCGTCGGCTCCGACATCGCGCACGCGGTGCCGCTGACCTTGCTCGCGGGCGCCGGACATTGGCTGCTCGGCTCGATCGACTGGTCGATGCTGCTGTCGCTGCTGGTTGGATCGCTGCCCGGCATCGCGATTGGCAGCTATCTGGCGTCGCGCGCGCCGGAAGTGCTGCTGCGCAATCTGCTCGCGGCGACGCTGACGCTGGTCGGCGTGCGGCTGGTGTTGTCGTGACGCGCTGAAGACGCGTCAAGCGCGCACGCCGCAACCGTGTCTATTTGAAAAACCGGCTGGTCAGATCCGCCTCGAACTGCCGGACCCACTGACCGTGGCCGTCGCGATACGACTGTGACCAGCCGACACGCCGCACGGTGACGACCCGCTCGTGCGCCGGCTCACCGGGTGCCGCGCGCGCGCTGATGTCGAAATGCGCAGGCGCGAAACCGTGTCTTGCGCACACCAGTTCGAATGCCGCGCGATCGCCGATCGGCAGATCGATGTAGCGAAACAGCGTGGTTTGCATGACCTTGGCTCCCCGTTCCCTCCTCGTCACACTACGCCTCGCGATGCGTCGGCAATGTGTCGCAGCGCACGAAGCCGGGACAGCCGCGCCTCCATCAGCACCTGTGCGTGCGGCAAGCCGCATTGCTGCGGTCCCGCAAACCTCGCACGTGTCACGCCCAAAACCGGCGGCAAAAAAAAGCTCCGGCGAAAATGCCGGAGCCTCCGGGTTGATTGATCGACCTCGCGACGCGATGCAAGCGCGGCGTCAAACCGTCTGCACGACGCCGATGACAGCGCCCTTGCACCACGCCGATGCGCACAACCGCGCGACGCGGGCCTTGCGGCGCCGCGCGTACGCGCACCGCTTACTGCTGCTTCGTCGTCAGCTTATTCGTCACCGACGTCACGCCCTCGACGCCTTTGGCGGCTTCGCCGGCCTTCTCGGCCTGGCCCTGGTCCGGCACCGTGCCGGTCAGCGTCACTGCGCCGCCACGCGCGCGCACGGCGATGTGCGACACGTCGAGACCCTGGGTCTTGGTCAGCGCGTGGCGCACCTTACGGCCAAGTTCGTGATTCGCTGCCTTGCCGGACTTGACGGCGGCTGCCGCCGACGCCGTATCCGGAGCGTTCTGCGCGTAGACGCTGCACGCCACTATCATCGCCACGACCGAACCCAGTGTTTTCAGAAAACCGACCGTCTTCATAGCTCTCTTCTCCTTGATTTCACATTGGACCGCATGAACAAGCGGCTTCGTTACGACTACGGGCGGCCGTCATCGCGCGAACGCGTGCGTGCGGGACGGCCATCAACGTTTGACACGATGTGCAAGAGGCGAGAGAGGCTGATTACCGGAAATCGGTAATCGGCAAACCGCGAAGTCCGCCGACGTGCCCGGTTCTTGTCCGTCTTGCCGGGATATCGCCGCAAACGTTGGATCGCGGTAGCGATGCACAATTTAATCTAGCCGGCACAGAAGCGCAAAGGGTTTAGCGCGCGGCGTGGCGCACCGACAGCGGGTGCGTGATGCGTGCCGATAAAGACGGCCACGCTCCGTGGTCGCGCAAAATTTGCATGGGCATCATGCTGGCGCCCACCCGCGACGCTCACCATTTGTTACGCGTTTGTCGGCGTGACGGGCGGCTACGCGTTTCGCGGCCATGCCAATCTCAGGTACCATCGGCGCGACGCGCGCTGGCGCGCCGCCCAAGCCGCCTCCGCGCATCCGAGCCCGACCGACCGCCGTTTTCAGAAGATCCGATGAAGCCCGACACCGGCCGCAGCCGCCCTACCCATCTCGTCGCCCGTTTTGTCGCGATCTCGTGGCGCGACCTGGCGGTCTCGTTCGGCCCGCTCGTGCTGCTGGTGATCGTCGCGATCTGGGCCGCCGTGCGGCTGATCGAGCCCGCCCCGCCGAATACGCTGACGATTAGCGCCGGCCCGGTCGGCAGCACGTTCTGGATCGCCGCGCAGAAGTACAAGGCGATCCTCGCGCGCAACCGCATCACGCTCAACGTGCTGGCCTCGCAGGGCTCGCAGGAAAATCTGAAGCGGCTGTTGGACCCGCAGGCCAACGTCGATGTCGGCTTCGTGCAGAGCGGCATTGCGCCCGCCGCAGTCGACAAGGACAAAAGCCTGATGTCGCTCGGCAGCGTCGCTTACGTGCCGCTCGCGATCTTCTATCGCGGCGCGCCGGTCGACTGGCTGTCCGGCTTCAAGGGCGAACGCCTCGCGATCGGCCCCGAGGGCAGCGGCACGCGCGAGCTCGCGCTCGCGCTGCTGAAGGCCAACGGCATCGTGCCGGGCGGCCCGACCCAGCTGCTGCCGCTGACGGGCGACGCAGCCGCCGACGCGCTGATCGACGGCACGATCGACGCGACCTTCCTCGCCGGCGACTCGGCGCAACCGGCCGTGATGGGCAAGCTCTACCGCACGGGGAACGTACGCTTCTACGATTTTTCGCAGGCCGACGCGTACACGCGCCGCTTTCCGTACCTGACGCAGCTGAAAGTGCCGATGGGCGCCTTCGACCTCGGCAAGAACCTGCCGGCGAACTCGATCAGCATCGTCGCACCCACCGCCGAGCTGATCGCGCGCGATTCGCTGCATCCGGCGCTTTCGGATCTGCTGATCGAAGCCGCGCGCGAGGTGCACGGCGGCGCGACGACGATGCAGCGCGCCGGCGAATTCCCCGCGCCGCTCGCACACGACTTCCCGCTTTCCGACGACGCCGCGCGCTACTACAAGTCGGGCAAAAGCTTCCTGTACCGGACGCTGCCGTTCTGGATCGCGAGTCTCGCGGACCGCCTGCTGGTGATCGTCGTGCCGCTGATCGTGCTGCTGGTGCCGGCGCTGCGCGTCGTGCCGGGCTTGTATGCGTGGCGCGTCAAGTCGCGCATCTATCGCTGGTACGGCGCGCTGATCGCGATCGAGCGCAGCGCGCTCAGCGAACACTCGTCGGCCGAACGCGCGTCGCTGATCGAGCGGCTCGACACGATCGAAGACTCGGTCAACGGCATGAAGATGCCGCTCGCGTACGCGGACCAGTTCTACGTGCTGCGCGAGCACATCGGCTTCGTGCGGCGGCGGCTCACGGAAAGCCGCGACGCGCCGGGCAGGCAGGACGAGGCCGACGAGCAGGCGGCCGATAAGGTCAAAGGCTGAACGCCCCGAAGACGCCGCCGGAACCCGCACCAGCCGCCCGCCACCAGGGGATATCGACCGGTGCAAGCCGGGACCGCACCGCGTAAGATCGCTACAATTTTGATGAGTTAACGGACGCACCCTCCGTTCCGTCCGACGCAGGCAATCCGGGAGACATTTATGACCGTTGGCATCGACGCCCAACAGCCGCTGTGGTTTTACGATTTCGTCTCGCCGTTCACCTACCTGTTGCTCGAGCAACACGACAAATGGCCCGGCATGGACTTCGCATTCACGCCGGTCGTGCTGAACGATCTGTATCGCCACTGGGGCCAGCGCTCCGCGTACAGCGTGCCCGCCAAGCGCACCTTCATGTACCGGCATGCGCTGTTTCGCGCGGAGCAGCTCGGCATTCCGTACAAGATGCCGCCCGCTCATCCGTTCGATTCGATGAAACCGCTGCTGCTCGCGACCGCCGCGAACGGCGACGTGCAATTCGTGCGCGAGATTTTCCGCTTCATCTGGCGCGATGGGCGCGACCCATCGAGCGACGAAGCGTTCGCCGAGCTGTGCGAGCGCGTCGGCAGGCCGGACGGCCCGGAGCTGATCCAGGACGAAGCGGTGAAGGCGCAACTGCAGCGCAATACCGCCGATGCGATCGACCTCGGCGTCTATGGCGTGCCGACGTTTCGTCTGAACGATCAGCTGTTCTGGGGCGAGGACGCGCTACCGATGGTGCTGTACTGCGCGCGCACGCCGAACTGGCTCGAATCGCGCGAAGTGAAGCGGATCAGTTCGCTGCCATGGGGTCTGGCGGACAAGCCGGCATCGGCGCCATAACACGGCGGCGGCAGCGCGCCGCGCCTGGGAGGCGGCGTCGGCCCGAACGAAGCGACGCCGGCACGCGCCGCGCTGATGCCGGCCATACCGCGCCCGCTATGCCGCCGAAGCGCAAACGGGCCTAAGGTTATAAGCTTTCGCACCCCACGCGCGCACCGCGCGGCGAGCCGATCGGCTGCGCCCGCGTCACCACGCTTCGACCATGGACGACACCGCCGCCTCACTCGATATCTGGCTCGTGCGCGTGCTGCGCACGCTGCTCGTCGAGCGCAGCGTCACGCAGACCGCGATGCGGCTGAACCAGACCCAGCCCGCGATCAGCACCGCGCTGCGCAAGCTGCGCGAAACGCTCGGCGATCCGATCCTGGTGCGCGGCAAGTCGGGCATGGTGCCGACCGAATACGGCGAGTCGCTGCTCGCCGCCGCGCAGCGCGTGCTGCGCGATGTCGATTTCGTCGCGACGCCGCACGGCGATTTCGACCCGGGCCGCTCGCGCCGCACGTTTCGCGTCGCCGCGCCCGACTATCTGAACGACTTCTTCATGCCGACCGTGATCGCGCGATTTCGCGAAGCGGCGCCGCATGCGCGGCTCGAAATCGAATCGCTGGGGCCGCTGCTCGATCATTCGGCCGCACTCGACGCCGGTGAACTCGATCTCGTGATCGGCAACTGGCCGAAGCCCGATCCGCGCTTCGAGCGCAGCGACCTGTTCGCCGATACGGTCGTCTGCATGATGCGCGCGGACCATCCGCTGACGCGCGAACCGCTGACGCGCGACGCCTATCTGGCCGCGCCGCATCTGGCGCCGACACCGTACAGCGGCACGCGCGGCGGCGCCATCGACACCGGCTTCGCGCGTGCGAAGGCAAGCCGGCGCATCGTCGCGACGCTGCCCTACTTCGGGCTCGTCGCGCAGACGCTTTTGCAATCCGATCTGATCTTCACGACCACGCGGCGCTTCGCGATGCACTACGCGAGCATGTTGCCGCTCGCGGTCGTCGACGTGCCGATCGCGTTTCCGCGCATCCGCTGCTATCAGTTGTGGCATCCGCAGCCGGATCGGCCGAGTGATATCGGTTGGCTGAGGACGTTGATGTCCGAGGTGTCGGATGAGTTGGTGGCGCGCAAGCGCCGCGCGTGAAAGGGCAATGGCGGACACCTCATCGATGGAATTGAAAGTATCCGTGAAATGGGTGCATTCGTGAATCAACGTCGTGATCTTGCACTCACGAAACAATTCGCCATGTGAAATACTGCAAAACTTCGAATAGATAGCGATAACGCCCTGTTGGAATCGGGCTTACCCATTCCGTGTCGCGCATGAAAATGCCCCGCCGAAGCGGGGCAAACCTCATGCGGACAGAATCGACTCAATCACGACTTGTCGCAGGTTTAATGTAGCGTCTCCTGCCCCGTACAGCACTTGTTAGGACAATCAGGCTCAAACGATATTTCGACACGGCGACCGTTTTCGACATCGTTCTTCGAGTAGACACGTGAACTTGTTTTTACCGCTCCACGCAAGAAATCAAATTGCTCCAACACCGCTTCACCCGCCATTAGGCGAGCTCGAGCCAATTCGGTTGGATTCTGCTCGCTTTCCTCTGCATGTCCGCTTACTAGCGTTGTCTCTTTAGTTTTGTGGTGCGCGTAGGTAATCTTTTGGTCAGCTACCCAGTTGGCGAGTCGCAAGACCTCATCAACGGGGATAGCCGCACTATTTGGTGGAAAGTAGATGTCGAAATCCTCTCCAGGCATACATGCGAAAACATGTCCTGATATCAGAATCGAAACGATGGCATAGAACTTACGCATTGTAGATGACGTATCCGGCGATGCTATCAGCGTTATCGATTGCCTGTTCGGAGTTCGTCTTGCCCCACGACAGGCACTCGTCCATAAAGTATTTCCAGTCCTTGGTTCCCATGGTGTCCTGAAAGTGACTTGCCTCATGAATGAGCGTGGAAACAATGGAATCCTTGTCCCATGAGAAATCACGCATTGAACAGAAATCTACGTGAATAGCGATCGTGTGCGTTTTAGTGTCCGGCGCGCATACTTCGGCGACCACGCCGGATTTTACGGGGTTGGGTACGCATCCCAGGTATCTTGCCGTACCCGGTTCCCATCGGACGAAATTGTCACCGGTCAGCCCTCGCAACACACGACAAATTGACGCTAAGCCACTCGCGAGCCGGCTTCTTACCGACTCGTCGCAATAGCCAAACCATGCTAGTACCCGTTCCTGATCTGACGCAGACCAGCGTGCCAAATCCTTTAAGCGTGTCTCCAGGAATCCTACGGCACGATCCCTGCACTTCAAAACCATCGCGCGAAAGTCTTTGTTTGACATGTTCGGGCATATCTTGTCCGTGTTGATTACGACATCTACCATTGACGCCGGGTTTGTATTAGTGACTGCGCCAGAATGAACCAAGAACCACTCTTCATTTTCTTTCACCTGAAAACTGTATTTATTCTTTTCGCCAAAATCATTCATTTTCGATTGCTCATGAAGTGTAAATTTTCAGACCCGATGCAACGTAGCTCCGTACACGCAGAGTCCTTCCTACCGCGTCGGTTGTGCCGGTAATAAACCTGCCTTCGCCTGTGTCGATCCGGTAATGGACGTTTGCGAGCGCGCGCCCGTTGCGGTCCTTCAGCCTGAATTGTTCATCGAAACGCTTCTGCGGGCGTCCGCGTCAGTTGCACGCCCATTCGTAGCCCAAGGCTTCGGCCATGGCATAACCGGATTTCAGCTTACGAACCTCTCAAACGGAAAAAACTCGCCGGTTTCGACATTCAAGGCTTGTACCGACGGCATCGGCGGGAACTTTGAATAAATCGAATAGGTAATGCGGCAAAGTACGCACACTTCCTCAACTGTCCAGTCCGTCCCTCTGTTTTCCTGCCTCTGCTGTTCCATTGAACTCAAGAGTTGTTTGGCAATGCCACGATAATTGACCATCAACACGGACCGCGGTCAACCGCTTTAAATCGAGATAAGGCCGTTTTGACAAAACATGACGATGATGTCGCACATCTCAATTTCTATTGCATATTCTTGCTGGCGCTGGATGAAAGAAATGGCAATGACCCGCCGGGATTTATCGTGGAAACTGATGTCGGTTAGTGGCTGTGCCTATTCGATGTACGTTTGCACTGAACAACAGCACGACTTAACCTCGTACTGCTCTGGCTTTGGCACGGTCACGGCCTATTCGGGCCAGATGTGGGAAGCGACAATCCAACGGCACCGGCGATCCCGGATATTCGCTCGCATAAGGCTGGCTTGCCGGTCCCGGGTTCCGCGTTGCGCGCCTATGGAACGGTGGGTGTTCGATGAAAGGACGACTTCGGCGCATTGCGTGCATGCTCGCGTATATCGCTGCATCGCTTATCGGCGGTTGGTTCCTCGGGGCGTGTATCTCTCGCACGTCGCTTTCGATTCCAGGTTCGCTATGGAACGCGATGCGTGCCGCCGTTCGGACAAGTGGCATCGTCGCTATCTACAACGAAGACGACGCTGAAACGCCTGGTCTCTTGCCCTAACAATCGCGTCCTGAGTACTGGTCGCGCTTGCGTTGGACGTCGCATGGTTTGCTGTTATCCGTATCCTTCGAAAGCGGCGGGCATAACAACGCGTTGAGCGAGACAAGGCCGTGCAGAGATGTGAACTGCCTCTTCCAACAGAGAGTGGCCGGCGCATGAGCCCCACGCCCTCGAACACTCGCGCACGCCCTTCGCGCCGTGTGGCCTAAACCGTGATCTGCTCCGTTGCGCGGGCAAGGCTCGCGGCCTGCCGTGTCCTCAATCGCAGCAGTTGCGCGCACACCGCAATCGCGATCGCGGCGGGCGCCTTGTCGACGATGCCTTCGACGCCGATCGGGCAGGTCATCTCGGCGAGCCGCTCCAGTTCCACGCCTCGTTCGAGCAGACGCCGTTCGAACTTCACGCGCTTCGTCTTCGAGCCGATCATGCCGAAGTAGCTGAAATCACGCCGTCGCATGATGCGCGCGGCTAGCGAAAAATCGAGCGCATGGTTGTGCGTCATGACCAGAAACCACGCGCCGGGCGGCGCCGCGTCGACGATCGCGTCCGGTGTGTCGGTCGCTTCGACCTGCACGTTGGGCGGCGTTTCGTCGGGAAACAGTTCGTCGCGTTCATCGACCCACTGGACCACGCACGGCAGACTGCCGAGCAGATGCACGAGCGCATGGCCGACATGCCCCGCGCCGAACAGCACGAGATGCATCGGCGCCGGCCGCGGTGCCAGTTCGGACGCGGCGCTACGCCGGCCGATCCGCACCGGCGCGCCATCGTCAATGGCGCTAACGCCGTTCAGACAATTGTTCAGGCGTGCTTCCATATCGCGCTCCCACTCGTCCGTCATTCGCCATCACGCCTGCCGCGCTGTCGCGGCCCGCACCGCTCCGACCGCCTTCAGGATTTCCTCGCTGGTCGCGGGCGCATTGAGCGGCGGATTGACCTGGTGGCCGCCCACCGCCGACACCGCGTCGCGCACCGCGAAGAACACCGAGAACGGCAGCAGCAGCGGCGGCTCGCCGGTCGCCTTCGAACGGTGGATGCTGTCCTCGACATTGCGGTTCTTGAACAGCTTCACGTTGAACACCGGCGGCACGTCGTTGACGGTCGGGATCTTGTACGTCGACGGCGCGTGCGTCATCAGCTTGCCGCCCGCGTTCCACCACAGTTCCTCGGTGGTGAGCCAGCCCATGCCCTGGATGAACGCGCCCTCCACCTGGCCGACGTCGAGCGCCGGATTCAGCGAGGCGCCCACGTCGTGCAGCGCATCGGCGCGCAGCACGCGCATTTCGCCGGTCAGCGTGTCGATCACGACTTCCGATACCGCCGCGCCATACGAGTAGTAATAGAACGGCCGCCCTTGCAGCTTCGACTGATCCCAGTAGAGCTTCGGCGTCGCGTAGAAACCGTCGGACCATAGCTGGATACGCGCGAGATAAGCCTTCGCGATCACTTCCTCGAACGGCACTGCGACGTCGCCGACCACCACGCGATCATGCGCGAAGCGTACGTCCCGCGCGGTCACGCTGCCCGCGCCGTAGCGCTCGGCCGCGAAAGCGGCGAGCCGCTCGCGCAACTGGCGCGCGGCGTCCTGCGCCGCTTTGCCGTTCAGATCGGAGCCGGTCGAGGCGGCCGTCGCCGACGTATTGGCGACCTTGCTGGTATCGGTCGCGGTCACGCGAATGCGCTTGAAGCCGACGCCGAGTTCATGCGCGACGACCTGCGCGACCTTCGTGTTCAGCCCCTGGCCCATTTCGGTACCGCCATGATTCACGAGCACCGAACCGTCGGTGTAGATATGCACGAGCGCGCCGGCCTGGTTGAAGTGCGTGACGTTGAACGCGATGCCGAACTTGACCGGCGTCAGCGCGAGGCCCTTCTTCAGGATCTCGTTGTTCGCGTTGAATGCGTCGATCTCCTTGCGGCGCGCGCGATAGTCGCTGGTCGCTTCGAGTTCGTCGATCAGCTCGTGAATCACGTTGTCTTCGACCACCTGGCCGTACGGTGTCTGGTTGCGCTCGGTCTTGCCGTACAGATTGCGGCGGCGCACGTCGAGCGCATCGATGCCGCACGAGCGCGCGACGTTGTCGAGGATGTACTCGATCGCGAACGCGCCCTGCGGGCCGCCGAAGCCGCGAAACGCGGTGTTCGACTGC
Source organism: Paraburkholderia atlantica (assembly GCF_009362785.1). Classification (GTDB taxonomy): domain Bacteria; phylum Pseudomonadota; class Gammaproteobacteria; order Burkholderiales; family Burkholderiaceae; genus Paraburkholderia; species Paraburkholderia atlantica. Next base: position 407,932 of record NZ_WHNQ01000001.1, read on the forward strand.
GTGTTGGTCTTGCCGCAGAAGCCGTCGATCGATACGTCCGACAGCCAGTAGGCGTTGTCGAAGTGGCACAGCGCGCGCGTCATCACCGGGCCCGACAGGTCCGCGGAAAAGCCGCAGCGCGAGGTCATGTCGACGGCGACGCCTTCGATCACGCCTTCTTCGTCGTAGCCGACTTCATACGTGTAGTGAAAATCGTGGCGCTTGCCCGTCACCATCATGTCGTCGTCGCGATCCGGGCGCAGCTTCACCGGGCACAGCAGCTTCCATGCCGCGAGCGCGGCGCAGCAGGCGAACAGCGCCGACTGCGATTCCTTGCCGCCGAACCCACCGCCCATGCGACGACATTCGATCAACACGTTATGCGACGCAACGCCGAGCGTGTGCGCGACGAGGTGCTGCATTTCGGTCGGATGCTGGGTCGAGCAGTAGACGTGCATGCCGTCGTCATCCTTCGGCACCGCGTACGAGATCTGCCCTTCCAGATAGAACTGCTCCTGGCCGCCGAGCAGCATTTCGCCGGCCTCGCGATGCGCGGCGCGCGCGATCTTCGTGCCGGCGTCGCCGCGCGCGAGCTTCAACGGCGGCAGCACGTACTGGTTCGCGGCGCGCGCCTGCTGCGCGGTCAATACCGCCGGCAGTTCCTCATAGACGACCTCGGCGCGCCGCGCGCCGAGCCGCGCCGCTTCGTGCGAGCTCGCGACCACGATGAACATCGGCTGGCCGACGTATTGCACGACGCCGTCGGCGAGGATCGGATCGTCGCCATGAACGATCGGGCCGACGTCGTTGACGCCGGGGATGTCGTCGGCGGTGAAGACCGCGACCACGCCAGGCGTCGCGCGCACCTGGTCGAGCCCGATCGACACGATCTTCGCGTGCGCCTTCGACGACAGCCCCAGCGCCGCGTGCAGCGTGCCGGCGAGTTCGGGGATGTCGTCGGTGTAGGTCGCGCGGCCGCTTACGTGCAGATGCGCGGACTCGTGCGGACGCGACACGTGCACCTGGGTGAAGTCGTCGAGATCCTGAAGCTCTTTCAGGAACGGTTCGGCTTGCTGGTTCATTGTTGGGTTCTCCGTATCCGTGGACGCGCGACGCTCAAACGCTCGCGCCGGCCGGCGCGACCGCGCGCACGTCGAGCGCGCTCTTCGGCAGCGGCTCCCGCGCGCGCGTTTCGAGCCAGAAGCGGTACAGCGTGTTCTTCGCCGCTTCGAGGCGGTAATCGCTGGTCGCGCGCATGTCGGTGAGCGGCGCGTAGTCGTTGCCGAGCGCGAGCATCGCGGCCTGCGCGGTCGCCTCGTGCCAATCGGCGTCGCGCAGCACGGCTTCGGCATGGATCGCGCGCTTCGGCGTCGCGGCCATGCCGCCGAAGGCGATGCGCGGCTCGCGGATCACGTCGCCGTCGGCGATGAACGAGAACGCGGCGCAGACGGCCGAGATATCCGAATCGAAGCGCTTCGACAGCTTGTAGGTGCGAAAGCGCAGGTTCTTGCGCGCGCCGCCGCGCGCGGGCACCTTCAGGCCGACGACGAACTCGTGCTCGGCCATGTCCTTCTTCTGATACGCGAGGTACAGGTCTTCGAGCGGCATCTCGCGCTCGATGTCGCCGCCGCGCACGATCACCCGCGCGCCGAGCGCGATCAGCCCCGGCATCGAATCGCCGATCGGCGAGCCGTTCGCGATATTGCCGCCGAGCGTGCCGGCGTTGCGGATCGGCAGCGATGCGAAGCGCTGCCACATTTCGGTCAGCTCCGGGTACTGCTTCGCGATCTCGGCATACGCTCTCTCGACGCTGACGCCGGCGCCGATCTCGATCCAGTCGTCACTGGCTTCTAGCATTTGCAACTCGGCGATCTGCCCGACATAGACGAGGTTGCCGAGTTCGCGCATCTGCTTGGTGACCCACAGGCCGATATCGGTGCTGCCCGCGAGGATGCGCGCGGCCGGTTCCTGCTCCTTGATCTGCGCGAGCGCCGCGACCGTGCGCGGCGCGGCGAAGCGCTGGCCGCCGTGCTCGTACTGGAACGTGTCCCCGCGTTCGAGCGTCGCGAGCGTGTCGGCCAGCGCCTTCACGTCGAGCGGTGCTTGCGGCGCGGGCGCGTCGAACATGCGCTCGGCCGCATCGACGATCGGCCGGTAGCCGGTGCAGCGGCACAGGTTGCCGGTCAGCGCATTGCCGATCGCCTCGCGCGACGGCACCGTGCGGTTCGCGCAGCCATGCTCGTGGCCGTGCTTCTCGTAGAGCGCCCACATCGACATGATGAAGCCCGGCGTGCAGAAGCCGCACTGCGAGCCGTGGCAATCGACCATCGCCTGCTGCACCGGATGCAGCGAGCCGCCCGGCTGGCGCAGGTCTTCGACCGTGAAGAGCGCGCGGCCGTCGAGGGTCGGCACGAACTGGATGCAGGCGTTGACCGCCTTGAAGTCGACACCGCCCGCCGCGTTGCGCTCGCCGATCACGACGGTGCAGGCGCCGCAGTCGCCCTCGGCGCAGCCTTCCTTGGTACCGGTGCAATGCGCGTCCTCGCGCAGATACTGCAGCACCGTGCGGGTGACGGGCGCGTCCTGAATCTCGCGGATCGCGTTGCGGTGATAGAAGCGAATCGGCTCGGTCATGTTTCGGTGCTCTCGTCTGTTCTGTGTTCGCGCGGACCCGCCGCGTCGATGGTTTGAAAGCTATCACCGTCAATAAACGCAACCCATAGCCTGAATCGCATGGGGGACATATTCGTCGCGCGATATAGAGATGGATTTGCGCGTCGCAACGCTTATGTTGATCGGACGCTTTTGCCGTTTTTTTAGATGTTTTGCAGGTGGAATGACATACGCTACCTCGGCAGCCCCGTCGTCTCGCCAGAAATCACGCGGTCAGGGCGCGAAAACGGATCTTTATCGAGTCCCGGCCCGCCATTTATTCGTCCCATTTTTTAAGCAAGCCCTGCAAGGGAATCGGTTCCATGGGAGAATCACGCCTCCTCGCCGATTTCAAGTCTCGTTTTCCCGATGTCCACCGACTCCGCGCCCGCCCGCAGCGAATTTGCGACGACCCTGCAGATCATTCCAGTCGTCTTTTTCACCTTTCTTTGCTACCTCGCGATCGGTATTCCGCTCGCGGTGCTGCCCGGCTACGTGCACGGCGACCTCGGCTACAGCGCGGTGCTGGCCGGCGCCGCGATCAGCGTGCAGTACCTCGCGACGCTCGCGTCGCGGCCGCTCGCGGGCCGCTCCGCCGATACGCTCGGGCCGAAGCGCACGGTATCGATCGGTCTGCTCGGCTGCGGCGCGAGTGGCGTGCTGCTGCTGCTCGCCGCGCTGACCGGCCACTGGCCGGTGCTGAGCCTCGCGCTGCTGGTGTGCAGCCGCCTCGTGCTCGGTTTCGGCGAGAGTCTGTGCGGCACCGGCGCGATCCTGTGGGGGATCGGCCGGGTCGGCACGTCGAACAACGCAAGGGTCATTTCGTGGAACGGCATCGCAACCTACGGCGCGCTCGCGATCGGCGCGCCGCTCGGCGTGATGATCTCGCGCTCGATCGGCTTTACCGCGCTCGGCATCCTGGTGATCGCGCTGGCGGGGCTCGGCTATTACCTCGCGCGTCTGATCGCGCCGGTGCCGGTCGTGCACGGCGAGCGGATGTCGTATCGCAGCGTGTTTACGCGCGTGCTGCCGCACGGCATGGGTCTCGCGCTCGGCTCGGCCGGCTTCGGCTCGATCGCGACCTTCATCACGCTGTTCTATGCGGCGAAGCACTGGCCGAACGCGGCGCTGTCGCTGACGCTGTTCGGCACGCTATTCATCGGCGCACGCTTGCTGTTCGCGAACACGATCAAGACTTACGGCGGCTTTCGCGTCGCGATCGCGTCGTTCTCGTTCGAATGCGCGGGTCTGTTGATGCTGTGGCTCGCGCCCGAACCGCATATCGCGCTCGCGGGCGCCGCGCTGACCGGCTTCGGCTTCGCGCTGGTGTTTCCGGCGCTCGGCGTCGAGGCGGTCGGGCTGGTGCCGCCGGCGAGCCGCGGCGCGGCACTGTCCGCGTACTCGGTGTTTCTCGATCTGTCGCTGGGTATTACCGGGCCGCTGGCGGGGTACATCGCCGGCGAGTTCGGTTACGGCTCGGTGTTCCTGTTTGCCGCGCTCGCGGCTGCCGCGGCAGTCGTGCTGTCGACGGTGCTGTATCTGCGCAACGCGAAAGTGGCCAATCTGTCCACCGCGCAGTAAGCACCGCCCGCCCGGGCGGCTAATCCCGCTCCGCCGCCATCTCCTGCTTGATCGTCGTTTGCGAGCGCACCGCGATCTGGCCGTGATTGATCCGGCTCGCCACGTTGTACACGCCGATCAGCATGAACAGTTCGGTCGCGGCCACCGAGCACGCGGTGCCGACACCGCCCCAGAAGTAGATGCTGATCGGTGCCTGCACCAGATGGAACAGCGCGCCGTAGATATAGATCCGCTTCAGCAACGACTGATTGCCCGACGCGATCACCGTCAGCATCACCTGGGTCGTCGTCATGCCGACGATCGCCGGCACGAACACGAGGATGCGCAATATGCGGAACGTCTCGCCGAACGCCTCGCCGAGAAAACGTCCGACGAACCATTCGCCGAGCACCGTGAAGCCGACCAGGATCAGCACCGCCGACGCCGCGAACGCGAGCATGAAGCCGCGGTTGACCTTGTGGATATAGCCGAAGTCGTTGCGCTCGTATGCGACGCAGATCTTCGGAAAGAACGCCTGGATGGCCGGCGCCGTGCACGCGCGTAGCGCGTTGGTGAGTCGCTCGGCCGCCACGTAATAGCCGACCGCGCCCGGCCCGCTGATCATGCGCAGCATGATCACGTTCGCGTACATGTACACGGACGTCAGCGCCGAGCCGAGAAAGATGTGATACGCCTCTTTCGCCTCGGCCATCACGTCGGCCCAACTGACCCGCACCGTCAGCAGAATCTCGCGCTTCCAGATCAGCGCGCCCATCAGGATCAAACCGCACACGAAGGTCGGCGCATATTGCAGCGCGGCCGCGAGCATCACGTCGTCGCGAGTATTCACGAACAGGAACAGTGGAATCAGCAGACCCACGCGCGTGGCGAGCAGCGTGCCCGCGAGCACCGGCAGGCGCTGCGTGCCTTCGTAGAAGCAGCCGGGCGTCAGCACGCCGCCCCAGATCACGAGCGAGCCGAGCAGCGTCGCACCGCGCTCCTGCGGCGACATGTGCGCGGCGAACGCCCAGACGACCAGCACCAGCGAGCACAGCAACGCGAGAATCGCGCGGCCGATCGTGGTCGACCAGTAGATGCGGTTCACGACTTGCGGATTGCCAATGTGCACCGCCACCTTGCGCGCGCTCGACAGGCCGAAGCCGAAGTCGACGATGACGAGAAGAATCTGCGAAATCGATTGCGCGTAACCGATCACACCCAACCCGGCCGGCCCAAGTACGTGCGACAGATACGGCAACGTAACGAGCGGCAGCACGTAGTTCAGCGCGTACACCGAATACAGCGCGATGATGACGTTTCTCGTCGACACAATCGTCCTGTTTGCAGTTGAAACTCAAGTCGAAAAAACAGAATACGACACGAAAGCAGGTTCACTTAGTGCGATATCGATCTTGTTGTAGCGATCGTCTTCACTATTGGCGTTCAACACCGCGCTCTTCACCGCATTGCCGATCAGATTGCTTACCACGGTCTTGTAGTTGGCATCGCTTGCGTCGGTTGCGAACAGGATTTCGGCGAGTAGAGCATGGCCGCGTGTGGCCGCACGCAACACCACGCGGCCCGAGGTCGAGCGCAGCACGTTGATCGAGATGCGCGTCGTCTCCTGCGATACCGTCTGGTTTCCGCAATGCAGTGCCGCCGCGACGCCGCCGCGTTCATAGCCGACGCCGAGATTCAGCGCATGCACGAGGCTCGCGTCCTTGCCGCCCGCGATCGCGCCGCCGCCCGGATACGCCTTCGCGTAACCGACGATCGAATCGCCGGCGCGATCGCCGAAATTGCCCTGAATCGTGATGCCGTCGAGCGGCGTGCTGCCGGGCGCGGTCGAACTGCCGTACACGAACTGCGGGCCGTCACAGCCGGCGTTCTCGTCATCCTGGCCGGGACGGTAGCGATTGCCGACGATCGTCGCGCCCTGCTGGTAGTCGATCTGGATGTGGCAGCTCTGACCGGGCGGCACATCGAGGTACGACGGATGACCGCGCGTCGAGAACTTCCAGCGGCCGATCTTGCCGTCGCCGCCGCAACCGTTGCGCGAGAAGTAGTTGCCGTTCACCACCTTGCCCCAGTTGCCGCTCTTCATATAGACGCCGGCAAAGCCATTGCGATCGAACACCGCGCCGACGATCAGCGACTCCGCGCCGAGAATCACGCCGTGACGCGCGTTCCATTCCCAGCGTCCGCCGATCACCTGCCAGAAGTTGTCGACGATATCCGCGCCGGCCGTATGGCAGAACATGCCGATGCAGTTGATCAGCGAGCCGTCGGTGTGCTCGGTCGCGTAGAAGCCGCGCTCGCACATGTACGCATAGCAGCGCTCGAGCGTCGACGTGACGCCGAGTTCGTAGCCCGCGCGCGAAAAACCGATCGCCGTGCAACGACTCGCTCCGGCCGACGTGCCGAAGTGGATGCCGATTGCCGTGTTGCCGGTGTGCGCCGGATAGTTGGCGAGGTAGTAGATGACCTTGTCGTAATGCGCGGGCCGCACCTGCACATGCTCGACGAACGCCGAATCGCCGAGCTTCAGCGCCGCCGACGTCGGGCCGCCAGCATCCTGTCTCTCCAGCACGGTCGCCCCCATCGCGATGTCGGTGATCACCACGTATTCGCCGCCGCCGTCGCCGCGCAGTCTCGAACCGTTCGCGGTGGTCAAGTCGCCGGTGTAACGCCAGATGCCGCGCGGCAGATACAACCCGCGCGCGCCGCTCGCGAACGCTTCCCGGAGTTCGGCGCCGACATCGTAGCCGGACGCGCCGCGCTGGATCGCCGCCAGCCTGCGCGGATCGACGAAGCGCGCGACGCTCACCTCGAGTCCCGCGACGATGTCGCTGAGCGTCTTCAAGTAGCTCGGCGCCACCGGTTCCGATGCGGCGCGCTCGGGCACGGACGCGGCGACGCGCAGGATGCCGCCCGCGCCGTCGTCCGCGCCGTTACCCAGAGTCGCGAAGGCGTCGGGCGCGCGCGGCGCGTGCCCCGTCGCGCGCGCGATGCCGAGATCGGCTGCGCTTGCACTGGCCCCGGCCAGGCCACCGAGCAGGAACGTCTTGAGCGCCTGTCGCCGGGTTTTCATCTACCCCTCCCCCATTGCGTTACTCCTTCTTTTTTCACGTCGATACGGCGCGAGGCGTCACTCGACCGTGATGCTTTGCGCCTGCTCCGCGGCCGCCGGACGCGCGCTTACGGCGGGCACGGGGACCGGCAGCGCACGCGCCTTCGCGCCGCGCATCAGCCCCTGCACGCCTGGCGGTCTGAACAGCGGCACACGGTACTTGCGGCTGAAGCGCCACAAGCTGTTCATATGCCGGCGTCCCGCCTTGCTGAGGAAGCCCGCTGCCGACGCACGCTGATGCTCGTGCGTGAGTCGCGCGCCCGGCACGCACAGCACGCGGTAGCCCGCCTGCCAGATGCGCGCGCAAAAATCGACGTCCTCCATATAGAGGAAGAAGTGCTCGTCCATGCCGCCGAGTTCGCCGAATAACGAACGCCGCACGATAAAGCCCGTGCCCAGCACCCAGTCGGCTTCGAACGGCGTGCCCGCGGCCCACGCTTCGCGCATCATGTGGATGTCGATGCGGCGCTTGAATACGCCGAGCCGCCCGAGCGGCGAACGCCGGCCGAGTATGTCGAGCACCGAATAGAAGCGCCGCGCGGAAAACTGCCGCTCGCCATCCGGATAGACCAGATCGAGACCGACGAGGCCGACATCCTTCTCCGTCTTGAACAACTGCACCGCGTTTTCGAGCGATGTATCGACGAAATAGGTGTCCGGGTTCAGCACGAGCACGAGTTCGCGCAGACAACCGACCATGCCGAAATTGACGCCGGCTCCGAAGCCGCGATTGATCGACGTTTTGACGAGTCTCACTCCTGTCGGAAGCGTCTCCCTCAGATAGGAAAATGAATTGTCAGGTGAAGCGTTGTCCACTACGACGATGTCCTCCTTATCCGCAATCGAAAGTTCCAGCACGGAGCGCACGCAATTTCCGACCAGTTTCGGCGTGTTGTAATTGACGATCACCACGCTAAACATTCCCTTCAGGTTCATCCCCACCTCCTGCTTTGCATCAGGTGTTCGTGGAATTACCCCCAAACACGGCTTTCCAGCTCCTCCACCATGCTTCGCGCTCGTCGCGCGCACTATCGACTACCCACTACTCGTCCGCGCGATGCGGACGATCTGGCATGCACTGCCTTCCGGTTCGCTACGCGCTGTTTCGACGCGGTCCGTCCACGTAATCGAACACCGGCAATGTCATCAGGATGAAGACAAACGGAATCACTTCGATCGATTGATAGAAGAGCGTTTGAAATAAAGCGGCCCATATACACAGCGAAATCCGGCTTGCGCTGCTCACGAGTTTCGTCACCGAGATCAGCACGCCGTAATAGAAGATCGCGCCCAACAGGCCGATATTCAGAATCTGCTGCAGCACGCTCGATTCGACGACGCCGAACTCCTGTTTCACCGGTTCGGGTGCCGAGTTCGTGACGAGCCCGAAGTAGGTGCCGGCGATCACGTTGACAGGCAATGCGAGCGACTCGGCCTTGTCCCATGCTTCGGTGCGGCCATCGTTGCCCTCGGACTGCAGATCGGTCGCACCCATCATCCGTTCAGTGCCGACGTTGACGACACTATCGTTCTGACTGCTCACCGCGACGCCAAAGATCATGATCGCCATCGTCGCAAACACGGTGGCGACGATCAGTTTCGCGTTTCTCGTGACGAACTGGATCGGCGCCTGCACGAACGCGAGCCCGAACGTGCCGAGAATGATCAGCATGCCGCTGCGCGACAGCGCGGAGAAAATTGCGAAGCTGAGTACCGCGCACGCGAGGCCCGACAGCACGTTCTTGCGCACCAGATAATCGAGGCCGCACAGCGACGCGCCAATCGCGACGAACAGCGGGTAGTGCAGATAGCTGCCGGTCAGCGACGGCGCGCGCAGATTGTCGAAGCCGTAAGTCGCGCCGGGCAAATCGATCGGAAACACGTTCTGCTGCTGCGCGAGCGCGACGCCCGCCTCGATCAGCGCGATCAGCACCAGTCCCACATAGGCGACGCGCGGCCGCACGAAGCGCTTCTGATAGTTCGAGATCGCGTAGAAATAGATGAACAGCGTGAAGATGAAGACGAACAGATAGGACAGCCCGAGCTGATCGGTGACCGCGAGCGTCGCGACGAGCGACAGCCCGATCGAGAACAGCATGCCCACGAGGAAGCCGAATGACAGGCGTCCTTCGTCGCGGAAGTAAGCGGCGATCGCGGTCGGCGAGATGTACCACACCAGCAGCCCGACGATGCCGCCGACCTGGATCAGATAGGCGGCGTCCTTGCCGATCAGGTACTCCAGCACGCCGCGCGACGCGCACAGCACGACGGCCAGCAGATAGGCGATGGTGGCGATCATGGCGTCAGGCCTGATACGCCACGGAGGCGTTGAGGTTGACCGGTTCCCCGCGGTAGATGCGCTCGATCACGTGCTGGAACTCATCGATTTCGCAGACGTTGAGCAAGGTGCCGTCGTGCTCGACGCCTTCCGCGCCGAGCGGCGTCGACACGACCGGCAGTTTCGCCGCGAGCATTTCGAGCGTCTTCAGCTTGACGCCGGCGCCCGACAGCAGCGGCACGACGCCGATATCGGCGGACTCGAAGTACTTGCCCGGATTTTCGACGAAGCCGGTCACGCAGATATCGTCGCTATTCAAGCGCTTCACGCGCTCGCTCGGATCGGAGCCGACCACGAACAGCTTCAGTTGCAGACCGCGCCGGCGCAGCGGCAGAAAAATCGTGTCGATGAAATTGAGTAGCGCCTCTTCGTTTTCGCGGCGCTGCATCGCCCCCCAGAACAGGATGTTGCCTTTCTCGATCGTGTCTTTCGTGCGCCGTACTTCCTTCAGGAATGCCGGCAGTGAGATCGGCACGACCTGCAACGTGCCGACCCCGGGGTACAGGCCGTTGATCAGCTGCGCGTCCTTGCTCGACAGCACGAGCACCTTGTCGGCCAGCTTCAGCAGACGCTGCTCGAGCATGAAGGTCTGCCGCGTAAACAGCCATCCTTCGATGGACTTGATGCGCAGCATGACCTGGATCTGCACGTCATGCGCGCACATCACGATCTTCACGCCGTCGCGGAAACGCTCGCGCAGATTCTGTGCATATGTGAAGCATTGCGAGAACTCGAGCCGCACCGTGTCGTAACGGTGCCTGTCGACGAGCTCGCAGAGGAACTTGCCGATCGCGGGTTTATAGCGCGAGAACAGCCGCGGTGAAAATGTCAGCGGATTCGCGAGGAACGACGGAATCAGGTCGAACCGGCTCACGTACTGGATGTAGACGTTGCGCACGTTCGCGCGAAACTCGATGTCTTTTTCGTCGACCGGCACGCGCGACACGATCAGCACGTCGAGTTCCGATTCCGCGCTCAGTTTGATCAGGTAGTCGTAGGCCAACCGGTGGCCAGCTTGCGGCGCGTTTTTCTGAGGCAGAAAAGGCGTGACAAATAGCTGTTTCATCCGAGTAGTCCCTTGCCTGTACGGTGTGCGCTCGGCAAGCGCGGCCGTAAGATCCCTTCGCATTGCTATGTTGGTTTTCTGATCGGTCCATTCGGGCGCTACGCCCCGCACCGCGGCAGCGTCGCGAATCACGCGCCCGGGCTTATCGGTCGTACGGTTTGTAGATGTAGGCCGCGTAGCGATAGCGTCCGTAGCCGTAGCTGTAGCGCCCCGGCCGCATCCGCAGTCCGTTCATGATCACGCCGCGCACCGGCAGGCCGACCTTCTGCATCTGGCGAACCGACTCACGCAGCTCGCCGATGCCCGTGACACCCTGACGTGCGACGAAGAACGTCGTACCTGCCACGCAGGCGAGCCGCACCGCATCGGCGGCGAGCAGCACCGGCGGTCCGTCGAGCAGCACGACGTCGTAGCCGGTCGCGACCTGGCGCAGCACCGACTCGAGCCGGACGTTCGACAGCACGTCGCTCGGGCTCGCAACCTGGCGGCCGCTCGCGATGAAATCGACACCCTGGAAGCGGGTCGCACGAATCAGCTCTTCGGGGCGGTACGCGCCCTGGATCAGATCGGACAGGCCGGGACCGCGATCGCCGCCGAGATGCCGATGCAGAAAGCCGCGGCGCAGGTCGCCGTCGACCAGCAGCACGCGCTTGCCGGTCGCACCGATGACCGCGGCCAGATTCAGCGACACGAACGACTTGCCGATGCCCGGCGTCGGGCCCGTGATCAGCACGATGTGGTTGCGCGCCTTGGTCATCGTGAATTCGAGCGCGGTGCGAAAGCCACGCAGACTTTCGATCGCCGGATCGATCACCGCTTCGCCGGCGAGCACGAGCGCCTTCGATTCCGGCCGGCGACGGCTGTGCGCGAACCGCTCTTCCTGACGGCTGAACGGCACGCTCGCGTAGACCGGCAGACCGGTGCGCAGCTCGACTTCGTACGGATCGTCGATCGCGTCGAACAAGCGCTGACGCACGAGCGCGATCACCGAGCCGACGAACACGCCGAGCATCAGCGCGCCGATGATGATCAGGAGCGGCTTGGGCCGCACCGGCGTATCAGGCGCGACGGCGCCGTCGACGATGCGCACGTTGCCGGCCTTGCCCGCCTTGATCAGCTTCAGTTGTTCGAGCGTATTGCGCAGCGACGTGTCGAGTTCGGTGCCGACCTGCACGTCGCGCTGCAGGCGCAGCACGTTCTGTTCGAGCGGCGGCAGCGATTGCGTCCGGCTCGCGAGATCCTTCGCTTCCTGTTGCGCCGCACGCAACTGCGCGTTGATCGACTGCACGGCCGGATGCTGGTCGGTGAAGCGCGACAGCAGTTCATTGCGCTTCTGTTGCAGTTCCGCGAGCCGCGTCTGCGCCTGAACCGACAGCTGCAGCAGGTTGGTCGCTTCCTCGCCGAGATCGACGGTGCCATGCTTCGCGCGGAAGTCGTTGAAGCGCGTTTCCGAATCGGAAAGCTGCTGGCGCATTTCCGGAAGCTGCATTTCGAGGAAACGGATCGAACGCTCCGCTTCCTCGGACTTGCGCTTCAGATTCTGGCTCACGTATTCGCCCGCGATGGTCGCCAGAATCGCGCTGATCTTCTTCGGATCGCTGCCTTCCAGCGACACGCCGAGGATGTCCGATTCCTTGCCCTTCTCGGAGATCGACAACTCCTTGCGCAGCTTTTCGGTCGTCGTCAGCGCGGACTGGCGCCGCACTTCGAAGGTCGCGCCGGGCTTCGCGTCGATCCGGTCGACGACGAGCGTGAGCGGCCCGTAGTTGGTCGTCGCGTTCAGCGGTTGGCCGACCGTGCCGTCGAGCTTCAGCTTGCCGTATTGCAGCTCGTAGCTCGATCCCTCGCCCATTCTCAGCACGAACGGACGGTCGAACAGCTCTTCCGGCACGTCGAATTTCGACACCGTGATGCGCTCGTTGCCGTACACGTAGCCGTGCGGTCCCGGCGTCGACAGATGATCGGAATGACGGCCGAGCCAGCGGCCGAACAGCGGGAAGTAGCGCGGCGCCGCTTCGATGTCGAGATTGAGTTTGTCCACCGCGCGGCCCACCACCATGCGCGAGCCGATCACCTGGGCCTCGCCGGACGTGGCGGTCTTCACGTCGAACATCGCGGACACGTCGCCGATCACGCTCTTGGACGAGGTACCTGCGTTCTCCTCGACCTGCACCAGAATGTCCGCGCGATAGACGGGTTGGGAGAACACCGAATAACCGATGCCGAGCGCGACCGCGATGGCCGTCGTGAGGGCAATCAGCTTGCGGTTGTCATACAGCGCATCCAGATAATTCGCGAAGCCCGCCGGCGGATGTTCGCTGTTGTTGTTCCGGCTATCGAATGGTGCACTGCTTTGGTTCATGCGAGTTCTCCCAAAGTCTCGACGGTTTGCCACTTCTTCCCGGCGCCCGGACCGGCACGTCGCCGCATCCAGTCACGCCTGTGTCCGTCGAGCTGAGCGCCTCGAATCGGACGGGGTAGCTGATTTGCGCCACATCGGCTACCTTTGTGTGTAACAGCACCTATGCGAGCTCGGCTCTTTTCCCTAACATCGCACCACCCCTTTTCTTACGGTGACCGAAATGAAAAAACTTCTTGCCGCCGTATTACCGGTATTACTGACTGCCCAGGCGGGATACGCGCAGAGCATCGTGTCCGCCTCCTCTTCCGCTTATGCGCCGCGTTATGTCGCCAAGCACTCGCAACTCGAAGCGATGACGCCTCATGCGGCCAGTTCCACGACGCTCTACGGCTCCCCGTCGGATTTCGCGTACGCTAAAAAGAACCGCTATGTCGCGCCCAACGTGTACACCCAAACGAAAAACAGCCTTCCAAAGCAGAAACGTACAAGCGTTGCACAGCCTGTCCGCGGCAAGAACTCAGCGGACCCCTACGGCAGCGATTTATGGAATTCAGACCAGACCTACGCGTCTCCCGAGACCTCCGATCCGTACAGCGTGCGCTGAGCTGTAGCGCATCACCGTCTGGATCCCCCGTATCGCTGATGTGGTCGCTTGCGGCCACATTCCTGTTTGGGTTGAGCTGACTGCCGGGCCCGGTAGCGATATTTCCCCGATTAGCCGCGTCTCGTCCGCCGTTTTTCCACGCAAACGCTCACGACATGCACATGCTCTTGTTCTGATGAGTCTGGCGTTTCGTCGGCCCTTGAGCCGATCACCGCCAGCTCCGCGCCCTCGTTTACCCTGTCGAGCCGCGCGCTTCAACGCTCGATAAAAGCCTTTCCTTGGCAATCATAATATTCAGAGAGCCCGTCCTTACAACGTTCGGCAGCGCACACAAAAGCCGATTGCTACAGGATTGCTTCAGACCAATCGCGCAATAAAATCCGGGTGTTTAAAACGACGATAACCGCGCGGATATACACGCCGTTTGCCACAATCAGCGCCGACTATTTTCAGGGTGCTGGACGCGGATTATCTGCATAGCGCGCGCGCCGGCGCGAAGGCGCGATGGGCGCCGAACTTTCGCCGATATGCATGATTTCGGCCAGACGCTGCGCATAATGCTCGGGCAGATATTCTCCGACGTCGTACTTTCTGTGCTCATCGGCCAGATGAACGGCCAACTCGGCGAGCGCCTGTTTCAGACTGCCCGGATCGAATTTGAACTTGATCTTGTTGCCGACCGATTCCGCGGTCACCGCCATGCTGCCGCCATCGCGAATCAGCACCGGCAGGCCGAGCATCGCCGCCTCGACCACCACAAGGGGTGCGTTCTCCGCGCCCACCGACGGCACGACCACCGCATCGGCGAACTCGCGCATCGCGGGAAACAGCTGCTGCTGCGGCATCGTGCCGAACAGGATCAGCTTGCGCTGGGCGATCAGCGACGCGTAGCGCTGTTCGATCGCCGCGCGGTCCGGGCCGTCGCCGTACACGCCGATGCTATTGATGCGCTCGAAGCCCGCCGCCTCGCAGAGCGTCAGAAATTGCAGCAAGCCTTTCTCCGGCGAGATCCTTCCGACGAACGCGATGTTGAAGCGCTCCTTGTTACGCACCGTGACGATCGGCATCGCGCTCGGCACCGCCGACGGGTTGTGCACGATGACCGTGTTCTCGATGCCCACGCGATGCAGTGCCTGCTGCATGAACAGGCTCGGGCACAAGATCCTGTCGAACACGCGCGCGGGTTGATAGGCCGCGCGGACCGCGTGCCACCACGCCTTCGTCATCAGATCGTGCACGAGGCCCTTCGGCGTCGGCCGCAACGTGAGGACCGCGCGGGTGCGCAGCACGTCGAGCGGCAGAATGATCGGCCGCTTGTCCTTGTCGAAGTACTGCAGCGACGGGTTGTAGTAGACGAGGTGATAGTCGTGGCAGGTGTGATATGCGCGGTAACCGAACTGACGCTGGTTGCGCGCGATCACGCTGAGAATCGAAGGCGACAGCACGTTGTGGTAGTTGTGCACCATCAGCCGATGCGGCCGGAAACGGTGCAGCGTCTTTTCGAGCGCGCGCGCGGCGGTCGTGTTCCAGGAGCGCGTCAGCATCGTCGAGCGGCCGGAAAACTGGCTATCGTCGAAACGCTCGACCTCGACGCCGCGCAGCGTGCCCAATAGCTCGGCCGATTGTTGATAGACCACTTCCGCGCCGCCCATGTGCGCGTAATCGTTGATCACCAGTACCCTGCAGCGCTGCATGTTCCCCTCCTGTTGTCTGCCTGTCGTGCCGTCTCGCGAAGAACCCGGACGGCTTGCCCGGACCAATCGCCTGGTCCGGGCGCTCCCCCTGTTCAAAACTGCGGAAACTTGCCGCGCCAGCCGCCCCCCTCGCGCAGGTAGCGCAGAAACAGCGCAATGCCGCTCAATTGCGCCGCGAAGCGCAGCGTCGACGCCGCATCGTCGATGATGATCGTGCGCAGCCGGTACGGATCGGTATGCTGATCGTTCCAGCCGATGTCGCAGGTACGCGCGGTTTTGAAGCCCGCCGCGCGCACGAACTCCACTTCGCGCTCGCCGTAATTGCCGTTCGGATACGCGAAGTGCTCGCACGGCTGTTGCAGCAGCGTCGCGATCTCATGGCGGCTGTCGCTGATTTCGGCCTTGCTTTCAGCGTCGCTGCAATGCGTGAGGATCGGATGGAAGCGCGTATGCGCCTGGAAGTCGACGTGCTCGCGCATCGCCTGCATCTGTTCGATCGACAGGCCGGTCGGCCGGTCGTCGCCGTCCTGCTGGTAGCCTTGGGCGGCCAGTGCGGCGAGGCGTTCGTCGTTCGTCATGCGCTTCAGACGTTCATGGCCGACCCGTAGCGAACCCGGATGCAGCCACCAGTGACTGCGCGGCCGTCCGACGATGCGGCTGCACAGGAAGATCGTCGGGCGCACCTTGTGCTTGATGAACACCGGCAATAGCTTCGCGTTGCCCGCGTGGCCGTCGTCGAGCGTGATCGCCACGCGTGGCCGGCCGCGGCCGGGCGCGCTGACGTCGGTCAAAGGCACGAACTCGCACAGCTTGCCCAGATAAGTCAGATGACGGTCGAGCGTGTCCGGATCGGGATCGTGATAAAGCAGCACGGCCACGCGATCGCGCCACAGCAGCTTGCGCGTGCACCACGCGAGACCCGACATCAACACGAAGCCCGCGAGCATCTCCTTCACGAGCGCCTTGTAGCGCTTCATGCGGGGCCCGCGGTAGCTGTCTGACAGGCGCGAGCGCATCGACGCGCCCGTTGTTTGGGTCTTATTCACCTGAGCGCTCCGGCATGGGTGCATGGGTGACCGGCCACGCGCGTTGCCGCGAACCCGCTTTCAACGAGCCGATAAGATGCCGCGCCACGGTCGGCGACGCGTGCTTGGTTCCATAGACGAAGCGCATCACCGGCCCGAAGCTATGCGCGGACGCGGGTCCGATCACATAGAGGCCGCGCACGCGCGTTTCGTAGTGCGAGTTCAGGTCGGGCATGCCGCCCTGATTCGAAATCGCGTCGGCCAGATCTTTAGACAGGAACGCGTGCTGCCGCATGTCGGTCTTGAAACCGGTCGCGGCGATCACGTGATCGGCGCTCACGCGCGCTTCCTTGCCGTCGGTCAGCACGTTGAGGACGACGCGGTCGTTTTCGATCGCCGCGGAACGCACCACGGTTCGATGCGAAATCTGTACCTTGCCCACCACGCGATCGTGCAGCCACCACGCGCCGGACGCGCCATAGGTGTGCTCCATGATCAGCTTGCGGCGTCGCGGGTCGAGCATGTGGAACACGCCGGGAAACTCGGACAGGAACAGCGAGCGCCAGCCGCGCCCGAGCCCCGCGTCGGGCCCCTTGATGCGCGACAGGATGTTGCGCCCGCCGTGCGGCCGCTCGTGCCACACCACGCTGCTCTCGCGCATCAGCACGTGCGCGCGTGCGCCGAGTTCGTTGAGCAGCGCGGACAGTCCGAGCGCCGACTGCCCGCCACCGACGATCGCAATGTCCTTGCCGCGCGCCCACTCGAGGTTCCCGTACAACTCCGAATGCGACGCATACTGCGGCGGCAACTCCTGCAGCGCCGTCGGAGTTTGCGCGAAGCCTTTCAGGCCGAGCGCGATCACGACCCGGCGGGCGGCGAGCGAACGGCCGTCGCTCAGCGACAGCTGGAACTGATCGCCGACGCGGCGCAATGCGAGCACGTCGACCGGCTGGATTTCGCCGACCAGATTCTTCTGGAACCACAGCCCGTACTCGACGAAGGTTTCGAGCGGCAGCGCCATGCCGAGCGGCCGGTATGGCAGCCCTTTCAGGCGGCAGTAGTCTTCGACGGTAAAGCCGCTGCGCGGCGCATGCATGCTCGACGCGAAAGCCTCCGAGCGCAGCAGCATGCCGGGCGGCATGTAGTTGCGCCACGCTCCCATCGGTTCCCCGAGGATCTGGTGATCCACGCCGGCGGCCTTCAGATGCGCGGCAAGAGACGACCCGTAGGGCCCCGCGCCAATGATGATGGTATCGGTCAAAGACA
Source organism: Paraburkholderia atlantica (assembly GCF_009362785.1). GTDB lineage: Bacteria > Pseudomonadota > Gammaproteobacteria > Burkholderiales > Burkholderiaceae > Paraburkholderia > Paraburkholderia atlantica. The sequence goes on from NZ_WHNQ01000001.1 coordinate 425,608, forward strand.
TTGCTGGTCTCCTGGGGAGGGGCTGTCGTCGCCAGCGTCAGGCTTTGGCCTGACGCGACTCGGGCGCCCTGATCGCTTTTTTCCAGCTGCGCTTCATGCGTCGGAGCGGATTCATCACCACGTAGTGCTGCAACGCTGGGAACGGATCGTTCCAGCGGAAATAGCCATCGAAAATTTTGGTGCGCTCGCTCAGCAGTTCGGGCGGCGGCCGGTCGGAAAACGTCGCGCGCCACGCAACCGGTAGCCGGCTCAGGCGCTCGACGGGCAACGGCAGGCCGAGTTCATGGCGGTACGCGGCAAGGGGAATGTTGACGCCGCACAGCGTCGCGATCTCCTCCTGCCAGTCCGTGCGGCCGACCGTCGGCTCGACCATCACGAACTCGTTGTAGTTGTCGTCCCATTTGTACTCGATGCTGCCCATGCCGTCGAAACCGGCCGCCTCGGCGAAGCGCCGCGTCAGCGGTTCGAGTGTGCCCCGCGCTTCGGGCGCGGCGACGCAGATCGCGGTGTTGCCGACGCCCGGCGGCGAGCTCAACACCTTGCGGCCGGTGAACATGCTGACCATGTTGCCGTCGGCGCCGCGATAGAACAGCGTGAAGTGAATGTTGCTGTCGGGCCCCTCGATCCACTCCTGCGCGATGATGCCGCCCGGCGTCGCGAGCATCGCGATCGCGCGATCGCGTGCCTGCTGCAGCGTGTCGACGCGCACCGCGCGTTCTTTCTCGCCGCGCAGCACGTTGCGCTTGTCGTCTGGTTTCAGCACGCACGGGTAGCGCAATTCGGCCAGCCGTTCGACGTCGGCAAGCTTGTCGAGCACGACCGAGCGTGGCACCGGAAAGCCATGACTCTGCGCGAATTCGTGAAAGCGTGCCTTGCTCGACAACATCTTGACGGTGTCGTCGGCCGGCAAACGGAATCGATACCAGTGCGCCAAAGCCAGCCGATTTTCCGATACCGCATGCACTGCGTCTTCGTCGGTCAGAATCAGAACCGGCAGACGATCGAACCGTTTGCCGAGTTCGATCATGTCGTCAACGAATATTTTTCCAACAAAACTTTTTACCTGATGCGCATGAACGTGTCGGCACCACGTCGCCGCGCGGCTCCTCGTATCGACTGCGACAACCGGAACGCGGGCCTGCGCGAGCGATCGCGCTACCCCTAGTCCGTTCAGCTCTGCTCCAACAATAACCCCTGCCGATTGACCTGAGTCGTATGCGCTCGCCATAGTGTCGATTTCCTTGCTTCGTACGTGCATGGGCCCTCGAAGACATGCTTCGAGACTCCACGCGATCGAACTATCGAATCGGATAGACATCCTTTTTTATCGCCTCGCGGGGGCGCTTCGGCGTTAAAGCTATGTTTCGGCGGAAAGCATGCATGAGCGCGGCAGGCGCGTCCTGGCACGCGCCGTGTGTCGAATCATGGTCTAGCGATTTACCGCAGCGAGAGCATTGCGCTGCGCTCGCCGTGACCTACTTTACGTTTCCGCCTGATCTCGATACGTGCGCCGGCGCACAGAGGACAATAGAAAGTAAGAAGAGAAAAAAACCCTTTCGAAAGGCGCGGAGCCTTATTCCGTAAGGGTCTCAGCGATGTCGCAATTGTTATGTAAAAACGTTGCGAAGCATTAATTTAATGCAACGCGATAATGGCGGAAAACAACTTTGTAATGGGACTATAAAGTGCTGGATCAAACAAAAAATACGCGCTACGAATGCTGTTCGCAGCGCGTCCCAAAATTCATTATTTACCTTCGCTCAATCCGCGCTCGAGCGCCGCGACACCCGCCGGCAAATCGACCTTGACGCCGAGCTCGACCATCGTGCGGCCGAGCGCATGCACGGTGCGAAACAGGTTGTGCTCGCGGCACTGCTCGCCCATCTGGCCGATCCGTACGATCGGCAAACCGAACGAGCCGGCGATCTCCACCTGATGCTGCCGCGAGATATGCGCGCAGACGTCGGCGGGACTCAGGCCGTCCGGCACCTCGATACCGATCACCGAATTGAGCCGGCAATTCTCCGGCGCATACAGCTGCAGGCCCATCGCGGTGACGCCCTGCTGCAACGCGAGCGAGCATTTCAAATGGCGCGCGAAGCGCTTCTCCAGCGTTTCCGCGCAGACGAGCCGCAGCGCCTCGTGCAGCGCGAGTACGCCCGACACCGGCGCCGTATAGTGATAGCCGGCGTTGTGCCAGAAGTTTTCCGCCAGCGACGCATCGAGGCACCAGTGCGTGTTGGGCACCGTGCGGCCCTTGACGCGCGCCCACGCCGCGTCTGAGAACGCGATCAGCGACACGCCCGGAATCGACGACAAGCCCTTCTGGCCGCCGGTAATCACTGCATCGATGCCCCAGTTGTCCATTTCGAGCGGCATCGTGCTCAGCGTGCAGACGGCGTCGACGATCACGAGCGCACCCGCTTCCTTCGCGAGCGCGACGATGTCTTTCAGATGATGGTTCCACACGGTGTTCGAGGTCTCGCCCTGCACGACCGTGACGACTTCCGGACGCTCGCGGCGCAGCGCGTCGGCGATCTGATCGAGACTCGCGACCGTGCGATCCGCGACTTCGAGCACGCTCACGCGCGCGCCGACGCGGCGGCCCATTTCGCCCATGCGGTCGCTGAAGAAGCCGTTCTTGATGCACAGCATGCGCGTGCCTTCCCACGCGAGATTGGAGACCGCCATCTCCATCGCGCCCGATCCCGGTCCCGCGACCCCCAGCACCCACTTCGACTGCGTCTGGAACACATAGCGCGCCATCGTCTTCACCTGGTTCACCACCTTCGCCATCGTGCCGCCCAGATGGTTGATCACGATGGCATTGGCCTTCGCGACCGCGGCGGGAATCGGCACGGGGCCGGCGCCCATCATCAGCAGCGGTTCTTCGGGAAGGATGGCGTCGAGCGATTCGACAACCGGACAGGGGACGGACGAAGCAACGGTAGTAGGGGTTGAAGTCGGCATGATCGGTGTGTGAATGTGAAGCGCAAAGGAACGAACGGCCTCGCCGCAGATACGCCGCTCGAGGCCGTTCGTCCGATCATTCACCGAACCGCGCGATTGCGCAAGTTTTTTGGCCGGGGTAGCGGGCCGCGAAGCGCGCGTCCGGTACACCCGCGCGAGTCACTTCATCACCTTGCTCTTGTCGAGCTTGCTGCCGGTTGCCGCGTTATAGCGCTCGACATACTCCTCGATCAGCTTGCGCATCGCGCGACCGATCTTGCGATAGTCGGACTCGTTCAGATTGGCGAGCGACACGCGCCCCGACGGATGCTGGGTGCCGAAGCCGCGGCCAGGCAGCAGCACCACGCGCGCCTCGCGCGCGAGCCGGAACAGCAGCTCGGACGGCTCGGTGTTCTTCAGCAGCCAGTCGACGAACTCGCGCCCGTAGGCTCTTTCACCGAGGAACTCGATGTCGACGATCGTGTAGTAGTCGACCTGGTTCGGATCGTCGTCCTCGAACGCGATGCCCACTTCCTCGTACAGCGCCTGCTTGCGCTTGCGGATCAGGCGCTTGAGCGCGTTCTTGTACGCGTCGGGCGTGTCCATCAAAGAGAACAGCGAGAACAGCACCATCTGCACCTGCTGCGGCGTCGACAACCCGGCCGTGTGATTGAGCGCGACGGTGCGGCTGTCGGCCACCAGCCGGTCGATAAACTTTAGCTTGTCGGGCTCGGTCGTGATCGACTCGTAGCGACGATGCAGTTCCTTCTTCACATCGGCCGGCAGTTTGCCGATCAGCTTGTCGAGCACGTTGTCGCGATGCGTGGCCACCGCGCCGAGACGCCAGCCGGTCGCGCCGAAATACTTCGAGTACGAGTAGACGAGGATCGTGTTCTTTGGCGCGAGCGCGAACAGCGACACGAAGTTGTCGGCGAACGTGCCGTACACGTCGTCGGTCAGCAGGATCAGATCGGGCCGATCCTTGACGATGTCCGCGACGTGCTCGAGGCTCGCATCGTCGATCTTCACCGACGGCGGATTGCTCGGGTTGACGAGGAAGAACGCCTTCACTTTCGGATCGCGCAGCTTGTCGAGCTCCTGCTTCGAGTACTGCCAGCCGTGCGCGACGTCGGCATTGATATGCACGACTTTGAGCTGATAGTCGTTTAGCGCCGGGATTTCGATGTAGGGCGTAAAGATCGGCATGCCGAGCGCGATCGAGTCGCCCGCCTCGATCAGATGGTTCTCGCGCATCGTGTTGAAGATGTAGGTCATCGCCGCGGTGCCCCCTTCGACCGCGAAGATGTCGAACTCGCCGATGAACGGATGCTTGCCGATCATCTCGCGGCGCAGATACTGGCCGACGATGATTTCCGACAGCTTCAGCATGCGGTCGGGCACCGGGTAGTTCGACGCGAGAATGCCCTCGCACATCTCATACAGAAAGTCGGTCCCGGACAGCCCGAGCTGATCGCGCACGTACGACACGGCGCCGCGTAGAAAGTCGATGCCGGGCACGCCGCGGTTCTCGCGTATGAACAGGTCGAAGCGCTCCGCGAGTCCGTCGCGGCGCGGAAAACCGCCGACGCCTTCCGGCATGTACGCGAACGAGCGCTCGGACTCGCGCATCGCGAACAGGCCGAGTTGCCAGAAGCCGTGGCGGGGGATCGTCGCGAGAAAGTTCGGGTTGCCACGGCCGGCGTTGAGCATCGCGATGTTGGCGGCCCGCTCGACCGCGCCGCCGCCGGCGGCCTTGATCAGTTCGTCCTTCAGTTCGAACGGGCTCAGCGCGGCAAGACCCGCGTCCACGCCCGAGCGTTTCTTGTCGCCCTTCTCTTTAGCCATGATGCGTTCTCCAGTGAAGAGATGAAACACGCCGGCGTGGCGAGGAGTCCCGGTTGCGGCCGGCTACAGGGATCGATACGCAACGGCGTTCGATAACCGTGCGATCAACGTTGGTGAGCGCGCTACACGAGCCCGACCACCAGCGGCCCGAGCAGCGTCAGCGCGACGTTCGCGATCGCATAGGTGATCGCGAACGGCACGGTCGGCACCGCGCTTTCGGCCTTGTCGAGCACGCCGCCGAACGCCGGGTTGGCGCTGCGCGAACCGGACAGCGCGCCGGCCAGAATTGCCGCGTTGTTGTAGCGCAGCACGTAGCGGCCGAACAGCATCGTCAGCAGCAGTGGGAACAGCGTGACGAACACACCGAGCAGGAAGATGGTCACGCCGCTTTGCTTGACCGTGACGACCGCCTGCAGGCCCGAGTTCAGACCGACCACCGCGACGAACGCGGCGAGCCCGAAGTCCTTCAGCAGTTGCGAGGCGGCCGACGGCATCACGCCGTACATCGGATGCTTGCCGCGCATCCAGCCGAACAGCAGGCCCGCCAGCAGACAGCCGCCGCCCGAGCCGAGCGTAAGCGGCACACCGCCCACGTTGATGACGATCAGCCCGATCAGCAGACCGATCACGAGGCCGACGCCCATGTAGATGAAGTCGGTCTTGTTGCTGTACGGCAACTCGTAGCCGGCGGCTTCGACCGCGCGCTTGGTATCTTTCGGCGAGCCGTAGAAGGTGATCACGTCGCCGTGCTGCAGCTCGGTTTCGGGCAGCACCGGCAGCGGCTGCCCGACGCGCGTGATGCTCTGGACGTAGACGCCGTGCCGCATGTCGCGATCGATCATCTGGCGCGCGGCCGCGATCGTCGTGTGATTCATGCCCTTGCGCGTGAACACGCCTTCGCGCGTCTGCATCACGACGCCGATGTCCTCGGCGTCGCCGACCTCGTTGCCTTTCGCGCCGAACGCGACGACCGCCTCGCGGCGGCCCACGACGAGCACGATGTCGTCGGGTTGCAGCACGAAGTCGGGCTTCGGCTCGATCTGCTGATTGCCGCGCTTGACGCGCTCGATCGTCAGGCCTTCGCCGTGCAGCGACTCGACCGCCTGCACGCTCTTGCCGGCGCTGAAGTCGATCCGGTATGCGCGCCCAACCAGTTCGGGCAGCGCCGCCACCTGCCCCGGTCCGCGCGTCGGCGCGCCCGACGACAGCTCGCGTTCCGCCTCGATCGACGCTTCGCGCAGGCCCTGGCCCATGAACTTCGGCAGGATGTTCACGCACACGATGATCGCGCCGAGCGAGCCGAACACGTACGTGACCGCGTACGCGATCGCGACGTCCGATTGCAGCGATCTGACCTGATCGGCGGGCAGGCCGAGCCGCGCGATTGCGTCGCCCGCGGTGCCGATGATCGCCGACTGCGTGAGCGCGCCGCCCGCCAGTCCGGCCGCGAGCCCCTTGTTCAGATGGAACAGCTTCGCGCACACCACCACCGTGATCAGCGCGGTGACCGCGAGAAACACGGCCATCGCGATCTCGCGCAGCGTCTTGCGGTTCAGCGAGTTGAAGAAGCCGGGCCCGGAGTCGTAGCCGACCGCGTAGATGAACACCGCGAACATCACTGCCTTGACGCCGTTGTCGACCGTCACGCCCGCCTGGCTGATCACGACCGCCGCCAGCAGCGAGCCGCCCACGCCGCCCAGCTGGAATTTGCCGAAATTGATCTGACCGATGAAATAGCCGACCGCGAGCGACAGGAACAGCGCCATCTCCGGTGACTTGTGAAAGATGTTGTGTAACCAGTCCATCGCGCCCTCGCTGAGTAGTTGTCGGGTTCGTTGGCGATACCCGCCACGGGTGCGGCGCGCGCCTGTGCCGCGCGAGCGCCTGATTCGCCGCGCAGTGCGAAGCGCCGCGCGGCATGCGGCTTCGGCAAGTCCGGCTAGCCGAGCTTGCCGGCGAGGCCCACCACCACGGGCCCCATCAAAGGCAACAGGATGTTGGAGAGCGCATAGGTGATCGTGTAGCCGATCACCGGCGTCGAATTACCGGTCACGCCGACGAGCGCGCTGATCGCCGGCGTACTGCACTGCTGGCCCGCGATCGCGCCGAGCAGCATCGGCGCTTCGAGCTTCAACAGCGCATGGCCGACCCACAGCGACAGCAGGCCCGGCACCAGCACCATCAGGATGCCGGCGAGCGGCAGCGCGAGCCCGTATTCGCGCACGAGCTTGATCGCGTCGGGACCGGCCGACAGCCCGACCGCGGCGATGAACGTCGCGAGTCCGAAGTCCTTGAGGATCTGCGCGGCCGCCGACGGCAGCGAGCCGACCAGCGGATGGCGCGAGCGGACCCAGCCAAACAGCAGCCCGGACAGCAGACAGCCGCCGCCCGTGCCGAGCGCGAGCGTCACGCCGCCGATCGTGCCGCCGAGCCGCCCGATCGCCATCCCGACCAGCACGCCGAGGCCGAGATAGACAAAGTCGGTCTTTTCGGTCGGCGGCAATACGTAGCCGAGCCGCTTCGCGCCGCGCTCGACGTCGGCTTTCGCGCCGACCAGCGTCAGCACGTCGCCGCGATGCAGCTCGGTGCCGGGCAGTGCGGGAATCGTCGATTCGAGCCGCGTGATAGCCGCGATATAAACGCCGCGCGCGTTTTCCGGCTTCGCCTGCGCGCGCAGCTGCGCGACCGTCATCCCATCGACGTCGGGTCGCGTCAGCACCACGTTGAGCCGTTGCCCGAACACCTGGCCGAAATCGGCGCCCGACACCTCCTCGCCGAGGCCGGCCGACGCCGCGACGACCGCGGCGCGCCGTCCGGCGACGAGCACGACATCGCCGGTCGCGAGCCGCGTTTCCATGGCGACCGGCAAGTCCGCGCCATGGCGCTCGATCTGCTCGACGGTCAGGTTGTAGCCGTGTTGCTCCTCGAGCGCGCGCACGGTGACGCCGGCCGCGTTGCCGATTCGAAACGCGCGGCCGACGAGCGCCGGCGCGGCCGCGCTCTGTCCTTCGCTGAAAGCGCCCGCGCCGCCGAGCTTGCGCCACACGCGCTCGGCTTCTTCGCGCAGATTGACGCGCAGCAGCAGCGGCGCGAACTGGCTTGTAAACAGCACGATCGTGATCAGGCCGAACAGGTAGCTGACGCTGTAAGCGGTCACGATATTGGCCTGCAGACGCTGCGTTGCCGCGTCGCCGAGACCGAGCCTCGCGATCGCCTCGGACGCGGTGCCGATCACCGCCGACTCGGTCGCCGCGCCCGCGAGCAGCCCAGACGCGGTGCCGACGTCGAGCCGCATCACGCTGACCGCGATCATGATCAGCACCAGCACGGAGACGATTTCGATCAGCGACAGCAGCCCATAGCGCCAGCCGCGCCCGATGTTCGCGAAGAACTGCGGCCCGCCGGTAAAGCCGAGCGCGAAGATGAACAGTGCGAACGCGATGTTCTTCAGGTCGGGCGCGATGCGCGCACCGCTCTGCCCGAGCACGAGCGCGACGATCAGCGTGCCGCACACGCCGCCGAGCTGGATCGGGCCGATATGAAACGAGCCAATGAAATAACCAATCGCGAGACATGCGAAAAGCGCGATCTCTGGTTGCGATCTGAGCAATTCACCGATCATGTTGGCTCGCCGATCTAGAGTTGATTAACGAAACACGGAACACCAACCGTCTGAAAATCGAATCGAACCGTCTGACAAAGGTGACGCAATGGTGACGTCGCGCGGGTCACGGGCGCGATGCACGGCACATCAAATGGCCGATAGCTGGAAGCAGAAAAACGCTGTGATGACAGGAGAACGACGCAATGGATGCCGGAAGCGCCGCACAGCGGGCAACCGCACACCTGGACGAACGCACCGCCTGGCCATGCCGGCGGTGAAACGATTTCCCGAACGCCCGACAGTTACTCTTTCATCGCGAAGTCGCCTAACATCGTGAAAAAGATAATCTGCTGTTTGGCCAGTTTCTTGCCGCATGTTTGTACATGCTTTGTTCGGAATGCTCGTTATTTGATATTGCAGTTCGGCACCCCTGTCAACGTTATTTTTTACGAAAAACCGACTTCGCAAATCACGTCTAAAGCACGCTTCTTCGGAGCCTGATATGCGCACGATCCTGTTCAGCAGTCGTCAATACGACGTCGATACATTCACCGAAGCCAATGCGGCGCATGGCTATGAGCTGCATTTCCAGGAATCGCCTCTCGACACAGAGACCGCGATCCTCGCCCATGGCTACGACGTGGTGTGCCCGTTCGTCAACGACAACGTCGACGCCGCCACGCTCGAGCGGCTCCATGCGGGCGGCACGCGGATGATCGCGCTGCGCTCGGCGGGCTTCAATCACGTCGACCTCGCGGCGGCAGAGCGGCTCGGCATGCCGGTCGCACGTGTGCCGGCCTACTCGCCGTATGCGGTCGCCGAACATGCGGTCGGGCTGATTCTCGCGCTGAACCGGCGCCTGCCGCGCGCGGTCGCGCGCACGCGCGAAGGCGACTTCTCGCTGCATGGGCTGCTCGGCTTCGATCTGCACGGCAAGACGGTCGGCGTGATCGGCACCGGCATCATCGGCCGGGTATTCGGGCGCATCATGGCGGGCTTCGGCATGCAGGTACTCGCCTACGACCCGGGGCCGCACGCCGACGAACTGATCGCGCTCGGCGCGCGCTACGTGCCACTCGATACCTTGCTCGCCGAATCGGACATCGTCAGTCTGCATTGCCCGCTGCTGCCCGACACCTATCATCTGATCAACCGCGCCGCGCTCGCGAAGATGAAGCGCGGCGCGATGCTGATCAACACCGGGCGCGGCGGGCTCGTCGAGGCGAACGCCCTGATCGGCGCGTTGAAGGACGGCCAGCTAGGCCATCTCGGGCTCGATGTGTACGAGGAAGAAGGCGGCATCTTCTTCGAGGATCATTCGAATCTGCCGTTGCAGGATGACGTGCTCGCGCGTCTGTTGATGTTCCCGAACGTGATCGTCACCGCGCACCAGGCATTCTTCACGCGCGAGGCGATGACCGAGATCGCGCAGACCACGCTCGCGAACATCGCGGCGTGGCAAGCGGGCACGCCGCGCAACGTCGTGCAGGCGGGGTAGCGGTGATAACCGGGGCGTATGCGAATTGCCGCGGACCGCGAAAGTTAGACGTCGCTGTCGCCGCCCAGGTGGGTCGCGCGAATCTCGGTGCGGGCATCATCGGCCGCACCGCACAGCTCACGCAGCAATGCCGCCTCGCGCTCGTGCACTTCGACCGGACACCAGCGCGCGCCCGCCTCGGCCAGGTAGCGCGCGCGATGCTGGCCGTTGCGAAACGCCACCACCCCCTCGCGCTCGATGCCTATCCAGCCGAGCAGTCCCGGCGCGCGACGCGTGGAGATCGTGACGTAGGGCATCTGCGGAATGCGCGCGCTGTCGGGATCGAGAAACTCGCGAATGCCGCGGACCTTGCCCGCGTGCCATTCGGCGACCGGCTTCAGCACGTAATCGGTGTTGTCGCGATTCGCGCACACGAGCAGCTTGCGCAGATCGACGAGCACCACCTGGTGACGTGTGCCGTCGGTGACGAATACGCGTTTCAGACGCACGTGGTCGTACCACGAGTGCTCGCGCAACGGCACGATCCAGACTGTTTCGGCGCTGGTCGGCGCGGCGGCCGGCGATGAATTGGGCAAAGGCAGGGACAAAGGCACACTCGGCAAGCTGGCGGCAGGACGCCAGCGCATTAATAGAGCGCTAACGCTACGAGCCGGATGTGACGGAAACATGACGGCCTACCGGATTAACTACGCTGCATGAACGGTTGGCAACATTGCCTGATCAACAGGCGAGCACGGCGCTTCAGATACCCTTCAGGTATACATAACGATGATAGCCACCGAATATTTCAATAACCATGTTCGAATCGAGTCGGATGACGTCGCCGGCGTCGCGACGATCGTGCTGGACCGGCCCGCGCGGCGCAACGCGGTCGATCGGCAGGTGGCCGACGCGTTGAGCGCCGCGTTCAGCCGCTTCGAGGCCGAGCCCGCATGGCGTGCGGCCGTGCTGTTCGGCGCCGGCGGCACGTTTTGCGCGGGCGCCGACCTGACCGCGCTCGCCGATGACACCCGCCGCAACGAGCTGCACGCCGACGGCAGCGGCCCGGGTCCGATGGGACCGACACGCACACGCTTCAGCAAGCCGGTGATCGCCGCGATCGCCGGCTATGCGGTCGCGGGTGGACTCGAGCTTGCCGCGATGTGCGATCTGCGCGTCGTCGAGGAAGACGCGGTGCTCGGCGTGTTCTGCCGGCGCGTCGGCATTCCGCTGATCGACGGCGGCACGATCCGGCTGCCGCGACTGATCGGTTTGTCGCGCGCGCTCGATCTGATCCTGACCGGCCGCGCGGTCGATGCGCGCGAGGCGCTCGCGTTCGGGCTCGCCAACCGCGTGGTGCCGAAGGGCGAAGCGCGCGCGGCCGCCGAGCAACTGGCCGCGGAACTTGCCGCGTTTCCGCAGGCAGCGCTGCTCGCCGATCGCCGTTCCGTGCTCGAGAACAGCATGCTGGACGATCTCGCCGAGGCGTTGCGGCGCGAAGGCGCGGGCGGCTACGCGGCGGTGTTCGCCGAGGGCGTGGCGGGCGCGGCGCGCTTTGCGTCGGGTGCGGGCCGCCATGGCGACACGTTGGACGCGGACCAGCCGGCGCCACCCAGCAGTTGAGACGCGCTCACCTGAAACGAAAAGAGGAACTGCGATGGCTACGATCTACCGGGAAATCGCCGTGGAAATCGCCGCGGCCGATGCATGGGCGGCGCTGCGCGATCCCGCCGACGTCGCTCGCGTGTTCGCGGGTGTGCTGACCGAGGCGCGCATGGACGGCGAACTGCGCTGGGTCACGTTCGCCGACGGCACCGTGGTCGAGGAACGCGTGATCGCCGTCGACGATGCGCACCTGCGGCTCGCCTACTCGGTAGGCGGCGGACGCTTCGAGCATCATCACTCGACGTTGCAGGTCGTCGCCGACACGCCCGCGCGCTGCCGCGTGATCTGGATCAGCGACTTCAAGCCCGACGAGCGCGCCAACGTGGTCGAAATGCTGGTGGATGCGGGCTGCGCGGCGCTGCAGCGCAACCTCGCGCGACACTGAGCGCCGCCTTCCACAAAAACAACAGCTTTCCCGACGGCCTGCAAGGCAGATTTGACTTAGGTAGAATCCCCTACTGTTTTCCCCTATCCGGCGACAGCGTTTCCGCCTTCGGAAACGCCCGCCCGGCGCCCGATTTTCGCGCCGCTTCACGTATCACACCCCATCGTCGCCATGCCTTTGCCCCTGCTTGCTCTTGCCGTTGCCGCGTTTGGAATCGGTACCACCGAGTTCGTCATCATGGGGCTGTTGCCCGACGTCGCGCGCGATCTGTCGGTGTCGATTCCGGCGGCTGGCATGCTGGTGTCCGCGTATGCGCTCGGCGTGACGATCGGCGCGCCGATCGTCGCGATCGCGGTCGCCAACATGCCGCGCAAGAAAGCGTTGATGAGCCTGATCGGCGTGTTCATCGTCGGCAATCTGCTGTGTGCGATCGCGCCGGGTTACGCGGTGCTGATGGCCGCGCGCATCGTCACCGCGTTCTGCCACGGCGCGTTTTTCGGCATCGGCTCGGTGGTCGCGGCCGGGCTCGTCGCGCCGAATCGCCGCGCGCAGGCGATCGCGCTGATGTTCACCGGCCTCACGCTCGCCAATGTGCTGGGCGTGCCGCTCGGCACCGCGCTCGGCCAGGCGGTCGGCTGGCGCGCCACATTCTGGGCCGTGACCGGCATCGGCGTGCTGGCGGCGGCCGCCCTCGCGGTGTGCCTGCCCGCGAAGATCGAGATGCACAAGGCGAGCCTCGTGCGCGAATTCAGCGTGCTGAAGAACCCGCAGGTGCTGATGGTGCTCGGCATCAGCGTGCTCGCGTCGGCGAGCCTGTTTTCGACCTTCACCTACATCACGCCGATTCTCGAAGACGTGACCGGTTTCACGCCGCACGCAGTCACGCTGGTGCTGCTGCTGTTCGGCCTCGGGCTGACGGTCGGCAGCACGCTCGGCGGCAAGCTCGCGGACTGGCGGCTGATGCCGTCGCTGGTCGCGTTCCTGATGGCGATCGTCGTGATCCTGTGCGTATTCGCGGGCACGATGCACGCGCGCATTCCGGCGATGCTGACCGTGTTCGTGTGGGGTGTGCTCGCATTCGCGATCGTGCCGCCGCTGCAGATGCTGATCGTCGATCGTGCTAGCCACGCGCCGAATCTTGCGTCGACGCTGAATCAGGGCGCGTTCAACCTCGGCAATGCGACCGGTGCGTGGCTCGGCGGCATGGCGATCGGCGCCGGCGCGCCGCTGACGACGCTGCCGTGGGTCGGCGTCGCGACCGCGTTGGGTGCGCTGTTGTTGACGTTGTGGTCGGTGTCGATCGAGCGGCGGGTGGCGGTGGCGGGGTGAGCTTGCCGGCCGAACTCGTGGTTCGAGAACGCGATCACACCGTTCTGCACTTTGCCTATAAACCTCTTCGATGAAGCATCCCACCGTCTACACGACTACCCCTGCCACTGGCGTTTCCGCCGTCGTGCGGTGGGATGAACAAACGATGCTTGTCGATCAGCATCACCGGTTGACCGGATTGGACTTTTACACCAATCCCGAGCGATGGACCGTCCGCACGTCCGCATTCGCAGACCCAAGCGAAGAAATTCCGCACATCGATTCAGAATTCGACGCACACGGACATGCAGACGACATGGGCGCGCCGGAGGTCTTTACGAGCCTCGCGACGGCACCCTTTATCTGTCGTGGGGTGACGTGTCTCACTGGTACGGTCTTGCGCCAACGCTCGCGATCGGCGTCGATGACGACAAGCGTCTCACGCAAATCCGTCTGAGCGGTCTGGCTCGCCGACCGGCTCGGCCGCGAACGCGTGCATATCGGCTGCGGCATCGTGGTCGTCGCGTTGTTGCCGCTGCTGCCGTGGGCAGTCGGCTCGCCGTGGCTGCGCTGGCCGCTGCTGTACGTGCTCGGCGCGGCCGCGGGAGCGATCTACACGCTGTCGCTGGTGGCCTGCGGCGAGCGCTTTCGCGGGGTCGCGCTGGTGTCGGCGAGTTCGCTGGTCGGCGCGTCGTGGAGCGCGGCGAGCTTCGGCGGCCCGCTCGTCGCCGGCGCGTTGATGAAAACGGTCGGTCACGATGCGGTGGTCGGCGTGCTGTTGTGCGCGGCGCTCGCGTTTCTGGTGGCGGCGTGGTGGGAGCGTCGGCGGATCACGCTGCGGGTGGCGAGTTGACGATTAGACGCTAGTTGCTGGCTTTTACGATCTATACGCCGGGTGATAATCTTCAACCCACGTTGCGCGGGCACTCGACACGGCCCATATTTTGTGGTGCCACCGCAAGCAACGGGGAGTCCGCCATGGTCTCGATGCGCCTGTTGCTCCGTGCCACCCTGTTGGGCACGGCGATCGCGGTAGCCGCGGTCGTCGCCGCAAACTGTGGAGGCGGCGGAGGCGGAAACAGCAGTGCCCCGACGGGCACGAGCGCCGGCGGCAGCGCCGCATCGGGCGCATCGACGCCAGCCGCGGCAAGCGGCGGCAGCACCACCACTGGTGGCACCACGAGCGGCGGCACCGGCACCGGTAGCGCCGGCACCTCGGGCAGCGGTTCGGGCACGTCGATGGGCGGCACCTCGGCGGCAGCCGTGCAGGACGTGCTCACCTATCACAACGACATCGCGCGCACCGGCCAGAACCTCGGCGAAACCACGCTGACGCCCGCCAACGTGACGGCCGCGACGTTCGGCAAAGTCGGCTTCTTTAGTGTCGACGGCAAGGTCGACGCGCAACCGCTATTCGTCACTTCGCTGGCGATCGAGGGCGGCACGCACAACGTGCTGTACGTCGCGACCGAGAACGATAGCGTCTACGCATTCGATGCCGACACCGGCGCGACCCTGTGGCAGGTGCGCACGCTCGGCAGCGGCGAAACCCCGAGTGACGACCTCGGCTGCAGCCAGATCGTGAACACGATCGGCATCACCTCGACACCGGTGATTGACCGTTCGCGCGGCACGCACGGCACGATCTATGTCGTCGCGATGTCGAAGGACGCGGCCGGTGGCTACCATCATCGCATTCACGCGCTCGACCTCGCGACCGGCGCCGAACTGCTGAACGGCCCCACCGAAGTCGCCGTCGCCTCTTACCCGGGCACCGGCGCGGGCAATACGAACGGCGTCCTGCCGTTCACCACGCCGTTGTACGCGGAGCGCGCGGGGCTGCTATTGCTCGGCAGCACGCTTTACACGTCATGGACCTCGCACTGCGACCACGGCGGCTACACGGGCTGGATCATGGGCTACGGCGCCGACACGTTGCAGCAGACCACCGTGCTCAACGTGACACCTAACGGCATCGGCGGCGCGATCTGGATGAGCGGCGCGGGACCGGCGTCGGACGGCTCGTCGATCTATCTGCTCGATGCCAACGGCACCTTCGAAACGACGATGACCTCGAGCGGCTTTCCGGCCAACAACGATTTCGGCAATACGTTCCTGAAGCTCGGCACGTCGGGCGGCCTGTCGGTCGCGGACTATTTCGCGATGACGAACGTCGTGCAGGAGGCCAACGACGACATCGACCTCGGCTCCGGCGGCGCACTGGTGCTGCCGGACCTGACCGACGCGAACGGCGTCGTGCAGCATCTGACGCTCGGCGCGGGCAAGGACAGCACCATCTACGTGCTGAATCGCGATTCGATGGGCAAGTTCAACCCGACGACCAACAACATCTATCAGGAGATTCCCGCGCAGCTGGCCGGCGGCGAGTTCGGCATGCCCGCCTATTTCAACGGGCGCGTGTATTTCGGCTCGGTCGGCGATCATCTGAAGGCGTTCACCGTGACCAACGCGAAGCTGTCGATCACACCGACCGCGCAAAGCGCGATGACGTTCGCCTATCCCGGCACGACGCCGAGCATCTCGGCGAATGGCACGACGAATGGCATCGTATGGGCCGCCGAAAACGGCAACGTCGCGGCACTGCATGCATTCGACCCGGCCACGCTCAACGAGCTGTACAACAGCAACCAGATGGGCACGCGCGATCAGTTCGGCACCGGCAACAAGTTCATCACACCGATGATCGCGAACGGCAAGGTGTATGTCGGCACGACGAATGGCGTGGCCGTGTTCGGGCTGCTGGGCGGCTGAACCGGACGACGCGCCGAGTCATTGCGACGCGACACGCCCGTGGTCTCGCACCAACGACGAGGGCCGGCATTCGCTGCCGGCCCTCGCTGATCGTGACTGCCGCGCGCTCACTCTCGCGCCGGCAGAAGCTCTCCGGCACACGCGCCGAACCCCACGCGATACCCGTCGCCCTGGCACCAGCCGACCAGCGTCAACTCATCGCCGTCCTCGATGAACGTGCGCGTACCGCCCTCCTGCAACTCCAGCGGCTTCTTGCCGTTCCACGTCAGTTCGAGCAGGCTGCCGTACGAATCCTCGGTCGGACCGCTGATCGTCCCGGAGCCCATCAGGTCGCCCACCCGCGTATTGCAGCCCGCCACCGTGTGATGCGCGAGCTGCTGCGCCATCGTCCAGTACATGTATTTGAAGTTGGTCCGCGCGATCGTGCTCGCTTGCCGCGCGTGTGGCGCGCGCAAGCTCACTTCGAGATGAATGTCGAATGCATGCTTCCCTTGATGCCGCAGATACGCGAGCGGCTCCGGCTCCTGCACCGGCTGCGCGACGCGGAATGGTTCGAGCGCATCGAGCGTGACGACCCACGGCGAGATTGTCGTCGCGAAGGTCTTAGCGTTGAACGGGCCGAGCGGCACGTATTCCCATTGCTGGATGTCGCGCGCGCTCCAGTCGTTCAGCAGCACCATGCCGAAGATGTGCGCCTCCGCGTCCTCGCACGCGATCGGCTCGCCCAGCGCATTGCCGCCGCCGATAATGAAACCCGTCTCCAGTTCGATATCGAGCTTGCGGCACGCGCCGAACACCGGGCGCTCCTGATCGGGCAGCTTGAGTTGACCATTGGGGCGACGCACCGGCGTACCGCTCACGACGACCGACGACGCCCGTCCGTTGTAACCGATCGGCATCTCCGACCAGTTCGGCAGCAGCGCATTCTTCGGATCGCGGAACATCGCGCCGACATTGGTCGCGTGTTCCTTCGATGAATAGAAATCCGTGTAGCCCGGAATCTGCACCGGCAGATGCAAACGCGCGTCGGCCGCACGCACGAGCACCTTCGCGCGCAACGCGGCAGCGTCGCGCAGCGTCGCGGTGTCGCGCGCGAGCAGTTGGCTCAACTGGATTCGAACGCCGCGCCATGCGTCGCGGCCGAGCGCGATGAAATCGTTCAGCGCATCGCGCGCGAACACATTCTGCGGCGGCGCGTTCAGCAGACCTGCTTCCTGCAACGCGGCGAGATCGAC
Organism: Paraburkholderia atlantica; assembly: GCF_009362785.1. Taxonomy (GTDB): domain Bacteria; phylum Pseudomonadota; class Gammaproteobacteria; order Burkholderiales; family Burkholderiaceae; genus Paraburkholderia; species Paraburkholderia atlantica. Next base: position 442,848 of record NZ_WHNQ01000001.1, read on the forward strand.
GATCTGATCGCCGATCGCGACGCCCACGCGCCGCGCGTCGTTGCCACGGTCGCTGAAAATGCCGAACGGCAGATTCTGGATCGGGAAGTCGCTGGCCGGCTCGTTGGCCGACTCGATCCAGCTCTTGCGCGACGCATCGAGCGTCGCCTGGAGATCGTTCACCGCGTTCATCGTTGCTCCGGATTGAAGTGTTTCTCGAGGCCTTGCCAGCACTCGTAGTAATGCGCCTGCAGTTGCGTGGATTCGAGCGCGAAGCGCGTCGGCCTGATCAGCGTGCGCGTCTCGAACATGAAGGCCATCGTGTCGTCGACCTTCTTCGGCACCGAGGTATCGATATGCGACGCTTTCTCGAACGTGTCCGCGTCCGGGCCGTGACCGGTCATGCAGTTGTGCAGGCTCGCGCCGCCTGGCACGAAGCCCTCGGCCTTCGCGTCGTAGACGCCATGCACGAGCCCCATGAACTCGCTCGCGACGTTGCGATGGAACCAGGGCGGGCGGAATGTATCTTCGGCGGCGAGCCAGCGCGGCGGGAAGATCACGAAGTCGAGCGTATCGACGCCCGGCGTGTCGCTTTGCGATTGCAGCACGAGGAAGATCGACGGGTCCGGATGGTCGAAGCTGATCGAGCCGATCGTGTTGAAGCGGCGCAGGTCGTACTTGTACGGCGCGTAGTTGCCGTGCCATGCGACCACGTCGAGCGGCGAATGGCCGATGTCGGCGCGCCACAGCTTGCCGTTCATCTTTGCGACGAGTTCGAATGCACCTTCACGGTCTTCGTACGCGGCGTGCGGCGTCAGGAAATCGCGCGGATTCGCGAGACCGTTGGAGCCGATCGGCCCCAGCTCCGGCAGACGCAGCAGCGCGCCGAAGTTCTCGCAGATATAGCCGCGCGCGCTGCCGTCCGGCAGGCTGACCGCGAAGCGCACGCCGCGCGGAATCACCGCGATCTCGAACGGCTCGATATCGATGCGGCCCATTTCGGTCGCGATGTGCAGGCGGCCTTGTTGCGGCACGATCAATAGTTCACCGTCGGCGCTGTAGAAGAAGCGCTCGTGCATCGAACGGTTCGCCGCATATAGATGGATCGCGCAACCGCTCATTGCTTCGGCCGAGCCGTTGCCCGCCATCGTGGCCCAGCCGTCGATGAAATCGGTCGGTTCGGACGGCATCGGCAGCGGGTCCCAGCGCAGCTGGTTCGGCGGCGTCGGCGGCACCTCGGCGAAGTTCGCGACGAGGCGCTCCGACGGCATCAACGTGAACGGCTTGTGCATGGCCGCCGGGCGAATCCGGTACAGCCACGAGCGACGGTTGTGACCGCGTGGCGCCGTAAATGCCGTGCCCGAAATCTGCTCGGCATACAAACCATAGGCCGCGCGCTGCGGCGAGTTGCGGCCGGTCGGCAGCGCGCCCGGCAACGCCTCGGTCGCAAATTCGTTCCCGAAACCCGACTGATAGCCGGGCTCGATTTCAGGCCGCAGACGTTGGTCGGCCGGCGTACGTGTTGAGGTATCCATACAAGGTTCTCCGCGAGTTGCTCGATTCTTTCCCGGGTGATACGTGATCTTTGCCGTCAGGCTCAGGCCGGCTCCGCTTCGGACGCGCGGTTGGGTTGCCGCGTTGCGCCCGCGAGCACGACCACCAGCAGCGCCGAGCACAGCACCGGCACCGCCGCCGCATGAAACAGCGCGGCATTCGACCAGTTCAGCGCGATCAGCTGTCCGCCGACGAGCGGTCCGATCACCGAACCGATCCGGCCGATGCCGAGACTCCAGCCGATGCCGGTCGAGCGCAGCGCGGTCGGATAGAAATGCCCGGCGAGCGCATTGACCGCCGGCTGTCCGCCGACCACGCAGAAGCCGCCCGCGAACACGACGATGAGCAGCCACGGCAGGACATGCGCGACCGCGCCAATCGTGGCGACCGCGACCGTGGCTACCGCGAAGCACGCGAACAGCACGCGCACGAAGCCCATGCGCTCGATAAACCAGCCGAGCAGCAGCGTGCCGATCACGCCCCCCGTCTGCAGCACCGTGCCGACGATCACCGCTGTGCCCGGCGTGTAGCCGGCGTCGCGCATCACGGTGGGCAGCCAGTTCGACAGAAAGTACAGCACGATCAGGTTCATGAAGCTGATCGCCCACAGGATCAGCGTGACCGGAGTGCGTCCCGCGCGGAACAACTCGGCGACCGGCGCGCCGTCGCTGCGTTTTTCGCTGACGACGAGGCGCGTGTTCGCGTCGATCCGCAAAGCCGGGTCGAATTTCGCCAGCCAACTCATCGCGCGCTCGCTGCGCCCTTTCAGCACCAGAAATTGCAGCGACTCCGGCAGCGTCGCCAGCATCGCGAACGCGAGCAGCAACGGCACCGCGCCACCGACCCAGAACACCGCGCGCCAGCCGTAGGCCGGAATCAGCGCGGCGCTGACGAAGCCGCCGACCGCCGCGCCGAGCGTGAAGCCGCACGACACCAACATCATGCGCTTGACGCGATGCGCGGGCGTCGAGAATTCGCCGACCAGCGCCATCGCGTTCGGCATGATGCAGCCGAGCCCGAGACCCGTGATGAAGCGCAGCGCGATCAGCGCGGGAATCGTCGCGACGAACGGCGTGGCGAGCATCGACAGCGAGAAGAAGAACGTCGCGCCGATCAGCACCGGCCGGCGGCCGATGCGGTCGGCCAGCACCGACAGCCCGAGCGCGCCCAGCAGCATGCCGAACAGGCTTGCGCTGAAGACGGGGCCGAGCGCGGTTTTCGCGACGTGCCATTCGGCGATCACGCTGGGCGCGACATAGCCCATCGCCTGCGCGTCGAAGCCGTCGATCAGCAGACACAGTCCGCACAGCGCGAGCAGCATCGCCTGAAAAGTCGGGCGATGCGTTTCGGCGAGCACGCGCTCGACTTCGATCACATTGGCGGCGGGTTGGTCACTCATAGGGCGTCCCTCGAACTCGGTGAAATCGCGTTTTACGGATAGTAAAACTAATTACGAATAGTGAAACTAACGTATACCCCTGGAAACGCGCGCGTCAAGCTCGCCATTCCGCGCTGAGCCCCGGCCAATAAGCTTGAGGCCCATAACGTTATGAGCATTTTGTTAATCTGCGCAGGGCGCGTACTGCTACCATCAATGGATGCGGCCATCGCGTCGCGCTGCCACGCGCCCGGTGCGCGTTCATCGTCGCCTTTCATTCCCTTCATGATTTCGCCAACCATCCCCGATCTGATCGCCCGCGCCGCTCATCACCCGTTTCTCGGCGAGCATCTGGCAATGGGACAAGGCGCGCACGCCGGCATCGCGCTCGCGCATTTCGACGGCATCGAGCTCACCAGCGCCTACGAGCCGATCTTCGACATCAGCGTGCATGGGCTCGCGCAGTCGCTGTCATGCGGCGCGGAAGGGGTGGACCGCTTCGGTGACGAGCTCGGCTTTCAGGCGGTCACGCACCGGCTCGGCGCACCGCCGTTCGACGTGTTCGATCCGTTCGACAACATCGCCGACGATCAGCAGCTGGTCGCGCTGGATCGCATGTCGCGCGCGCTGCATGCAATCAACTTCTTCGGCCCGCAGCGGCATGGGCTGCTGTTTCTGCGCGTGCACGAGAGGTTGTTGAAGAGTGTGAAGTACGACCACGGCCTACATTTTTCGAACGTGCTGACGTCGTTCAATCTGAGTCCGGCGCGCATCGTCATCGAGCTGCCGGCGGCGGCAGTCGCGCACAAGACGTTTCTGGGCTATCTGACGCGCAGCTATCAGCACTACGGCTTCAAGGTGGCGGGCAATCTGTCGAACGCGGGGCAGATCCTGTCGGTATCGGAAACCGCGCGGCTCGACTTCATCAAGATGGATGCGTCGGTCGCATTGCGCGACGCGACCGTGAAGCCGCTCGTCGGCTACGCGGGCCGGCTAAAGGTGCCGCTGATTTTCAATCGCGTGATGGACGAGACGCAGTTCTCCGCACTACAGCAGTACGACGTGCGGTTCGTGCAAGGACCATTGTTCAACGCGCATTATCACGACCGGGCGGCGTGACACGGTGTGGGCCCGATTGGCCGGGGCGCCCCGGCATGACCTTCAGCCCGGCTCTCCCAGCCGCGCGGCGAGCGCCTTCAGACGCGGCGCGACGTTCTCGCGAAACACCTCCTCCCCCATCGACGACGCCGGCCCGCTGCAGCTGAGCACGAGCCAGCGGTTTTCGCGCGGCTCGCGAAACGGCACCGCGACCGCGTTCACGTCGTCATGCCACGCACGAAACGAGTAGCAGCACCGCTCGGTCGCGAACGCGGCGATCTCCTGTTCGGCTTCGGCGACCAGCATCGCCCCCGCCCTGCCAGCCGCTTTTTTCAGTTCCGCGAGTAACGCGGTTCGCGCGTCGGGCGGCTGCACGGCGAGATAGGCGCGGCCCATCGAACTCGTCAGCATCGACAGTTTCGAGCCGGAGGCGAGGCCGAGCGTCAGCGCTGTTTCGCTGCGGATCGTCTCCAGATACACCATGTCGAGCCCGTCCCGGCACCCGAGCGAGACCGCCGCGCCGACCTCGCGCGCCAGGCTGCGCAGGTGCGGGCGAGCAAGCTCGAGCATGTCGCTGCCCGACAGCAGCGCGAAGCCGAGCGACAGCACCCCCGCGTCGAGCGCATATTTGCCGTGTCTTTCGTCGAGCCGCAGATAGCCGAGCACCGTCAGCGTGTAGGCGAGCCGGTTCACGGTTGCCTTCGGCAAACCCGTGCGTTCGACGAAATCGCGATTGCCGAGCATCGTGTCGCCCGGCTGGAAAGCGCGCAACAGGTCCAGCCCGCGAGCAAGGGCGACGACGAATTTGCGTTCGTCGAGCGGAGCGGAGAAAGTGGATGGCAGCGTCATAGGGTGCTAAACTCGGGCGTCGTTTGCAAAACATTGTTTCGCAAGGCGGAACTCAAGTCAAGCTCGTTCTGAGCGTGAAATCAGGGAGATACGTCATGGCCGTAGCCGCGCAGTTTCATTGGGAAGACCCGTTGCTGCTGGATCAGCAGTTGACCGAAGACGAACGCATGGTGCGCGACGCCGCCGCGGCATACTCGCAGGACAAGCTGCTGCCGCGCGTGCTGGAGGCGTTCCGCCATGAAAAGACCGATCTCGGCATCTTTCGCGAAATGGGCGAGCTCGGCCTGCTCGGCCCGACGATTCCCGAACAGTACGGCGGCCCCGGTCTGAACTATGTCGCGTACGGGCTGATCGCGCGTGAAGTCGAACGCGTCGACTCCGGCTATCGCTCGATGATGTCGGTGCAGTCATCATTGGTGATGGTGCCGATCTACGAATTCGGCTCGGACGCGCAGAAGGAAAAATATCTGCCGAAGCTCGCGCGCGGCGAGTGGATCGGCTGCTTTGGCCTGACCGAGCCGAACCACGGCTCCGATCCGGGCAGCATGGTCACGCGCGCGAAGAAGGTCGATGGCGGCTATTCACTGTCGGGCTCGAAGATGTGGATCACCAATTCGCCGATCGCCGACGTGTTCGTCGTGTGGGCAAAGCTCGAGGAAAACGGCAAGGACCACATCCGCGGCTTTATTCTCGAGAAGGGCTGGAAGGGTCTGTCGGCGCCGGCGATCCACGGCAAGGTGGGTCTGCGGGCGTCGATCACCGGTGAAATCGTGCTCGACGAAGTGTTCGTGCCGGAAGAGAACATCATGCCGGGCGTCAGCGGCCTGCGCGGTCCGTTCACGTGTCTGAACTCGGCGCGCTACGGCATCGCCTGGGGCGCGCTCGGCGCGGCGGAAGCATGCTGGCACATCGCGCGTCAGTACGTGCTCGACCGCAAGCAGTTCGGCCGGCCGCTCGCTGCGAACCAGCTGATCCAGAAGAAGCTCGCCGACATGCAGACCGAAATCACGCTCGGGCTGCAAGGCGTACTGCGCCTCGGCCGCATGAAGGACGAAGGCACGGCCGCCACCGAAATCACGTCGATCATGAAGCGCAATTCGTGCGGCAAAGCGCTCGACATCGCCCGCCTCGCGCGCGACATGCTCGGTGGCAACGGCATTTCGGACGAGTTCGGCGTGGCCCGCCATCTGGTGAACCTCGAGGTCGTCAACACCTACGAGGGCACCCACGACGTTCATGCGCTGATCCTCGGCCGCGCGCAGACGGGTATTCAGGCGTTCTTCTGATGCCGATGCTGGTGTTCTGCTAGTGCAAAAAAAGCCGGTTCATTCGAACCGGCTTTTCTGTTTGATGCCGCGCAGCTTACCGGTTCGGCTGCGGCGTCATGCGAAGGTACGGACGCAGCGCCTTGTAGCCCTTCGGGAATTTCTGCTTGATCACTTCTTCGTCCTTCAGCGACGGCACGATCACGACGTCATCGCCCTGCTTCCAGTTGCCCGGCGTCGCGACCGAGTGACTGTCGGTCAGTTGCAGCGAATCGATCACGCGCAGCACTTCGTCGAAGTTGCGGCCGGTACTCGCCGGATACGTGATGATCAGACGCACCTTCTTGTTCGGATCGATGATGAACAGCGAACGCACGGTGAACGTTTCGTTCGCGTTCGGATGAATCATGTCGTAAAGCTGGGAGACCTTGCGATCGCCGTCCGCGAGAATCGGAAAACCCACGCTGGCGGCCTGCGTCTCATTGATGTCCTTGATCCACTCCTTGTGCGACTCCGCGCTGTCGACCGACAACGCGATCGTCTTCACGTTGCGCTTTTCGAACTCGCTTGCAAGCTTCGCGGTCAAGCCAAGCTCAGTCGTGCAGACCGGCGTGAAGTCGGCGGGATGCGAGAACAGCACGCCCCAGCTATTGCCGAGCCAGTCGTGAAAACTGATACGGCCAATGCTCGACTCCTGTTCGAAATCCGGCGCAATGTCGCCAAGACGTAGACTCATAGTGCATCTCCTGTAGGTATTCGGAACGTATCCAGATAAGGTCGCGGGCGTGTGCCCGCGACGGCCCGTCACGATAAAGCATAAGGCCGCCGTGGTACATCGCGAACCAACATCGCGTCAGTACTTTATGCGTTTTTGTAATTTTCTCCCGTTTGATGGAAACTTTGCGGGACAGATCAACTCAATCCGATACCGGTCTGGAGCAAAGTGCCCTCAAGCGGCTGTCTCCACGCGCTGCCGGGAACGGATCGTGCGTCGGCGGCCTGCAACCGGCACTAGGCTCGCCAGCGACCGTTTCTTTGGTTACGATTCACGCGTAGCGTGAGACAAAGGGAGCTGTCAATGTCGGAAGTCAACAAGGAGAGATTGATGTCGGATATCAAAACCGTCCTCGCGGACGCTGAAGACCTGCTGAAACAGGCCGCGAGCGCTACCGGCGAACGCGCGTCCGAACTGCGCGAGACTGCGCTGACGCGACTGAAGCAGGCGAAAGAAAAAGCAGCCGACGTTCAGGTCGTGGTCGTCGAAAAAGGCAAGAAGGCCGCCCGTGCTACCGACGACTACGTGCACGAACATCCGTGGGCGTCCATCGGCATCGCCGCCGGCATCGGCGTGATGGTCGGTCTGCTGATCAATCGCAAGTAAAGGCCGGTGAGGCCGCCGGAGCAGGCACGTCCGGCGCACCGGCGATACGGGCGGACCGGCGCGAGCCTCGCCGGTCCCCTTCTGCTGGCGTGCGTGCGCGCCGGCCAGGCCCTCACGCGCAACGCCCACAGCCATGACGACCGAAACACACTCGCAGCGCGCAGGACACAGCCCGTTGCGCCGTATTCTCAGTTCCGTGTTTGCAATCCTGCAGACGCGGCTCGAACTGGTGGGCATCGAACTCGCCGAGGAAAAAGACCGCCTGCTCGGCGTGCTGTTTCTCGGTCTTGCCGCGATGATGCTCGCCACGATGGCCTTGATCGCATTAACCGCACTCGTCGCCATTGCCTTCTGGGACACTTATCGATGGCAGGCGCTTGCCGGCATCACCGCGGTCTACGCGATTGCCGGGCTCGCCTGCGCGCTGAAGGCGCGCAGCGGTTTGCGCAACGCGCCGCTGGTATTCGAAGCGACCATCGCCGAATTCGAAAAGGATCGCGAAGCGTTTCGCAGCCGCGACTGATGGGCAACTTTGTCTGCATCCGACCCATCGCCTCACCTCCATTCCCGCCGACACGCCATGAGCCCATCCCGTCCCGATACAGCCTTTCGTAACAAGCGCCATCCGTCGAAGGATCTGAGCGCGCCGCATCTGCGGGCGCTACGCAAGGAATTGCTGCTCGTGCGCGCGGACGTCGAACGCGTGGAGCTCGCGCAGGCCGCGTTCGAACTGCGCCAGGCCGTCACGCATTTCAGCTGGCTCAAGTTCGTGATTCCCGGCTTCGGCGGCGTGCGCGTCGGCAAAGGGTCGAAGGCGCGCGTGCTCAACGCGGGCACGATCGGCGCATTGCTCAAGCAGTACCCGTTCATCAGCTCGGTCGTTTCGCTGTTGCTCGCCAAACCGCTGCGCGCAACGGTCGTCAGGAGCGCGAGGCCCGCGCTCAAGTGGGGCAGCCTTGCGCTCGGCGCGTGGGAAGCGTTCCGGATCTGGCAACAGATGAAGAACGAGTCGGCGGCGGCACGGGCGGCGGCGGCTTCCGCTACTGCGCAGTCGGCAGCTGAGCAGGCTGACTCGACGCGAAGCGGCTATTGAAGTCGTGGCCGCTGCGAGGGGCTGCAATCCGCGATCTATCGGATGTCGCGATCACATGGCCGCGCCCGTCGGTTTCGATTGACCCGCTCCCGCTAGCCCGTATTCCAGCATTCGTTGCTCGTGGGCGTCGCGCCGCTCGCGTCGTTTCTATTGCCCCGCTGGCCTGTCGCATCTAGCGTGAACGTGCCGCAGGGGTCATCGCGCATCGGGCCCGCTTCCGCGGGTGCCGCTTCGATCGAATAGCCGCCGTTCGTGTCGTCCGCGGGCAGCACCCGCACGCGATACACCGGCGCGCCGAACTGCGGCGCCTGATCGATGCCCGGTGGCAAGGCCGGCACGCCATCGCTCGCCGCGGCCTCGACGAATTGCGCAGCCCGATATAGCGCCGACGCCGCGTCGATGCGATGAGTGCGCGCGATGTGGCTTCGATACGAAGGGATCGCAAACGCGGCGAGCGTGGCGGCAATCGCGAGCGCGATCACGAGTTCGAGCAGCGTGAATGCGGTTGTGTTCGGGCTTTTCATACGTGTCCAGTCGGTGCGTTCGTCAGAATGGTCTCGCGGCAACGCGCCGCCAATGACGCTCGATCGCGCCATCCTCGGTCACCAGCTCCAGCTGCAACCAGACCTGTGACTCGCTGCTCTGCCCGAAGCCGCGCGCGCTCAGCAGATAAGCGCTGGCGTTGGGCCGACTCGCGAGACGCCAGCGCTCGATCAGGCATTGCGGCGCACGCGACGATCCCGGCCATTGAGGCACAGGTGTGAGGGCGCCTGCGTCGAACGCAGTTTCAAGCCTCCATTGAGCCGGCTCGCCGGATGTGAGCGGCGGATTTGGCGCGTCGCCAGTTGCCGATAGCACGTTGCGCTCGCACAAGCCGAGCGCCGAATCCGCCGCGTGGAAAGCCTGCAGATAGTCGCGCGCATTGGTCGCCGCGCGAGCGGCCGCGAGCGATGTTTCGAACCATATCGCGGAAGTGGCGAGCATCATGGCCGCGATCAACAGCACGATGGCTAGCACGACACCGCGTTGATGTGCGCGTCGGGCACCGTCCCGACAACTTCGCCTAACCAGGTGTTTCGCTTTTGCGCCCACTCCGCCGCACATGTCGAACGTGCGGCAGCGTTTCGTTGCTGCGTCGCGGTCCATCACGACGACGCCCCAGCGCGATTGCGCAGCGCAACCCTGCGCGAAAATACCTGTCGAGGTCGCAAGTCTGTGCCGAGCGTACTCACGCCATCGCAATCGATGTACTTCGAGCGTCGTCCTTGCGGCGCGCCGCGCACGAGCACGCAGACATCTACGGCGACGACGTTCATCCATTGATCCGCCGCGACGGCCGACGCATTCACCGCATCGGCCGCACCGTCCAGCCAGTAGCGCAACCGCACACGCTCGACGCCCTCGACCAGCGGCTGCGCGGACCCCGCATTGCCGCTGCCGACGCAGTAGAGTTCCGGCTCGCCGGTCGAGCCGCTGATGTTGGCAAAGTACCGATTGACCACCGGCGCGCCCTGATCGCCAAGGACTGCGTCGCTGCTCTTGACTGCCTGGCCGACACAATCGGTGGCCTGCCCACTCGACGATGGCCATGTCGATACGAGGTCTGCGACGTAACGGATCGCGACGCCGTCGGAGCCGGTGCTCAACGTGGTGCAAGCCAGGCTGTCGTCGGCACCGGTCGGGCGACCGCCCGAGCAGCCGAACAGCGCAGGCGCCGCGTTATAGCCCACGACGTCGGCAGGGACGAAGCCCGCCATCTGCAATTGCTGGCCGATCAGCATCAGCGCGGTCAAGCCGGCTTCGCGAATCCGGTTCGCGTTGCTCGCCTGCACGAATACGTTGCGCTGTGCCGTGTAAAGGGACACGGCGCCCGCGGTCACGATCAGCCCGAGCGCCATCGCGATCAGGAATTCGACCAGGGTGTGACCGCGTGGGCAATGTGGCCGCTTCATTTCGCGAACGCCAACGCGACACACGACGATCCGGCCGGTGCATCGACGTCGCCGCAAGGCTCCGCCGGCGGGCCGATCCCATCGCCCGCAGCGGGCCTGTCCCGCACGGACGCCCACGTCACGCGCGCCGCCGCGACCGCGCCGCTCCCGCCGATCGATGCGTCGCCGTGCGGCAGCAGAACGCTCGCCCATGCGTTCCATTGATTGACTGCGGCATCGCCCGCGGAAGGCGTGCGCGTCGCTTCGGCGATCGAGTCGGCTATCCACGCGGCGCTCTCGCGCAGCGACATCGCGCGCGCTTCGCGTGCGGCCCACACCTGAGCCGCGATCAACCCCAGCGCGCTCACCGCGACCAACGCGACCGCCAGCATCACCTCGATCAACGAGCTGCCGCCACACGCCGACGCACGCACACGCACACCGGTGTCGAATGTGTGCCGTCTCATGACGCCGCTCCACACGCACCCTCCGTGATCCGCGCGCGACCTCCTGCCGCGACACTGATGCAGCGCCGCCACGGGTTCCCCTGCACCGACTTCGATGGGCTCCGCGGGGCGATATCGAAACTTCGAAACGCGCCGATTAGTTGCCCTGCGGGCGGCGTGAACGTCATATCCGTCTGCACGCCGGTGATGCTCACCGCCGCGAGCGCCGGCTGCGCGCGCAACAACGACGGCTTGCCGCCGCGTTCGGCGAATACGGCCCAGCCGCACGCCCAGTCGGCGATGCCGTCGGCGCAAGCTTGGCCCGACGCGAGACAGACGCGCGCGGCGTCGACGCGACACACCGTGATGCGCGCGCCGCGCCGCAGCGCCTCGCTGCGCGCGTAGGCGAACGTGGACAGCAGCGCCTTCGAGCGCGCGTCGATCTGATCGCGCATATGCCATGCCGTGAACGACGGCATCGCCATCACGGCCATCAGCATCACGAGCGCTATCACCGCCAGCGTTTCGACGAGCGTGAAACCGGCGCGCGATGGCCGGCGAGTTCCCTTGATTTCCATCTGTATCCCTGAGCGAATCGAACGGATGCAGCCAATCTAGCGATTCGCGAGCGCGCCGACCATCGTCCGAATGGCCAGGTGGCATTCAGACGTCAGCGCGCGCAACAATGCACGTGACGATCCATCAAGGAGGCGGGAGAAGCGATGCGTGAAGAAAAGCGCGAAATGCGCGAGGCGATGGATGCGAATGACCGCAGCACAGGTGCGGCGTGCGTGCGCTCAGCGCTTGCGGGAAGGCTTGGGCGGGGAAGAGGCGCGGCGGAATTCCTCGATCACGTCCTCGAATTCGGAGACGTCTTCGAAGCGCCGGTACACGGAGGCGAAGCGGACATAGGCAATCGTGTCGAGCGCGCGCAACTCGTTCATCACGAGTTCGCCGAGGCGCTCGCTACGCACCTCGCGCTCGCCGCTACCGAGCAGCTGGTACTCGATGCGGGCGACCGCCGCTTCGATCGCGTCCACCGCAACCGGGCGCTTGCGCAGCGCCAGTTGCATGCTCGCGACGATCTTGCGGCGATCGAATTCCGTGCGCGTGCCGTCCTTCTTGACGACCGACGGCAACGCCAGTTCGACCCGCTCATACGTCGTGAAACGCTTGTCGCAGGCCGGGCAGCGGCGGCGCCGGCGAATCGTCGCGCCGTCTTCGGATACGCGCGAGTCGACGACCTGCGTATCGGCGTGGCGGCAGAAGGGGCAATGCATGACGGCTTAGCCGTAAACCGGGAAGCGCTGGGTCAGCTCGGCGACTTGCGCGCGCACGCGCTCGATCGTCGCGGCGTCTTCCGGGTTGTCCAGCACGTCGGCGATCAGGTTGCCGACTTGCTCGGCTTCCTTCACGCCGAAGCCGCGCGTGGTCATCGCCGGCGAACCCAGACGGATGCCCGAGGTCACGAACGGCTTTTCCGGATCGTTCGGGATCGCGTTCTTGTTGACCGTGATGTGCGCCGCGCCGAGTGCCGCTTCCGCAGCCTTGCCGGTGATCTTCTTCGCACGCAGGTCGACCAGCATCACGTGGCTTTCCGTGCGGCCCGACACGATGCGCAGACCGCGCTTGACCAGCGTTTCAGCGAGCACGCGCGCGTTCTCGACGACCTGCTGCTGATACGCCTTGAATTCCGGCGACAACGCTTCCTTGAACGCGACGGCCTTCGCGGCGATCACGTGCATCAGCGGACCGCCCTGGATGCCCGGGAAAATCGCCGAGTTGATCGGCTTCTCGTACTCGGCCTTCATCAGGATCACGCCGCCGCGCGGGCCGCGCAGGCTCTTGTGCGTGGTGGTGGTGACGAAGTCGGCGTGCGGCACCGGGTTCGGATAAACGCCCGCGGCGACGAGACCCGCGTAGTGCGCCATGTCGACCATGAAGTAGGCGCCAACCGACTTCGCGATCTTCGACAGGCGTTCGAAGTCGATGCGCAGCGCAAACGCGGATGCGCCCGCCACGATCAGCTTCGGCTTGTGTTCTTGCGCGAGCTTTTCAGCCGCGTCGTAGTCGATGTCTTCGGCTTCGTTCAGACCGTAGCTGACCACGTTGAACCACTTGCCCGACATGTTGACCGGCGAGCCGTGCGTGAGGTGGCCGCCGTGCGCGAGGCTCATGCCCATGATCGTGTCGCCCGGCTTGAGCATCGCGAAGAACACGCCCTGGTTCGCCTGCGAGCCCGAGTTCGGCTGCACGTTCGCGGCTTCGGCGCCGAACAGCTGCTTCACGCGGTCGATCGCCAGCTGCTCGGCGACGTCGACGTATTCGCAGCCGCCGTAATAGCGCTTGCCCGGATAACCTTCGGCGTACTTGTTCGTGAGTTGCGAGCCTTGCGCGGCCATCACGGCCGGGCTCGTGTAGTTTTCCGACGCGATCAGTTCGATGTGCTCTTCCTGACGGCGGTTTTCCTGCTCGATAACCTTCCAGAGTTCAGGGTCGACGTTGGCGATGGTGCTTTGGGCTCTGTCAAACATACGGGTTCCGTTGAGTGTTTTCAGGTTGACCGGATCGTGCGCCGAATCCTGCGTAGAGGGTACACAGCGGGGTACGCAGCGCTGTGGGCGGCGAGGCTTGCCCTGACGTGGCGAGTGGAGAGTCGCCGCACACGCGAGGCACGCCAGCCACCGTCAGCGCAGATTAATGCGCGCGGTTCACGGCTGCCCAGGCGAACGGCAAAACGGCACCCTGCGCTTCACGGTGGGTTGTTCCACCTTGAACCCGATTGGTTGAATCGGCTGAGTCGGACGACTCGGTTCTATCGCCAGTCACGCAGGGTCGAGCGCGTTAGTGTATTGGAAGAGGCCCGAATAGGCAACCGACTTCCGGGCGCTCCGACGCCCGCTGGCGGGGCCTGCCGGCGGTCCGGTGACCCCGCGGCGCAACCATCCGACGAAAGCGCGCCGGCCGCGCCGCGCACCCGTTGCGCGCCGCTGCGGCAGACCCCGATCCGGCTCGTGCATCCTTGCCGCAGCGCGGCATTGGAAGTAGGCTTGGGGCCTTTGTCTCTTACCGACCAGGGAACTGCAATGATCGTGTTTGTCACAGGAGCGTCGGCCGGCTTCGGCGCTGCCATCGCCCGCTCGTTCGTCAAGGGCGGCCATCGTGTCGTCGCCACTGCTCGCCGCAAGGACCGCCTTCAGGCACTCGCCGACGAACTCGGCGACGCGCTGCTGCCGTACGAACTCGACGTGCGCGACCGCGCCGCCGTCGATGCAGTGCCGGCCTCGTTGCCGGCCGACTTCGCCGCGATCGACGTGCTCGTCAACAACGCCGGCCTCGCGCTCGGCACCGAGCCGGCGCACAAGGCAAGCCTCGACGAATGGAACACCATGATCGAGACCAATTGCACGGGTCTCGTGCAGGTCACGCATGCGCTGCTGCCCGGCATGGTCGAGCGCAATCGCGGACATATCTTCAATCTGGGTTCGGTGGCCGGCCGCTGGCCGTACGCGGGCGGTAACGTGTACGGCGCGACCAAGGCGTTCGTGCGCCAGTTCAGCCTGAACCTGCGCGCCGACCTCGCCGGTACCGCGCTGCGCGTGACCGACATCGAGCCGGGTCTGTGCGGCGGCACCGAGTTCTCGAACGTGCGCTATCGCGGCGATGACGACAAGGCCGCCAAGGTCTACGAAAACGTGCAACCGCTGACGGCCGAAGACATTGCCGATTCCATCTATTGGATCGCCACGCGCCCGGCCCATGTCAACATCAACACGATCGAGCTGATGCCGGTCGCGCAGTCGTTCGCCGGTCTGTCCGTGCATCGCGGCTGAGTTTGAAGGCGGCCGGCGACGGCCACTGCTACCATTGGTCGCGCCGCCGCCCACCACCATGCCGGCTTTTTCTCGCGGCGCGCCGATAACCCGCTCCCCCGGTCCCGGCGCGGCCGACAAAGCCGGCCTTCATCGCCGCCGACACCCGCCCCACGCAACTCACACTTCGAAACAGACCCCGAAGTTTGCGTTCCGGTAGAATGCGCCGCATGAATATGTCGACCAGCCAGCCAGGCACGGAAATCGGCTATACGTGGTCCATCCGCGTGTATTACGAAGATACCGACGCCGGCGGCATCGTGTTTTACGCCAATTACCTGAAGTTTTTCGAACGGGCTCGCACCGAATGGCTACGCGCGTGCGGCGTCGACCAGCATCGGCTTGCGGAAGAAAACGACGCGATTTTCATCGTGCGCAGTACCGCGGTCGATTACCGGGCTCCGGCCCGGCTCGACGATCTCGTGAAAATTATCAGCCGGATCGAGCGTCTTGGCCGAGCTTCGGTAGACTTCGTGCAGGAAGCCTGGCGCGAAGGCACGTTGCTTGCTACCGGGTCGGTCCGGGTTGGCTGTGTGGACCGCGCGACGCTGCGGCCAGCCGCGATCCCGCCTTCGGTTCTCGCCGCGCTGCGGCAGGGACCCGGCGTCGGCGACAGCGCGGACTGAACAACGGCGGCATGTCAACGGACGATACCTGAGCCTCGTTGTTACGAGGCCAGTGAACTCATACCGGTCAGGTAGCACAAAGCATGGTTCGGCTTCGATATCGCCGATGCTTCCGTTTTGTCCACGGCAAGCTTGAAGCGGCTTTGCAGCCGGACGCCCCCTTCCCGGGACGTTAAAACGAACCTTTATGAACACTACACAAGATCTGTCGATCGTTTCACTCGTACTCAACGCGAGCCTGCTGGCCCAGGCCGTCATGGCTCTGCTGCTGTTGCTGTCGCTACTCTCCTGGACTTTCATCTTCCGCAAGTGGTTTGCGATTCGCCGGGCGCGCGCGCAAACTGAACGCTTCGAGCGCGATTTCTGGTCGGGCGGCGACCTGCAGGCGCTGTATCAGAGCGCCGCGAACAACCGCCACACGATCGGCGCGCTGGAGCGGATTTTCGAGTCCGGCATGCGTGAATTCCTGAAAGGCAAAGAGAAACGCCTGAACGATCCCGGCGCGATTCTCGACGGCGCCCGGCGCGCGATGCGCGCGGCATTCCAGCGTGAAATGGACGTGCTCGAAGCGAACCTCGCGTTTCTCGCGTCGGTCGGTTCGGTCAGCCCGTATATCGGTCTGTTCGGCACGGTGTGGGGGATCATGAATGCGTTCCGTGGCCTCGCCAACGTGCAGCAGGCCACCCTCGCGAACGTCGCTCCGGGCATCGCCGAGGCGCTGACCGCCACCGCGATCGGCCTGTTCGCCGCGATTCCGGCCGTGGTCGCCTACAACCGCTACGCGCACGACATCGATCGTCTGGCGATCCGCTTCGAAACCTTCATCGAAGAGTTCTCGAACATCCTGCAGCGCCAGGCACACTAAGGAGGCCCCGATGGCAGGCTCCCGCTCCTCCAGCATGCGCGGCTCGCGCTCGCGTCGCGCGATGGCCGACATCAACGTCGTGCCGTACATCGACGTGATGCTCGTGCTGCTCGTGATCTTCATGGTCACGGCGCCGCTCGTCGCACCGTCGATCGTCAATCTGCCGACCGTCGGCGGCGCCGCCCCGCAGCAGCAGACGCCGCCCGTGATCGTCAATATCCGCGCTGACGGCAACATGAGCGTCAAGTACAAGGACGACTCCGGCACGCAGCAGCAGGAAGACATGACGAAAGCTGGCCTCAAAGGTTTCATCGCCGATCGGGCACAATCGCACCCGGATCAGCCCGTCGTGATCGCCGCCGACAAAACCGTGAAGTACGAAGTCGTGATGAATGTGATGTCCGAGTTGAAGGCTCAGGGCGTCAAGCGCGTTGGATTGCTTGTCAAATCGCAATGATCCGCAAGAACACCGAATATCCGCTTCAGCCACCGCGTGAACGCGGCACCGGGCGAGCTTTTCTGTTCGCGCTGGTGATGCATGCGCTGCTCGGATTCTTTCTTTATCACGGCATCCAGTGGCAAAACAGCACGCCCGAGGGCGAGCAGGCGGAACTATGGACCGAGGTGCCGGACTCGGCGATCCCGCATCCCGTCGTCACGCCGCCGCCCGCGCCGGTCGCCCCTGCCCCGCCCGTGCGCGACGAGCAGGCCGACATCGCGCTGCAGGAAAAGAAGCGTCAGCAGCAGGAAGCGGCTCGCGCCGCGCAACTGGCCGAGCAACAGCGCCAGCAGAAGCTGAAAGAGCAGCAGGAAGCGGAAGCGAAGCGTCAGCAGCAACTGGCGGCCGAACAGGCGGCCCAGCTCGCGGCGCAGAAGGCCGCGAAGCTCAAGCAGCAACAGGCGCAGCAGCAACAACAGCAACAGCAGCAGGCCGAGAAGCTCAAGCAACAGCAACTCGCCGAGCAGCAAAAGCAGCAGCAACTGAAAGAACAGCAGGAGCAGCAGCAAAAACAGGCACAGGCGGAAGCGCAAAAGAAGGCTGATGCCGAGAAAGCGGCGAAGGCGAAGGCGCAAGCCGAAGCGGCCGCGCAGGCGAAGAAGCAGCTCGACAACGAACGTCGCGCGCGGCTCGCGCAGATGCAGGGTCTTGCTGGCGGCGTGGGCGGCAGCAGTTCGAGCAGCAACGGACTGGGCAAGAGCGGAACGGGTAGCGGCTCCGGAGGCACGGCCGCGTCGCCGGGCTACGCGGACAAGGTGCGACGGCTGGTGCTTCAGCATGTGAACTGGGGCGGCGAAACGGAAGGTCTCGAAACCGTGATCGCCGTGCGGTGTTCGCCGGACGGCAATCAGCTGAGCGCAAACATTACCCACAGCAGCGGCAACGCCGCGTGGGACGCCGCCGCGTTGCGAGCGGTGAAAGCCTCCGATCCGATGCCGCGGGACGTGAATGGCAAGACGCCTGACTACTTCACTATCACGCTGCGTCCGGCAGCTTGATGTGCAGGCTGACAGCCGACTGACATCCAACGCCGTGCCCCACCAGGCCGGCGTTGCGCGGGAACGAAATAGCCGTTTACCGGTCTGTCTGCTGTCTTCGAGTATTAAGTAAAACCGTTTTGAGGAACCCATACAGCATGAGTTTGATGACCAAGCTAGGCCTGCGAACACTCGTGGCAACGTGCCTGATCGCCGTCGGCGGCGCCGCCAACGCACAACTCAACGTCCTCGTGACGGGCGTCGGATCCACCCAGTTTCCGATCGCAACGGCGAATTTCGCCAATGAAGCGAACTCCCCGCAGCAGGTCAGCACGATCGTGCGTCAGGATCTGCAACGCAGCGGCAAATTCACGAATGTCGACGCAGGCGCGACGCCGGTGTCCGAGACCGATTCCGTCGACCTCGGCGCATGGAAGGCGAAGGGCGCCAACGCGTTCGTCGCGGGCAGCGTGAACCGCCTGCCGAACGGCCAGTACGAAGTGCGTTTCAAGCTGTACGACACGGTCAAGGGCGAAAGCCTCGGCGGCCTCGTGCTGGTGAGCCCGGAAAGCGGTCTGCGCATGAGCGCGCACAAGGTCGCGGACTACATTTACGCCAAGCTGATGGGCAACCGCGGCGTGTTCGCGACGCGCCTGTCGTACGTGATCAAGTCGGGCAACCGCTACCAGCTGCAGATCTCGGATTCGGACGGCCAGGACGCGCATATCGCGCTGTCGAGCCCCGAGCCGATCATCTCGCCGGCCTGGTCGCCGGACGGCACCAAGGTCGCGTACGTGTCGTTCGAGAAGAAGAAGCCGATCGTCTATATCCACGATCTGCCCACGGGCCGGCGCATCGTCGTATCGGACCAGAAGGGCAACAACAGCGCGCCGGCGTGGTCGCCGGATGGCCGCACGCTCGCCGTCGCGCTGTCGCGTACCGGCAATACGCAGATTTTCGCGGTCAACGCGGACGGCAGCGGTCTGCGTCGTCTGACGCAGGGCAGCTCGATCGACACCGAGCCGACCTACTCTCCTGACGGTCAGTGGATCTATTTCACGAGCGACCGCGGCGGCGCTCCGCAGATCTACAAGATGCCGGCGCAAGGTGAAAGCGCGGGCAACGCGCAACGCGTCACGTTTACGGGCAGCTACAACACCAGCCCGCGTGTGAGTCCTGACGGCAAGGAGCTTGCCTACATCTCGCGCGTCGGTGGTGGATTCAAGCTGTACATCCAGGACCTGCAAGGCGGAACCGCCACGGGCCTGACGGACACCTCACATGACGAATCGCCGAGCTTCGCGGCGAACGGTCAGTACATTCTTTACGCCACTCAGGTGAACGGCCGTGGCGTGTTGGCCGCAGTATCGACCGATGGTCGCACTCGGCAGGTCCTGTCCGTTCAGGGGGGCAGCGTACGCGAGCCATCCTGGGGCCCGTTTATGCAATAACGTTGATGCAATAACACAAGGAGAGTAATCAAATGATGTCCAAACTTCGTTTCGCATTCGCCGTCGTGATGGTCGGTGCATTGGCCGCATGTCACTCTGGCGTCAAGCTCGACGAAAACGCCGGCAAGGGCGCAGGCTCGGGTCAACCGAATCCGAACGACGTCGCGACGGTCAACGTCGACCCGCTGAACGATCCGAACAGCCCGCTCGCAAAGCGCAGCATCTACTTCGACTTCGACAGCTACTCGGTCAAGGACGACTATCAACCGCTGCTGCAACAACACGCGCAATATCTGAAGGGTCACCCGCAGCGTCACGTGCTGATCCAGGGCAACACCGACGAGCGCGGCACCAGCGAATACAACCTCGCACTCGGCCAGAAGCGTGCTGAAGCGGTGCGTCGTTCGCTGTCGCTGATGGGCGTGTCGGATTCGCAAATGGAAGCCGTGAGCCTCGGCAAGGAAAAGCCGCTGGCAACGGGTCATGACGAAGCGTCGTGGGCACAGAACCGCCGCGCCGACCTCGCGTATCAACAGTAAGTCAACGGGTGATAAGCCGAATGACGCATCGTTTCTCCTGGCTGCGGGTTGCCGCAGCGGCCTGCGTCGCAGGCACGGCCCTCGCGGCCGTGCCCGCCCATGCGGGCATGTTCGACGACGATCAGGCCCGCCAGGCCATTCTCGACCTGCGCTCGAAGACCGATAGTCTGTCGAGCCAGCTGTCGGCGGCGCAACGCACGATCCTCGATCAGTCCAACCGTCTCGACCAGCTGAACCAGCAGGTCGCGACGCTGCGCGGACAGAACGAGGACATGGCGAACCAGCTCACGACGCTGCAAAAGCAGCAGAAGGACTACTACACCGATCTCGACACGCGCCTGAAGAAATTCGAGCCGCAGCAGCAGACGGTGGATGGCGTCCAGGGCGAGGTGCAGCCGGGTGAAACCGAGGCGTTCAACGCGGCTTCACAGCAGTTCCGCAGCGGAGATTTCAAGAGCGCGGCGGCATCGTTCCGCAGCTTCATCTCGAAATATCCGAGCAGCCCCTATCAGCCGACCGCGCAGTACTGGCTCGGCAACGCGCTGTATGCACTGCGCGACTACAAGGGTTCGACGGCGGTCTGGCAAGGTATCGTGGCCAAGTACCCGCAGCATCCGCGCGCGCCGGAAGCGCTGCTCGCAATCGCGAACAATCAGCTCGAACAAGGCCAGAAGGCCGCGGCGAAAAAGACGCTCGAGCAGATCGTCGCGCAATACGCCGGCTCGGACGTCGCGCAGTCGGCACAGAGCAAGCTGTCGCAGATCAAGTAGTTCGTGGTGACGGATTGATCACGTTTTGATGGAGTTGTCGGCAGTAACGCGCAGTGTCCGAAGTGATAGCCACGCGCGCCTCTCGCTGGAAAGCCCGGGTAGTGATGCCCGGGCTTTTCATCTTGGTCCGATGGCATTGCAGTGTTGACAGGCCATCGGCTCGCCGATATAATTTCGCTTCTCTTTTGGGTCGTTAGCTCAGCTGGTAGAGCAGCGGACTTTTAATCCGTTGGTCACAGGTTCGAATCCCGTACGGCCTACCAAAAGATTCGAGGGCTGACATGCGAATGCATGTCGGCCCTTTTCTTTTTCTGCCCGCGCGTGCCATCGACGAAAGCGATGGTGCTCGGCGCGCAGCAGCATCGGATCTATCTGGTGTCATCGAAGTTCGGCACGGACGAAGCAGTTACCGCCGCCAATCCTCGCCTAGATAAGCCCATGCGCGATGCCGCTCGGCCTCGCCCAACGCTCGCTGTCGTTCGACACGCCGAAATCGGCGGGTTGTAATGAAACGGTTGTCGAGCTAGCTGTCGCACGCTTTGCGCTGGCGCGCGCGAGAATGCGCTGCTCGTGCACATAGAAGAATTCGAGTTGGCGTGCGTCGGACGCTTTTCGCTCGAGTTCGAACACATCCTCGAGCACGCGCCGCGACACGTGAAAGCGCTGAAGTCCGCGGCCAAGTTGGATCTGAAAGACAACACCGTCGCTGTTATGCGGCACCGCTGCCCAGATAAGCGGAATGCTACTCATGGAGCCCCCGTAACTGGATCTTCACGTCAGGAACATTGACATTTGATCCTCGCACGGAAAAACGCGTGGCGCGACCTGTCAAAATTTAAACAACGTTGATTTGGTGTTTTCGCCACAGTGCCGGTCCCGAGTTTGCAACGCATCATTGATTGCACATGCACCGGTCTGGAGCGAATCGTTACGCTCCCCGAGCTTAAAGACTTCTTCTGCTTCATCACCCCTCCGACCCTATTCATTGGATCGCATGGTTCGGCACCTCACAGACCGTCTACGCCTTCCGCTCGCATGATCGCTTCACGACGCCTTCGAGCGTTCGACAACGAAGAAAGCAACAAAGAAGAGACGACGAAACGGCGCGCGTGTCCTGCAACGATCGGACTGCCCCGCCGCTCAGGGGGTGCCCATGAAAGCTGGAAAGGTAATCTGGGTATTGGCTTTGCCGTGTCTGATCGAAACGTCGCATGCGCAGGAGGTCTATCTGCAAGGCGGCACGCTGGGCATCGGGGTCGGTGCGGCGTGGAGCGTCACGTCGTGGTTCGGCGTACATGCGGACTTCAACGCGATCAATCTGTCGCACAACTTCGAGGTCGGCGGCAATCGCTACGAAGATGACATACGGCTACGACAGGGCGGTCTCTACGGCGATTTCTTTCCGTGGGCCGGCACCGGCTTTCGCGTGACCGCGGGCCTGCGTCTGACCGACAACGAAGTCAGCGGCAACTCGGTTCCGACCAACGGCATGTACGTATTCGAGGGCAAAGCCTCGCCGGCCTTTCCCGGCGAATACGCGACGGCGACCGCCCGATACCCGACTGCGATGCCCTATCTCGGCATCGGCTACGGCTTACACCCGAGAGGAAAAGGCTGGGGGCTCGTGGTCGATGTCGGTGTCGCCTATGGCATTCCGAAGACCTCGTACACGCTGTCGCCGGCACTATCGCAGGCGGCGGGACCGGAGATGAGTCAGCGGATCATCAACACTGGATTGCAGCAACTACGCGATAAGGTCTCGCCTTATCGATGGTATCCGACGTTGCAGATCGGCATTTCTTATCGCTTCTGACGCGCGGCGCTCGGAGTCCGTCGCAGCACCATAAATTTGCAAAGAACTTTTCACATTCCAATTGCCAATAAAAGCGCTTGGAAGAAAGAGCGACATGACTCTCGCTTTTTCTGGTTATTTATCGAGATGAAAAGATATGCAATGATCGCCGCCAAATCAGCGGGGCATGTGTGAACCCTGCGTGAGCATACGTTCCGGCAACCCACGGCGCATTGCTTTTTCATTGAACCGATAATGACCAACTTTCTGTTCGATCTGCTATCGAACCTCGCCTTGCTCGCCATCGTATCGATGACCTGTCGACTGTATAACCGGCTCGGGTCGGGCGCCACGTTGAGCGGCCCGGTGATTTTCATCGTGCTCGCGCTGGTCGCGAGCGTGCTCGACGGCTCGTTGACGTTTGTCGTATTCGCCGACGCGCAGCGTCGCTATGGACAATTCGTCCGGCCGACATTATTTTTTCAGCGCGCTGGCGCATATGCACTCGCAATCGTGATCGCGTTCTCGTGGCATCGCATGTTAAAGCGCAGGCGAGCCGTAAAAAGCGACCTGGACGACGCGGTTGTCATCCGAACGTCACCGTATTCCGAATCGCGGCTGCGCATGTAGTCCCGGTCCACTCCGATCGGCCATTTTTCGTCTCTCAATTGCCGCCCGCGAGCAGTGCAGGAACGGTCCTTGCGAATGCGGGCGCCGTCGGCTATAACTCCCGAAGACCGCGCGTTGTGGGTCATGGCACCACCGTCGTTCAATCCGTTGATGACAACTTATAACGAGGAAACATCTTGGATATCGAAACCGCACGTGCATTCATCATGACCCGGGGCATCGACATCGGCACCAAGGTGATCGGCGCAATCGTGCTGTGGATCGTCGGCCGCTGGGTCATCGGGCTGATCTCCAACCTGTTGCGCAAGGTGCTCGCACGCAACGGCAAGGTCGATCCGACGCTCGCGCACTACCTCGCGTCGATTCTCGGCGCGTTGCTGAACCTGCTGCTGGTCCTTGCGATCCTGCAAATCTTCGGTGTGCAGACAACGTCGTTCGCCGCGTTGCTCGCCGGTCTCGGCCTCGCCATCGGTACGGCGTGGGGCGGCTTGCTCGCGCACTTCGCGGCCGGCGTGTTCATGCAGGTGCTGCGACCGTTCAAGGTCGGCGATTTCGTCACGGCCGCGGGAGTCACAGGCACCGTCACCGAGTTGGGCCTGTTCGGCACGACGATCGTCACACCGGACAACGTGATGACCATCGTCGGCAACAACAAGATTTTTTCCGACACGATCTCGAACTACAGCGTGCTGCCGTTCCGGCGCGTCGAGCTGACCGCGAAGATCGCCAACGGCGTCGATCCGACCGATGCGATCGCGCGTCTGAAAGCCGCCGTCGCGAAGATTCCGAACGTGTCCGAAAACCCCGCGCCGGACATCGAGGTCTTGAGCTTCACGCCGGAAGGACCGTTGCTGTGCGTGCGCCCTTACTCGTCCAACCAGAACTACTGGCAGGTCTACTTCGATACCAATCGCGCGATCGTGCAGACCTTTAAGGAAGCCGGCTATCCGACGCCGGAAACGCCGCTCGCACCGCGCGCGATCACGCGCGATTGATGTGATCTAACGTGCTCGCGAAGCCCGCACGCGTCGTCGGCACCGCGGATGAAAAAAGGCGTCGCGAGATTCGCGACGCCTTCTGGTTTTCCAAGCCCGAACTACAGCCGGCAACAGTCCGTCAACGCGTACTCGCGTTCGCGTCATTCTTGCGCAGCATCTTCCACAACGCGGCGAGCACGACCGGCACGATTGCCGCGCCGATACCGACCAGCACGATCACATTCAGATACTGACGGATGAACGGGATGTTGCCGAAGAAATAGCCGAGCAGCACGAGCAGCAGCACCCATGACAGCGCGCCGACGACGTTGAACATCTGGAAGCGGCTCCAGGTCATCGACGACGCACCGGCGACGAACGGCGCAAAGGTCCGCACGACCGGGATGAAACGCGCGAGTACGATCGTCTTGCCGCCGTGTTTCTCATAGAAATCGTGAGTCTTCTGCAGCGCGGCACGATCGAGAAAGCGCTCGAGCACCGGAATGTGGGAATTGAACACGCGCGGTCCGATCGCACGGCCGATCAGATAGTTGACCGTATTGCCGCCGATCGCCGCCACCAGCAGCAACAGGATCAGCAGCCCGAGATGCATCTGCCCGGCCGCGCAGAACGCGCCGCCGATGAACAGCAGCGAGTCGCCCGGCAGAAACGGCAGAACCACGAGCCCAGTTTCTGCGAACACGATTGCGAATAGCACCGCGTACACCCACGTGCCATACACCTGGATGAAGTCCCCGAGGAACTTGTCGATGTGTAGGACAAGGTTGGCGAAATGTAGCAACGTATCCAAGGAGTGTCCTTATAAGCCATTGTTTGCGTAGAGGGAAACGGCCAACGCGCGACCCAATAACAGGTCAGCAAGCGGCGGGCCGACCGCTGCGAATTGACCGCGACATGATACAGAAAGTGCCTCGGGTCGATTAAAAAACTGCGGATTGGGCACAGGCGCGGGCGGCATGCGCCGAGTCGCTATAATTTCGCCATGTCCGAATTCTCCGAAACGCCTGCGGGCACCGCGGCCGCGGCCGCACCCTCCGACGCCTCCCGCGCGGCGCCCGCGCCGCGTCCGCTGCGCGCGATCCAGCCGCTCCCCGATCAACTGATCAGCCAGATCGCCGCCGGCGAAGTGGTCGAGCGGCCGGCGTCGGTGGTCAAGGAGCTGCTCGAGAATGCGCTCGACGCGGGCGCGCAAACGCTGCGCATCCTGCTCGACGAAGGCGGAGTCAAACGCATCTCCATCACCGACGACGGCTGCGGCATCCCCGAGAACGAACTCGTGCTCGCACTGACGCGCCACGCGACCAGCAAGATCCGCTCGCTTGCCGAGCTCGAAGCGGTCGCGACGCTCGGATTCCGAGGTGAGGCGCTCGCGTCGATTGCGTCGGTCGCGCAGATGAGCATCACGAGCCGCACCGCCGACGTGCCGCACGCGGTGCGCATCGATGCGGAAACCGGCGTGCTGAGTCCCGCCGCCGGCACGCAAGGCACGACGATCGAAGTCCGCGAGCTGTACTTCAACACGCCCGCGCGCCGCAAATTCCTGAAAAGCGAACAGACCGAACTCGGCCACTGTCTCGAACAGATCCGCCGCGCCGCTCTCGCGCGGCCGGACGTCGCGATCTCGGTGCTGCACAACGGCAAGGCCGTCGAACACTGGAACGCGAGCGAGCCGCCCGCACGCGTCGCGAAGATTCTCGGCGATACGTTCGCGACCGCCCATCTGCCGCTCGACGAATCCGCTGGTCCGCTCGCGATCTACGGCTGCGCCGGTCTGCCGACCGCGAGCCGCGGCCGCGCCGATCAACAGTATTTCTTCGTCAACGGCCGCTTCGTGCGGGACAAGCTGCTCACGCACGCGGTACGCGCCGCGTATGAAGACGTGCTGCACGGTGAGCGTTATCCGTCGTACGTTCTGTTCCTCGATCTGCCGCCCGAGGGCGTCGACGTGAACGTGCATCCGTCGAAAATCGAGGTGCGTTTCCGTGATTCGCGCTCGATCCACCAGTTCGTGTTCCATGCGGTGCAGCGCGCGCTCGCGCGGCACGCGGGCGCGTCGCCGGAAACGACGGCGGGCGGGCATGCGGCGCATCTGGAGCCGTCGGCCGGTGGACCGGCTTCATTTGGTTCGACGCCGCTGGGTAGCACAAGCGGCGTAGGCGACGGCATTGGCGCGGGCGCCGGTGTTTCGAGTGGCGCGGGCTTCGACGCCGGAAGCCGTGGCAGCTTTGGCGGCGGCAGCGGCTTCAGCAGCTTCGGCGCCTCGCAGCCCGGCAACACGTGGATGCGCCAGGCGCGCATGACGCAAGGCACGCTGCCGGTCGCGCAACCGCTCGCCGGTTACGACGCGCTGTTCGGCCGCAAAGACCCGCTCGCGGGCCGGGTCGAAGGCGCGTCGCTGTTCGAAGCGCGCGACTCGGCGAGCGAAACGACGTCGCCGTACGACGCGGCATCGTTCGCGTCGCGTCCGGCTTCTCCCGCATTCGACGCCACCGACGACCAGCCGCTCGGCTTCGCGCTCGGCCAGATCCACGGCATCTACGTGCTGGCGCAGAACCGCCACGGGCTCGTGATCGTCGACATGCATGCCGCGCACGAGCGCATCCTGTACGAGCAGTTCAAGAACGCGCTCGCCGACCACGCGATCGCCGTGCAGCCGCTGCTGATTCCGCAGACGATGCAGGCCGATCCGGTCGAAATCGGCACGGTCGAGGAAGAGCGCGACACACTCGATGCGCTCGGCTTCGACCTCGCGGTGCTGTCACCGACCACGCTCGCGATCCGCGCGGTCCCGGCGTTGCTGAAGGACGCCGACCTGCAAGCGCTCGCGCGTGCGGTGCTGTCCGACCTGCACGCGTTCGGCGGCTCGCGGGTGCTGACCGAGCGTCAGCACGAACTACTCGGCACGCTCGCGTGCCATCACGCGGTGCGCGCGAACCGGCGTCTGACGCTCGACGAAATGAACGCGCTGTTGCGCCAGATGGAAGCGACCGAGCGCGCCGACCAGTGCAACCACGGGCGTCCGACCTGGTATCAGCTGACGCTGGCCGATCTCGATCGGCTGTTCATGCGCGGCCAGTAACGCGCCGCGTTCGATCACACCGTTGCGCCGCGCGCCCGCTTTCCCATGACGTCACGCCCTACCCTCATCCCGTGCCTGCTCGGCCCGACCGCGTCCGGCAAGACTGCAGCGGCGCTCGCCCTCGCCGCGCGGCGGCCGGTCGAAATCATCAGCGTGGATTCGGCACTCGTCTATCGCGAGATGGACATCGGCACCGCGAAACCGACCGCGGAAGAACGCGCGGTCGCGCCGCATCATCTGATCGATATCGTCGATCCGGCCGACTCGTACTCTGCCGCGCAGTTTCGCGCCGATACGCTGCGGCTCGTCGGTGAGATTCACGCGCGCGGGCGGCTGCCGCTGCTGGTCGGCGGCACGATGCTGTACTACAAGGCGCTCACGCAGGGGCTCAACGACCTGCCCGGAGCCAATGCCGAAGTACGCGCGACGCTCGACGCCGACGCCGCCCGTGACGGCTGGCCCGCGCTTCACGCGCGGCTCGCCGCGCTCGACCCGGTCACGGCCGCGCGCCTCGCGCCGAACGACTCGCAGCGCATCCAGCGCGCGCTGGAGGTGTTCATGCTGACCGGCCAGCCGATGTCGGCGCTGCTGGCCGCGCCTGCGCGCACCGACGACGCCGCGTCGGCATGGCGCTTCGTGCCGGTCGCGCTGGAGCCGTCCGAGCGTGGCGTGCTGCACGCGCGCATCGAGCAGCGCTTCGATGCGATGCTCTCGCACGGGTTCATCGATGAAGTGGTGAAGCTGCGCGCGCGCGGCGACCTGCTGCCCGAGATGTCGTCGATGCGCTGCGTCGGCTATCGGCAGGTGTGGGAATACCTCGATGGCGCGGTCGATTATCGGACCATGCGCGACAAGGGCATCTTCGCGACGCGGCAACTCTGCAAGCGGCAACTCACGTGGCTGCGCAGCATGCCGGAGAGACAGGTGGTGGATTGCTGCGATCCGCACGCGACGGCGCGGGTGGTGGAGTTGATCGAGACGCTGGTTTGAGGCGACGATCAGCGTGAGGGAAGCGGAGGGATGTAAAGCGGGGATTTGAAGTGGAAGTTGTGAAGCAAAGGATTCGAAGCCCGCGCGGCGCGCCGTTGCGGCACGCCACGCGAACCCGCGTCAATCGTTAGACCACGACCGTCTGCGCTTCACCTGCCGCGCTTTCACGGACCGTGCCGATCTTCCAGACCTGCTCGCCCGCCGCGGACAGCAGACCGATCGCCGCTTGGGCATCCGCCGCCGACACGATCACCGCCATCCCGATACCGCAGTTGAATACGCGGTGCATTTCCGCATCGGCGACACCGCCGTGCTTCTGCAGCCACGAGAACAGCGGCGGCAGCGGCCACGCGCGATGATCGAGCTCGGCCGTCAGACCCTCGCGCAGCACGCGCGGAATGTTCTCGACCAAGCCGCCGCCCGTGATGTGCGCCATGCCCTTCACCTCGAGCTGCTGCATCAGCGCGAGCAGCGGCTTCACGTAGATGCGCGTCGGCGCCATCAGCGCGTCGGCGAGCGAGCGGCCGTCGAAGTCCGCGTTCAGATCGGGATTGGCGCGCTCGATGATCTTGCGCACCAGCGAAAAGCCGTTCGAATGGATGCCGCTCGACGCGAGCCCGAGCACCACGTCGCCCGGGGCGATCTTGCTGCCGTCGATGATCTTGCTCTTTTCGACCGCGCCGACCGCGAAACCAGCCAGATCGTATTCGCCGTCCGGATACATGCCCGGCATCTCCGCGGTTTCGCCGCCGATCAACGCGCAGCCCGACAGCTCGCAGCCCTGCGCAATGCCCTTCACGACGGTCGCCGCCGTGCCGACATCGAGCTTGCCGCACGCGAAATAGTCGAGGAAGAACAGCGGCTCGGCGCCTTGCACGAGGATGTCGTTGACGCTCATCGCGACCAGATCCTGGCCTACCGTGTCGTGCTTGTTCAGCTGGAACGCGAGACGCAGCTTGGTGCCGACGCCGTCGGTGCCGGACACGAGCACCGGTTCCTTGTACTTCTTCGGCACTTCGAACAGCGCGCCGAATCCACCGATGCCGCCCAGCACGCCGTCGCGCAGGGTCTTCTTGGCAAAGGGCTTGATGGCGTCGACGAGGGCGTCGCCCGCATCGATGTCCACGCCGGCGTCGCGATACGACAAACCTTGGGCCGAATCGGTTGAAGGCTGGGCGGATTTCGGTTGATTCATGGGGAAAAGCTCGAAGGTCGGTAAAATGCGATTTTACCCGATGCTGGCCGCCTGGCTGGAATTCGCGCGTTCCGACGAAATCCTGGAAACGACTTTGCCACACGACACCCCGATTCCAGCGCTGCCGCCCCGCGCAATTCCGTCCGCCGCGCTTCGCGACGCTCGGCCTCACGACCCGGCGAGCACGCTTCACGACAACTAAGCGCCTGGCAACGTTCCAGGCCCCGAGGTCCGGGCCACTCGCGGCTCGAGCCTCATTTTCGGCATTAACCTACTGTGCTTCGTCAACTGACGCTCGATCTCGGCACCCCGCCGCCATCGACATTCGACAATTTCTTCGCCGGCGCGAACGCCGAGCTGGTCACGCGTCTGCGTGAGCTCGACGACGCGCTCGCCTCCGGACCGGTCGCCGATCGCACCTTCTACATCTGGGGCGAAGCGGGCAGCGGCCGCACGCACCTGCTGCAGGCGCTCGTGCACGAAGCGCCGCCGGGACATGCGCGCTTCGCCGGTCCGCAAAGCAGCCTCGCCGCCTTCAGCTTCGATCCGCGCGTCGCGCTCTACGCGATCGACGACTGCGACGCGCTGTCGGCCGCACAGCAGATCGCCGTGTTCAACCTGTTCAACGAAGTGCGCGCGCATCCGACCAGCGCGCTCGTCGCCGCGGGCAACGCGGCGCCGATCGGCATGACGGTGCGCGAGGATTTGCGCACGCGGCTCGGCTGGGGTCTCGTGTTTCACCTCGCGCCGCTGCCCGACGACGCGAAGGCCGCGGTACTGAAACGCGCGGCGCGCGAGCGCGGCATCATGCTCGCCGACGACGTGCCGGCCTACCTGCTCACGCACTTTCGCCGCGACATGCCGAGCCTGATGGCGCTGCTCGACGCGCTCGACCGCTTCTCGCTCGAACAGAAACGCGCGGTCACGCTGCCGCTGTTGCGCACGATGCTCGCGTCGCCCGACCCCGCCACCACGCCGGGTTCACACGCCGCTCTTCCGGCTTCAAGTAAAATAGGCCCCCATGGCTAATCTCGCACTCTTCGATCTCGACCACACGCTCATTCCCACCGACAGCGACCACGAATGGGGCCGCTTCATGGTGAAAAAAGGTATGGTCGACGCCGAAAATTTCGCCCGTGAAAACGACCGCTTCTACGCCGACTACAAGACCGGCAAGCTCGACATTCACGCTTATCTGATCGCCATGCTGACGCCGCTCGCGAAGTACACGCGCGCGCAGCTCGCCGACTTTCACGCGCAGTACATGCACGAAGTCATCACGCCGGCCATTCAGCCGGTGGCGATCGAGCTCGTGAAACAGCATCGCGAAGCGGGCGACCTGTGCTGCGTCGTCACGGCGACCAACGAATTCATCACGCGTCCCATCGCCCAGGCGTTCGGCGTCGATACGCTGATCGCGTGCGAGGCGGAGACCGTCGGCGGCGATCCGCACGGCGCGTACACCGGCCGCCCGACCGGTACGCCGAGCTACAAGGAAGGCAAGATCGTGCGCACCGAAATGTGGCTCGCGTCGCTCGGCAAGACGTGGAGCGACTTCGAGCACAGCTATTTCTATAGCGACTCGCACAACGACATCCCGCTGCTCGAAAAAGTCACCGATCCCATCGCGACCAATCCGGACGACACGTTGCGCGCCCATGCGCAGGCCAAAGGCTGGCGCATCCTCGAACTCTTCCAACCCTCGTGATCAAGAAACTCATCCGCAAGCTCTTCGGCCAGGACGCGGCGAGCGCTGACGACACGCTCTCCGCCGCCAGCGTCGACGGCAACGCCAATGACAAGCCGCCGGCGCGCGGCAAGTCCGCTTCCGGCACGGCCGCGCGGCCGCGTCGCAAATCCACCGCCGCTGCCGCCGCACAAGCGCCGCGCGAACCGGACGTACCCGTCATCATTCCGCACGACGTGCATGGCATCGACCCCACGCTGATCTCGCGCAATGCGATCCGCGTGACCGAGGGCTTGCAACAGGCGGGCTTTCGCGCGTTCATCGTCGGCGGAGCGGTGCGCGACCTGCTGCTCGGCGTGAAGCCGAAAGACTTCGACGTCGCGACCGACGCGACGCCCGAACAGGTGCAGAAGCTGTTCCGCCGCGCGCGCATCATCGGCCGGCGCTTCCAGATCGTGCACGTGCAGTTCGGCCAGGAAATCATCGAGACCTCGACGTTCCGCGCGCTGGTCGATCCGCCCGCGGCCGACGCGGCGCCGCCGAAGCGTCTTAAGCGCGACGAGCTCGACCGCCGCACCCACGCAGTGGACGCGAGCGGCCGCGTGCTGCGCGACAACGTGTGGGGCGAACAGCACGAGGACGCCACCCGCCGCGACTTCACGATCAACGCGATGTACTACGATCCGGCCACGCAAACCGTGCTGGATTACCACAACGGCATGGCCGACATGCGCACGCGCCTGTTGCGCATGATCGGCGACCCGGCCACGCGCTATCGCGAGGACCCGGTGCGCATGCTGCGCGTTGTGCGCTTCGCTGCCAAGCTCGACTTCGACATCGACGACGCCACGCGCGCGCCGATCGAGAAGATGGCCGATCTGATCAACAACGTGCCCGCCGCGCGTCTGTTCGACGAAATGCTGAAGCTGATGCTGTCGGGTCACGCGCTCGCGTGCCTGAAGCGGCTGCGCCAGGAAGGCCTGCATCACGGGCTGCTGCCGCTGCTCGACGTGGTGCTCGAACAGCCGACCGGCGAAAAATTCATTTCTCTGGCACTCTCTAATACAGATGCACGCGTGCTGGCCGGCAAGCCGGTGTCGCCGGGCTTCCTGTTCGCGACACTGTTGTGGCACGACGTGCAGCAGCGCTGGCAGAAGTTCGAGGCCGAAGGCGAGTATCCGGTGCCCGCGCTGCATCGCGCGATGGACGAAGTGCTCGACATGCAGACCGAAAAGCTCGCGATCCACAAGCGCTTCTCGGCCGACATGCGCGAGATCTGGGGTCTGCAGCTGCGCCTCGAAAAGCGCTCGGGCCGCAGCGCGCTGAAGCTGCTGGAACACCAAAGATTTAGAGCGGGGTATGATTTCCTCCTGTTGCGCTGCGCATCGGGCGAACTCGACGAGTCGGTTGGTGCGTGGTGGACGGAGTTCATCGAAGGAGACTCCGCCGCGCGCGAGGCATTGCTCACGCAAGGCGGGAAGGACCGGAGCCCCAGAAAACGACGGCGGCGCGGTGGCGCCAGAAACCGCAAATCGGGTGACGGGGTGGAGGGCGGCTCGTCCGCCGAACGCACGGACAACGACGCAGGCCGCGAAGGCTCGCACGAAGACTGACGCGGCGTTCGCGGAAGAGCCGTCGAAACGATAGTTGCAGGAAGTTATGCCATGACGGTTGCTTATCTTGGCCTCGGCGCGAATCTCGGGGACGCGCGCCAGACCCTGAAAGACGCGGTGGTGTGCCTCGCACAACAGCACACCATCACCGTGCTCGCCAAATCGAGCCTATATCGCACTGCCCCGATCGACGCGGGCGGCGACGACTATTTCAATTGCGTCGTGAAGCTGGAAACGACGCTCCCCGTGCGGCATCTGCTCGCGCTGTGTCACAAGATCGAGCATCAGTTCGGCCGTGAACGGCCGTTCCGCAATGCGCCGCGCACGCTCGATCTCGACATCCTGCTGTACGGCGATCAATCGATCGACGAAGCCGATCTGATCGTGCCGCATCCACGCCTCGTCGAGCGCGCGTTTGCGCTGGTGCCGCTAGTCGAGATCGACGCGGCAATCGTGATTCCGCAACATGGCCGGGCCGCCGCGCTGCTCGACAGCGTCAGCGATCAGCGCATCGAGAAGGTGAAGGGGCCCTGCCAGTGTCCGATGCTCAATGCACTCGCCGGTAATTCCGCCGAGAAAGGCCGTTGCGAATGAGTTCGCCGCCGCTCACGGTCACCGCGCCGCAGCTGCGCCCGCCGTTCGGCTATATCGCGATCGAGGGGCCGATCGGCGTCGGTAAAACCTCACTCGCGCGGCGCCTCGCGCAACGCTGGTCGATGCACGAACTGTTCGAGCGCTCGCAAGACAATCCGTTTCTTGAACGCTTCTATCGCGACACCGCGCGCTACGCACTGCCGGTGCAGCTGCACTTCGCGCTGCAACGCGCGCAGCAGGCGCAGGAAGTGAGCGCCGCGCAGGCGAGCGGCACGCCGCTGATTGCCGACTTCATCACGCAGCGAAACGACATCTTCGCGCGTCTGACCTTGCAGGAAGACGAGTGGCAGCTGTACCGCGCGCTTGCCGCGCGGCTCGACGTCAGTGCACCGGAGCCGGACTTCGTCGTCTATCTGCAGGCGAGCCCCGAGGTGCTGTTCGCGCGCATCCAGAAGCGCGCGGTGCCGATGGAGCTACAGATTTCCGATGCGTATCTGCGCGCGCTGTGCGACGCGTACAACGACTTCTTCTACCACTACGACCGCACGCCCGTGCTGACGGTCAACGCCGAACACCTGAATCCGCTCGACTCCGACGCGGACCTTGCGCTGCTCGCCGAACGCATCGAGACGATGCGCGGACGCAAGGAATTCTTTGTCAAAGCCACGTCGCTGTAAGCGGCGCGGCTAGTTCATTTCTCTCACTGGATTGACCATGACTTATTTGCAGGAAGCGAGCCGGAGCGCGATCACCGTGCCGAAACTGCAGGCAATGCGCGACGCCGGCGAAAAGATCGCGATGCTCACCTGCTACGACGCGAGCTTCGCCGCGCTGCTCGATCGCGCGGGCGTCGACGTGCTGCTGATCGGCGACTCGCTCGGCAACGTGCTGCAAGGCCAGGCGACCACGCTGCCGGTGACGCTTGCGGACATCGCGTATCACACGGCGAGCGTCGCGCGTGCTCGGCCGTCGGCGTTGATCATGGCTGACCTGCCGTTCGGCACCTACGGCACGCGGGAAGATGCGTTCAGGAGTTCGGTCGAACTGATGCGCGCGGGCGCGCAGATGGTCAAGCTCGAAGGCGGCGAATGGCTCGCGGACACGGTGCGGTTTCTGGTCGAACGCTCGATTCCAGTATGCGCGCACGTGGGTCTGACGCCGCAGTCGGTACATGCATTCGGCGGCTTCAAGGTGCAGGGCAAGACCGAAGCGGGCGCGAGCCAGCTGCTGCGAGATTCGCTCGCGATGCAGGCCGCCGGCGCGCAATCATTGTTGATGGAAGCGATCCCCGCTCAACTCGCGGGCGAGGTCACGAGGCAACTGCGCATTCCGACGATCGGCATCGGCGCGGGCCTCGACTGCTCGGGTCAGGTGCTCGTGCTGCACGACATGCTCGGGATTTTCCCCGGCAAGCGGCCGCGCTTCGTGAAAGATTTCATGCAGGGGCAGCCGAACATTCAGGCGGCCGTCGAGGCCTATGTGCGGGCGGTGAAAGACGGCACGTTTCCGGGCGCCGAGCACACGTTCTGATGCTTGTTGGCCGCGCGGGCGCGCGGCATTTTCCGGTTTCTGTCAGCGCTCTAAGCAACAACCCGTGCGGGAATCGCGCCGCGCAACGCGTTGCACACGAGCAGCGCTTCGGCGTTCAGCACATCCTCCTGCGTCAGCACTTTCTCACCTGCCTGCAGACCCGACGCCCCTTCGAGCAACACGCTTCGCATCACGCCAGGAAGCACGCCCGACGCGAGCGGCGGGGTCCACCATCGTCCCGCGAGCTTCACGAACACGTTCGATCTGCCGCCTTCGGTCAGTTCGCCCCGTTCGTTGAAGAACAGCGTATCGAAGGCGCCGTTCGCCTCGGCTTCGCGCCAGCCGCGGTCGTAGTCGGCGCGGCGCGTGGTCTTGTGGCGCAGCAGCGGATCGGCGGCTTGGGTCGGCGCGAACTTAGCTTCGGGGCCGAGCAGAACCCCAACGATCGCATCCGCCAACGGCGTAAGCATCGCAGCGGTGATCTGGGTCACACCGCTTTTGCTCAAAGCAAGCCGCATACGATGCGGCGTCTGTGCCGGCAGCGTGGCGCACCGCGCTGAGATCTCCGCGCGAACGCGCGCTTCATCGAACTCGAAGCCAAGCGTCGCGGCGCTCGACGACAAGCGCCGCAAATGCCGCTCGACATGCCGCACGCCATCTTCCCGCGTCGCGTACATCGTTTCAAACAGTTCGAAGCCCGGCTCGGCGCCGGTCAGAAAACGTGCTTTCAATCGACACTCCTCGTGCTCATCGGCGGCCACACTGTCGAGCACTATGCCCGCGCCGATGCCCATGCTGCCGCGCAGACAGTCCGTGCCGCCCACTTGCGCCGTCGACGAAGTCAATGTCAGCGTGCGGATCGCGACCGACATGCAGAAGTCGCCGCAATCGTGATCACCGTCCGGCGCATCGAGCCAGCCGATCGCGCCGGTATAAAGTCCGCGCGGCGTGCTTTCCAGTTCGTCGATCAACTGCATCGTGCGATGCTTCGGCGCACCGGTAATCGATCCGCAGGGAAACAGCGCGCGCAGGATCGCCGCGAACGAGGTGCGGTCGAGCAACGTCGCCTCCACTGTCGACGTCATCTGCCACACCGACGCATACGGTTCGACCGTAAAAAGCGCCGGCACGTTGACCGAGCCGATCCGCGCGACCCGCGACAGATCGTTGCGCAACAGATCGACGATCATCACGTTCTCCGCGCGGTTCTTCAGATCGGTGGCGAGGAACTCGGCGTTGCCGCGGTCGATGGCAGGATCTTGCGAGCGCGGCGCCGTGCCCTTCATCGGCCGCGCGCGCAACGTCGGGCCGTGCTTCTCGACGAACAGTTCGGGCGAACACGACAGCACCCATGCATCGTCGGGCAACGCGATCAGCGCGCCGAACGACACCGGCTGGCGCGCGCGCAAACGCCGATAGAACGCGAGCGGCGAGCCGAACACGTCGAAGCCGAGGCGGTACGTGTAGTTGACCTGATAGGAATCGCCCGCGCGCAGCGCGGCGTGAATCGCGTCGATCGCCGCGTCGAACTCGGCGCGATCGACGCTCTCGCGCACGTTCGCCGTGCCCGCGACCGACGGCTCCGGCGCACCGTTGTCCCGCGTCATCAGCCACGCGTCGACCTCGTCGCGCGAAAGCTTCGCACAGCGTTCGAACAATAAAAAACGCAGCGTGGCATTGCCACGCTGCGTTTCAGTGGACCGGAGCTTGTCGATACCGACGAGCGCACGGCCAAATTCATAGTCGGCCAGCACGACGGCGTGCAGACCGTTGCGGGTATCGGCCGCGACGCTGTCGCACACGGCTTCGAGCTGCGCCGCCTCGGTGCAGACCCGCTCGAGCACGAAACCCGTGTACAAGCGGCTCGACGGACGCGCCGCCGTTGCACCGCAATCGTCAAGCAGCGCGAACACCGCGCCGCGCCTGTCCACCGTCATGCTGACCGCCAAATCAGATCAATCGAAAAAGCTCTTCACCCGATCGAACCAGCTCTTGCTTTGCGGACTATGCCGCGCACCGCCTTCCACGAGCGCCTTTTCGAACTGCTTGAGCAGATCGCGCTGCGCTTCGGTGAGCTTGACCGGCGTTTCGACCTGCACATGCACGTACAGATCACCGGCGATGCTCGAACGCAGTCCCTTGATGCCCTTGCCGCGCAAGCGGAACGTCTTGCCCGACTGTGTGCCTTCCGGCACGGTGAAGGTCGCGCGACCGGCGAGCGTCGGCACTTCGATATCGCCGCCAAGCGCCGCGGTGGTGAACGGGATCGGCATCTGGCAATGCAGATCGTCGCCGTCACGCTCGAACACCGAGTGCTGCTTGATATGAATCTCGACGTACAGATCGCCCGACGGACCGCCGTTGATGCCCGGCTCGCCGTTGCCGGCCGAGCGGATACGCATGCCGTCGTCGATACCGGCCGGGATCTTCACTTCGAGCGTCTTGGTTTCCTTCACCTTGCCCGCGCCGTGGCAGTGATTGCACGGATCGGGGATGTAGGTGCCGCTGCCGTGGCACTTCGGGCAAGTCTGCTGGATGCTGAAGAAGCCCTGCGACATGCGCACCGAACCCGAGCCGCTACAGGTCGGGCAGGTTTCCGGCTTGGTGCCCGGCTTCGCGCCCGAGCCATGGCAGACTTCGCACGAAACCCAGCTCGGCACGCGGATCTGCGTGTCATAGCCGTGCGCGGCCTGCTCGAGCGTGATTTCCATGCTGTAGCGCAGATCGGCGCCGCGATACACCTGCGGGCCCGCGCGACCGCCTCCGCGTGCGCCGGCGCCGGCCGCCTGGCCGAAGATGTCGCCGAAGATGTCGCCGAATGCGTCGGCAAAGCCGCCGAAACCTTGCGCACCGGCCCCGCCCATGTTCGGATCGACGCCCGCGTGACCGTACTGATCGTACGCGGCGCGCTTTTGCGAATCCGACAGCATTTCATAGGCTTCCTTCACCTCCTTGAAATGCTCTTCCGCATCCTTGTTGCCCGGATTGCGGTCGGGGTGGTGCTTCATCGCGAGCTTGCGATAAGCCTTCTTGATTTCGTCGTCGCTCGCGTTCTTTGCGACGCCCAGAACCTCGTAGTAATCCCGTTTCGCCATATCGGTTCAACGCCGCCGCGCAAAGCGACGCGGTAGCTCCTTGTGAATGCTGTGGAGTCTCACGACTCGTCCGGCCGCTGTCTGCGCCGCGCCAGGGCACGGTTCAAAACAACGCCCTCCATAAAACGAACGTGCCCGGAGAGCCCAAAAGGCTCGCCAGGCGCGAAAAACCGCTCTTGCACTCAAGGCGCCCCAAGGGCGCCGATCTCGTGCAGCCGGGCCGCGCACATCGCTGTACACGGCTTTACGGTCGGATGCCGACCTGGCTTTAGTCCTTCTTCACTTCCTTGAACTCAGCGTCGACCACGTCGTCGGCCTGCTGGCTCGCGCCCGCCGATGCACCGGCACCGCCCGCCGCGCCCGCTGCCGCTTCGGCACCTTGCGCAGCCTGCATGTCGGCGTACATCTTCTCGCCCATCTTCTGCGAGGCCGTGGCCACTGCTTCGATCTTCGCTTCGATCGCAGCCTTGTCGCTCGAGCCGCTCTTCAGCGTGTCCTCGAGTTCCTTCAACGCGGCTTCGATCTTGTCCTTCTCGCCCGCTTCGAGCTTGTCGCCGTACTCGGTCAGCGCCTTCTTCGTGCTGTGGACCAGTGCGTCACCCTGGTTGCGGGCGTCGGCCAGCTCACGCAGCTTGTGATCTTCTTCCGCGTTCGCTTCGGCGTCCTTCACCATCTTCTCGATTTCGGCTTCGGACAGACCCGAGTTCGCCTTGATCGTGATGCGGTTTTCCTTGCCGGTCGCCTTGTCCTTCGCGCCGACGTGGAGAATGCCGTTCGCGTCGATGTCGAAGCTCACTTCGATCTGCGGCACGCCGCGCGGTGCCGGCGGAATGCCTTCGAGGTTGAACTCGCCGAGCAGCTTGTTGCCCGCTGCCATTTCGCGTTCGCCCTGGAACACCTTGATCGTCACGGCGCTCTGGTTGTCGTCAGCCGTCGAGTAGACCTGTGCGTGCTTGGTCGGGATCGTGGTGTTCTTGTTGATCATCTTCGTCATCACGCCGCCGAGCGTTTCGATGCCGAGCGACAGCGGGGTCACGTCGAGCAGCAGCACGTCCTTGCGGTCGCCCGACAGAACCTGGCCCTGGATCGCGGCACCAACGGCCACGGCTTCGTCCGGGTTCACGTCACGGCGCGGGTCCTTGCCGAAGAACTCCTTCACCTTTTCCTGCACCTTCGGCATACGGGTCATACCGCCGACCAGGATCACGTCGTCGATTTCGCCGACCTTCACGCCTGCGTCCTTGATGGCCACGCGGCACGGCTCGATGGTGCGTTCGATCAGTTCTTCAACCAGCGCTTCCAACTTCGCACGCGTAATTTTCAGGTTCAAGTGCTTCGGACCCGACGCGTCGGCCGTGATGTACGGCAGGTTGATTTCGGTCTGCTGGCTCGACGACAGCTCGATCTTGGCCTTTTCAGCCGATTCCTTCAGGCGCTGCAGCGCGAGCACGTCTTTCGACAGATCGACGCCCTGTTCCTTCTTGAACTCGCCGATGATGTAGTCGATGATGCGCTGGTCGAAGTCTTCACCGCCGAGGAACGTATCGCCGTTCGTGGACAGCACTTCGAACTGCATTTCACCGTCGACGTCCGCGATTTCGATGATCGAGATGTCGAACGTGCCGCCGCCGAGGTCGAACACGGCGATCTTGCGGTCGCCCTTTTCAGCCTTGTCCAGGCCGAATGCCAATGCGGCTGCGGTCGGTTCGTTGATGATCCGCTTCACTTCCAGACCGGCGATGCGGCCTGCATCTTTGGTGGCCTGACGCTGGCTGTCGTTGAAGTACGCCGGCACCGTGATCACGGCTTCCGTGACGGTCTCGCCGAGGTAGTCCTCAGCGGTCTTCTTCATCTTGCGCAGCACTTCGGCGGAAATTTGCGGCGGCGCGAGCTTCTGGTCGCGCACTTCGATCCATGCGTCGCCGTTGTCGGCCTTGATGATCTTGTAGGGCATCAGGCCGATGTCCTTCTGCACTTCCTTCTCTTCGAAGCGACGGCCGATCAGGCGCTTGACCGCGAACAGCGTGTTCTTCGGGTTCGTGACCGACTGACGCTTGGCCGGCGCGCCGACCAGGATCTCGCTGTCTTCCATGTAAGCGATGATCGACGGCGTGGTGCGCGCGCCTTCCGAGTTCTCGATGACCTTGACCGAGTTGCCTTCCATGATCGCCACGCACGAGTTGGTCGTGCCGAGGTCGATGCCGATGATTTTGCCCATTTTTACAAATCTCCTGACTTTGATCGCTGCGGAAAGCGCCCGGTTGGCCCATCTGGCGGCGGGACGATCCGCTCTCAATTCCTACCTGCACTCAAAATAAGTGCGGCCACATCGTTTTCAAGACCTCTATTGCGATGCGGTCTTTAATTTTTTTCAATCACGGGGCGGGCTCGCGAATCCTTGCTTGGAGCCCGCTCCGTCAACTTGCACGGCGCCCCCGGCGTGGTTCGCCGGAAGTGCCTGAATCGACTGAATGTTTTGCGGCGCGGGGCGCGGCGAAGCGACGAGCTACACGCCTCCGGCGCAAACGTTCGCGGTGCGCGTCGACGTGCTTACTTCGGCGCGGCGACGGTCACGAGCGCGGGACGCAGCACGCGATCCGCGATCACGAAGCCCTTTTGCAGCACCGCGACGACGGTGTTCGGCTCCTGGTCGGCCGGCACCATCGAAATGGCCTGATGGCGATGCGGGTCGAACTTCTCGCCGACCGGATTGATGGCCACGACGCGGCCCTTCTCGAGCGCGCCGCTCAACTGGCGCAGCGTGAGTTCGACGCCTTCGCGGACCTTCTGCAGGTCGTCGGACGAATGGGCGACGGCCGCCTCGAGACTGTCGACCACCGGCAGCAGATGCTCGGCGAAGTTTTCGATCGCAAACTTGTGCGCCTTGGCGACGTCTTCCTGAGCGCGACGGCGCACGTTTTCGGTTTCGGCCTTCGCGCGCAGGAAGTCTTCCTGCAACTCGGCGATCTTCGCCTGAGCGTCGGCCAGCGCCTGCTCAGCGGCTGCCTGGGCGGATTCAGTGGTGGCGCCGGTGTCCTGCTGTTGAGTAGCGGCCCCGGCCGCCTCGGCGGCCTGGCGCGCGGCTTCGTCGGCGGGCGTGGGATTCTGGCTCGTCGGGTTCTCTTGCGTGTTTTCCATGTCGCTGAAAGTCGTTAAAAAGTAAAAGCAAAGACGGAAAAAGCCGTTCCGACACAGTACGATTCGTGCTTTGCAAAATCGCGACACGTGTCTTCGCGCCGATCCGCCAGACCGGACCCCAGTTGGGGTCTGAAATAGCCGTTTCAAGCGGCTCCGAGGTTTTTTCGCACCAGCGTCGTGCAGGCGAAATGCGCCGTAACAAGCATTCACGTGGCGCAATCAGATAGGGATTGAGTGCAGCCCGCAACTGACCTATTCTCCAGTCATGGAGCGGCAACGCACGTTAACCCTAATTTGACGTAAGCCTTACCGACACCTGACAGTCGTTCCGATAGCCCGTTTCAGCCCATCGAGGGGAGTACCGTGAAACTGACCGTTGCAATCGGGGTGGTCGCACTGGTACTGATCGCGGGCACCACGACAATCTGCATGTCCGGCGCGGTCAACGACCACACCACCGAGTACGGTGGCGCACATGCCACGGTCGAGCAGTTTTTTAGTTCCCACCCGAAAATCTGTCGATAGTGCGCCGGTCGCGTTTGGTCGGTCGCCCGTGCAGCGCGGCGGCCGGCTCGTGATACACCTTGCGACGTTCCTGCTCGGCCTGCCGCTTCTCCTTGCTCTGCGCGGTTTCAACGTAAAGCGTCTGCGCCACGCTCGCCGGGCCGCGCACGTCGCACACACCCAGCACTTCCACCTGCCACACGTAACGCTCGATCTCGATTTCGACCAGATCGCCGACACGCACGTCCTTGGCCGGCTTCACGGCCGCGCCGCCGATCCGCACCCGTCCCTTGTCGACCGCATCCGCGGCCAGCGAACGCGTCTTGAAGAAGCGCGCGGCCCACAGCCATTTGTCGATGCGCAGTTTCGCGCCCGGTTCGGTTGAAATACGGTAGTTCATCTGCGTATTCAAGCTCCTGTCGTGTGCGGCACCGGCACCGCCTGCACCGGCCAGCCCTGCAGATGCTGCGCGACGATTTCGCCGAGCGCGGCAACCCAGGGCTGCGACGCGTTCAGACAGGCGATCCGGTGAAACTCCTTGCCACCCGCCTGCAGAAATTCGTCGCGCACTTCCATGCCGATTTCCTCGATCGTTTCAAGGCAGTCGGCGGTGAAACCCGGACAAAACACGTCAGCACGCCGCACGCCTGCCGCGCCGAGTTCCTTCAACGTCGGCGCTGTATAGGGCTGCAGCCATTCGGCCTTGCCAAAGCGCGACTGGAACGTGATGCGGCATTCGACCGGCGTCAATTCGAGCGCCTGCATCAGCAGCGCGCCGGTCTGCTGGCATTGCTCGTGATATGGGTCGCCGAGGTCGAGTGTGCGCTTGGGAACGCCGTGGAAACTCAGCACGAGCTTGTCGCCCGCCGCGAAATCGGGGCGGCCGTGCAGATGCCAGTGGTGACGCACCTGAGCGGCGAGCGCCGCGATATACGCCGGGTGATCGGCGTACTGGCGCACCGTGCGGATTTCCGGCTGGTTGCGCATGCGCTTGAGCGCGGAAAAGGCTTCGTCGAACGCGGTCGCGGTGGTCGACGCCGAATACTGCGGATACATCGGCATCAGCAGCACGCGCTCGGCGCCCGCGAGCTTCAGCTGGTTCAGCATCGCCGGAATCCCGGGCGTGCCGTAGCGCATCGCGTAGTCGACCAGCACCGTGTAGTCGTTGACTTGCAGCAGATGGCGCAAGCCCTCGACCTGCTTTTCGGTATGGACGCGCAGCGGCGAGCCCTCGGGCATCCACACCGCCGCGTACTTCTTGGCGGAGCTGCGGCCGCGAAACGGCAGGATCAGCAGACGCAGAATCAGCTGCCACAGCAGCGCGGGAATTTCGACCACGCGAGGATCGGAGAGGAACTGCGCGAGATAGCGGCGCACCGCGCGCGGCGTCGGCGCGTCGGGCGTGCCGAGATTGATCAGCAACACGGCGACGCGATGCGACGTGGCGTTCTGTGAGGGCCGCTCGAGGTCGAAGCGCATAGGCAGCAGAGATCACCGCTTCAAGCGGCGAGTCGATTCAATGGAGATTCATTATAGCGGCGCGGGTTCGGCCCGGCGCCGCCGGACCCTGGCCATTCGGACGATTGGCA
The DNA here is from genome assembly GCF_009362785.1 of Paraburkholderia atlantica. GTDB lineage: Bacteria > Pseudomonadota > Gammaproteobacteria > Burkholderiales > Burkholderiaceae > Paraburkholderia > Paraburkholderia atlantica. Next base: position 485,855 of record NZ_WHNQ01000001.1, read on the forward strand.
GACGCCACCCGTTCGCGCATCATGGCCGGCACGGCTGCGATGACGGCAGCGCCGCGCAACGCGAGGGACTACTGCTGGCTGAGTGTCATGGACAACAGCCGCGCGGTGATGTCCACGATCGGAATCACGCGGTTGTAGGCCATGCGGGTCGGTCCGATCACGCCGAGCGTGCCGACGATCTTGCCGTTGACCTCGTACGGCGCGGTGACGACGCTCATTTCCTCGATTGGCACCAGAGTCGATTCGCCGCCAATGAAAATTTGCACGCCCGCCGCGTGACTCGACACGTCGAGCAACTGAAGGAGGCTGGTCTTCTGGTCGAACACATCGAAAAGCTTGCGCAGCCGCGCCATGTCCGACGAAAGATCGGCGACTTCGAGCAGATTGCGCTCGCCCGAGATCAGCACGGTCTCGCCGGTGTCGGATTCGTCGGTGCTCGCGGTGACGGCCGCGTGCATCAGCGAGGTCATGTCGCCACGCAGCTCGTCGATTTCCTCGCGCAGGCGGCGGCGCACTTCGTCGAACGAGAGGCCCGCGAAATGCGCGTTGATGTAATTGGAGGCTTCCACCAGCTGCGAAGGCGAAAAGTCGCGCTGGGTGGCGAGAATACGGTTCTGCACGTCGCCTTCTGGCGTCACGATGATCAGCAGAATGCGCTTGTCGGACAGGCGCATGAATTCGATCTGCTTGAATACGTGGCTGCGGCGCGGTGTGAGCACCACACCGGCGAACTGCGACAGGTTGGACAGCACGCTCGCCGCCGCGGCGACGATTTTCTGCGGCTCGCCCACCTGCAGCGTGGTCTTGACGGCGCGCATCACCGCTTCTTCGTCGGCGGCGGACTCGACCGTCAACATCGTGTCGACGAACAGACGGTAGCCGCGTGGCGTCGGAATGCGCCCTGCCGACGTATGCGGACTGATCACGAGCCCCAGATCCTCGAGGTCCGACATCACGTTGCGGATCGTGGCCGGGCTCAGTTCGAGGCCCGAGTAACGTGACAGCGTGCGCGAGCCGACCGGCTGACCTTCGGCGATGTAGCGCTCAATCAGCGTTTTGAGGAGGGTTTGTGCGCGAGGATCTAGCATGACGAAAAATTTTAGCTCAATGGCATCGCAGCCGCGAGCGCCCGCGGCGCCCGCTCCCAGCGAATGCGCCACCGTCAGCGGGCTCGCATGTCATCGGGTCTTCACCATTCTAACGATAATCGCGACATACGCAGACGCCCCGCGTGCGCCGGCCCGCTACCGGGTTGGCCTGCGGTTCTTTTCAGGCCCTACCTATGGTGTAATGCCGGCATGCAAGTGACCAGCCAGTTCAAGACCGTCGCGCTCGTCGGGCGCAGCAATACGCCAGGCATCGGCGAGCCGCTGACCGCGCTCGCCGCGTGCCTCGCCAAGCTCGGCCTCGAAGTCGTGTTCGAAGCCGACACCGCCGCCGAAATCGGCGTAACCGACTACCCGGCGCTGCGTCCCGCTGAGATCGGCGCGCGCGCCGACGTTGCCGTGGTGCTCGGCGGCGACGGCACGATGCTCGGCATCGGTCGCCAGCTCGCGCCATATCGCACACCCTTGATCGGCATCAACCACGGGCGGCTCGGCTTCATCACCGACATCCCGATCTCCGACATGCTCGAGACCGTGCCGCAAATGCTGTCCGGCACCTTCGAGCGCGAGGAGCGCGTGCTGCTCGAAGCGCGCATCGTGCGCGACGGCACGCCGATCTACCATGCGCTCGCGTTCAACGACGTGGTGGTCAACCGTAGCGGTTTTTCGGGCATGGCGGAGCTGCGCGTGTCGGTCGACGGCCGCTTCATGTACAACCAGCGCTCGGACGGCCTGATCGTCGCGACGCCGACCGGCTCGACCGCGTACGCGCTGTCGTCGCAGGGGCCGATCCTGCATCCGCAATTGCAGGGCTTCGTGCTCGTGCCGATCGCGCCACACGCGCTGTCGAACCGGCCGATCGTGCTGCCGGACGACTCGAAGGTCAGCATCCAGATCGTTTCCGGGCGCGAAGTGAACGTCAATTTCGACATGCAGTCGTTCACGTCGCTGGAGCTCGGCGACACGATCGAGGTGCGCCGTTCGCGTCACACGGTGCCAATGCTGCATCCGGTCGGCTACAGCTATTACGCGACGCTGCGCAAGAAGCTGCACTGGCACGAGTATCCGTCGCACGAAGAAGACCAGAGGCCGCAAGCGGCGCCTTGAAGCGCACACGCCGCCGCGGCCGCCACCCGAATCCCACGCTACCCGACGACCTCCATGCTTCGCCACCTCTCGATACGCGACTTCGTCATCGTCGCCGCGCTCGACCTCGAATTCGACAGCGGCTTTACCGTTTTCTCGGGCGAAACCGGCGCCGGCAAATCGATCCTGATCGACGCGCTCGCGCTGGCACTAGGTGCGCGCGCCGAGGCGAGCGTCGTGCGCACCGGCGAGAGCCGCGCCGACATCACCGCGGAGTTCGAAACCCACGCGCAGGTCGATCAATGGCTCGACGAGCAGGCGCTCGGCGCGGCCGACGACGGCCAGCACGGCGGCACCGTGATGCTGCGGCGGGTGGTCGACGCGAACGGCCGCTCGCGCGCGTTCATCAACGGCACGGCGGCCACGCTCGCGCAGTTGCGCGAGGTCGGCGAAATGCTCGTCGATATTCACGGCCAGCACGCGCACCAGCTGCTGATGCGCCCGGACGCGCAGCGCGAGCTGTTCGACACGCACGCGGGCCTGTCCGACCTGGCCGCCGCGGTCACGCGCGCGTGGCGCACGTGGCGCGACAAGGCCCAGGCGGTCGAGCATGCGCAAACGCGCGATCGCGAGCTGCAACTCGAACGCGAGCGACTCGCGTGGCAACTCACCGAGCTCGACAAGCTCGCGCCGCAGCCGGGCGAATGGGAAGAGGTCAACACCGAGCATCGGCGGCTATCGCATTCCGCGAATCTGATCGACGGCGTGCAGGGTGCGCTCGGTGCACTGTCCGAATCGGACGACGCGATGATCACGCATCTCGGCTCGATCGTGTCGAAGGTGCGCGACCTCGCTGAGATCGACCCGGCGCTGAACGACGTGCTCGCCGCGCTCGAACCCGCCGAAATCCAGTTGCAGGAAGCCGCGTATTCGCTGAGCCACTATGCGCAGAAGCTCGAGCTCGATCCGGAGCGGCTCGCTCAGGTCGAAAAGCGCCTCGACGCGCTGCACTCGGCCGCGCGCAAATTCCGCCTGCAGCCCGAGACGCTGCCGGAAGAACACGAAGCGCGCCGCAAGCAATTGGCCGCGCTCGACGCCGCCGCGGACCTCGACGGCCTGCGCGCCGCCGAGGCGCAAGCGAAGGAAGTGTTCATCGGCGAGGCGAAGAAGCTGTCGAAGGCACGCGCGAAAGCAGGCAAGGCGCTCGGCGAGGCGGTCACGACCGGTATGCAGGAACTGTCGATGAAAGGCGGCAGCTTCGAAGTCGCGCTGGTGCCGTTGCCCGAAGGCGGCGCGCATGGGCTCGAGCAGATCGAGTTTCGCGTCGCCGGTCATGCCGGCGTGCCGCTGCGGCCGCTCGCGAAGGTCGCGTCGGGCGGCGAACTCGCGCGGATCAGTCTGGCGCTCGCAGTGATCGCGAGCGCAGCCAGCCCGACACCGACGCTGATCTTCGACGAAGTGGATACCGGCATCGGCGGCGGCGTGGCTGAAGTGGTCGGGCGGCTATTGCATCAACTCGGCGAAGCGCGCCAGGTGTTGTGCGTGACCCATCTGCCGCAGGTCGCGGCGCGCGGCGATCATCATTTCCAGGTCGCAAAGATGAGCAACGGCACCGGCGGCACGCTCAGCAGCGTGACCTCGCTCGACAAGGCGAGCCGCATCGAGGAAGTCGCGCGCATGCTCGGCGGCCTCGAAATCACCGCGACCACGCGCAAGCACGCGAAGGAAATGCTGGCCGCCTGAGCTTGCGCCGTGCGCAGGTCACCGCACACGGCCTGAGTCGGGTTGGCCGGGACGTCACACCGATCCCGGCCGCGCATGACGCGCTAGCGCTACGCGAAGTGCGCAAGCGCCCTCACCCAAACACTCTCTTCCACAACGCCAGCACCGCCTCGCGCTCGGCCGCGACCAGCGCCGGATCGACCCGCGCCTTCTCCATCCCATCGAGCCGCAGCGTGTGCTGCAGCTTGCGATAGCGCCGATAGGCGGCACCGACCGTCTCCGCTTCCGCCTCGCTCATCAGCCCGAAACGCGACACTTCACGCAGCAGCGCGATATTGCCGGTATTGCGGATCAGCTCGGGATCGCGCGCCGCATGCAGCAGCACCCAGTACTGCACGGTGAACTCGATATCGACCATGCCGCCGCGGTCGTGCTTCAGGTCGAACAGCGCCGGCGTCTGGTTCGGGTGACCCGCCTCGACGCGCGCTCGCATCTCGACGATTTCCTTCGCGAGCGGCGGCGCTTCGCGCGGCGTCGTCAGCACCTGTTCGCGGATCGCCTCGAATTTCGCGCCGATCTCCGGATCGCCCGCGCAGTAGCGTGCCCGTGTCAGCGCCTGATGCTCCCACACCCACGCGGTGTTCGCCGCGTCGCCCTCGCGCAGCTGGTAGCGGCGGAACGCGTCGAGATCGGTGACGAGCAGGCCCGACTCGCCGTTGGGCCGCAGCCGCAGATCGATGTCGAACAAGGTGCCGGCGCCGGTCGCGGTGGTCAGCCATGTGATCAGGCGCCGCGTGAAGGTGGCATAGACGTCGGCCGCGGCATCGTCGGGGTCGTCGTACAGGAAGATCAGGTCGAGGTCCGACGCATAGCCGAGCTCCTTGCCGCCGAGCTTGCCGTAGGCGATCACCGCGAAACGCGGCACGTCGCGGTGACGTTTGGCCAACTGATTCCACACGGCTTCGATCGTCACGTCGAGCACCGCGTCGGCGAGCTCGGACAGCCGGTCGCTGACGTGCTCGACGGACAGCTTGCCGGCAAGATCGATCAGCAGAATGCGGAACACCTCGGCGTGATGCGCGTGGCGCAGCAGATCCATCTGCTGCTCGACGCCGTCGGCGGCGGCGAGCCGCAAACGCAACGTGCGCTTGAATTCGGGCCAGTCGAACGGGCTGTTGATCGCCTCGCCGTCGAGCAGTTCGTCGAGCAGCTGCGGATGGCGAATCAGATAGCCGGCGGCCCAGCGCGAGCCGCCCAGCACCGACAGCACCTGGTGCAGCGCCTGCGGATACTCGGTCAAGAGCGCCAGATAGGCGCCGCGCCGGCTCACCGCTTCGAGCAGATCGAACAGGCGCGCGACCGTGTCGCCGCGCCGCCCGGCCGGCTCCAGCGTGCGCGCGGCTTCGAGCGCGCGCTGCGCGACGATGTCGAAACGCTGCCGGCTGCGCTCGTTCAGCCCCGTGTAGCGCGACGAGCGCCACACCGCCTGCAGTCGCGCGAGCAACTCGCCGGGCTCCGCCACACCGAGTTCGACGAGGCGCGCGCGCAGCGCGTCGTCGGCGCTATCGTCGGCGAGCGCGCTGCTCCACACCCACGCGGCCGCGCCGTCCTCGGGCGCGCCGCAGCCGTCGCGGCCGCCCACCTTGTCGGAGAAAATCTGGTCGAACTGCTGTTCGACGAACTCGCGATGCGCGTCGAGCTTCGTCATCAATTCCGGATAGTCGTCGCAGCCCATCGCGCGCGCGAGCGCCGCGCGGTCTTCTGCATCGACGGGCATCGCGTGAGTCTGCGCGTCGTTGCGATATTGCAAACGATGTTCGAGCTCGCGCAGAAAGCGATACGCCTGCGACAGCTTCACGCACACCGAGGTGTCCATCAACCCATGCGTGGCCGCGTGGCGCAGCACCGCGAGCGTCGGCCGCACGCGAAAGCCGGCGTCCTGGCCGCCGCGGATCAGCTGGAACACCTGCGCGCTGAATTCGATTTCACGGATGCCGCCGCGGCCGAGCTTGATGTCGTCGGCCTTGTCGGGGCGCATCGACGCACGGCGCTGCGCCTCCTGGCGGATCTGCAGATGCAGCGCGCGGATCGCGCTGATCACGCCGAAATCCAGATAGCGTCGATAGACGAACGGCGTGACGATCGCGTCGAGCTGCTTCTGCAGCCGCTGCGCCGAGGCGCTCACTCCTTCGGATACGAGCCGGCCCTTGATCCACGCGTAACGCTCCCACTCGCGGCCCTGCACGTAGAAATACTCTTCCAGCATGCCGAGGCTGCACACCAGCGGGCCCGAATCGCCGTTCGGCCGCAGACGCATATCGACACGAAACACGTAGCCGTCGGCGGTGACCTCCGCGAGCGCGCCGATCAGCCGCTTGCCGAGCCGCGTGAAGAACTCCTGGGTCGCGAGCGGCGAGCGCTGGCCGCCAGTGGTCTCGCCGTCGTCCTCGTAGACGAAGATCAGGTCGATATCCGACGACACGTTCAGCTCGCGCCCGCCGAGCTTGCCCATGCCGACCACGCCCAGCGTGAGCCGCTCGCCCTGCTGGTCGCGCGGCTCGCCATACAGCGCTTCGAGCTCGGCGCTCAGCACCGTCAGCGCTCGCTGGATCGTCGCTTCCGCGAGATCGGTCATCGCGCCGGTGACTTCGGCGATATCGGCCTCGCCGGCGAGGTCGCGCTCCATCACCGCGCAGAATACTTCAGTGCGCAACTGGCGCAGCGCGCGCTTCAGCGCATCTTCGTTGACCGGCGCACCGGCGGGGCCCGCCGCCTCGGCGCACAGTGCGTCGAGGCGCGCGTCGATGCGCTCGCGCGTCAGCGGTTCGTCGGCCAGCGCGCCGACATGCGCGACCAGTTGCGGGCGGGCCGCGGCGGCGCGCGCGGCATAGTGCGAATAGCTGGAACTCAGGAGGGTGGCGTCAGTCATCAAAAATCTGGCTCGCTCGTTGCTTGATCGAATTTGTCCGGCGGTATTCTGACGGTGTCCGGGTGCCGTTCCGGGGTCGCTGTCGTGTCGTTCTATCGTGCGATCGGCACGTGGCGGCAAGCATGCCGAACCCCGTGCCGAACGGCCTCGCGAATCCCCGTCACGGGCTTTCGGACAGGGGTTGCAGGAAGTCCGCCCGACGCTTTCCCGTGTGTTACATTTCGTCGTTAACACGCAAAACTACCATACGCCCAGCCGCCGCAGCATGTCCGAGCGAAACGAATCCGCCGACCCGCAAGCCCCATCGCAGGTCCGGCATGGGAGCGGAAGCGACCACATCGTGCTGCGTCGGACGTTGCGCGTGCTCGCCACGCTCGCACTCGTCGTCTACTTCATCGCGGGCGGAGTGTTTCTGGGCTTGCGCTACGTCGTGCTGCCGCGCATCGACACGTTCCGGCCGCGCATCGAAGCCGCGGTCTCCGACAAGCTGCGCACCCAATTCACGATCGGCCGGCTCGCGCCGCATTGGAGCGGCTTCCAGCCAGGGCTCGACGTCACCAACCTCGTCATTCGCGATCACGACGGCCAACCCGCGCTGACGATTCCGCACGCCACCGCGACGGTATCCTGGCGCTCGCTGTGGGAGTTTCATCCGGCGCTGTCGAGCCTGATCGTCGATCAGCCGGACGTGCTGGTGTCGCGCAGCGACGACGGCGTGCTATCGGTCGCGGGCGTGCCGGTGCCGACGCGCCACAGCGGCAACGACGCGCTGTCCACCTGGTTGTTGCGTCAGCAGGCGATCGTCGTGCGCGGCGGCGTGCTGCGCTGGCGCGACGCGACGCGCCACGAACCCGAACTGGCGCTGCGCGACATCCGCATCGCGATCCTCAACGACGGCCACGACCACCGCATGGCGCTGCAGGCGCCGCCCGACGGCCAGGTGCTGAAGGGCCCGCTCGACTTCCGCACGCACTTTCGCCACGCGCCGCTGTCCGCGATCGGCAAGCCGATCAACTGGACCGGCCAAGTGTATATGTCGACCGGCCCGGTCGATCTGCCGACGCTCGCGCGCTACGTCGAATTCCCGATCGAGACGTTCGCCGGCCGCATCGACAATGCAATCTGGATCGACTTCAGCGAAGGCCGCATGAATCAGGCGACCGGCCAATTGAGCGGCAACGACGTCGCGATGCGGGTGCGTCCGACCCAGCCGAAGCTGCTGGTGCCGATCGCGCACTTTCTGTGGCGCGTCGAGTCAGACGCAGGCGAGTACCGGCTGCAGTTGTCGGACCTGCGTGCCGAGCTCGGCCAGCCGCCGCTCGAAGACGGCACGCCGCTCACGCGTATCCTGCGCTTCCGGACCCTCGACAGCCGCTATCGCACCGCGTCTCAACAGCACGGGCAGCTTCTGAGCATCAGCGGCGATCGCGTCGATCTCGGCATCCTCGCCGAATTCAGTCGCGCGCTGCCGTTGCCGCGACAATTTCTCAATGAACTCGTGCGCATCAATCCGCGCGGACTTGTCGCGAACTACGTGATCGAGGTCGAGCGCGGCAAGCCGGAATCCGGAGAAGTCGGCAGCGACCATCGGCCGACGGGTGCCGAGCCGATCGAGCGTTATCGCTTCAAGGGAGATCTGCAGGGCATCAGCTTCGCCGCCCAGGAGCCGGGGCCGGGCCTGACGCCGCGCGGCCACCCGCGCGCCGGCGTTCCCGGCATCGAGAACCTGTGGGGCACCGTCGACGCCAACGAAAAAGGCGGCCACGCGAACCTCGATACGTCCAACGTGGCGCTCACGCTGCCGGGCGTGTTCGACGATCCGCGTTTGACGCTCGCGCGTCTGCGCGGCCGCGCCGAGTGGACGATGGGCACGAAGGCACCGGGCGACACGCGTCCCGCGTTCGCGGTCAAGCTCAACGATTTCAGCGTATCGAATCCCGACGTCGACGCGAGTGCCACCGCGAGCTACAGCAATCCCGGCCACGGCCGCGGCTCGCTCGACCTGAAAGCCGACTTCCAGCGCGCGCAGGTGACGCGCATCGCCCGCTATCTGCCGACCGCGGTCAGCGAAAGGCTGCGCATTTACCTGGGCCATGGCTTGCAGGCCGGGGTGTCGCGTGGCGGCACGATCGAAGTGCACGGCGACCTGACCAAGTTCCCCTACGCGCGCGACCCCGACGCCGGCATCTTCCACATCGTCGCGCCGTTCACCGGCGGCAAGTTCGATCCGACGCCATTCCCGCCGCGCAACATGCGCAATGGCACGCCGAACGTTTGGCCGCCGCTCGACGGCATCGACGGCGTGTTCGAACTGAAGCAGAACGTGCTGCGCTTCGACATCGACCGCGGCCGTTACAAGCGCGTCGCACTGACCGGCGTGAACGGCCGCATCGACGACCTCGGCACCAAAGGCTCGAACCTCACCATCCAGGGCAACGGCCGCGGTCCGCTCGCCGACATGCTCGACTACGTGAACCGCAGTTCGCTCGGCATCATGGCGCGGCATCAGACCGAAAAGATTCGCGCGGACGGGCCCGCGTCGCTGGCGCTGAAGCTGACGATTCCGCGGACCCCGAAGCCGCATGTCGGCGTCGAAGGCGCGCTCGGCTTCCTGAACAATCGCCTGAGCGTGAGCAATGCGCCGCCGCTGTCGCGGTTGAACGGCCGGGTGCGCTTCACCGAACGCACCGCCGAGGTCGAGCGGCTCTCCGGACAGTTCCTCGGCGGCGACGTGCACGCCAACGGCGGCTTGCGGCAAGACGGCACGTACGCGCTCGCGCTCAACGGCCACATCGCCGTCGATGCCGCGCGCGAGCTGCATCCGCCTGGCGCGGCCGCGCAGGTGCTCACGCATATGAGCGGCAGCGCGCCTTATGCGTTGCGCGTCGCCGGCGCGAGGGGCCGCCTGCCGCAGGTCAGCGCCAACTCGGATCTGAGCGGCCTCGCGCTCGATTTCCCAGCGCCGTTCAAGAAGCAGGCCGGCACTCCGATGCCGCTGCACTTCTCCGTCAATCCGTCGACGGTGCCGGGCGAGGCCGGCCTCGAACGCGCCGACCTGACGTTGGGGCCGGTCGCCGCCGCGTATCTGCTGCGGTACCGGCCGAATGCGCAGCCGCGTACGCCGCCGACCGTCGTGCGTGGCGCGATCGGCGTGAACCGGCCGGTCGAGCTGCCGTCAGAGGGCGTGGTCGCCGCGGTCGACATAAAGGAGTTCAATGCCGACGCCTGGCGCGCGCTCGCCGCGCAACTGCGCGCGGGCGCGGCCGGGGCGAATGGCGTGAACGGCGGCAATAGCGCCAGCAGCGCCAGCAGCGCCACCAACGCCACCAACGCGAATAGAGCAGCCACCCCCGCCGCCGCGCCGAATCCGATGCTCACGCAGTTCCTGCCGAACCGCTTCGCGCTGCACATCGACACGCTGACGCTGCTCAAGCGCCACTGGGACAACGTGATCGTCGGCGCGTCGCATATGGACCGCACGTGGCAGGCGAACATCGCGTCGAACCAGGTGTCCGGCCATGTGTCGTGGCTGCCGGGCGCGACCCGCGAATCACCGGGCGAACTGCAGGCGCGCTTCGCGCGCGTCGTGATTCCGTCGGTCGAGGACAAGGACCTGCTCGGTCCAGCGATGTCGGCGCCCGCGCTGAACATGCCGTCGATCGATCTGGTCGTCAACGAGCTGATCGTGCACGATCGCAACGTCGGACGGCTCGAGGTCGACGCGCACAACTACGACGAGAACGGCGTGCCGGTCTGGCAGCTCGACAAGCTCGACGTGACGAACCCCACCGCGACGCTGACCGCGACCGCGAACTGGCGCACCTCGACCGAGCTGCCCATCTCGGCCGACGAAGCCACGCCGCGTCGCACCGTGTTCGATTTCAAGCTCGACATCAAGGACGCCGGCGCGATGCTCGAGCGCTTCGGTCTGCCGAGGACGCTCAAGGGCGGCATCGGTTCGATCCAGGGCAAGGCCGTGTGGCAGGGCGGCCCGACCACGATCGACTATTCGACGCTGAACGGCAACCTCGCGCTCGATCTGCGCCACGGCCAGATCCTGAAGGTCGATCCGGGCGTCGCGACGCTGCTCGGCGTGCTGAGCCTGCAAAGCCTCGCGCGCATCGCCACGCTCAATTTCCGCGACGTGATCGGCGAGGGCCTGCCGTTCTCGAGCGTGACCGGTACCGCGCAGATTCATGACGGCATCGCCCGCACCGAAAACTTCAGGATGGTGACCGCGCCGGCCCGCGCCGAGATGGTGGGCTCGGTCGACATCGCGCAGAGAACCCAGGACCTGCACCTGCACGTGATACCGACCGTCAGCGCCGGCTCCGCGGTGATCGCCGCGACGATCATCAATCCGCTGATCGGCCTCGGCGCGCTGATCGCCGATGTCGCGTTCTCGCAGGGGATACAGCATGTGTTCGCGCGAGACTACGCGATCACCGGTTCGTGGTCGAAACCGCAGGTTCAGCGGGTGACGGGCGAACGGGGTAAGATTGACGCTCCGGCTTCGACCGTGGAAGCGCACTGAGCTTCGGTTTTCCCGGCGCCGCTGTCTCGTTCCACGCGGCCGCTCGTGCCGGTCTGCCGACTCGATGCGCGAACGGGACCGAGCCAGCCCAGAACCATGCGGCGCCCGCGCTTCATACCGCCGCCCGCCGGGAGTCTTTCGACACGCTCATGAGCGAAACACACGTCACTTCATCCGCATCCGCCGCAACGTCCAGCGGTCCTGTCGCCAGCCCCTTCCGGGTCGCCGCGCTGCAGATGGTCAGCACGCCGGATCGCGATCGCAATCTCGCCGACGCAGAGCGCCTGATCGCCGAAGCCGCGGCCGACGGCGCGCAGCTCGTGCTGCTCCCCGAGTATTTCTGTTTCATGGGCTTCAAGGACACCGACAAGCTCGCCGTCCGCGAGCCGCATCAGGATGGCCCGATCCAGCGCTTTCTCGCCGACGCCGCGCGCCGCCACCAGCTCTGGGTGATCGGCGGCACGCTGCCGCTGAACGCGCCGGAGGCGTCGCGCGTGCTGAACACGACGCTGGTGTTCGATCCGCTCGGCAACGAAGCCGCGCGCTACGACAAGATCCACCTGTTCAACTTCGAAAAAGGCGAAGAATCGTTCGACGAAGCGCGCACGATTCGGCCCGGCACCTCGGTGCAAAGCTTCGAGGCGCCATTCGGCCGGGTCGGCCTGTCGGTCTGCTACGATCTGCGCTTTCCCGAGCTGTACCGGCGCCTGGGCGACTGCGCGCTGATCGTGGTGCCGTCGGCGTTTACCTACACGACCGGCCGCGCGCATTGGGAGCTGCTGCTGCGCACCCGCGCGATCGAAAACCAGTGCTACGTGCTCGCCGCGGCGCAAGGCGGCAAACATGAAAACGGCCGCCGCACCTGGGGCCACAGCATGCTGATCGACCCGTGGGGCGAGATCGTCGCGGTGCGCGACGAGGGCGCCGGCGTGGTCGCGGGCAACCTCGAACGCGCGCGCATCGACGAAGTGCGGCAGAGCCTGCCGGCATGGCGTCATCGCGTGCTGACCTGAAACCGACATTGAAACTGCGGCGCCTGCCACGCATATAAAGATGCAGGCGCTCCCCGACCCCTTCGTATCGAGCAGAACATACTTCGCATGAACATCATCGAACCCGGTATCCGTAATCTCGCCGCCGCCAAGGACATCCTCCTCACGCCCTATGGTCTCGACGAGTCGCTGCTCACGCGCACGCTCGCCGAAATCTTCACGCACCGCGTCGACTACGCGGACCTGTACTTCCAGACCACCCGCAGCGAAGCGTGGAGTCTCGAAGAAGGCATCGTGAAATCGGGCAGCTTCAGCATCGACCAGGGCGTCGGCGTGCGCGCCGTGTCGGGCGACCGCACCGCGTTCGCCTACTCGGACGACTTGTCGCCCGAAGCGATCCGCCAGGCGGCCATCGCCACGCGCGCCATCGCCAAGGCGGGCGGCGGCAAGCAGAAGATCAAGGTGGCCTCGTCGCTGACCGGCATCGCCGGGCGCGATCTGTACCTGCCGTCCGACCCGCTGCATTCGCTCGACGCCACCGCGAAGGTCAAGCTGCTCGAGCGCATCGAACAGATGGCGCGCGGGCGCGACCCGCGCATCCAGCAGGTGATGGCGGGCTTGGCCGGCGAATACGACGTGGTGCTGGTCGCGCGCAGCGACGGTGGCTTCGCGGCCGACATCCGGCCGCTCGTGCGCGTGTCGGTCACCGTGATCGCCGAGCAGAACGGCCGCCGCGAAATCGGCAGCGGCGGCGGCGGCGGGCGTTTCGACTACGGCTATTTCACCGATGAAGTGCTGTCGCGCTACGTCGACGACGCAGTGCACGCGGCCCTCGTCAATCTCGAAGCGCGTCCGGCGCCGGCCGGCGCGATGACCGTCGTGCTCGGACCGGGCTGGCCTGGCGTGCTGCTGCACGAGGCGATCGGTCACGGGCTCGAGGGCGACTTCAACCGCAAGGGCTCGTCGGCATTCGCGGGACGCATCGGCGAGCAGGTCGCCGCGAAGGGCGTCACCGTGGTCGACGACGGCACGCTGCCGAATCGCCGCGGCTCGCTCAATATCGACGACGAAGGCAATCCGACCCAGTGCACGACGCTGATCGAGGACGGCATCCTGAAGGGCTACATCCAGGACACGCTGAACGCGCGCCTGATGAAGATGCCGGTCACCGGCAACGCGCGGCGCGAATCGTACGCGGCGCTGCCGATGCCGCGCATGACCAACACATACATGCTGAATGGCGACAAGGACCCGCAGGAAATCCTCGCGTCCGTGAAGAACGGCCTGTATGCGGTGAACTTCGGCGGCGGTCAGGTCGACATCACGAACGGCAAGTTCGTGTTCTCGGCCTCGGAGGCGTACATGATCGAGAACGGCAAGATCACGTATCCGGTCAAGGGTGCGACGCTGATCGGCAGCGGCCCGGAATCGCTGAAGTACGTCACGATGATCGGCAACGACATGAAGCTCGATTCGGGCGTCGGCGTGTGCGGCAAGGAAGGCCAGAGCGTGCCGGTGGGCGTCGGTCAGCCGACGCTGCGCATCGAGAAGATGACAGTCGGCGGCACGGCCTGATCTCGCGACGAATGCACGCTTCGCGCACCGAAAGTGCCAAGCGTGCGGGTTTTCCGCATTTTTCGACGTCCCGGCTTGTCAGCCGAGCCTGTACCGGGTTATAAAGTCACTCACCCTTTTTTGACCAGCGACGCATTCACTTCGCCATGTCCGCCAAGTTTTATTTTTACTTTTTTTGGTATCTCAGACCGCTGGCGGATCGAGAGGGGTGTTAGTGCACGCAGGACACCGAGAATTCCCGAAAAACCGCCAGCTAGCCTGGCGGTTTTTTTTCGCCTCAAGCTTTTCCATACCTATCTGACCCACGCGAACACGCTACAAACCGATTCAGGAGAATCACATGCCCCCGCACAATACCGATGATGTCCGCATCCGCGAATTGAAGGAACTCACGCCGCCCGCTCACCTGATCCGCGAATTTCCCTGCGACGAGACGGTGTCCAACGTGATCTACGAATCGCGCACCGCGATGCATCGCATTCTGCACGGCATGGACGACCGTCTGATCGTCGTGATCGGCCCCTGTTCGATTCACGATCCAAAGGCCGCGATCGAATATGCGGGGCGTCTGATCGAGCAGCGCAAGCGCTTCGCCGGCGAGCTCGAAGTCGTGATGCGCGTGTACTTCGAAAAGCCGCGCACGACGGTGGGCTGGAAGGGTCTCATCAACGACCCGCATATGGACAACAGCTTCAAGATCAACGAAGGCCTGCGCACCGCGCGCGAGCTGCTGCTGCGCATCAACGAACTGGGTCTGCCGGCCGGCACCGAGTACCTCGACATGATCAGCCCGCAGTACATCGCGGATCTGATCTCGTGGGGGGCGATCGGCGCGCGCACGACCGAATCGCAGGTGCATCGCGAGCTGGCTTCGGGACTGTCGTGCCCGGTCGGCTTCAAGAACGGCACGGACGGCAACGTGAAGATCGCCGTCGACGCAATCAAGGCCGCCTCGCAGCCGCACCACTTCCTGTCGGTCACCAAAGGCGGGCACTCGGCGATCGTATCGACCGCGGGCAATGAGGACTGCCACGTCATTCTGCGCGGCGGCAAAACGCCGAACTACGACGCCGACAGCGTCAATGCGGCCTGCGCGGACATCGGCAAGGCGGGTCTCGCCGCGCGTCTGATGATCGATGCGAGCCATGCGAACAGCTCGAAGAAGCACGAAAACCAGATTCCGGTATGCGCGGACATCGGCCGTCAGATCGCCGCGGGCGATGAGCGGATCGTTGGTGTGATGGTGGAGTCGCACCTCGTCGCGGGTCGCCAGGATCTGAAGGAAGGCTGCCAGCTCACGTACGGCCAGAGTATTACCGATGCATGCATCGGCTGGGATGAAAGCGTCGCCGTGCTCGAAGGCCTTGCCGAAGCGGTCAAGCAACGCCGCGTTGCGCGCGGCAGCGGCAACTGAACGCCTGCCCCGCCGCCACAGCGGGGGCTTGTCGGTAGTCCGTAGAAAACCCGGTTCGATTTCGAACCGGGTTTTTTATTGGCCATTCGGACGAATGGTGCGAAGCCGGACGCCTCGCTATCGTCATAGCTCGTTGCCAGGTCGCTTGCATCACTTGACCGGGCTGGAGAGTACGTATAAGATTTTATACATGAGGTGGCGATGGCGCAGGGAAAAGAAATTCGCTGGTTAGGCTCCAGCTACCGTGATTTGCTTGCTTTTCCCAATGAAGCGCGTCGTCTCGCCGGGTTTCAGCTTCACAAGATTCAGTCAGGACTCGACCCTGACGACTGGAAACCGTTCGAGTCTATCGGCGCGGGAACGCGCGAAATTCGCATCAGAGACGAGGACGGCATTTTTCGCGTGATGTACGTGACCAAATACGCCGAAGCGCTGTACGCGCTGCATTGCTTTCAGAAGAAAACGCAGAAGCTCGGGCCGCGCGACAGAAAAATTGCCGAAACGCGCTATCGCGCCATCACCCATTACAGGACCACCCAGCCATGACGATCGACACCAACATTCGTCACGTAACGCGAGCCGGCGCGAACGTGTTCCTCGAACTCGGTTTTTCCGCCGAGGAAGCGAAGCGCCTTCACGCGGCGTCGCAAAAGCAGATCAACGACACGCGGCTGCTCAAGGAACAATTGATGACCGAGCTGTCCACGTGGATCGAACAGCATCATCTGAAGCAGGCCGAGGCGGCCGAAATTCTGATGGTGTCGCGCCCCCGCGTGTCCGACGTCGTCAACAAGAAAACCACCAAGTTCACGATCGACACACTCGTTGAAATGCTGAGCCGCATCGGCAAGCCGGTCACCCTCGCCGTCGGTTGAGCTTGGGCTCGTGCGAAGCACCGCGCGTGTCTATGCGCGCATGCGCGTCGCCACTCAAGGCGCGCCGCGATCGTGCTGCCACAGCACGTCAGTGCCACCGTCCGCGCGATTGAGCACGCGCGCCAGCACGAACAGCAGATCGGACAGCCGGTTCACGTACTGACGCGGCGCCGCGTTCAGCGCCTCGTGTTCGCCAAGCGCGACGATCGCGCGCTCCGCGCGGCGGCAAACGGTACGGCATACATGGGCGAGCGCAGCCGCGCGCGAACCGCCCGGCAGAATGAATTCCTTCAGCGGCGGCAGCGTGGCGTTGTAGTCGGCGAGCCAGCCGTCGAGCTGAGCGAGATGTCGCTCGGTGATCATCGTGTGACCGGGAATGCACAGTTCGCCACCCAGATCGAACAGGTCGTGCTGGATTGCGACCAACGCTGCGCGTACGTTCTCGGGCAGGTTTTCGCACAACAGCAAGCCGAGATTCGAATTGAGTTCGTCGACGTCGCCGATCGCGGCGATACGCACGCTGTCCTTGCGCACGCGGCGGCCGTCGCCGAGACCGGTGGTGCCGTCGTCGCCGGTGCGAGTGGCGATCTTGCTGAGGCGATTGCCCATGATGTCTCCCTTGCATTCAGTGGCGATGCGGCGGCCACGTTTGTCCATATTGCGCGCATCGCGAAATCGCCGCCATTATATGAGCGGAAGCCCGCCCAGCGCCGCCAGGCGGGCGGGCGAACGGCGTAAAATGAAACAGCTGCTGCAAACAGGCTGTTGCCTAAAGAAACTTTCATGGAACCGGAGAGGCGTTGAAGCGCCAACTCCGCTCGACAGGAGACATGCGTGAACCATCCCGTACCGCCGGCACCGCTACGCCGGCCGTTTCCCGCCGAATTGCTGAACCAGCTCAAAGCCGCTTTCGGCGATCGGGTCTCCGTTGCAGAAGCCGTGCGTGCGCACCACGGCCGCGACGAATCGCCGTTCGATCCGCAACTGCCTGACGCCGTCGTCTTCGCCCGCACGGCCGAAGACGTGCAAACCGCCGTCAAGCTGTGCGGCCGGTACGACGTGCCGATTATTCCGTACGGCAATGGTTCGTCGCTCGAAGGACATCTGCTCGCCGTGCAAGGCGGCGTGTCGATCGATCTGTCGGAGATGAACCGGGTGTTGTCGATCAACGCCGAAGACCTGACCGTCACCGTCGAGCCCGGCATCTCGCGCAAGCAACTGAACGAAGCGCTGCGCGACACCGGCCTGTTCTTCCCGATCGACCCGGGCGCGGACGCGAGCATCGGCGGCATGTCGGCGACCCGCGCGTCGGGTACCAACGCCGTGCGCTACGGCACGATGCGCGAGAACGTGCTCGGCCTGACGGTCGTGCTCGCCGATGGCCGTGTGATCAAGACCGGCTCGCGCGCGCGCAAATCGTCGGCGGGGTACGACCTCACGCGACTGTTCGTCGGCTCGGAAGGCACGCTCGGCGTGATCACCGAAATCACGCTGCGCCTCTATCCGCAGCCGGAGGCGGTGTCGGCCGCGGTGTGCACGTTCCCGTCGATGGGCGATGCGGTGCGCGCGGTCATCGAGACGATCCAGATCGGCGTGCCGATCGCACGGGTCGAGTTCGTCGATTCGCTGGCGATCCGCTCGATCAATCGCCATTCGAATCTGACGCTGCGCGAGGCGCCCACGCTGTTCTTCGAATTTCACGGCACCGAGGCCGGCGTCAAGGAACAGGCCGAACTCGTGCAGGAAATCGCCGCGCAGAATGCCGGCGAAGGCTTCGAATGGGCGACGCGCCCCGAAGACCGCAGCCGCCTGTGGAACGCGCGTCATAACGCCTATTTCGCGATGCTGCAGCTGAAGCCCGGCTCGCGCGCGGTGACCACCGACGTCTGCGTGCCGATCTCGCGTCTGGCGGAGTGCGTGGTCGAAACGGAGCAGGATCTGTTGGCGTCGCCGCTGCCCTGCCCGATCGTCGGCCATGTCGGCGACGGCAACTTCCACGTCGCAATCCTGATCGATCCGGACAAGCCCGAAGAGCTCGAAGAAGCCGAGCGCCTGAACCATCGAATCGTGCAGCGCGCGCTGCGCATGGACGGCACCTGCACCGGCGAGCATGGCGTCGGCCTGCACAAGATGGGCTTTCTGCTCGAGGAGCACGGCGACGTCGCGGTCGACACGATGCGCTCCATCAAGCACGCGCTCGATCCGCGCAATCTGATGAACCCGGGCAAGATCTTCGCCTGGACGGCGGCCTGATCGACATTGCGAAGGCCGGCCGCGGCAAGCCGCCGCCGGCCTGAACACGCAAGTGACGCGAAGCAGGCCGCACGAAACAGCCGGCTCGAACCTGGAAGCCGGACCGGCGCAAGCCACGAGGAGACAACTCACATGAACGCACCCGCTGAACTGTCGGCCGAAGTCCTCGCGCAGCGTCAGCGCGAAGTCGTGCAGGCGCTGATGGCTGTGTTGCCGACCCACTGTCTGCTGTATCGCGAGGAGGATACCGTCGCGTACGAATGCGACGGCCTCGCCGCGTACCGTCGTCTGCCGCTCGCGGTCGCGCTGCCGGAAACCGAATCGCAGGTGCAGCGCATCGTGCAGATCTGCCATCGCCTCGAAGTGCCCATCGTGCCGCGCGGCGCGGGCACCGGGCTGTCCGGCGGCGCAATGCCGATTCGGCACGGCGTCGTGGTGTCGCTCGCGCGCTTTCGCAAGATCGTCGAGGTCGACCCGTATGCGCGCATCGCGACCGTGCAGCCGGGCGTGCGCAACCTCGCGATCTCCGAGGCCGCCGCGCCGTATGGCCTCTACTACGCGCCGGACCCGTCGTCGCAGATTGCCTGCACGATCGGCGGCAACGTGTCCGAGAATTCGGGCGGCGTGCATTGCCTGAAGTACGGCCTCACCGTGCACAACGTGCTGCGGGTGCGCGCAGTGACGATGGACGGCGAGATCGTCGAATTCGGCTCGCTCGCGCCTGACGCGCCGGGGCTCGATTTGCTCGCGGTGCTGATCGGCAGCGAGGGCATGTTCGCGATCGTCACCGAGGTTACCGTCAAGCTGATCCCGAAGCCGCAAACGGCGCAGGTCATCATGGCAAGCTTCGACGACGTCGTCAAAGGCGGCGACGCCGTTGCCGGCATCATCGCTGCGGGCATCATCCCGGCCGGCCTCGAGATGATGGACAAGCCCGCCACGCGCGCGGTCGAGGAGTTCGTCAACGCGGGCTACGACCTCGACGCGGCGGCGATCCTGCTGTGCGAATCGGACGGCACGCCCGAGGAAGTCGCGGCCGAGATCGTGCGCATGACCGCGGTGCTGCGCGAGCACGGCGCGACCCGTATCCAGATTTCGCGCACGGAAGCCGAGCGCCTGCGCTTCTGGTCCGGGCGCAAGAACGCATTTCCGGCGGCCGGCCGCATTTCGCCGGACTACTACTGCATGGACGGCACCGTGCCGCGCCGCAGTATCGGGCCGCTGCTCGCGCGTATCGAGGAGATGGAGAAGACCTACCAGCTGCGCTGCATCAACGTGTTTCATGCCGGCGACGGCAATATGCATCCGCTGATCCTGTTCAATGGCAACGACCAGGACGAGTGGCATCGCGCAGAGTTGTTCGGTAGCGACATCCTCGAAGCTTGCGTCGAACTGGGCGGCACGGTGACGGGCGAGCATGGCGTCGGCATCGAGAAGATCAATTCGATGTGCGTGCAGTTCTCGCCGGAGGAGCGCGACACGTTCCACGCGGTCAAGCGAGCATTCGACGCGCCCGGTCTGTTGAACCCCGACAAGGGAATTCCGACGCGGGCGCGCTGTGCCGAATACGGCAAGATGCACGTGCGCGGCGGTCTGCTGCCCCATCCCGAGCTGCCGCGCTTCTAACGGCTCGCGTTTGCATTGCGCATCCACCGTGCGCCGTGCCCGCGCCGATGCGGGCGCGGCGCTTTGCGCCGCCCCCTTCAGACCGATGCCACGCCCCGTCACATGCGGGTGTGCTCCGGCTTGCCAGCGAGCCACCGCCCGGTACAATCAAACGAAACACAACGAGCAGGACACCATGGAAGAGGACGACATCGTCGCCGTATGGTCCGAACGCGTTCGCTCGGCCAGCGCCGAGGGACGCGCGGTGCGCATCCGTGGCGGGGGCACCAAGGACTGGTATGGCCAGACGCTGGAAGGTGAGATCCTCGACACGCGCGCTTATCGCGGCATCATCGCGTACGATCCGGCCGAGCTCGTGATCACCGCGCGCGCGGGAACACCGCTGCTGGAAATCGAAGCCGCGCTCGCCGAGCACGACCAGATGCTGGCGTTCGAGCCGCCGCACTTCGGTCCGCAGGCCACCTTCGGCGGCTGCATCGCCGCGGGCATTTCGGGGCCGCGCCGGCCGGCCGTGGGCGCCGCGCGCGACTTCGTGCTCGGCGCCGTCGTGATGAACGGCCAGGGCCAGGTGCTGCACTTCGGCGGCCAGGTCGTCAAGAACGTCGCGGGTTACGACGTGTCGCGGCTGCTCGCGGGCTCGCTCGGCACCCTCGGGCTGATCCTCGAGCTGTCGGTCAAAGTGCTGCCGCGCCCGCAGGCCGAAGCCACGCTGAAGTTCGACATGAATGGCACCGACGCGGTACGCAAGCTCAACGAATGGGGCGGCCGGCCGCTGCCGATCACCGCGAGCGCATGGCGCAACGGCACGCTCGCGGTGCGCCTGGGCGGCGCGGAGGCCGCGGTCAAGGCCGCGCGCACCGGGCTCGGCGGCGAAGTCGTCGATGCGGTCGAAGCCGAGCGCTTCTGGGGCGGCCTGCGCGAACAGACCGACTCGTTCTTTGCGAGCATTCCGCCGAAGGCCGCGCTGTGGCGTCTCGCGTTGCCGTCGATCACCGAGCCGCTGCAACTGCCCGGCGCGCAACTGATGGAATGGGGCGGCGGCCAGCGCTGGTGGATCACCGACACCGACGCCCAGACCGTGCGCATCAGCGCGAAGCAGGCCGGCGGCCACGCAACCATTTTCCGCAGCGGCCACGGCTACGACCGCAGCGCCGGCGTATTCACACCGCTGCCCGCACCGCTGATGAAAATCCATCGCGGCCTCAAACATGCATTCGATCCGGCCCGCATCTTCAACCGCGGCCGTCTCTACCCCGACTTCTGAGCGACGCGATGCAAACCAACCTCGCGGACTTCATTCGCAATACGCCCGATGGCAACGAAGCGGACGCCATCCTGCGCAAATGCGTGCATTGCGGTTTCTGCACGGCCACCTGCCCGACCTATCAACTGCTCGGCGACGAGCTCGACGGCCCGCGCGGCCGGATCTACCTGATCAAGCAGATGGTCGAAGGCGCGCCGGTCACGCGCAGCACCCAGGTACACCTCGACCGCTGCCTCACCTGCCGCAACTGCGAAACGACCTGCCCGTCCGGCGTGCAATACGGCCGGCTCGTCGAAATCGGTCGCAAGCTCACCGAAGAGAAGGTCACGCGTCCGCTCAATCAGCGGCTGATGCGGCGGCTGCTCGCGAGCGTGCTGCCGAACAGCGCGATCTTCACCCCCGCAATGCGGCTGGGCCAGCACGTGCGCGGCCTGCTGCCGAAGAAGCTGCGCGACAAGGTGCCCGCGCGTCAACGCCCGCTCGAATGGCCGAGCGCGAAGCACGACCGCAAGGTACTGATGCTCGCCGGCTGCGTGCAACCGTCGATGATGCCGAACGTCAACATCGCGACCGCGCGCGTGTTCGACGCGCTCGGCATCGAGACGCTGATCGCGCCCGAAGCCGGCTGCTGCGGCGCGATCCGCCTGCACCTCGGCTACAACGAAGAAGCGCTCGACGACGTGCGCGCGAACATCGACGCATGGTGGCCCTACGTCGAACAGGGCGTTGAAGCGATCGTGATGAACGCGTCGGGCTGCGGCGCGACGGTCAAGGAATACGCGCACCTGCTGCGCCTCGATCCCGAGTATGCGGAGAAGGCGCGCCGCATCGTCGAGTTGACGCGCGATGTCTCCGAAATCCTGCCCGAGTTCGAAGAACAGCTCGTCGCGATCACGCGCCGCCGTTCCGTGCACACGGTCGCGTTCCATCCGCCCTGCACGCTGCAGCATGGCCAGCAGATCCGCGGCAAGGTCGAGCAACTGCTCGGCGCGCTCGGCCTCGAAGTGCGCCTGCCCGCGGACAGCCATCTGTGCTGCGGCTCGGCCGGCACCTACTCGCTGCTGCAGCCGCGCCTGTCGTACGCGCTGCGCGACCAGAAGCTCGAGCGTTTGCAGGCGCAGGAGCCGCAGGTGATCGTGTCGGCGAACGTCGGTTGCATCGCGCATCTGCAAAGCGGCACGTCGACGCCGGTCGCGCACTGGATCGAATTGGTCGAGCACATGCTGTCCGTATAATCGAGGCATCGTCTTCGCTGAACACCGGTTCGTTCCATGTCCGACCTGCCTCACCGTTTCGCCGATCACTTCGCTCACAATCTCGCCGACGTGCACGAGCGCATCGCCAGTGCCGCGCAAGCTGCCGGCCGCGATGCGCAGTCCGTGACGCTGCTCGCGGTCTCCAAGACGTTTCCGGCCGATGCCGTGCGCGCCGCTCATGCGGCCGGTCAGCGTGCATTCGGCGAAAACTACGTGCAGGAAGCGCTCGACAAGATCCAGACGCTCGCCGATCTGCGCGCGTCGCTCGAATGGCATTTCATCGGGCCGCTGCAATCGAACAAGACGCGGCCCGTCGCCGAGCATTTCGACTGGGTACATTCAATCGATCGGCTGAAGATCGCGCAGCGGCTGTCGGAGCAGCGCCCCGATAATCTGCCGCCGCTCAACGTTTGCCTGCAGGTCAACGTCAGCGGCGAGGCGTCGAAGAGCGGCGTTGCGCCCGACGACGCGGCCGCCATCGCGCACCAGATCGCCGCACTGCCAAAGCTGAAGCTGCGCGGGCTGATGTCGATTCCGGAACCGGCCGGCGATCTCGACGCGCAACGCGCGCCGCATCGCCAATTGCGCGAGTTGTTCGAGCGCTTGCGCAACGACGGGCTCGCGCTCGATACGCTGTCGATGGGCATGTCGGCCGATCTCGAAGCAGCCGTGCTCGAAGGTGCGACGATCGTACGCGTCGGCACCGCGATCTTCGGCGCGCGCGATTACTCGCGTTGAGCTTTTCCACGGGCCTTGCGCGAACCTGGCTGCGCGAAGCCCTCACCGCATCTCATCTGAACCTATCCGGACCATCATGAAAATTGCGTTTATCGGCGGCGGCAACATGGCCGCGGCGTTGATCGGCGGCCTCATCAAGCGGGGCGTCGCGCCCGCGGACCTGTACGCGATCGATCCGAACGAAGACGCGCGCAAGCGCAACGAGCAGCAATTCGGCATCCGCACCGGCGCGGCCGCCGACGGCACGCTCGCCGACTACGACGCGGTCGTGCTTGCGGTGAAGCCGCAGATCCTGAAGAGCGTCGCCGAGACGCTGGCTCCGCATCTGCGCGCATCGCAACTGATCGTCAGCATCGTCGCGGGCATTCGCATCGGCGACATGTCGCGCTGGCTGAATGGTCACGGCCGCATCGTGCGCGTGATGCCGAATACGCCGGCGCTGATCGGTATGGGCGTGACGGGTCTCGTCGCCAGCGGCAGCGTCGACGAAGCGGGCCGTGCGCTCGCGTCGCAAGTGCTCGGCGCGGTCGGCGAAACCGTCTGGTTCGACGACGAAGCGAAGATCGACGCGGTCACCGCGATCTCGGGCAGCGGACCGGCCTACGTGTTCTATTTCATCGAAGCGCTGCAGGAAGCCGCGCGCCAGCTCGGTATGGACGAAGCGCAGGGCCGCGCGCTCGCGGTCGCGACCTTCACGGGCGCCGCGCAACTCGCGGCCAATTCCGACGAGCCGCCGAGCGTGCTGCGTGAACGCGTGACCTCGAAAGGCGGCACGACCGCGGCAGCGCTCGCCTCGTTCGAAGCGAGCGGCATCAAGGACGCGATCGTGCGCGGCGCACTGGCCGCCGATGCCTGGGCGCGCGAGATGGGCGACGAGTTCGGCAAGCAGTAACGCGAACCGGCGTCGCCAGAAATAGCGGAAACAAAAACGCCGTAGCGCGCCTGCCTTTTTCCAATCAGGGCAGGTTGCCTACGGCGTATAGATCCAGCAGCGGTGTGAAGCCCAAAAATCGCTAGCGCGAATTAAAACGAAGTCACCGCGTAGTGCGCGGCGATCCCCGCGAACAACGCGCCGCCGAGCCAGTTGTTGTGACGGAACGCGGCAAAGCACGGCATCCGCTCGCGATTGCGGATCAGCGTGTAGTGATAAATCGCGCAACCCACCGCGGCCGCCCAGCCGAGCCAGTACAACGGGCCAAACCCGAGCGTCAGGCCGATGCCGACGTAAATGCCCAGCGTCACCGCATAACACAGCATGACCGCGGCCACGTCGAAGCGGCCGAAGGTCAGCGCCGATGTGCGGATGCCGATCTTGATGTCGTCGTCGCGATCGACCATCGCATACTCGGTGTCGTACGCAACGGCCCAGAAGATGTTCGCGACCAGCATCACCCATGCGAGCAGCGGCACGTGATCCTGCACCGCTGCAAATGCCATCGGAATGCCGAAGCCGAACGCGATGCCCAGATACGCCTGCGGAATCGCGAAGAAGCGCTTCATGAACGGATACGTGCCGGCGACGAACAGCGCGACCACCGACAGCTCCTTGGTCAACGCATTGAGCGGCTGAATCAGCAGAAACGCGATCAGCGACAGCACGGTGGCCAGCACGACCGCTTCCCACGCATTGATCTTGCCCGACGTGATCGGCCGGTTCTCGGTGCGCTTCACGTGACGGTCGAAATCGCGGTCCGCATAGTCGTTGATCGCACAGCCGGCCGAGCGCATCAGCACCGTGCCGAGCGTGAAGATCACCAGCAATTGCCACGGCGGATGACCGCCGGAAGCGATCCACAGTGCGTTGAGCGTCGGCCACAGCAGCAGCAGGCTGCCGATCGGTTTGTCCATGCGCACGAGGCGCAGATACAGAGGAAGTCGGGCGAACATGGGACGAATTCGGTGAAGTGCGAACACGGTGCGCCTATTTTACGGGAAGCGCACGGCGGCTCTGAATTCACCTGCCCGCGTATCGAGGTGCCGCGCGCTCGCAGCCGTGCATCACGCGGCGGCGGCGGCGCAAAAAAAAAAGCCTCCCGTGTAGGGAGGCTTGTGCGTTTCTGGCACGGCGCGGGTGTTGCCCGCACCTGCATTCGAACCTGACCAGGCCGGCTCAACCGCGTCAAATCACGCGAGCAGCGAGCGCAGCATCCATGCGGTCTTTTCGTGCGTCTGCATGCGTTGCGTGAGCAGGTCGGCGGTCGGCTCGTCGTTGGCGGCTTCCGTCGCCGGGAAGATCGCGCGCGCGGTGCGCACCACCGCTTCCTGACCTTCGACCAGCTGGCGGATCATGTCTTCCGCGGCCGGCACGCCGTCCGCTTCGGGAATCGACGACAGCTTCGCGAAATCCTTGTAGGTGCCCGGCGCATGCACGCCCAATGCGCGGATACGTTCGGCGATCGAGTCGACTGCGAGCGCGAGTTCGTTGTACTGCGTTTCGAACATCAGATGCAGCGTGTTGAACATCGGACCCGTGACGTTCCAGTGGAAGTTGTGGGTCTTCAGGTACAGCGTGTAGGTATCGGCGAGCAAACGCGACAACCCTTCGGCGATCTTCTTGCGATCCTTGTCGCTGATCCCGATGTTGACGTGCTGTACGGCTGCTGCGGCTTCTTTCTTGGCCATGATGACTCCTTCGAAGAGTGATACGAACCGGTCGGCAGATGACGGTCTGCGGAAACACGAATAAAACTGTTCGACAGTGTAGCGTGAATTGCCGCAAGCTTCGCTCGAGACGTGCTCGGGGGCCTTGCTGCGCCGCCATCCTGGCGGTACTGCGCTCAGCCGCCCAGCGCGTGTTGCAACGCCTGCGCGGCGATTACCGCAAAGCCGCTCGCGACGATCGCAACGCCCATCGCCTTGCGCAGCATCAATACCTGCCGTTGCGCCTGCATGCTCGGCGTGGCGGTCGGACCGCCGATGCTTGCCATCATCATCTGAATCATGATCGTACTCCCGGTTCGTCTCGTGACGGCCGCAGCAATGCGCTGCGCCGTCGATTACTCTGCTACTGCCTTGCCATGCGCCGCGTATTGGACGCCTAGCGGTTTCTGCCTTCCTGCAATGCGGCGAGCGCCGCGATCACACCTTCCGCGTAAGCCGGATCGGCGCGGCGGAAATGCTCGATCTGACGCGCGACGATGTCCTGCGGCACGCCGTCGATATGTCGCGCGATATTGCCGAACAGACGCTCACGCTGCGCGTCGTTGAACAGCGCGAACAACATGCGCGGCTGCGTGTAGTAGTCGTCGTCCTCGCGATGCTCGTAACGCGCGACCGCGCCCGCCGCGAGAGGCGGCTCCGATGCGTTCGCGTCCTGCGCGAAGTCGCCGAAGCGATTCGGCTCGTAATTCACGTTGCCGCCGAGATTGCCGTCGGTACGCATCGCGCCGTCGCGATGGAATGAATGCGGGTTCGGCAGGCGCGGCGCATTCACCGGGATCTGGTGATGATTGATGCCGAGCCGGTAACGCTGCGTATCGCCGTACGAGAACAGACGCCCCTGCAACAGACGGTCCGGCGAAAAGCCGATGCCCGGCACCACGTTCGCCGGCGTGAACGCCGCCTGCTCGACGTCCGCGAAATAGTTGGCCGCGTTGCGGTTCAACTCGATCGTGCCGACGTCGATCAACGGATAGTCCTTCTGCGACCACACCTTCGTGATGTCGAACGGATTGAAGCGGTAGTTCGCCGCATCCGCTTCGGGCATCACCTGAATCGCGAAGCGCCACTTCGGGAAGTTGCCCGCGTCGATGCTGGTCACCAGATCGCGCTGCGCGCTTTCACGATCATGGGCGACTACCTGCGCGGCTTCGGCGTCGGTGAAGTTCTCGATACCCTGCTGCGACTTGAAGTGGAACTTGACCCAGAAACGCTCGTTGTTCGCGTTGATGAACGAGTACGTGTGCGAGCCGAAGCCGTGCATCTGCCGGTAGTTCTTCGGGATGCCGCGATCGCTCATCAGAATCGTCACCTGATGCAGCGACTCCGGATGACGCGACCAGAAATCCCACGCCGCGACGTTGTTACGCAGGTTCGTGTACGGATCACGCTTCTGCGTATGAATGAAGTCCGGAAACTTCAGCGGATCGCGGATGAAGAACACCGGCGTGTTGTTGCCGACCACGTCCCAGTTGCCTTCTTCGGTGTAGAACTTGATCGAGAAGCCGCGCACGTCGCGCTCGGCATCGGCCGCGCCACGCTCGCCGGCCACGGTCGAAAAGCGCATGAAAAGCGGCGTTTCCTTGCCGACCTGCGCGAATACCTTCGCCTTCGTGTAGCGCGAGATGTCGTGCGTGACCGTCAGCGTGCCGAACGCACCCGAACCCTTCGCGTGAACGCGACGCTCGGGAATCACTTCGCGATCGAAGTGCGCGAGCTTTTCGAGCAGCCAGACGTCTTGCAGCACGACTGGGCCGCGCGGGCCGGCCGTCATCGAGTTCTGGTTATCGGCGATGGGCGCGCCGGCGGCATTGGTGAGCTTACGTTCGGACATGGGCACTCCTGCGTGGTTTTATTGCATCAGAGGAAATCGCGCGGCATCCGTGCGGGACGGACGCCGTCATGGGTAGGCGCGTCAGGCGGCTAACACCCGGTCGACCAGCAACGACATCGCGACCGTGCGGATACTCGGCGCGGCGGCCGTCATGGTCGGTTGGGTGGGAAAAGCGTGGATGGGCTGTGAAACTGCTTGCATGATGTTTTCCTCCTGGCTTGTCTGACGCCCCGACTGGGGAGTCGGAGGCTGAGCCTTATCGAATCAGGGGATCGGTCGATCCATGGAGGAAACTATAGCAATAGCTATCGAATATTCGTATTTGATTAATTTAATCTATTCGATAGAGCTCGCGCCCTTTTTCGCGGCAGGCCGCGCCGGTATCCGGCGCGGCTGCGGGATGACGGCGCGTCAGTTGACGGCAGTGGGCAGATCGAGTTTTTTGACGCCCGGCAGTTCGCAGGCGGCGATTGCCTCGCAGATCGCATCTATGGCGGGCATGCGCGTGAAGCTCTTGCGCCATGCCAGCACGACGCGGCGATCGGGCACCGGTTCGTCGAACGCGACATAGCTGAGCAGGCCCGCGTCGATACCGCCCGCATGCGGCTTGACCTCGTGCACCGACATGCGCGGCAGCACGGTAATGCCGACGCCGCTCGCGACCATATGACGAATCGTTTCGAGCGACGAACCCTCGAAAGTCTTCTGGATGCCGTCCGCGTTCTGCGAAAAGCGCATCAACTCGGGACATACGCCGAGCACATGATCGCGGAAGCAGTGACCGCTGCCGAGCAGCAGCATGGTTTCCTGCTTCAGATCGTCGGGGTCGATCTTGGAGCGGCCTTCCCACGCGTGACCGGACGGCAGCGCGACGACGAACGGCTCGTCGTACAGCGGGCGCAGCATCAAACCGGTTTCGGGAAACGGCAGCGCCATGATCGCGACGTCGATTTCGCCCTGCTTGAGCAGTTCGATCAGCTTCAGCGTGTAGTTTTCCTGCAGCATCAGCGGCATCTGCGGCACGCGCTGGATCATCTGCTTGACGAGCGTGGGCAGCAGGTACGGTCCGATCGTGTAGATCACGCCGAGGCGCAGCGGACCGACCAGCGGGTCCTTGCCCTGCTTGGCGATTTCCTTGATCGCGAGCGTCTGCTCGAGCACGCGTTGCGCCTGCGTGACGATCTGTTCGCCGATCGGCGTGACGCTGACCTCGCTGGTACCGCGCTCGAAAATCTGCACGTTCAGCTCGTCTTCGAGCTTCTTGATGGCGACGGACAGCGTGGGCTGGCTGACGAAACACGCTTCGGCGGCCCGGCCGAAGTGCCGCTCGCGGGCCACCGCCACGATGTATTTCAATTCGGTGAGCGTCATTCGGGGATCAATCAGTGCGATAGATTCGATAGGTTCTAGTTATACACCTATAGGGTCGGTTCGCCAACCTTTTAGCCATTCCGTTCGTGGCCGAGGCCTCGCGCTCAGGCTTTCAGATATTGCTCGCGTGCGCCGAGCCAGCGCGCCAGATGCTGGAGGACCACGTCCGGATACTGGTCGAGCAGCGTCGCGGCGGCTTCGCGCGCGGGCTCGATCAGGTGCTGATCGTTTTGCAGGTCGGCGAAGCGCAGCATCGCCGCGCCCGACTGCCGCGCGCCGAGGAACTCGCCGGGCCCGCGGATTTCGAGGTCGCGGCGGGCGATCTCGAAGCCGTCGGTGGTTTCGCGCATCGTTTGCAGGCGCGCGCGAGCGGTCATCGACAGCGGTCCGGTGTACAGCAGCACGCAGACCGACGCGGCGCTGCCGCGCCCCACCCGACCGCGCAACTGATGCAGCTGCGCGAGACCGAAGCGCTCGGCGTGCTCGATCACCATCAACGACGCGTTCGGCACGTCGACGCCCACTTCGATCACCGTGGTCGCGACCAGCAACTGGATCTCGTTGCGCGAGAACGCGTCCATCACCGTGGCCTTTTCGGCGGGCGCGAGGCGCCCGTGCACGAGGCCGACCTGCAGCTCGGGCAGCGCGGCCACCAGCGTCTCGTAGGTCTCGACCGCGGTTTGCAGCTGCAGCGTCTCGCTTTCCTCGATCAGCGGACACACCCAGTACACCTGGCGCCCCGTCAGCGCCGCCTCGCGCACGCGGCCGATCACCTCTTCGCGGCGCGCGTCGGACACGAGCTTCGTGAGGATCGGGGTGCGGCCCGGCGGCAGTTCATCGATCGTGGAGACGTCGAGGTCCGCGTAGTAGGTCATCGCGAGCGTGCGCGGAATCGGCGTCGCGGACATCATCAATTGATGCGGCTGGAAGTCGGACGCGCCGTCGGCGGCGCCCTGCGCCTTTGCGCGCAGCGCGAGCCGTTGCGCGACGCCGAAGCGATGCTGTTCATCGACGATCACGAGCCCGAGGCGCGCGAACTCGACCGCGTCCTGGATGATCGCGTGGGTGCCGATCACCAGCTGCGCGGTGCCGAGTGCGGCCGCTTCGATCGCGGCGCGCTTTTCCTTCGTCTTGAGACTGCCCGCGAGCCACGCGACGTTCACGCCGAGCGGCTCGAGCCAGCCGCGCAACTTGCGCGCGTGCTGCTCGGCGAGGATTTCGGTCGGCGCCATCAGCGCGGCCTGGTAGCCGGCGTCGATCGCCTGCGCGGCGGCAAGCGCCGCGACGATCGTCTTGCCGCTGCCGACGTCGCCCTGCAACAGCCGCTGCATCGGATGCGGCTGCGTCAGATCGAGCGCGATCTCGCCGCCGACGCGCTGCTGCGCGGCCGTCAGCGAAAACGGCAGCGCCTTCAGCAGACGCGCGACCAGCGCCGACTCGTCGCCGAGCTTGCGGCGCGGCATCGCCGGCGCGGCGCGGTTGCGCCGCTCGTCGTGCGCACGCTTCAGCGACATCTGCTGCGCGAGTAGTTCTTCGAACTTGATGCGCACCCAAGCCGGATGCGTGCCGTCGATCAACGCCGTTTCGTCGGACTGCGCGCCCGGATGATGCAGCGTGCGCACCGCGTCCATCAGCGCCGGCACGCCGAGCGGTTCGAGAAACGCGCGCGCGACCGGCGCAGGCAGCAGCTCCGGCAGCGAAGTGCGCGCCAGCGCGTTGTCGATCGCCTTGCGCAGATACGCCTGCGACACGCCCGCGGTGCTCGGATAGACCGGTGTCAGCGCCTGCGGCAGCGGCGTGTCTTCATCGACGACGCGCACGGTCGGATGCACCATCTCCATGCCGAAGAAGCCGCCGCGCACGTCGCCACGCACGCGCAGGCGCGCACCGGGCGCCATCTGCTTGACCTGCGAGCCGTAAAAATTCAGAAAACGGAGCACCAGCTCGTCGCCGTCGGCGTCGCGCAGCTTCACGAGCAGTTGCCGGCGCGGGCGATAGGCTATCTCGTTGTCGAACACGACGCCTTCGGTTTGCGCGACGCCGCCGGGCAGCAGGTGACCGATCGGCGTCAGCGAGGTTTCGTCTTCGTAGCGCATCGGCAGATGCAGCACGAGGTCGATGTCGCGTATGAGGCCGAGTTTGGCGAGCTTGTCGGCGGTTTTGGCTGCGGGTTTGGCGGCGGGCTTCGCCGTGGCTTTGGTTTTGGCGGCGGGTTTGTCGCCGCTCGCGGGGTCGCCGTCGCGCCCGGCATCATGGCCTGCGGCAATCATGCCGCCTTGCGCGCCACCATCTGCCGCCTCCGGTTCCCCCGCCTCCGCTCGCGCACTCCGGCGCCGCGGTTCGGCGCCCGCTTCGAGGGTGGCAACGGACGATCGGCGGTCGGACAAAGGCATGGGCTGCTTCGCAAGTACAATATCGGCTGCTGTCGAAATAAAATCGTGCCGCTCTGCGCGCATCCAGCGCGGGCAAGATGCGGCTCGAACGCGCACGCGGGCCGCTTCGGCGTCCCGCCATCATAGCCGCCCGGCTCCGGCTTCGGCTCAATTCAGTCCCAAATCAGTACCAATCCGCTTCCAGTCGTTCGCATGTTTACGCTTTCCGATTTCGATTTCGATCTGCCGCCCGAGCTGATCGCGCAAGTCGCGCTGCCGGAGCGCAGCGCCAGCCGTCTGCTCGACGTGGACGCCGCGGGCGCCGCCGACGGCGCCGCGCGCCTGATCGACCGCCGCTTTACCGAATTGCCCGAGCGCCTCGCGCCGGGCGACCTGCTGGTCTTCAACGATACCAAAGTGCTGAAGGCGCGCTTCTTCGGCCAGAAGGCGAGCGGCGGCAAGATCGAAGTGCTGGTCGAGCGCCTGACCGGCGAGCGCAGCGCGCTCGCGCAGATCCGCGCGAGCAAGAGCCCGCAGGCGGGCACGACGATCCGTCTCGCGGATGCGTTCGACGTCACCGTCGGCGAGCGCGTCGATCAGTTCTACACGCTGCACTTCCCCGACGACTGCCTGACGCTGATCGAGCAATACGGCCGTCTGCCGCTGCCGCCGTACATCGAGCACGATCCCGACGCGACCGACGAAACCCGCTATCAAACGGTGTACGCGCAGAACCCGGGCGCGGTCGCCGCGCCGACCGCCGGCCTGCACTTCGACGACGCGCTGCTCGCGAGGCTCGACGCACTCGGCATCGAACGCGCGACGCTGACGCTGCACGTCGGCGCGGGCACGTTCCAGCCTGTGCGGGTCGAGAACATCGCCGAGCACAAGATGCACAGCGAGTGGTATCACCTGCCGCAAGCGCTGGCCGACAAGATCGCTGCGACCAAAGCGCGCGGCAACCGCGTGATCGCGGTCGGCACGACCTCGATGCGCGCGCTCGAAGCCGCCGCGCGCGACGCCGAAGCCGCCGGCCATCCGCTCGCCGCGGCGAGCGCGGAAACCGACATCTTCATCACGCCGGGCTACCGCTTCCGCGTGGTCGACCGGCTGGTCACGAACTTCCACTTGCCGAAATCGACGCTGCTGATGCTGGTGTCGGCGTTCGCCGGTGTCGAGACGATTCGCGCCGCGTACCGTCATGCGATCGACGAGCGCTATCGCTTTTTCAGCTACGGTGACGCGATGCTGCTGACGCGGCGCGATGCCTAAGCCGGTTCGAGCACTGCTTCAGCGTATTGGCTGTTTTCCCAACCGCCGCGATCCGTAGTGGCGGTTTTCATTGATTGCGCCGGACTGTTTTCCGGTAGCACAGGAGTGATCCCCATGACCTTTGGTCATCCCTCGCAGCATCCTGCCCACGAGCGCCCGGAGAATGGCCTCAAATTCGAACTGCTCGGCACCGACGGCCTCGCGCGCCGCGGCCGCGTCACGCTGAACCACGGCGTGGTGGAGACGCCGATCTTCATGCCGGTCGGCACCTACGGCACCGTAAAGGCGGTCCAGCCGCGCGAGCTCGACGAAATGCACGCGCAGATCATCCTCGGCAATACGTTTCACCTGTGGCTGCGCCCCGGCCTCGAAACCATCGAGGCCCACGGCGGACTGCACGGCTTCATGGGCTGGAAGAAGCCGATCCTGACCGACTCGGGCGGTTTCCAGGTGTTCTCGCTCGGCGATCTGCGCAAGATCACCGAGGACGGCGTCACGTTCGCGTCGCCGATCAACGGCGACCGGCTGTTCCTGTCGCCGGAAGTGTCGATGCAGATCCAGAAGGTGCTGAACTCCGACATCGTGATGCAGTTCGACGAATGCACGCCGTACGCGACCAACAACGTCCCGACCTCGCACAAGGAAGCCGCTGAATCGATGCGCATGTCGATGCGCTGGGCCCAGCGCTCGATCGACGAATTCCAGCGCCTCGGCAATCCGAATGCGCTGTTCGGCATCGTGCAGGGCGGCATGTTCGAGGATCTGCGCGACGAGTCGCTCGCCGGTCTCGCCGAGAAGAACTTCCACGGCCTCGCGATCGGCGGTCTGTCGGTCGGCGAGCCGAAGGAAGACATGATGAGGGTCCTGAACCATATCGGCCCCAAGCTGCCGGCCAACAAGCCGCACTACCTGATGGGCGTCGGCACGCCGGAAGACCTGGTGGCCGGCGTCGCCGCCGGCGTCGACATGTTCGACTGCGTGATGCCGACGCGCAACGCGCGCAACGGCTGGCTGTTCACGCGCTTCGGCGACATCAAGATCCGCAACGCGACGCACAAGAACTCGCTGCGCCCGCTCGACGAGCAATGCGGCTGCTACACCTGCCGCAACTTCACACGCGGCTATCTACACCACCTGCATCGCGTCGGCGAAATCCTCGGCGCGCAGCTGAACACGATCCACAACCTGCACTATTACCTCGAGCTGATGCAGGAAATGCGCGATGCGATCGAGGCGAAGCTGTTCGACGCGTTCCGCAAGCGTTTCCACGAAGACCGCGCGCGCGGCGTCGAACCGTCGTCCTGACGGCACGGTACGTGAATGCCGCTGAGGATTGCCCCATGCGGCACGCGAACAACTTACAATTTGCTTTCGCCGGCCGCTGAATTTGCCCCGAATCTGACCTTTAAACGGTTGATCGCAAAGCCGATTCGCCGTGCCGGCGCTCGTGTGGCCGGTGGTAGAATAATCGGCTGATTTTTTGTTCGTTTGTTTGACCAATAACGGAGAGACCAACGTGTCGTTCATTT
Organism: Paraburkholderia atlantica; assembly: GCF_009362785.1. GTDB lineage: Bacteria > Pseudomonadota > Gammaproteobacteria > Burkholderiales > Burkholderiaceae > Paraburkholderia > Paraburkholderia atlantica. The sequence goes on from NZ_WHNQ01000001.1 coordinate 520,261, forward strand.
CCAATGCCTTCGCGCAAGGCGCTGCAGCAGGCGGTATCGAATCGAACCTGATGAGCTTCCTGCCGCTGATCCTGATGTTCGGCGTGCTGTATTTCATCATGATTCGCCCGCAAATGAAGCGTCAGAAGGAACATCGCAACATGCTCGCAGCGATGGCCAAGGGCGATGAAGTCGTGACGAACGGCGGTATCGTCGGCAAGGTGACGAAGGTGGGCGAAGCCTACGTCGGCATCGAAATCTCGGAAGGCACGGAAATCACCGTGCAGAAGGCGTCGGTCACGACAATTCTCCCGAAGGGCACGATCAAGTCGCTGTAAGGCCTGCACTCCTCGCGTCCGGCGCGGCCTCGCCGGCCGTTCAGGCACTTCGCTGAACGGCCCGCGCTCATCGCCGGACGCATCGCATCCAAGCCAACCTTCCCGTTGGACCACTCATGAATCGCTACCCCCTCTGGAAATACGCCGTGATGCTGGTGGCCCTGGTCATCGGCCTCGTGTACACGCTGCCCAATCTGTACGGCGAAGCGCCGGCGGTGCAGGTGTCGAGCGGCAAGGCCACGGTCAGGCTCGACGCCACCACGCTGGCGTCGGTCGAAGCCGCGCTCGCGGGCAATCAGATCAAGCCGACCGCAGTCACGTTCGACAACTCGCAGACCAACGCGAACATCCGCGTGCGCCTGACGGACACGGACACGCAGCTGCGCGTCAAAGACCTGCTGCAGAAGTCGCTCAATAGCGACCCGAACGATCCGCAATACATCGTCGCACTGAACCTGCAAAGCGCGTCGCCGACCTGGATGACCGCGCTGCGCGCACTGCCGATGTACCTCGGTCTCGACCTGCGCGGCGGCGTGCACTTCCTGCTGCAGGTCGACATGGCCGGCGCACTGAACAAGAAGCTCGATTCGGACGCCTCGGACGTGCGCACGCTGCTGCGCGACAACAACGTGCGCGACGGCGGCGTGAATCGCGTGAACCAGTCGGTGGTGGTGAATCTGGCCGATCAGGCCACGGCGGACGCGGCACTCAAGCTTCTCGGCCGCGGCGTCAGCGAACTCCAGTGGACCTCGCAGCCGAGCCCCGGCGCGGACGGCGGTGTGCAACTGGTCGGCACTTTCACGCCGGCCGTGCAGCGCGCGGTGCAAGACGCCGCGCTGAAGCAGAACATCACGACGCTGCATAACCGCGTGAACGAACTCGGCGTGGCCGAGCCGGTGATCCAGCAACAGGGCGCCGACCGCATCGTGGTCGAACTGCCGGGCGTGCAGGACACCGCGAAGGCGAAGGACATCATCGGCCGCACGGCGACGCTCGAAGCGCGCCTCGCCGACCCGGTCAACACGCATCCGAACCCGAACGACCCGGTGCCGCCGGGCGACGAACTCTTCACGCAAGGCAACCAGGCGCCGGTGCTGCTGCGCAAGCAGGTGATCTTCACCGGCGACCGCATCATCGACGCATCGGCGGGCTTCGACGAGCATCAGCGTCCGTCGGTCAACATCCGACTCGACTCGGCCGGCGGCCGCGCGGTGCGCGCGGTGTCGCGCGACAACATCGGCAAGCCGATGGCGATGGTGCTGTTCGAACGCGGCAAGGGTGAAGTGCTGACGGTCGCGACCATTCAGTCGGAACTGGGCGACCGCTTCCAGATCACCGGTCAGCCGACCCCGCAAGCGGCCGCCGACCTCGCGCTGCTGCTGCGCGCCGGTTCGCTCGCCGCGCCGATGGAAATCATCGAGGAACGCACGATCGGCCCGAGCCTCGGCGCCGACAACATCAAGAAGGGCTTCCACTCGGTCGTGTGGGGCTTCGCGGCGATCGCCGTGTTCATGATCGCGTACTACATGCTGTTCGGCGTGATCTCGATGATCGGCCTGTCCGTGAACCTGCTGCTGCTGGTCGCGGTGCTGTCGATGCTGCAGGCCACGCTCACGCTGCCGGGTATCGCCGCTATCGCGCTCGCGCTCGGTATGGCGATCGACGCGAACGTGCTGATCAACGAGCGCGTGCGCGAAGAGTTGCGCCACGGCGCGCCGCCGCAACTGGCCATCCAGAACGGCTACGCGCATGCGTGGGCGACGATTCTCGACTCGAACGTGACCACGCTGATCGCCGGCCTCGCGCTGCTCGCATTCGGCTCGGGTCCGGTGCGCGGTTTCGCGATCGTCCACTGTATCGGCATTCTGACGTCGATGTTCTCGGCGGTGTTCTTCTCGCGCGGCCTCGTCAACTTCTGGTACGGCGGCAAGAAGAAGCTGAAGTCGCTGTCGATCGGCCAGGTGTGGCGTCCGCAAGCGGCCGCCGCCGGCTCGGCTGCTTACGCCGGCGGTCTCGGCAGCAGCGACGCCGCGACCGACACCGCGCAGGCCATCGCCACGGCGAAGGCGAGCGCGAAGGCAAGCTCGAAGGCACCGGCCGCAGCCGGCGCGCAGGGTCGCGCGAAGCCGACCGTCCGCCGCCGCAATGCGCCGGGCACGCCGACGTCGAATGGCTCGACGCCGCAGAAACCGGGTTCATCCCGCTGAGTCCCGGAGAACAAGACCATGGAATTTTTCCGTTTCCGCAAAGACATTCCGTTCATGCAGCGCGCGTTGATCTTCAACGCGATCTCGCTGATCACCTTCCTCGCCGCCGTGTTCTTCCTCGTGCATCGCGGGCTGCATCTGTCGGTGGAATTCACCGGCGGTACCGTGATCGAGGTTCAGTATCCGAGCGCGGTGCCGCTCGACCCGGTGCGTGCCACGCTCGGCAAGCTCGGCTATGCCGACGCGCAGGTGCAGAACTTCGGCACCGCGCGCGACGTGCTGATCCGTCTGCCGCTGAAGTCGGGCTTCACGTCCGCGCAACAGAGCGAGCAGGTGATGAGCGCGCTGAAGGCCGATACGCCCGAGGTGCAGTTGCAGCGCGTCGAGTTCGTCGGTCCGCAGGTCGGCAAGGAACTCGCCACCGATGGTCTGCTCGCGCTCGCGTGCGTGGTGATCGGTATCGTCATCTACCTGTCGTTCCGCTTCGAATGGAAGTACGCGGTCGCCGGCGTGATCGCGAACTTGCACGACGTCGTGATCATTCTCGGCTTCTTCGCATTCTTCCAGTGGGAGTTCTCGCTGTCGGTGCTGGCCGCGGTGCTCGCGGTGCTCGGCTATTCGGTCAACGAATCGGTGGTTATCTTCGACCGGATTCGCGAAACCTTCCGCCGCGAACGCAAGATGAGCGTGATCGAGGTGATCAACCACGCAATCACCAGCACGATGTCGCGTACCATCATCACGCACGGCTGTACGCAAATGATGGTGCTGTCGATGTTCCTGTTCGGCGGGCCGACGCTGCACTACTTCGCGCTCGCGCTGACGGTCGGTATTCTGTTCGGTATCTACTCGTCGGTGTTCGTCGCCGCGGCGCTCGCGATGTGGTTCGGCGTCAAGCGCGAAGACCTGATCAAGGAAAAGAAAGAAAGCCACAATCCGGACGATCCGAACGCGGGCGCGCAGGTTTGATGCGCGCGTAGTCGCTGAGGATTGCGCGGAATAAAAAAGGCCGGTTCGATCGAACCGGCCTTAATGAGATGGTCAGCCTGACCCGAAACAGCCCGATCGGCTTACGCTGATCGGGCTGTTTCCTTTTTGGGAGATCGTCATGGACACCATCTCGTTGATCGGAATCGATCTGGGTAAGCATTGCTTCCACCTGCACGCACAGTCCGCATCGGGCCGTATGGTGTTCCGCAAGAAGCTCACGCGCAGCCAGATGCTGACGCTGCTGGGCAATCTTCCGCGCTGTACGGTAGTCATGGAAGCGTGTGCCGGCGCGCACTGGGTTGCAAGACGTGTGGAGGTACTGGGGCACCAGGC
>NZ_WHNQ01000002.1 GCF_009362785.1 Paraburkholderia atlantica
TCAGATCGACGGTCGCGAAGCCGTGCGCTTCGAATGCGTCGGCGATCTGCGCCGGTTCGCTGCGGTTGCGGATCTGCACGCCGACGAAGATATGCGCCGAGTTCGCGTCGGCGATCCGGTAGTTGAATTCGGTGACGCTGCGCGTGCCGACCAGTTCGCAGAAGCGCCTGAAGCTGCCGCGCTCTTCGGGGATCGTCACCGCGAATACCGCTTCGCGCGCTTCGCCCACTTCGGCGCGTTCGGCGACGAAGCGCATGCGGTCGAAGTTCATGTTCGCGCCCGACGTGATCGCGATCAGCGTCTGGTTCTCGATGCCTTCCCGTTCGGCGTACTGCTTGGCGCCCGCCACCGCGAGCGAGCCCGCGGGTTCGAGCACGCTGCGGGTGTCCTGGAACACGTCCTTGATTGCCGCGCATAGCGCATCGGTGTTCACGAGCAGCACTTCGTCGAGATATTCGCTGCACAGGCGGAAGGTTTCCTCGCCGACGAGCTTCACCGCGGTGCCGTCCGAGAACAGGCCCACTTCGTTCAGCGTCACGCGCTCGCCCGCCTTCAGCGACGCAGCCATCGCGCACGAATCATCGGTCTGCACGCCGATCACCTTGATCTCCGGGCGCACCGATTTCACGTATGCAGCGACACCGGCCGCGAGACCGCCGCCGCCGATCGGCACGAAGATCGCGTGAATCGGCCCCTGGTGCTGGCTCAGGATTTCCATCGCGACGGTGCCCTGGCCCGCGATCACGTACGGATCATCGAACGGATGCACGAAGGTCAGGCCGCGTTCTTCCTGCAGCTTGACCGCGTGACCATAGGCATCGCTATACGATTCGCCGAACTGCACGACCTCGACGGTCGGCCCGCCGTGCGTGCGGATCGCGTCGACCTTGACCTGCGGCGTCGTCACCGGCACGACGATGATCGCCTTCACGCCCATGCGTGCGGCCGACAGCGCCACGCCCTGCGCATGATTGCCCGCCGACGCGGTGATCACGCCGCGACCGAGCGCTTCGGCCGGGATATGCGCCATCTTGTTGTACGCGCCGCGCAGCTTGAACGAGAACACCGGCTGGTTGTCCTCGCGCTTCAGATAGACCGGATTGCGCAGCCGTGCCGACAGGTTCGGCGCGCGTTCGAGTTCGGTCTCGCGCGCCACGTCGTAGACGCGCGCGGTCAGGGTCTTTTTCAGGTAGTCGTGAAAGCGGACATAAAAAAACCCGCCTCGTTTGGCGGGTTATGTGTCACTGCAAGTCGACGCGCGCTAACCCACCATTCGATGAATGATGCTAATAATCAGCGCAATACGGATGTCGAGGCAGTTCATGCCGGCGATCTTCGTCGACTTGGCAGGCTTTGTCAATCTCCGCGGACCACGGTTCCGGCCAGAACGGACCAGCAAAAAAACGGGGCGCGCCGTCAAGCGCGCCCCGCTGATACAGCCAACGCCGCAATCAATCGCGCACGCCGCTCTGCTTCTTGAATGCCGCGAGAATGCGTCGCTCCAGCGCGTTGTAATCGCCGCCGAAGTGATGATCGCCGGAGGTGCGGATGACTTCTACACCGCTCTTGTCGAGTGCCGGACACAGCGTGTCGGTCTCGCTCTCGCCATAAAAGCATTGAACGATCGACGGCGGCACATGCGTCAACTCGGGCCGCACGTTCAGCGCCTTGTCGCTCGCGGGCATGCCGAGCCAGCCGCCGACGCGGATCTGGAAGTCGGCGTCGGGCGCGAAGCCGAGCAGCGACATCAGCGACACCTTATCGCGCTGCGCCTGCGGCAGACGGTTATACGCGAACGGCATCACGTCGGCGCCGAACGAGTAGCCGATCAGCGCAACGTGCTGCGCGTGCCAGCGCTCGCCATAGGTTTGCATCACGCGCGCGAGATCGCGGCTCGTTTGCGCGGGCGGCTTCTCGCTCCAGAAATAACGCAGGCTGTCCCAGCCGACCACCGACACACCATCCTTTTGCAACGCCTGCGCGATCGTCTTGTCGAGATCGCGCCAGCCGCCATCGCCCGAAATCACGATCGCCAACAGGCCGTTCGGATGCGCGGCCGGCAACTCGATTAGCGGCAGGTCGGACACGTCGTCGGCACTCGTCGAGACCGGCTGCAGATGCGGCGTCAGCAAAGCGACGAGACGCGCGCGATCGGCGTTGCCCGTGCTCGCCTTTTCGACGAAGCCAGGCACCTTGTCACGGATCACGGTCGGGTCGGGTGGGCACGGTTGGAAGCGCGCGTCGAGCGTGCGGTCGGCGTCGACCGACACCGCGCCCGCGATCGTATTGGACGGCGCCTGCTCGAGCACGTGCATCGCCAGCGTTGCGCCCTGCCCGGTACCCGCGACGATCGGCGCGAAGTAGCGGCTCGACTGCGATTGCCGTTCGAGCTGATGACTCAGCGCCTCGGCATCGCCCACCAGTTGATGGCAGGTTTCCTTCTTCGCGGCAAGGTTGGCCTCGTAGCGCGCGGTATCGACGCCGACCGTCATCGCGCCCGCTTTCGCGAGCGCATCGGCGCTCTGCTGATCGGCTGCGCTCCAGCCGCTCGCCTGCGAATACAGCACGACGAAGCCGCGCAGCGGCCCCTCGGGCTGCGTGACGCGCACGTCGCCATAGCGGCCGCCCGGCACGGTGATGGTGGCCGCGTGCGCGAGCGCGCCGCAGCTCAAAACGCTCGCCGCGACGGCGAGCCGGAACAACGGATGCAATGTCATGAACGCCGGCCTCCTGCCAGCAGCGACAGGTCCGCGAGCGTGAAGAACACGCCCGAACCGGATGCCGCGAGATAGCGCGGCTCCCAGTGCGGTTGAAACTTGCTCTTGAAAGCACGCAGTCCGCGGAAGTTATAGAAGCGACCGCCGAAACGCCACACGATGCCGGCCAGCCGATGCCAGCGCGACGCGAGCGGAGTCGGCTGCACGCCGGAGAGCGGCGCAATGCCGAGACTGAGCGAGCGGAAGCCCGCCTGCTTCAGATGCAGCGCGAGCTGCGTGAACAGATATTCCATCGCGTACGGCGACGCGCTTTCGACGTGACGCATCACGCCGACGGTCGCCTCGGTATTCATATCGGTCGTCATGAAGGTCACGAACGCGACCGGCTCGCCGTTCTGGCGCACCAGCATCACCGACTGCGCGGCGAGGTATTCGTCGTGGAAAGCCGCGACCGAGAAACTCTTCTCGCGCGCATCGTGGCTGCCGAGCCAGCCGTCGGAAATGCCGCGCAGCGTTTCGAGCGACGCCGGCACACGCGCCTGATCGATCACTTCGACGCTAAAGCCGTCGCGCTCGCCGCGCTTGAGCGCATAGCGCAGATGCGCGCGGTGCGAGCCCTTCAGATCGAAGTCGTCGAGCACGACGTGCGCTTCCTCGCCGAGCTTCATCAGCGTGAGGCCGGCGTCGAGATACAGCGGCAGCGCATTCGCGCGCACCTGGTAGAACGCGGCGCGACCGCCGTGCGCATGTGCGAGCGCGACGAACTTTTTGATGAGGCCTGCCCACTCTTCGCGCGGCCCCACCGGATCGTGCAACGCGGCCCACGTGCGGCCGTATTTCGCGTACATCAGGAACGCCTCGCGCGATTCCGAAAACAGGAAGCTCTTGTCGCCCATCAAAGCGAGACCGGCATCGCTGCGTTCCTGCGCGCGGACGATGCGCGCGGCGTCGAGCAGATCTTCGGGCGCCGGCTTCACGAAGCGGCCCGGTGCCGGGCGCAGCAATTGCCAGAACGAGAAGGTCGCGGCGAACACGCTCGCTGCGAGCGTTGCGCGCAGCGCGCGCGGCGCGCGCTCGTCGAACGCGAATTGCCACCACAGGTCGCGCGTGTACGGCACGTCACGGAAAGCGAACAGCATGACCCACGTCGCGAACATCAGCACCATCGCGATCGACACGAGCCAGCCGGCCGTGAAACGCTCGGCGAACAGCGACGAATGACGGTTGAAGCGCTTGCGCGTCGCGAGCAGCAGCACGATCAGCATGCCGAGCACACCGGCTTCGACGAATGCGAGACCCTTGGTCAGCGACAACGCAAGGCTCAGCAATGCGAGCGCGAGTGTCATCCACCATGCGGCATCGAGCCGCCGCAGCAGCCCACGCGCGACGAACAGCAGCAGCACGCCGACCACGCTGCACAGCAGCGCCGAGCTTTCGAGCACCCACAGCGGCACCACGTTGCGCAGCATATGAATGCGCTGCCAGAACGCAGGCGTCGCGCTCGAGATGACCAGCATGCCGCCGACCACGAACGTGACGAGGCTCAGAAACAGCGGCGCGAGTTCCGACACGCGCTCCGCCTGCAGCATCGACAGACGGCTCTTCAGCGCGCGCCCCTCGAAGCCCGCGAGCAGCGCCGCGGAGACGATCAGCGGCAGGCCGAAATAGATCGCGCGATAAGCGAGCAGCGCGGCGACCATCTGATGCATCGGCACGCTGCCGCTCAGTGTGAACACCATCGCCGCCTCGAACACGCCGACCCCGCCGGGCGTATGACCGATCAGGCCGAGCAGCATCGCGGCCGCGTAGACGGTGATAAAGCCAATGAAGCTGACGTTCGCATGCGGCAGCAATGTCCACAGCGCGAGACCTGCGGCAACCACGTCGAGCACCGCCAGCGCGACCTGCGCGAGCAGATCACGGCGCGCCGGAATATCGAACGAGAGCCACTGCCAGCGCGTGCGGATCGGCCGGGTTTCGCGACGGCACGCGGCGGCCGCCAGCGTCAGCGCGATCAGCAGCGCGGCGCCGCTCCAGCGCAGCGCGACCGGCGACAGATGCAGCATCGGCGCGAGCGGTCCGGCCATGCCGAGCATGCCCAGCGCGGTCATCAAAACGAGGGCGAGCGCGAGCGACACGCTGGTGAACACGGTCATGTGGCCGATCTGCGCGGGCGTGATGTTCGCGACGCCGTACACGCGCGCGCGCACCGCTCCGCCCGTCAGCGCGCCGAAACCGGTCGCATTGCCGAGCGCCGAGCCGGCCGTCGCGCCGACCCACAGCGCCGCGCGCGGCACACTCGCGCCGAGATAGCGCAGGCCGACCGCGTCGCGCCCCACCAGCGCGACGTAGCTAAGCGCGGTCGCGCCGAGCGCGCCGACCCACTCGCGCGGCGACAGCTGGCGCAGTTCGCGCATCACCGAACGGTAATTCACCGCCTCCGACAGATGCTGCAGCACGACCAGCAGCAGCCCGCAGATGACGAGCGCGAGCACGGGCGACAGAAGTCCCCGGCTGCCAAGCACTTTCGCGGCACGGCCGAGCAGCGCGCGCGGGCGCTCGAAGCTGTGTTGAAGTCGGTGGAACATGGTCAATGCGGGCCTTGCGAGAGCGGTCGCGGCGACGGGCGCGTCACGCGCGGTATCGCCTGTGGCGGCGATTACAAAGTGATAACGGCAAAACGTGCAAAAGGTTGACAGCATTAGCAATTTTGCTGTCGGTTTACCGGTGCGCGGCGCGTCGAAAGCGCGCGATTGTAATGCTTCGTCGCGCGATGCGAGGGGGGCGGGGCCGGCTGGGCGAGCCGCAATCAGGCGCGAAAGCGCGATATCTGGAAGGGAAACTGCGATGGCGGGCCCGAACTGGCCCGAAGCGAGGGCCTTTCGTGGGGACCGATGTCGACGGCACGGCTGAGGAGCCGAACGCGCCCCGCCTGGCGGGGCCAGAAAGCACAATGCCCGCTACTCGGGCGGGCATCGACACTTGTGAGCCGGGGCTTGCGCGACCGGCGCGGGTAACACGCGCTTATTGCGGGCGACGATACGCTTCGGCGATCACCGCGCAGTTCTGCAGATGCAGGTTCAGCGCATGCAGCGCCAGCGCACGCAGCTTGCCGAAGAACGTGGTGGCGGCGGGGGTGGAACGGACGACAGTCGATGCGGTGTTCATGGCGGCTCCTTATTAGGGTTTATACCTAAGCGATAACCCGATTATAACCATCTCGTGCCGCAGCGCAACAAAAATCAATATTGATTGCGATGTCGCAACGCCGCAGTCGTGCGTCAGATACAGAAATTGGTAAAGGGGCGGCATCGGCCGCGCAGGTATTAACAATCCGCACCGTACAGGTGCAATAATGACCCCTTTGCCTGCGACGCTTCGCCGCACCGCCGTCATGACAGTCGCCCAGACTCAGAAAGCTCTGATTGCGCCCCTTATCGTCGCGTGCGCGATGTTCATGGAAAGCGTCGACGCCAATGTGATCGTCACCGCGCTGCCGGCCATGGCGCGCGATTTCGCCCGCGATCCGGTTACGCTGAAAATCGCGGTCACGAGCTACGTGCTCGGGCTCGGCGTGTTCATCCCGGTATGCGGCTGGCTCGCCGACAAATTCGGCGCCCGCTCGGTGTTCCGCACGGCGATCGGCATCTTCATCACGGGCTCGCTGTTGTGCGCCGCGTCGAACTCGCTTGCCACTTTCACGGTTGCGCGTTTCATTCAGGGCGTCGGCGGCGCGATGATGGTGCCGGTCGGGCGGATCATCATCTTTCGCGTGGTGGAGAAAGCCGACTTCATCCGCGCGATGAATTATCTGAGCGTGCCCGCGATGCTCGGCCCCGCCGCCGGTCCGCTGCTCGGCGGCTTCATCACCACGTACCTGCACTGGCGTCTGATCTTCTTCATCAACGTGCCGATCGGCATTCTCGGCATCTATCTGACCAATCGCTATATCGCCAATACGCGCGAACCGGACCCCGGCCCGCTCGACTGGATCGGCTTCCTGCTGTCGGCGGCGGGTGCGGTGCTGCTGCTGCTCGGTTTGTCGCTGGTCGGCGGCGAACTGATTTCGAATACCGACGCGTTCGGCATGTGCGCGCTCGGCGCGGTGCTGCTCGCGATCTACGTCGCGTACGCGCAGCGCGTCGCGCTGCCGCTGCTCGACCTGCGCTTTTTCAAGGTGCCGACGTTTCAGGCGAGCGTGCTCGGCGGCTCGCTGTTTCGCATTGGTCTCGGCGCATTGCCGTTCCTGCTGCCGCTGCTGCTGCAGGAAGGCCACGGCATGAGCGCGTTCCAATCGGGGCTGATCACCTGTGCGTCCGCGTTCGGCGGCATGTTCATGCGCACGATCGCCTCCACCGTGCTGCGCCGCTTCGGCTTTCGCCAGGTGCTCGTGTTCAACGCGGCGCTATCGGGCGTTTCGATCGCCGCGTGCGGACTCTTTTTCCCGCACACGCCGACGTGGATCATCTGGGTCGTCGTGCTACTCGGCGGCTTCTTCCCCGCGTTGCAGTTCACCAGCCTCAATTCGCTGACCTACGCGGAGATCGCGAGCCGCGACGTCGGCCGCGCGACGAGCCTCGGCAGCGTCGTGCAGCAGATGTCGCTCGGTCTCGGCGTGACGGTCGGCGGGATCGTGCTGCAGATTTCGCGCGCGCTGCATGGGCATCCGAGCATCACGTGGTCCGATTTCTGGCCTGCGTTTCTAGTGGTCGGGCTGTGCTCGTTCGCGTCGATTCCGGTCACGCTGCGCTTGCCGCGCGGCGCGGGCGCGGAGATTTCGCGAGGCGGGCGCGGCTGAGCCGCGCGTCGAGCCCATACAGCGCGCCCGAACAAGCGCCCCGCCCTTCACGCGTTCGGGCGCTCACGCGCGCTTGCGAATCACGCTCACTTCGCCATTGCGTTCGAGAATCGCGGCGGCCACGTTGTCCATCGAGCGCGAGCCGGTTTTCTGCCGCACGCTTTCCTCGATGTCGGTGCGCGTGATGAGCGCCGCGTGCATTTCGTTCGCGTTGAACTTGCCGTCGCTGAACACCTCGCGCTCGACGCCGCACACCAGCAGCTCGAAGCGGCGCGAACGTATGAACGCCCACGCGAGCACCCGGTGACATACGACGATCACCAGCGACGCGACCACGGTCGCGATGAACGGCGACGCCCCAACGATCGCGCGGCTCAGCGTCGCGCCGAGCAGAATCACGACCACCAGATCGAACGGCGAGCGCTGACCGAACGAGCGCCGCCCCGAGACGCGAATCAGCACGATCGCGATCACGAACACGACGATCGAGCGCAGTCCCATCTGCAACGGGTCGAGCTCCCTGCCCTGGCCGAATAGAACGAAAAGCGCGTCCATCATGTTCGTCCTCCCCGCGGCGTATTGCCGTGCAATGTTCTGGTGTGCGGATCGTTGCGAGCGAGACCAGCTCGCGACGCAGCGGCGGCGCTCAGGCCAGCGCGCGATCCGTCGCCCATGCGATCAACGTATCGCCGAAGCCGCCGCGCGCGCGGGCCGCGGTGCGCGCGCTCGTGGTCACGCGCGGCGCGGCGCTCCACGCGATACGCGCGCCCGTCGCGATCAGGCGATCGACGAGCGCGACGTCCTCGCTGCACTTGAGTGGCGGAAAGCCGCCCGCGCGCCGATAGGCTTGCGCGGAAACGCCGAGGTTCGCGCCGTGCACATGGCGATGCCCGTCGGCGTCGACATAGGTCTTGCGAAAATATTCGCGCACGCTGTGCGGATGCGCGCTCCAGTCGTCGACGGCGATCGAGCCGCACACCGCATCGGCGCCGAGCGCCAATTGCGCGGCGAGCCAATCCGGCGACACGCGGCTGTCGGCATCGGTAAACGCGAGCCAGCGCGCGCCGAGCGCGAGCAGCAGCGACGCGCCGAGCGCCCGTGCGATCCCGACGTTGCGCGCCTTCAGCGTCAGCGTCTGCACGCCGTAAGCGCGCGCGATGGCCCCGCTGAAATCGCTGCACGCGTCGAGCGCGACGACGATCCGCACCTCTTCGCCGGCGAGCGCTTCGTGTCGCGACGCTTCGAGCAAGGCCGCGAGGCACCCCGCGATCAACGCCTCTTCGTTATGCGCCGGGACGATCACGCCGATCATAGAAGCCCCTCCCGCTGCGCGACCGAACGTGCGTCGCGCGACCACACGTCGATCAGCAAGTCGGCTTCGTCGTGATGCGCCAGACGTGCGAGGCCGCAGCGCGCATCGAATAGCGCGTGCGCGCGGTCGGCGGATTCGCGCGCTTCGGCGAACGGCCGGCGCCAGTGACAGGCGAGCAGCGTGCCGTCCGTAGTCAACGAGCCGGCAATGCGCGCGGCCAGCGTTTCGAGCTCGGCCGCGTCGAGGTAGTACGCAAACTCGCTGATCACGATCAGATCGAACGGCCCATGCTCGGTCGGCCATTCGCACGGCACGCTGCGCTGTTCGATCCGCACGTTCGATGCGCCCGCCACCCGTTCGCGCGCCAGTTCGACGGCGCGCGCGTGCAGATCGGCGGCGAGCAGCGCGTCGCAGCGCGTCGCGAGCCCGGCCGTCAACTCGCCGTTCGCGCAACCTGGTTCGAAGCCGTTGCGATAGCGCGGCCGCGGCAGCAGCGCAAGCGTCAGCGAACGCTTGCGGCGTTCGTACCAGCCTTCGCGCAAACGCCACGGATCATCGCTGCGTCGGTAAAGTTCATCGAAGTACAGCATCGGCGAGCTCATCTCAGCGATCCTCCGGAGGCTGGGGAAAAAAGGTCATAGCGTCCACGACGCGAGTGTTTGCGCCGACGCGTGATCCGCTGCCGGCGCGGCGGTCGTGTCAGCGGACCCGACGAGCCGTTCGCCGAGCGCGGCGAGATCGCGTTCCGCGTGGCTTTGCCGCAGAAACACCGGCAGGTCGGCGAGCGCCCGCGCGAAGCGCGCATCGCGGCACAACGGGCCCGCGCCGAGCGCGCGCGTCGCATGATCGATGACGGCGCTCGCGGCCTGCTCGACGGCAAGACGCGCGCGCAACACGCGGGTCTGCGCATCATCTGATGGTTGCGCGTCGATCCATGCGGCGGTTTCGCGCAAGACCGCGGCGGCCGACTGCAATGCGACATCGGTCGCACCGAGATGAGCCAGCCGATGCGCATCCGCGCGCCGGGCGCACGCGTCGCGCAGCGTACGGCCGATCTGCGCGGCCGCGCCGTACCAGCACGCGGCGATACCGGCGCCGCCATGCCAGAAGCCCGCGCGACGCAGATAGGCATGCGGCGCGCCGACGAGCGTCGCCACGGTGTCGTTGAACGTCACATCGGCGCTCGCGGTCGCCCGCATGCCGACGGCCTGCCACTTCGATGGGTCGATCGAGATCGAGCTCTGGTCCAGCGCAACCGCCGCGAGCACCGGCTCGTCGTCGCGCCATGCGGTCACGAGCGCGTGGGTGAGCGCCGGCGCGCCGGAACACCAGGCTTTGGTGCCGGCCAGGCGCACCTGAGCGCCCTCGCCGCAGACGTTCTCGATTCCTTCATTGATCGCGCGCACCCGCGCGTCCGGCGCCTCGGCGGCCCACACGCCCCAACGACTTGCCGGCGGCGGCAGCGGACCGTTCAGCTCGGCGAGAATCGCGAGGGCATCGGTATGGCCTTCGAACAGTTTGACGAGACCGAGGTCGCGCGCGGCAACGGCGGACAGCGCGCGCCAGCGCACCAGCGTCTCGCCATGCGCCGGCAACGGCATGGTCGGCGCGCGATCGTAGCCGCGCTCGATCAGGTCAGCGAGAAGTGCTCCGAGAGCAGCGGGATCGTTCGCGTCGAAACGCGCGTCGCGCAGGAAATCGTCGAGCGGGATCGGCGGCTTGCCGGCCTGCGATGCACTGGCGCTCGCGCGCGGTCCGCAGCCGCCGTGTTGATTCGAGACCTGCCGTGACTGGGCCTTGAAGCTGGCCGCGTGGTCGCGCGTGTCGAGCATCGTGCCTCCCTGCAGCGTTTCGATCCGTGGCCCGCCGAGCGGCGGCGGACCGGAACGTATGCAGAGTCTCAGCAAACACCGTGCCCCAGCTGACGAGGCAGCCGCGCAGCGAAAAAAGCGGCTACGTCCCCCCGCTTCCGCTCAATCGTCCATCCGCCTTCGCGAGCAATGCGTCGAGGACCCCCATTTCGACCGGCTTCACCAGGTGCGTATGAAAGCCCGCGTTGCGAGTGCGATCGAGATCGCTGGCATGACCGAAGCCCGTCATCGCCGCGTACATCGTGCGAGCCAACTCGGGCAGCGCGCGCAACGCCGCGAGCGTCGCATAGCCATCCATCTTCGGCATCGCGAGATCGATCAGCGCGAGATGCGGCGAAAAGCGCGGCGCGATCTGCAGCGCCTGCTCGCCCTCGTAGGCGACACGCACCTCGTGGCCCTTCAGTTCGAGCAGCATCGCGAGGCTGTCGGCCGAATCGCGATTGTCGTCGACGAGCAGAATCCGCAGCGGCTGCACGTGGGGCGCGGCACTGATCGCGCCGCTCTCCGCGGTGTCGGACTGCGCCGAGAGCGGCAGACTCAGCGTGAACGTGCTGCCAAGCCCCGGTCCTTCGCTGCTTGCGACGATGCTGCCGCCATGCATTTCGACGAGCGACTTGCACAGCGTCAGGCCGATCCCAAGGCCGCCCTCGCCGAAATTTTGGCCTTCCTTCTCCTGCGCGAACAGCTCGAAGATCTTGTCGAGCGAGCGCACCGGAATGCCGCAGCCGGCGTCGCGCACTTCGAGCACCGCCATGCGAAAGTCCACGCGTCCCTGCATTTCGATCACGCTGCCGTTCGGCGAAAATTTCGACGCGTTGTGCAGCAGGTTTTGCAGCACCTGCACGAGCCGCGTCATGTCGCCGCGAATGCTCACGGGGACGTCGGTTACCTGCGCGACCACGCGCTGCTCGCGCGAGTCGGTGAACGGCCGCGCCGCTTCGATCGCGCGCGCGACGAGTTCGGCGAGATCGACGCGCGCAATCCGCAGTTCGACCTTATCGGACATGATCCGGCCGATATCGAGCAGATCGTCGACGAGTCGCGTCAGGTGCGTAACCTGGCGATCGATCAGATCACGCGCACGCGCGACCACCGGGCTCAGATTGGCTTCCATCTGCATCGTGCCGACCGCGTTGCGCACCGGCGCGAGCGGATTGCGCAGTTCGTGGGCGAGCGTCGCGAGAAATTCGCGCATGCGCTCACCGGAGCGCTCGAGCTCCTCGCGCCGGCGCCGCTCGGTCAGATCGCGCGTGACCTTGGCGAAGCCGCGCAAGCGTCGCGATTCGTCATAGACGGCCGTGATGATCACGTTGGCCCAGAACGTCGAGCCGTCCTTGCGCACGCGCCAGCCTTCGTCTTCGACGGTGCCGATCTGCCGCGCGATCGCGAGCTCGCGCGCGGGCTTGCCGGCCGCGGCCTCCTCGGGCACATAGAACAGCGAGAAGTGCCGGCCGACGATTTCATCGTGCGTATAGCCCTTGATGCGCGCGGCGCCCGAATTCCAGCTGACGACGAAGCCTTGCGGATCGAGCATGAAAATCGCGTAATCCTTCACGCTATCGACCAGCAGACGGAAGCGCTCCTCGCTCTGGCGCATCGCTTCGAGATATTCGCGCTGCGCGGTCAGGTCGCGCGTGATCTTCGCGAAGCCGGTGACCTCGCCCTGCTCGTTGCGTATCGCAGTAATCACGACGTTCGACCAGAACGTCGTGCCGTCCTTGCGCACGCGCCAGTCCTCGTTCTCGAAGCGGCCGGTGAGCGCCGCCTGTTCCAGCTCGTAGCTCGGCCAGCCGCGCGCGACGGCTTCCTCGGTATAGAAGCGCGAAAAATGCTGGCCGACGATCTCGTTTTCCGTGTAGCCCTTCAGTTTCTGCGCGCCGGCGTTCCAGCTCACGACGTGGCCTTTCGCGTCGAGCAGAAAGATCGCGTAGTCCGAGATCGCCTGCACGAGCGACCAATAATTGACGCCGACGGGCGTCGACGGCGCGGCCTCGGCCTGCACTCGAGCGGGCTCGCCGTGGACGCGGAGAGTAGAAGCATCAAGCTGGGTCATGGCGGACACGTAATTGGAATTGTTGTGTTTAGCAAATCTCGCGCCTGGCCGGCGCCGAAGCCTTCGCGCAAACGGTTGCGCGGCCCACGCATGGGCCGGGATACGTCGCGAAGGGCGCTCGGGCGCCGGCTCATAAGGCGCAAAGCTTATAACGGCGGGCCCCGCGATTGCTAGCCGACCATCACGGAAAGCGTCGCCGCGCTGCGGTTTCGGCTTTCCGTGTTGCCCTTCGTTAGCAAAAACAGGAGTGTCAATTGAAAAAGGTATTCACGACTTTCGCCACGAATTTCGCGGCCCCATGCGCCCTCGCCGCGGCATTGAGCCTCGCCTCCACCGTCGCGCAGGCCGAAGGCTGCGCCAAAGGTGCGGTCGTGGGCGGAGTGACCGGCCACGTTGCCGGACATCATGGGACGGCGGGTGCTGCCGCGGGCTGCGCGATCGGCCACCATGAGGCAAAGAAGAAAGACAAGGCCGCGAGCGCCGCGGCCGCCGCGAGTCAACCCGCTGGAAAATGATGCCAACGGCCGGTCCGGCTCGACATCGCTGCGAATCGAAGTTGCCGCGGCGCTCGCGCGCCCGTCAACCGGCCGCGCCGATCTTTTCCGCGAGCTTCGTGTCGTAGCTCGAATGGACATGCACGCGCTTCTTGTCGGGATACGCGTACGCGTACGCCTTGCGCAGCGCGAGCGACGCCTCGTGAAAGCCTGACAGGATCAGCTTCTGCTTGTTCGGATAGTTCGCGATATCGCCGACGGCGAAGATGCCCGGCCGCGAGCTTTCATAGTTCGAGGTATCGACATCGATACGGCCGCCGTGAATTTTCAGTCCCCACTGCGCGATCGGGCCGAGATCCGCGACGAGTCCATACAGCGCGATCAGGTGTTCGGCTTCGAGCTGTGTCTCGCCGTCGATCTGCCGCAGCGTCAGCGAACGCAGCGCGCCGTCTTCCACATCGAGCGCCGCGATCGCGCCAACGATGAAGTCCATCTCCCCCGCTTCGACCGCGCGCCGCATCAGCTCGACGCTCGAATCGGCCGCGCTGAAGCCGGCGCGCCGATGCACGAGGGTCACGCGCCGCGCGACGTTGCGCAATGCCAGCGCCCAGTCGAGCGCGGAATCGCCGCCGCCCGCGACGACCACGTTTTTGTCGGCGAAATCGGCGAGGCGCGGCACGCTGTAGTGCACGTGGCGCTTTTCGAGCGGCACGGCCTCGGGGAGCCCGAGCTTTTGCGGAACGAACGCGCCATTGCCGGCGGCGAGCAGGATCGCTGCGACGTCGAACACCAGGCCGCGCTGCGTGCGCACGGTCCAGCGGCCGTCGTCGCGTTGCTCGACCGTGTCGACGCGCTGTTCGAGATGAATCGGCACATCGAACGGCTTGCATTGCGCGAGCAGTCGCTCGACCAGTTCGCGCGAAGTGCACGACGGAATCGCGGGGATATCGTAGATCGGCTTGTCGGGATACAGCTCGATGCACTGGCCGCCGACCCGTCCGAGTATGTCGACGATCTGGCAGGTGAGGCCGATCACACCGGCCTCGAATGCCGCGAACAGGCCCACGGGACCGGCGCCGACGATGAGGACATCGGTGCGGATCGGCGAAGTGGGCACAGAGGACGGGTCGGCGGCAACGGTCATGGGGCAGGTCTCCGGATTACGGTGAAAGGCGCAAAGCAAGCGTCGATGACTCACCTTACCGAATCGGCCCGCACGCGGCAACGATGCCATCGTCGGCGGTAAGGGTGCTACGCGGGCCCGCTCAACGCCTGAAAGTGGCTACCTGAAAATATCCGGAATCGGCCATTTTGATGAACCAAACGACGGACTAAGCTAACACCTGTCTGATGCATCGCATCGTCCCACCCACCCAGGAGCCCATCATGGAACAACGTCTCGACTTCTACAAAGCCAACCCCGCCGCGATCAAGTCGCTGCTCGGCGTCGAAGAGCGCATCGGCAAGTCGGCGCTCGAAAAATCGCTGACCGAACTGGTGCGGCTGCGCGCGTCGCAGATCAACGGCTGCGCGTATTGCGTCGACATGCATACGAGCGACGCGCGCAAGGGCGGCGAAACCGAGCGGCGTCTCGCGACCGTCGTCGTGTGGCGTGAAACGCCGTTCTTCACGGACCGCGAACGCGCGGCGCTCGAGTGGACCGAAGCGGTCACGCTGGTGTCGCACGATCACGTGCCCGACGCAGTATGGCAGACGGTGCGGCCGCATTTCAGCGACGAAGAGCTGGTCGATCTGACGCTGCTCATCTCGGCGATCAATGCCTGGAACCGCTTCGCGATCTCGTTCCGGAAGATGCCGGCCTGAGTGGTCGCATGAGCGGCGGCATGAGTGGTGGCATGAGGCGGCGCAATGCCTGCCTCACTCGCCGATCCACGACCCGCGCAGATCGCTGTCATGCAGCAACTGCAGCAGCGTGCCAGCCGGTCGGCTCAAGCGCTTCGCCGCCAGCGCGATGAATTCCACCGACGGCAACGTCGGCAGTCCGGCCGCATTCAACGGCGGCGCCAGGCCGCGCGCGGCCAGATACTGCGGCCGCACGGTGATGCCGAGTCCGCCACGCGCGGCCGCGATACAGCCGGAATGACTGCTGCTCGTGCAGACGATCTGCCAGCTCGCGCCGGCTTCGGCGAGCGCATCGAGCACGACCGCGCGCGTCACGCTCGGCTCGGCGACCAGAATCAGCGGCAGCGGCTGGCTGAGATCGACGAGCGTGCCGGTGCGCGCGAGCCATTCGAGCCGCCCCGTGAAAAGCGGCACGCCGCGCCGGTCACCGAGCCGGCGCTTGCCGACCAACAGATCGATCGCGCCCGCGTCGAGCAGTTCGTACAGCCGGCCCGTCATGCCGATCGTAATTTCGAGTTCGACGTCGGGATGCGCGTTGCGAAACGCCGCGAGCACGGTGGGTAGCGGGCCGAGCGCGATGTCGTCCGACGAGCCGAGCCGCACGCGTCCCTTCAGACGCGGCGCGCGAAACTGCGACTCCGCGCGCGATAACGCCTGCAGGATCACGCTCGCATGCGCGAGCATCGCTTCGCCGTCGGGCGTCATCGCGAGCGAATGGGTGTCGCGCACGAACAGGCGCCGGCCCACGCTCTGTTCGAGCCGCCGGATATGTTCGCTGACGCTCGACTGCGTCAGGTCGAGCCGTCGCCCCGCCTCGGTGAAGCTATGGCAGGCCGCGACGGTCGAGAAGGTCTTTAGCCAGATTGGATTGAGCATGCGCGATTGTCGCGCTGCTTATCGGCATTGTCGATAACAGTCAGCGATCTCAGTGGGGTTCCCGATTGACGGGGATGTCAATAAGATGACGGAATTCCGCCTGGCCCCGCTCCGGGCGGCGCTTTGCCGCCGCGCCCGCTGTTGAAAACATGACCAAGGATTCCTCTCAAACCGCCCTGCTGTGGATCGTCGCCGCCGGCTTCTTCATGCAGTCGCTCGACACGACGATCGTCAATACCGCGCTGCCGTCGATCGCGAACAGCCTGCACGTCGCGCCGCTCGCGATGCAACCGGTCGTCGTCGCCTACACGCTGACGATGGCCATGCTGACGCCCGCCTCCGGCTGGCTTGCCGACCGCTTCGGCACGCGCCGCGTCTATTTCGCCGCGATTCTCGTGTTCGTGCTCGGCTCGATCTGCTGCTCGAGCGCGCACACGCTCGGCCAGCTGGTGATGGCGCGGGTGCTGCAAGGCCTCGGCGGCTCGATGCTGCTGCCGATCGGACGACTGGCGGTGCTGCGCAGCGTGTCGGGCGAGCAATACGTGTCGGCGCTCGCGTTCATTTCGATCGCGGGGCAGCTCGGGCCGATCGCCGGGCCGACGCTCGGTGGCTGGTTCGTGCAGGCGATCACGTGGCACTGGATCTTTCTGATCAACGTGCCGATCGGCGCGCTCGGTCTGTACGCGGTGCACCGCTTTCTGCCGTCGCATGACGAGACGCAGGCGCCGCCGTTCGACGTGATCGGCTGCGCGCTGCTGTCGCTGTGCATGATCGCGTTTTCGCTCGCGATCGACGCGCCGGTCCCCGCGCATCGCGCGGCGTGGTCGGCGGGGCTGTTCGCGTTGGCCGTCGCCAGCGCGCTCGCCTACATTCCGTATGCGAGAAACCGCCGCAATCCGCTGTTCAAACTGTCGCTGTTCGGCGAGCCGAACTTCAGCGTCGGCCTGATCGGCAACCTCGTCTGCCGGGTCGGTTCGAGCGCGGTACCGTTCCTCGTGCCGCTGCTGCTGCAATTGCAGCTCGGCTACTCGCCGCTGCACTCCGGTCTGATGATGCTGCCCGCGGCGCTCGCCGGCACGCTCGCGAAACGCTGGATCGCGCCGCTCGTGCGCCGCTACGGCTACGACACGTTCCTACTGGTCAACACGATCATCGTCGGCTCGGCGATCGTCGCGTTCTCGCTGATTTCGCGCGGCACACCGCTCGTGATCGAAGTCGCGATCCTCGCCGTTTTCGGCGCGGCCAACTCGATGCAGTACGCGGCGATGAACAGTGTCACGCTGAAGGACCTGTCGCACGAAGACGCGGGCATGGGCAATAGCCTGTTCTCGATGGTGCAGATGCTCGCGATCGGGCTCGGCGTGTCGATCGGCGGCGGGCTCGTCAATCTGTTCGCGGATCAATGGGGCTCGGCGGAACTCGGCTTCCGGCTCGCGTTCGTATGCGTCGGCGTGATCACGCTCGTGTCCGCGTGGATCTTCCGCCGTCTCGACGACCCGTCCGGCACGCGCGTGATTCGCGGCCAGGCTGCGACGAGCGCGGGGCGTTGACACGCGACGCGTCTCATCGCGTGTCAGCACATGAATTCGAAAGCTCTTCGCGTTAGCATGTCTGGCATCCATGGCTACCAGGCAGGTACCCGCGATGCCATTCGATGAGCGCGTGCTGAACGGCATGGGCGTGCTGACCGCGATCGTCGATTGCGGCAGTTTCGCGGCCGCGGGCGAAGCGCTCGACATGTCGCAATCGGGCGTAAGCCGCTCGGTCGCCCGGCTCGAAGCACGCCTCGGCATTCGCCTGTTCGACCGCACCACGCGCTCGGTCACGCTGACCGACGAAGGCCGGCGTTTCTACGAGCAGATCGTGCCGCTGCTCGGCGGACTCGAGGAAGCGGCGGCCTCCGCCGCGCAGGGCGCGACCGCGGTACGCGGGCGTCTGCGCGTCAACATGGACCCGTTCTTTTCACGGCTCGTGCTCGGGCCGCGCCTCGGCAGCTTCATCGACAAACATCCGGATCTACAGCTCGAACTGATCACGCGCGACCAGCTGGGCGACATGGTCGCGGACGGCTTCGATGTCGCGATCCGCTTCGGCGACCCGCCGGTGTCGACGCTCGTCGCCCGCAAGCTGCTCGATACGCGCATTCTGACTGTGGCGGCGCCGTCGTATCTGAAGAAGCATGGCAAGCCGGAGAATCCTGCCGAGCTCGAAGACGGCCGGCATATCTGCATCAAGTTTCGCGATCCGCTGACCGGTTATCCGTTCACCTGGGAATTCCATCGGGGCCGCAAGAAGCTCACGCTGACGCCGCGAGGGCGGCTCACCGTCAACGACGTCGGTACGCTGCATAGCGTTTGCATCGCCGGCCAGGGGATTGCGCAGATTCTCGCGCTCGGCGCGGAGTCGCTGCTCGCGAGCGGCAAGCTGATCGAGCTATTTCCGGATTGGGGCGACGAGGTGTACCCGCTGTATGCGCTATATCCGTCGCGGCACCATCCGCCGGCCAAAGTGCGCGCGTTTCTCGACTTCATCCTGTCGCTGACGGGCCGCAAGCCGAGCCACCCGGCCGCCTGAGCGCACACCTTCTGTTTGCCGCCCGCCGGGGTCCGCGTCTTGCTACTGGAGCCTTATCTTCCCTCCAGGAGAGCAGCGATGAGCAAGACGACGGAAAAATCCCAAGGCGAAACGAAAAGCGCGGGCGAAAACAAAACAAAAAGCGAGGCCGGCACCCAGACGGAGGATTTAGCGCATCCGCATCACGCCGTGCATAGCGACAACGCGAAGAGCAAGATGCCCGAGCGCCCCGACGAGGGCCACAAGCAGTCCCCGGCGGACCGTCCGGGCAAAAAGCGCGGCGAAGGCGAACCGTCTGTCGGTTGAAAGACCCCATAACAGAGCGGCCCTGGCTGCTTCATGCATTCAGGCCGCATCACTTTCCCTTTCATCGCCTTTCTGTAAGGAAACATTTCTTCCTCATTTTTACCGAATATTTTTTCAGCGCCTTGGACTATTTTGCTGCTAGCAGCGAAGTGTGCGCCCCGCGAACCGCCGCACCGCTTTCCGCCGGTTCATGCCGCTTCCGACCGTTAAAAGGCGTCATCCATGTCCAACGCGTCACGTTCTCCCTTCGCCCGTGCGGCCATCGCGCATGTCTCCATCTGCGTGCCGACCTGCAATCGCCCCGAGTTGCTCGTCGAATGCGTCGACTCGTGCCTCGCGCAAAGCTATCCCCATGTGGAGATCGTGATCGGCGACGATTCGACGGACGCCCGCTCACGGCAACTGATCTTGCAGCGGTACCGCGACGAGCCGCGCGTGCGCTACGAGAAGCACGACCCGCCGCTTGGGCAGGCGCGCAATGTGTCGAGCCTGTTCGAGCGGGCGCGCGGCGACAAGATCCTGTTGATCCACGACGACGATCTTTTGACGAGCGACGCCGTCGACAAACTCGTGTCGCTATGGCAGCGCCATCCGGGGCTCGATGCGGCATTCGGCGCCCAGTACGAAGCCGACCACGACGGCGCGATCGATCTCGCCGCGAGCGAGCGGCTGAACGCGGCGTTCCGGCGCACCGAGGCCAACGAGGGTCTGCAGCCGCTCGCGGGCCGCACCGGCCTGATCCAGATGTTTCCGAACAATGGCTGGATGGCCGACGCGCGGCTCGTCAAGCGGATCGGCTACGACGAGCGGTACGGCGTCTGCTGCGACTACGTGTTCGGCACCGAGCTCTGCCTTGCCGCGCGGGAGGTGTTTTATCTGCACGACTACGTGTCGGTGTATCGGAAGACCGCGACGTCGATCTCGCACAGCACGCGCGGCACGAGCACGGCCGCACCGTTGAGCGCGTATGAGTTCGTGAAGTCGCTGCGTCTGCCGGCGCGGCTCGAAGCGTCGCGGCGGCAGGCGCTGCGGCGGCTCGCACCGATCGTCGTGTCGATTCACGCGAGAAACGGCGACGCGCGCGCGGGCTGGCGGATCGCGCGCGCGCATCTGTTCGCCTACAACTACGGCTTTAGCGCGCGGCTTTACTACCATCTGCTGATGCTGGCGCGCGCGGCCTGGCGCGCACGTCTGCCGACGGCGAGCGCCGCAGCCGATGCTGCCGCCCGCGGGGCGGCACCGTCGATCGCGACGGTCGCGGCGAATGAGGCCGCGAGGGTCGAGGAGTTCGTCGACAAGCTGGTCGACGAATTCGTCGGCGACCGTTCGAAGCCGGTATGAGTTGCGACAAGCGCGTGCGCAAGCCGATTTTCTGCTAAGCATTCCCTGCTTAGCAAACGCGTATTCGTTACTTGGTCCCGCGCACGCCGCTGATTACGATGGGCACGACCCGTCATCGCCGAGGTGCTTCGCCATGTCAGACAGTGCGTGTTTCAGGCCGCGCGTAATCGAGCCGGTCGTCGAGGATCAACCCGAAGGACTCGGCCTCGCGGTCGAATTATGGTTCGCGCAGCCGATCGACGGCATCGCGGGCCGCGCGGTGCAGATTCATCTGCGCAGCGGCGCGAGGATGGAACAGGCCGAGAGCTTGCGCGACCTGCTGCATGCGTGGGGGACACGGATCGTCGTCAGTTGAGCGAAGCGCCCTGCCGCCAGTTCGCGTAGTGACGCGCAATCGCCGATGCAATTAAAAACGGCGGCCCGGTTGCCCCGGACCGCCGCTGGAACGCTTCATTGCGGCACGACGTCACGCCGTGCCCGGCTAGCGGTTCACGGCTCGTGCCGCAAATATCCTTCCGTCGACGGATCACGCATGCGCAGCGACACGATACCCGCGAGCGCGCACAGCGCCGTCACGTACCAGAAGAACATCGTCTCGACGCCGGCCGACTTCAGCCACAGCGCGACATATTCCGCCGAGCCGCCGAAGATCGCATTGGCGACCGCATACGACAGCCCTACGCCGAGCGCACGCACTTGCGGCGGAAACATTTCCGCCTTGATCAGGCCGCTGATCGACGTATAGAAGCTGACGATCGCGAGCGCGACGACGACGAGCGCGAACGCCGCGACCGGACTCGTCACGTCCTTCAGCGCATGCAGCAACGGCACCGTGCCGAGCGTCGCGAACAAACCGAAGCACAGCATCGAATTGCGTCGGCCGATCCTGTCGGACAGCGCGCCGAACGCCGGCTGCATTAGCATGTAGACGAACAGCGCGGCGGTCATCACCGAACTCGCGGTCTTCGCGTGCATGCCGGCCGTGTTGACCAGGTATTTCTGCATATACGTCGTGAACGTATAGAAGATCAGCGAGCCGCCGGCCGTGAAGCCGAGCACCGTCATGAACGCGGCCTTGTGCTCCCACAAGCCACGCAGCGTGCCCGCTTCCTTGCGCTGACGCGTCGCGGCGGTGGTGGTTTCGTCGAGCGATTTACGCAGATAGAGCGAGATCAGCGCAGAGATCGCACCGATCGCAAACGGTACGCGCCAGCCCCACGCCTTCAGTTCGGCGGTCGTCAGCAACTGCTGCAGGACCACGAGCACGAGCAGCGCGAAAAGTTGACCGCCGATCAGCGTCACGTACTGGAACGACGCGAAGAAGCCGCGCCGGCCCTTCAATGCGACTTCGCTCATATAGGTCGCGCTGGTGCCGTATTCGCCGCCCACCGACAGGCCCTGGAACAGCCGCGCGATCAGCAGCAGCGCCGGCGCGAGCGCGCCGATCTGCGCGTACGTGGGCAGCATCGCGATGACGAGCGAGCCGCCGCACATCATGAAGACCGACACCATCATCGCGGTGCGGCGGCCGCGCTTGTCGGCGAGCCGGCCGAAGAACCAGCCGCCGATCGGGCGCATCAGGAAGCCGGCCGCGAACACCCCGGCCGTGTTGAGCAACTGCGTAGTGCTGTTGCCGCTAGGAAAGAACGACGGCGCGAAATACAGCGCCGTGAACGAATACACGTAGAAGTCGAACCATTCGACGAGATTGCCCGATGAAGCGCCGACGATCGCGAAGATGCGGCGCCGGGTGTCGTCTGCCTGGTTGACGACGGGTTGGTCGGTTAGATCGTTCATGCTGATGTCGGTCCTTTTGCTTAAAACGAGGATGACGCTCGTGACGCCGCCTTGATGCGCGTCGCGGACAACCGCAGACGCGCGCGCGGCGAATTTTACATAAGTGAAAAGTTCAGATGGGATTTTGTCTGCGGAACTGCAGGAAAGCCCTGGGTACGGGCCCGCGGCGAATTTAGAACTGCAACGAAAACGAAGCCCCCGCCAGCCGGGAGGCTGCGGGGGCTTCGGGTGATCGACGCGGACCGTCCCAGCAACGTTATGTACCGTTGCGGCAGTTGGACGGAGACGTCAGATTCTCACGGACGGTGGCACATACCGGCACTCGTAGCGCTTTCTGACGGTACCGTTTTCGTCGACGCTCTCGAGGTATACGTCGAACTGCCACAAGCGCGCCATGTGCTTGAGCACCTCGTCGCTATCCGACGACAGGTGCCGGTTGTCGCTCATGAAATGCCGCAACGTCAGGCTACGATCGCCACGCGTATTGACGGCCCATACCTGGATGTTCGGCTCGCGGTGATGCATGTCGTACTGCCGCGACAGCGCCTGGCGCACGTACTGGTAGCCGCTGTCGTCGTGAATCGCCGATACTTCCAGCGCGTCGCGCATGTCGTCGTCGAGCACCGAAAACAGGCGCATTTCGCGGATCAGATGCGGTGACAGGTACTGCGCGACGAAGCTCTCGTCCTTGAAGTTGCGCATCGCGTAGTGCATCGCGGGCAGCCAGGGACTGCCGGCCAGATCCGGAAACCACTTGCGGTCTTCGTCGGTCGGCGCTTCGCAGATGCGGCGGATGTCGCTCATCATCGAAAAGCCGAGCGCATACGGATTGATGCCGCTGTAATACGGCTTCGTGACCGGCGGCTGATAGACGACGTTGCTGTGCGAATGGAGGAACTCCATCATAAAGCCGTCTTCCAGCTTGCCCTGGTTGTACATCGTATTGAGCAGCGTGTAGTGCCAGAACGTCGCCCAGCCTTCGTTCATCACCTGGGTCTGCCGCTGCGGATAGAAATACTGACCGATCTTGCGCACGATGCGGATCACCTCGCGCTCCCAAGGTTCGAGCAGCGGCGCGTTTTTCTCCGCGAAATACAGCAGATTTTCCTGCGGCTCGGGCGGATAGCGCTCCTCGACCTCTTCGGGCAGCGGCGTATGGCGCGTGGGCAGCGTGCGCCACAACTCGTTGACCTGCGACTGCAGATACGCCTCGCGCTCACGACGCGCGGCGAACTCTTTCTCGAGCGACAGCTTCTGCGGCCGCTTGTAGCGGTCCACGCCGTAATTCATCAGCGCGTGGCACGAATCGAGCAATTCCTCGACGCGATCGAGCCCATAGCGCTCCTCGCATTCCGCGATGTAGTTCTTCGCGTAGACGAGGTAGTCGATGATCGCGTGCGCGTCCGTCCACAAGCGGAACAGATAGTTGCCCTTGAAGAACGAGTTGTGACCGTAGGCCGCATGCGCAATGACGAGCGCCTGCATCGTCATCGTGTTCTCTTCCATCAGATACGCGATGCAGGGATTCGAATTGATGACGATTTCGTACGCGAGCCCCATCTGGCCGCGGCGATAGCTTTTTTCGGTGGAGAGAAAATGTTTGCCGAACGACCAGTGACGGTAGTTCACCGGCATGCCGACGGACGCGTAGGCATCCATCATTTGTTCAGCGCTAATGAGTTCGAGCTGGATCGGATACACGTCGAGCTCGTATTGCTCTGCAACACGGGCAATATGCGAGTCGTACTCTTCGATCAATTCGAAGGTCCAGTCGGACGGGCACGGCAGAGGCCGTCTATCGGCTACGTTCATACGGACTTCCCTTTGCCCCTCTTTGGGCGTTCCGGTGTGTCCCGTGCTGCAGCATTGCGGACTGCTCCGGCGCGAGCGGCTGCCGTGCTAGCCGCTCCTGCCTCGGCATGCCCCGACAGTTGCTGCGGCACGCCTTTGTTGCGCTGCGGCGCAGTCATACGACGGCTTGCCTCAAGTCGTACGATTCATCGCCGCACGCGTCGCGATCCAGGTGCTGGATGCGCAATCTGCGTTCCATCACGAAGTCGCCGCCTGCTTCTCGAACAGCTCGCGAAACACCGGATAAATATCGGCCGCGGTTTCGACCTTCTTCATCGCCATATGCGGTTGCGAGAGCGCCAGTTGCGCGTATTCGAGCCACAGATTCTGCTCTTCGGGCGTCACCTGAATATACGCAAAATACCGCACCTTCTGCAGGATGTCATCCGAGAGTATCTTGCGGCACTTCGGCGAATCGTCGGTCCAATTGTCGCCGTCCGAAGCCTGCGCCCCGTAAATGTTCCATTCAGTTGGCGAGTAGCGTTCCTCCATCACCTTGCGCATCAGTTCGAGCGCGCTCGACACCACCGTGCCACCGCTTTCGGTCGAGTGGAAGAACGTATCTTCGTCGACTTCCTCGGCGCGCGTGTGATGGCGAATGAACACCACTTCGATGCGCTCGTAGTTACGCTTCAGGAACAGGTACAGCAGGATGAAGAAGCGCTTCGCGAGATCCTTGCGCTGCTCGTCCATCGAACCTGACACGTCCATCAGGCAGAACATCACCGCCTGGCTCGACGGCGTGGGCTGCTTCACGCGATTCACGTAGCGCAGATCGAACGGATCAATGAACGGAATCCGCCAGATGCGTCCTTTCAGATGGTGGATGTCGTCTTCGAGCAGCTTGATCTCTTCACGGCGATCGGCGGGATCGGCCTTCAGCTCTTCGAGCTGCCGCTCCATTTCGTGCAACTGGTTGACGAGCGGCGCGCCGAGCGCGATGCGCCGGCCGAGCGCGCTGCGCAGCGAGCGCACCACGTCGATGTTGTTCGGTGTGCCCTCCGCGGCCCAGCCCGCGCGGATGCTTTTCCACGTCGGCACCGCCATCAGATGGGTTTTGACGAGACGCGGCAGTTCGAGGTCGTCGAAGAAATACTGCATGAACTCTTCGCGGCTCAGCTCGAACACGAAGTCGTCCTGACCCTCGCCCTCGTTGCTGGCCTGACTGCCTCCGCCACCGCCCCCGCCGCCTTGCGGGCGCTGGATCTTGTCGCCGCGGATGTAGTCCGAGTTGCCGGGATGCACCATCTCGCGCCGGCCGCCCGGTCCATGACGGAACGACGGCTCCGCGATGTCCTTGCGCGGAATGGTGATGCTCTGGGTGTTCTGGATATCTTTGATGCTGCGATCGCGCACCGCGTCCGAAACGGCGCGACGGATATAGTTTTTGACGCGGCGCAAAAAACGCTCGCGATTCGCAATACTCTTGTTCTTCCCTGCCAACCTGCGGTCGATGATTTGATGAAGCACGCCCGGTCTCCCGTCCGTGCAACCGCGTTTCCGCTGCGGCCACACTAATATTTCCGGTGCGCGAGACGCCCGCCGCGCAGTGCATGCTATGCGGCTTGCGCCTCGCCGGTTGCCCGTACGGTCGAACCGTACGGGCGGCACATCATGAGTATCATGCGCGCATCACGATGACTTGCGCACGCGCAGATACCAGTCGCACAGCAAGCGCACCTGTTTCGGCGTATAGCCCTTCGCCACCATGCGATTGACGAAGTCTTCATGCTTGCGCTGCTCTTCGGCCGAGCCCTTCGCGTTGAACGAGATCACCGGCAACAGCTCTTCCGTATTCGAGAACATCTTCTTTTCGATCACGACGCGCAGCTTCTCGTAGCTGATCCACGCGGGGTTCTTGCCCGCGTTCGCAGCCCGCGCGCGTAGCACGAAATTCACGATCTCGTTGCGGAAGTCCTTCGGGTTGCTGATGCCCGCCGGCTTCTCGATCTTCTCCAGTTCGGCGTTCAACGCGGCACGGTCGAAGCTCTCGCCGGTGTCGTGGTCGCGGAACTCCTGATCCTGGATCCAGAAGTCCGCATACGTGACGTAGCGGTCGAAGATGTTTTGACCATACTCGGAGTACGACTCCAGATACGCGGTCTGAATCTCCTTGCCGATGAACTCCGCATAGCGCGACGCCAGCACGTCCTTGATGAAGGACAAATACTTCTGCTCGGTTTCCGGCGGGAACTGCTCGCGTTCGATCTGCTGTTCGAGCACGTACATCAGATGCACCGGATTGGCCGCGACCTCGGTCGAGTCGAAGTTGAACACGCGCGACAGAATCTTGAACGCGAAGCGGGTCGACACGCCGGTCATGCCTTCGTCGACGCCCGCGAAGTCGCGGTACTCCTGGTACGACTTCGCCTTCGGGTCCGTGTCCTTCAGATTCTCGCCGTCGTAGACCTGCATCTTCGAGAACAGGCTCGAGTTCTCCGGCTCCTGCAAACGCGTGAGCACGGACATCTGCGCCATCATCTTTAGCGTGCCCGGCGCGCAAACCGCGCTGGCCAGCGACGAGTTGCGCAGCAGTTTCTCGTAGATCTTGACCTCTTCGCTATAACGCAGGCAGTACGGCACCTTGACGACGAAGATCCGGTCGAGCAGTGCTTCGTTGTTGCGGTTGTTGCGGAACGCCTTCCACTCCGATTCGTTCGAGTGAGCGAGGATGATGCCGTCGAACGGAATCGCGCCGAAGCCTTCCGTACCCTTGAAGTTGCCTTCCTGGGTCGCGGTGAGCAGCGGGTGCAATACCTTGATCGGCGCCTTGAACATTTCGACGAACTCGAGCAGGCCCTGATTGGCCAGGCACAGGCCGCCCGAGTAGCTGTACGCGTCGGCGTCGTCCTGCGCGTACTGTTCGAGCTTGCGGATGTCGACTTTGCCGACCAGCGACGAAATGTCCTGATTGTTCTCGTCGCCCGGTTCGGTCTTGGAGATAGCGATCTGACGAAGGATCGACGGATAGCGGCGCACCACGCGGAACTTGCGGATGTCGCCGTTGTACTCGTGCAGGCGCTTGACCGCCCACGGACTCAGGATGCCTCGCAGGTAGCGGCGAGGGATGCCGTATTGCTCTTCGAGGATCGGACCGTCTTCCTCGTAGTCGAACAGACCGAGCGGCGATTCATTGACGGGCGAGCCCTTGATCGCATAGAACGGCACGCGCTCCATCAGTTGCTTCAGCCGTTCCGCGATCGACGACTTGCCGCCGCCGACCGGTCCTAACAGATACAGTATCTGCTTCTTTTCTTCGAGCCCCTGGGCCGAATGCCGGAAGTAGGCGACCACCTGCTCGATCACCTCTTCCATTCCGTAGAACTCACGGAATGCGGGGTATACCTTGATGACCTTGTTCGCGAAGATACGCGATAAACGCGGATCGTTGCGAGTGTCGATCTGTTCAGGTTCTCCGATTGCCGTCAACATGCGTTCGCCTGCAGTGGCGTACGCGGCGGGATTGTCTTTGCAGAGCGCGAGATACTCCTCGAGCGAGAGTTCATCCTCCCGTGTTTTCTCGAAGCGGGTCGCGAAACTGCTGTAGATATCCATGCTACCTCCTCGCCGAAGTCTGGGGCGATGTCGTGCGCGGCGCGCTATTCGGAAACGACATCGCTCGAATTCATCCTAAACCCTTTTAAATTTTTTTTCACGGACTACGTTGCGAAAATCGCTCCGTAACCGCGAAGCTACAATCCTCACTTGGAAACAAAGAATCGACCACCTACAATTTTTCATTCACGCTGCAACGAATCAAATCATCCGCTGCTCCGCTGTACCGTTACTTTCTTCACCACCGCATCGCTATTCAGTGCTCCTGCACGACTTCGCTTTACCGCTGCATCGCGTCATGACACCGCGTTGCTATTGCACATACCGTACCTGCACCGTCGACCCTTCACAAAAATGCGGCTGTCTGCGCACGCACACTTCGTCACAAAAAGCAGGCACGTGGTGAAGTTTTCGACGCGTCGCGCCAAACGCGTCAGGCGATTCGTCCGCGCGTGATGGGTTTGGTTCCGCACCGTTCACTTCATGGGCCGCCCGCCGTTGCACTCCTCGATCCGTATGACTGGATGACGGCAGCCGCTCGCGCCACCCTCATAGGTGTATACGGAAGCAAGCGGCAAAGTTGCAACAAATGGATTCGAACAGGTTAACGATTCAAAGACTGCCACCGTTTCAATATCGCCAAAATAAAAACGGCTGCACGCGGGCAGCCGTTGGAATGATGAAGCGTTGTAATTTGCGGTTACAACCGCCGCAGCATCGATCAGGTCAGTTCAATTTCCACTTCACCCAAACCATCGATATGACCACGCACGATGCCGGGCTCGTCGATCTTGTGCGCGCCGACGTACGAGCCAGTGGTCAAGGTCCAGTCGCGCTCGATCGTGATCCCCATCGCCGCGCAATGGTTGACGAACCAGACGAGCAGCTCGCGTGGATCGCCGGCCGGATTACCCGTCACTTCCGGTATCAGCGAGCGGCCGTTGAAGCTCAGCTCCAGTTCCGGCGACACGAAGTCGAAGCCGCGCGCGAGGCTCGCATAGACGGCCGGATGGCCGGTAATCAGCGCGCCGTTGTTCTGCGCGTCGGCTAGCTGCGCGAGCGGCGCGACGTTCGGCCACTCGGCGAAGCGGCTGTCGACGATCTCGATGGCCGGCAGCACGGCGCCGACCTTCGACAGCACCTCGTCGCGCGCATAGGCCTGACCGCGCGGCTCGATCGTCACGTCGAAGCGGAATGCGATCTCGAGCTCGACCAGCACGCGAAAGAATCCGTCATGCGCGAGCCGCGCCGGCGACGGCACCACCAGCGAGGCCGGAATCGGCGCGCCCGATGTGGCGCCGCCCGGCGACTTCGCGCCGATCTTCCACGCGCCGGTCGATTCGCCGAGACCCGCGAGCACCGCCTGCTGGATCGCGTAGGCGGTCGCCGCGTCGGGCGGCAGGCTGTCGGGTGGGGGCGCGTCGATCGGCAGGTGCTGCCGGCGTGCCTCGACGAGGTGTTGCGCAAGATCGTATCGCGTCATGTCGGTTCTTTGTGGCTGGCGCATGGCAGGGTTCGCAGGACGTAGCAATAAGTGGGAACCACCTGTTGAAGGTGCGGGCAGCCGCGCGCCGCGCACGCGGATCGGGGCCGTGCCCGTCAATGTACCGGATCACGACACGCGCCGGTGAAAGGCGGCGGCGCGCAAACGTTATTTCTTGCGCGAGCCGAAAAAAAACCGCGCCCGGGGACCCAGGCGCGGCTTTTCGCGAAGCTATCGCCGCTGATGCGGCGCGTGCCGGACAGCCGGCGAGCGGACGGGAACGGATGTTGCAACGAACCGCGCGTGTCGAATCACCTAACGCGCGACAGCGCCACCGTCCATGTACACGTGAACCCGAGCCCGCTCAGAAGGTCTCCCAGTCCTGATCGCCGCCGGCCGTTGCCGCGGACCTGGCCGGCGCGCGGCCGGGCGCGGGGGCGGCGGCAAGCTGCGGCGCGACAGCGGCCACAGTCGCCGCCTTCGCCGTAGCCGGCGTGAGCTTGCGGGCGCGAGTAGCGACCGGACCCGTGGCCACCGGGCGCTTCGGCGCCGCAAGCGCCGACGCCCCGTCGTGACCGCCACGGCCGCTGTCGTCGACCTGGAACACCGCGACCACGCTGCGCAACCGGGCCGCCTGCTCCTCGAGCGACGCCGCCGCGGCGGCCGCTTCCTCGACGAGCGCCGCGTTCTGCTGCGTGACCTCGTCCATCTGCGTGACCGCGCGCGCGACCTGGTCGATGCCGCCGCTCTGCTCCTCCGACGCCGACGCGATCTCGCCCATGATGTCGGTCACGCGCTGCACCGCGCCGATGATTTCGCTCATCGTGCGGCCGGCCTCGTCGACGAGCGCCGAGCCCGACTGCACGCGCTCGACCGACGTATCGATCAGCTCCTTGATCTCCTTGGCCGCCGCCGACGAACGCTGCGCGAGGCTGCGCACCTCGCCCGCGACGACCGCGAAGCCGCGCCCTTCCTCGCCGGCGCGCGCCGCCTCGACGGCTGCGTTCAGCGCGAGGATGTTGGTCTGGAAGGCGATGCCCTCGATGATCGAGATGATGTCGGCGATCTTCGCCGAGCTCTGGTTGATGTCGCCCATCGTGCCGACCACCTGGCCGACCACCGCGCTGCCCTTATTGGCGATCTCCGACGCATTGGCGGCAAGCGCGCTCGCCTGGCGCGCGTTATCGGCGTTCTGCCGCACGGTGCCGGTCAGCTGCTCCATGCTCGACGCGGTTTCCTGCAGCGCGGACGCCTGCTCCTCAGTCCGCGACGACAGGTCGACGTTGCCCGCCGCGATCTGCCGCGTCGCGGTCGCGATCGACTCGCTGCCAACGCGCACGCTGCGCACCGTTTCGGTGAGGCTGCGCTGCATTTTGGCGATTCCTTCGAGCAGTTGCCCCATTTCGTCGCGCGAACTGACGACCACCGGACGACGCAGATCGCCGGCCGAGATCGCCTCGAAGTGGCCGAGCGCTTCGTCGAGCGGACGTGCGATCGCGCGGCTCAGCGTCAGATACGACAGCGCCGCCGCCAGCACGCCCACCACCAGCGCGCCGATGCTGACCATGCGGAACATATGGAAACTGCTCTGCGCGGAGTCGAAACCCTGCTTCGCCGAATCGAACTGGTATTTGCGCAGTGCGTCGTCAGCGCCGACGAGGTCGTTGAAGACGGCCTGCAGACTCTTCGCGTGCTCGACCAGCTTGCTCTGATCGTTCGCCTCGATTGCCGTCGCGAAGCTTTCGAGCTGCTGATGCAGCGCGTTGCGCTTCGCGGCGACGTCCTGCGCGAGCCGGTCTTCGTCCGCGCCGCGCGGCAGATCGAGATACTTTTTCCACCACGTGTCGGACGTGCTGCCGAGCATGCGCGCGCGCTCGATCGTGGATGCCGCTTCCGGTGTGCCGACGAGGAACGCGGCGCGGTCGAGCGCGAGCCGTTCGCGCGCCGCGTAGATTTCCGCGTTGCCGATGTTCACGGCGCCCGGCATCGCGTTGGTGAAGGTGTCCTCATAGGCGTCGTTCGAACGGCCCATGCCGAACAGACCGAAAACGCCGATCGCAACCAGCAACGCGGCGAGGAATGCCATCGTGAGTCCAATTCGCGCCTTGATCGTGATGCCTTTATTCAACATGCTTGGTCCTGTAATGAGAGGCTGCTGCTTACGCAGCTTTGGGGCGGCGTGAGTTTGGGTCCGGCGCTTTTTTTGAATGAGCGCTCTAATTCCCGTTTACGGCAGCGCGGTCATAGACTTGAAGCATTTAAAAGGTATGAACAAAGACGATGTAAGACGTTGAAAGCAAGTTGACTGGAGACGTACATATTCGCGTCGCGTTGGTGAAACGCGACGGTGTTCGTCGAAGCACGACTTTTGACGTTCGAGCGGCGGGGAGTTTGGGCGGAGCTACCGCGACGGCATCAGCCCAACGCGTCGACTTCGGCGCGCGTCGGAATCGACGGCTGTGCGCCCGCGCGCGTCACCGACAGCGCCGCGGCGCGTTGCGCGAAGCGGATCGCCGCTTCGACGCTCGCACCCTGCGCGAGCTGCGCCGCGAAGCCGCCGATGAAGGTGTCGCCGGCCGCGGTCGTGTCGACCGCCTCGACGCGCGGCGCGTCGTACAGCGTCGCGGCCGCGCCTTCGAGCGCCGCATGCACGCCGCGCGCACCCAGCGTGACCAGCACGTTGCGCGCACCGGCCGCGCGCAATGCGGCGGCGGCACGCGCGGCATCCTCGGGCGAGTCGACGGCGACACCGCTCAGCGCGGCGGCTTCGAGTTCGTTCGGAATCAGGTAGTCGATCAGCGGCAGCCAATCGGCCGGCAACGGGCCGGTAGCGGGGGCCGGGTTCAGGATCACGATCTTGCCGAGCCGCCGCGCCGCGGCCAGCGCCGCATACACCGATTCGGGCGGGGTTTCGAGCTGGCAGATCACGACATCGGCGGCGGCGAGCGTCGCTTCGTGTCGCGCGATGGCGGCCGGCGTGAGCTCGCCGTTGCTGCCCGCGACGATCACGATCGTGTTCTGGCTCGCATCGTCGACGACGATCAGCGCCACGCCGCTCGGCTCGCTGCCGGTTTCGAGCGCCGCGCAGTCGATGCGCTCCGCTTCGAGACCCGCGCGCAGCTGCGCGCCGTTCGCATCGGCACCGACGCAGCCGAGCACCGACACCTGCGCGCCGAGCCGCGCCGCGGCGACCGCCTGGTTGCCGCCCTTGCCGCCCGCGACCTGCGCGAAGCCGCGGCCGGCCAGCGTCTCGCCCGGCTGCGGCAGGCGCGGCGAGCGCACCACCAGGTCCATGTTCAGACTACCGACCACCGTGACGCGTGCGCGCGTTTGCTTGCTTGCCACTCGAGTGTCCTCCGTTGCACGACGGGCCGCGTTGCGATTGCGAGCGCGTCAGGCCGCCAGATCCCGCCTTGCGTCGCCCGCCCATGTCGCGGTGGATTCGCGCACGATCAGCCGCGGCGATACCACGCGCCGGCGCGCCGGGGCCCGCGCCGTGTTGTTCGATGCCGCCTCGGCGATCCGGTCGACCAGCGTCTGCGCAGCGGTGTCGCCAAGCGCGCGCACCGACTGCCCGACCGTCGACAGCGACGGGAACGTGAAGCGCCCCAGCTCGATATCGTCGAAACCGATGATCGAGCAATCGCGCGGCACGCTGATGTTGCGCTCCGCCGCCGCGCGCAACGCGCCGATGCCCATCATGTCGTTGACCGCGAAAATCGCCGACGGCCTGACCGTATCGAACAGCTGCGCGGCCGCGCGGTGTCCGCCGGTCCCCGAAAAATCGCTTTCGACGATCGCGTCGGCCGGAATCTCGATGCCGCGCTCGGCCATCGCGCGAATGAAGCCGTGCACGCGCATCGCGCTGACCGCGGTCTGAATCGACCCGGTGATGCAGCCGATCCGCACATGCCCGAGCTCGAGCAGATGACGGGTGGCCAGGTACGCGCCCTTCTCGTGATCGATCTGCACGAGGTCCGCGTTGACCCCCTCGATGTTGCGGTCCACCACGACGAGCGGCTCGCGCGCGTCGGCGAGTGTCTGCGCGAGCACGGCGTCGTCGCCGGCCGACGCGACGATCAGCCCGTCGATGCGCTTTTCCTGCAACACGCGCAGATAGTTGCGCTGCTTCGCGGGGTCATCGTCGGAGTTGCAGAAGAACACGCAGTAGCCGTTGCGCGCGCAGCCGTCCTCGATGCCGCGCGCGAGCTCCGCGAAATACGGGTTGGTGCTGTTCGGCACCACCAGTCCGATCGTCGCGGTCGCCCGCGCCTTCAGCGAGCGCGCGACCGCCGACGGCACATAGTGCAGTTGACGGATCGCGTGCTCGACTTTCGCGCGCACATCGGCCGACACCGGCCGCGAGTTGTTCACGACGTGCGATACCGTCGTGAACGACACGCCCGCCACGGCCGCTACATCCTTGATCGTCGCCATAACCTGTTGCTCTCCTACTGCCTGTTGTTCCCGCCGGATGCGCCGCCTGGCGACCCCCGGACGTCTTCATCGAAGACCCACCACACTGATTCAACGTTGCGCCGCGGCGCACTCATCAGCCGCGTTTGCGGCGGCTGCGGTAGGTATCGAGCACCACCGCCACCACGATCACCGCGCCGGTGATCATGCGTTTGGTCGGCTCGTTCGCGCCGATCTGCGCGAGGCCCGCCGCCAGCACCGAAATGATCAGAACGCCAAAAAACGTGCTGATCACCGAACCACGCCCGCCCATCAGACTCGTGCCGCCGATCACGACCGCCGCGATCACCTGCAGCTCGAGGCCGACGCCCGCATTCGGATCGGCCGCCTCGAGCCGCGAGATCTGGAACAGCGCCGCGAGTCCGGACAGCGCGCCCATCAGCGCGAACACGATCACCTTGTACGGCCGCGGATTGACGCCCGCGAGCCGCACCGCTTCCTCGTTGGTGCCGATCCCGACCAGATAGCGCCCGAACACCGTGCGCGTCAGCACCAGCTGCGCGATCACCATCACCGCGACCGCGACCAGAAACGCGGGCGAGATCCCGAGCGCGATCGGGTTCGACAGAAAGTCGAACGCGTCGCCGATATACGCGGTGCGCGAATTGGTCATCTGATACGCGAGGCCGCGCGCCGCTTCGAGCACGCCGAGCGACACAATGAACGACGGAATCCGCCAGCCCACGGTCACCGCGCCGGTCACGGTACCGGTCAGCGCCGCGACCGCGACACCGAGCAGCGCGCCTGCGGCCGGCCCCCAGCCCCACTTCAGCGTCACCACGCTGACCACCGACGCCCCGAGCGCGAGCACCGAACCCACCGACAGATCGATCCCCGCGATGATCAGCACGAAGGTCATGCCGACCGACATCACGACCAGATCCGGAATCTGGTTCGCGATCGTGCTGAACGTGTCGTAGGTCAGAAAGTGCGAACTCAGCAGCGAGAACAGCACGATCATCGCGAGCAGCGCGCCGGCGAGGCCCAGGTAGTTCGAAAAGCCGAGCCGCGTGCCGGCCGGCTTGCCGCTCGCGAGCGGCGCCGACGGATCGGCCGGCGGCGTCACAACGGGCGCGTCCGGCGCGCCAGCCGGCTTTTCGTCCTGCGTGCCGCCCTGCTTGACACCCGCCGCGTCGCGCCACGATTGATCGGTCATCACAGACTCCCTGCTTCGTTGACGCCATGCGTATGCAGCAGCGCCTCGCGGCCGCGGTAGCCGGCGAACGCGGCCGCGAGCAGCGCATCCTGGCTCCAGCTCGCGCGCTCGAACACGCCCGTCATGCTGCCCGCCGACATCACGCCGATCCGGTCGCAGATCAGCATCAGCTCACGCAGATCGCTCGACACCACGACGAGCGCGCGGCCGTCGCGAGCGAGCGCACCCATCAGGCCGTAAATATCGAACTTCGCGCCGACGTCGATGCCGCGCGTCGGTTCGTCGAACAACAGCACACGGCAGTCGCGCGCGAGCCAGCGGCCGATCACGACCTTCTGCTGGTTGCCGCCCGACAGCTCGGCGACGATCTGCGCGGGACCCGAGCTGCGAATCCGCATCGCGGCGATCTGCTTCTTCGCCAGCGCGTTCTCGCGCTTCGCGTCGACCACGCCATGCCGCGCGACGCTGCCGAGATTGCCGAGCGACACATTGGCCGCGATCGGTTGCGGCAGCAGCAGACCTTCGCCTTTGCGGTCCTCGGTGATCAGCGCGATGCCCGCGCGCACCGCGTCCGCCGGCGAGTCGATCTGCACCGGCGTGGGCGGCGCGCCCGGCGTCGCGGCGAGCGACACGCTGCCGCCGTCCTTGCGGTCTGCGCCGTAGATGAGCCGCATCAGCTCGGTGCGGCCCGCGCCGATCAGCCCGCTGACACCGAAAATCTCGCCCGCGCGCACCTCGAACGACACGTCGCGCACGACCTTGCCGCGCGTGAGCCGATCCACTTTCAGCAGCGGCGCGCCGATGTTGCGCTCGCCGAGATCGATATGCTCGCCGAGCTCGCGGCCGACCATCCACGTGACGATCTGCTCGCTCGTGATGTCCGCCATCGCGTCGACATGCACGAGGCGGCCGTCGCGCAGCACCGCGACCCGTTCGGCGACTCGCGCCAGCTCTTCGAGCCGGTGCGAGATATAAACGAGCGCGACGCCTCGCGCCTTCAACCGCCCGATCTGCTCGAACAGCAGATCGACCTCGCGCGCGGTCAGCATCGCGGTCGGCTCGTCGAGGATCAGCACGCGGCAGTCGCCGATCAGGTTGCGGGCGATCTCGACCATCTGCTGATGACCGATACCGAGTTCGCCGACCAGCGTGTCGGGATCGATCGCATCGAGCCCGACCTGCGCCATCGCCTCGCGCGCGTTCTCGCGCAGCTTGCCGCGATCGATCCAGCCGAAGCTGAACGCGCCCGCGCGCGGCAGCCGGTTCAGGAACAGGTTCTCGGCGACCGACAAGGTCGGCAGCAGATTCAACTCCTGCATCACCATGCGCACGCCGAGCGCCTCGGCCTCGGTGCGGCTCGCGGGCGCGTACGGCGCGCCGGCGAGCTGCATCGTGCCCGCGCTCGGCTCGACCAGCCCCCCGACGATCTTCGACAGCGTGCTCTTGCCCGCGCCGTTCTCGCCGGTCAACGCCAATACCTCGCCTGCTCGCAGCGACAGCGATACGTCGGCGAGCACCGGTTCGGCATAGGTCTTGCCGATGCCGCTGACGCTCAGCACGACAGGCAAGGCGTCGTGGTCGGTTGAATCCATCGCGCTCCTGATTGCATGGCGCTTCTGGCGCCTTCGTGTCACCCGGGCGGTCCGCTGCGCTTGCCGCACAGCACATCGCTTCCCGATGCCACGAGTCATGCCGGCCCACTGCGCGGAATGCGCAGGCGCTCACGGCCGCGCTTCTCTCATCGCGCGAGCCGCCGTCATGACGCTTATCTCTGGAATTAACGGCGGCCCGACGGAATTCTTGAGCGTTCGTTGAATAAAAGCGGATCGGCGGGTCGCCGCATTGCCGCTCAAGCGTGCTGTGCGCGCTTTACGGCGAAATTTGCGGTTCCCCGCGGGCTTGCCCGGCCGCGCCCGGCTCGCGCTCGACGCCGGGCGCGCCGCGCTTACTTCAGCGTTTCCTTCGTGACCAGAACGACCGGCGTTTCGACGACGCCCGACAGCTCCGACTGCTTCCTGTTTTCGCTCAACGCCTTCAACGCGGTATCGATGCCGAACACGGCCTGCTTCGCCGCGAACTGGTCGGCCGTGGCGAGCACGCGGCCGTCCTTCAGCATCGGATGGATCGCGTTGATGTTGTCGTAGCCGACCACCAGCACCTTGCCCTGCTTGCCGGCCGCGCGCACGGCCGAGACCGCGCCGATCGCCATGTTGTCGTTGCCGGCGAGCAGCGCCTTCAGGTTCGGATACTCATTGAGCATCGCCGACGCGACCGCGTTGCCCTTGTCGATTTCCCACTCGCCCGACTGCACCGACACGATCTTCGCGCCGACCGTCTGCATCGCATCCTTGAAGCCCGCGGTGCGCTGCTGCGCGTTGGTGGTGGTCGATACGCCTTCGAGGATGCCGACCTCGTCGCCGGACTTCAACCGCTTCGCCAGGTAGTCGCCGACGAGCCGCGCGCCCTTGCGGTTGTCGGGGCCGACAAACGGCACGTTCAGGTCTTTCGACTTCAGCACGTCCTGATCGAGCCGGTTGTCGATGTTGACGACGATAATGCCCGCGTCGACCGCCTTCTTGACGACCGGCACCAGCGCCTTCGAATCGGCCGGCGCGAGCACGATCGCGTCGACCTTCGACACGATCATCTGCTCGACGATGCGGATCTGGTTGGCGGTGTCGGTTTCGTCCTTGATGCCGTTGGTGATCAGGTCGAACTTGGCCGGGTTCTGCTTCTGATAGTCCTTCGCGCCGGTCTCCATGGTCAGGAAGAACTCGTTGGCGAGCGACTTCATCACCAGCGCGACCTTCGGTTTATGAGCCGGGGCGTTCTGCGCGTGGGCGACGGAAAATGGCAGGACGGCGGAGGCGGTGGCGAGAACTGCGGCGGCAACGATGCGACGACGGGTTCGATGGCTCATGCGTATCTCCATGGTTGTCAGGCTCGCGGGCGAGCCGTATTTTTTGTGATGCGCAAACGTTTGCGAGGCTTATTCTCAGCGCAAGCTTTTCGGAATGTCAACGATTCGCGGTGCTGCAACGCACCGGCGCGCACCATCCGCGGCGGCGCCCTGCGCTCGATCGATCCGGGCAGCGTGTGGCAAGGTCTCCTCGCTCAGTCCGTGCAGTCGATAACGCCGATGCGTCGCGTGCGGCGCGACACACCGGCCGCTTATGCTGGCCTGGTATCGCGCGCGCTGCAAGCGAAACCGCGAGGATATTGAAAGGCGCGCCGGCTACAGCCAGCCGGCCTTGCGAAAACGCCGGTACAGCACGAAGTCGATCGCCAGCATCACGACCAGCACGACCGGATAGCCGAACTTGAAATGCAGCTCGGGAATGCGCTCGAAGTTCATCCCGTAGATACCGGCGATCATCGTCGGCACCGCGAACAGCGCCGCGAACGAGCCGAGCCGCTTGGTGATTTCGCTCTCGGCGAGCGAGATCATGCCGAGGTTCACCTGCACCGCCGTGACGACGATTTCGCGACGCCCCTCGATGGTTCTGACGATCCGGTCGAGGTGGTCGTAGACGTCGCGGAAGTAGGCCTGCATGCCGGCGCAGATGCTCGGAATGCGGCCGCCGGTCAGTTTGCCCACCGCTTCGCGCAGCGGCTGGATGTGGTGCTGCAGGGTCACGAGCCGGCGCTTCATCGTGTACAGGTCCTGCACGATCGCGCGCGAGGCGGCCGAATCGTTCTTCTCGAAGATGCGGTCCTCGAGCGCTTCGAGCTCGGTGCTCATCGCCTCGACGATCGGGAAATAGCGGTCGACCACGTCGTCGATCAGCGCATACAGCACGAACGCCGAGCCTTCCTTCAACAGATGCGGCTCGTGCTCGCAGCGCTTGCGCACGCTCTGAAAGCCGGTGCGCGTGCCGCGCCGCACCGACAGCACATAGTTGCTGCCGACGAACACGTCGACTTCGCCGATCACGAACTCGCCGTTCTCGTCCATCTCGACCGTGTGCATCACGGTGAACAGCGAATCGCCGTACTCCTCGATCTTCGGGCGCTGATGGCCGTGTTGCGCATCTTCGATCGCGAGCTCGTGCAGATTGAACTCTTCTTTCATCACCGCGAGTTCGTCGGGGCTCGGGTCTTTCAATGCGACCCAGACGAAGCACTCGGGCCGCGCGACATAGTCGCTGATGGCGTCGATATCGATGTCGGCGAGCTTCCGGCCGTCCTGATAGGCGGCGCAATTGATCAGCATGTTCGGATTACCCTGGCTACAAAACCAGACCCGGCCACCCTCTCGCGTAAGCGTTGCGTAAGACGGGCAACAGGTCTGCGTGAACGGACAAGCACGCTTCCAGCAGGCTTGGATCAGCCGCCATGTTAAGGCGCGCTGCGTACGGCGCGCGTTTCGAATTGTTAATGCCCGACGACATGCTACTGCGCGACCCGCTGCAGGCCGATGCGATGATCGTCGTTGAACGTGACCGACGCGCGGTTCGTGTAGCGCGGGTCGGCCGTCACGATGAAGTTCAGCTCGATGACCGGATCGAACTGCGTCGAGACGCCGATCCGATGCGTGCCGGGCGGCAGATAGAACACCACGTGCTCGCCGTTCATCAGGTCGGTCACGCGCTCGCCGTCGATATAGACGAGCGCATCGCGGAACCGCACGATCACGTCGCGCGAACGCTCGCGCCGCACGTCCACCGCGACGAGGCCGGGACCCGGCTGCGTATAGCCCTGTCTGACGATCCGCTCGGCCGGCACCGGTTTGAACGGCACCGGCTCGGCCGGCGTCGACGCGCAACCGGCCAGCGTGAGCACGCTGAGCGCGACGCATGCAGCCGACGCGGGGCAGCGTGCGGCCCGGCCGCGGCAAGACAGGCGCATCGGCATGCTGGTTCTCCCGGGTGCTCTCGATGGTGGGCCGAATTTCTGACTACGCGGTGCGCTCGTACGCACGACTGTTCCGCATCATAGCAACGCGCGCACCTTGCGCCAGTCAACGCGAACGGAGCGCGCGCCGCGCCCTCTTGCATGGCGCGGCGTTCTTCTTCATGATCGTTGAAGGCGGCCGCGCTCACGGCTGGCCGTCGTTGGTTACCGGCAAGCCTGTCGATCCGCGTCGCAGGACGCACGATCAAGGAGACTGCGATGTGGTATTTCACCTGGATTCTCGGCGTCGGGGTGGCGCTCGGCTTCGGCATCATCAACGTGATGTGGCTCGAGACCAACGGCAAGTTCGCGCGCGACCCGCGCCCCGATGCGGCCGCCGCGCCGCGTGAGGACAAGCCTGCGTGACTTCTCTGGTTTTCTTTTGCGGTCATGCGGGCACGGGCAAGACGACGCTGGCGAAAAAACTGTTCGGCCCGCTGACGAAAGCGAGCGGCACTCCCTTCTGCCTGCTCGATAAGGACACGCTGTACGGCGGCTATAGCGCGGCCGCGATGGCGATGGTGACCGGCGATC
This sequence comes from Paraburkholderia atlantica, assembly GCF_009362785.1. Classification (GTDB taxonomy): domain Bacteria; phylum Pseudomonadota; class Gammaproteobacteria; order Burkholderiales; family Burkholderiaceae; genus Paraburkholderia; species Paraburkholderia atlantica. The sequence continues at coordinate 39,951 of NZ_WHNQ01000002.1, forward strand.
CGAACGATCGCGATAGCCCTCTTTTCCTGCAGCATCTGCGCGACCCCGAGTATCGCGGCCTCATCGATACCGCGCGCGACAATCTCGAACTCGGCGTCAGCGCATTGGTCGTCGGCCCGCTGTCGCGCGAGGTGCGCGAGCGGCGGCTGTTCGATCATGCGTGGCTCGGCGTCGCGCCAAGCGTGAAGTTGCGGGTCGTATGGGTGCGGACCTCGGAGGACGTGGCGCGGCAGCGGATCGTCGCGCGCGCGGATCCCAACGATGCGTACAAGCTCGCGCACTGGGACGACTACCGGCGGCGGCGCTTCGAGCCGAGCGGCGCGAGCCGCGAGGGTCTGCTGATGTTCGACAATACCGCGCCCAGTTCGGCGGACTATCAAGCGCTCGTTGCGCAAATCGTGGCTGGGTGACGGCTACGCGAGTGCGGTGCAGCGCGGCCCCGCTGATCCGCTGAAAAACGAAAACTCCCCGTACGTTAGTGACGTACGGGGAGTTTTATTTGGCGCGAGCTATTCGAACCTCAAACCGTCACCATCGCCTCCAGCGACTGCCCTTCGTACAGTTTGCCGAAGCGGTTCGCGAGGAATTCGCCGAGCGACACCTGCTCCTGCCGCACGAAGCCCCTTTGCGGCAGCTTGCGCTCGCGGAACAGATCGAGCACTGCGCACATCGCGCCGGCGGTGGTGATCTGGATCGCGCTCATCGGCACGCCGCAGACGGTCTTCGCGAAAATCTTGCGCGTGAACACCTCCTGCACGAGCTGACCGTCGCGCATGCCGCTCACGGTGATGAACACCAGCACGACGTCCTGCGCGGTCGACGGCACCGAGCGGCGCATGATGGTCTTCAGCGTATCGCGGTCGCTCGACAGACGCAGGTCCTCCAGCAGGAACTGCATCAAATTGCGATGACCCGGATAGCGCACCGACTTGTAGTCGAGCGATTCGACGCGGCCCGCCAGCGTCTCGCACAGCGTGCCCAACCCGCCCGACGTGTTGAACGCTTCGTACTCGGTGCCGTCGAGCGAGAAATGCTCGAGGCCTTCGAGCGGCTGCACCCACTGCGTTCGGCCGTCGCGGATCGCCTCGCACGGCTGGCAGTATTCGTTGATCAGGCCGTCGACGCTCCACGTCAGGTTGTACTTCAGCGCATTGGTCGGAAACTCGGGCAGCGCGCCGACGCGCATCTTCACATCGCGGATCTCCGTGAAGCGATTCGCGAGCTCGTGCGCGGCAATGCCGATGAAGCCGGGCGCGAGACCGCACTGCGGCATGAACGCGTGATCGGCATCGTCAGCGATCGCGCGGATCGCGTGGGTCGCGCGTACGTCCTCGGTCAGGTCGAAATAATGGACACCGGCGCCCTTCGCGGCCGATGCGACGTTCACCGCGAGGTAGTACGGCAGCGCGTTGATCAGCACGTCGAAGCCCTGGATCGCGGCGCGCAGCACGGCGGCGTCGGCGGAATCGATGCGGCGGGTCGGAATGCCCTGGGCGGCGAGCTTGTCGAGTGCGTGCTGATCGCGGTCGAACGCGACGACTTCGTAGTCGCCCGTCTCGCGCAGCATATGAGCAATGGTGTGACCGATCAGACCTGCGCCAACGATAGCTACTTTCATCTGCTTCTCCTTGTTATCCATGTGCTGTCTCCGAGCTTGGGGAAGTGCGCCGCGTATCGCACGCGGCGCCTGCGGGCCGAACCCTTGAATGACAGTGTAGGAAGAAGCAAAAACAGTTCATACGCGCAAAATGCTGCGCTATGACCATCAGGTTCGACGTTCTGACGAACGGGTCAAACGATTCGTCGAAAACGCGTAAAAAACGCGTAAACGACGGACTATCGAAGCACTCGCGAAGAGGTTACGCCGGGCGCCGACTCACACCGTGCCGCGGTCGATTTTGCGCGCCAGAATGATCGACGTCGTGGTTCGCTCGACGCCTTCGAGGCCGCCGATCTGATCGAGCAGGTCGTTGAGCCGCTCTGGCGAATCGGCACGCAGCCATGCGACGTAGTCGAACTCACCGCTGACCGCGCACAGCAACTGCACTTCGGGCATCTTGCCGAGGCGCTTCTGCACGGCCGGCCCGTGCTTCGGCGCGATGATGATGCCGACATACGCGACGATGCTCGAATCGAGCACGTCCTGGCCCAGCCGCACGCTGTAGCCGGCGATCACGTTGCTGCGTTCGAGCCGCGCAATCCGCGCGATCATGGTCGTGCGCGCGACGCCGAGCTGTCGCGCGAGATTCGCGACGCTCTCGCGCGCGTTGGCTTGCAGCAGTGCAACGAGATTACGGTCGAGGTCGTCGAGTTGGTCGAGGCGCGGAGGTCTCATCGAAGGGGCGGGAAGTTGGTAGGGAATGTCGCGGATTATCGCGCGTCTGCGCGGGCAGCGGCGCTGTGTCACGGGCGTCCTCGACGCAGCTTGTCGGCGCACTTGCCGCTCAAGCGCGAGCCGTTTCCCTTTCGTTTCGGTTGTAAGCGTTTGTCGCACAGAAGCCGCATTGCAGGCATATCGTGTTACTAATAGCGGCGACGGGCGAATGCGGCAGCCGGTTGCGGTGCGCCGCTATTCGTCGCTGGCGCGAGGCGAGTCGCACGCCGCGCGCCGAGTCTCAATACGAACAGACATCAGGAGTTTCGATGAAAAAAGCACTGGTTATGCTGGCTACGGCCGTTTCGATGGGCGGCGCGTTCGCTCAAACCGCAGCCGCGCCGGCCTCGGCACCGGACACCACGGCAACGGCTTCCACGGCCAAGGCCGGTCACGAACGCAACGTCGAAGACCGTATCGCTTATCTGCATTCGCAACTGAAGATCACGCCCGCGCAGGAAACGCAATGGAAGGCGTTCGCCGACGTGATGCGCAGCAACGGCGAAACGATGGGCCAGCTGTTCGAGCAGCGCAAGGCCGCCACCAACGTGAGCGCGCTCGACGACATGAAACAGTACGCAACGATTGCGCAGGCGCACGCGGACGGCATGAAGAAGCTCGTCGATGCGTTCGAGCCGCTGTATAGCAGCCTGTCGCCGGAGCAGAAGAAGCTCGCCGATGCGACGTTCCACCATGGCGGTCCCGAGGGTCATCAGCGCGGCCACCATGGCAAGGGCAAGGGCGGCAAGCCCGCGGCCGAAGCCGCGAGCGACGCGACCGTCAAGCCGTAACGAAAGAGCGCCCGCGGCGGGGGTTGCCCCGTTGCGGGCATCTGGCATGATTCGGGTTCGCAAAGCGGCGAGTCTCGCCGCAACGCCCACCTTCTAATCTCCCACCCGCTTCATGACCGAACTCAGGAATCTCGATCTGCGTGACGATCCCCACGCCCAACGCGTCGTCAAGGACGAAACGGTGAGCGTCGAATTCGCCGCCGCCGAAGGCCAATTGATGAGCCTCGAAGGTCCAAACCACTATGTGCGCGGCGATGCGCTGATCACCGGCTCGACCGGCGACCGCTGGGTCGTGTCGCGCGAGCGCTTCGACGCGAAGTACCTGCCCGCCAATGCGGCGCTCGCCCTCGGCGAAGCCGGCGCATATCGCAACCGGCCGGCGGTCGTGCTTGCCCGCCGGATGGACGAGCCCTTCTCGCTCGCGCGCTCGGCGAGCGGCGGTGACGTGCTGCACGGCGCGGCCGGCGACTGGGTCATGCAGTACGCGCCCGGCGACTATGGTGTCGTGCAGGCCGCGCGTTTCGCGAAGGTGTATCGGCTGGCGGGCTGAATCCGCTTCGCCCGCGCTTCATGCGAACTCGTCGCCGAGCTCGACCGTGACTTCGCGCGGGACCGCCTCGCCGTTCGCGTACATTTCTTCGAGTGAGCCCAGGCTCGCTTCGACGTACGCGCGCAAAACCGCGAAGCTGCGGCCACGCAGCCGCGCCGGCATCGCGCGATAACGGGCGAGCGCCGCAGGCGCGATCGCGACCGTCATCTCGATACGACGCGCGGTCGAACCGAAGCGCATCGCTACCCAGTGAATCGTCAGTGTGGGCGTGCCATTGTCGGCGGCACGTTCGATGAATTGCGTCTGCTCGGGAAACAGATCGCTGATGACGCGCGCGAGTTCGTCGAACTCCGGATGCGCGCAGTCGTATTGGTAAGCTTCCATGAAGGCTGCCGGGAAAAGAAGATCCTGAAACGTAGGCGCATTTTAGAGAAACGCCGGAGGGATAGCGAGGCGCCTGCGATCCAGCGGTTCATCCGTTCACGCCGCCGGTCGCCGGTAACTCCGGATCAACAGTCCCGCGACGAACACCGCCGCCACCGCATAGATCGTATCGACCGCCGCGAGCGGCAGCAGCCGCGCCTGCGTCATCGCTGCGGGCGCGTCGATCAGCGCGTGCACCACGATCGCGAGCGGCAGGATGCCGCGCGAGCCGCCCCGCACGCCGCGCCACATCAGCACCGACAGGCCGATCTGGAACACCAGCGCCGCGACGCGTTCGAGCGCGAAAATGCCAGCCAGCTGCGGCGTCAGGCTCGCGAGAATCAGATGCACGCGCATCACGGCTTCGGCCGGCAGATTGCCGAGGTAATCGCCGAGCCGTCCGCGGTTTTCCAGCACCGCGAACACGAGCCACTGGATCTGCACGAGCACGCCGACCATCCACGCCTCCGCGCCGCCGTGGCCGAGGCCGTAGCTCAGCGCGGTGCCATCGTCGGCGCGCAACGCGGCGGTGCGCTTGTCGGCGGTCGCACTGGCGGCGGTGCTGCCCCCCACGCTTGCAGCCACGCCGGTGGGCGCGTCCACGCTCGACTTTTTGCACACGGCCGGCTGCGTCGCCGCGCGCTTCATCAGCAGCCGCATGCCGAAGAACCGCCCCACTTCCTCGCAAACGCCCGCGGCCAGCGCTCCGTAGACAACGAACGCTAGCGGCTGCGAAAGAAACGCCGCCGTCGCCGCGTTGCCGCGCAGCAGATAGTCGTTCAGCGCCCGCTCGATCACCATCGCGAACAGCGCGAACACCGCGACGCCGGCGATCGCATCACGCGGCCTGAGCGCGAGCGGACGGTGCAACTGCCGGTAAATCAGAAAGGGTAAAGCGGCGATGACGAGCGTGGCGAGCGCGAGGCTCGCGAGGGTAAGCGGTGGCACGACCATGAGTATCCTTGCGGGGTTCCTTGCAATCCCCGGCGCGCAACCGCTGCGCGCCGCAGCCCCGAATGATCGCAGATTGACCGGAAATCAGCGCGCCGTCGACGCACGCACGATCAGCTCGCCGGGCAACAGGCAGTCGCGCGCGCCCGTCAGCGCGCCTTCGATGCGCTCGTGCAGGAATTCGACCGCGCGATAACCGATGTCATAGGTCGGCTGACGAATCGTCGTGATGCCGGCGAGCTCGGCCCAATCCGGATCGTCGATGGAAAGCAGCGCGACGCGGCTCTGCCAGTGCGCGCCGTAACGGGCGTTCAGGTGGAGCGCGAGGCGCAACGCGACCGGTGCGTTGGCCGCGAACAGCGCGACCCGTGGGGCGGTGCCGGCCCCGTCCAGCGAGTCGATCGCACCATCCAGCTCCGCAAGGCCGCGCTCGACAGCAGTTTCATCGGCGAGATCGAGTACTAGCGTACGACCGCGCGCGCGGCCCTCGTCGCGCATCGCGCGATCGAACGCTTCGACGCGCAGCCGCCGCGAGCTGACCCGCTCGAACGGCTGCACGACGAACCAGATATGCTCGAAGCCCCGTTCGAGCAGATGCCGCGTCCCAAGCTCGGCGGCCGCGCCATTGTCGAGACCGACCATGTCCGCGATCAGCCCCTCCACGCGGCGATCGACCAGCACCGCCGGAATCCCGCCGTCGCCGACCGGCCGCAAGGTCTCCTCACGCACGCCCAGCGCGTTGACGATCACGCCTTCCACGCGATACGTGGTCAGCAGTTGCAGGTAACGCCGCTCCATCTCGACCTCGTTCGCCGCGTGGCAGATCAGCGGCATCAATCCGAGCGCGTGGCAGGCGGCCTCGACGCCTTGCAGCACTTCGACGGAATACGGATTGGTCAGGTCGGCGACCAGCATCCCGATCAGCCGGTTGCGGCCGCGCTTGAGGCCACGCGCCATCTGGTTCGGCTGATAGTCGAGCCGCGCGATCGCGGCTTCGATGCGCGCGCGCAGCTCGGGCGACAGCGCGCTGAACTCGCCGTTCAGATAGCGCGAGATGCTGGTCTTGCCGGTGCCGGCTTCGCGCGCGACATCGGTGATCGTCGCGCGGCGCGTCGGCGCAGGCGGCGGATTGGGTGGCGTGCCGGGCGGGGTCGTGCTCATTCGCTGATCGCTCGTGTCGGTGCGAGGGCGGCAGCTTGCGCGCCGCCCGGCGATTCACTTCGCCAGGACTTCACGGTTGACGATGTTGGTCGTCAACGTGCCGTCGAGCGCGGCGACCAGGTTTTGCGCCGCGTTGAGCGCCATCGCATGACGGGTCTCGTGTGTCGCCGAGCCGATATGCGGCAGCGCGACCACGTTCGGCATCGACAGCAACGGCGAGTCGGCCGGCAACGGTTCGGTGTCGAACACGTCGAGGCCCGCACCGTGAATCGTGCCGTTTTGCAACGCGTCGATCAGCGCCGGTTCGTCGACGGTCGCGCCGCGCGACGCGTTGATCAGGATCGCGCTCTTCTTCATCGCGCGCAATTCGGCCGCGCCGATCAGATGCCGCGTCTCTTGGGTGAGCGGCACCTGCAGGCAGACGAAATCGGACTGCGCGAGCAATTCCGCCAGCTCGACGCGGCGCGCGCCATACGCCTCTTCCGCATGGCGGTTCGCGCTGCGGTTCGTGTACAGCACCTTCATGTTGAAGCCGAGCGCCGCGCGTCGCGCGACCGCGCCGCCGATCCGCCCAAGCCCGACGATGCCGATCGTCTTGCCCTGCACGTCGAGCCCGAACTGCGCGGGCCCGATGCTCGTGCGCCACTGCCCCGCCTTGACCCAGTCGGCCAGCTCGACGACGCGCCGCGCGGACGCGAGGATCAGCGAGAACACGGTATCGGCGGTCGATTCGGTCAGCACGTCCGGCGTGTGTGCGAGCACGATGCCGCGGCGCGTGAGGTCGTCGACGTCGAACTGGTCGTAGCCGACCGAGATCGTCGACAGCGCCTTCAGCCGGCTCGCGCCTTCGAGCATCGCCGGCGTGATCTTCACGCTCGCGCCGATGCCGCCGTCGGCATCGCGCAATGCGGCGACGAACGCATCATGCTGTGACGGATCGACCTGCACGACCTGCGCATGCTGTTGCAGATAGGCGAGCACATCCTCGGGCAGCGACTTCCAGGCGACGATCTTGTTCATCAGCTAATTTTCCTTGCGACGGTGGGACGAGCGGAGTCGCGTTGTTCGGCGGCGGCGGGCTTGACGGCGAGCGTCAGGATCACCGCGGCGACGAGCGCCACGCTCATGAACGCATACGATGCCGCGGGCGAGCCGGTCGCGCCGTTCAGATAGCCGACCACGTACGAGCCGACGAACGAACCGAGCGCGCCCATGCTGTTGATCAGCGCCATCGCGCCGCCCGCGACGTTCTTCGGCAGCAACTCCGGCACGATCGCGAAGAACGGGCCGTACGGCGCATACATCGCGGCGCCCGCGATCACGAGCAGCGCATACGAAAGCCAGAAATGCGCGGAGCCGAGCCCGTACGACGCCGCGAACGCGATTGCGCCGACCAGCAGGAACGGCCACACGAACACCTTGCGGCGGTTGAGTTTATCCGATGCCCATGAAGCTGCAAGCATCGCGATCGTCGCGGCCGCATACGGCAGCGCAGACAGCCAGCCGGTCTCGACCATGCCGATCGACGAGCCGTTCTTCAGGATCGACGGCAGCCACAGCACGAAACCGTACACGCCGATGCTCCAGCAGAAATACTGCGCGCACAGCTTGATGACCGCGGGCGTGCGAAACGCCTCGCTGTAGTTGCGCACCGGCTTGATCGCGGCCTGCTCGGCGCGCAGCGTCTGCGCGAGCGTGTCCTTTTCCTGCTGCGTGAGCCACGACACCTGCTCGGGCTTGTCCTTCACGAGGAACCACCAGCACACCGCCCAGAGGATCGCGGGCGCGCCCTCGGCGATGAACATCTGCCGCCAGCCGAACGAATGCACGAGGTAGCCCGACACGACCGACATCCACAGCACCGTGACCGGGTTGCCGAGAATCAGGAATGTGTTCGCGCGCGAGCGTTCGCTCTTCGTGAACCAGTTGCTGATGAAGATCAGCATCGCCGGCATCACCGCGGCTTCGACGACGCCGAGCACGAAGCGGATCGCCATCAGCGACGGAATGTTGCTGACCATGCCGGTCAATGCGGCGCAGCCACCCCACAGAATGAGGCTCCAGAAAACGAGCTTCTTCACGCTGCGGCGCTCGGCGTAGATCGCGCCCGGAATCTGGAAGAAGAAATAGCCGAGGAAAAACAGCGCGCCGATCAGCGACGCGAGCCCCTTGCTGATGCCGAGATCCTGGTTGATGCCGGCCGCCGCCGCGAAGCCGAAATTCGCGCGATCCAGATACGCGAGGCTGTAGGTGATGAACACGATCGGCATGATCGTCCACCAGCGGCGAATCGCAAGTGATGTGGTCATGAAAGTCTCCTTGGACGGCGTCGTCCCGAATCAATGATGAAAAAATCTGGGCGCGCTGCGGGCGCTCTTGTTGTCGTCGATGCTGGGCGCGGATGCATCGCGATCGATGCAGTCCGCTTCGCGTCAGGCCGCGCTCGCGATGCCCGGCACCTCGGCCAGTTCCAGCGCGTCGAGTTCGGCGCGGCTCGGCAAGCCCTCCGAATCGCCGATCACCTGGATCGCGAGCGCGCCGATCCGGTTGCCGCGCGCGACCGCCTGCGCGAGCGTGCGGCCTTCGAGTAGCGCGCTGATCACGCCGACCGCGAAACCATCGCCCGCGCCGACCGTATCGACGACGTTCGCGACCGGCCGGCCGGCGACCGTGGCGGCGTCGGTCGCGGTGCGGTAATACGCGCCCTGCGCACCGAGCTTGACGATCACGCCGCGCGCGCCGCGCTCGAGGTAGAACTTCGCGATGTCCTCCGGCTGCCTGTAGCCGGTCAGAATCTCTCCCTCGCCGATGCCGGGCAGCACCCAGTCGGCGTGAGCAGCCAGCGCGTTCAATCCCTCGACCATCGCCGCGCGCGACGGCCACAGCGTCGGGCGCAGGTTCGGGTCGAACGAAATCGTCTTGCCTGCCGCACGCATTTCGCGGGCCAGATGGAACGCGAGTTCGCGCGAACTCGCCGAGATCGCCGGCGCGACGCCGGTCAGATGCAGGTGACGCGCGGGCAGCACGTAGTCGGCGGCGTAGTCGTCGAGCGACAAATGGCTCGCCGCGGAGCCTTTGCGGAAGTATTCGACCGCCGGGTCGCTGCCGTCGTCGTTCTTCGACTTCAGCTGGAAGCCGGTCGGGTACCGCGCGTCGGTGCTCACGCATTGCTGGTCGATGCCCTCCTTCGTCAGCGTGTCGCGCACGTACTGGCCGAACGAATCGTCGCCGACGCGGCTCATCCAGCCCACCCTGAAGCCGAGTCGGGACAAGCCGATCGCGACGTTCAGATCCGCGCCGGCGATGCGCTTCGTGAAGTGTCCGACGCCCGCGAGCGGGCCGGTTTCGGCGGCGACGAACATCGCCATCGCTTCGCCGTAGGTGATCACGTCGAGGGCGGGGTACGGGTGGGTCATGCTGGGCTCCTGGTGGTGCTTTTGATGCCGATTATTGATGTTGCGTGGGATGCGTCGTTTGCTGCTTCGGTTGCCGCGTCGCGGGCCTATAGCCGCGCCAGCCAGTTCACATAGCGCGCGGCATCCGCATCGATCCGGCTCGGGTCGAACGGAAACTCGATGCCGCGCGGCACATCACGCGGCAGTCGGTCGAGGACCGCGCGGAAGGTAGCGTCATCGTCGGCCGGCGCGGTCGCGAAGCGCCGCGCGCCCTCGCCCGTCGTGGTCTTGCAATGGATGTATTCGACGTACGGCGCAAGCTGCGGCGCGAGTTGGAGCGGCGCGACGTCGAGCCACGCCCAGTTGCCGATATCGAAAGTCATGCCGAGCGCGCCCGCATGGCCTTCACGCGCGAGCGTGTCGAACAGCCCGACGAACTGTGCGGGCGAGCCGCCCTGCGCCAATTGCCCGTTTTCGACGACGAGCCGTGGGTGCGCGCCGCGCGTGGTGCCCGAGCCGCTCGCCAGCTGCGCGACGATCGCCGCACCGTGAGCCTCGCGCGCGAAGCCGCCGAGTTGCAGCTTGACGAAGCGCGCGCCGAGCGCGGCCGCTTCGTCGAGCGCCAGACGCAGCGCGCCGGTATCGAGTTCGCCGTCCGTCGCGAACAACGATGCCGGCGTCGAGAACACCGACCACAGCCCGAGATCGCCCAACGCCGCGCCGAGCGCGCGCAGCCGTTGCGGGGCCGTGTCCGCGTCGCTCGCGAACAGCTCGCGGCGCACTTCGAAACCCGCCGCGCCGGCCCGCTTCGCGGCCTGCGCCCATTTCAGATGGCCGTCGGCGCGCACGGCGTTCACACCGAACGCGCTGGCGACGATCACGATCTCGACTGCATCAGCCATGTCCAACTCACTCAATCTTGATGCGAAACCGGCTTTTGGAACCGGTTCCAACCGCACTTCGAAAAAAAGCGCCGAGGCGCTGCGATGTGCGAATAGTGCGCGGGACAGCCACCGCGCACCATAGAGGAAATCCCCAGGCGCGCCGGGCCCATGCTGCCAGCGCTGCGGTCAGCCCTCGTCCGCGATGCACATCGCCAGAAACCGTTCGACCACCCGCGAGGGCGCGCTCGCATGCGGCACCAGAATCGACAGCCGCCGCGTCAGCGGCTGCGGGCTCAGCGACATCAGCCGCAGCGCACCGTTCTCGTGCCGCATCGACATTGCCGACACGAAGCCGACGCCCATACCTGCCCGCACCGCTTCCTTCACGCCTTCGACCCCCGCTATCTCGAGCGCCACGCGCATCGGCACGCCCGCGCGCGCGAACTCGCGCTCGACCGTCTGCCGCACGCCCGAGCCTTCCTCGCGCAACACCAGCGGATACGCGCCGAACGCGGCCAGCTCGATGCGCCCGCCGTTGTCCGCCTGCGCGAGCGGATGCGAGCGCGGCACGATCGCGACGATCTCGTCCTCGCGCCACGCATGGACGACCGTGTCCGGCGGCAGATCGGCGCCGGCGGGACCCTCGATCATCGCGATGTCGACCGAGCCGAGCGCGCCGACGATCTCGGCCGTGTTGCCGTTGGCGGTATGCACGGTGACGTCCGGAAAGCGCCGATGGAATTCGGCGATCAGGTACGGCAGCAAGTAGCTCGCCGGCGTCGTGCTCGCGCCGATCCGCAAAGTGCCCTGCTCCAGACCGCGCAGCGCGTCGCGATACGCATGCGCCTGCCGCCAGGTGTCGCGCAGCCGCGCCGCATAGCTGGCGAGCTGCTCGCCGGCCGGCGTCAGCCGCACGCCGCGGCCATCGCGCTGATACAGCGGCTCGCCGAACTCGTCCTGCAATTGCCGCAGCTGTCCCGACACCGCCGGCTGGGATAGATGCAGCGCCACCGCCGCCCGGCTGATATTGCGATGCTCAGCGACGGCCGCGAACGTTATAAGCTGATCCGGGGTCATTTCGATGAAATATCCATTGAACCGATACTTCACATTCTAAATCACGATTTTTCATATCGATATATCTAATTTAGGATTAGCCCCATTGCTGCTCATGCAGTTCCGTGCAAGTTCGCTACGAAGTCAGGCACCCGATCATGTCTACACCGACCGTCCCGCTCACCGCCGCCTCCCCCGCATTGTCCACTCGCGGCCAGCTCAATGGCGTGCTGTTCGTCGCGCTGTTTGCCGCCGCCGTCACGCGCATCGCCGCGATTCCGGCGGTTGCCGGTCTTGGCCTGAGTCCGCTGATCGTCGGCATCGTCGCTGGTGCGATCTATGGCAACGCGCTGCGCGACAACATGCCGGCCAGCTGGGCGGCCGGCGTCAACTTCTCGGCGCGCAAGCTGCTGCGCATCGCGGTCGCGTTCTTCGGCCTGCGCGTGAGCCTGCAGGAAATCGCCCAGGTGGGCCTGCCGGGGCTCGCGGAATCGGTGCTGATCGTCGTCAGTACGCTCGTGATTGGCACCTGGGCCGGCATCAAGATCATGAAGCTCGATCGCGACACCGCGCTGCTGACGGCGGCCGGCAGCGCGATCTGCGGCGCGGCCGCGGTGCTCGCGTTCGAATCCACTCTGCAATCGAAGCCGCACAAGAGCGCGATGGCGGTCGGCACTGTCGTGCTGTTCGGCACGCTGTCGATGTTTCTGTACCCGGTGCTGTTCAACGCAGGCTGGCTGCATCTCGATACGGTCGGCGCCGGTCTGTTCTTCGGCGGCACGATCCACGAGGTCGCGCAGGTGGTCGGCGCGGCGAGCAACGTGAGTCCGGAAGCGACGCACATCGCGACGATCGTCAAGATGACCCGCGTGATGCTGCTCGTGCCGGTGTTGCTGGTGGTCGGCCTGTGGGTGAACCGCGCGGCGCGCGGCGCGAAGGATGGCAGCACGGATGGCGCCGCCCCGCGCAAGCTTGCGATCCCCTGGTTCGCACTGGGCTTCCTTGCCTGCGTCGCGATCAACTCGCTGCACGTGCTGCCGCAAAGCGCCACCTCGTCGCTGAACCTGCTCGACACCTTCGCGCTGACGATGGCGATGACCGCGCTGGGCATGGAAACGCGCATCTCGCAGATTCGCGAAGCGGGTCCTCGCGCGCTGACCACGGGCCTGATTCTGTATGTGTGGCTGATCGCGGGCGGACTGGGCATCACATGGACCGTCCAGCACCTGGTCCGCTAAGCCGTCGCCGGCTTCGCCCCCTTCCCCGACACCCCGCCGCGCGCGGGGTTTTGGGCTTTCTGGCGCCCCATCCGGCCCGCTCACACGGCATACTCGTTGCTGCGAACTTTGCTCCCACAACCCGCCTGTGCGCACGGTCCGACGGCAGCGGTGAAACCGCCTTCCCGCGACGCGTCCCGGCGACCGGAATGAGGATCGATCGATGAGCCTGGAACTGTATTACTGGGATGGCCTGCAAGGCCGCGGCGAATTCGTGCGGCTCGCGCTGGAGGAAGCCCGCGTCGACTATGTCGAGGTCGCGCGCGGCAAGCCTTCGAAGGGCCTTGGCACCGAGGCGATGATGGCCGTGATGGACAGCCCCGACGAGCCGTATCCGCCGTTCGCGCCGCCGTTTCTGAAAGACGGCGATCTGGTGATCGCGCAGACCGCCAACATCCTGTTCTACCTCGGCCCGCGTCTGAAGCTCGCGCCGGAGGTGGAGAGCCTGCGCTACGTCGCGAACGGCCTGCAACTGACGATCGCCGACGTCGTCACCGAAGCGCACGACACCCACCATCCGCTTGCGAGCGGCCTCTACTACGAGGAGCAGAAAGACGCGGCGAAGGTGCGCGCGCACGATTTCATCGACCATCGGATTCCGAAGTTCATGTCGTACTTCGAGCGCGTGCTCGCGCAGAATCCGGCTGGCGACGATTTCATGGTCGGCGACGCGCTGACCTATGTGGATCTGTCGATGTTCCAGCTGATCGACGGTCTGCTGTATGCGTTTCCGCGCGCGCTGAAGCGCTTCGGCGAACACTATCCACGGCTCGCCGCGCTGCACGACCGGGTGATCGCCAGACCGAACATCGCCGCGTATCTGGACTCGGACCGGCGCATCGACCATAACGAAAGCTGCGTCTTCCGGCACTACCCGGAACTCGACAAGGCGGCGACTTGAAGCGCGCCGCCCGCCCCCGCCCGCTCGCCGCCGCGCGCCCGCCATTCGAGGCGGGCGCGCTTTTGTTGCGGCGCGCGTTTTTCAACCTTCCATCACGCCCCGTACCGTCGACGTGCTTTCATTCCTGCTGAAGCTGCGCACCCGCGCCCAACGCCTTTTCCGCCTCTCCGATGCCCACACGATGCTGATGTGGTCGGTCGTCGTCGGCATTGCGGGCGCGTTCGCCACCGTTGCGTTTCGCAAGGGCATCGAACTGCTGCAACTGGCGATCACCGGTCACTCCGGTAGCTTCGTCGAAACGGCGCGCAGCCTGCCGTGGACCGTGCGCATCTGGGTGCCGGCCGCGGGCGGTCTGGTCGCCGGCGTGTTTCTGCTGATCGCGCAGCGTCACGCCGACAGGCACCCTCACTCCGACTACATGGAAGCCGTCGCGATCGGCGACGGCGCCGTGCCGGTGCGCCTGAGCCTGTGGCGCAGCGTGTCGTCGCTGTTCACGATCGCGAGCGGCGGCTCGATCGGCCGTGAAGGTCCGATGGTGCAGCTCGCCGCGCTCGCCTCGTCGCTGATCGGCCGCTGGGTCCACTTCGATCCGCCGCGGCTGCGCCTGCTCGTCGCGTGCGGCGCGGCGGCCGGTATCACGTCCGCGTACAGCGCGCCGATCGCGGGCGCGTTTTTCGTCACCGAGATCGTGCTCGGCTCGATCGCGATGGAGAGCTTCGGGCCGGTGGTGGTCGCGGCGGTCGTCGCAAACATCACGATGCGCGAATTCGCTGGCTACAAGCCCCCCTACGAGATGCCGGAGTTCCCGACCGTAACCGGTCCCGAGGTGCTGCTGTTCGTCGCGCTCGGCGCGTTGTGCGGCGCGGCCGCGCCCCAGTTCCTGCGGTTGCTCGATGCCTCGAAGCGGACCTTTCGCAAGCTGCCGGTGGCGCTGCCGGTGCGGCTCGCAATCGGCGGTCTCGTGGTCGGCATCATTTCGGTCGCGGAGCCCGAGGTTTGGGGCAACGGCTACAGCGTCGTGAACTCGATCCTGCATTCGCCGTGGACGTGGTCCGCGCTCGTGCTCGTGCTGGTCTGCAAGCTCGCGGCAACCGCGGCGACGGCCGGCTCCGGCGCGGTCGGCGGCGTGTTCACGCCGACCCTGTTCGTCGGCGCGGCGGTCGGCTCGCTGTTCGGCCAAGGCATGCACGCGTTGTGGCCGGATGCGACGTCGGCCGCTTATGCGTATGCGATGGTCGGCATGGGCGCGTTCCTCGCGGGCGCGACCCAGGCGCCGCTGATGGCGATCCTGATGATCTTCGAGATGACGTTGAGCTATCAGGTCGTGCTGCCGCTGATGGTGTCGTGCGTGGTCGCGTATTTCATCGCGCGGGCGATCGGCAAGACCTCGATGTATGAGATCACGCTGCGCCGCAATCGCGAGGAGCAGGAACGCACGCGGCTGCGCGCGACGCAGATGCGCGAGCTGATTCGCCCCGCGCAGACCGTCGTGCCGCCGAACGCGACCGTGCACGACATGACGCGCGTGTTCCTCGAATATCCGGTCAAGTATCTGTATGTCGCGAACGACTCGGGCGCGTTTCTCGGCGTGGTCGCGCTGAAGGACATCACGTCCGATCTGCTCGATCGGACCGACACGTCGATGAAAACCGCCGCCGACTATCTGCAGCCGCATTTCGACGTGCTGACGCCGGACATGTCGCTCGCCGTCGCGCTGCAGCACTTCATGGCGTTCCAGGGCGAGCGGCTGCCGGTGATCGAGAGCACCGCGCATCCGAAGCTCGCCGGCGTCGTCTACAAGACCTCGCTGCTCGACGCGTACTTCCGCATGAATCCGTCGCGCTAGCACCTTCGCGCGAGCTTCGCGGCGCGCGATGCAAAGCGCCGCGGATTCTCTACAATGGACAGACCGCCGGCCCCTCATGCGGCCGGCACGCGTGAGCCCGGCATGGGCGCAGCGAAAGCGCCCGCCCTATCCGCCGCATAGTCGGAGCGAAGATGAGCGAACCGTCCCCCGAGGCCGTACGCCGCGATCAGGCCGGCTGGATTTTCGTGCATATCGAAGGCGAGCCGTACGATCGCGGCGAGCAGCACGGCCAGTTGCTCGCCGACGAAATCAGAAACGCGATCCGCACCGCGCGCTATCTCGCCAGGTGGGACACCGGCGAGGAGTTCGACACCTTCGTCAACGCCGCGACGAGCCAGTTCGCGAGCAAGCTCGACACCGAATTCGCCGACGAAATCCATGGCATCGCCGACGGCGCGAAGCTGCCGTTCGCCGAAGTGCTCGCGTGGAACGGCTACATGGATCTGCTGCAAAGCTGGTGGCCGACGCATGCGGCCCAGGCGCAGCCGCATCTGGGCGCGAAACTGTGGCGCGGGCGGCGCGGCCACCATTGCAGCGCGTTCATCGCGACCGGCAACGCGACGCGCGACGGCCGCATCGTGATGGCGCACAACTCGTGGGACCGCTATGCGGCCGGCGACGCGTTCAACGTCGTGTTCGACATCGTGCCCGACCGCGGCAACCGCATCCTGATGCAGGGCCTGCCGGGCTGCATCTCGAGCCTGACCGATTTCTGGGTCACGGCGGCCGGCCTGATGATCACCGAAACGACAATTTCAAACTTCGCGGGCTACAACCCGGCCGGCGCGCCCGAGTTCTATCGCTCGCGGCGCGCGTCGCAATACGCGAACAGCATCAAGGAATGGTGCGACATGTTTTCGCTCGCGAACAACGGCGGCTACGCGAACAGCTGGCTGCTCGGCGACACGAAGACCGGCGAGATCGCGCGTTACGAACTCGGGCTGCACTATTCGGGCTTCGAAACCACCAAAGATGGTTTCTACAGCGGCTACAACACCGCGACGGATCTGAAGATCCGCAACCAGGAATGCATCGGCGAAGGCGAGGACTATACCGACGTGCGCAAGAACGGCGCGCGGCGTCTGCGTTTCATGCAGCTCGAGGAAATGCATCGCGGCAGTATCGACGTCGAACTCGCGAAGCAGATGATCGCCGATCATCACGACGTCTATCTCGATCGCAACGACAACCCGTGCTCGCGCACGATCTGCGGCCATCTGGAGCTCGACGACGCGCGCTTCGGCGGCACCGATCACGGCCCGTTCAATCCGTGGGGCGCGAACGACGGCAAGGTGGTCGATAGTGAAATGGCGCGCGAGATGGCGTTTACCGCGCGCTGGGGGCATCCATGCGGCCGGCCGTTCGACGCGCAGGCGTTCATGAAGCGGCATCCACAGTGGAACTGGCTGAACGGCTATATGCGCGACCGGCCGTCATGGCCGTGGACGCGCTTCGACGTGCTGCGCTAACGCATGGCGGACGCGCGTGCCGGTTCGTGCGATGATGGAATCTTCAATACGGTTTTGTCGCAAATGTGCGCGCTTTGCAGTATTTGCCATCTAAGATGGTAAGGAGCTTGGGCTGCGCAGCGTGACGCCGTCCTTGGCTTGCACCGTCCTTTCGACGCGGGACGGCACAGGGTTTGCTCGATTGTCAGCGCCGCATGAGCTTTAGGAGGTCGGGCGATGAAAACCTCGACACTGTTAATCATGGTGACGCTGTCAGCCTCGTGCTTCGCCGCGCCGGTTCATACCGCGCCGGACAGCAAGGATTCCATTACGCTTGCGCAACGCGTGGACGCCGCACCGGTCGCGCCTCCTGCGCCGGACGTGGCGAGCGCCGATGCGGGCCGTCCGCAGCACTGGGAGCATATTGCGCTGCCGAAGTCCCGACATCTGGAACGCAGCCTGACCGGGCAGCACGAGCATCTGACCACGTGAGCGCGGCTGCAACGGCGGGCGATGGCGCGGCCGCGACGGCGCGCTCGCCCGGGTTGCGCCGGCTGTCATGAAGATGGGGTGGCGATGCGCGCGGGATTGCGACACACTGCGAGAAACTCATCGCGGCGAGGCGCTGGCTTTTCGCGGCGGCAATAACAACGTGACTAACTCGAGCTCGACAGGAGCATGCGCATGACCGCCTCGGACATCCCCGGCGAATCGATCGATCTGCAGATCGCCGATCTTCTCAGCGAAGTCAAATTTCCGACCAACAAGGACGCGCTCGTCGACGCGGCGCGCGAAGCCGGCGCGAGCAACGAGGTGCTGGCGATGCTCGATAGCATGCCGGAGCAGGATTATGTGGACATCGAGTCGGTCACGCGTCTGATCGGCGGCAATTATGGTCCGGGCTTAGGCATCTGAAGCCGGATTCACACACGCGTCACTTCACCCCTCAGAACTGCGACGACGCCGCGATCCGCGTGCGCGGCACCCGTGTCACACGGCGTGTCGTGCCGGTGCTTTCGAGCGCGTCTTCGGCCATGTCGCGCGCGGCGTGATCGTCGGACCCGCTCACCTGCGCTACCGCCCGCACCAGCGCCGCGCTACGCGAATCTCGCGCATGCGCGCTTTCCGGCTGAAAATGCTCGACCAGATGATCGATGAACGTCCGTACCTTCGCCGGCAGATGCAGCCGGCTTGGATACGCAATCGTGATTTCGATGGGCGGCAGGCTGTACTGGTCGAGCAGACGCACGAGCCGCCCGGCGGCCAGATCCCGCCCGATCAGGTAGCTCGGCAGAATCGCCACGCCCATGCCCAGCAGCGCGAACTGCCGCAGCATCTCGGCGTTGTTCGCCGCGATCGCGTTGGTCGGCCGCACCCGCACTTCGCCGTCCGGCCCGCTGAACACGCGCTCCTCGCCGCCGCCCTGATCGGTCGGCCGGCTTAGGCACGAATGGCTGAGCAGATCCTCGGGGCGTTTCGGCGTGCCGTGCTGCGCCAGATACTCGGGCGTCGCGCACACCGTCATGTAGCCGGTCGTGAGCCGCCGCGTGACGATGCTCGCGCTGCGCATCTGCCGCGCAACCAGGATACCGACGTCGAAGCCCTCTTCGACGAGATCGACGTGGCGGTCCGCGAGCGTGACGTCGGGCACCACGTCCGGGTAGCGCGCCGCGTACGACTGCACGACCGGCGCGAGACTATGCAGTCCGAACACGACCGGCGCGACGATGCGCAGCGTGCCGACTGGCTCGTGATTGCGCGCCACCACCATCTGCTCGACGCCTTCCAGATCGGCAAGGATGTGACGTACGCGCTCCAGATAGGTCGCGCCGGATTCGGTCAGCGACAGACGGCGGGTCGTGCGGTTCAGCAAGCGGGTGCCGAGCCGCGCTTCGAGATCCGCGACGTGCCGCGTGACGACCGCGGTGGACAAATCCAGCGCGCCCGCCGCGCCAACGAAACTGCCGAGGTCCGCCACCTTGACGAACACGCGCATCGACTGCAGTTGATTCATGGGACCACTCCTGCCTCGGTAAAGCCGGGCCGGCGCAATTGTTGCCGCCTGTATCGACCCACGCCGCATGGGCGCGGGCCTGCCCAACCCAACCGATTCTAGCTATCGGACATGTCCCAACCCTGACCCAGACATGACATTCCGGTCAGATTCGACGTGGCGTGTCGATCTCGCCACTATTGCCGCGTCTATTGTGGCTTTTATCTAGGTATAAACCCTAGTCTACTGGTAAGATAGCGGCCGAAGGAAATTACCGCCACATCGCCATGCCACATCGTTTTCATCTGCTCGAAAAAATCGCGTTTTCGCTGGTTTGCTGGTCGGCCGCCGCCAGCTCGGCGTATATCGCTTACGAGCGCTGCCCGGATATCAAGGTCGCGCTGCACGCCGGGGCAAATTTCCTCGACGCCAGCGGCCAATACGCGTTCGCGTGCACGGCGCCCGCCGCCGAAGCCTGCGCGCAACTGCCGGTCGACTGATCTTTGCGGTTTTAGCCGTATCCGACGCGCGATCCGCCGGAGTCGCGCGTTTTCACATCCGCTCCTGCGGGCTCGACGCCCACTGTCACGCATCGCGCCCGAACACCACGCGCGAGAAAAAGCCCGCCAGCACCATTTCGGCCATCTCCGTCGGCACATTCTGCGGATCGACCGTGTAGAAGAACTGCACGCCGTCGCACAGACCCATCAGGCCGATCGCGAGCTGCTCGGGCGGCATCGACATCGGCGTGCCCACGCGCTCTGAGAACTCGCGCACATAGGCGCTCAACTGTTCGATCTTTTCGTGCATGAACGCGTTGAAGCGCAGCCGGAAGCGGCCGTCGCGGACCGCCAGCAGCTTCGCCTCGACCCACAGCAGAAAACACTTGTTCTCGCGATGCAGCGAGCTGTAGTAGCGCAGCACGCGCGCCTCCATCTCCTCGCGCGACGCCGCGCTCTCGAAGATCGCATGCAGTCCCGCCTGCATCGCTTCGTGATCGCGCCGCAATAGCTCCAGAAACAGCTCGGTCTTGCTGCGGAAATTCGAATAGAACGCGCCGCGCGTATAGCCGGCCGCCGCCGCGATGTCCTCGACACTCGCCGCAACGAAGCCCTTCTTCATGAAGGTTGCCTGCGCAGCATCGAGCAGCCGCCCCCGCGTCTGGTCCTTGCTTTGCTCTCGTGTCAGTCTTTGACGTTTCATGGCCGCAAGCCTAGCATCCAAAAGAATTCAAATCCATCTATACATTCAGATACAGGAGTGTATTAGAATGCATTTCGTCATCCAAAGCCATACTTGTATGCCATTAGCATGAAGCGGCGTGCAGGTCTTCGCTGGCGGGCCGCGCGGCTTGCCGTGTTCGTTCGCTGTCTCCAGTTGGGGTAATTGTGAAGCGTCCCGGTTCTCCCGCATCGTCAGCGATGCGCCAGCAGTCTCCCCCATCCCTTCAGCTCGGTTTGTCCAGCCGGACCTGCGCGCTGGCGCTGGCAGGCGTGCTCGCGCTCGCGGCCTGCTCGAAAAAGGAAGCCGCGGCACCCGTGCCGCGCCCGGTGGTCGCGCTCGCCGTGCATGCGGACGGTCACGCGCTGCAAGCGGCGTCGCTGCCGGGCGAAGTGCAGGCGCGCTATTCGACGCCGCTGTCGTTTCGCGTCGCCGGCAAGATCATCGAGCGGCGGGTGCGGCTCGGCGACACGGTGAAGAGCGGCGAAGTCGTCGCCCTGCTCGACCCGGCAGATGCGCAGAAAAACGCCGCCAGCACGCAGGCGCAGCTCGACGCGGCGCAGCACAACCTCGCCTATGCGCAGCAACAGCTCGAACGCGACAAGGCGCAGGCCAAAGAAAACCTGATCGCGCCTGCGCAGCTGGAACAGACCACCAACGCCTACGCGTCCGCGCTCGCACAGCGCGATCAGGCGCAGCAGCAGGCGGCGCTCGCGAAGAACCAGCTGCAGTACACGACGCTCACCGCCGGTCATGCGGGCGTCATCACGGCTGAACAGGCGGATACCGGGCAAAACGTGTCGGCGGGTCAAGCCGTCTACAACCTCGCGTGGAGCGGCGACGTCGACGTGCTGTGCGACGTGCCCGAGAGCGCACTCGCCGCATTCGCGGTCGGCCAGAACGCGAGCGTCATGCTCGCCGCGCTGCCGGGCCGCAAGCTCAGCGCGCGCGTGCGCGAGCTGTCGCCGGCCGCCGATCCGCAAAGCCGCACGTGGCGTGCGCGTCTGACGCTGCTCGATGCCGGCGCCGACGTGCGCCTCGGCATGACCGCCGACGTCACGCCGGCCGTGCCGCTCGCCGTGGCGGCCGCGCAGCACGGCGTGTTCACGCTGCCCGTCACCGCGCTGTTCCACGAGGGGCGCGAACCGGCCGTGTGGGTCGTGCGCGCCGCGGACAACACGCTCGAGCTGCGTCGCGTGACCGTCACGCGCTACTACGAGCGCACGTTCGTCGTCAGCGAGGGCCTGAAAGATGGCGAAAGCGTCGTGCTGCAAGGGGTGCACACCGTGAGCGCCGGCGAGAAAGTCCGCGCGATCGCGCCGCTGCATCCCGAGGACTTCGCTTCATGAGCACGGCGCACGAAGAAGGACGCTTCAATCTATCTGCGTGGGCGCTGCGTCATCAGGCGCTGGTCGTGTTCCTGATCGCGCTTGCCACCGCGTTCGGAATCCTCGCCTACACGCGGCTCGCGCAGTCGGAAGACCCGCCCTTCACGTTCCGCGTGATGGTGATCCGCACGTTCTGGCCCGGCGCCACCGCGCGTCAGGTGCAGGAGCAGTTGACCGATCGCATCGGCCGCAAGCTGCAGGAAACGCCGCACATCGATTTCGTGCGCAGCTACTCGCGTCCCGGCGAGTCGCTGATCTTCTTCACGATGAAGGACTCGGCGCCGGTGAGCCAGGTGCCGGAGACGTGGTACCAGGTGCGCAAGAAAGTCGGCGACATCTCGGCGACCTTGCCGCCCGGCATCCAGGGCCCGTTCTTCAACGATGAATTCGGCGACGTCTACACCAACATCTACACGCTGGAAGGCGACGGCTTTTCCGCCGCGCAACTGCACGATTACGCGGACCAGCTCCGCACGGTGCTGCTGCGCGTGCCGGGCGTCGGCAAGGTCGACTATTTCGGCGACCCCGATCAGCACATCTTCATCGAGATCGCGAACACGCAGTTGACGCGTCTAGGCATCTCGCCACAACAGCTTGGCCAGGCGATCAATGCGCAGAACGCGATCGCGCCCGCGGGCACGCTGACCACCACCGACGACCGCGTGTTCGTGCGCCCGAGCGGCCAGTTCAACGACGTCAACGCGCTCGCCGACACGCTGATCCGCATCAACAACCGCACGTTCCGTCTCGGCGACATCGCGACGATCAGGCGCGGCTACGACGACCCGATCGTCACGCAGATGCGCTTCGGCGGCAAACCCGTGCTGGGCATCGGCGTGACGATGCAGCCGGGTGGCGACGTGATCCGCCTCGGCCGCGCGCTCGATCAGCAGATGACCCAACTGCGCGCCGCGCTGCCCGTCGGATTGACTCTGGTCGAAGTATCGAGCATGCCGCACGCGGTCGCGCGCTCTGTGAACGACTTCCTCGAAGCGGTCGCCGAAGCGGTCGCGATCGTGCTGATCGTGAGTCTCGTATCGCTCGGCGTGCGCACCGGCATGGTCGTCGTGATCTCGATTCCGGTGGTGCTCGCGGTCACCGCGCTGTGCATGTACCTGTTCGATATCGGCCTGCACAAGGTATCGCTCGGCACACTCGTGCTCGCGCTCGGCCTGCTCGTCGACGATGCGATCATCGCGGTCGAAATGATGTCGGTGAAGCTCGAGCAAGGCTGGAACCGCACGCGCGCCGCGGCCTTCGCGTACACCAGCACCGCATTTCCGATGTTGACCGGCACGCTCGTGACCGTGTCCGGCTTCCTGCCGATCGCGCTCGCGAAGTCGAGCACCGGCGAGTACACGCGCTCGATCTTCGAGGTGTCGGCGATCGCGCTGATCGCGTCGTGGCTCGCGGCGGTCGTGCTGATTCCGCTGCTCG
The DNA here is from genome assembly GCF_009362785.1 of Paraburkholderia atlantica. Taxonomy (GTDB): domain Bacteria; phylum Pseudomonadota; class Gammaproteobacteria; order Burkholderiales; family Burkholderiaceae; genus Paraburkholderia; species Paraburkholderia atlantica. The sequence continues at coordinate 63,068 of NZ_WHNQ01000002.1, forward strand.
GCTATCACATGCTGCCCGAGCGCAAGCGCCACGCGCACGAGCCCGACGATCACGAACACGACATCTACGACACGCGCTTCTACACGCGTTTGCGCGGCTGGGTCGGCTGGTGCATCGAGCGGCGCTTCGTCGTGCTCGCGATCACCGTGCTGCTGTTCGTGCTCGCGATGGCCGGCTTCTCGCTGGTGCCGCAGCAGTTCTTTCCGAGCTCAGACCGGCCTGAGTTGCTGGTCGACGTGCGGCTGCCCGAAGGCGCGTCGTTCGATGCAACGCTGCGCCAGGCTCAGCGCCTCGAACAGGTGCTCAAAGGGCGGCCGGAAATCGATCACTCCGTCAGCTTCGTCGGCACCGGCGCACCGCGCTTCTATCTGCCACTCGATCAGCAATTGCAGCAGCCGAACTTCGCGCAGTTCGTGATCACCGCGAAGTCGGTCAAGGATCGCGAGAAGCTCGCGCAGTGGCTCGAACCGGAGTTGCGCAACAACTTCCCGGCGATCCGCACGCGCCTGTCGCGCCTCGAGAACGGGCCGCCGGTCGGCTATCCGGTGCAATTCCGTGTGAGCGGCGACGACATCGCGACCGTGCGCTCGATCGCCGAACGCGTCGCCGCGACGATGCGCGCCAATCGCGGCACGCGCAACGTGCAGTTCGACTGGGACGAACCCGCCGAGCGCTCGGTGCGCTTCGAGATCGACCAGAAGCGCGCGCGCGAGCTCGGCGTGAGCTCCGAAGACATCTCCAGCTTCCTCGCGTTGACGATGTCCGGCTACACGGTCACGCAGTATCGCGAGCGCGACAAGCTGATCAGCGTCGATCTGCGCGCGCCGCGCGCCGAACGCGTCGACCCGTCGCAGCTGACCGCGCTCGCGATGCCGACGCCGAACGGCCCGGTGCCGCTCGGCACCCTCGGACATCTGCGCAATGACCTCGAATACGGCGTGATCTGGGAACGCGACCGTCAGCCGACCATCACCGTGCAGTCCGACGTGTCGGCCGGCGCACAAGGCATCGACGTCACGCACGCGGTGGACCGCGCGCTCGCGCCGATCCGCGCGACGCTGCCGGTCGGCTACCGGATCGAGATCGGCGGCTCCGTCGAGGAAAGCGCCAAGGGTCAAACCTCGATCAACGCGCAGATTCCGATCATGGTGATCGCGGTGCTCACGCTGTTGATGATCCAGCTGCAAAGCTTCGCGCGCGTGCTGATGGTCGTGCTGACCGCGCCGCTCGGCCTGATCGGCGTCGTGCTGACGTTGCTGCTGTTCGGCCAGCCGTTCGGCTTCGTCGCGATGCTCGGCGTGATCGCGATGTTCGGCATCATCATGCGCAACTCGGTGATTCTCGTCGATCAGATCGAGCAGGACATCGCGTCGGGGCACAAGCGTTTCGATGCGATCGTCGGCGCGACCGTGCGGCGATTCCGGCCGATCACGCTGACCGCCGCGGCCGCCGTGCTCGCGCTGATCCCGCTGCTGCGCTCGAACTTCTTCGGGCCGATGGCGACCGCGCTGATGGGCGGCATCACGAGCGCGACGATCCTCACGCTGTTCTATCTGCCCGCGTTGTACGCCGCGTCGTTCCGCGTGCGTGCCGACGAGCGCGAGCCGCAGACGCCGTCCGGTTCCGGCGCCACGCACACGGGTAACTGAGCATGAGCACGAGCATGACTATTCCCGCCCTGTCCCGCCGCCGCGCGCGCTTCGACGCGCTGGCCCGCACCACGCTTGCAGCCAGCATCGCGAGCATCACCTGCATGCTCGGCGCCTGTTCGTTCGGCCCGAACGGCGACGCGCCCGCGATGCCGCAGCCCGCGCACTACGGTGCCGAGCCGCTGCCGACGCAAACCGTGCCCGCGCAGGGCATCACGCAACAGTTCGTGACCGGGGCGCAGCCGGTGCCCGAGTGGTGGAAGCTGTATCGCTCGGAGGCGCTGAACGCACTCGTCGACGAAGGCTTGCACAACAGTCCGACACTCGACGCGACCGACCGCAGTCTCGCCGCCGCGCGCGAGCAGTTGCGCGCGCAGGTCGGCAGTTCGCTGCTGCCGACCATCGACGCCGGCGGCCAGGCCACCCGCAATCGCGCGCTCGCGATCCCCGAGATCGGACCGAACACATTTCTGTACAACGTGTTCGTCGGCCAGTTGCAGGCGCACTATACGTTCGATCTGTTCGGCTCCGCGCGCCTGGCGAACGCGGCGCTCGCCGCGCGCGTGAACGTGCAGGTCTATCAGCTCGAGGCGGCGCGGCGCGCGCTCGCGGCGAACATCGTGACCGCGACGATCACGAGCGCCGCGCTGCACGCGCAGATCGATACGACCGAGCGGCTCGTGGTCCTCGCCAACGATCAGGCGCGCGATACCGAACGGCGCTTCGCGCTCGGTGCGGTCTCGCATGCCGATCTGCTGAATGCGCAGCAGAGCGCGGCGAGCGTGTCGGCGAGTCTGCCGGCGCTGAAGCAACAGTGGCTCACTACGCGTCACGCGCTCGCGGTGCTGCTCGGCCGCACGCCCGATGCCGCGCCGAACGACATCGATCTCGCGCAATTGCATGTGCCGGAGCAGGTGCCGGTCGTGGTGCCGTCGGAGCTGCTGCGCACGCGGCCCGACATCGAGGCCGCCGACGCCGCGCTGAAGGCCGCCGCGACCGATGTCGGCGTGGCGACCGCGCAAATGTTCCCGAGTCTGTCGCTGTCGGCATCGATGGGACAAGGCGGGTTTAGCTGGCCGGTCGCGATGTCCGGTGCGGGGGCGATCTGGAGCATCGGCGCGTCGCTGTCGCAACCGCTGTTTCATGGCGGCGCGCTGCTCGCGCAGCGCCGCGCGGCGCAGCACACGTACGAAGCGAGCGTGTCGCAGTACAAACAGACCGTGCTTGCCGCGTTCCAGAACGTCGCCGATACGCTCGCCTCGCTCGAGCACGACGCGCAGTCGCTCGATGCCGCGAACATCGCCGCGCGTTCGGCACAGGGCGTGTTCAACGAGACGTCAGCGCGCTACCGGCTTGGCGCGCTGCCCGTCGCGGCGACGCGTTCGAGCGAACAGCAATGGCGCAACGCACAGCTCGACGAGATCCGCTATACGAGTGCGCGGCTGACTGACACGGCTGCGCTGTTTCAGGCGATGGGCAATCCGCCGCTCGATCAGGGCCGGACGTCGTCCGCGCCGGCGGCCGCTGCTTCTACTGCTGCTTCCGCGTCGGCGTCCGTCGGTACAACGAACACGACCGCATCCGACTAAACCAGGGATTCCCTACGGAACAGCGCGCACTTATCCCCAGTTCGTGTTGATGAGCCTGTTGAAAACTATCTGAAAAACGGGCCAACGCATTGAGCGCACTGGGATTTGTCGATGAGGCGCGAAATCGCACAGCATGTGCCGCGCGATGGAGTGTGTCGCCGCGCTAGCGCCTGGGAGCCCTCAACGTTATCCCCAGTTTGTGTTGACAGACTTGTTGATAAGCCTGGGGCGAAGCGTCTAAGTGCTTGAGGCGAATCGCTTTGTCCCGCGCGTTATCGGGCGCGGCAATTTCGAAGCATCGACGCGGCCAAGCGCAATCACGATGGGAAATTAACGGCCAGCGCCGTTATCCACAGAATGTGTTGAAAGACCTGTTGATAAGGCCTGGAGATCGCGCCCAAGTGCTTGAGCGCGCGATGGATTCGGGCGCCGATGCATTCACGCACGCATCGAGCAAAGACGGAACGATAGGTCAGGATTCCGACCCGAAGGGATGAACGCGTGCGCGGTCCGCCAAAGCCGACCACGCACGCGCAATCAAAAACATCAAGGCTTGTTCGACTCGAACAGATCCATGATCTGCTTCTTCTCGGTCGTCGACACGCTCGGCGGCGGCACCACCGGCGGCGTCATGCCCGCCGGCCCGACACCGCCCACCGCATCGGTTGCGCCGGCCATCGGATTGCCCGAATCGAGACCGATGCTCGCGACGAAGCCCTGCCCCGGCAACTTGTCGCTGAAGAACAGCTCGCCGTCCATCACCGTCACGCCGTCGGGTTGCGGCGGCTCGGCCTGCGGCACACCGCGCAGCGCGCGCTGCATGTACTCGACCCAGATCGGCAGTGCGAGCTGCGCGCCGAATTCGCGACTGCCGAGACTCTTCGGCTGGTCGTAGCCCATCCACGCGACCGCCACCAGCGACTGCTGATAGCCGGCGAACCAGCCGTCCTTCGCGTCGTTGGTCGTACCGGTTTTGCCCTGCAGGTCCGAGCGCTTCAGCACGTTGGTGCCCGCCCCCGTACCCGCGGTCGCGACCGAGTGCAACAGGCTGTTCATGATGTATGCGTTACGCGGCTCGAGCGTGCGCGGCGCGTCGTGCCCAGCGACGAGCGGCTGCGCGCGCGAGATCGCCACACCACGCGCGTCGGTCACCTCGTTGATCAGATACGGATTGATCCGGTAGCCGCCGTTCGCGAACACCGAGTACGCGCCCGCCGACTGCAGCGGCGTGACGAGGCCCGCGCCGAGCGCCATCGGCAGATACGGCGGGGTTTTGTCGGCGTCGAAGCCGAAGCGCTGCGTGACGAAGTCCTGCGCATACCTGGTGCCGATGAACGACAGGATGCGGATCGACACGAGGTTCTTCGACTTCTGCAGCGCAAGGCGCATCGACATCGGACCATCGGGCTGGTCGTCGTCCTTCGGCTCCCACGCGTCGCCGCCCGGCGTGGTCGGCGGGAAGTACAGCGGCGCGTCGTTGATGATCGTCGCCGGGGCGAGACCCTTGTCGAGCGCGGCCGAATAGATGAACGGCTTGAAGCTCGAACCCGGCTGGCGCCACGCTTGCGTCACATGGTTGAACTTGTTCTTGTTGAAGTCGAAACCGCCGATCAGCGCGCGGATCGCACCGTCCTGCGGCGTCAGCGACACCAGCGCGCCCTCGACCTGCGGCAGCTGCGTGATCTGCCAGTTGCCCTTGTCGTCGGCGATGAGGCGCACGATCGAACCCGGCCTGATATGCAGCGTCTGGTTCGCGCGCGGGCTTAGCGCGGCGGCAACGAAGCGCAGGCCGTCGCCCGACACCGTCACCTGCGTACCGTCGACCAGTTGCGCGACCACCTGTTTCGCGTTCGCGGCCGTCACCACGCCGGCGATGATCTCGCCGTTGTCCGGGTGATCGGTCAGCGCGTCGTCGATCGTCTGGTCGCGGTCGTCGCCGGCCTCCGGCAACTGCACGAAGCCTTCCGGTCCGCGATAGCCGTGGCGCCGCTCGTAGTCCATCACGCCCTTGCGCACCGCGCGATACGCGGCGTCCTGATCGGAGGAATCGATCGTCGTCGTGACGTTCAGGCCGCGCGTGTAGGTTTCGTCCTTGTACTGCGCGTACATCATCTGCCGCACCATTTCGGCGACGTACTCGGCATGCACGCTGTACTCGTTGCCCGGATTCTTCGTGTGAATCTCTTCCTTCACGGCCTGGTCGTACTGCTGCTGCGTGATGTAGCGCAGCTCGAGCATGCGTCGCAGGATGTACTCCTGACGGATCTTCGCGCGCTTCGGATTGACGACCGGGTTATACGCGGACGGCGCCTTCGGCAGGCCCGCGAGCATCGCGGCCTGGGCCAGCGAGATGTCCTTCAGGTCCTTGCCGAAGTACACGCGCGCGGCCGCGGCGAAGCCGTACGCGCGCTCGCCCAGATAGATCTGGTTCATGTACAGCTCGAGGATCTGGTCTTTCGTCAGCGCGCGCTCGATCTTGTACGCGAGCAGCATTTCGTAGATCTTGCGGGTATAGGTCTTCTCGCTGGAGAGGAAGAAGTTGCGCGCGACCTGCATCGTGATCGTGCTCGCACCCTGCGACGCGCCGCCATGCGCAAGGTCGGCGAAACCGGCGCGCAGAATGCCGAGGAAGTCGACGCCGCCGTGTTCGTAGAAGCGGTAGTCCTCGATCGCGAGCACCGCTTTTTTCATCTGATCGGGGATGTCCTGGAAGCGCACGAGGCTGCGGCGCTCCTCGCCGAACTCGCCGATCAGCACGTGATCTGCGGTGTAGACGCGCAGCGGCACTTTCGGGCGATAGTCGGTCAGCGCGTCGAGCGACGGCAACTGCGGCCCCATCACGACGAGCGCATAGCCGACGATCAGCGCGCCGATCACGGCGACGGTCGCGATCAGGCCGATAAACCACAGCACGAGCGACGCCCCGATCGAACGACGGCCGTACTCGGCGTCGCGCGAAGCGGCGTTGCGTCCAGGTGTGCGTTGATGGGAGTCCCGGTTTTCACCGGCCGGAGAGTTCGAGGAATGCGGTCGTTTGATGATTGGCATGACTGGAGTAATGGCCCGCAACTGCGCGCCTGTCTGCACGCGCACACGGCGCGCGCATGGGTCGTGATCGACATCCTGGCCGGGACGTACGCCGCCCTGCGGACCTTGCCCCCGGCCGGCCGCACGGCACGCCTCGGACCATGTCCGGCGCAACGTAACAGCGCATTTTAAAGAAATCGGCAGTGGTCCAACGCAGTTTTTTTGTAAAAATTCCCTTCGCCGGCCGCCTTTTCCTGGTAAGGCTCTGTAATTTCGCGCAGCGCGGATTGCAGCGCGGATGCGAAGCCCGGGTTATGCGGGGTTATCAACATTTTCTGTTGAAAGGGCTGTGGACAAACCGGCCGCAAACACTACAACTCTTTGATGTCATGGGATTTTCGCATCGCGCTTGTTCCGTGGCGACGCAACTCGTCATATGATGAACCCCGCGCGCGTCTTTCGATGCGCGCGACGGGGACCCCAGCGGCGGGTTCCAACGGCAGCTCCGATGACGGTTCCGACACCATATCCGGAGGCACGCGCCGACCCGCCCATGCCAACAAGACTGCGAGTCGATCATGTCCAAGCCCAGCGAGCGCATCGTCGTATTCGTCACGACCGCGCAGAAACGTGCGATTACCGCGACCGCGGAGGAACTGGGCATCAGCGTAAGTGAACTGATGCGGCGCGCGGTGCTGAGCTTCGGCGCGACCAGCGAGCAGGTCAAGGCCGCGAGCATCGTCGACCGGCTCCGCGCGCCGCGCGCGCCCGATGCGCTGAACGCGGCGCTGCAACGCGTCGCGCGCGGTACGCGCTATGCGCGGGCCGCGCTGCCCGTGTCGCTGCAAGCACCCGACAAAGATGCTGCAGGTACCGCAAGCGCGGCGGCCGGCGCGGCCGATGCCGCGGCCCCGTCCGCAATGCCGCGAGCCGGTCGCCCCGCTGACGCAACCGACGCTGCCGATTCCCCCGCCCCGCTGCTTCCTGCGGGTGTCGCGGCCGCGCTCGCCGCCGAGCAGGACGAACAGGCCGCGGCCACCGCCGAAGCTGTCGCACGGCTGACCGCGGCACGCGCCGCCAACAACGCGGAAAACGTCGAGACGGACGCAATCGACCATGCCGCGTCGCAACGGCTGTCCGGCACGTCGGCGCGTCTGCGCAACTCACTGAAGCGCCGCCCCACCGACCAGCCCGCCGACGACGAGGAACCGCACAGCGACCCGAGCGCCGAAGGCGGCCGCTTCGCGTGACGGAACGCGTGACGGAAAATTACCGCGCATCGAGCCGCCTTCACTGCATTCGAGCGACCAGGCGGGGGTATCCAACGATTGCCCGTTGCATATCGTTACATCGGTGACACCTGCATGAATCGCTGCTCGAAAACGCCCGCCGACACGCGCAAATGCGGGCTTTTGCAGCATCGTTCGAGCCTTCGAACGGCGCCATCGATCAAGCCATCTTTAAGACCGCCGATGGTGTAATATCCGCCGTCAAGTCCATGCCCATCACGGCTTTCTATCATCCAGTCAATCCTCAGCCCGCAATTGCGCCCCAGCAAAAACGGACCGCGCTATTGCAATTGGCAAGTGTGCCCCGAACTCCGGTCCGAACGTTGCGCAGCATCGCGCGCGGCGGCGTAAAGTAGCAGTAGTTCAAAGCAGTCAGGCGCGCACGCATCGTCGGCGCCGCTCACATTCTCTGGAGGTTTTCATGTCGCTTTTTGACAGCATTTCGCGCACGCTCAAAGGTCTTCTGAACGATGCGGCCGACTCGGTGCAGGATCCGTCGCGTGACTCGCGCCAGATCGTGCGCGAACTCGACGACAGCATCGGCAAGGCCGAGAACTCGCTGATCGAGATTCAGGCGCAGGTCGCCACCCAGCAAAGCAAGCGCGATGTTGCCGCGGACAAGGCGAAGAAGTACGAAGACGGTGCTCGCCGCGCGTTGCAGTCCGGTGACGAAGCGCTCGCGCGTGAAGCGCTCGGCGCGCAGGCCACCGCCGAAGCCGAACGTGATGCGCTGACGAAAGAACTGACTTCGCTGGAGCCGTCGGTCGCGCAACTGAAGAGCCAGATCGAGGACATGCGCACGCGCCGCAACGACCTGAACGCGCGCTCGAACATCCTGCAAGCCAAGCAGCAGATCGCACAGGCGAAAGATACGGCGGCCACGGCACTCGGCGGCATCGGCGGCAAGAACCTGTCCGAAGATTTCCAGAAGCTCGAAGATAAAGTCGCGCTGTCGAACGCGCGTTCCGACGCACGCCTGAACTCCGCCGATGAAAAGAGCGGCAAGGCGCTCGACGACAAGCTCGCGGATCTGAACCGCGGCCCGTCCATCGACGATCGGCTCGAAGCGCTGAAGAAGCAGCTCAATACGCCGGCGCAGTAAATGCTGAATGCGTGTACCGGCTTCACGGCAAGTTCGCACAGCAAGTACACGCGGCAATGACAACGGCAGTAGCAGTACATGCCGGTGCGGGCTCTCTGCTGAACGCACCGGCATACCGGCCGCCACAGGCAGCCACCGCTATCGACTGATGGAGACGGGCGCGCTCCGCCCGGTCTGCAAATGAAAAAACTTTTCGCAACCGCCTTCGCTTCGCTGCTGCTCGTGTCGGCCGCGGCGTTCGCGGTGCCGACCGCTCAGCAAATCGAATCGGCGATGGCGCAGGGCAACTGGCAGCAGGCCGACGCCGGCCTCACCGAAGTCTTGCAAGCGCATCCGAACAACGCACATGCGCACTATCTGTACGCCCAGGTGCTCGACCGCGAAGGCCGTTTCGCCGAGGCGCTCGCGCAGCTCCAACAGGCGAAGACGCTCGATCCGCAGATCCGTTTCACCGACCCGAGCCGCTTCGCGCAAACCGAAGCGCGCGTGCGCCGCGACGCGGAACGCGCGGGCGACAACGTCACCCGTCACGCCGCCAATCCGTTCGCGCAGCAGAATGCGCCTGCTGTGCAGCAACAGTCGGCGATGATGTCGCAAGCGCAATTACGGCATGGTCCGGGGGTGGGTATGTGGATCGGTATCGTTGTTCTGATCGTGGCGATCGCGCTCGTGCTGCGCTGGACCTTGCGTCGCGCGCGCAGCCAGGAAAACACGCGCGCTGACGACGACCGCCGCGCGCAACTGAAGCGCGCAACCGACATGCTGAACACCGTGCGATCGATCAAGCTCGACGTAAAGCTGTCCACCGCGCCGGGTCACGAGCTGCTCGAGAAAGACGTCGAAGCGACCGAGGAGCAGTTGCGCGGTACCGTCGAAACGCTGTCGAACGGCAAGAATCCGCTGCCCCCTTATGCACTCGACGAGTTCGAGCAACGCATCGCGAGCCTGCGCGCGCGTGCCGACGGCCGGCCCGATCCGACCGCCGCGTCGGTGGGCACGGGCCAGCAATCGGCGTATGCGCAGGAGGCCGAGCGCTTCGGCAATCCGCAGCCGCCTTATCCGCAACAGGGCCCGGTTCAGCAGCAGCCGCAGGTCATCGTGCAGCAAGGCGGTGGCATGGGCGGCGGCATGGGCGGTCTGCTGACCGGGGTGCTGCTTGGCGAGGCGCTCAGTCATGGGCGTGACCGCGTGATCGAGCGCGACGTGATCGTCGACCCCGACGAACTGCGCCGGCGCGGCAACGACGGCGCAAACGGCGGCGGCCTCGACTTCGGTCAAGGGTCGAACGACTGGAACGACGACGGCAGCGGCGGCGGCATCGACATGGGCAGCAACGACGATTCCGGCGGTTGGACCGATACCTGATCGAAGCCGATCGATCCGCGTCGAATGAAACACAGGCTCCTTCGCGGAGCCTGTTTTTTGCGCGCCGGCTTTGTGTAACGCCTTCGTTTAATTCAGGCCCGCGCCGACTTCGCCTGGCTACCCTCGTGCTGCGCGAGCATGTCCGCCCCCGCGAACAGCCGCACGATGAAACGCTCCGCGTAATCGATCAATGCGTCGCGGCGCGCGTCGTTCGCGTCGATGTATTCAGCGGATAGATGAAACAGTTGCAGCACGATCTGCGTGCAGACTTCGTCGACCGTCTCGCGCGCGAGTCGCGGCATCAGTTCGAGCTGCACGATGTCGTCCGCCATTTCCGCCGACACCTCGTGCAGGTTCGCGCGCACCGCTTCGCGCAAAGCCGGCGACGTGCCGTGATATTCGGCCAGCGCGCTCAGGAACGCTTCGCGATTGGCCAGCGCGAACGTGAAAAACGCGACGCACGCGCGCCGCGGCACGCTGTGCGGCTCGTCGTGCGCGGCGAGCCAGCGCTCGCGCCGCAGCATCGGCCGAAGCCGACGGCTCACGGCGGCGACCGCTTCGCGCGCGAGCTCGTCGAGCGCGCCGAAATGGCGGTAGAACGTGTTCGGATTGAGCCCCGCCTCGCGCGCGAGCTCGCGCAAGCCGAGGCTCGCGAAACTGCGGCCGCTGGCGGTCAACCGCAGCGCGGCTTCGATCAGCTTGCGCTTGCCGGGCGGCAACTCCGGTCCGGCGACGGACGATGCTTCCGGGACAGTGCTCATCGTGCGTTCAATCATCGCGCGGAATACGCGTTTAATAGCTGCACTCTAAACGATCTTGACGCGATGTGTACGGTTGTCTACCCTGCGCGTTAAGCCATGTATAGACAGGTGTAGACGCGCGATTTCGGCTCCGGCCGTCGCGCCGCTCGAGGCCGCCGCGCCGTAGCCGCTGTCGTTTCACCCCCGCTTTCGCCCCGTGCCGGAGACCGCCTTGACGCCTGCCCCTTCCGCTTCATCCGCCGCGCCGCGCATTGCGATCGTCGGCAGTGGCTTTGCCGGCATCGGCATGGCGATCCGTCTGCAGCAGATGGGCATCACATCGTTTACGGTCTACGAAGCCGCGAGCAGCATCGGCGGTACGTGGCGCGACAATACCTATCCCGGCGCGGCCTGCGACGTGCCCTCGCATCTCTATTCGTTTTCGTTCGAGGCGAATCCAGCGTGGTCGCGCTCGTTCAGCAGCCAGGCCGAAATTCTCGCGTATCTGCAGCACTGCGCGCGCAAGTACGGCGTCGATCGCTATGTGCGCTGCAATGCGAAAGTGAACACCGCGCGCTTCGACGAAGCGCGACAGGTCTGGCTCGTCGAACTCGACGCGCACGGCGCGCGCGAAATTATCGAGGCCGACGTGCTGATCGCCGCGAACGGTCCGCTGTCGCGTCCGGCGCTGCCGCGCATCGCCGGTATAGAACGTTTCGAAGGCAAGCTGTTCCATTCGGCGCGCTGGGATCACGCGTATCCGCTCGACGGCAAACGCGTCGCGGTGATCGGCACCGGCGCGAGCGCGATCCAGTTCGTGCCGAAAATCCAGCCGCGCGTCGCGCATCTGGACCTGTTCCAGCGCACCGCGCCGTGGGTGATGCCCAAGCGCGACAAGCCGATCGGCCCGCGCGCGCAATGGCTGTTCCGTACGCTGCCGTTCACGCAGCGCTTCGTTCGCAGCGCGATCTATTGGCAGCTCGAATCGCGTGGGATCGCGTTCGTCGTCAATCCGAAGCTGATGGAGATGCCGATGAAGTTCGGCCTCAGCTATCTGGAGCGACGCGTCAAGGACCCGGCGCTGCGCGCGAAGCTCACGCCGAACTACCGGCTCGGCTGCAAGCGCGTGCTGCTGTCGAGCGACTATTACCCAGCCATATGTCAGCCGAACGTCGATGTCGTGACGAGCGGCATTCGCGAGATCGTCGCGGATGGCATCGTGACCGAGGACGGCGTGCACCACCACGCGGACGCAATCATCTGCGGCACCGGCTTCCAGGTCAACGACGTGCCCGCGCCGTTCGAAGTGACCGGCCTCGACGGCACCGATCTCAGCACGCTATGGCTGCGCGATGGCCCGGAGGCCTATCTCGGCACGAGCATCGCGAACTTCCCGAACTTCTTTATGATCGTCGGCCCGAACACGGGGCTCGGCCATAACTCGATGATCTACATGATCGAGTCGCAACTGCGCTATATCGGCGATTGCCTGCGCGTGCTGCGCAAACGCAATGCGCGCACGATGACCTTGCGCGCCGACGTGCAGCGCGATTTCAATGCGCGTTTGCAGCAGGAGATGCGGCACGCGGTATGGACGAGCGGCTGCCATAGCTGGTATCAGACCCAGAGCGGCAAAGTCACCGCGATCTGGCCCGGCTTCACGTTCAGCTTTCGCAAGCGGACGCGGCGCGTGCGGCCGCAGGATTACCGCTTCGCGCGTTGAATCGGCCTCGCGCGGCGGCGGGCGCAATCACTGCCCTCCGCCACCGCTCAGCAACCGCAACAGCTCCCACAGAAACTTCACGATGATCACGATCAGTTCCCACAACCGGTAAAGCGGCTGCCAGTCCAGCACGCGCAGAAGGGACTCGATCATCGCTATCGCCAGAAGAAGTGAAGGCGTCCAATGCGTCGCGCAACCTCAAACCGCCATCACCGCCCGCTTTCGCTCCGCGCGCTGCATGAAGAAGTTCGTCGCGACGACGCCGACCGTGACGACTGCGATGAACAGCGTCGCGAGCGCATTCATCTCCGGGTTCAAGCCTAGACGCACGCGCGAGAACACGACGAGCGGCAAGGTCGTCGAGCCGGGACCCGACAGGAACGCGGACAGCACGAGGTCGTCGATCGACAGCGTGAACGACAGCAGCCAGCCGGACACCAGCGCTTGCGAAATCAGCGGCAGCGTGACGGAGAAGAACACGCGCAACGGGGTCGCGCCGAGGTCGAGCGCGGCTTCCTCGAGCGATGGATGCAGCTCCCGCACGCGCGACTGCACGATGATCGCGACGTACGAAATACACAGCATCACGTGACCGATCCAGATCGTGAAGATGCCGCGTTCGGCCGGCCAGCCGATCCAACGCGCCATTTCGATGAACAGCAGCAGCAGCGAGATGCCCTGAATCACTTCGGGGATGACCAGCGGCGCGTTGATCATGCCCGTGTACAGCGTGAAGCCGCGAAAGCGCCCCATCCGCGCGAGCACGAAGCCGGCCCACGTACCGATGATCACCGACGCGAACGCCGTCAGCAAGCCGATTCGCAGCGACAGCCACGCCGATGCGATGAGCTCGTCGTCCCGCAACAGCGCCGCGTACCAGCGCATCGAAAAGCGTGTCCACACCGTAACCAGTTGCGATTCGTTGAACGAATACACGATCAGGCTGACGATCGGGATATACAGAAACAGAAAGCCGATGCCGAGAGCAATCAGCTGCAGCATACGATTCGGCTTCATTGGCGGCCCTCCTCCAATGCCTTCGCCTGCGCATGCTGGAACAGCGCCATCGGCACCAGCAGCAGCAACACCATCGCGCAAGTGACTGCGGACGCCATCGGCCAGTCGGCGTTGTCGAAGAACTCGTTCCACATCACGCGGCCGATCATCAGCGTGTTCGCGCCGCCGAGCAGCTCAGGAATCACGTACTCGCCGACCGCCGGAATGAACACCAGCAGGCAGCCCGCGACGATGCCGTTCTTCGACAGCGGCAGCGTGATCTGCCAGAACGCCTTCCACGGCTTCGCGCCGAGGTCGTACGCGGCTTCGAGCAAGGTCAGGTCCATTTTCACGAGGTGGGCGTAAAGCGGCATCACGAGAAACGGCAGGTACGAATAGACCATGCCGATGTAGACCGCCGTGTTCGTGTGATACAGCTCGATCGGCGTATGGATCAGGCCGACCGACATCAGGAAGTTATTCAGCAGCCCGTTGTTCTTCAGAATGCCGATCCATGCGTATACGCGGATCAGGAACGAAGTCCAGAACGGCAGCATCACGGCCATCATCAGCAGATTGCGGGTGGCTGCATTGGAGCGCGCGATGTAGTACGCCATCGGATAGCCGATCAGCAGACACAGCACGGTCGATATCGCCGCGACGACGACTGAATTCACATAGGTCGCGAAGTACAGGCTGTCGGTCAGCAGAAATGCGTAGTGCGACAGATCCAGCGTGATGTGCAGCGCGCCTTCCGCGAAGGTGACGAGCTGCGTGTACGGCGGAATGCCGAGCTGCGAATCGGCGAAGCTGATCTTCACGACCAGCAGGAACGGCACGAGGAAAAACAGCAGCAGCCAGATGAACGGCCCCGCCACCACCGCGCTACGTCCCGTGAGCTTCAGACGCCGCACGGGCCACGTGAAAAACGAGCCAAGCGCTTCTTTCATGATGTCAGCACCACGCCGGCCGATGCGCTCCAGCGCACGTAGACTTCGTCGCCCCAGGACGGCGGATCGATTTCGGTGAGCGCGAGGCTCGTCACGTTCGCGATCACGGTCTTGCCGCCGTCGAGCTTCACGTGATACAGCGAATAGCCGCCCATGTACGCGATATTCGTGACGACGCCCTTGCCCCAGTTGTAGGCGCCCTCGGGCGGCTTGCGCGTGAGCGCGATGCGTTCGGGCCGCACCGAGATCGTCACCGGCATGCCGAGCGGACCGGTGATGCCGTGATTGACATGCAAACGGCAGGTCAGATCCGGCGTTTCGATGAACACGTGATCGGGTTCGTCCTCGACCGTGCGGCCTTCGAACAGATTGGTCGAGCCGATGAATTCCGCCGAGAAACGGCTGTTCGGGTATTCGTAGACTTCATGCGGCGTGCCGAGCTGCACGATCTGGCCTTCGCTCATCACGGCGAGGCGGTTGGCCATCGTCATCGCTTCTTCCTGATCGTGCGTGACCATCATGCAGGTCACGCCGACCTGATCGAGGATGTTGACGAGCTCGATTTGCGTGCGCTGGCGGATCTGCTTGTCGAGCGCCGACATCGGCTCGTCGAGCAGCAGCAGCTTCGGCCGCTTGACGAGCGAGCGCGCGAGCGCGACGCGCTGCTGCTGCCCGCCCGACAGCTGATGCGGCTTGCGCTTCGCGAAGCGGCCCATCTGCACGAGTTCGAGCGCGTTGTGCACGCGGTCTTTCAGCTCGGCCTTCGGCACGCCCTCCTGCTTCAGACCGAACGCGACGTTCGCCTCGACCGTCATGTGCGGGAACAGCGCGTACGACTGGAACATCATGTTGACCGGCCGGCGATACGGCGGCAGGTGCGCGAGATCTTCGCCATCGATCAGGATCTTGCCCGACGTCACGGTTTCGAGCCCGGCCATCATGCGCAGCAGGGTCGACTTGCCGCAGCCCGAGCTGCCGAGCAGCGCGAACAGCTCGCCCTTCCTTACCGTCAGATTGACCCCTTTGACCGCGACGGTCTCGCCGAACTTCTTCACGACGTCGACGATCTGGATGAACTGTTCCGCTGCGTCTCCCGTAACGGCGCTCGGGCCCGTCGACGGCACGGCCGTCCCGGCCAGCGCGCCCGGCTGGTCACTACTCATCATAATGCTGCTTCACTCCGGCGTTTGACGAACAAAGCCCCCGGTGAACACCGAGGGCTTCATAGGCTTCTTATCTGTTTGTTGCCGCGCTTAGCGGCCGGACTTGAACTCGGTCCACAGTCGCGTTTGCAGCCGCTGGATTTCCTGCGGCAGCGGCTTCAACAGGAACAGCGTCTTGATGGTTTCCGGCGACGGGTACACGGCCGGATCGTTCGCGACGTCCTTGTCCACGTACTTGCGCGCTTCCATATTGACGCTCGGGTAGTACACGGCGTTGGTGATCGCGGCGTGCACTTGCGGCGTCTCGATGTAGTTGATCCACTCGAGCGCGGCTTCCTTGTGCTTTGCGTCCTTCGGAATCGCCATCACGTCGAACCACACCGGCGCGCCGCCCTTCGGCACGAAGTACTCGATCTTGTACGGCTTCTTCGCTTCGAGCGCGCGATGCTTGGCGATCACGACGTCGCCCGACCAGCCGTACGCGAAGCACACGTCGCCGCCGACGAGGTCGTTGATGTAGCCCGACGAGTTGAACTGCGTGATGTACGGACGGATTTTCTTCAGCATCTCGAGCGCGGCGCGGTAGTCGGCCGGGTTCGTGCTCATCGGGTCCTTGCCCATGTAGTGCAGCGCGGCCGCGAACATCTGGTCCGGCGCGTCGAGCACCGATACGCCGCAGGCCTTCAGCTTCGAGATGTTTTCCGGCTTGAACAGGATGTCCCAGTTGTCGAGCGGCACGTCCTTGCCGAGGATCTGCTGGACCTTCGTCACGTTGTAGCCGAGGCCGGTCGTGCCGTACGCCCAGGGCACCACGTACTTGTTGCCCGGATCGGCGCCGGCGACGAGCGCCATCAGCGACGGGTCGAGGTACTTCAGGTTCGGCAGCTTCGATTTGTCGAGCGGCTCGAAGATGCCCGCGGCGATCTGCTTGCCCGCGTAGTTGCTGGTCGGCACGACGATGTCGTAGCCCGAGTTGCCGGTGAGCAGCTTCGCCTGCAGCGTGTCGTCGCTGTCGTAGTTGTCGTACTTGACCTGAACGCCGGTCTGTTTCGTGAAGTTCGGGATCGTATCCTTCGCGATGTAGTCGGACCAGTTATACACGTTCAACTGCGTATCCTTCGCAGCGGCCGTCAACCACGGCGCCGCGCACAAGATCAGCGCCGCCACATGCCCCACTATCCGTTTGTTCATCCCGTTCTCCGCTCCCGTCGTCACTCAAGCCGCGCCCTCGCGCGCACGGCCCCCTGAAAACCCCGAAAACTACCACCAATTATTGCCCGCTCCAAAAAAAACCCGGAGCTGTCGCACAAACGGTACAGGCTCTGGCCGCACCCTTGCAAAATGGCCGCAATTTTAACGGGTTATCGGCGCGTGTCTACCGAAAAATACGCGGGCCGCGGTCGCGCCTGATCCGCGCTGGGCGCAGGTTGCGGGGATTTCGTCGCGTCGCTGTTATCCGGTTGTCAGGTCGGAGCCGGCTCGCACCTGGGCGGCGCGCCGCGCTCGCCCGCGCGGGTGCCGGACGGTGCATGCCGGCGCGGAGCCGCGTTGGTGCCACGGCGCACCTTTCATGCGCACCGGCTTCGCCACGACGGCTCGAATGCTCCTATCATGATCCATTGATGCGGATTGCGCGACGTCGTCGCGCGACGGCCGGCCAGCCGCTGCGCGCCTGCGATGGGCATATGACTTGCAACAGCATGCGTTTCCCAGAAGCTCTGGCACGATGAACACCAATCCTTTCGCGATGCGTCCCAACCGCCGCCGGCGTCTGCCGGGCGAGCCCACGCGTCCGGCGCACTGGTTCTCGTTCCTCGGCGCCGGCGCGCTGATCGCGGTCGGCTATATCGACCCCGGCAACTGGGCGACCGCGCTCGGCGCCGGCGCGGGCTACGGCTACGGCCTGCTCGGCATCGTGCTGCTGTCGAGCATGATGGGCATGCTGATGCAATGGCTGTCGTCGCGCCTCGGCGTCGTGACCGGGCGCGATCTCGCGCAGCTGTGCCGCGAGCGCAATGGCCGGCGCGCGACGCTGTTCCTGTGGCTGACGAGCGAAGTCGCGATCATCGCCTGCGATGTCGCCGAGGTGGTCGGCAGCGCGGTCGCGCTGCAACTGCTGCTCGGCGTGTCGCTGACGGTCGGCGTGCTGATGTCGGCGGTCTGCACGTTCGCGCTGCTGGCACTCCAGCAGGCGGGCGGCCGCAGGCTGGAGGCGGTGATCGCCGCGCTGATCGGCTTCGTCGGCCTGTGCTTCGTCGTGCAGCTCGCGCTCGCGCGGCCCGACTGGCACGCGGCGCTCGCCGGCACCGCGCCGAGCATCGAGCTGATCAGAAACGCGGGCATGCTATGGCTCGCGGCGGGTATCGTCGGCGCGACGGTCATGCCGCACAACCTGTATCTGCATTCGGCGCTCGTCAAGCATCACGCGCCCGACAGCAGCGACGCGCAGATCAAGGCCGCGCTGCACGTCGTCAATCTCGATACCTTCGGCTCGCTTGCGTTCGCGTTCGTGATCAACGCGGCGCTGCTGATCGTCGCGGCCGCCGTGTTCTATTCCAGCGGCCATCGCGACGTCACCGATCTGGCCGATGCGCATCGGCTGATCGCGCCGCTGGTCGGCAACCGCTGGGCCGGCATCCTGTTCGCGGCGGCGCTGCTCGCGTGCGGACTCAGCGCAACCGTCACCGGCACGCTGGCCGGTCAGGCGGTGATGGAGGGCTTCCTGCGGCTGCGCTTGCCGCGCTGGAAACGCGCACTGCTCACGCGTGCGCTCGCGATCGGGCCGGCCCTGCTCGCGGTGGGCATGTTCGGCCAGCACGGCTCGAATCAACTGCTGGTCGCGAGCCAGGTCGTGCTGAGCCTGCAATTGCCGCTCGCGGTCGTGCCGCTGATCCGCTGTGCGTCCGATCCGACGCTGATGCGCGGCTGGCGCGTGCACGGCGTGCCACTGGTGCTGGCTTGGCTGTCGGCGTGGTTCATCATTGCGCTCAACGGCGCGTTGTTGTGGCAACTGGCGACTGGGGCATGACGACAGCCGGACGTCCGCGCGGTTATGTGAACTTCGCATCGCGCTGAGCGCCGCGTGCAAGGCACGCGCCGCGCATCGGTTAACATAGCGGGACTTTGCCTCCCCGCCCCAAGGTTTCCGATGACTTCCAATCTCCACGATCTTCCCGACAGCCCGTGCATCGGCGTCTGCTCCACGCTCTTCGACGAGGTCTGCAAAGGCTGCGGCCGCACCGCGGCCGAGGTGTCGAACTGGGTGTTCCTCAGCGACGAGGAAAAGCGCGCGATCTGGACCCGGATCGAACGGGAAGGCACTGCGATGCGGTTTCAGAACGACAAGGTGTGAGCCGGTTGTCTGCACGCATCGCAGTTCGAGGTTGCATGCCACCATAAAAAATGCCGGGATGTCCCGGCATTTTTTATGGTTTGCGTTTTCCTCCACGCGCGTTGGCAGCGCATGTCGCCCCTGTCGCCCGGCATCTGGAAAGCGAGCCGGCCCGCGAGCCATAATCGCTCCAGATACGAATGCATCCAGACCCGAAAACGCTTCGGAACACTTCGGCTCCATGACCACCACCAGGGACTTCGTTCAGTGCCTCGCGGAATGGCGCCGAATGGCCCACGTGTTCAATCCGTGGTCCGATACCGATGAACGCGATCAGCCCGGCATCAACGCGCCACTGATTCGCCAGCAACAGCTTGCCGCCTACCTGCAAGCCCGCCAGACGAGCGTCAAGGTGATCCTGATTGCGGAGGCGCTGAGCTGCCGTGGCGGGCGTTTCACGGGCATCGCGATGACCTCCGAGCGGATTCTGCTTGGCAACGATACGAAGCTCAACAGCTTCGCCAAGGGAACGGACCGCGGCCCGGTACCGGACTATATGCCGGGTTCGGCAACCCGCACCAGTTGCCGCGATACGCTGCCTCGGATGACGGACCGCGAATACGGTGTCTACGAGAGAACCGCCTCGGTCGTCTGGCAGACGATGCTTTCCAATGGCTTCGGTCCAACCGAGTTTGCGCTATGGAATGCGTTCCCGTTTCATCCGTTCGCGGACGAAGACACCGAGAGCAACCGCCGCCCATCGAATTCAGAGCTACGCGCGACAGTCGAGATTCTGACTGACTTCATCAGCCTGTTCCCTCGCAACGTGCGCTTCGTTGCGCTTGGGCGTGAGGCGGAAAGCGCGTTGCTCGGTCATCCGATGCGTCCTCTGCACGAACTCGTGAGGCACCCTACGGCTAGAGCGGCGAACCCTGCAAATAGCGCGCTTCGAGCGAAGAATCGCCCCATGGGTAAGCTGGATGAAGTCATTCGACGGCTCGCGCTGGGCCGGTATTAGTCCAGCGCCTGGGCTACCAGTAGCCACCAAAGCAAAAAGGCCCACGCCGGCAGACTGCCGGCATGGGCCTTTGGGGATCGCTGAAAACCAGCGACCCGGCGCTTATTGAACGCCCTGACTCGTCAGGAAGTCCTCATAGTTGCCGCCGAAGTCGTTCAGCGTGCCGTCCGTGCGCACTTCGATGATCCGGTTCGCCAACCCGCTGACGAATTCACGGTCGTGCGACACGAAAATCAGCGTGCCTTCAAACTTGTCCAGCGCGATCTGCAGCGATTCGATCGACTCCATGTCCATGTGGTTGGTCGGCTCGTCCATCAGCAGCACGTTGTGGCGGCCGAGCATCAGCTTGCCCCAGATCATGCGGCCCTTCTCGCCGCCCGACAGCACCTTGACCGACTTGCGGATGTCGTCCGCATTGAACAGCAGGCGGCCGAGGGTGCCGCGCACCATCTGCTCGTCGTCGCCTTCCTTGCGGTACTGGTCGATCCAGTCCATCAGCGTGACGTCGTTCGGAAACTCTTCGTACGTGTCCTGCGGCATGTAGCCGACGTTCGCGTTTTCCGCCCACTTCACCGTGCCGTGATCGAGCTGCAGATTGCCGAGCAGCGAGCGCAGCAGCGTGGTCTTGCCCGCGCCGTTCTCCCCGATGATCGCGATACGCTCGCCCGGCTGCACGCTGATGCTGAAGTTATTGAAGATCGAGCGCTCGTACTTCTTCGAAATGCTGTCGGCGACCACCGCGATGTTGTGCAGCTTCTTCTCGAACTCGAAGCGGATGAACGGGTTCTGCCGCGACGACGGCTTGAATTCCTCGATCTTGATCTTGTCGATCATCTTCAGACGGCTGGTCGCCTGGCGTGCCTTCGACTTATTCGCCGAGAAGCGGCGCACGAAGTCCTGCAGATCGGCCACGCGCTCCTTCGCCTTCGCGTTGGCAGCCTGCTGACGCTCGCGCGCCTGGGTGCTGGCGAGCATGTAGTCGTCGTAGTTGCCCGGATAGACCTTCAGCGTGCCGTAGTCCATGTCGGCCATGTGCGTGCAGACCTGGTTCAGGAAGTGCCGGTCGTGCGAGATGATGATCATCGTCGAGTTGTACTGGTTCAGAATATCTTCCAGCCAACGGATCGAGTTGATGTCCAGGTTGTTGGTCGGCTCATCGAGCAGCAGCACGTCCGGCTTCGAGAACAGCGCCTGCGCGAGCAGCACGCGCAGCTTCCAGCCCGGTGCGACGTTGCTCATCGGGCCGTTGTGGTCTTCGATCGCGATGCCGATACCGAGCAGCAGTTCGCCCGCGCGCGCTTCGGCCGTGTAGCCGTCGTACTCGGCGAACTTCGCTTCGAGTTCGGCCGCGTGCATGTAGTCGTCGTCGGTCGCGTCGGGGTTCGCGTAGATCGCGTCGCGCTCGGTCATCGCGGCCCACATTTCGGTGTGGCCCATCATCACGACGTCCAGCACGCGCACGTCTTCGTATGCGAACTGGTCCTGGCGCAGCTTGCCCAGACGCACGTTCGGCTCGAGCATCACGTTGCCCGAGCTCGGCTCCAGATCCGAACCGAGAATCTTCATGAAGGTGGATTTACCGCAGCCGTTCGCACCGATCAGGCCATAGCGGTTCCCTTCCCCGAATTTGACCGAAATGTTCTCGAAGAGGGGCTTCGGCCCGAATTGCATGGTGATATTGGCAGTAGACAGCACGGCGCGTCCCTTTGAATGTGATATCGGCGAAAAACCCAATATTTTAGCAGGTTTAGAGATTTCAACCCGACAGTTCGCCCGCCGCGGCGCGCGTCACCCGTTCGAGCCGTCGCGCGGCGTCTGCAGAATGTCGATGAAGGCCGAAAAATCCGCGTCGGCGAGGCCCATCGCGGCACCGAGTCGCAGCAATTGCTGGACCGTCGATGCGACCGGCATCGGCGTTCCGGTCTCGTAGGCGGTCGCCGCGACGGTATCGACGTCCTTCTGGAACGTGCGCAACGCGCCGATCGGCGCGAGGTCGCTTTGCGTCATCCGCGGCACGAAGGTCCGCAGCAGCACCGAATCGGCCCAGCCGCCGGCGAGCGCCTCGGGCAGCTTCGCGGCGTCGATGCCGCTGCGCTGCGCGAGGCTCACCGCCTCCGCGATCGCGGCGACGGTCGCGGTGACGATCGCCTGATTGCACAGCTTCGCGGTTTGCCCGGCGCCAATTTCGCCCATGTGCGTGACGCGGGCGGCATATGCATCGAGCAAGGGGCGCACCGCGGCGAGATCGCTGGCCGCGCCGCCGGCCATGATCGCGAGCGTGCCCGCCGTGGCGCCGGCGACGCCGCCCGACACCGGCGCGTCGATCCAGCCGATCGAAGCGCCGTCCCCACAAGCTCCCGTGCCGGCCGCGCCGCCCTGCCCGGCGAAATCCGCCACCCGTCGCGCCAGCGCGCGCGTGGCGGCGGGCGGAATGCTCGAATGATCGACGATCCAGCGCACGCGGCGCGGCGTCGAAGGATCGCCATCGAGCAGCCCCGCCGCGCCGAACACGGTCTGTTCGACCGCCGCCGCGTCCGCGACGCACAGCAGCACCGCGTCGCAGCGCGCGGCCAGCTCACGCGGCGTATCGACGACGTGCGCGCCCTCGGCCCGCAACGCCTCGGCCTTCGCTCGCGTGCGGTTCCACACATGCACGGTATGACCCGCGCGCAGCAGGTGCCGGATCATCGGCGCGCCCATCAGACCGGGGCCGCAAAAACCAGTTTCCACGTTCGAACCTCGTTGGCTATCAGATTGAATGGATTATGTTGCGTACACATGATAACGACCATGCGATGCGCCGAAGTCACGCGCTATCGGGCACGCGACGTGCGGCATCCATGGTTCGGGCGGCGACGTTTGATCCGCCGCGCAGACGGTGACGCTCACGACCACGCATATGTCCGACGGACTGCGCGAACCGTTGCCTATACTTTTTCCATGCGCGTTTCCGAGCAGCGTTTCACTGACCAGCGGCGCACACCAAGGAGGAATTCATGTCAGAACATGTTTACAAGAAGATCGAACTGACCGGTTCGTCGAAGAAATCGATCGACGACGCGATCACCACCGCGATTGCCAAAGCGTCGGAAACGCTGCGCAATCTGCACTGGTTCGAGGTCACGGAAACGCGCGGCCAGATCGAGAACGGCAAGGTCGCGTACTGGCAGGTGACGCTGAAGGTCGGCCTGCGCATCGAGGACTGAGCAGCGACCGCACGACACGCTTGCGCGCTGCCACGTGCAGGCCGCAAATAGAAAAGCTGCGTCCAGCCCACGCTGGACGCAGCTTTTTTCAACAGAGGAACGCCCGATTTACTTCGGCAACGACCCGTCGACACCCTCGACGTACCAGTTCAGGCGCTGCAACTCCGGATCGGTCAAGGTCTTGCCTTCCGGCACCTTCACCGTGCCCGACTGATCCTTGATCGGGCCCGTGAACACGTCGCGCTTGCCGGTCGCGAGTTCTTCGCGCCTGGCGGCGACCTGCTTCTGCCCATCGGCCGGAATCGCCGACGTGTTCAGGTTCTCGAGGTTGACGGCCTTCTGCGGAATACCCCACCACACCGGCTCGTTCTTCCACTTGCCGTCGAGCACCTGCTGGATCACCGCGCTGTAGTACACGCCCCAGTGAGCGACCACCGAGCCGAGATGCGCGTCAGGACCGAACTTCTTCATGTCCGAATCCCAGCCGAACGCGTGCACGTGCTTCTCCGAAGCTGTGGCGAGCGTCGCGCTCGAATCGGTGTTCTGCAGCAGCACGTCGGCGCCCTGGCCGATCAGGGTTTCGGCGGCCTGCTTTTCCTTGCCCGGATCGAACCAGCTGTTGATCCAGATCACCTTCGTATGCACCTTCGGATTCACCGAGCGCGCGCCGAGCGTGAACGCGTTGATATTGCGCACCACTTCCGGAATCGGCACCGACGCGACGAAGCCGAGCGTGTTGCTCTTCGTCACATAGCCCGCGGCGACGCCTGCCAGATATGCGCCCTGGTACATGCGCACGTCGTAGGTGCCGAAGTTCGGCGCCTTCTTGTAACCGGTCGCGTGCAGGAAGATGGTGTCCGGGAAGTCCTTCGCGACCTTCAGCTGGAAGTCCTGGAAGCCGAAGCTCGTGCCGAAGATGATCTTGTTGCCCTTGTTGGCGAGATCGCGGAACACGCGCTCGGAGTCGGCCGATTCCGGCACGTTCTCGACGCGCGTGATCTTGATCCTGTTGCCGAACTTCGCTTCGGCTTCACGCGAGCCCTGGTCGTGCGCGAAGGTCCAGCCGGCATCGCCCGGATTGCCCAGATAGACGAACGCGACGCCCGGCACGTCGGCGGCCTGCGCGGTTTGCGCGAGCGGTGCGGCGAGCGCGAGCGACGCCGCGCCCCACGCGAAAGCGGTCAGCAGATTTCTTCTCTTCATGTTTTCCCCTGTCGTGATGAGCGAATAGTAGTGAGCGGATCGAAAAAACCTGTGTCGCCGTCAGCCCGCCGAAAAAAACGGCTTGCCGAGCGACGCGGGCGCATTCAGGCGAATCGTGTTCGGATTGCGCGAGATCAGCGCCAGCACGACGATCGTCGCGACATACGGCAGCATCGCGAGGAACTGCGTCGGCACCGGCACGCCGATCGCCTGCGCGTAGAACTGCAGCCCCGTCACCGCGCCGAACAGCAGCGAACCGATCAGCAGACGCCCGGGGCGCCACGTCGCGAACACGACGAGCGCCAACGCGATCCACCCGCGGCCCGACGTCAGGTTCTCCTGCCACAGGTGCAGATTGACGATCGAATAGTAGCCGCCCGCGAGCCCCGCCATGCCGCCGCCGAACGCGACCGCCCCATAGCGCACGCCGACCACCGGAAAGCCGACCGAGTGCGCGACCTGCGGCGATTCGCCGACCGAGCGCAGCACGAGCCCCGCGCGCGTGCGATACAGGAACCAGCCGATCGCGGCGAACATCAGGAACGCGAGGTAATCGAGCGGCGTGAGGGTGAAGAGCGCGGGGCCGAGCACCGGGATTTTCGACAGGCCGGGGATCGTCCATGTATCGATCGTCGCGCGCACCGCGGCCGATGTGTACGGCTTGCCGACGTACGCGGACAGACCGATGCCGAAGATCGTCAGCGACAGGCCGGTCGCGACCTGGTTGGCGAGCATCGTCAGCGTCAGGAACCCGAACAGCAGCGACATCGCGAGACCGGCGCCGATCGCGGCGAGCACGCCGAGCCACGGGCTGCCGCTAATCGAAGTGACCGCGTAGCCGCTGACGGCGCCCATCAGCATCATCCCTTCCACGCCAAGGTTGAGCACGCCCGATTTTTCGGCGACGAGTTCACCGGCGCCCGCGAACATCAGCGGGATCGACGCGGTGATCGCGCTCGACGTGAGCGCGCTGGCTTGCTGGATATCCATATCGAGTCTGAAAGCGGATTAGCGAGCTGATTGGCAAACTTAATGACCCACCGCCACGGCCGAGCGGCGCCGCACACGGTAGTTCACGAACAGGTCGGCGCCGAGCAGGCAGAACAGCAGCAACCCCTGAAATACGCCCGACAACGCCTGCGGCAATTGCATCGAGGTCTGCACCGCTTCGCCGCCGAGATACAGCAGCGCCATCAGCAGACTGGCGAGCACGATGCCGAGCGGATGCAAGCGGCCGACGAACACGACGATGATCGCGGTGAAGCCGTACCCCGGCGACCACGTCGCCTGCAACTGGCCGATCGGACCGGCGATCTCGCCCATGCCGGCGAGACCCGCGAGGCCGCCGCTGATGAGCAGCGAGGTCCAGATCGTTTTCTTGTCGGAGAAGCCGGCGTAGCGCGCGGCGAGCGGCGCGAGTCCGCCGACGTTCATCCGGTAGCCCGCGAAGCTCTTGCGCATGAACAGCCAGACCAGCGGAATCGCGATCAGCGTGAGGAACACGGACGCGTTCAGGCGCGTGCCACGCAGAAATTTCCAGCGCCAGTCGCCGTACAGCGTCGGAAACAGCGCGTCGCCGCTGAACATCTCCGACAGCGGGAAGTTCATGCCCTGCGGATCGCGCCATGGACCACTCACCAGGTAGATCAGCAGTTGCGTCGCGACGTACGTGAGCATCAGGCTCACGAGAATCTCGTTGGTATTGAAACGGCTCTTCAGGAAGGCGGGAATCGCGGCCCATGCCATGCCACCGAGGATGCCCGCGAGCATCATCGTCGGCAGGATCCACCAGCCGCTCGCCTGATCGAAATAGATCGCGACGCCGCTCGCCGCAATGCCGCCGAGCAGCATCTGCCCCTCGGCGCCGATGTTCCACACGTTCGCGCGATAACCGATCGCGAGACCAAGGCCGATCAGGCACAACGGCGACGCCTTCAGCAACAGCTCCGACCAGCCGTTGATGCTCGACAGCGGCTCGATGAAGAACGCGTGCATCGCCTGCAACGGGTCGCGGCCGACGAGGCCGAAAATCAGAAAGCCGATCGCCAGCGTCAGCACTGCGGCGATCAGCGGCACGGCGAGCTGCATCGTGCGCGAGGGCGTCGTGCGGGCTTCGAGTCGATAGGGAAGCATCATGGGTAGCGTGGGTTTGTTCGGGTTCTGTTCTTCAGGGTCCGCATTCGCGTGCGTGTTCAACGTTTTGGCGTGGCCAGCGGGCAACGCCTCGCGTCACGCATGCGCCGGCTGGTCCGCCGCGGGCGCCGCGCCCTCACGGTCGCCGAATAGCCCCGCCATCCAGCGGCCGATTTCCTCGGCGTTGGTCGCACCGGTCGCGCGCACCGGCGACAACCGCCCGCCCGCGAGCACCGCGATGCGGTCGCAGATATCGAACAGCTCTTCCAGCTCCTCCGAGATCACCAGAATCGCGACGCCGCGCGCCGACAGATCGAGCAGTTGCTGACGGATGAACGCGGACGCGCCGACATCGACGCCCCACGTCGGCTGCGCGACCACCAGCACCTTCGGCGCCTGCAAAATCTCGCGGCCCATGATGTATTTCTGCAGATTGCCGCCCGACAGACTTTGCGCGAGCGCGTCGGGGCCGCCGCAGCGCACGTCGAACGCGTCGATGCAGCGCTTCGCGAACGCGCGCATCGCGCCCGTTCTGATCCAGCCCGACTTGACCATGTTCTGCCGATGCGCGGTCAGCAACGCGTTGTCGGCAAGGCTCATCGCTGGCACCGCGCCGCGGCCGAGCCGCTCCTCGGGCACGAAGCCAAAGCCGAGCGCGCGCCGCCGTCCGGCGCCGAGACGCGCGGCCGGCTTGCCGCAGATCGTGATCGCGTCGGCGGGCAGGCTGCGTTTTTCAGCGCGCTTTTCTCCGGACAACGCCGCGAGCAGTTCCGCCTGGCCGTTGCCCGACACACCGGCGATGCCGAAGATTTCGCCCGCATGCACGCTGAACGACACGTCGCGCAACGACGTGCCGAACGGATCGTCGCTCGCGACCGACAGCTGCCTGACATCGAGCAGCACCGCGCCCGGCTTGTGCTCGCGCCGCGTGTAGTCGGGCAGCGAGTGGCCGACCATCAACTGCGCGAGCGACGCATGCGTCTCGTTCTTCGGCGTCACGTTGCCGGTCACGCGGCCACCGCGCATCACGGTCGCGGTGTCGCACAACTCCTGGATTTCGTCGAGCTTGTGGCTGATGTACAGAATGCTGCAGCCTTCGGCGGCGAGCCGGCGCAGCGTCGTGAACAGCTTGCGAACCGCCTGCGGCGTCAGCACCGAAGTCGGTTCGTCCATGATCAGCAGACGCGGATTCTGCAGCAGGCAGCGCACGATTTCGACGCGCTGGCGCTCGCCGACGGTGAGGCTGTGCACGTGCCGTTGCGGATCGATGTCGAGCCCGTAGTCGACCGACACCTCGCGAATGCGTTTCGCAAGGGACTTGAGATCGAAGGGTTCGTCGAGCGCGAGCGCGATGTTTTCGCCGACCGTCAGCGTCTCGAACAGCGAGAAGTGCTGGAACACCATGCCGACGCCGAGCTTGCGCGCGGCCGCCGGGCTCGCGATGTCGACCGTCTCGCCTTCCCAGCGAATCTCGCCGGCGTCGGGTCGCACCGCGCCGTAGATGATCTTCATCAGCGTGCTCTTGCCCGCGCCGTTCTCGCCCAGCACCGCGTGGATTTCGCCGGGTGCGACGACGAGGGTGACGTCGTCGTTGGCGCGCACGGCCGGGTACTGCTTGGTGATGCCCGTCAGCGCGAGCCGGGGCACCGGCTGTCCGGTGAGTCGTGCGCCGTCGCTAAGTGGAGTGTCGCTCATGAGATTCCATAGTGCGTTTGAGACGCCGCTTGCTGCCGTGAATACCGCCGGGTCGACGTCGATGACGTCCACCGTGCCGACGGGCGATCCGTCACCACAACCGGATGACGATACCTAATTCGACCCACTCAGTCGAGTTGACAAAATTCCCGCAAACCCGCGCCGCTACAAGCTCTGCGGGTATGTCACCCTTGACGTCGTTTTTCGTCCATATTAAAACGCATATACCTCTACGTCCGTTCGATCAGCCAGCACATATATTTGGGAGAATCCATGAGCCAGCAACGCGAGGCGATCGACACATACCTGCTGCGCGTGTTGCACACGCTACTGATGGAGCGCAGCGTCACGCGCGCCGCCGTCAAACTGAACCAGTCCCAACCCGCGATCAGCGCGGCGCTGCGCCGTCTGCGCGACATCACCGGCGACCCGCTGCTGGTGCGCGGCAAGTCCGGCATGGTGCCGACGGAGTACGGCCTGCGCCTGCTCGAACCGGTGCAGAACGCGCTGCGCGAAATCGAGCGCATCAAGTTCCAGCAGCACAACTTCGATCCGGCCACGTCGATCCGTTGCTACCGGATCGGCTGTCCCGACTACCTGAACGTGCTGTTCGTGCCGACGGTCGTCGAACGTTTCCGCCAGGCCGCGCCGAACGCGACGCTCGAATTCCATTCGCTCGGCCCCGCGTTCGACTACGAACTCGCGCTCGAGGACGGCAAGCTCGACATCGTGGTCGGCAACTGGCCGGAGCCGCCTGAGCAGTTGCATCTGTCGAACCTGTTCGTCGATCAGATCGTCTGCCTGATGAGCAACACGCATCCGTTCGCCAAACGCGGCGGGCTCACGCTCGACCAGTACCTGAACGCACCGCATCTCGCGCCGACGCCGTACTCGGTCGGCCAGCGCGGCGCGATCGACGTGCATCTCGCGCGCGAGCGGCTCAAGCGCCATGTGGTCGTCACGCTGCCCTACTTCAATCTCGCGCCGTACGTGCTGATCAAGTCCGATCTGATCTTCACGACGACGCGCCTCTTTGCCGACTACTACGCGAAGTTTTTGCCGCTGACCGTGGTGCCCGCGCCGCTCGACTTCCCGCCGATGCAGTACTACCAGCTATGGCACGAGCGCGTGCACTACTCCGACGAAGTGCGCTGGCTGCGCGGTCTGGTTGGCGAGGCGACCCGCACGTTGATCGACAAGCCCTGAGCCCGCATGCGGCGCCGCTCAGATAGCGACGACTCGCGGCACCCGCCCATCGGAGCGTGAATGCCGCCCGTTCCGCTCGAGCTCAAGCCGCCGCCTCGTAAAGCTGCCGCGCAAGCGCGTTATGCCGCTCGATCACCGGCCCGAGTTCGAGCGTCGCCAACTGCCCCTCCTTCACCACCACCTTGCCGTCGATCACGCTATAGCTGACCTGCGACGGCGCGCAGAATACCAGAGCCGCCACCGGATCGTGCAGTGCGCCGGCAAAGTGCGGCGCACGCAAATCGAACGCGACGAAATCCGCGGCCATGCCAGGCGCGAGCGCGCCGATGTCGTCGCGATTGAGCACGCGCGCGCCGCCCAGGGTCGCGATTTCGAGCGCCTCGCGCGCGGTCATCGCGTCGGGCCCGAAACCGACGCGCTGCAACAGCAGCGCCTGGCGCACTTCGGCGATCATCTGCGCAGCATCGTTCGACGCCGAGCCGTCGACGCCGAGTCCAACCGGCACGCCCGCGAGCCGCATGCGCTTGACCGGCGCGATGCCCGACGCGAGCCGCATGTTCGAGCACGGACAGTGCGCGACGCCGGTGCCGGTGCGCGCGAACAGCGCAATGCCTGCATCGTCGAGTTGCACACAGTGCGCATGCCATACGTCATGGCCGACCCAGCCGAGATCGTGCGCATACTCGGCCGGCGTCATGCCGAACTTCTCGCGGCTGTACTCGACGTCGTTCACGTTTTCCGCCAGATGCGTGTGCAGCGACACGCCGTACTGACGCGCGAGCGCCGCCGATTCGCGCATCAGGTCGCGGCTCACCGAAAACGGCGAGCACGGCGCCACGACGACGCGCAGCATCGCGTAACGGCCGTCGTCGTGATATGTCTCGATCAGACGCTGCGTATCCTTCAGGATGTCCGCTTCGCGCTCGACCACCGAATCCGGCGGCAGGCCGCCGTCTTTGCGTCCCACGCTCATGCTGCCGCGCGCCGCATGAAAGCGCATGCCGATGCGGCGCGCCGCGGCGATGCTGTCGTCGAGACGGCTGCCGTTCGGATAGATATACAGATGGTCGCTCGACGTCGTGCAGCCCGACAGCAACAGCTCGGCCATCGCGGTCAGCGTCGATACTTCGATCATGTCGGGCGTGAGGTTCGCCCACACGTTGTACAGATTCGTCAGCCAGCCGAACAGCTCGGCGTTCTGCGCGGCGGGAATCGCACGCGTGAGGCTCTGGTACATGTGGTGATGCGTATTGACGAGGCCCGGAATCACCAGATGGCCGCGCAGGTCGAGTACCTGGTCGGCCGTTTGCGGCAGTTGCGCGCTCGCTCCGACCGCGACGATCCGGTTGTCCTCGATATACAGCCCGGCGTCGCGCAGTTCGCGCCGCTCGCCATCCATCGTAACCAGCACGTCCGCGTGCTTTACGAGCATCGTTTTGCCGGGTTGTTTCAGTGCTTCATTCATCGTCATTCGTCTGTCCGCCTGATTGCCTGCATGCAAAGCCGTTCGAACGCGATGCGGCGGCACGCCACCGCGCCGCCGCGTTCGGTTGAACGCCGTTGGCCCGGTTACCCAGCGTGAATCGCCGTCTTCGGGGTTTGCCGTGCCTAAGCACGTGTGTCGCACAGCGCTTACCTTCGGTAGCCAAAATCCCGCTGGCAACTCGCGCGGTTGCGATACCCAACTTCACGCCGCCAATATAGTGGTCCATTTTTGGCGCCGGTACGATCGGCCGATCAGCCGGCGCGGCTTTCGACTGGCTGTCCATCATGCGCGAACTATTATCTTTCCTATCGCTCGCGCGCTGAACGGGGCATCCTTTTTACAATGGCTGCCACGGCGCTCGCTTCAATTCGCCGACGGGTATGTAGCCACTGACGTGGAGCCTCGATCCGCCGCAAACGTAATGGATCGGGCCGCCGCCGACACCTCGCATTCACACAAGGACAATTGCGAATGGGCAAGCTCACTACCCACGTGCTCGACACCGCGAACGGCCGTCCCGGCGCAGGCATCAAGGTCGAACTCTTCGCGCTCGCCGGAGACACGCGCCGCGCACTCAAAACCACTGTCACCAATCACGACGGCCGCTGCGACGAGCCGCTGCTCGAAGGCGACGCGCTCGTCGCGGGCGAGTACGAACTCGTGTTCGGCGCGGGCGACTACTTCGCGTCGCTCGGCGCGAAGTTGCCGGAACCGCGCTTCGTCGATCGCGTCGTGCTGCGCTTCGGCGTCGCGGATGCCAACGCGCACTATCACGTGCCATTGCTGGTGTCGCCGTTTTCGTACAGCACGTATCGGGGCAGCTAGCCCTGCCGGATGCAAGCCGCCGCGTCCCCGCCGGCACGCACAGACACAAATACGCACAAGCGCCCCGCGACACCCATAACAACCCGCGCTGCGTCTTCTATCCGCAGTCGGCGCGATGACCGGCGACGTCGAACGTCATCGCGCGCACAACGAATCAGAAGTGGAGGAGTTTCATGGAAGGCTTTATCACCGACTGGTTGAACCTCGCGATTCGCTGGTTCCACGTCATCGCCGCCATCGCATGGATCGGCGAATCGTTCTATTTCGTCGCGCTCGACAACAGCCTGAAACCGCCGACCGATCCGAACCAGCGCCGTCGCGGCGTGTTCGGCGAGCTATGGCACGTGCATGGCGGCGGCTTCTACAACATGCAGAAGTACACGGTCGCGCCGCCCGAAATGCCCGAAGACCTGCACTGGTCGAAATGGCCGTCGTATACGACGTGGCTCTCGGGCTTCGGTCTCTTTACCGTGCTGTATCTGTTCTCCCCGAGCACCTACCTGATCGACAAGAACGTGCTCGACATGGGGCCGGTGGTCGCGGTCGCCTCGGCGATCGGCTTCCTCGCGGCCGGCTGGATCGTCTACGACTCGCTGTGCCGCATTCTCGGCACGCGCGACAAACTGCTCGGCATCTGCGTCGGCGTTTATGTGCTGATCGCGGCGTATCTCGCCTGTCATATCTTCGCGGGCCGCGCGGCGTATCTGATCATGGGCGCCATGCTCGCGACGATCATGTCGGCCAACGTGTTCTTCGTGATCATTCCGGGCCAGCGCAAGATGGTCGACGCGATGCTGAAGGGCGACACGCCGAACCCGATCTACGGCAAGCGTGGCAAGCAGCGCTCGGTGCACAACACCTACTTCACGCTGCCGGTCGTGTTCGCGATGCTGTCGAACCACTACGCGATGACCTACACGCATCCGTACAACTGGGCGGTGCTCGTCGTCATCATGCTGGCCGGCGCGCTGATCCGGCAGTTCTTCGTGATGCGTCATCGCGGCCAGGTGCTGTGGTATCTGCCGCTCGTCGGCGTCGCGCTGATGTGCACGGCGCTCGTGTGGACCATGCCGCGTCCGGTGGTGCCGCAGGCGCAGGCCGCCAACGCGCCGACGCTGAAGGTCGCCGATATCGCGCCGGTGCTGCAGCAGCGCTGCGTGGCCTGCCACTCCGCGCATCCGACGATGATGGGCAGCGCGCCCGCGGGCGTGCTGATGGATACCCCCGACGAAATCTCGCAGAACGCACAGCGCATTTACCAGCAGGCGGTCACGTTGAAGGCGATGCCGCTCGGCAACGTCACGCACATGACCGACGACGAGCGGATGAAGATCGCCGCGTGGTTCGAAGGCGGCGCGGTGAAGTAAGGAGGACTGTCCGGATCACGGATCATCCGGTGCCGAGGTAGAGGCTGCAGGGAGAAGCGGGCTTGTCGCGACAGCGGCAAGCCCGTTGTCGTTTTGGGGAGGGTGGCGGGTGCAGTCAGCGGCATCGATACATCGAATCTGTCGCCCTTGGGCTACAAAAAGCGCCGAAGGAACGTAAAATGTAGCCCTGAAGGCACAAATACGGAATACCTTGTTGTGTCTCTTGGGCTACAATACCCGTCAAATGCGCTAAATTGATGCCTTGAGGCTACAAATGACCAACCTCGCCGATGTCTCGGACATGCTGAAAGCCGTCCGACGCGACAGCAAGCTATCGCAGGAAGAGCTTGCGCGCCGCGCGGGCGTGGCCCGCACGACCGTCGCGCGGATGGAGACGCTCGCCAAAAACGATATGAGCGTGTCAGTGCTGGTGCGCCTGCTCGAAGCCGCCGGTTACGACCTCAAGTTCGTCGCGCATGGACATGGCCGCACGCTCGAAGACATCCTCGCTGAACAGCGCAGCCCGGACGCGCAGCCATGAAGCTCGACGTTCAGGTACTAGGCAAGAACGTTGCCACGCTGTTTCGCGAGCGCGACGACTATGTCCTCAAATACAACCGCGATGCGAGCGCGGCCGACTTCGTCAGTCTGACGATGCCGGTACGCGAAGAGGCCTGGCGCTGGCCGCGCGACCTGCATCCGTTTTTCCGGCAGAACCTGCCCGAGGGCTATCTGCTGAATCTGATCCGCGAGCAATTCGGGCCCTTGCTCGACGGAACCGATCTGTCGCTGCTCGCCGTCGTGGGCTCGATGGGGATCGGCCGGGTCACCGTGACGCCAGAAGGCGTGGCGCCGGGCACCGAACTGGAGGCGCTCGACGTCCAGCACATCCTGCACGGCGACAACACCGCCGAACATTTCGCGCAACTGGTACGTGAATACGCGCGGGCGGCCATTTCAGGTGTCGTGCCGAAGTTCATCGCGCCGGAAGCGCAGTCTGCCGCATCGACACCGTTGCAGCTCGGTAAGCCGACGATTCGAACGAGCCGTCACATCGTCAAAGGTTCGGACGACAACACGCCCTTTCTCGGTTTCAACGAGTTCCATTCGATGCGGGTGCTGGAGCGGCTCGGGGTGGCGCCGGTTGCGCGCACGCAGATGTCGGACGATGGCCGGGCGCTCGTCGTCGAGCGCTTCGATGTCGACGAAGATGGACTACCGGCGTACGGCGTCGAAGACCTGTGCGGCCTGCTCGGTTTGCCGCCGCACGAAAAATACAATTCGACCAGCGAGAAAATGCTCAACGCGGCGAGAGCGTATCTGCTCGATCGCGACACCGTGCGGGTGCAGCTCCAGCAGCTCGGCTGGCATCTGCTGACGAACTACGTCGTGCGCAATGCGGACTGCCACACGAAGAACGTTGCGTTGTTCTATACGTCGGTCGACGATGTCGCGTTCACGCCCGTCTACGATGTCGTGACGACCCAGGCTTATCCGCGCTTCGCCGCCAATCCGCCGGGCCTCGCCATCGACGGCCGCAAAACCTGGGCAGCCGGCAAAACGCTGGAACGATTTTTCAACACGCGCATGGGCATCGCCCCCCGGCAATATGCGCAGATGGTTGAAGCGCTGTGCGACTCGGCTGTCGACGTCGGCCACGAGTTGATCGAAGCAGCGCGCAACGAACCGCAGTGGCGCACGGTCGCCAAGCAGATGCTGCATGCGTGGGACGACGGCATGACATCGCTGCGTTCGCCAAAGAAGAGTCTGCAATTCAGGGGGCTCAAGCCGGCCATCGAAGCAGCGGGATTTTCGGCGCCGGAGCCGCCCGAGCGGTCGAGGGAAGTCATCGGGCATTCGCCGCTGCTGGGCCGGCGCAAGTGAGCGCCATCGATGCGAAAAAGCCCGCGACGTAGCGCACGTCGCGGGCTTTTCTTTCCAACCACAACGCTACCAGAGCCCCGGTAGCTGCGTTGCCATCAAACCGCCACCGCGCTCAACGCATCTTCCGTGAGCCACAGCGACTCCGCCAGATCCTGCTCGTTCAGATTGAGCCCCTCGCCGCCACGATCGACGACGATAAAGTCGCTCACCTCGCCCAACGCGATCAGCGGATGGTGCCATACGCCCTTCGCGTAGTTGACGCCCTGCCAGCCACTCGTGACGAAGGCGCGGATCTTCGCCGCGTCGAGTTCGCCCGCTGGCGCGACGACGACCAGATACGGCTTGTCGTTCAGCGGCACGAACGCCTGGCTGCCGAGCGGATGCCGCTCGAGCATCTTCACTTCGAACGGCAGCGTGCGCGGCTGGCCACGAAACAGATTGACGAGCGTGCGGCCGTGCTCGTCGGTCACGTCGACTTTCGCGAGGTCGTGATAGCGGATCGTCGTGCCGAGGTTGATCGGAATCTGCTTCGCGCCTTCGAGTTCGATCACGTCGCCGAATGCGGCGAACGCCTCTTTCGTCAGCGGTTCGATGGCGAGCGTTTTCATTCGAGCGTACCCCACAGACGCAGACGCGACACCCCGCCGTCCGGATAGATGTTGAAGCGCACATGCGTGACGGGCCCGAGCGCCGCGATCTCGCTTTCGAAGAAGTGCTGCTTGTCCATCTGCAGTTTCTGTTCGCCGAGCAGCACCGGCCAGAACATCGCCTGCGTGACGAGCGAGCTGTCGGTGCCGCCCTTCACGTACGCGGCCTGGATCGAGCAGCGATCCGGATAGTTGCCCTTGAAGTGCGCGGTGTCGACTTCGATCTTGCGGATCACCCCCGGCTGCGCGAGTGCGATGATCGCCCAGTCGTTGCCCGGCTCGCGACGACGACGCGTTTCCCAGCCGTCGCCCATATTCACGCCGCGACCCGGCATCAGCAGCGTCGAGGCCGCGCCGAAATGCTGGTTGTTCGCGCTAACCAGATACGCGCCGTTTTCCATCGCAGCGAGATCGAACTGCTCGGTGCGGCTCGCGCCCGCCCAGTCGACCTGCGGCTGACCGTATACACGCAGACGCGCGATCCCACCGTCCGGATAGATGTTCACGCGCAGATGCGTGTACGCGTTCGCGTCACCGACTTCGAGGTAGTGGTGGCTATTGCCCTGCAACGTGGTGGACGGCACGATCTCGGTCCATTGCGTGGACTGGTTCGGCTCGCCATCGACGACGCGCGCCGCTTCCACCGACGCCGCCGGCGGGAAGTTGCCGGTGAAGTGGCTCGTATCGAGGTCGAGTCCCTTGATCACACCGGGCCGCGCGAGTTTGACGACGCACCAGTCGTAGCCGGTCGTACGCTTGCGGCGGGTTTCCCAGCCGTCCATCCACTTGCCGTTGTCGTCGTACTTGCCCGCAATGAAGACGGCCGGTTCCGGATTCAGCATGCGGTCCTTCGGCGCGAAGAATTCGTCGCTAGCCTCGAGCGCCTGCGCGCCCAGACGCGGGTCCGCCAGGTTCACGTAACGGCGCGTGAATTCCGGTGCGTTGGGGTCGAGAATCGGAAGTGCCATCTTTGTCGTCCTTGATATCGATTGGTGCGGAAAAAACGTTGCCGGCTCGCTGCGTGACGAGATGCGTGTCACGCGCCGATCAGGTCGTCGAGCCGGAAACGTGCAATGCGATAGATCTGATCGAGACTCGCGCGCATTTCGTCGGCGCGGCTATTGTTCACGCGCGCTTCGAAGTTCGCGATGATGCCGTGGCGGTCGTAGCCGCGCACCGCGAGAATGAACGGAAAACCGAACTTCTCGCGATACGCGTGATTGAGCGCATGCAGCTTGTCGAACTCTTCCTGCGTGCATTGCGCGAGGCCGGCGCCGCTTTGCTCGCGCGTCGATTCGGCGGTCAGCTCGCCACGCACCGCGGCCTTGCCGGCCAGCTCCGGGTGTGCGTTGATCAGCGCGAGCTGCTTGTCCTCGCCCGAGGTTTCGACGATCTGCGACATGCTCTGATGCAACTCTTCGATGCTCGCGAACGGCCGCTGTCGCGCCGCCATCTCCGCGACCCACGGCGAGTGCTCGAAGATGCCCGACAGCGTCGCAACGAACGCGTCGGTCGAGAGGCTGTTGAGTTGGTCCAGGGTGTATTGCATCGCCTTCATGCCGCAGCCTCGCGGTTGTCCTGTTGGTAAGGATGAGTCTCGTGCCAGTGCCGCGCGATATCGACGCGCCGCGATACCCATACGCGATCGTGCTGTTCGATGTGATCGAGAAAGCGCTGCAGCGCGCGGAAACGCCCCGGCCGTCCGAGCAGCCGGCAGTGCATGCCGATCGACAGCATCTTCGGCACTTCGTCGCCCTCTTCGTACAGCACGTCGAACGCGTCGCGCAGGTAGGTGAAGAAGTGGTCCGCGGTGTTGAAGCCTTGCGGCGTCGCGAAGCGCATGTCGTTGGTGTCGAGCGTGTACGGCACGATCAGTTGCGGCACGCTCTTGCCGCCCGCCACCTCGACGTCCATCCAGAACGGCAGGTCGTCGCCGTAGTAATCGGAGTCGTACAGGAAGCCGCCGTATTCGGCGACCAGCCGATGGGTGTTCGGACTGTCGCGGCCGGTGTACCAGCCAAGCGGCCGCACGCCGGTCACGCGCTCGATCGCCTCCATGCCGAGGCGCATGTGCTCCGCTTCCTTTTCCGGCGACATGTCCTGATAGTGAATCCAGCGATAGCCGTGGCACGCGATCTCGTGCCCGAGTTCGACGAACGCCCGCGCGACTTCCGGATTCCGCTCGATCGCCATGCCGACGCCGAACACCGTCAGCGCGAGGTCACGTCTCTCGAATTCGCGCAGGATGCGCCACACGCCCGCGCGCGAACCGTATTCGTAGATCGACTCCATGCTCATGTGTCGCGCCGGATACGCCGCCGCGCCGACGATCTCCGACAGGAACTGCTCGGAGCCTGGATCGCCGTGCAGCACGCAGTTTTCGCCGCCCTCTTCGTAGTTGAGGACGAATTGCACCGCGACGCGCGCGCGCCCCGGCCAGTTCGCGTGCACCGGGTGGCGGCCGTAGCCGATCAGATCGCGTGGGTAGTTCGGGTCGAGTGGCATGGTTTGACGGATGCGTAGTGACGGGACCAGGAGTTCGCGTGAAGCTCGCGCATGAAGCTCGGGCATGAAGCTCGGGCTCTAAACGCCTCGCAGCGACGGCGGGATCGGCCTTCGCAAGCGCTCGTCTGGCGGCTTCAGCGGCGGCCGAAGCCGCCGCACCGAGTTGACCCAGTGTAGCGAAAACACCCTGGTGAGCCCATACGGCCGGGCAGATAGTGCGTGTTACAGCGAGTGTATGTGCGCGTCCGCCGACTCGGCGTTTACCCGCAGCGGACCAGGGCTGAACGAGGCGAGCGCGCCGTCGTAGCGCTTCGCGAGCGGCCGTGCGTAGTCGCCGCGCTTGGCCGTCGCGAGACGCAGCGCCACCAGCGCCTCGGTCCATTTGACGGCCGCCGTCACGCCTTCGATCACCGGTGCGCCGAGCGCGTCCTCGATCTCCGCGCACAGCTCGGCCATGCCCGCGCAACCGAGCACGATCGCGTCCGAGCCGTCCTCGTCGAGCGCACGCCGGCATTCGTCGAGGATGATGCGGCGCGCCGCCGAGCCCGGCTTGTCGAGATCGAGCACGGCGACGTCGGTCGCACGCACGTTGCGGCAGAAGCGCTTCATACCGTAGCGCTCGGCCAGATGCCAGGCCATGCCGCAGGTGCGCGCGAGCGTCGTCACGACCGAAAAGCCCGGCGCGAGCACGCTCGCCGCGTGCATCGCCGCCTCGGCGATGCCGATCACCGGACCGCGCGCCAACTCGCGCGCCGCATAGAGACCGGGGTCGCCGAAGCACGCGATCACATAGCCGTCGCAGCCTTCCCGCTCCCCGGCCGCGACTTCGGCAAGCAGACCCGGTGTGGCGAGCGCTTCGTCGTAATAGCCTTCGATCGACGGCGGGCCCATCGTCGGATTGACGGCGATCACTTCGGTGCCGGGCGCGGCGACCTCGCGCGCGCAGCGCCCCATCGCCTCGGTCATGCGGCGCGTCGTGTTCGGATTGATCAGTTTGATACGCATGGCGACTCCTGTTCGACTCGTTATTGCAGCGGCGAAAACTTGACGCTCGATGAAGCTCAGCGTGCGAGCATCCGGTAAAACAATGCGCCGAGTCCCGCGCCGATGAACCACGAGAAATTCGCGAGGCCGTCGAGGCCCGGCACCATCACGCAGATC
Source organism: Paraburkholderia atlantica (assembly GCF_009362785.1). GTDB lineage: Bacteria > Pseudomonadota > Gammaproteobacteria > Burkholderiales > Burkholderiaceae > Paraburkholderia > Paraburkholderia atlantica. Next base: position 102,328 of record NZ_WHNQ01000002.1, read on the forward strand.
ACCGCGATCAGCGCGGCCGGCAGCAACGCGGCCACCGCACGATAGTTGACGCCGTTGCGATACCAGTACGAGCCGTTCGGCGCGACCGTGTACAGATCGTCGAGCACGATCTTCTGACGCTTGACCAGGTAGAAATCGACGATCAGAACACCGTACAAAGGTCCGATGAAGCTGCCGAGCACGTCGAGCGTGTAGTGGATCACGGCGGGATTGTTGAACAGGTTCCACGGCGTGATGAATACCGACGCGACCGCCGCGAGCATGCCGCCCGCGCGCCAGCTGATCAGACGCGGCGCGACGTTCGAGAAGTCGAAGGCTGGCGACACGAAGTTCGCGACGATGTTGATGCCGATCGTCGCGATCGTGAAGGTCAGCGCGCCGAGAATCACCGCCATCGGATAGTCGATGCGGCCCACCGTCTCGACCGGGTCCGTGATCAGCTCGCCGAACACCGGCAGCGTAGCCGCGGTCGTGATCACCGTCACCAGCGAGAACGCCAGGAAGTTGACCGGCAGGCCCCAGAAGTTGCCGCGCTTGACGCTGCGAAAGCTCTTGCCGTAGCGCGAGAAGTCGCCGAAATTCAGCATCGGTCCGGAGAAGTACGACACCACCAGCGAGATCGCCGTGATCATCACCGGCACCACTTCCATGCCGTGATATTTGACACCGCCGAGGTTGATGCCGATGTTGCGCCAACCCGCGCGATACACCATGTAGCCGGCGAGAATGAACATCACGACATAGACGGCCGGCCCGGCGAAGTCGATGAACTTCTTGATGGTCTCCATGCCGTGCCAGAACACCAGCGCCTGCAGTACCCACAGCAGCATGAAGCCGGCCCAGCCGAGCGTCGACAGACCGAACAGGCCATGCCGATGCACGTCCGCATACGGCAGCAGTTGCGGCACGAACTTCAGCACGACGATCACGAGTGCGCTCGACGCGAGATAGGTCTGGATGCCATACCACGCGACCGCGATCAGGCCGCGGATCACCGCGGGAACATTCGCGCCGAGCACGCCGAAGGTCGCCCGGCACGCGACCGGGTACGGCACGCCGTTCAACTGGCTCGGCTTCGCGATCAGGTTGCACAGCACGTTCACGAGCGTGATGCCGACGAGCAACGCGACCAGCACCTGCCAGCTCGTCAGGCCGAGCGCGAAGAGACTCCCCGCGAATACGTAGCCACCCACGCTGTGCACATCCGACATCCAGAACGCGAAGATGTTGTACGCGGTCCAGTTCTGCGCGCGCAGCGGCGCGAGGTCCGCGTTGTAGAGCCGCTCGCTGTAGCCGGCCGGCATCGACGGATCGGTTTGAGCCGTGCCTTCCGGGTAGTTGGAGATGGGGTGACTGCCTGGCGCTGCACTGAACTGAGCCATGATTCCTCCTTTGGATTGGGGCCGTCGAAAGCGCATCGACGGACATTGCATCGGCCATGCCAGTTGCTCGCTTCTTGCCCTGTGGGTCGCAGAAGTCGGCGTCGTGGTCCCGGACCGTGCCGCGCGTGTCTCCGTACTGACGTACTTGTGGTTGTCGCATCGCCAGCCGCCGCGGATTTCCGGCGATGCGTCGCTACCCTGAGGTCCGTCGTCTCGCGACGGACGTGCGTGTTCAGGCCGGCGGCGCTCACGCGAGGCCGCCCTGCCGTGCATTTATCGGTTCAGCTCAATTCAGTGCGGCGCGCACCGCCAGCGGGCGCTTGCCTGCTATCTGCCTCAGCCTGGGAGTCGGCTTCGGCTCTTTACGTGGATGTTTCTTTCGGCGCGAGCGCGCCGAATACTTCATGCAGATCCGCCGCCCCGCGCGCGGGGCGCTCCAGCATCTTCAACTCGACGCTTTGCAGATGGCGCGACATCAGCGCGGCCGCCTGCTTCGCATCGCCGGCGTCGAGCGCGGCGAGAATCGCTTCGTGGTCCTCGAACGAGCACGGGCTGCGTCCGAGCGACTCGTACAACGCGGAAATCAGCGTGGAACGCGCGACCAGCCCGTTCAGGCAATCGCACAACACTGAGTTGCCGGTCAGGTTCGCGAGCTCCGTATGAAACTCGCCCGACAAGCGGATCCATGCCGGAAAATCCCGCGTTTCGAATGCCTTGCGTTCCCGGCTGATCATGCCGCCGATGTTCTTCAGGCGCCGCATGCCGTGTCCGCTACAGATCTTTTCGACGACGGCCAGCTCGATGATGCGGCGCATTTCGAACACCTCGTGCACCTCCTGCAACGACGGACTCGCGACGAACGCGCCACGGTTCGGCTCGAGATCGACGAGGCGCTCACCCGCCAGCTGCGACAGCGCCTGACGGATCGGGCCGCGCTTCACACGGAATACTTCGCATAGCTGCGCTTCGGTGAGTTTCGCGCCGGGTGCCAGCCGATGCTCCAGGATCGCGGCGCGGATGCGCTCGGCGATTGCTTCGGGCTTCGAACTGTTCGCGACTGCTTCGGTGTCGGACATGATTGGCGTCTCGGTATGTTGGTCATCATAGGACGGACACAAATATTGTCAACAATTTTTGCGTCGATCTTTGACAGTTTTTGTGCCGCGTTGCGTCAGGGGAAGCGTGAAAGTCAAGCTGCATGGCTGTCTGGCGGGAATCTTACCCCGTTTTGGCGGGGTGAAGCCGGTTGTTGGCGGCTCAGTTTTTGTCAACAAAAACTGAAGCCATTGGCGAATGGTGTGGGAGGTGGCGAGCGGATGATGCTGACAGTTAGTTGCGATGCCAATGCGAAAAAAAAGCGGGCGTTGCGCCCGCCTCTGCCCAACCCAACCGGCTTCAGCCAAGGCTCGGATAGCCCGACGCCGTCAGCCTGAAGCCATGCGCATTGGCGACCAGATGCGCATTAGCGCCGACCGGCAGCGTCACCATGTTGTGGACGTGCCCGAACTGCAGCCCCGTCACGACCGGAATGCCGATCAGCGAGCGCACTTGCTCGACCATCGCCTGCAGGTCGTAGCCGTTGTCGTAGTCGTAGGGCTTGCCGCCCGTGAAGTCGCCCAGCACGAGCGCCTGCTGCTGCGCGAGGATGCCGGCCAGATGCAGCTGATAGATCATCCGCTCGATACGGAACGGCTGCTCGTTGACGTCTTCGACGAACAGGATGCCGCCCTGCACCGGCGGCATGTACGGCGTGCCGATCAGCGACGCCACGACCGCCAGATTGCCGCCCCACAACGTGCCCGTTACGTCGACGTTCTGCGCTTGCGGCGTGTTGCTCGCGACGGTAATGGTCGGCTGCGTCAATGCCGACCAGAAATGCCGCATCGTGAATTCGCTGAGCTCCTCGGCGCCGAAATCGCTCATCAGCATCGGGCCGCCGAAGGTCTTCAGGCCGGCGCGCGCGAGCAGCGCCAGTTGGATCGCGGTGAAGTCGCTGTGACCGACCAGCGCGATCGGCTGATCGGCGAGCCGCCGCTGCAGCCCTTCGTAGTCGAGACCGTGCAGGATTCGCACCGCGCCGTAACCGCCGCGCACGGCCAGCACGACATCGGGCAACTCGCGCGAAGGATCGGCTAGCCGGTTCAGATCGGCCGCGCGCTCGCCGTCGGTGCCGGCGAAGCGCTGGTAGCGGCGCTTCGCGGCCTCCTCGCCGTCGACACGGTGCCCCTGCGCCCGCAGCCGATGCAACGCGCGATGCAGCACCTCCGGATCATGCGGATAGCCGGATGGCGCAATCAGTTCGATGGTGCGATGAGCGGTCATGGCGAGACCCGTTGGCGTTTGTTGTTTTAGAGCGGCGTGGTCGGGGGCGGTTCGCTGGTGGGCGGGGTGGCGGGGTCGGTGGCGGTGCCAGCGGACCCTTCGGCCACTTCAACCGCTTCGGTCGCTTCACCGCGAGCCGCCGCGCGCGCTGCGCGGCTCGCGCGACGCCGCTCGGCAAAAAACGACCTGAGCGCGGCACCGCATTCGGCTTCGAGGACGCCGCCGCTGACCGTCGTGTGATGGTTCAGCTGAGGATTCGCGAACGCATCGACCACGCTGCCGCACGCGCCGGTTTTCGGATCGCGCGCGCCGAACACGACACGTGCGATGCGCGCGTGCATGATCGCGCCGGCGCACATCAGGCAAGGCTCGAGCGTCACATAGAGCTCGCAACCCGGCAAACGATAGTTTTCGAGCGACTGCGCGGCGGCGCGCAGCGCGACCATTTCGGCGTGCGCGGACGGATCGTGCGCGCCGATCGGATGATTGAAGCCCGTGGCGATGACTTCGTCGCCGCGCACGAGCGCCGCGCCGACCGGTACTTCGCCGGCTGCGCGCGCTTCTTCGGCGGCGGCCTGAGCGAGCGCCATGAAGCGCAAGTCGCGTTCGGAGATGATGGGGGCTTCGGAATTTCCGGGGGGGACGGCGGGACCGGCCACAGGGTGATCAGCCCTGGGCGCGGAGACCGTGCCGATGCTGGCGTCGACGGATTTCTCGCTGTCCTCGGTTTGGGCCGAAGAGCCGATCGAGGCGGTACACGCGAGCGGCTCGTTCACTGTGAACCCGCTCCGGCCACATCGACATTACCCGCGCGTTCCGACAGACGTTCGGCGATGCGGCGGCAATATTCGCGCGGCAGGACCATCGGGCCGCCGCGCAGCGATTCGAGCGCCATATCGAGCGCGAGCATGCGCGCCTGGAGACGGCAACGGGTCGCCTGATCGCTCACGGCATTCAGCTCCGTTTGCAGGTCGCGCAACGCGCGAAGCTGCTCGAGAGCGGGCGGCACGAAGCCCGCGTTTTTCAGAATCCGGTTGGCGACGCGCACCTCTTGCGGCACCAACGCATCGTCATCGAGGGCCAGCGGCGCGCCAGTACCCGGCAAGTCGTCGAACTCTCCGCGCGCGGCGGCGGCGGCAATACGCTGTTCGACAAGCGCATCAAGCAATTTCATCTGCAATCCACTACGTTGCGGCCCGAGCATTCTATCAGGGAGCGCACGGGCGTTCAGTGCTCCCTCGACGGCATAAAAGCGCCGATTTGCCGGCTATTCGGCGTTTGACGGTGCTTCAGCGTCGACTTAGAGTAAGTCATCGAGCCGTACGACGCGCGCGGCGCTTGACTGGCGCGGCACGCCGGGGTTTTCCTGTCATCAAATCGATGCCGCAATGCCATTCAAGCCGATCGGCCGTCCCAGTACTTTTCCCGTCGTGTGTCCTCGTCCTATCTGCGCCGCGCAGCCGGTGCAAGTGTGCCCGCACAGATGCGGGCGCATCGGCGTAGGTCTCGCGCTGGCGGCGATTACCGCGGCCGTGCTGCTTTCCGGCTGCGGCGTCTTTTGCGCTGGCGCCGCGACAACCGGTGGCGCCTACGCCGCAGGCTGCGGAACGAGCGTGCGGTTCTAACCGTTGCGTCGCGAGACGGCCGAGAACTCGACACCGCCGTGGCCGACGCGCTCCCCCGCCCCTCGGCTTTACCCCACCAACGGCCACCGCGCGAGGACGATATGCTTGGTTCGTCCCAGCAGGCTGTGCATCAGCGCAAACTCGCGCACATTCCAGCACGCTGGTTCGGCCGGACGGCGCTCGATCCACGGCATCCCGTACGCCAGCGTCACGTGCGGCGTAAAACGTGCATCGGGCTCGATGCCGTCTTCGCGCAAGCTCGCTTCGAGCGCATCGTGAAGCGCCTGCAGTCCGCGCACACCGTGCTCGCCGACCAGCACCGCCGGCCCGAGCCGCGGCCTTTTCGCGAAGCTGGCGACCGCGTCGAATTCGACCGTAAACGGCGCCATGCTGACGGCGACGGCCGCCCGTTTCGCCGCCTCGACCACGTCGGCAGGCAAGCCGCCCGCGAAATTGCCAAGATGCCTCAGCGTCACATGCAAATGGTTCGCCGCGATCGCTTTGCCGCGCACGCCGCTGCGCTCGCGTGTGTCTGCGCAAAGCTGCTGCGCAAACTTCGCCATGCCGGCCGCGGTATTGGCATCCGGATAAACCGCGAAAAAGAGCCCGTCGGTGGGCGGAGGCGGCGCCTCTAGCCCGGGCAACCACAGTTGTTCAGGCATTGCGCCTCGTTCCCTCGCTAAATTTTTCTGCCGATCCGCACAACGCCGCACAAGCGGCCCACTGCAGCGATGTTACTGTATATTCATACAGTAACACAGGCCATGCGCAACTACAGTGCTACAGGCCGGACGGCTTGCCGATGCGCTTGTACCAAAGCTCGATGAAGGACTCGGCGGCGGGCGACAGCGAGTGCTCGGCGCGTCGGATCAGATTCACGTCGCGCGTAACGAGCGGCGCTTCGAGCCGGCGCGCGATCAAATCGCGGTGCGGAAACGACGCGAGCGGAATGCCCGGAAAAATCGCGATGCCAAGACCGCCCACTTGGGGTTACCGCCGAATCGTGTCGTCGAGATGGGGGCGCGGCTCGATCTGGTCTGACATGCCCGCGTCAATTGCGACGCCGTTCAAACCCTGCGAATCCAGCGGCCCAAAACAAAAAAGCCCGCGAAAACGCGGGCTTTGATGTGTGGCGTTGCTATGTCGTGCAGGCACGGTCGAGACGCCCAATCACTCCCACTCGATTGTCGCAGGCGGCTTCCCCGAGATGTCATAGACGACCCGGTTGATCCCGCGCACTTCATTGATGATCCGGTTCGACACATGCCCGAGCAGTTCGTGCGGCAGATGCGCCCAATGCGCGGTCATGAAGTCGAGCGTCTGCACCGCGCGCAGCGCGACGACGTACTCGTAGGTGCGCCCGTCGCCCATCACGCCGACGCTCTTCACCGGCAGAAACACTGCGAATGCCTGGCTCGTCAGGTCGTACCACGACTTGCCGGTTTCCTTATCGATCGTGTTGCGCAGCGTCTCGATGAAAATCGCGTCCGCGCGGCGCAGCAGGTCCGCGAAATCGCGCTTCACTTCGCCCAGAATCCGCACGCCCAGACCCGGGCCCGGGAACGGATGGCGATACACCATCGAGTGCGGCAGACCGAGCTTCACGCCAAGCTCGCGCACTTCATCCTTGAACAGCTCGCGCAGCGGCTCGAGCAGCTTCAGGTTCAGCGTCTCCGGCAGACCACCGACGTTGTGGTGGCTCTTGATGGTTTGCGCGGCCTTCTTGCCCTTGCCCGCCGATTCGATGACGTCCGGATAGATCGTGCCTTGTGCCAGCCACTTCGCGTCGGTCAGCTTGCCGGCCTCGGCCTGGAACACTTCGACGAACTCCGCGCCGATGATCTTGCGCTTCGCTTCCGGATCGGTCACGCCGGCGAGCTTGCCGAGGAAGGCTTCGCTCGCGTCGACATGAATCACCTTCACGCCAAGGTGATCGGCGAACAGCGCCATCACCTGCTCGGCTTCGTTCAGGCGCAAAAGGCCGTGATCGACGAACACGCAGGTCAGCTGATCGCCGATCGCGCGATGCAGCAGCGCCGCTGCCACCGACGAATCCACGCCGCCCGACAAGCCCAGAATGACGTGCTCGTTACCGACCTGCTCGCGAATCTTCGCGACGGCCTCGTCGATGTAGTGGCCCATTTCCCAATCTGCCTTCGCACCGCAGATCTGCAACACGAAGCGCTCGAGCATCGCGCGGCCCTGCACCGTGTGGGTGACTTCCGGATGCCATTGCAGGCCGTAGAAGCGGCGCTGTTCGTCGGCCATCGCGGCGATCGGGCACGACTCCGTCGATGCCATCAGCGCGAAGCCGGGCGGCATTTCCAGCACCTTGTCGCCGTGGCTCATCCACACCTTCAGCATGCCGTGGCCTTCGGACGTGGTGAAGTCGCTGATGCCTTCGAGCAGGCTCGTATGATTGCGCGCGCGCACTTCGGCGTAGCCGAATTCGCGCAGATGGCCGATGTCGACCTTGCCGCCCAGCTGCTGGGCCATCGCCTGCATGCCGTAGCAGATGCCGAGCACCGGCACGCCGAGTTCGAACACGGCTTGCGGCACGCGCGGCGTGTCTTCCTCGGTGACCGAGCTCGGGCCGCCCGACAGAATCACGCCCTTCGGCGCGAAGTCGCGGATAAACGACGCGTCGACGTCGTACGGATGGATTTCAGAATACACGTTGGCTTCGCGAACGCGACGTGCAATCAGTTGGGTGACTTGCGAACCGAAGTCGAGAATCAGGATCTTGTCATGCATGGCAGCGGACGGAATCAGAAGTGAGCGGATACGGAATGCCGCGCACGAGGCGCGGCGATGAATTCAAAGCGGTCAACGCGGCGACGGCGCGACAGCAAACATTACGGTGAAGCACAAAGGCGCGACCAACGGCGAAACTCGCCGCCAGCGATGCGCGCGAACGAAACCCGGTAGCTTCGGCAAACGGCCTGGCGCGCGGCGGTTCAGCCATGAAACGGCGGGCGCGGTGCGCCGGGCGCGTCGTTGCGGGTGTCGCGCGCGGTGCGTTCGGACTCGCTCGAGCCGGGCTCGCTTGCGGCCGGATGAAGCGGCGCGGTAGTGGCGACGGAAGCCGCGCCAGCCGGATTGACCGGCCGCGTGACCGGCACGACGGGCTCTGGCACCGGCTCGGCCTGATAAATCGGAAAGCCCGTTGACACACGTGGCTCGCGCGCGTTGTCGCGTTCGAGTTCACGCTTCTGTGCGGCATCCTGTTCGGCTTCTTTCGCGACACGCTTGTCAGCCCGGCTGTCGGCCTTGCTCGATGAGGACTTGACCACGCCCCCCTTCTCGCGCCGCCGCACCACACCCGACAGTCGCACGCCGCCGAGCCCGATCACCACCAGCGCGACACCGGCCAGCACCGCCACCATCTGCCCGAAGCCGGTCAGCGACGGCGTATGCAGCCCCAGCAGCCAGACCAGCATCAGCACGCCGATCAGCCAGTGCACATGCCCGACCACCTTCGCGACCGTTGAGGTCAGCGCTCCGTCGAACGACGCATGCACCGCGAGCCACGCGAGCCCGATCAGTGCAACGCCGAACGCCTGGCCGACCAGCACCGGCTCCGTTGGCACCAGTTGCAGCGCGTCGTACATCGAGGTCCACGGCGTCAGCACGAACAGCAGGCCGAACGCCAGCAGCACCAACGCATCGAGGATCAGTACAACGCGCAGCAGTGGCTTCATGGGCGTTTAGTCCACGTGGTAGTTGGGCGCTTCCTTCGTGATTTGCACGTCATGCACGTGCGACTCGCGCAGGCCCGCGCCGGTGATCTGCACGAACTCGGCCTTCTCGTTCATTTCGGCGATGGTGCGGCAACCGCAGTAGCCCATGCTCGCGCGCACGCCGCCGATCAGCTGGAACAGGATCGCGTTGACCGACCCCTTGTACGCGACGCGACCTTCGATGCCTTCCGGCACCAGCTTGTCGATGTTCGCCGAGTTGTCCTGGAAGTAGCGGTCCGCCGCGCCGTCCTTCATCGCGCCGACCGAGCCCATGCCGCGGTACGACTTGTACTGGCGGCCCTGGTACAGGAACACTTCGCCCGGCGACTCTTCGGTACCGGCGAACATGCTGCCCATCATGACCGCGCTCGCACCGGCCGCGAGCGCCTTGCTGACGTCGCCCGAGAAGCGCACGCCGCCGTCGGCGATGACCGGCACGCCGGTGCCGTTCAGCGCTTCGGACACGTTGGAGATCGCGGTGACCTGCGGCACGCCGACGCCGGCGACGATTCGCGTCGTGCAGATCGAGCCCGGGCCGATACCGACCTTGACGCCGTCCGCGCCGTATTCGACGAGCGCCTTGGCAGCCGCGGCCGTCGCGATGTTGCCGCCGATCACCTCGACGTGCGGGAAGTTCTGCTTGACCCACTTCACGCGCTCCAGCACGCCCTTGCTGTGGCCATGCGCGGTATCGACGACGATCACGTCGACGCCGGCCTGCACGAGCAGCTCGACGCGCTCTTCGTTGTCCGCGCCGACGCCGACCGCCGCACCCGCGCGCAGCTTGCCGTGCTCGTCCTTGCACGCGTCCGGGTGCTCGGTCTGCTTGGTGATGTCCTTGACGGTCATCAGGCCGCGCAGCTCGAACGAGTCGTTGACGACCAGCACGCGCTCGAGGCGGTGGCTGTGCATCAGCGCCTTCGCTTCGGCGAGCGGCGTGCCTTCCTTGACGGTGACGAGGCGCTCGCGCGGCGTCATGATGTTGCGCACCGGCTCGTCCAGACGCTCTTCGAAGCGCAGGTCGCGGTTAGTCACGATACCGACGAGCTGCGCACCCTCGACGACCGGGAAGCCCGAAATGCCATGCTGGCGCGACAGCGCGATCACGTCGCGCACTTTCATTTGCGGCGGCACGGTGATCGGATCGCGCACGACGCCTGACTCGAAACGCTTGACCTTCGCGACTTCACGCGCCTGCTCGGCCGGCGTGAGGTTCTTGTGGATGATGCCGACGCCGCCCATTTGCGCCATGGCGATTGCCAGACGTGCTTCGGTGACCGTGTCCATCGCGGCGGACACGAGCGGCATGTTGAGGGAGATGTCGCGGGTCAGCCGGGTCTTGAGGCTGGTGTCGCGCGGCAGAACATCGGAGAAGGCCGGGACGAGGAGCACGTCATCGAACGTGAGTGCTGTTTGGATCAGACGCATGGCAAATCCTATAGGCGCAAAAGCGAATTATACGCGATACCACCCCGGTTTTCACTGCGCGAACAGCAGCTTAGCGAATTTCAGACGATTTTTTACCGCTCCGGCACGCGCCGATTTCGCTTGGCTTTTCGCGTGGGGTTCGATCGGGTTTCGTTTGCGCGTTCGCAGGCAAACGCGGGACCCAGGCCGGCGGCCATCGGCGATCGAGCGACGCGAATGCAGGATCGAACAAGACGCCGCGCACGCACAACCGCTATTCTGCCGCCCATTCCAGTTTATCCAGCAGGGGCAGTCGATGCAGCGCGGTGTCATATATGGGGTCATGGCCGGAGCCTTGTGGGGCATGGTGTTTCTGGTGCCGCGCGTGCTGCCTGACTTCTCCCCTCTGCTGCTCGTCGCCGGCCGCTATTCGATGTACGGCGTCGTGTCGCTCGCCGCGGCGCTGCCGATCGCGCGCTCGCTCGCCAAACGGCTGAGCCGCGAGGACCTGGTCGCGCTCGTCAAGCTCGCGCTGGCCGGCAACATCGTCTATTACCTGCTGCTGACGGCCGCCGTGCACCTGATCGGGATCGCGCCGGCTTCCCTGATCGTCGGCGTGCTGCCGGTCACGGTCACGCTGATGGGCCGGCGCGATCACGGCGCCGTGCCCCTCGCGCGCCTCGCATGGCCGCTCGCGACCGTGATGGCGGGCATCGTCTGCATCAATATCGACGTGTTTACGGTGGCCGGCGCGGCGCCGGCGAGCATCGCGACGCGCCTGCTCGGCGTGGCCTGCGCGGTGGGCGCGCTCCTTTGCTGGACCTGGTTCGCGGTCGAAAATGCCCGCTATCTGCAGCGTCAGACGCATTTCAGCGGCAACGAGTGGTCGGTGCTGTGGGGCGTCGTGACGGGCGCGCTCGGCGGCGCGTTGTGGCTAGTGGTCGCCGCGCTGCCGTCCGGCGGCCCGCAGGGCGAGCTGGCCGACGCGCGCTGGCACACGTTCTGGCTGCTCAACGTGGTGCTCGCGATCGGTGCGTCCTGGCTCGGCAACGGCCTGTGGAATGCCGCGGCAAAACGGCTGCCGCTGACGCTGTCCGGCCAGATGATCGTATTCGAGACGCTGTTCGCGCTGCTTTACGCGTTCATTTACGACGAGCGCCTGCCGCGCCCGCTCGAACTCGCGGCGATCCTGCTGCTGGTGGCGGGGGTCTGGTGGTCGGTGCGCCGGCATTCGGACGACGATTCGTCGGGTGCGGCGCGCATCGAGGGCATGGACGAAAAGGCGCAAACAGCGGCGCCTTGAGGTGACGTGATGATGTGACACGGGCGGCGGCCGAAAAAGTTCACCGCCACACCAGCTCGCGCCGCCTAGCGCGAATCCTTGTTCAACCAGCGCCGCCCCTCGATCGACCCCGCCTTGCGCGTCTTTTCGACGCGGCGTTGGCGCGACACCTTCGGATCGACCAATAAAGGCCGGTTAATCTCGACCCGATCATGGTCGGCCAGCACCGTATCGAGCGGCTTGAGCTTGCCGAACACGCCGACCTTTTGCGTGTTCAGATCGATCGATGGAAAACGCTGCAGAATCCCGCTGGCGTCGATCGCCTGCTGCAGCGTCGCGCCCGCGGGCAACTCGAGCGCGATCAATGCCTGCTCGCCGCCGAGCGCATAGCAGACCTCAACCGTTAGCCGCGCGCTCATGCCTGACCATAGCGCTGATTGGCGCGCTTCACGAAAGATTCGACGAAGGTATTGGCGATGTGATTGAACACCGGCCCGATGATCTTCTCGAGCAGGATGCTGGTGAACTCGTAGTGCAGCGCGAATTCGATCTTGCACGCGTCCGCCCGCAGCGGCGTGAAGCGCCAGAAACCGGTGAACTTGCGAAACGGACCGTCGGCGAATTCCATATCGATGCGCGTGGGGCGCTCCATCGAGTTGCGCGTGGCGAAATGCTGCTTGATGCCCTTGAAGTTGATATCGATCCGCGCCTCCATGCTGGTGTCGTCCCGGTGACGAATTTCGATGCCGCCGCACCATGGCAGGAAGTTGGGGTAATCGTCGACGTCGGTGACGAGGTCGAACATCTGTTCCGCCGAATGGCGAATCAACACGGTTTTCTGGACATCTGCCATAAATTGAACAGCGCGCGGCAAGGGTGGACGAGCGCGGCGGGCTTTCCTTGTCCCGCTTTGCTAAAATCGTAATTTTAAACGAGTTGGGCACTTTCCATTCATGAGCATCATCGACAACAGAAAAGCCTTCTACGACTATTCGGTCGAGGAACGCTATGAGGCAGGCCTCGTGCTCGAAGGATGGGAGGTCAAGGCGTTGCGCGCGGGGCGCGGCCAGATCAAGGAAGGCTACGTGGTGATCCGCAATGGCGAGCTGTTCCTGATCGGCACGCACATCAGCCCGCTGCCCGAAGCGTCGACGCACATCCATCCGGACCCGGTGCGCACGCGCAAGCTGCTGCTGCATAGCGAGGAAATCAGCAAGCTGATCGGCAAGGTCGAGCAGCGCGGCTACACGCTCGTGCCGCTGAATTTTCACTACAAAAACGGTCGCGTCAAATGCGAGATCGGTCTCGCGAAGGGCAAGAAAATGCACGACAAGCGCGAGACCGAGAAGAAGCGCGACTGGGAACGCGAGAAGGCGCGACTGATGCGCTCGCCGACGTAAGCGCGTTTCCTTTCCCACTCATGCAAAAATGGCCCGCACATCGATGTGCGGGCCATTTGCTTTTTGTCACGCGCTCATTGCGCGCTGATTGCCTGGTTCGTCAGCGCAGGTCGCTTCGCGGTGGCTCCGCTGCCGCCCTGCCCTTGTTCACGATCGTCAGCGCCGACGCGATCATCGAACTCATGTTCGACATGTCTCCCGGCACGATCAGCGTCGTGCCCTGCTTCGCGAGATTCGAAAACGCGTTCACGTACTGTTCGGCGACCTTCAGATTCACTGCGTCCATGCCGCCGTTCAGTTGGATCGCCGCGGCGATCTTCTGGATCGCCTGCGCGTTCGCCTCGGCCACCGCCAGAATCGCCGCGGCCTGGCCCTGCGCCTGGTTGATCGCCGCCTGCCGCTCGCCTTCGGACGTCTGGATCGCCGCCTCGCGGCCGCCCGACGCGATATTGATCTGCTCCTGCTTGCGCCCTTCCGAGGCCGCGATCAGCGCGCGCTTCTCGCGCTCGGCGGTAATCTGCGCTTGCATCGCGTGAAGGATTTCCTTCGGTGGCGTCAGGTCCTTGATCTCGTAGCGCAGCACTTTTACGCCCCAGTTCGCGGCCGCCTCGTCGAGTGCGGACACGATGCTGTGATTGATGAAATCGCGCTCCTCGAAGGTCCGGTCGAGCTCCAGCTTGCCGATGACCGAGCGCAGCGTGGTCTGCGACAACTGCGTGATCGCGAACACGAAGTTGCTCGATCCGTACGATGCCTTCATCGGATCGGTGACCTGGAAATACAGCACGCCGTCGACCTGCAGCTGCGTGTTGTCGCGTGTGATACAGACCTGACTCGGCACCTCGAGAGGAATTTCCTTCAGCACATGCTTGTACGCGACCCGGTCGACGAACGGGAACGCGAAGCTCAGACCCGGCGTCAGCGTCGCGTGATAACGGCCGAGGCGCTCGAGCACCCACGCATGCTGTTGCGGCACGATCTTGATGGTCTGCGACGCGAGCACGATCACGACGATCAGCAGCACTGCCCCGACGATGGTTGAATCCATATCGCTACCCTCCGATTCTGCTTCGAATTGTTATGCGCAGGTTGGTCGGGCCTGCGTGTTCAGATTAGGCTCTGGTGCTTCGCTTTGTGAAGGGATATCGATGAGCGCGTATGGCGAACACCGCACCCAACATGCGGGTTCGGATCGTCAGGTCGTGCTCGCGCGCGCCTTCGGCTGCCGGCTCGCGACGACGACGAGACAACTGCCGCGCAGCTCCCTGATCTCGTAGACCTGCGCGTCTTCGGGTTCGCCCGCGGCCAGCTCGACATCCCAAGCCGCGCCACGATAGGTCGCACGCGCTTTGCGCCCCTGCCAGGCCGGCACGTTCAGCGTCTGCCCGATGTCCAGATTGACATCGGGATTGCGCGACGCCTGCTCGCGCCTGCGACGGGCAAAGCGCGAGCGTCTGAGCACCACGACCGCCGCAAGCGCGACCAGCGCCGCCACCACGAACTGCAGATCGGGCCCGGCGCCGGCAATGCGCGCAAGCGCGGCCGCGACGAAGCCGAACGCGATCATCAACAGATAGAAGGTGCCGCTCATCAGTTCCAGCACGACAAGCACACCCGCCCCGATCCACCAGAACAGTCCACCAGGCGCCACGTCGACCTCCACAAAGCAAAACACCCCGGATCTACCGGGGTGTTTATAGCACGAAGCGACGTGCCATTAACGCGTGCTGAATGCCGCCTGCGAAGCGGCATTCGATACCTCGCGAGTTACGCCTTTGCCTTTGCCAGCTGCTGCCACGTATCGATGATCGTGTCGGGGTTCAGCGAAATCGACTTGATGCCTTCGTCCGTCAGCCATTGCGCGAAGTCCGGGTGATCCGACGGCCCCTGGCCGCAGATACCGACGTACTTGTCCAGACGCAGACAGGTTTCGATTGCGCGCTTCAACATGAACTTGACCGCCGGATCGCGCTCGTCGAAATCGACGGCGAGCAGTTCCATGCCGGAGTCGCGGTCGAGGCCGAGCGTGAGCTGCGTCAGGTCGTTCGAGCCGATCGAGAAACCGTCGAAGTACTGCAGGAACTCTTCGGCGAGGATCGCGTTCGACGGCACTTCGCACATCATGATCAGGCGCAGGCCCTTCTCGCCGCGCTTCAGGCCGAACTTCGCGAGCAGCCCGACCACCCGCTCCGCCTGCTTCAGCGTACGCACGAACGGCACCATGATCTCGACGTTGTCGAGGCCCATCTCTTCACGCACCTTCTTCAGCGCGACACATTCCATCTGGAACGCTTCGGCGAAGTCTTCCGCGATATAGCGCGACGCGCCGCGGAAGCCGAGCATCGGGTTTTCCTCGTCCGGCTCGTAGCGCGAACCGCCGATCAGCTTCTTGTACTCGTTCGACTTGAAGTCCGAC
Source organism: Paraburkholderia atlantica (assembly GCF_009362785.1). Taxonomy (GTDB): domain Bacteria; phylum Pseudomonadota; class Gammaproteobacteria; order Burkholderiales; family Burkholderiaceae; genus Paraburkholderia; species Paraburkholderia atlantica. The sequence continues at coordinate 117,902 of NZ_WHNQ01000002.1, forward strand.
ATACGCACGATGACGGGCTTCGGATAGAACGCCGCCGCGATCGTCGCGATACCTTCGGTCAGCTTGTCGACGTAGAACGCGCGCGGCGACGCGTGACCGCGCGCAACGCTTTCGACCGCCTTCTTCAGGTCCTGATCGACGTTCGGGTACTCGAGGATCGCCTTCGGGTGCACACCGATGTTGTTGTTGATGATGAACTCGAGACGCGCGAGACCCACACCTGCGTTCGGCAGTTGCGAGAAGTCGAACGCGAGCTGCGGATTGCCGACGTTCATCATGATCTTCACCGGAATCGGCGGCAGTTCGCCGCGCTGCACTTCGGTGACTTCGGTTTCGAGCAGGCCGTCGTAGATCTTGCCTTCGTCGCCTTCCGCGCACGACACCGTGACGAGCGCGCCGTCCTTCAGTACGTCGGTCGCGTCGCCGCAGCCGACCACCGCCGGCACGCCCAGCTCACGCGCGATGATCGCCGCGTGGCAGGTGCGCCCGCCGCGGTTCGTGACGATCGCCGACGCACGCTTCATGACCGGCTCCCAGTTCGGGTCGGTCATGTCGGCGACGAGCACGTCGCCCGGCTGCACACGGTCCATCTCCGACGGATCGTGAATCACGCGCACCGGACCCGCGCCGATCTTCTGACCGATCGCGCGGCCGGTGGCCAGCACGTTCGACTGGCCCTTCAGCTTGAAGCGCTGCTCGGCCTTGCCGCCGCCCTGGCTCTTCACCGTTTCCGGGCGCGCCTGCAGGATGAAGATCTTGCCGTCGCGGCCGTCCTTGCCCCACTCGATGTCCATCGGACGCTGGTAGTGCTTCTCGATGATGACCGCGTACTTCGCGAGTTCGATCACGTCTTCGTCGGTGATCGAGAAGCGGTTGCGCTGCTCGTGCGCGACGTCGACGGTCTTCACGCGGCCCGGCTCGCCCGGCTTCGTGAACTCCATCTTGATCAGCTTCGAGCCGATCGAGCGGCGGATGATCGGGTACTTGCCCTGCGCGAGCGTGGTCTTGAAGACGTAGAACTCGTCCGGATTCACCGCGCCCTGCACGACGGTTTCGCCGAGGCCATAGCTCGACGTGATGAAGACGGCGTCCTTGAAGCCCGATTCGGTATCCAGCGTGAACATCACGCCCGCGGCGCCGACGTCCGAGCGCACCATGCGCTGCACGCCCGCCGACAACGCGACTTCAGCATGCGTGAAGCCCTTGTGGACGCGATAGGAGATAGCGCGGTCGTTGTACAGCGACGCGAACACGTGCTTCATGCGATCGAGCACGTCGTCGATGCCGACCACGTTCAGATAGCTTTCCTGCTGACCGGCGAACGATGCGTCGGGCAGGTCTTCCGCGGTCGCGGACGAACGCACGGCAAACGACAGCTCTTCGGGCGAGCTCTTTTGCAGCGTGTCGAACCCTGCGCGAATGTCAGCCTCGAGCTGCGGCTGCAGCGGCGCGTCGACGATCCATTGACGGATCTCCTTGCCCGCTTCGGCGAGCGCCTTCACGTCGTCGACGTCGAGCGTCTCGAGACGTTTGGCGATGCGTTCGGTCAGATTGTTGTGCTGCAGGAAGTCACGGAATGCGAGCGCGGTGGTCGCGAAACCGGTCGGCACGCGCACACCGGCTTCCGCGAGCTGGCTGATCATCTCGCCCAGCGACGCGTTCTTGCCGCCGACGATTTCCACGTCGGTCATCCGCAACTGCTCGAACGGAACTACATACGCCTTGTCCTTTGCGACGGAAACTGCGTTAGTCATACAAGCCCCTAAGTGTGAAAGAAATTCACGACTGTGCAAGTGGGCTTGAACACGGGCAGCCCATTGGAAGCTCGACCCCGTGTCTTGCACAACCTGTTAGATAAGCAATCGCCGTTAAGGCGGAGATGCGTTTGGCATGGAGACGGCGGCGAAGAACGCCAATTGGCGCACTTACCGCTCGATCTCTTGCGTTCAACGCATATTGACGCCAGATGACGTGAGGTTGAACGACCGTTCGCAGTAATTTAGCGGCCAATCGCCTGCAATTGCTTATCCAACAGGTTGCCGCTATTCTACCGTGCCGACTCCCCAAATGTGGCAGTCGGTCGAGAATTGCGTCTCGAATCGCGCCCCGGCCCAGCCAGCGGGCTTTTGCGAGGCCGGCCGCGCCGCTGCGCGGATTGATCCAGACGCGTTTTGGCGCCGCACTTTGCCGGCTCGTTTGCCTTTCACGTTCACAGCTCCACTGATGCCGCCCACCGTATTCATCGTCTCAGACGGTACCGGGATCACTGCCGAAACCTTCGCGCATTCGATCCTCTCCCAGTTCGACCAGAAATTCCGCCTGGTCCGCGTGCCATTCGTCGACTCGACCGAGAAGGCCTACGCAACGCTCGAAAAAATCAACGAAGCGGTCGTGCAGGACGGCCGTCGTCCGATCGTGTTCACCACGCTCGTCGATAGCTCGTCGAATCAGATCGTGAAGGATTCGAACGCACTCGTGCTCGACATGTTCCAGACCTTCGTCGAGCCGCTCGAGCAGGAACTCGAGCTGAAGTCGAGCCACGCGATGGGCCGCGGTCACCAGAACGCGGACACCGAGGAGTACAAGAACCGGATCGAGGCCATCAATTTCTCGCTCGCGCACGACGACGGTCAATCGAACCGCAATCTCGCGGACGCCGACGTGATCCTCGTCGGCGTGTCGCGCAGCGGCAAGACGCCGACGAGCCTTTATCTGGCGATGCAGTACGGCGTGAAAGCAGCGAACTATCCGCTGATTCCCGAAGATTTCGAACGCGGCAAGCTGCCCACGCCGCTGCTCGAGCATCGGCAGAAGATGTTCGGGCTGTCGATCGATCCGCAGCGTCTGTCGGAGATCCGCAACGAGCGGCGGCCGGGCAGCAAGTACGCGGCGCTGGAAAACTGCCGCTATGAGATCAACGAAGCGGAAGCGATGATGCGGCGTGAAGGGATCAAGTGGCTGTCGTCGACGCACAAGTCGATCGAGGAGATCGCGACGACGATCCTGCAGGAGATCAAGCTGGATCGGCCGTCGTATTGACGGACTGCCGAGCAGGCGTTGCGATGCCGGGCCAGCGCCCGCGCAACGCCGCTCACATCTACTTTCTGCGCCCGCGCTGCTGGCGGCATTGCTCGAACACGCAGACCGCCGCCGCGGCCGCCACGTTCAGCGATTCCATGCCGCCAGGCTGCGGAATCGTCACCCGCAACGACACGGCATCTCGCCACACCTGCGACACGCCCGCGCCTTCGTTGCCGAACACCCATGCAAGCGGCCTGCTCAGGTCGCAGTCATAAATCGCTTCGGCGCCGTGCGAATCGGTGATGGCGATCGGGACCGCGAGACGTTCGATCAGTGCACTCGCGTCGACATCCTCATGAATCTGCAACAGGAAGTGGGCGCCCATGCCGGAGCGCAGCACCTTCGACGACCACGCGTACGCGGTGCCCGGCGCGCAGAACACGTGTTCGATACCCGCGGCCGCCGCGCTGCGCAGAATCGAACCGACGTTGCCCGCGTCCTGCACGCCGTCGAGCACCAGACAGTTTTGCTCGACGCGCTCGGGCAGCGGCGCATCGAGCTTCTCGACGAGCAGCAGAATTCCAACCCCATGCACGACGTTCGACAACTGTCCGAATAACGCATCCGGCAGCGTCACGAGCCGATGCTCGTCGATGCGCGACACGATCGCCTGCGCTTCTTCGTGACGCAACGCGCCGTCGGTGACGACGCACAGCTCCGGCTGACCGGCGACGTCGAGATACGCGCTCGCGAGATGGAAGCCCTCGAGCAGCGCATGGCCGCTGCGGCGCTGTTGATGCGTCGAGCCGGCCAGTGCCTTCAGGCGCTTGTAGAGCGGATTGTCCCGCGAGGTGATGGCTTTCACAGACAGCGAAGGCGGTGAGAAATGGAAAAGGAATCAGCGGCGACTCAGTGGCAACTCAGCGGCGCTCGAGCGCGAACCGCGCTGATGGGGTCGGTCACGCGAGCCCGGCGTCGCCGAACGCATCGTCGTCGAGCAGCAGCGCGTCGGCCACGATGACGGCGTCCGCCGATGGCAACGGCACGCCTGTGCCGAACCGCAGATGCGCTTCGCGCACTGGCGCGAACGAGCGCCGATGATGCTCGCACGGCCCATGCTCGCGCAGCGCCGCGAGATGCTGTGGCGTGCCGTAACCCGCATGCGCGTCAAAGCCGTACATCGGATACGCGTGGTGCAGTTCCACCAGCATGCGGTCGCGCGTGACCTTCGCGAGAATCGACGCGGCCGAAATGCTCTTTACGAGCGCGTCGCCGCCGATCACCGCTTCGCTGCGGATGCTGAGCGTCGGGCAACGATTGCCGTCGACCTTCACGAGCGTCGGCACGACCGACAGGCCCTCGACCGCGCGCTTCATCGCGAGCATCGTGGCGTGCAGGATGTTCAGCGAATCGATTTCTTCGACCGTCGCCGATGCGACGCAGTAAGCGAGCGCGCGATCGACGATCTTGTCGTATAGCGCTTCACGCTTGAGTGCGGTGAGCGCCTTCGAATCGTCGAGGCCGCGGATCATCGGTCTGGTGGGATCGAAAATCACCGCCGCCGCGACGACCGGTCCGGCCAGCGGTCCGCGCCCTGCTTCGTCGACGCCGCAGACGATGTCGTCGGCGCTTTCGAAGTTCAGGCCGGCTTGCGCGACCACCCGAACGGCGGCCGCGGTCTTGCGGCGAGGCGCGCGCGGCGGGGTCATGGCCGCCCCGCCCGTTGCTCGACGACGCTCGCCACGACTTCGGCCGCGCGCTGCGCGGTGTTCTGCTTCAGCACGTGGTGCATCTCCGTGAAGATTTCCTTCAGCGTGCGCCGGTTCGCTTCGTCGCGCAACTGTTTCAGCGTCGCCTCGGCGAGCGCCTGCGGCGTCGCGAAGTGCTGCAGGATCTCCGGCACCACGAAACGCCCGGCCAGAATGTTCGGCAGGCCCACGTACGGCAGATAGCCCTGGCGGCGCATGATCTGGCCGGTCAGCCAGGGCACCTTGTACGAAATCACCATCGGCTTTTTCAGCAGCGCGGCCTCGAGCGTGACGGTGCCGCTCTTCACGAGAATTGCGTCGGCGGCGGTCATTGCGAGTTGCGACTGGCCGTCGATGATGGTCAGCGCGAGGCCCGGGTGCGCGTCGACGAGCGGCTGCAGCAGCGCGCGCAACGCGGGCGTCGCCGCCGGCATCACGAAGCGCACGCTGGGCTCCTGGTGCTGCATCATCTCCATCGCCGCGAAGAATGTCGGGCCGATCAGGTCAATCTCGGAGCGCCGGCTGCCCGGCAGCACCGCGATCACCGGCCCGCTTTCCGCCAGACCGAGCGTGCGGCGCGCGCCGAGCGTGTCGGGTTCGAGCGGGATCTGATCGGCCAGCGGATGCCCGACGTACGACGCCGCGACGCCGGCCTTTTCGAGCAGCGCGGTTTCGAACGGGAACACGCACAGCATGTGGTCGACCGCCTTCGCGATCTTCTTGATGCGCCCGCCACGCCACGCCCAGATGGACGGGCAGACGAAGTGCACGGTCGGAATGCCGGCGTCGCGCAGCGCGTGCTCGAGCCCGAAATTGAAATCGGGCGCGTCGACGCCGACGAACACGGACGGCGGCTCGGCAAGCAGTTGACGCTTGAGCTCGTTGCGGATACCGAGGATTTCGGGGATGTGACGAAGCGCTTCGACATAGCCGCGCACCGTCAGCTTTTCCATCGGCCAGTGGGCGTCGAAGCCCGTGGCGATCATGCGCGGACCACCGATGCCGTAGTACTGCGTGGCGGCGGGCAGCCGGCTGGCGAGACCGTCGAGCAGCGACGCGGCGAGCAGGTCGCCGGACGGCTCGCCGGCCACCATTGCGACGCGCAGCGGACTGGGTTGCAACGTCATCGGTTAGCGGATGATGCCGCGCTGCGACGCTTCGACGAACGCGAGCAGCGTCTGCACCGGGGCGTCGCCGTCACCACCCGCCGAACCGAGTTCCTTCAATTGCACCTTCGCTTCTTCGAGCGACAGGCCGTTCTTGTACAGCACGCGATATGCGGAGCGCAGCACCGAGATCGCGTCCGCCGAGAAACCACGGCGGCGCAGCCCTTCGACGTTGATGCCGTGCGGCTCGGCCTTATTGCCCGCGGCGATTACATAGGGCGGCACGTCCTGCACGAGCGCCGACGCGCCGCCGAGCATCGCATGCGCGCCGATACGCACGAACTGATGCACGCCCGACATGCCGCCGATGATCGCGTGGTCGCCGATCGTCACGTGGCCGGCCATCTGCGCGTTGCTCGACAGGATCACGTTGCTGCCGACGTGGCAGTCGTGTCCGATGTGCACGTAGGCCATGATCCAGTTGTCGTCGCCGAGCGTGGTGACGCCCGCGTCCTGCACCGTGCCGGTGTGGATCGTCGTGAATTCGCGGATCGTGTTGCGGTTGCCGATCACGAGCCTGGTCGGCTCGTCCCGGTACTTCATGTCTTGCGGACGGCCGCCGACCGATGCGTAATGGCCGATGCGGTTGTCTTCGCCGATCGTGGTATAGCCTTCGATCACGCTGTGCGAGCCGACCGCGCTGCGCGCACCGATCGTCACGTGTGCGCCGATCACCGCATAGGGCCCGACTTCGACGGATTCGTCGATTTGCGCGCCCGCTTCGATGATCGCGGTGGGATGGATCCTGCTCATGCGTCCTCGCTTCTGATTCTGTTGCGTTGTGTGGATGGCCTTGACGCCGGAGTCGCCGCGCGCGTGCCGTGCCGCGCCGCGACCTGCCGGGACGCCGGCATTACGCGTCTTTGTCCGTGTGGCGCACCGCGCACATCAGATCGGCTTCAGCCGCGACGACGCCATCCACTTCGGCGCGCGCCTTGAACTTCCAGATGCCGCGCATGTGGCGCTCGAACGTGCAGTTCAGGATCAGCTGATCGCCCGGTTCCACCACGCGCTTGAAGCGCGCGTTGTCGATGCCGACGAACAGGTAGAGCGTGTTCGACGGATCGCTCGGCTCTTCCGAGAACGTCAGCAGCGCCGCGGTCTGCGCGAGCGCTTCGAGGATCAGCACGCCTGGCATCACCGGCCGCGTCGGGAAATGTCCCTGGAAATACGGCTCATTGATCGACACGTTCTTCAACGCTTTGATGCTCTTGTGCGGTTCGAGTTCGAGCACCCGGTCGACCAGCAGGATCGGATAACGATGCGGCAGCAGCGTGAGAATCTTATGAATGTCGAGATTGATTTTTTCGGTGCTCATGGTGTTTCTGCTCACGCATTGACTGCGCGATGATGACTGCGGATGCTGGTGCAGGTGGGTTGAAAACGCGCGCGACCGGCGCCTCGGATGACCGGTGGCCGTGCCACCCGGTCACGGCCACCGGCTTTGCTTCACGATGCTCGACCACTATTTTACGCGGTGCCGGTGGGTCGCCGGGATAACTATCAGATCTTGTTGCCTGCGGGTTGACCTGCGGCGCCGTCGGTGGCATTGCCGGCCTTGTCGGCGGCGGCGTTCTCCAGCGCCTTGATGCGATCGCGAAGCTTGTCGATATTGCGCAGCAGCGCGGCGCTCTTGTTCCAGTCCGCGTGGTTCACGGCGGGGAACGCACTCGTGTACATGCCGGGCTTCAGCAGCGACTTCGACACGCCCGACTTCGCGGTGACGATCACGTGATCGGCGAGCGTCACGTGTCCGGCAATGCCGACCGCGCCGCCGATCATGCAGTGACGCCCGATGGTCGTGCTGCCCGCGATGCCCGCGCAGCCCGCGATCACCGTGTAGGCGCCGACCTTGCAGTTGTGGCCGATCTGCACGAGGTTGTCGATCTTCACGCACTCCTCGATGATCGTGTCGGCCATCGCGCCGCGGTCGATCGTAGTGTTCGCACCGATTTCGACGTCGTTCGCGATCGACACGCCGCCGACCTGCGGAATCTTCACCCAGCTGCCGGTGCGCGCATCGCCCTCGCCGACGAAGTCGGGCGCGAAACCGAAGCCGTCCGAGCCGATCACCGCGCCCGCATGCACGGTCACGCGCTCGCCGAGCTTGCAGCCGTGGTACACGGTCACGTTCGGATACAGATGCGTGTGCGCGCCGACACGCGTGCCGCGGCCGATCACGACATTGGCGTCGAGCCGCGCATGTTCGCCGATCACCGCGCCCGCTTCCACGGTGACACGCGGGCCGATCACCGCGCTCGCGGCGACCTGCGCGGAAGGATCGATGGTTGCGCTCGGATGCACGCCGGGGACCGCCTTCGGCGCGGCGAGGTCGATGAAGGTTTGCGCGATGCGCGCAAAGTAAGCGTAGGGATTCGGCGTGACGATGAAGTTTCGACCTTCGCGTGAAGCGAGCTTCTCGAGGTCGCCGGCATTGATGAGCACCGCGCCGGCGCGGGTCGTTTCGACTTGCGACAGATATTTCGGATTGGCGAGGAACGCCAACTGGTCCGGGCCTGCCTGGTCGAGCGGCGCGAGACTGCTCACGCGCTGCGACCCGTTACCGACTACCTCACCGCCGAACCGCTGGACGATGTCCTCGAGCGTAAATGCCATGCCTATCCTGTCTCCAACCTATTCAATCATTGCGAGGGCGCGCGCGGGCGCGACCGTGCGCCGCCCTCGGTTGCCCTTAGTTGCCCGATGCCGCCAGTGCCTTGAGCACCTGGTCGGTGATATCGATGCGCGGGCTCACGTACACCGCTTCCTGCACGATCAGATCGTAGTGCTGCGTTTCGGCGATCTGCTTGATGACCTTGTTCGCACGATCGAGCACCGCCGCGAGTTCCTCGTTGCGGCGCTGGTTCAGGTCTTCGCGGAACTCACGCTGCTTGCGCTGGAAGTCCGAGTCGAGCTGCGACAGGTCGCGCTGCTTCTGCGCGCGATCGGTTGCCGACATTGTCGCGCCATTCTTGTCGAGTGCATCGGACATCGACTTGAGCTTTTGCGCCATGTCGGCGAGATCCTTGTCCCGCTTCGCGAATTCGGCCTCGAGCTTCAGCTGGGCGGCTTTCGCCGCCGCCGATTCGCGCAGGATGCGGTCGGAATTCACCGCGGCGATTCTCGCCTCCTGCGCGTGCGCCATGCCGACCCCGAGGGTCATTGCCAGCGCCAATGCGCACGCTACACGTTTCGAAAACATACCGGTTAGCAAAGTCATCCTCTCGATACTGTAGTTTGGCCGGGCTCGCCGCCGGGAGCATCCGCCGCCGCAGCCGGCCGCCGGGAGCGCCCGCCGCCGCAGCCGGCCGCCGGGAGCGCCCGCCGCCCAATCAGAACGCGGTCCCGATCTGGAACTGGAACTTCTGATACTGGTCGCCCGTGTGCTTCGTGAGCGGGAAGCCAAGGCTCAACTTGAGCGGGCCGATCGGCGAGATCCACGCGAGACCCACACCGTAGCCGTAACGCAGGCCGTTCGCGCCAGTCGCCGTCGCTGCAGTGCTCGCGTCCGCCCAGACGTTACCAGCGTCCAGGAAGGTGAACACACGCAGCGTGCGGTCATAACCGGTGCCTGGCAGCGGGAACGTCAACTCGATATTGCCCACCAGCAGCTTCGAGCCGCCGATCGGGTCGCCGGTCGTTTTGTCACGCGGACCCAGTGAGCTCGGCTCGTAACCACGCACCGAACCGATACCGCCCGCGTAATAGTTCTTGAAGATAGGGTAAGGCTTGCCGGAAAGGCCGTTACCATAGCCGCCCTGGAAGTTGAAGCCCAGCACAAAGCCGCGCGCAAACGAGTAATAGTACTGCGCGTTGATGTCGGCCTTGTAGTACTGGGTGCCGCCGATCGGCGTCCCGTATTCTGCGTTCGCCTGCGCGAAGTAGCCGCGGCTTGGCACCAGCGCGCTGTCGCGCGCATCACGCGACCAGCCAACCGTAAGCGGCACGTTGTTCGAGACCCGGCCGAAGTCATTCACATATTGCCGGTATGAAGCCGGGGTATTTGCGTCGACGTCCAGCTGGTTCTGTTCGAAGCCCGCGCCGAAGTACACGGTATCGACTTCGGAGAACGGAATGCCGAACTTCAGGTCGCCGCCCATCGTGACGATCTTGAAGCTCGAATCGGTCGAGTAGTACAGCGGCTGATACGTACGGTAGTAGACGTCGGTGATCCGCTTGATGCCGTCCACCGTGAAGTACGGGTCGACCTGCGTGACCGTCAGCGTACGATACGTCTTCGCGGTATTGATGTTCACCGCGAGGCTCGTACCTGAGCCGAACACGTTGTCCTGCGAGATACCGGCAGACAGCACCACCTTGTCCGTCGACGAGAAACCCGCACCGAGCGTAATCGCGCCGGTCGGCTTTTCGGCGACCTTCACGTCGATGTCGACCTGGTCGGGCGTGCCTTCGACGGGCACCGTGGTCACGTCGACGTCGGTGAAGTAGCCGAGACGATTGATACGGTCCTTCGACAGCGACAGGCGGTTCGAATCGAACCACGAGCTTTCGAGCTGGCGCATTTCGCGGCGCACCACTTCGTCGCGCGTGCGCGTGTTGCCGACCACGTTGATGCGGCGTACGTAGACGCGACGGCTCGGGTCGACCTGCAGCGTCAGGTCGACGGTGTGGTTGTTCTGGTCGATATTCGGCTGTGCATTGACGGTCGCGAACGCGTAACCGTATTCGCCGAGCTTGTCGACGATCGCCTTCGTGGTGGCCTGCAGCTTTTCGGCCGAGAAGCGGTCGCCCGGCTTGATCTTGATGAGCTTTTTAAGCTCCGCTTCGCGATCGAGCAGATTGCCGGCGAGGCGGATGTTCGAAATCGTGTACGGCTGGCCTTCGTGCAGCGTGATGGTCAGGTACATGTCCTTCTTGTCCGGCGAGATCGACACCTGGGTCGACTCGATGCTGAACTCGAGGAAGCCGCGATTCAGGTAGAACGAGCGAAGGTTCTCGAGGTCGCCGGTGAGCTTGTCTTTCGCGTACAGGTCGTTCTTGGTGTACCACGAGAACCAGTTCGGCGTGGACAACTGCATTTCGTCGCGCAGCGTGCCGGTGCTGAATGTCTTGTTGCCGATGAAGTTGATCTGGCGGATCTTCGCGCTCGGACCTTCGGCCACCGAGAACAGAATACCGACGCGGTTACGGTCGATCGGCGTGATCGTCGTGGTGACTTCGGCCGCGTAAAAACCGCGTGTCAGGTACTGGCGCTTCAGTTCCTGCTCGGCTTTGTCAACCAGCGCCTTGTCGAAGTACCGGCCCTGCGACAGCCCGACCGCGCGCAGCGCCTTGATCAGGTTGTCCTTTTCGAACTCGTGGATGCCGGCGAAGTCGATCGTGCCAATGGCCGGGCGCTCCTGCACCTGCACCACCACCACGTTGCCTTCGGTGGCGATCTTGACGTCGTTGAAGAAGCCCGTCGCGTACAGCGCGCGAATCGCTTCAGAGGCCTTGTCGTCGGAAAAGGTATCGCCTTGTTTGATGGGCAGGTACGCGAACACCGTACCCGGTTCGACGCGTTGCAATCCCTCAATGCGAATGTCTTGCACCACGAAGGGCGTCGTTGCATGAGCAACCAGCCCATGCGCGGCGAACGCCGCGGCTATAACCGTCTTTGGACCAAAGCGATGAGGTTTGAACAACGTGCTTCCCCAGTGTTGTATAGCTGCATCAGGCCAGGCGGCCGCCCTCGAGAACGCCGCCGGACACTTTAAAAATGGATTAAACGAGCCAGATCGTTGAACAGCGCAATCGCCGATAACGCGACGATGCAGGCAAGACCCGCCCTCTGAAAAACGAGTTGCCAGCGATCAGAGACAACTTTACCGGTCACAGCTTCAACCAAATAATATAACAGATGACCCCCGTCCAATACCGGAATTGGTAGCAGGTTCAGCACGCCGAGGCTAATGCTGACAAGGGCCAGGAACGACAAAAACGCGGAAGGACCCAGACGTGCGCTCTTTCCCGCGTAGTCGGCGATCGTCACCGGACCGGACAGGTTCTTCAGCGATGCCTCGCCGACGATCATCCGGCCAAACATCCGCACGGAGTACACCGCGAGGTCCCACGTGCGGCGCGCGCCGAGGCGCAGGCTGTCGAGCGGGCCGTAGCGCACGTCGATCGACGGCACCTGGGTCGCCAGCTCCGCGCCGATGCGGCCGATCTGCTGCCCGCTCGCCGCATCGCGCTGCAGTTGCGGCACGATCGTGATCTCTTCGAGCACGCCCGCCGTATGTCCGCCGCGGCCGCCGCGCTCCACCCGCAGCGTGACCGGCATGCCGGCGTGCGATTTTACATAGGTGATGAAGGCCGCGGCATTGTCGGTCGGCGTACCGTTGATCGCGCGCAGCCGGTCGCCCGCGACGAGCCCCGCCTTCTGCGCGGCGCTGCCCGCCTGCACGCCGGCCACCGTCAGCTTGCCGCCACCTGGCTCGAAGCCGAGGCGCGACATCAGATCGTCGTCGACGTCTTTCTCGCCGATGCCGCGCAGGTCCATCGGAAAATCGGAGGTGCCGTGTGGGTCTTTCGCACTGAGCACGATGCGCTGCTGGTCGAATGCGGCGCCGAGCAGCTTCCAGCGCAGATCCGACCACGAGCGCACCGGCTCGGTCTCGTCGCTATGGCCGGTGCGCACGCCAACGATCGTCTCGCCGCCCTCGAACCCCGCCAGCGCGGCGGGTGTGTTCGGCGCGGGCGTCGCGATCACGGCCGCCGGTTCGGTCACGCCCGTCGCGAACACGAGCGCGAACAGCACGATGGCAAGCAGGAAATTCGCGACTGGACCGGCCGCGACGATCGCGAAGCGCCGCCACACCGACTGGCGATTGAACGCATGCGGCAGATCCGCATCGGGAACCGAGCCGGGGCCGGCTTCGCGCTCGTCGAGCATCTTCACGTAGCCGCCTAGTGGCAGCGCGGCAATCGTCCACTCGGTGCCGGTCTTCTGACTGACCCACTGAACCAGCGGCTTGCCGAAGCCGATCGAAAAACGCAGCACCTTCACGCCGCACAGGCGCGCGACGCTGTAGTGCCCGTACTCGTGAACCACCACGAGTACGCCAATCGCAACCGCGAAGGCGAGCAGTTCGATCAGCAGATTCATAAGCGCCTCACTGGACGGCGCGTTCCGTGCGACGGGCGCCGTCGGGCAGACGCGCGATGAATTCGGTAGCAGCGCGGCGCGCGGCGGCGTCGGCTTCGATGACGTCGTCGAGCGCGTGCGCGCTGCGGTTCGGCAATGCGTTCAGCACCGAGTCGACGACCTGGGCAATCGCCATGAAGCCGATGCGGCGCGCGAGGAACGCCTCCACCGCGATCTCGTTCGCGGCATTCAACGCCGCGCTCGCAACGCCGCCTTCGGCAAGCGCCTTCATCGCGAGGGCGAGGCACGGGAAGCGCGCGTAGTCGGGCTTTTCGAACGACAGCGACGCGATCTCCGCGAGATCGAGCTGTGCGACGCCGGAATCGACACGATCCGGGAACGCGAGCGCGTGCGCGATCGGCGTACGCATGTCGGGGTTGCCGAGCTGCGCGAGCACCGAACCGTCCGCGTACGAGACCAGTGAATGGATCACGCTCTGCGGATGGATCAGCACGTCGATACGTTCGCCGGGCAGGTCGAACAGCCAATGTGCCTCGATCACTTCGAGGCCCTTGTTCATCATCGTCGCCGAGTCGACCGAGATCTTGCGGCCCATTACCCAGTTCGGATGCTTGCAGGCTTCGTCAGGCGTCACGTCGACGAGCGTGGCCGGTTCGCGCGTGCGGAACGGGCCGCCCGACGCGGTCAGGATGATCTTCGACACGCCGCCATGCAGCGATGCTTCGCGCGGCAGACACTGGAAAATCGCGTTGTGTTCGCTGTCGACCGGCAGCAGGACCGCGCCGTTGTCGTGCACCGCGTCCATGAAGATCGCGCCGGACATCACCAGCGCTTCCTTGTTCGCGAGCAGGATGCGTTTGCCGGAGCGGGCCGCGGCAAGGCTCGGCGCGAGACCGGCAGCGCCGACGATCGCCGCGACCACCGTGTCGCAGCCCTCGCTCTTCGCGACGTCGACGAGCGCCTGCGGCCCGTACGTGACCTCGGTCTTGCTGCCCGCATCGCGCAGCTTCGCGGCGACCTTCGCGGCCGTGTCGGCGTCGCCGACCACCGCCACTTCGGGCGCGAAGCGCAGGCATTGCTCGACGAGCTTGTCGCCGTTGCGATGCGCGCTCAGCGCGTAAATGGAAAAACGCTCGGGATGGCGCGCGACCACGTCGAGCGTACTGTCTCCAATCGAGCCCGTGGAACCGAGCAATGTCAGACGTTTTTGCATATCTCTTTCTCTAGCCGAGCAGCAGCATCGCGAGCGGCAGCACCGGCAACAACGCGTCGATGCGATCGAGCACGCCGCCGTGCCCCGGCAACAGGCCGCTCGAGTCTTTGACGCCGGCCTGGCGCTTCATCATCGATTCGAACAGATCACCGACCACGCTGAAAACCACCAGCAAGGTCAGCGCGAGCACCGTGCGTAGCGCGCCCAGTTGCGCCAGCAGCGCAGAATACAGGGTCGGCTCGAACGCGTGCAAAAAGATCGCCGCCGCCGCGACGATCATGACCAGCAACCAGCCTCCGATCGCGCCCTCCCAGGTTTTACCCGGACTGATGGCGGGTGCCAGCTTGTGCTTACCAAACGCCTTCCCCGAGAAGTATGCGCCGATATCGGCGAGCCATACCAACAGCAGCAGCGACAGCACGAACGGCACACCGAGCATGCGCGCGGCGACGAGAGCATGCCAGCACGCGATGAAACCGACGATGCCGGCAAGAAACAGAAAGGCGCGCCAAGCGCCCTGCGCGAGAACGGGCTTGCGCAGAAGCACGAATGGACCGCCGATCACCCAGAAAATCGCCGCAGCCTGGAAGAACGGCCGCGCATGCTCGGTGCCGATGCCGAGCCGCGTGCTGGTGACGAGCCCGAGTGCCGCGACGAGCGCGTACAGCACCGGACCCGCGCCGCCGAGCTTCAGCAGGCGCGCCCACTCCCACGCGGCGAACACGACGACGAACGCGATCAGCGCGCCGAACGCGCCGACCGGCGCGAACAGCGTGACAGGCAGGAACACTGCCAGCAGCACGACCGCCGTGATGACACGGGTTTTTAGCATGGAAGCGAATCGACGTTCTGCGATTGCGGCTCGAGCTGAGCACTGGTGCGGCCGAAGCGGCGTTCCCGCTCAGCGTACGAAGCGATGGCATGACCGAGCGCGTCGGCGTCGAAATCCGGCCAGAACGTGTCGGTGAAATAGAACTCGGTGTAGGCGAGCTGCCAAAGCAGGAAGTTGCTGACGCGGCGCTCGCCGCCGGTGCGGATGAACAGGTCGGGCTCGGGCGCGTAGGCCATCGACAGATGCTCGGCAAACGAGTCTTCGCTGACATCGACCGGCTGGCCCGCGGCTGCCGCTTGCGCGACGAGCTTGCGGGTGGCCTGCATGATGTCCCAGCGGCCGCCGTAGTTCGCGGCGATGGTCAGCGTCAGACGGGTATTGCGCGCGGTCTTGGTTTCCGCGCGCTTGATCAGATCGCGGATCTTGTCGTCGAAACGCTCGAGATCGCCGACCACGCGCAAACGGATGCCGTTCGCGTGCAGCTTGCCGATCTCGCGCTCGAGCGCGGTGACGAACAGGCGCATCAGGAACGACACCTCCTCGTTCGGACGGCGCCAGTTTTCCGAGCTGAACGCGAACAGCGTCAAATATTCGACGCCCCGCCGCGCGCACGCCTCGACGGCCGCCCGTACCGCGTCGACGCCGCGCGTATGGCCCGCCACGCGCGGCAGACGCCGCTGGGTGGCCCAACGGCCGTTGCCATCCATGATGATCGCGATATGTCGCGGCACCGCGGCGACTTCAGGCACGCGCACGGTTGAGCTGGTATAGGTCATGGCCGTCGGGACAGTAATGCCAGTAAAGAAGTGGAAACCAGAAAGGCTGAGCCGAACGGCGTCAGACCGTCATGATCTCGGCTTCTTTCGTCGTGACGAGCTTGTCGATTTCAGCGACGAACTTGTCCGTCAGCTTCTGGACGTCGTCGCCGGCACGACGCTCGTCGTCTTCCGAGATTTCCTTGTCCTTGACGAGCTTCTTCAGTTGCTCGTTGGCGTCGCGACGCAGATTGCGCACGGCCACCTTGGCCGTTTCGGCTTCGCTGCGCACGACCTTGGTCAGCTCGCGGCGGCGCTCTTCTGTCAGCGCGGGCATCGGCACGCGGATCACGTCGCCGTGCGTGGCCGGATTCAGACCGAGGTCCGACTCGCGGATCGCCTTTTCGACAACCTGAACCATCTTCTTTTCCCACGGCTGCACGCCGATCGTGCGAGCGTCGATCAGCGTCAGGTTCGCGACCTGCGAAATCGGCACCGGCGAGCCGTAGTAGTCGCACTGGATATGATCGAGCAGGCCCGTGTGCGCACGGCCCGTGCGGATCTTCGACAGGTCGTTCTTGAACGCGTCGATGGAGCGCTGCATCTTCTGTTCAGCGCCCTTCCTGATATCAGCCACAGACATTTTTAAACCTCCGAACCTTCAAAACGGTGCGAGCCGCCCGGCACGCGCGATGCGGCGGCCCGGGCTCGCGTCAAAGCCCACGTAATGTAAACGAAGTTTACACGTGGACGAGGGTGCCCTCGTCCTCACCTAGCACGATGCGCTTGAGCGCACCGGGTTTGACGATCGAAAACACGCGGATCGGCAGCTTCTGGTCGCGGCACAGCGCAAAAGCCGTCGCGTCCATTACCTGCAGATTGCGGCCGATTGCCTCGTCGAAGCTGATCGTGGTGTAACGGGTCGCGCTCGAGTCCTTCTTCGGGTCGGCCGAATAGACGCCGTCCACCTTGGTTGCCTTCAGGACCACTTCCGCGCCGATTTCCGAGCCGCGCAATGCAGCGGCCGTGTCGGTCGTGAAGAACGGGTTGCCGGTGCCGGCCGCGAAAATCACGACCTTGCCTTCCTCGAGCTGGCGGATCGCGCGGGGCCGGATGTACGGCTCGACGACCTGGTCCATGCGCAGCGCCGATTGCACGCGCGCCTCGATGCCAGCGTGGCGCATCGCGTCCTGCAGCGCCAGCGCGTTCATCATCGTTGCCAGCATACCCATGTAGTCGGCCGTCGCGCGGTCCATACCCGCCGCACCGCCCGCGACGCCGCGAAAAATATTGCCGCCGCCGATCACCACGGCCAGCTGCGTTCCGAGACGGACCACTTCGGCCACGTCCGCCACCATTCGTTCGATGGTCGCGCGATTGATGCCGAAGGCATCGTCGCCCATCAGAGCTTCACCGGAGAGTTTGAGCAGGACGCGTTTATAGGCAGTGGGCATAGAGGTATCCAGATCGCGCAGAACAGGGCAACAACAAGGGACTAATGTAGGGGTGAAATGCTGATTCGGGCAAGCACCGCCAAATTGGCGAGCCCAAGGGTTCGCCAGCGGCGGCCACGCAGCGAGGGTCAACCCGTGCGCGGCCTTGCGGTGCTGCCGACCGCGGCGAGGTCTTGCCTCGCCGCGGGTCCAAACGGTACGGCGGTAAAGCTTAGGTAACGCTTATTGTTGCTTTGCAGCAGCGACCTGGGCGGCCACTTCCGCAGCAAAGTCGTCCTGCTTCTTCTCGATGCCTTCGCCGACCACGAACAGTGCGAACTTCTGCACGCTCGAGCTGGCCGCCTTCAGCATCTGCTCGATCGTCTGCTTGTCGTTCTTCACGAACGTCTGGTTCAGCAGCGACACTTCCTTCAGGTACTTCTGCACGCTGCCGTCGACCATCTTCGCGACGATTTCAGCCGGCTTGCCCGATTCGGCCGCCTTCTGTTCAGCGATGCTGCGTTCCTTGGCGATCAGGTCCGCCGGCACGTCGTCCGACGACAGCGAAACCGGCTTCATCGCGGCAATGTGCATCGCCACGTCCTTGCCCACCTGCTCGTCCGCGCCGGTGTACTCGACCAGCACGCCGATGCGCGTGCCGTGCAGGTACGCGGCGAGCTTGTTGGCGGTTTCGAAGCGCACGAAACGGCGGATAGACATGTTTTCGCCGATCTTGCCGACCAACGCGAGACGGACTGCGTCGACGGTCGAGCCATCGAGCGGCAGTGCCGACAGCGCGGCGACGTCAGCCGGGTTTTGCGTCGCGACGAGTTCGGCGACCTTCTTCGAGAACGCGAGGAAATCGTCGTTCTTCGAGACGAAGTCGGTTTCGCAGTTCAGCTCGACGAGCGAACCAGCGTTGCCGCCGATGAACGATGCGACGACGCCTTCAGCCGTCACGCGCGATGCCGCCTTGCTCGCCTTGTTGCCGAGCTTCACACGCAGCAGCTCTTCAGCGCGCGCCAGATCGCCCTCGGCTTCCGTCAGCGCCTTCTTGCATTCCATCATCGGCGCGTCGGTCTTCGCGCGCAGTTCTGCAACCATGCTTGCGGTAATTGCCGCCATCATTTGCTCCTTGAGTTCTGTCTGTCACACGCCGCCCGCACTTCGATGCCGGCGGCAGGAATTCGTTTCAGCGTTTTCGCGTAATTTTGCGAGCGACGCGCCTCACGCTACCTCGAGCACTCTGCCAGATGCCCGTTACAACATCTGTTACAAGCGTCGCGGCTTAAAAAAAGGGGGCCTGTAGAAAGCCCCCTTTTATGTCGGACACTGGGCAGCCCTACGCTTCCGGGTTGACCTCGACGAACTCGTCGCCGTCGCCGCCACGTGCTGCCTGGACCACTTCGTTGACCGCATTGGCGCGGCCTTCGAGGATCGCATCTGCCACACCGGCCGCGTACAGAGCGACGGCCTTGCTGGCGTCGTCGTTACCCGGGATCACGTAGTCCACACCTTCCGGCGAGTGGTTCGTATCGACCACGGCGATGACCGGAATACCGAGCTTGTTCGCTTCGGTCACGGCAATCTTGTGGTAGCCGACGTCAACGACGAAGATCGCGTCCGGAATGCCGCCCATATCCTTCACGCCGCCGATCGACTTCTGCAGCTTGGCCATTTCGCGTTCGAACAGCAGCGCTTCCTTCTTGCTCATGCGCTCGGTTTCACCGGCTTCCAGCGCCGCTTCCATGTCCTTCAGGCGCTTGATCGATACCTTCAGCGTCTTGAAGTTGGTCAGCATGCCGCCGAGCCAGCGTGCGTTCACGAACGGCATACCAGCGCGTTGCGCTTCCTGGGCGATCGTGTCGCGCGATTGACGCTTCGTACCGACGAACAGGATCGTGCCGCGGTTCGATGCCAGCTGACGCGCGTACTTCAGCGCGTCGTTGTACATCGGCAGCGTCTTTTCGAGGTTGATGATGTGAATCTTGTTGCGATGACCGAAAATGAAGGGAGCCATCTTCGGGTTCCAGAAGCGGGTCTGGTGACCGAAGTGGACACCTGCTTCCAGCATTTGACGCATCGTAACTGCCATGAAATTCTCCACGAGGGTTGGGTCTTAAGCCGGCTGCCGTATCGGCCGCGCCCGCCTGTATTTTGGCTGGAACGCGGTGACACCCTGGGTGCGCCGGCTTGCGAATTGGTTGCCTGACACTGCTTTCTCAAACTCACGACGCCAGGAACCACAGTGCCGCGAGAAGCCGGTTCCGCCCAGCTGCCATGCGCGAATTTGCGTACTCGCGAATAAAAGCGGACTAGGACCGACTTAGCCAAAGAGTATAGCACGCGACTATCGACCGACTCAACCGACCCAACCGCCGGCCGGTAGCCATGGGCACGGGAGCGCGCAGCCGGTCCCGAAGCCCGGCTTGGCGTCCGTTGGCCCACCAATTGGCCGATTTTGGTCGCTTTTAGCCCATTACCACCCGATCCAGCGCAACGACCCCGCGCCCACTGCTGTAAAATGGCTCGATTCCGCCACGCGCGGGGGATCGTCAAGGATCGACCGGCATTCCGCGTCAGGAAAACGCCCCCCCGCCAGGCCACCGCAACACCCAGCAAGCCTTACCCAGCAAGGCTTCCGAGGAAACCATGGCTATCACCATCAAAAACGAAGACGATATCGCGAAGATGCGCGTCGCCTGTCGGCTCGCGAGCGAAGTGCTCGACTACATCACGCCGTTCGTCAAGGCCGGCGTCACCACTGGCGAGCTCGACCGCCTGTGCCACGAATACATGCTGAAGGACCAGGGCACGGTCCCCGCGCCGCTGAATTACCAGCCGCCCGGCTACCCGCCCTACCCGAAAGCCACCTGCATTTCCGTCAACGACGTGATCTGCCACGGCATTCCGGGCGACAAGGCCCTGAAAAACGGCGACGCGCTGAACATCGACATCACCGTGATCAAGGACGGCTACTTCGGCGACACGAGCCGCATGTTCATCGTCGGCGAGGGGTCGATCATGGCGAAGCGCCTCGTGCAGGCTACCTTCGAGTGCATGTGGCTCGGCATCGACCAGGTGCGCCCCGGCGCGCATCTCGGCGACATCGGCTATGCGATCCAGAAGCACGCCGAAGGCCTCGGCTACAGCGTGGTGCGCGAATATTGCGGCCACGGCATCGGCACCGTGTTCCACGAAGACCCGCAAATCCTGCACTACGGCCGCCCCGGCACCGGGCTCGAATTGCAGGCCGGCATGATCTTCACGATCGAACCGATGATCAACGCCGGCCGCCGCGACATCCGCACGATGCCCGACCAGTGGACCGTCAAGACCAAGGACCGCAGCCTGTCCGCGCAGTGGGAGCACACGGTGCTCGTCACAGAAACCGGCTACGACGTGCTGACGGTGTCGGCCGGCACGCCCGCGCGTCCGCCCGTGGTTGCGGCCACCGCCTGACCGATCCCGACCTCACCTTCCGCCTGCCAATGAGTAGCGTTCCAGCCGTCGCCTCCTCCCATGCCTCGTCGCTCAAGGCGGACTACAAAGTGGCCAAAGCCCAGTTGCTGGAACGCTTTCGAACGGCCACCAACGTCGATGCGTTGATGGCCGCCCTCGCGCGCGCCACGGACCATTCACTGCGCGCCGCGTGGGACACCTGCGAGCTGCCCGACGACCTCGCGCTCGTCGCGGTCGGCGGCTATGGGCGCGGCGAACTCGCGCCGCACTCCGACATCGACATCCTGGTGCTGCTGCCCGACACGCGGCTCGAGCATCTGGAGGCGCGCATCGAGCGCTTCATCAGCCTCGCTTGGGATCTCGGGCTGGAACTCGGCAGCAGCGTGCGCAGCGTGTCGCAGTGCCTCGAGGAAGCGGCCAACGACGTCACGGTGCGTACCTCGCTGCTGGAAGCCCGCCGCATCACCGGCAGCACCGCGCTGTTCGACGATTTCGCCCAACGCTACCGTGCGGCGCTCGACCCGAAGGCGTTCTTCCAGGCGAAGGTGCTCGAAATGCGCCAGCGTCACGCGAAGTTTCAGGACACGCCGTACGCGCTCGAGCCGAATATCAAGGAAAGCCCGGGCGGGCTGCGCGATCTGCAGCTGATCCTGTGGATCACGCAGGCGGCCGGCTTCGGCAGCAGTTGGCGCGAGCTCGAAGCGCGCGGACTCATCACCGAGCGTGAAGCGCGCGAGCTGCGCCTCAACGAGGGCTTCCTGAAGTCGCTGCGCGCGCGGCTGCATGTGATCGCCGGGCGCCGTCAGGACATCCTGGTGTTCGACTTGCAGACGCCGGTCGCCGAAAGCTTCGGCTTCCAGCCGACCGCGACCAAGCGCGCGAGCGAGCAACTGATGCGCCGCTACTACTGGGCCGCGAAAGCGGTTACACAGCTCGCGACGATCCTGATCCAGAACATCGAGGCGCAGCTGTTTCCCAGCACGAGCGGCATCACGCGCGTGCTGTCGGATCGCTTCGTCGAAAAGCAGGGCATGCTCGAAATCACGTCCGACGACGTGTTCCAGCGCGAGCCGAACGCGATCCTCGAAGCGTTCCTGCTGTACGAGCGCACGCCCGGCGTGAAGGGTCTGTCGGCGCGCACGCTGCGCGCGATCTACAACGCCCGTGACGTGATGGACCAGCATTGGCGGCGCGACCCGGAAAACCGCCGGCTGTTCATGGAAATCCTGAAACAGCCGGCCGGCATCACGCATGCGTTCCGGCTGATGAACCAAACCAGCGTGCTCGGGCGTTATCTGCTGAATTTCCGGCGCATCGTCGGGCAGATGCAGCACGACCTGTATCACGTGTACACCGTCGATCAGCATATCCTGATGGTGCTGCGCAATCTGCGCCGCTTCGCGATCGCCGAGCATGCGCACGAATACCCGTTCTGCAGCCAATTGATCGCCAACTTCGACCGACCGTGGGTGCTGTACGTGGCCGCGCTGTTTCATGACATCGCGAAGGGGCGCGGCGGCGATCATTCCACGCTCGGCATGGCCGACGCGCGGCGCTTTTGCCGGCAGCACGGCATCGAAGGCGAGGATGGCGAACTGGTCGTGTGGCTCGTGCAGCAGCACCTGACGATGAGCCAGGTCGCGCAGAAGCAGGACACCAGCGACCCCGAAGTGATCAAGCGCTTCGCCGATCTGGTCGGCACCGAGCGGCGTCTAACTGCGCTCTATCTGCTGACCGTCGCCGACATCCGCGGTACCAGCCCGAAGGTCTGGAACACGTGGAAAGGCAAGCTGCTCGAAGACCTCTACCGCACCACGCTCGCCGTGCTGGGCGGCGCTCAACCGGACGAGCATTCGGAGCTGAAGTCGCGCAAGGAGGAAGCGCTCGCGCTGCTGCGTCTCGAAACCGTGCCGGAAGGCGCGCAACGCGCGCTGTGGGACAAACTCGACGTCGGCTACTTCCTGCGCCACGACGCGGCGGACATCGCGTGGCAAACGCGCGTGCTGTACCGCCACGTCGAAACGCCGACGCCGCTCGTGCGCGCGCGGCCGTCGCCGATCGGCGACGCGCTGCAGGTGCTCGTCTACGTGAAGGACCAGCCCGATCTGTTCGCGGGCATCTGCGCGTATTTCGACCGCAACGGCCTGTCGGTGCTCGATGCGCGCGTCAGCACGACGCGCCACGGTTACGCGCTCGACAACTTCCTCGTCACGCACACCGAAGAGGACGTGCACTATCGCGACATCGCCAATCTGGTCGAACAGGAGCTGACCGCACGCCTCGCGGGCCACGGCACCTTGCTGCCGGGACCGTCGAAGGGCCGGCTGTCGCGGCTGTCGCGTACCTTCCCGATTACGCCGCGCGTCGACCTGCGGGCCGATGAGCGCGGCCAATACTACATCCTGTCCGTGTCGGCGAACGACCGGCCGGGCCTTCTTTATTCGATCGCGCGCGTGCTGGCCGAGCACCGGGTCGGCGTCGCCTCGGCGCGGATCAATACGCTCGGCGAACGCGTCGAAGACGTGTTCCTGCTCGAAGGGCACAGCCTGTCGGACAACCGCCTGCAAATTCAGGTCGAGACCGAACTACTGCGCGCGATCGCAGTGTGAGATTTCATGCGAATCAAATTAACAGCGAAGCATCCGCGGCCGGCGTCGTCCGAACGCGCCCCTGTCCGCCCCGGCAGCGCGTCGGCGCGTAAGCCGACCCGTCCAGAGCGGCCGAAGCCCTTCGAGGCCGAGGGCGGCGCGAAGCGCGAAGGCGCGGCATCGACGGGTGGCGGTGCGAAGCGACCGGTCGGCGCAAAGCCGGCGGGCGCCGGTGCACGTGCGCCGCGTGCCGAAGGGCCGGGTGCGCGCGAACGGGGCACGGCTGCCGCCGGCGCACCACGCCGCTTCGAAAGTGCGGCTGAGCGTGGGGAACGCGCACCGCGTCGTTATGAGGGCAGCGCTGAGCGTGGCGAACGTGCTCCTCGACGCGAATTCGGCGAGCGGGCCGAGCGCGCGCCGCGCCGCTTCGAAGGCAGCGCTGAGCGTGGCGAACGCGCCCCTCGGCGCGAATTCGGCGAGCGGACCGAGCGCGCACCCCGTCGTTTCGAAGGCAGCGCTGAGCGTGGCGAACGCGCTCCTCGACGCGAATTCGGCGAGCGGGCCGAGCGCGCGCCGCGCCGCTTCGAAGGCAGCGATGAGCGTGGCGAACGCGCCCCTCGGCGCGAATTCGGCGAGCGGGCCGAGCGCGCGCCCCGCCGTTTCGAAGGCAGCGCTGAGCGTGGCGAACGGGCTCCTCGGCGCGAATTCGGCGAGCGGGCCGAGCGCGCGCCCCGTCGTTTCGAAGGCAGCGCTGAGCGTGGCGAACGTGCTCCTCGACGCGAATTCGGCGAGCGCGGCGAGCGCGCACCGCGCCGCGACGACGGCGAACGCCGTCCGTTCAGCGGTCCGCGCGCAGGCGCAGGCAGGCCGTCGGAAGGCGGCGCGCGTGGCGACCGCCCGGTGCGCCGGGAGCGCGATGCCGCCGACCGTCCGCGCTTCGGCAGCGATCGCGGCGAGCCGCAGCAGCGTCGCGGCGATCGAGGCGCCCGCAGCGACAGCGCCCCGCGCCGCTTCGAAGGCGAGCGTGGCGAGCGCAGCTTCGCGAAGCCGGCAAAAGGCGGCTACGGCGAGCGCACCGAGCGCCCAGCGCGCGGCGAGCATGAGGACCGCGGCGAGCGCGGTGCACGCGGCGACTGGGCGCCCTCGCGCCGCGAGTCGGGCGAGCGCGCCGCACGCGGCGGTGAACGCACCGAGCGTCGCGAGCGCCCTGCGCGCGGCTTCGACGACACGTTGCCCGCCGCGAACCGCCGCTTCAGCGACGATCGGCCAGCCCGCGCCGCCAAGCCGCGAGCCGCGGAATCGGCAACAGCCCAACCCGTCGACGCCCCGCACCCGCCCCGCCGCGATCGCGAAGACGCGCCGGGCATGCTGCGTCTGTCGAAGCTGATGTCCAAGCTCGGGCTGTGCTCGCGCCGCGAGGCCGACGAATGGATCGAGAAAGGCTGGGTCATGGTCGACGGCGAGCGCGTCGACACACTCGGCACGAAGGTGTTCCCGGATCAGCGCATCGACATCGACCCCGCCGCCGAAGCCTTTCAGTCGAGCCAGGTGACGGTGATCGTCCACAAGCCGGTCGGCCTCGTGTCGGGACAGGCGGAGGACGGCTACCAGCCGGCCATCACGCTCGTCACGCCGGAAAATCGCTGGGAAGGCGACCATTCGGGCATCCGCTTCTCGGTGTCGCATCTGCGCCAGCTCGCGCCGGCCGGACGTCTCGACATCGATTCGACGGGCTTGTTGGTGCTGACGCAGGACGGCCGCATCGCGAAGCAACTGATCGGCGGTCACTCGGATGTGGACAAGGAGTATCTGGTGCGCGTCGCCTACGGCGATCACACGGTCGACGTCGAAAGCCACTTCCCGGCCGAAAAACTCGCGCTGCTGCGCCACGGCCTGTCGCTCGACGATGTCGCGCTGAAGCCCGCGCAAGTCAGTTGGCAAAACGGCGAGCAGCTGCGTTTCGTGCTGCGCGAAGGCAAGAAGCGTCAGATTCGCCGCATGTGCGAACTGGTCGGTCTCGAAGTGGTGGGCCTGAAGCGCGTGCGCATGGGCAACGTGATGCTCGGCGCGCTGCCGCCGGGACAGTGGCGCTATCTGTCGGAAGACGAGTCGTTCTGAGGCCAGTCGAATGCGCCTCCTTGCTCAGAGCGGGCGCATCGGCACAATAAAAAACCCACGCACTTAGGCGTGGGTTTTTTATTGACGGCAGCTGCGTCAGTCGTCGCTATTCGGATCGAGATCGGGGAACAGGATCTCGGTGAAGCCGAACTTCGAGAAATCGGTAATCCGCATCGGATACAGCTTGCCGATCAGATGATCGCATTCGTGCTGCACGACCCGTGCATGAAAGCCCTCGGCGACGCGATCGATCGGATTGCCGAACTGATCGAAGCCGTGATATCGGATCATCGAAAAGCGGCTCACCACGCCGCGCAGTCCCGGCACCGACAGGCAGCCCTCCCAGCTCTCTTCCATGTCCTGCGATACCGGTGTAATGGTCGGATTGATCAGCACCGTTTCCGGCACCGGCGGCGCGTCCGGATAGCGCTCGTTCGAACCGAAGCCGAAGATCACCACCTGCAGATTGACGCCGATCTGCGGTGCCGCAAGACCCGCGCCATTCGCCGCGTGCATGGTCTCGAACATGTCTTCGACGAGCCGGTGCAGCTCGGGCGTGTCGAAGTGATCGACCGGCTCGGCGATTCGCAGCAGGCGCGGATCGCCCATCTTCAGAATGTCGTGAATCATCAGTGCCCCTCCAGGAGCTTGCGCATACCATCTTCGTCGAGTACGGGGATGCCGAGTTCCTCGGCCTTCGCGAGTTTGCTGCCCGCGTCGGCGCCCGCCACCACGTAACTGGTTTTCTTCGATACCGACCCCGCCACCTTCGCGCCGGCCGCTTCGAGCATTTCCTTCGCGTCCTCGCGCGACAGGTTCGGCAGCGTGCCGGTCAGCACGACCGTCTGGCCGGCCAGCACGCCCTGCGGCGCCTTCGGCGCGGGCGGCCCCTCGGACCACGTGACTCTGCCCGGCGCGCGCAGCTGCTCGATCACCGTGCGGTTGTGGTCCTCGGCGAAGAACTGGTGGATCGATTCGGCGACGACCGGCCCCACGTCGTTGACTTCGAGCAGTTCTTCCAGCGACGCATCCATGATCGGATCGAGCGAGCCGAAGTGCTTCGCCAGATCCTTCGCGGTAGATTCGCCGACATGGCGAATCCCCAGCGCGTAGATAAAACGCGCGAGCGTCGTGTGCTTGGCCTTTTCGAGCGAGTCGAGCAGGTTCTGCGCCGATTTATCGGCGAAGCGGTCGAGCTCCGCGAGCGTCGCAAAGCCGAGATTGAACAGATCGGCCGGCGTGCGGACCAGGTTCTGCTCGACCAGCTGATCGATGATCTTCTCGCCGAGGCCGTCGATATCGAGCGCGCGGCGCTGCGCGAAGTGCCACAGCGCCTGCTTGCGCTGCGCCGGACAGAAGAGTCCGCCCGTGCAGCGTGCAATCGCCTCGTCGGGCAGCCGCTCGATCGCCGAGCCGCACACCGGACACTGCGTCGGCATCACGAACTCGCGCGCGTCGGCCGGACGCCGGTCGAGCAGCGCGCTGACCACCTCCGGAATCACGTCGCCGGCGCGCCGCACGATCACCGTATCGCCGATGCGGATATCCTTGCGGCGCACTTCGTCTTCGTTGTGCAAGGTCGCGTTCGTGACCGTCGCGCCGCCGACGAACACCGGCTCCAGCCGCGCGACCGGCGTGATCGCACCGGTGCGGCCGACCTGCACGTCGATCGCGACGAGCTTCGTCAGCGCTTCCTGCGCGGGAAATTTGTGCGCGAGCGCGAAGCGCGGCGCGCGCGATACGAAGCCGAGCCTGTCCTGCTCGTCGCGCCGGTTGACCTTATAGACCACGCCGTCGATGTCATACGGCAGCCTGTCGCGCTTCTCGCCGACCGCGTGGAAGAAGCCGAGCAAGCCTTTGGCGCCCTGCACGACCGCGCGCTCGCCATTGACCGGCAAGCCCATCTCCTTGTACCAGTCGAGCAGTTCGCTATGCGTGGGCGGCATCTCGATGCCGTCAAGCACGCCGATCCCATACGCGAAAAACGACAGCGGCCGCTGCGCGGTGATCTTCGAATCGAGCTGGCGCAAGCTGCCGGCCGCCGCGTTGCGCGGGTTCGCGAATTCGCGTTGCCCGGCGGCGCGCTGGCGTTCGTTCAGGCGCTCGAAGTCGCGCTTGAACATCAGCACTTCGCCGCGCACGTCGAGCACGTGCGGTACGCGCTTGCCCTTCAGCTTCAGCGGAATCGAGCGGATCGTGCGGACGTTTTCGGTGACGTTCTCGCCGGTCGTGCCGTCGCCGCGCGTGGACGCCTGCACGAACACGCCGTCGACATAGCGCAGCGAGATAGCGAGACCGTCGAATTTCAGCTCGGCCGCGTAGTCGACGGGCACCGGCGGCTCGCTCGCGTTGTTGCCGAGCGCGTCGCCGATGCGTTTGTCGAACGCGACGATGTCTTCGTCGGCGAAACCGTTGTTCAGCGACAGCATCGGCTGATCGTGGACGACCGGCTCGAAGCCGCTCGCGGCTTCGCCACCGACTCGCTGCGTCGGCGAATCAGGCACGATCAGATCCGGATGCTCGGCCTCGATGCCCTCCAGCTCCTTGAACAGCTTGTCGTACTCGGCATCCGGCAGGTCCGGTTGGTCGAGCACGTAGTACGCGTAGTTCGCGCGTTCGAGTTCCGCGCGCAACCACGCGGCCCGTTCGGCCGGAGCGCTGGTTGCGGAAGAAGGGACGGAGGATCGGGCCATGCTGTCGGAGGCTTCTCGAGATGAAAGTCGGACATCGGATTATCGCAGGAAGCGTGCCCCTTTACATCGGTGAATACCGGGCGCGTCATGCTGCAACGCAAGCCGGAAACGACGACGGCCGCACATCGTGCGGCCGTCGTCAAAACGCGTGGAACGCTGAAACCGGCTTACTGGCTAAACAGGCGCCGAGTGGCCGGCGAACCCGCCGGAATGCCCGCCTGTTCGAGCTTCGCGTACAGCGTCATCAACTGTTTTTCGATCGCGAGCAGCGCGCTTTCGGGCAGCGGCCGGCGGCCGTCGTCGACCACGCGTCCGCCGATGCGCTCGGCCAGCGACTTCGCGTAATCGCACATCAGACGGAACGGCAGGATGTCTTCGTCGGCGACCGGCACGTCGAGCACCAGCGTGATCATCTCGCCGCCTTTGTACGTGAGGTCGTCGCGCAGGAAGTTGGTGTCGCCGAACTGCAGCATGAATACCGGGTTTTGCCGCGCGTCGAGCTTGACGAAGCGCGTGCCGTCACGCGACAGCAGCAGGCCGTCCTGCGACGCGACCGCCTGCACGTAGTTGGCCGACCACGGTGCGCCGTCCGACAGCACGTTGATCGACAGCTGCGCGTCGCACTGGGCGGCAAAGCCGTCGAGCTCGCGCGCCATCGCGACGGTTTCGAGCATGTCGGGGAATTCCGGCGCGGCGTCGAGCGCGTCGGCGAACTGCTGCACGCCGGTCACGAACTCGGAAAATTCGAGCTCGTTGAGCGCGCCGCTGCGGTTCGCGAGCTGCGCGGCCGCGCGCAGTTCTTCATAGCGCGTGCCGTTCTGCAGCAGCTCCCACGCGCCGCCGCCTTCGGGCTTGCCTTCGATATGCACCGGCTTGCTGCCCGCGCGACGCAAGCGCTGCGCGAGCGGCAGCACCTTGTCGCCGGCCACCGGGCCGTTCAGCCGGACCGGCACGATACAGTCGATGCGCCGGTCGACGATGGCCGGAGGCGCCGACGAGATCGTCGTGGCGGCCGGCAGGATCGGTTCGACGCGCTCGTGCTCGGTGGACGCCGGCTGGGCCGCGGGCGCTTCGGCCGCGGGCCGCTCCACGTCCGCGTCCTGCGCCGCCGCGTGCTCGCCTTCGCCGGCGGTATCGGAATCCGCCGACGGATAACCGTTCGGCGACGTCATCTCAGCCTGGATATCGGCCGGTGTATCGAGCGGCGCCGCGCCCGCGCCGAACGTCGGCTCGACGCGCGCGGCGCTCGGGTGCGCGGTCGCCTCGGCGCTCACGCTGGGCTCGCGCCGCGTGGTCGGCCGGGCCGGCTCGATGAACGGGCTCTGCTCCTCGTGCTCGTCCCGCGCGAAGCTCTCGGCGGTGTCGGCCGGCATCGGTCGGGGCATCTTGCGACGCACTTTCGCGCCCTGCCACGCGTTGTACACGACCACGCCCCCCACCACCACGGCACCTGCGCCGATCAAACCGAGTGTCAACTCGTCCATGCATGCTCCATCAGCAATTCTTCTATCCACGCGGGCCTGTCGTCCGCTCCACGTACCGCGCGGCTCTCATCGAGGCCGCTGCGCTGGATGCGGATGCCCGCGCAGGCGTTAACTCAAACGATATTCTGGGCGAAACCCGCCGCCGTTTCCATGTCGACCGCAACGATCCGCGAGACGCCCTGCTCCTGCATCGTCACGCCGATCAGCTGCTGCGCCATCTCCATCGCGATCTTGTTGTGCGAGATGAACAGGAACTGGGTTTTGTCCGACATCGCCCGTACCAGGTTCGCAAACCGCTCGGTGTTGGCGTCGTCGAGCGGCGCGTCCACCTCGTCGAGCAGACAGAATGGCGCCGGATTCAGCTGGAACATCGCGAACACGAGCGCGGTCGCGGTCAGCGCTTTCTCGCCGCCCGACAACAGGTGAATCGTCGAATTCTTCTTGCCCGGCGGCTGCGCCATTACCTGCACACCGGCGTCGAGGATTTCGTCGCCGGTCATGATCAGCTTCGCCTGGCCGCCACCGAAGAGACGCGGGAACAGCTCGCCGAAATGACGGTTCACTTCGTCGAACGTGCTTTGCAGCAGCGTGCGCGTTTCGGCGTCGATCTTGCGGATCGCGTCTTCGAGCGTTTCGATCGCGCTCGTCAGGTCGGCCGACTGCGAATCGAGGAAGCTCTTGCGCTCGGTCGCGGCCTTCAGCTCGTCGAGCGCGGCCATGTTGACCGGCCCGAGCGCGATGATCGCGTTGTTGATGCGCGTGACTTCACCCTGCAGGTACGACGGTTTCATGTCCGGCGTCAGCTTGGCTTGCAGCTCGGCTTCATCGACCCCGGCCGCGCTCAACTGCTCGACGAACTGCTCGCCGTTGATGCGCGCGGCCTGCTCCTTCAGCTGCAATTCGTTGATGCGGTCGCGCAACGGCTGCAGCGCGCGCTCGGCGGTGAGGCGCGTTTCGTCGGCCGAGCGCAGCTTCGCGGTCAGGTCGTCGAGCTCGACGCGCGCGGCGCGCAGCGCCTCTTCCTTGACGGCGCGGATATCGAGCGCGTCCTGCAGACCGGTGTGCGCGGTCTGCTCGTTGATCGTTTCGAGCTCGGCGCGCGCGTCTTCGAGCGAGCCCGCGACGCGCTCACTCTGCTCGTGCGCGACCTGAATGCTGCGCTTCAATTCGTCGATGCGGTTCGCCATGTTGCGCGCGGCGAAGCGCGCGTCGGTGGCGGCGCGATCGAGGTCGCGTGCTTCGCCACGGGCGGTCGTCAGTTCTTCGTCGAGCGCTTCGAAGGCGAGCTGGTGGTCTTCGAAGCGCGCCTGCAGTTCGGCGAGTTCGCCATCGTGACGCTCGAAGTTCGCTTCCGATTCGGCGCGCAGCGCTCGCTGCTCGTCGACCTGCGCGGCGATCTCTTCGAGTTCCTCGCGAATCTGCGTGCTGCGCTGCGTGTAGCGCTCGTGGGCCTGGGTGAGCTTCAGCACGTCCATCTGCAACGCGTGAACACGCTGCGTCGCGCGTTCGGCCTGCTGACGCATTTCGGCGAGCGCCTGCGCGGCTTGCGTGTGCGCGGCTTCGGCGCGGATCGCGGCGGCCTTCGCCTCATCGGCGAGCAAGGCCTGCGCGCGCACCTGGCGGCCGAGGTTTTCGATTTCCTGCTGACGCGCGAGCATGCCGGCCTGTTCGGAATCGGCCGCGTACAACTGCACGCCGACGCGCGTGACCACATGCCCCGCCTTCACGACGAACGCACCGCCCTCGGGCAACTGCGCGCGCATCGAAAGCGCCTGCTGCAGATCGTCGGCGACATAGGCGAGGCCGAGCCAGTCGGTCAGCACCGCGCGGATTCCCGCGTCCTCGATGCGCACGAGCGACAGCAGCGAGCGCAGCGCGCCCGCCACCGGGGCCGGCTGACCGGCCGCGGGCGGTGCGTAGAACGCGAGCTTGGCGGGGGGCGCGTCGGTTGCAAACGCCTTCACCCAGTCGAGATTCGACACTTCGAGCGCGGCGAGGCGCTCGCGCAGCACTGCTTCGAGCGCGGTTTCCCACCCGGCCTCGACATGCAGCTTCTTCCACAGACGCGGCAGGCTGCCCAATTCGTGCTTGTCGAGCCACGGCTGGATCTTGCCTTCGGTCTGCACGTTTTCCTGCAGCTGCTTGAGCGCGGCGAGGCGCGCATCGAGCTGATGAATCTGCGCGCTTTCGGCCTGCACGCGCTCCTGCGCGGCGCGCCGTTCGCCGTCGAGCCGCGGCAGTGTTTCCTGCGCGTCGGCGAGGCGTCCCTGCGCGTCGTGGAGGATTTCCTCGTGCTCGGCGAGCTGCATGCGCAACTCTTCGAGCTGCGCTTCGTCGGGCGCATCGAGCCCGCCTTCTTCCGATTTCAGCCGCTCCTGGCGCTGTTGCAGTTGCTGCAATTGCTGGTCGGCATTGCGCTGATGCGCGGCTTCGAGCTTCAGCGCCTGCTCGGTCTGCGCGATGCCGGCGCGCTCGGTGTTCAGCTCCGTCTGGGCGTCACGCCAGCGCGCTTCGAGCGCGGGCAGCGCGTCGTGCTTAGCGGCGGCGTCCTCTTCAGCGATTACGGCTTTTTCTTCGGCGACCGCCAGTTGCTCTTCGGCGTCGGCGATATCGTCCTGCGCCTTGTCGGCCTGCGATTGCCACTGCTCGCGCTGCGCGGTCAACGCGGCGATCTGCGCCTGCACGCGATTGCGCGATTCGACGATGAAGCGGATCTCGGCTTCCAGCCGGCTCACTTCCGCGTTCGCCTCGTACAGCGCGCCTTGCGCGCCCTGCATCGCGTCGCTCGCCGAATAGTGCGCGACGCGCAGCGTTTCGAGTTCCGCCTCGACTTCGCGCAGCTTCGCGGTTTGCGCCTCGAGGTCGATCTGCGCCTGTTCGATCGCGCGCTGCTGGCGCTGTTGCTCGCCAGCCGCCTCGTTCTTGCGCAACAGCCACAACAGACGCTGCTTTTCCTCGCCGTCGCTCTGCAGCTCGCGATAACGCGTCGCGATGACCGCCTGCCCCTCCAGCTTCTCGAGATTCGCGCCGAGCTCGCGGATGATGTCCTCGACGCGCGTCAGGTTCTCGCGCGTGTCGTGCAGACGGTTCTCGGTCTCGCGACGGCGCTCCTTGTACTTCGACACGCCGGCGGCTTCTTCGAGGAACACGCGCAGCTCTTCGGGCTTCGCCTCGATCAGCCGCGCGATCATGCCTTGCCCGATGATCGCGTACGCGCGCGGCCCGAGGCCGGTGCCGAGGAAGATGTCCTGGATGTCGCGGCGGCGCGCCGGCAGATTGTTGATGTAGTAGCTCGAGGTGCCGTCGCGCGTCAGCACGCGCTTCACGGCGATCTCCGCATACTGGCCCCACTGGCCGGCGGCGCGGCCGTCCGCGTTGTCGAACACGAGTTCGACGCTCGCGCGGCTGCCGGGCTTGCGGGCGGTCGAGCCGTTGAAGATCACGTCCTGCATCGACTCGCCGCGCAATTCAGAGGCGCGCGATTCGCCGAGCACCCAGCGCACGGCGTCGATGATGTTGGATTTGCCGCACCCGTTCGGACCGACCACGCCAACCAGCTGGCCTGGGACCTGAAAATGCGTGGGATCGACGAAGGATTTGAAGCCAGCGAGTTTGATCGAGGTGAGCCGCACGGCGATTTCGCTGTTTGAAAAGAGTGTGTGATAGGTGGCTCGCGAGGTTGCGCCAGTCGTTCACCGCCGCGGCGGGACGGCCCCACGCAACCTCGCGAGCCTTCGCATTTTGGTTGCCGGCTGCATGCGCTCATGCACATCAAAGGCACAGGTGCGCATGCGCCGGCTAATGAGGGGCAATCATACCATCGCGCGTGGACGATTCTTACCGCCCTTTCGGTGGTCGTCGCTGTCGCCGTCACGGCCGCGTTCGTCACCGCGTTGCTCACCGCACGGGCCACCGCGTCCATCGTCGCCGCTCGGCCCGTCCGTGTCGCCGATGGCCGGATCGGGGGGCGCCGTCCTCGTCCGATGCACCCAGCTCGATAACGCCGATGCGAGCACGATGCACGCGCCGCCGGCCCATTCGCGCGGCCCCGGTACTTCGCCGGCGAACAGCCACGCCGAGAGCGCCGTCACGACGAGCTCGAACAGCATGATGATCGATGCGCGATTGGCCGGCACACGCGAAAGCCCGTACTGGACCAGCATGTTGTTCGACGCGAGCAGCAGACCGAGACCGAGCACCAGCAGCGCCGCAGTACCCAGATGCGCGCCGGTGGGCGGCGCGGGCATCGGCTCGATTAGCGACGCGAGTGCGCCGAACAACGCCGCGCCGCCGAAGATCACCGCGGTGCGCATTTCGGGCTTCATGTCCGGCAGCACGCGGCTCGTCTTCAGAATCAGCACATTGCTCATCGCGAAACCCATGCCGCCGGCGAGCCCGGCCCATTCGGCGGGATTGCCGGGCACCGGGATGCCGAGACGCGGCGACCACAGCATCGTCATCGCGCCCGCGAGCGACAGCGCGGCCAGAGCCGCGCCCGGCCAGGTGAGCCGCTCGTGCAGGATGAAATGCGCGAACAGCGCGGTCCACGCGGGCGTCAGATAAAACAGCAGCAGCACCCGCATCACCTGACCGTGGATCGCGCCCCACACGAAGCCGAGATTCGTGACGCCCGCGGCGAGCGCGAGCGCCGGCAGCAGCCAGTGCCACCGCACGGTCTTCAGCGCACGATGCCGCACGAGCAGCACGAACAGGCAGCCCGTGCCGCTCGTCAGCGCGCTCGCTGCCGTGCCGGTTACGCCTAGCGCGGCGAGCATGCGCAGCGGATACCAGACCATCCCCCAGACCGACGCGCCCAGCATGATCGCGAGCGTCGGCCAGCCGTTGCGAAGCCAGTTGGTCATGGGGCGGGACTCCGACGGGCGTCGTGGGCGGGTCGGATGAAGGTCCAGCCGGCCGTCTGCTGATCTACTGCGTACATTGCTGCTCCTGCGTATTCTTTTGCGCGAACCGTGGCGGATTCGCGCCGTTCCCGCCGCGGCGCGCGTTGCGCCGCCTCGCGGATTGCTGCCGCGCCGCGCGGCAAGCTCCCGCTTGGCCGGCGGGCGCGCCACGCTATAATCGTCCGTTCGCCGCCGCTGGTGGCCGGCTCGTCGCTGGTCAGTCCATCGCGCGCAGGGATGCCGATTCATGTTTGATGCGCCGACGCCCGCCGGCGCGCGTGCCCGGTTGTCCCGACTTTCATCCGCGTCCATTCCGATCAGGCCAACTCGTTCCGTGAATCCGCTACTCGCCTCCCTTCAGCCCTATCCGTTCGAAAAGCTGCGCCTGCTTTTCAAGGACGTCACGCCGCCGGCCGGCCTCGCGCATATCAGCTTCGGCATCGGCGAGCCGAAACATCCGACGCCGCCACTCATCCGCGACGCCGTCATCGATTCGCTCGGCGGCCTCGCTGCCTATCCGGCCACACTCGGCTCGGCGCCGCTGCGCGAGTCGATCGCGAAGTGGGTCACACAACGCTACAACCTGCCGCCGCTCGATCCGCTGACCGAGGTGCTGCCGGTGTCCGGTTCGCGCGAGGCGCTGTTCGCGCTCGCGCAGACGGTGCTGAACCCGCGCCGCGATGCCGACGGAGAGCCTGCGATCGTACTCTGTCCGAACCCGTTCTACCAAATCTACGAAGGCGCGGCGCTGCTCGGCGGCGCCCAGCCCTACTTCGTCAACAGCGACCCGGCGCGCAACTTCGCGTGCGACTACTCGGCGGTGCCCGCCGACGTCTGGGCCCGCACGCAACTGCTGTACGTCTGCTCGCCGGGCAACCCGACCGGCGCCGTGCTCACGCTCGACGACTGGCGCGAACTGTTCGCGCTATCGGACCGCTACGGCTTCGTGATCGCGTCGGACGAGTGCTACTCGGAAATCTATTTCGACGAGTCGAAGCCGCCGCTCGGCGGTCTCGAAGCGGCCCACCAGCTCGGCCGCGGCTACGAGCGCCTCGTGATGCTGTCGAGCCTGTCGAAGCGCTCGAACGTGCCGGGCATGCGCTCGGGCTTCGTCGCCGGCGACGCGTCGATTCTGAAGTCGTTCCTGCTGTACCGCACGTACCACGGCGCGGCGCTCTCCACCGTTTACCAGAGCGCGAGCGTGGTCGCGTGGGGCGACGAGACGCACGTGCGCGAGAACCGCGCGAAGTACCTGCAGAAGTTCACGACCGTCACGCCGATGCTCGCCGACGTACTCGACGTGCGCCTGCCCGACGCCGCGTTCTACCTGTGGGCCAACGTCGAGCGCACCGGCCTCACGGACACCGAGTTCGCCCAGCGCCTCTACGCCGACTATAATGTGACGGTTCTGCCGGGCTCGTTCCTCGCGCGCACCGCGCACGGCGTGAACCCCGGCCGCAATTTCGTGCGCCTCGCGCTCGTCGCCGATGTCGACGAATGCACGGCGGGCGCGCAGCGGATCGTCGAATTCTGCCGATCTCTCGCTGCGGCTTGAGCCGCACCCGAGCCGCACCGCATCCCCATCTCCAGACTTCAACCCTTCAGAAAATCACGCATATGTCGCAACAACTTCAGAGCATCATCGATACCGCCTGGGACAACCGCGCCGAGCTGTCGCCGAAAGCCGCGCCGGCCGAAGTGCGCGAAGCCGTCGCCCACGCGATCGAGCAACTCGATAAGGGCGCGCTGCGCGTCGCCGAAAAGAAGGACGGCGACTGGGTCGTCAACCAGTGGCTGAAGAAGGCCGTGCTGCTGTCGTTCCGTCTGGAAGACAACGCGCCGATGCCGGCCGGCGGCTACAGCCAGTTCTACGACAAGGTGCCGTCGAAGTTCGCGAACTACACCGCTGAAGACTTCGCGGCCGGCGGCTTCCGCGTGGTGCCGCCCGCGATCGCGCGCCGCGGCTCGTTCATCGCGAAGAACGTCGTGCTGATGCCGTCGTACACCAACATCGGCGCATACGTCGACGAAGGCACGATGGTCGACACGTGGGCCACCGTCGGCTCGTGCGCGCAGATCGGCAAGAACGTGCACCTGTCGGGCGGCGTCGGTATCGGCGGCGTGCTGGAGCCGCTGCAGGCGAACCCGGTCATCATCGAAGACAACTGCTTCATCGGCGCGCGCTCGGAAGTCGTCGAAGGCGTGATCGTCGAGGAAAACTCGGTGATTTCGATGGGCGTGTACCTCGGCCAGAGCACCAAGATTTACGACCGCGAAACCGGCGAAGTCACGTACGGCCGCATTCCGGCGGGCTCGGTCGTGGTGGCGGGCAACCTGCCGTCGAAGGACGGCACGCACAGCCTGTACTGCGCGGTCATCGTCAAGAAGGTCGACGCCAAGACGCGCGCGAAGGTCGGCCTGAACGAGTTGCTGCGAGGCGACTGATGGCGCGCGGCACCAAAACCGTCGTCTACGGCATTCCGAACTGCGACACCGTGAAGAAGGCCCGTGTGTGGCTCGAAGAGCACGGCGTCGAGTTCGAGTTTCACGACTTCAAGAAGGCCGGCGTGACCGAGCCGCTGGTGCAGGACTGGTTGAAGGACGTCAAGCTCGACGCGCTGCTGAACCGCCGCGGCACGACGTGGCGCGCGCTGTCCGACGACATGAAGGCGGCCGCGGAAACGCAGCCGGGCGCGATCGCGCTGATGATCCACAAGCCGTCGGTGATCAAGCGGCCGGTGCTGGTCGTGAACGGGCGCGTGAAGTCGCTCGGGTTTTCCGCCGACGAGTACGCGGCGCTGTTTGCCTGAGCTTGCCTGGTCCGAACGCTGAAACGCCAGGCTCAGGCACGAGGTAGTCGAGCGCGCGGCCTCGCGCCGCGTCGTCCAAAGGCTGTTGCCGGCTGCGGTGCCTCACCGCGAGCCGGCATTTTTTCATTTCAAAGTGGCTTGTACTGAATCCATGTCCGGCACCCTAGCCCTTACCGAACAACTGATCGCTCGCGCGTCCGTGACGCCCGACGACCAGCATTGCCAGCGTCTGCTGATCGAGCGCCTGGCCGCGCTCGGCTTCGAGCACGAGACGATCGAATCCAACGGCGTGACCAACCTGTGGGCCGTCAAGCGCGGCGCCGACGGCAGCGAGGGCAAGCTGCTCGCGTTCGCCGGCCACACCGACGTGGTGCCGACCGGCCCGCTCGAACAATGGCAGTCGGCGCCGTTCGAGCCGACCCAGCGCGACGGCAAGCTGTACGGCCGCGGCGCGGCGGACATGAAGGCATCGATCGCCGGCTTCGTCGTCGCGAGCGAGGAGTTCGTCGCGGCCAACCCTCAGCACCGCGGCTCGATCGCGTTCCTGATCACGAGCGACGAGGAAGGCCCCGCCACCGACGGCACCGTCAAAGTCGTCGAAGCGTTGCAACAGCGCGGCGAGCGCATGGACTACTGCATCGTCGGCGAACCGACGTCGAGCGAGCGGTTCGGCGACATGGTCAAGAACGGCCGGCGCGGTTCGATGTCGGGCAAGCTGACCGTCAAGGGCGTGCAAGGTCATATCGCTTATCCGCATCTGGCCAAGAATCCGGTGCACCTGCTAGCGCCCGCGCTTGCCGAGCTCGTCGCCGAACGCTGGGACGAAGGCAACGATTATTTCCCGCCGACCACCTGGCAAGTGTCGAACCTCCACAGCGGCGCCGGTGCGACCAACGTGATCCCCGGCCATGCGGACGTGATGTTCAACTTCCGCTTCTCGACCGCGAGCACCGTCGAAGGACTGCAAAAGCGCGTGCACGCGATTCTCGACAAACACGGCCTCGAATACGAACTGCATTGGACAATAAGCGGCCTGCCGTTTCTCACCCCGCGCGGCGAACTGTCGAGCGCGCTCGCAAAGGCGATCAAGGACGAGACCGGCGTGGACACCGAGCTATCGACCACCGGGGGCACGTCGGATGGCCGCTTCATCGCGCGCATCTGCAAGCAGGTGATCGAGTTCGGCCCGCTGAACGCGAGCATCCACAAGATCGACGAACATATCGAAGTCGCCCATATCGAGCCGCTGAAGAACGTGTATCGCCGCGTGCTCGAACAACTGATCGCATAACCAGGAACTCTGCGATGACGCTTCCTTTTTGCACCGTCCGCGACCTGCTGCGTTATGCAGTGTCGCGTTTCAGCGAGGCCAAACTGTCGTTCGGCCACGGGTCGGCCAATGCCTACGACGAAGCCGCCTATCTGATCCTGCACACGCTGCATCTGCCGCTCGACCTGCTCGAGCCGTTTCTCGACGCGCGCCTGACCACGGCCGAAATCGAGGCGGTGCTGAAAGTGATCGAGCGACGCGCCGCCGAACGCGTGCCGGCCGCGTACATCACGCAGGAAGCGTGGATGCACGGCTATCGCTTTTACGTCGACGAGCGCGTGATCGTGCCGCGCTCGTTCATCGGCGAGCTGCTGCAGGACGGCCTGCAGCCGTACGTCGAAGATCCCGAGCAGGTCGGCGCGGTGCTCGAACTGTGCACCGGCTCCGGCTGCCTCGCGATCCTCGCCGCGCATGCGTTCCCGAACGCCGACGTCGACGCGGTCGATCTGTCCGCGCCCGCGCTCGAAGTCGCGACGCGCAATGTGCTGGACTACCACCTCGACGACCGCATCGCGCTGTTCGAAGGCGATCTGTACGCGCCGCTCGCCGAGCGCCGCTATGACGTGATCATCAGCAATCCGCCGTACGTGAACGCGAAGTCGATGCAGGAGCTGCCGGCCGAATACAAGCACGAGCCGGAGATGGCGCTCGCGGGTGGCGCCGACGGCATGGACATCGTGCGGCGGATCATCGCCGACGCGCGCAACTGGCTGACCGAAGACGGCGTGCTCGTCATCGAGATCGGCAACGAACGCGAGCACGTCGAGGCGGCGTTCGGCGGTCTCGACCTCGTGTGGCTGTCGACCAGCGCCGGCGACGACAACGTATTCCTGATCCAGGCCAGCGACTTGCCGGTCTGATGTCTGAGTTCGGCATGCTGTCCGTTTGAGCGCGCGGCGTGCGCGGCGCCGGCTCGCCGCCGCTTGCAGCGGATTTCGCAAGTGACGCGCGCGCCGCGCGTCGTACCACGCACGGTTTATTCGTGCGCGTTTTTGCGCTATTTTTTAGCGCGTGTTTTTTAGGCCGTTTTTTGGCGCTTTCTCAGGCGCCGCAGCCGCAGTCTGAATTCGTTGCCCGACGCGTTCGCCGCAGACCACGAAGCGAGCCTGTGCCCGCCTCCGTTTCCTGAACCACGGCGCTTCGCCAACTGTTCGCGAGCTTATGACATTCGACCTGCTTCACGTCGGCCCGCTGGTTCTCCTTGCCCACATTCTCGGGATCATCGCGGCCGCTCACGCGATTCTCCATACCCGCACCTCGCAAGGGGCGATCGCGTGGGCCGTGTCGCTGGTCGCGATGCCGTATCTGACGCTCGTGCCCTATCTGTTCCTTGGCCGCAGCAAGTTCGCCGGCTACGCCGACGCGCGCCGCGTCGAGAACGAGCTGCTGCGCACGCGCGCGCATCCGCAGGTGTGGGACACGCATGCGTCGTCGGCGGGGCTGCCGACGCAGCAGCTCGGCTCGCGGCTCGTGCAGTCGCTGACGCGCCTCGGTGGCATGCCGTTCCTACCCGGCAATACCGTGCGCACGCTGATCAACGGCACGGCGACTTTCGAGGCCATCTTCGACGCGATCCAGAACGCGCGCCACTATGTGATCGTGCAGTTCTTCATCGTGCGCGACGACGCGCTCGGCGACATGCTGAAGGACGCGCTGATCGCGAAAGCGCAACAGGGCGTGCGCGTGTACTTCCTGTACGACAGCATCGGCAGTTTCGATCTGCCGCACCGCTACGTCGCGACACTGCGCGCGGCCGGCATCGAGATGCAGCCGTTCGCGACGAACCGCCGCTTCGTCAACCGTCTGCAACTGAATTTCCGCAATCACCGCAAGATCGTGGCGGTCGACGGCGAGCGCGCGTTCATTGGCGGTCATAACGTCGGCGTCGAATATCTGGGCGCGAAGCCGCCGCTGTCGCCGTGGCGCGATACGCACATCGAGGTGCGCGGCCCGGCGGTCGCCAGCATCCAGTTCGTCTTCATCGAGGACTGGTACTGGGCCACGCAGCAGTTGCCCGAGTTAGACGTGCCGTCCACCGAAACTGCCGGTCCATCCGTCGAGCAGCGCGACGCCCACGGCGCCGTCGAACACGCCGGGAACAACATGCACTGCATCGTGCTGCCGAGCGGCCCGGCCGACAAACAGGAGACCTGCTCGCTGTTTTTCGTCGAAGCGATCAACGCGGCGCGCGAACGCATCTGGATCACGACGCCCTACCTCGTGCCCGACGAGGCGGTGTTCGCCGCGTTGCGGCTCGCGGCGCTGCGTGGCGTCGACGTACGCATCCTGATTCCGAGCCGGCGCGATCATCGGGTGGTGTTCGAGGCTTCGAAGCTGTATGCATACGACTCGCTGCGCGCGGGCATTCGCATCTTCCGCTATCAGCCGGGTTTCCTGCACCAGAAGGTCGTGCTGATCGACAGCAGCGCGGCCGCGATCGGCAGCGCCAATCTCGACAACCGCTCGTTCCGTCTGAACTTCGAGATCATGGTGCTGACCGTCGACCGCGGTTTCGCGCTCGAAGTCGAAACGATGCTGCTCGACGACTTCGCCGAGTCGCGCGAAATCGACCGCGACGAGTACCGCAAGGCGAACGCGCTGCGACGCATGCTGATGCACGTCGCACGGCTCTTTTCGCCGATCCTGTAGAGGCGCTCGCGCTTACAGCAGCGCTTCGATATCCTCGGTGATCGCCTCCGGCTTGGTCAGCGGCGCGTAGCGCTTGACCACGTTGCCGTCGCGGCCGATCAGAAACTTCGTGAAATTCCACTTGATCGCTTCGAGACCGAGCAGCCCCGGCGCCTCGATCGTCAGATAGCGGAACAGCGGGTGCGCGTTCGGGCCGTTCACGTCGATCTTGTCGAACATCGGGAACGTCACGCCGTAGTTCTTCTCACAAAAGCTGCCGATCTGCGCGGCGTCGCCCGGCTCCTGCTTGCCGAACTGGTTGCACGGAAAACCCAGCACCGCGAGCCCGCGCGCCGCATACGCGTCGTACAGCTTCTGCAAGCCCGCGTACTGCGGCGTGAACCCGCATTCGCTCGCGGT
This sequence comes from Paraburkholderia atlantica, assembly GCF_009362785.1. Taxonomy (GTDB): domain Bacteria; phylum Pseudomonadota; class Gammaproteobacteria; order Burkholderiales; family Burkholderiaceae; genus Paraburkholderia; species Paraburkholderia atlantica. The sequence goes on from NZ_WHNQ01000002.1 coordinate 159,612, forward strand.
ATTGACGATCAGCATCACCTTGCCTTGGTACTTCGCGAGACTCGCTTCCTCGCCGCCGAGCGTGCGTGCCGAAAACGAATAGATCGATGTCATGTGCCCTCCCGTGAAAGCCGTCAGTCTATGCCAAAAGCGCTGCCGATACAGTCGGCCGAATGGCCGATGGCGGCTGCGCTCAATGTGACAGCGGGGCAATCGGCGCCGCGCGCCCGGCAACCCGCCGGGCAGTCTAAAATAGCGGTTTTCTTCAGCCGGCCACGTCGTGATCCGCTTCAATCAGTTCAGCCTCGCGCGCGGCACCAAGCCGCTTTTCGACAACACCACGTTCACGTTGAACCCCGGTGAAAAAGCCGGCCTCGTCGGGGCGAACGGCGCGGGCAAGTCGACGCTGTTCGCCGTGCTGCTCGGCGAGCTGCATGCGGACGGCGGCGATTTCTCGATTCCGCCGACCTGGCGCATCGCCCACGTCGCGCAGGAAACGCCCGCCGTCGACAAAACCGCCCTCGCCTACACGCTCGACGGCGACGCCGCGCTGCGCGACATCGAAGCGCGCATCGCTTCGGCCTCCGCGGCGCACGACGGCGCGGCCGAAGCCGAAGCCCACGCCGCGTTCGCCGACGCCGACGGCTACACCGCGCCGGCTCGCGCCGAAGCGTTGCTGCTCGGCCTCGGCTTCACGCTCGACCAGACCCGCGAGCCGGTCAGCAGCTTCTCAGGCGGCTGGCGCATGCGGCTGAATCTCGCGCAGGCGCTGATGTGCCGCTCCGACCTGCTGCTGCTCGACGAACCGACCAATCACCTCGACCTCGATGCGATCGTCTGGCTCGAAGACTGGCTCAATCGCTATGCGGGCACGCTGATCGTGATCTCGCACGACCGCGAGTTTCTCGATTCCGTCTGCAATGTCACGCTGCATCTCGAGAACCAGCAGATCAAGCGCTACGGCGGCAACTACTCGCAATTCGAAGTGCTGCGCGCGCAGCAGATCGCGCTGCAACAGAGCGCGTACGAAAAGCAGCAGCGCACGGTCGCGCATCTGCAGAGCTACATCAACCGCTTCAAGGCGCAGGCCACCAAGGCGCGTCAGGCGCAAAGCCGGGTGAAGGCGCTCGAGAAGATGGAGCTGATCGCACCCGCGCACGTCGCGTCGCCGTTTACGTTCGAGTTCCGTACGCCCGACTCCGCGCCGAATCCGATGATGGTGATGGAAGACGTGCGCTGCGGCTATCACGCCGAAGACGGCAGCGAGATTCCGATTGTCGAGCGCGTGATGCTGTCGATCCAGAACGGTCAGCGCATCGGCCTGCTCGGCGCGAACGGCCAGGGCAAGTCGACGCTGATCAAGACGCTCGCGGGCACGCTCGAACCGTTGAGCGGCCACGTGCGCGAGGGCAAGGGTCTGCGCATCGGCTACTTCGCGCAGCATCAGCTCGAAACGCTGCGCCCGGACGACACGCCGTTGCAGCACCTCGCGCGCCTTGCGCCCGACACGCGCGAGCAGGAACTGCGCGACTTCCTCGGCAGCTTCAACTTTTCCGGCGACATGGCGACCGCGAAGATCGCGCCGTTCTCGGGGGGCGAGAAAGCACGCCTCGCGCTCGCGCTGATCATCTGGCAGAAGCCGAACCTGCTGCTGCTCGACGAACCGACCAACCACCTGGACCTCGAAACGCGCCACGCGCTGACGATGGCGCTCGCGCAATTCGAAGGCACGCTGATTCTGGTGTCGCACGACCGGCATCTGCTGCGTGCGACGACCGATCAGTTCATGCTGGTCGCGAAGCATCGTCTGCAGGAATTCGACGGCGATCTCGACGACTATCGCGACTGGCTGCTGCAGCATGCGGCCGAGCAGCGCGCCGCGCTGAAGGCGAATGCGTCCGGCGCGTCAGACGCAGCATCCAACGGCGCGGCAAATGGCGACAGCAACGTCAATCGCAAGGAGCAGCGCCGCCTCGAAGCGGAAACGCGGCAGAAGCTCGCGCATCTGAAGAAGCCGCTGCAAAGCCGCATCGCGAAGATCGAAAAGGAAATGGACGCGCTCAACGCGGAGAAGACGACGCTCGATACGTTCGTTGCCGATCCCGCGAGTTACGAGCCGGAGCAGAAGAGCAAACTGACGGAGGCGATCCGCCGTCAGGCAGACGTGAACGCGCGCCTCGACACGCTCGAAGCCGAATGGCTCGAGACGCACGAGGAACTCGAACAGATCGGCTAGCGGCACGCAACGGCCGGGCCGCGCCGGCATCCACGGGAGCTTGGCTTTGTCATTTGCGAACTCGTCGTCCGCGTCATCGGTGTCTGGACCCGCGGCTGCAACGGCAACCGAAGTGCCGCCACCGTTGCAAGGACTGCGCGTGCTCGATCTCACGCGCCTCTTGCCGGGTCCGGTGGCCGCGCTGCGCCTCGCCGAGCTCGGCGCCGATGTGCTGAAGATCGAAGCGCCCGGCACGGGCGACCCGACACGCACGATGATGCAGTCGTCGAGCGATCGTGTCGCCGGCCGGCCCGGTGCGTTCTACCGGATGGTCAATCGCGGCAAGCGCGAGACGCGCCTCGACCTCAAGTCCGAAGCGGGACGCAACGTGCTGCGCGCGCTCGCGGCCGAAGCCGACGTGCTGATCGAGAGCTTCCGACCCGGCGTGATGGAGCGGCTGGGCCTGGGTTACGCGACGCTCAGCGCCGCTAATCCGCGCCTCGTCTATTGCGCGATCAGCGGATATGGCGCAAACGGTCCGTTCGCTGAGCACGCCGGCCACGATCTGAACTACATCGGCTATGCGGGTGTGCTCGATCAACTGGCGAGCCGCGACGGTGCGCCGATCCTGCCGAACTTCCAGATCGCCGATCTGCTCGGCGGCGCCTTGAGCGCGGTCACGCAGATTCTCGCCGCGCTCTGGCATGTCGCGCGTGGCGGCGCTGGACGCTTCGTCGATGTGTCGATGACGCACACGAGCTATGCGCACAACTTCGTCGCACAAGTCTCGCTGCTCAACGAAGGGGCGGCGCCTGCCGCGGGCAGTGGTCTGTTGAACGGCGGCGTGCCCTGCTACAACCTGTACCGCACGAGCGACGAGCGCTGGCTCGCGGTCGGCGCGCTCGAATTGAAGTTCTGGGAAACGCTGTGCATGGCGCTCGATCGGCCCGAATGGGCGACGCGTCACTGGAGCCTGGGGCAGGCGATCGGCGGTCCCGATGCGCTGGCGCTCATTCAGGAAGTCGCCAAATTGATTGCGACGCGCACGCTCGGCGAATGGGTGGAATCGTTGGAATCGCTCGATTGCTGCGTGTCGCCGGTGCTCACGCCCGCTGAAGCGGCGCAGCATCCGCTGTTCAATCCGCACGCGTATGCGGCGGTGGCCGCGAGCGCCGCCAATTCAGACGACGACGGAGCCTAACCCGCCGCCGTCAACGCCGCGTCGCCGTCTGCCTCGGCAGCGTTTGACGCGGCGACTTCTCGTCGTCGTACAGCAAGTGCTTGCGACCTTCCACATGGCGGCTGATCGTGGCGCGCACTTCGGCGGCTGTCACGTCTTCGGCGACCACTCGCCGCGAGATCTGCCCCGCGGTGTCGATCCACTCGACGATCCGGCAAGCGCCGCCCCAAGGCTGATGAATCGGTGCGGAGACCCGGCAGCCGCGCACCTGGATGTGCTGGCCGGCAGCGGTTTCATCTGACTGTTTCAAAGCGCGATCCTTTTTCGAGCATCAGAAGGGATGCATATCGTTACAGCTTAGGAAAAAGGTATGGCGGCCAGGTTACAGCCAATATAGCGATATTTACAGGGCATTACCGGACCGCGAGCGAATAAGGTACCCGCGAGCCGTCCCGGCCCCCGTCTATTCGAGCGTGCGGACGCGGTCGATGGCCTGTTCGATCCGTTCGACGGCAACGACCTGTAAGCCTTCGATCGGCTGTTTCGGCGCATTGGCCTTCGGAATCACCGCCACCGAGAAGCCGAGCTTGGCCGCTTCCTTCAGTCGTTCCTGACCGCGCGGCGACGGCCGGATTTCGCCGGCGAGGCCGACTTCGCCGAACACGACGAGCCCTTTCGGCAGCGGCTTGTTGCGCATCGACGAATGAATCGCGAGCAGTACCGAGAGGTCTGCGGCGGGCTCGGAGATCTTCACGCCGCCCACCGCGTTCAGGAACACGTCCTGATCGAAACAGGCGATGCCCGCATGCCGATGCAGCACCGCGAGCAGCATCGCGAGCCGGTTCTGTTCGAGGCCGACCGCGAGGCGGCGCGGATTCGGCGCGTTGGCCGAATCGACGAGCGCCTGCACTTCGACGAGCAACGGCCGCGTGCCCTCCTGCGTGACGAGCACGCACGAACCCGGCACCGACTGCTCGTGCTGCGACAAAAACAATGCCGACGGATTCGCGACGCCGCGCAAACCACGCTCGGTCATCGCGAACACGCCGAGCTCGTTGACCGCGCCGAAGCGGTTCTTGATCGCCCGCACGAGACGGTACGACGAGTGGGTATCCCCCTCGAAGTACAGCACCGTATCGACGATATGTTCGAGCACGCGCGGCCCGGCGAGCGCGCCCTCTTTCGTCACGTGCCCGACCATGATGATCGTCGTGCCCGACTGCTTGGCGATGCGCGTGAGTTGCGCGGCGCACTCGCGCACTTGCGCGACCGAGCCCGGCGCCGATGTCAAAGCATCCGAATAGACGGTCTGGATCGAATCGATCACGGCGACTTCGGGCCGTTGCTCGGTGATCGTCGCCTGAATTTTTTCGAGCTGGATTTCCGCGAGCAATTGCAGTTCGCTCGCCTTCGAGCCGGGTTCGAGCAGCGCGAGCCGTTGCGCGCGCAACGCGATCTGCGCGCCCGATTCTTCGCCACTGATATAGAGCGCGCGCTTATCCGCGGCGATCTCCGCGAGCGACTGCAACAGCAGCGTCGATTTACCGATGCCCGGATCGCCGCCGATCAGCACCACGCCGCCCGGCACGAGGCCGCCGCCGAGCACGCGGTCGAATTCGCTGACGCCGGTGGAAAAGCGCGGCACGTCCGATGCATCGATGTCGGCAAGGCGCCGCACTGGTGTGCTCTTCGCGAGCGACTGGAAACGGTGACCGGACGGCGCCTCGGCGACCGATTCGACAAGCGTGTTCCACGCCTGGCAGGACGGGCATTGACCGGACCACTTCGGCGACTGTCCGCCGCATTCCCCGCAGATGTACAACGTCTTCGCTTTCGCCACGCGTTACTCCGCCCGAACCGGCACACGCGGCGCGACCGCGCACATCAGCTCGTAGCCGATCGTGCCGCAGGCCTGCGCGACGTCGTCGATGGGCAGCGCGGTGCCCCACAGTTCCACGCGCGAGCCGACGTTGGCGGTCGGCACGGGGGTCAGGTCGACGGTCAGCATGTCCATCGACACACGTCCAACGATCCGCGTGCGCACGCCATCGACGATCACCGGCGTGCCTTCGGGCGCGACGCGCGGATAGCCGTCCGCGTAGCCGCACGCAACCACGCCGATGCGCATCGGCGCGCGCGCGGTGAACGTCGACCCATAGCCGACCGAACTGCCTTCGCCGAGCGTCTGCACGGCGATCAGTTCCGATGCGAGCGTCATCGCGGGCTGCAGGCCGGTGCCGTCGATCGCGGCCGTCACGCCGGACGGCGACGCGCCGTACAGGATGATGCCGGGACGCACCCAGTCGAAATGCGCTTCCGGATGCCACAGCGTCGCGGCCGAATTCGACAGACTGCGCGCACCGGCGATTCCCTGCGCGCCGCGCTCGAACGCCTCCATCTGATGCGCGATGCCGCGCTCGGCATCGGCATCGGAAAAATGCGTCATCAGCGTGATCTGGCCGACGCCCTGGCAGGCGCGCGCGCGCTCCCATGCGGCACGGAATTTTTCGACCGTGTAGCCGAGCCGGTTCATGCCGGTGTTCATCTTCAGCTGGATATTGACCGGTTTCGACAGACGCGCCATTTCGAGCATGCGCAGCTGCTCGTCCGAATGCAGCGCCGTGGTCAAGCTGTAGCGGTCGATTACGTCGATATCGGTCGGCCGAAAAAAACCTTCCAGCAGAAGAATTGGGCCCGCCCAGCCCAATTCACGCAACTTCACCGCTTCTTCGAGGTCCAGCAACCCAAAGCCGTCCGTCGCGCGCAATCCGGGAAACACGCGCGCGAGGCCATGCCCGTAGGCATTAGCCTTGACGACGGCCCAGATTTTCGATTTCGGCGCATGGCGCCGCGCGACAGCGAGGTTATTGGCGAGAGCAGCGGTATGAATCGTGGCGGAAAGGGGGCGCGGCATGGGATTTTTTCGAAAAGACACTTGCGAATCAGCGGCTTACAAGGCGTTTTCAGCGCTCTGCGGCCCGCTGGGCGGTGCGATCAAGGATTCTGCTAGTCTGAATCCACCTATTTTCATGATATAAAGCCGTGCGCACAACCCATTTCGATCGGCATAAGCCCGGACGCATAACAAACGGCCGGGGCGGACAGACCGCAGCGAGGACAGCATCGCATCAGATGAAAAAAGGCTTTTACACCATCATGGCCGCGCAGTTTTTTTCGTCGCTGGCCGACAATGCGCTTCTGATCGCTGCTATCGCACTGCTGAAAGATCTTCACGCTCCGAACTGGATGACGCCGCTGCTCAAGCTGTTTTTTGTGCTGTCGTACGTCGTTCTTGCCGCCTTCGTCGGCGCATTCGCCGACTCCCGTCCGAAAGGACGCGTGATGTTCATCACCAATACGATCAAGGTGGTCGGCTGCATCACGATGCTGGTCGGCGCGCATCCGCTGATTGCGTACGGCATCGTCGGCTTCGGCGCGGCGGCCTACTCGCCCGCCAAATACGGCATTCTCACCGAACTGTTGCCGCCTGACCGGCTCGTCGCCGCGAACGGCTGGATCGAAGGCACCACGGTCGGCTCCATCATTCTCGGCACGGTGCTCGGCGGCGCGCTGATCAGTCCGCATATCGCCGCGCCGATCCTCAAATGGCACGTTCCCACCGTGAATACGCCCGCGGAAGCCGCGATGCTCGTGATCATGGGCATCTACGTGGTCGCCGCGCTGTTCAATCTGCGCATTCCCGACACCGGCGCGCGCTATCCGCGCCAGGAACACGGGCCGATCCGCCTGATCACCGATTTCGCCGACTGCTTTCTCGTATTGTGGCGTGACAAGCTCGGACAAATTTCTCTCGCTGTGACCACGCTGTTCTGGGGTGCGGGCGCGACGCTGCAATTCATCGTGCTGAAATGGGCCGAGGTGTCGCTGGGCATGTCGCTGTCCGAGGCGGCGATCCTGCAGGCGGTCGTCGCGGTCGGCGTCGCGGGCGGCGCGATTTTTGCGGCCTCGCGTGTGCCGTTGAAGAAGTCGCTGTCGGTCTTGCCGGTCGGCATCGTTATGGGTATCTCCGTGATGCTGATGGCGTTCTACACGCGTGATCTGTTCCCCCCGCACTGGGGCATTTATTTTGGCCGCATGCACGTGTCGGGCTATCTGATCTTCGCGTATATCTTCCTGATGTTCGTGGGCGGCCTGTCGGGCTTTTTCGTCGTGCCGATGAATGCGCTGCTGCAGCATCGCGGGCACGTGCTGCTATCGGCGGGCCATTCGATCGCCGTGCAGAACTTCAACGAGAACCTGTCCGTGCTCGTGATGCTGTGCCTGTACGCGGTGCTCGTTTGGCTCGACGTGCCGGTTACCGTCGTGATCGTGCTGTTCGGCACCTTCGTGTGCGTGATGATGTGGCTCGTGATGCGCCGCCATCAGGCGAACCAGCGCGCGTTCGATTCGGTCGCGCTGATCGGCGAAGCCAAGCACTGATCAACCGCGCCGGGCCGGCCGCGACACGCACGAGCGCGCCCTTCTTCTTCCTCGCTCGACCATGACTCAATCGATTCCCAATGTGCTGACGATCGCCGGTTCCGATTCCGGCGGCGGCGCCGGCATCCAGGCCGATCTGAAGGCCTTCTCCGCGCTCGGCGCCTATGGCGCGAGCGTGATCACCGCGCTGACCGCACAGAACACGCGCGGCGTCACCGCGATTCACGCGCCGGACCCGGGCTTCATCACCGCGCAGCTCGACGCGGTGTTCGACGACATCCGCATCGACGCGGTAAAGATCGGCATGCTCGCGAATGCGCCGATCGCGCGCGCGGTCGCCGACGCGCTGCGCCGCCACCGGCCCAAACACATCGTGCTCGACACGGTGATGATCTCGAAGAGCAACCACGCGCTATTGCTGCCCGATGCGGTCGCGGTGGTACGCGACGAACTTCTGCCGCTCGCCGATCTGCTGACGCCGAATCTGCCGGAAGCGGCCGCGTTGCTCGGCATGCAGCCCGCCACCGACGAAGCCGGCATGGTCGAGCAGGGCGAAGCGTTGCGCGGGCTCGGCGCGCGCGCGGTGCTGATGAAGGGCGGCCATCTGAGCGCGACCGATAGCCCCGACTGGCTCGTGCAGGAAAGCGGCACGCTGCGTCTCGGCGGTCCGCGCGTGCCGGTGAAGAACACGCATGGAACGGGTTGCACGTTGTCGTCGGCGATCGCGGCGTTGATTCCGCAGCGCGGCGATCTCGCTAGCGCCGTGGCCGATGCGAAGGTTTATCTAACCGGCGCGTTGCAGGCGAGCGAGCGGCTCGAGGTCGGCCACGGCGTGGGGCCGGTGCATCACTTTCATCGGTGGTGGTGAGCGGCGTTATTGCTTCGCGTAACGCCGCGCGTGCTCGGGCCAGTCGTCGGGCACGATAAAGCCGCGCGAGCGTTCAAGCAGATGTCCCGTGTCGTCTTCAAGGAATCCGGCGACCATCGTCGGGCCGTGTTGCGGTGAGCTTTGCGCGGCAAGCGTGTTTGCGTCGACATAGCTCGAGTCGTCCGCGCCGGCTTGCATTCGATACTGCGGCGCGAGCCATTCGAGTCGCGGCAACACCCGCCACTTGTCCGTGTGCGCGCACGCGAAAGCCGGCCAGTCGCGCTGCGTAATCCACCAGCCGCGACCATGCGCGGGATCGAGTTCGGCAGGATCGGTGGGCGTGACGCCATGCCGGTAAAACAGCCAGCCTTTGACGAACATCTGCGGCGTCCACGCGCCTGTATAGCCCGTCGACGCAAATTCGTCGCGTGCGCTGAGCGGCAACTGATGATCGAGCAGATGCGCGAGCTTCAGATCGAAACGGTCCTTCAGATTAGGGCCGACATAATCGGCGAGACGGGCCGCCTCTGCCCCATTCGAATCGCCCGCATGCAGATAGCACTTCACCGCGAGTTCCCAATGCAATCGCGCGCCCTCGCGCGTGCGCACGAGGAAATCGCATTCGCCGAGCGTGCGGCCCGCGTGTCGTAGCGGCACACCCGCTGCGATCAGTTGCGTCGCCGGCCCATGACACAGGAAAAAGCCCAGCAGGCGTTCGGCGTAGCGGCCAAGACGCGTAATACGCGTTGCCGCGAGATCCTGATGCAGAAGTTCCGGAGTAGCGTCGAGCGCGTGCAGCCAGTCGAGCGTGGCCTGCAATTCCTGCGGTGTATCGAAGGGATCTGCGAGCGCCCCCGCGGGAGGATGGGGGCGCAACAGATCGGGACTCAGCAGCAGCCAGGCGAGATCGCGGACGGCGGGTTCGCGCAGCGCATCGACTGAAGCATCGTCGCCCAAACCCAGCAACGTATCGAGGAGCGCCGCGCGGCTGACAGACGCGGCGGGCATGCGCGCCGCCGGTCCCTCGGCGATCGTCACTTTGACTCGTTCGACGGCGCGCCGCCGTTCGCGAGCCACGTGGCACGCGCGAGGCACAGGTCCGTCCACGCCTTGGCCTTGTCGGGCAGGCTACGCAGCAGATAGGCCGGGTGATAGGTGACGATCACCGGCACGCCCTCGTACGTATGCACGCGGCCGCGCAGCGACGAAATGCTCGCGTCGGTCTTCAGCAGACTTTGCGCGGCGAAACGGCCGAGCGCGACGATCAGCTTCGGCTTCACGAGCGATACCTGACGCTGCAGATAAGGTTCGCAACGCGCGACCTCGTCCGGCTGCGGATTGCGGTTGCCGGGCGGCCGGCACTTGATCACGTTCGCGATATACACGTTGGTGCCGCGCGCGAGCGCGAGCGAATGCAGCATGTTGTCGAGCAGCTTGCCGGCTTGGCCAACGAAAGGTTCGCCTTGACGGTCCTCGTTCTCGCCGGGCGCTTCACCGATCAGCATCCAGTCGGCCTCGCGATCGCCGACGCCGAACACCGTGTTGGTGCGCTTCTCGCACAGCCGGCAGGCCTCGCATCCGGAGACGCGCTCAGCGAGCGCGTCCCAGTCGAGCGTGTGGACAGCCGGCAGTGCGGGCGCGTCGCGGCGCGCTTCTGCGGGTGCGGGGGTCGATGCGGTTGGATCGTCGAACCACGCGAAGTCGTCGTCGGGTGGGGCGTCGAAAGTCGGCGGGGCTGAAAAGTCCGGTTGCGGTTGTGATGTCTCGCGGCGCGCGGCGGTTTCGTCGAAGCGCGGGGCAGATTCACGCGGCGCTTGCGGCGGTTGCACGTCGGCGGATGCGCGCAGAGGTTCGCGCGTGGTCTGAGGCGCAGGCTCCGCGCGACGCTCGTCGTCTGCGTCTGCGTCCGCGTCTGCCCGCAGCGTCTGCGATGCATTGCCCTGCCCGGCCTCCGCCTGCCGCGCCGCGAGTCCGCGACGCACCCACAACGGCGCAAGTCCGAATTCTTCGAGCACCGATTCATGCAGCGCCATCTTCGCCCTCCGTGGCAAACGACAGACGCATCACGATTGCGTCCTCCCGGCCGCGATGCCGCGCCGGATAATAATTTTTGCGCCGGCCGATCGACGCGAAGCCGAAGCGCTCGTACAACCGGATCGCCCGATGATTCGACGGCCGCACTTCGAGCAGCAGCCCCTCGAGCTTCTCCGCGTGCGTGATGCGCACCGCCTCGCGCAGCAGCGCGAGGCCAGCACCGGCGCCTTGCGCTTGCGGCGCGACGCACAGATTCAGCAGATGCATTTCATCGACGACCGGCATCAGCACGCAATAGCCGATCAAAGTGCCCGTCACGTGACGCAGACAAACGCCGAAATAGCCGTTGCGCAGCGAGTCGCCGAAGTTGCCGCGGCTCCACGGAAACTCATACGCGAGCTTCTCGATCGCGGCGACTTCGTCCAGGTCGCTTTCGGTCATCGGCGACATATAGCGGTCCGTGAGCAGCACGCCGCTCATGGGCGCGCCTCGTCGCGAGCCGGTTGGCCGGACGCGCCGTCGGGCGCAGGCTGGGCGGACGGCTCGGCGCCATGCGCCGCCTTGGCTGATTTGGCCGCTTTGTCGGCCATGCGCTCGGCGGTCGTCTGCGCGACCTTGTCACGCACGTACTCGGGCGCGGCCTGATCGGCGGGAACCGTGCGACCCGCATGAAACGCGCGCAGCGCCGCGTACGCGAGCGGCAACGCATGCGGCAACGCTTCGCCATCGACGCTCCGCGCGGCCGCGACCGCCGGCAATCGCTCGCCGAACGCGGCTGCGGCGTTGCCCGCCAGCGTGAATGGCACGTCGGGCAGCACGAGCCGCTCGGGTGCATCGAGCGACGCGGTCTGCACGGTGCGCCATTCGTGTTGCGCGTCGTCCCACGCGTAGTCCGCCCAGTAGATTTCGTCCATGCGCGCGTCGAGCGCGGCGAGCACGCGCGTCGTCGACGGATCGCGCAGGCGGGCGCTCTCCGCGCACGCGAGCAGCGTGCCGATCGGTACGACCGGCAGGTTCAGGCCGAACGCGAGGCCTTGGGCGACACCGGTCGCCGTACGCAGTCCGGTGAACGAACCCGGACCCGAGCCGAACGCGATCGCATCGCAGTCCGCCAGCGTGAGGCCGGCTTCGTCGAACAGCTCGCGGATCGCCGGCAGCAGGCGGGTACTGGAGACCGCGCCGGTTTGTTCGTGACGAACCCAGACGCGCGGTTCGGCGCTGGGCTGACCGGCGGCATCGACGGACGCGGACACGAGCGCCGCCGAACAGAATTCGGTCGAGGTATCGAGGGCAAGGAGCACTGTTTGAGTCATGGACCGTATTGTAATCGGCGCGGTGCGCGTGAATGGTGGTTTGCGCGGCCTTGCTGCCCCGCTTCGCGACCGCCCAGTTTGGAATAAGCCCTCGGCCCCGTTGTGTCAGGCAATTGTTATGATTTTCGGCCGATCTTATCTCTCCCGCCACGCGGGCCAAACCATCATGACCGATATCAATTCCCAGTTCGAACAAGCCCAGCAAGACGTCAAGCAGTTGCCCGAGCGTCCGGGCAATCTGACACTGCTGCGTCTCTACGCACTTTTCAAGCAGGCGAGCGAGGGCGACGTGCACGGCGACAAGCCGGGCTTCACCGACATCGTCGGCAAATACAAGTACGAAGCTTGGGCGGCGCTCAAGGGCACCGCTCAGGACGCTGCGAAGCAGCAATACGTCGAACTGGTGGAATCGCTGAAGAGCGGCGCCGCGGCCTGAGTTTTCGGCGCGCCAATCATCTGCGGAAATAGCCGTCTGGCAACGCTGTGACGGCCCTGCGGCGATTTCGGACGCGAAGTTCCGGCACGCCGTCCTCGCTTCCCTACTGCATTCCGGCACTTTTTTCTGTCGGAATTGCCTGAATGGTGGCGCAGTGCAGCAAAGTTCGCTACAATGCCGCCTGCGCTTCACTGCTTTGCCCGTTTTTCTAGCGGTCCTCGCGGCGCAGCGTCCCATAGCGTTTGCTCCAATCCAGTTTAGAACCTGTCCCCTTCTGCCTAGCCCCCTACGGGCTCAAGTCCCAGGCTGGCGGCTCGCCATGTTGGCACGTCGCATCCGATACAGCTTCTAACGAAAAACTCGCCTTCATTGTCGCGAGTTGCCCCCGTTTTTCGATTTGCTCGCTGCTTTTTTGCTCGCTGAATCCGACGACTTGGGTATGCCGATTGGCGTTGACGTTTTCATCCGATGAACCACCCAGGATCGTTTTCAAGGATTCACATGACTTTGAGCAACACCCCCAGCAGCCCGTTGAACGCCATCGCCGACGAAGCACTCGGTCTTACGCCCGCCACTCCCGAAGCCGCCGCGCAAGCTGACTCCAAGCCAAGCTTTGCGTCGCTCGGCCTGTCCGCGGAAGTCGTCTCCGCGCTGACCGCCGCTGGCTACGAGCACCCGACGCCGGTGCAGCAACGCGCGGTGCCGGCCGGTATCGCCGGCCGCGATCTGCTGGTTTCGAGCCCGACCGGCTCGGGCAAGACCGCCGCCTTCATGCTGCCCGCCATCGAGCGTTTCGCGCAGATGCAAAAGGCCCAGGCAAGCCAGCCGCGCGAACCGCGCCCGGTCGACGGTGGCCGTGGCCGCCGTCCGCAGCCGGTCGCACGTCCGACCATGCTGGTGCTGACCCCGACCCGCGAACTCGCAATGCAGGTCACGACCGCCGCCGCGACGTACGGCAAGCACCTGAAGCGCCTGCGCACCGTCAGCATTCTGGGCGGCGTCGCTTATGGCCAGCAGCTGATGCTGCTCGCGAAGAACCCTGAAATCCTCGTTGCAACGCCGGGCCGTTTGATCGACCACCTCGAGCGCGGCCGCATCGATCTGTCGCAACTGCAGATCCTCGTGCTCGACGAAGCCGACCGCATGCTCGACATGGGCTTCATCGACGACATCGACACGATCGTCGCCGAGACGCCGGCTACGCGTCAGACCATGCTGTTCTCGGCTACGCTCGACGGCAAGATCGGCTCGCTGACCGGCCGTCTGCTGAAGGATCCGGAGCGCATCGAGATCGTCCAGCGCCTGGAACAGCGCACCAACATCGCGCAAACCGTCCACTACGTCGACGACCGCGATCACAAGGATCGTCTGCTCGACCATCTGCTGCGCGACGACGGCCTCGACCAGGCCATCGTCTTCACGGCAACCAAGATGGACGCCGACCAGCTGGCAGGCCGTCTGGCCGACGCCGGTTTCGAATCGGCCGCGCTGCACGGCGACCTGCCGCAAGGCGCGCGTAACCGCACGATCCGCGCTCTGCGCGAGCGCCGCGTGCGCGTGCTGGTTGCGACCGACGTCGCGGCTCGCGGTATCGACATCCCGGGCATCACGCACGTGTTCAACTACGACCTGCCGAAGTTCGCCGAAGACTACGTGCACCGCATCGGCCGTACCGGCCGCGCGGGCCGCTCGGGCATCGCGGTGAGCCTCGTGCATCACGCCGAACAGGGCGCGTTGAAGCGCATCGAGCGCTTCGTGCGCACGCCGCTGCCGGTCAACGTCGTCGAAGGCTTCGAGCCGCGCAAGGCGCCGCCTTCGGGCAACGGCCGTCCTGGCTTCGGTGGCCGCGGCCGTCCGGGCGGTAACGGCCGCCGCTTCGGCAGCGGCTCGGGCAAGCCGGGCGGCTACGGCGGCTCGCGCAACGGCAACGCCAATGGCAACGGCAATGGCGGCGGTTGGGGCAACAAGTCGGCCAGCGGCTCGCGTGATGGCTACGGCTCGCGCGAAAGCCACGGCGGTTCGCGTGACGGCTATGGTTCGCGTGACAGCTACGGTTCACGTGACGGCTACGGTGCGCGCCGCAACGACGGTCCCCGTTCGGCACGTCGCGGCAGCTAATCGCTACGCACCAGACTGAGCGGACGGCTTCGGGCCACCGTGACAACAGTAGAAGACCGGCGCTCAGGCGCCGGTTTTTTTTCGCCTATCGACTGCCCGCCCCAAATTTCACGATGTAAAAAAATTTTTTGCGTCGTAAAAAATCATGCTGCACGGCACAAGAACGGCTATTGCAACAGGGAAAATATCGTTTCTTATCGCGAAATGCGAAATATAAGACATTGATTTAACGTAAAAATAAATATTGGAAAAACGTTTCGCGGCGTCTATTGCGCGCCCATCGATTTGCCTAGACTCTTATATAAGACTTCACGAACCAGAACGCCTCTTCGGGCCCGATGCTTCGAGAAGACAGAGTCACCCATCCTCCATAACTGGCATCGAAGGAGCACATCATGACAATGACCCGCGAACAGCAAGTGCAGCAACTCAAGCAGCAATGGGAAACGGACCCGCGCTGGAAGGGTGTCAAGCGCACCTACTCGGCCGAAGACGTGGTGCGCCTGCGCGGCTCGGTGCAACCCGAGCACACGCTTGCGAAGCGCGGCGCCGAAAAGCTGTGGGCCGCAGTGAACAGCGAGCCGTTCGTCAACTCGCTCGGCGCACTGACCGGCAACCAGGCGATGCAGCAAGTGAAGGCCGGTCTGAAGGCGATCTATTTGTCGGGCTGGCAGGTCGCGGGCGATGCCAACGTTGCCGGTGAAATGTACCCGGACCAATCGCTGTATCCGGCCAACTCGGTGCCGCTCGTCGTCAAGCGCATCAACAACACGCTGACGCGCGCCGACCAGATCCAGTGGTCGGAAGGCAAGAATCCGGGCGATGAAGGCTACGTCGATTACTTCGCGCCGATCGTCGCCGACGCGGAAGCCGGTTTCGGCGGCGTGCTGAACGCGTTCGAACTGATGAAGGCGATGATCGAAGCGGGCGCGTCGGGCGTGCACTTCGAGGACCAGCTCGCATCGGTCAAGAAGTGCGGCCACATGGGCGGCAAGGTGCTCGTGCCGACCCGCGAAGCCGTCGCCAAGCTGACCGCCGCGCGTCTGGCCGCCGACGTGTCGGGCGTGCCGACCGTGCTGCTCGCCCGCACCGACGCGGAAGCCGCCGACCTCGTGACCTCGGACATCGACGACAACGACCGGCCATTCCTGACCGGTGAGCGCACCGTCGAAGGCTTCTATCGCACGAAGCCGGGTCTCGAGCAGGCGATCTCGCGCGGTCTCGCGTACGCGCCGTACGCCGACATGATCTGGTGCGAAACCGGCAAGCCGGACCTCGAGTTCGCGAAGAAATTCGCCGACGCGATCCACAAGGAGTACCCGGACCAGCTGCTGTCGTACAACTGCTCGCCGTCGTTCAACTGGAAGAAGAACCTCGACGACGCGACGATCGCAAAGTTCCAGCGCGAGCTCGGCGCAATGGGCTACAAGTTCCAGTTCATCACGCTGGCCGGCTTCCACGCGCTGAACTACTCGATGTTCAACCTCGCTTACGGCTATGCGCGCAACCAGATGACCGCGTTCGTCGAGATGCAGCAGGCCGAGTTCGCGGCGGCCGAAAAGGGCTTCACCGCGGTCAAGCACCAGCGCGAGGTCGGCACCGGCTACTTCGACGCGGTCACGCAGACGGTCGAGCGCGAAGCATCGACGACCGCGCTGCACGGTTCGACGGAAAACGAACAGTTCTTCGACAAGAAGGTCGCCTGAGATCAGCCGGTCGGGTCACGTAGTCTCGTGGCCTGAACGCAGCAACGATCGGCAAATGTCGAGCAGCACCGTCAGAGTGCCGCCGACACAGGGAGGGCCGCGCCGTACCGGATTGGCAGAAGCATTAGTGCGCACGCCAGCGGCCGGGGTCTGAGAGAAGCCAGCACGCGGCAAGCGTGCGGCGAACCTGAACGCGCCGGCTTCGCCGCCGGCGCGTTTTTTTTCGAAGGCCACGCATGCCGGCACGCCGCCGGCGGCGCCAGGCGATTCAGCGATAGACGATCACAGGAATTTTCGTATGCGTGAGCACGCGCTGCGTTTCACTGCCGATCAACAGGCTGCCGAGCCCGCGCCGCCCATGCGACGCCATGAAGATCACGTCACAGCCGCCCTGCTCGGCCGCTTCGATGATGCCGAGATACGGCGCCGGATGCACGCTCGTGCGGCTCTCGACGTGGACGCCGACGCGGTGGGCCGCATGCTCGACTTCGCGCAGATGCACGCGGGCTTCGCGCTCGCTGCGTTGCAGGAACTCGCCGGGTGGTTCGACCGCGACATCGGAGAACGGCGAGTACGGATATTGCGGCAGACATGCGTACGCGGTCACGCGGGCGCCCACGGCCTGCGCGAGATCGATCGCGCCCGCTATCGCCTTGCGTGACAGATCTGAACCATCGGTCGGAACCAGGATGTGCCTGAACATGATGCCCTCCGTCGCCGGCTGCGCGCAGCACGGCGTCAGCGTCCAACAAAGCCCAGGGTGCAGGCTGCTCGAAGCGATTGTAATGCGTATGAATGCGGGCAATTGCGTCCGTCTGGGGCTTGGCGCGTCAGTCCCAGTAACCGGGTTCGCCGTACGTATGCTTGAGAAAATCAAGAAACAGCCGCACCCGCAGCGGCAGATGACGGCGTTGTGGAAACACCGCGTGGATGCCGATCGGCGGCGCGGCGAATTCGTCGAGCACCGTGACGAGGCGCCCCGCCGCGAGGTCCGCGCCGACCTCCCACCACGAGCGCCACGCGAGTCCGTGTCCGGCGAGACACCATTCGTGCAGCACCGCGCCGTCCGAGCATTCCATCGTGCCGGACACCTTGATCGAAACGACCTTGCCGTCTTGCTGGAACATCCAGCCGCGCTGCTGGTTCGCGCTCGCGCCGAGCGCGAGACAGTTGTGGCGCGCGAGCTCGGCGAGACTATGCGGCGCCCCGCGCCGGTTCAGATACGCGGGCGACGCGACACACACGCGGCGGTTTTCGGCAAGCTTCAGCGACACCAGCGACGAATCGGGCAACTCGCCGAGCCGCACCGCGCAATCGAAACCCTCGTTGACGAGATCGACGAGACGATCGGACAAATCGAGCGTGATCGACACGTCCGGATGCGCGACCGTGAACGCGGGCACCAGTGGCGCCACGTGCCGCCGCCCGAAGCCGGCCGGCGCCGACAGCCGCAGATGGCCGCTCGCCTTCACGCCGCCGGCCGACACGCTCGCCTCGGCGTTCTGCATGTCGTGAAGGAT
Source organism: Paraburkholderia atlantica (assembly GCF_009362785.1). Taxonomy (GTDB): domain Bacteria; phylum Pseudomonadota; class Gammaproteobacteria; order Burkholderiales; family Burkholderiaceae; genus Paraburkholderia; species Paraburkholderia atlantica. Next base: position 177,421 of record NZ_WHNQ01000002.1, read on the forward strand.
GCGCTGGCAGTCTTCGAGAAAGGCGGAGCCTTCGAAGGTCAGCGTGATTTTGCGCGTCGTGCGCACCAGCAGCTTGACGCCGAGACGCTCCTCGAGCGCGTCGATGCGCCGGCCGATGATCGCGGGCGCGACGCCCTCGGCGAGCGCCGCCGCGGACAGGCTGCCTTTGGCCGCGACAGTGGCGAAGGTCTCGATCTGCTTGAAACGGTCCATGAAACGGCGCAAAAGTGAGGGTTCCGTGTGAGATTAGGTATATGAAAGTAAAAGATCAAGTGATATTTAGCCTATTTTTTAGCACCTAAGGTCACCAATACAATCGATCTCGACCTCTGACAGGAGCGCATGGCAATGTCGGCCACAACGACACCTTCACCGCGAGCAGTGATTTTCGACGCCTACGGCACGTTGTTCGACGTGCATTCGGTGATCGCGGCCGCGGAGCAACTGTTCCCCGGACACGGCGACGCATTGTCCCAGCTGTGGCGCCAGAAGCAGATCGAATACACGCAGCTGCGCACGCTCGCCGCGCGCACCGACGCGCCCGGCGAACACTACCGCCCGTTCTGGGACATCACGCTCGACGCACTGCGCTTCGCCGCGAAAAGACTGCAGCTCACGCTCGGCCGCTCGGCCGAAAAGCGTCTGATGGACGAATACGCGTGCCTGTCAGCGTTTCCCGACGCGGTGCCGGTGCTGCGCGCGTTGCGCGAGCCCGCCGCCGCGCCGCGTGCCGGGTTCAGACTCGGGCTCGCGATTCTGTCCAACGGCAATCCGCAAATGCTCGACATCGCGGTCAAGAGCGCCGGCATGAGCGCCCTGTTCGATCACGTGCTGTCGGTCGACGCCGTGCGCGCGTACAAACCCTCGCCCGCCGCGTATGCGCTCGGTCCCGATGCGTTCGGCGTGGCCGCGCGCGAGATCGTGTTCGTGTCGTCGAACGGCTGGGACGTCGCGGGTGCGACCTGGTTCGGCTTCACGACGTTCTGGCTGAACCGGCAGAACCTGCCCGTCGAAGAGCTTGGCGTGACACCGCACGGCACCGGCGGCGGCATGAACGATCTGCTGGGCTTTCTGCGGACACTGTCGACGTCGTCGCGCTCGACCGGCAGCCGCCAAACCAAAACTCAGGGCAGTGGCAGCCGCAAGCGCGCCAGCCCGCGCGTATGACGCCCTCGCGCTCGTGCACTCACTTGCTCTTTTCAACCTTCGCATTTTTGCAATCTGACCGACCAAGGAGAAAACATGGCTAATCCGCTGTCGTTGCCGCAAGGCATGGAGATCACCGGCGACATCAAGCCCGGCTTTGAAGCGATCCTCACCCGCGAAGCGCTGGAACTCGTCGCGGCCTTGCATCGTACGTTCGAGCCACGCCGTCAGCAGTTGCTGCAGGCGCGCGTCGAACGTGCGAAACGGCTCGACGCGGGCGAGCGGCCCGACTTCCTCGCCGCCACGAAGAGCGTGCGCGAAGGCGACTGGAAGATCGCGCCGCTGCCGCAGGATCTGCAGTGCCGGCGCGTCGAGATCACCGGGCCGGTCGAGCGCAAGATGATCATCAACGCGCTCAATTCGGGCGCGGACTCCTACATGACCGACTTCGAGGATTCGAATGCGCCGAGTTGGGACAATCAGATCACCGGTCACGTCAATCTGAAGGACGCGGTACGCCGCACGATTTCTCTCGAACAGAACGGCAAGTCGTACCGGCTCAACGACAAGACCGCGACGCTGATCGTGCGCCCGCGCGGCTGGCATCTCGACGAGAAGCACGTGAAGGTCGACGGCGAGCGCGTGTCGGGCGGCATCTTCGATTTCGCGCTGTACATGGTGCATAACGCGAAGGAACTGATCGCGCGCGGATCGGGCCCGTACTTCTATCTGCCGAAGATGGAGAGCCATCTCGAGGCGCGCCTGTGGAACGACATCTTCATCGCCGCGCAGGAAGCCGTTGGCGTGCCGCGCGGCACGATTCGCGCGACGGTGCTGATCGAGACGATCGTCGCCGCATTCGAAATGGATGAAATCCTGTACGAGCTGCGCGAGCATAGCTCGGGTTTGAACGCGGGCCGCTGGGACTACATCTTCTCCGCGATCAAGAAGTTCAAGAGCGACCGCGACTTCTGCCTCGCCGATCGCTCGCAGATCACGATGACCGCGCCGTTCATGCGCGCGTACGCGCTGCTGTTGCTGAAGACCTGCCATCGCCGCAACGCGCCGGCGATCGGCGGCATGAGCGCGCTGATTCCAATCAAGAACGATGCGGCCGCGAACGACAAGGCAATGGCCGGCGTGCGCTCGGACAAGGCGCGCGACGCGGGCGATGGCTACGACGGCGGCTGGGTCGCGCATCCGGGTCTCGTGCCGGTCGCGATGGAAGAATTCGTCAAGGTGCTCGGCGACCGGCCGAATCAGATCGACAAGCAGCGCATCGACGTGCTCGTGACCGCGACCGATCTGCTCGACTTCCGCCCGGAAACGCCGATCACCGAAGCGGGCTTGCGCAACAACATCAACGTCGGCATTCACTACCTCGGTTCGTGGCTCGCGGGCAATGGCTGTGTGCCGATTCACAACCTGATGGAAGACGCGGCCACCGCCGAGATTTCGCGCTCGCAGGTGTGGCAGTGGATCCGCTCGCCGAAGGGCAAGCTCGACGACGGCCGCAAGGTGACGGTCGAACTGGTGCGTGCGCTCGCGGGGCAGGAACTCGACAAGGTCAAGCAAACGGTGGGCGGAGATACGAAGCCGTATGAACGCGCCGCGCAGATCTTCGAGCAGATGTCGACCGCGGAGCAGTTCACCGATTTTCTGACGCTGCCGCTTTACGAAGAGATTTGATGGTGTCGATGATGCGGGCTCGGGCGCATTGAACCTGCTCGAGCCGGTTGATCACATCTATTCGAATGACGGCGCGCCGCGGACGTACGTGGCGCGCCGTTTTTTTCGCTCGCCTTGGTGGACCAGCTCAGCGCGTGCGCCGATGTTTGACCCAATCCCCCGAACGAATTTCGGGCAGCCCTTTGACCGCGTTCGGCGCGACCGGATAGAAGCGGCAGTTCACGACGTCGCCGTCTACTTTGACCATCACCTCGCGCGCCAGAAAACGATCGTCGACGCCCGGATAAACGGCTTCGATCTCGTCGAGCACCGCGACGAGCGCATCGTCGATTTCGTAGACGTCGCCGACCACGTCGACGCCCGCTTCGTCGACGACGAGGCCCGGATAGTCGCCAAAATCGAACAGATGGCCGCGCACCGTAGTGCTGCCGAGCAGGCTTGGCGCGGGCAGGTCGTTGCGCGCGGCGGCTTCGCTGATGTCGTTGGTTTCACCGGCACGCAGCGTGCCGTAGACAAAGACGGTCTGCATCGTCGTTGAGTCTCCGTGGTCAGAGGTGATTGGGTGGCGCGGGGGGCCATCGGGACATTATGCAACGGTGGCCGGTCGGCATCAGCAACCACGCACGATCTACAATGCCTGGAACCCGCGCCGGTGAATGGCCTCGACCGCGCTTCGCCGTTGCCGGCTCCGTTATCCGAACCGACCTTGCCATGCCCTCGTCCGCCGACTCCAACCCGCTGAGCCACGTGCGTTTCGCCGACATACCGCCCGAGTTCGCGCCGAACGACACGCATCCGATCCGCGTGCGCTCGCGGCCCATGCCGGCGGGCTGGCATATCGCGCGTCATACGCATGCATGGGCGCAGGTCGCGTATGCGTCGCGCGGCGTGCTGCGCGTCGCGACAACGGGCACGACGTGGATGGTGCCGCCATCGCGCGCGATCTGGTTGCCGCCGCATGTCACGCACGAAGTGGTCGCCGTCGAGGATGCGTTCCTGCGCACGCTGTACATCACCGAGAATACGGTGCCCGCCGGGCTCGATACGCCTCGCGTCGTCGAAGTATCGAACCTGTTGCGCGAGGTGATTGCCGCGCTCGATATGCCTGGCCTGTCCGCTGCGCGCGAGCAATTGCTCGGCGCGCTCGCGCTGGATGAACTGACGCGCTCCGAGCCGTTGCCGCTGTCCGTACCGATGCCCAGCGAAAAGCGCCTGCGCGCGCTGTGCGAGGCCGTGATCGCCGACCCGATGCATGGCGAGTCGCTCGAACAGTGGGCATCGACGGTGGGCGCGAGCACGCGCACGATCGCGCGGCTGTTCCGCCAGGAGTTGGGGGTGAGCTTTTCGCAGTGGCGTCAGCAGGCGATTCTCGCGCGCGCCATTCCATTGTTGAGCCAAGGGCGGCCGCTGTCGCACGTCGCGCAGGAATTGGGCTATCAGAGCCAGAGCGCCTTCTCTGCAATGTTCCGGCGCGCGTTCGGCGCGAGTCCACGCGCGTTTATCGAACGAGGCGCAGAGCATCGCGCGAGCAACGGCGCGCATGACGATGCGCAAGCGGATGATGAAACGGTACAGGACGAAGCCGGCTCGGCTGACGTTGCTGAGCGGTGAATGACGATCCCTGGCGATGCGCGTCGGCGATCCACGCAGACCCGGCCTCAAACCCGCCGCGCCAGATGACGGATTGCACCTAGCTGCGCGAGCCGCGGACCGGCGAGCTTATAGCCCTTGCGCTGATAGAGCCGCGCCGCCGGATTATCGACGAACACGCGCAACTGCAATTCGCGCAGCCCGCGCTCGCGCGCCCATTGATGCGAGATGTCGAGAAGAAACGTACCAGCGCCAAGCCGCCGATATCCTTCGGCAATCTGCACGTCACGGATATGCAGCGAATCACCTTCCTCGGTGATACGCAGCACGCCCATCGGCACGCCATCCATTTCGAGAATGAAATTCTCCGATTCGCGCCAACTGCCGAGAAACAGATCGCTGCGCCACACCAGATGATGCCGGCGATAGTAGCCGCCCATGTTGTTGCGGGTCAGCGCCTCGGCAAACTCGAAATCGTCCATGCTGGCCGTGCGCAGATGAAACGGTGACGGGGCTTCGGTGGGATCGAACATGGCAGGACCGCGAGGATGAGTCGGATCAACGGTAAAACAGGCCGCGCGCGCTGGCAATGGCTGTTTGTCCCGAGCCTTTCGCGAGGCGGCCGGTAACGGACAGCGGAAGCAAATAAAAAAAGCCCACTTCTTGCGAAGTGGGCTTTTTCAAATCTGGCGGAGCGGACGGGGCTCGAACCCGCGACCCCCGGCGTGACAGGCCGGTATTCTAACCAACTGAACTACCGCTCCAGATTTTGCATCGCAGCCCCTGATGCCATGCTCTCAGGCTGCTGCACCGTTCAAACTTCCAACCGAACGACGCCGATGTTCTGGCGTCCCCTAGGGGATTCGAACCCCTGTACTCACCGTGAAAGGGTGATGTCCTAGGCCTCTAGACGAAGGGGACAACGTACTGCTTACACCTTTAATGAAAAAGCCCGTTCAGGTATGTGTGAACGGGCTTTGTCTGGCGGAGTGGACGGGACTCGAACCCGCGACCCCCGGCGTGACAGGCCGGTATTCTAACCGACTGAACTACCACTCCAGTCTTTACACCCTGCTTGCGAGCGTCGGTTAATTCTCTGCAAGCTGCAGCCGCTTTACTACTACTCGAATACTAAAGCGACGCTGATGTTTGGCGTCCCCTAGGGGATTCGAACCCCTGTACTCACCGTGAAAGGGTGATGTCCTAGGCCTCTAGACGAAGGGGACAAAATCTTTTCAGATCCGTCTTAATTCGCTTTCGACTTGAACAACTCGATTTAACTTTTCAGTTAAATCGCCAAGCTGTTTTGTCGTCAACTGCGAAGACCGTTATTTTAACTACGTTTCAGCGATTTGTGAAGTCTTTTTTTCTACAACTTTCAGACTTCTTAACCACTTTAACTTTTCTGCTGTGTTGGTGGAGGTAAGCGGGATCGAACCGCTGACCTCTTGCATGCCATGCAAGCGCTCTCCCAGCTGAGCTATACCCCCGCGCACATCAGAGAAACGAGATTCTAGAGGGCGATCTGCGCTTTGTAAATACCCTTTGAGCAATTACATGCGAATTTTTTCCAAAGGCATGTGAAACCTCTCACACACGTCGCGGCTGATCAACCGAGCGCTTTTTCGATGCGGCCAACGACGGCTTCGCGACCGAACAGCATCAGCACGTTATCGATCGACGGCGTATGCGTCGTACCCGCCACCAGCAAACGCACCGGCATCGCGAGCTGCGGCATCTTCAGCTTATGGGCACCGAGCGTAGCCTTCAGCGCGGCGGCGATCGCCTCCTTGGTCCACTCGACCGTCTTCAACGCAGCGGCCAGATCAGCGAGCGCGGGACGAACCGCGTCGGTCACGTGCTGGGCGAGCGACTCGGCATCGGGTGCCGGCGTTCGATAGAACATCGCGGCGTTCTGCGCGATCTCCTTCACGGTCGACGCACGATCCTTCATCAGGCCCACCACGCCCGTCAAATCCGGACCTTGCGCGAGCGTGGCTTCGTCGATGCCGAGTTCCGCGAAGAACGGTTTCGCCAGTTCGGCGAGTCGCGCATTGTCCGCTTCCTTGATGTAGTGCGCGTTGAGCCAGTTCAGCTTGTCATGGTCGTACTGCGCCGGCGACTTGCCGAGGTGCTCGAGATCGAACCACTCGACGAACTGCTCGCGCGTGAAAATCTCCGCGTCGCCATGCGACCAGCCGAGGCGCGCCAGATAGTTGACGACCGCTTCCGGCAGATACCCTGCATCGCGGTAACCCATCACGCTCATCGCGCCGTGGCGCTTGCTCATCTTCTCGCCCTGCTCGTTCAGCACGGTCGGCAGATGTGCATACACCGGCGGCTGGCCGCCGAGCGCGCGCAGAATGTTGATCTGCCGCGGCGTGTTGTTGACGTGGTCGTCGCCGCGAATCACGTGAGTGATGCGCATGTCGAGATCGTCGACGACGACGCAGAAGTTATACGTCGGCGTGCCGTCCGGCCGGGCGATCACGAGATCGTCGAGTTCTTCGTTCGAGATTTCGATGCGGCCTTTCACTGCGTCGTCCCACGCGACCACGCCGGTCAGCGGATTACGAAAGCGCAGCACTGGCGTCACGCCCGCGGGCGGCTCCGGTAGCACCTTACCCGGCTCCGGGCGCCACGTGCCGTCGTAGCGCGGCTTTTCGCCCGCTTCGCGCTGACGCTCGCGCAGCGCATCGAGCTCTTCGGTCGACATGTAGCACGGGTAGACGAGCCCTGCGTCCTGCATCTGCTTCAGCACTTCGCGGTAGCGGTCCATGCGCTGCATCTGGTAGAACGGGCCTTCGTCGAAATCGAGACCGAGCCATGCCATGCCTTCGAGAATCGCGTCGACGGACTCGGTCGTGGAGCGCTCGAGGTCGGTGTCCTCGACCCGCAGCACGAAGGTCCCTTTCATCTTGCGCGCGAACGCCCACGGATACAGCGCGGAGCGGATGTTGCCCAGGTGGATGAAGCCGGTGGGACTCGGTGCGAAACGGGTACGAACGGAGGTGGTCATTAGCGGTTACTCGGAAAACAGGCGCCGGCGCTCAGGCGAACATGGCTGCAAGCGCGGCAGCGAAGCGTGCCCATGCTGCGCGCGATGTCGCGCACGGCCACGAGGGAAAAATAGGTGCAAGAGCCGAATTATACCTTCCGCACGTGGGTTGCCGCCCTCGTCCGACCGGCCTAACGCGCATGGGCGAACGGCATCCGGACACCTGCCTACGCCCCTTCCCACCGTTCACCCAACCCATCCGAAAAAGACGCGGCACCAGTTCCGAATACTTCCTCTGCAACGTTTCATTACAGCGGACCGCGCGCGCCGATCGTTTGCATTAAGATGTGCGCGCGCTGATATAAGGGCTTGCCCCGCACATCGATCCGATAGGAACGGGACACTCTCCAGCGCGCGGAATCGCCGCCGGCGATCCGCCTGGCCTGACCTCAGCCTGATCGCGGTACGCGCGACGCCGCCTGCGTCGCCGGCGCCGTTGCTGGAGAACTCGTTGAAACCCTCATCCCCCAGTTTGAGCCGCCGCAGCTTTTCGCTGGCGGCCGTATCCGCGGTGCTTGCCGCCTGCACCACGACCAACGGCAAACTCAATGGCGCGCCGATTACCGCGGCGCCCGCTGTTCCGCCGCCTGAACAAGCGCAACAGAAGCCGGTTCGTGTCGCGCTCGCTCTCGGCGGCGGCGCGGCGCGGGGCTTCGCGCACATCGGCGTCATCAAGGCGCTCGAAGCGCGCAATATCCAGATCGATCTGATCGCTGGCACGAGCGCCGGCTCCGTGGTCGGCGCGCTGTACGCGTCGGGCATGAACGGCTTCGCGCTGAACAAGCTCGCGCTGTCGATGGACGAAGCGTCGATCAGCGACTGGGCGATGCCGTTTCGTACGCGCGGCTTCCTGCAGGGCGTCGCGCTGCAGAACTATCTGAACACGACGCTGAACAACCGCCCGATCGAGAAGATGGCGAGGCCGCTCGGCGTGGTCGCAACCGATCTGCAAACCGGCCAGCCGATCCTGTTCCAGCGCGGCAACACCGGCACCGCAGTGCGCGCGTCGTGCAGCGTGCCGTCGATCTTCGAGCCGGTGAAGATTGGCGGTCACGAATATGTGGATGGGGGTCTCGTGAGCCCGGTACCGGCGTCGTTCGCGCGCAAGATGGGCGCGGATTTCGTCATCGCCGTCGATATCTCGCAGCGACCGGAGACCGGCCTCACCACGAGCTCATTCGACGTGCTGATGCAGACCTTCACGATCATGGGCCAGACGATCAAGGCCTACGAACTCGACAAGTACGCTGACGTGGTGATCCGACCGAATCTCGCGGCGATGAGCGGCAGCGATTTCTCGCAGCGCAATGCGGCGATCCTCGCCGGTGAGGAAGCGGTCGCGAAGATGATGCCGGAGTTGCAGCGAAAGCTCGCCGCGCGGCGCATGGGCGCCTGAAAGAGAGGTGGCGCACAGTCGCTATGCGCCACCATGGGCAAAATGCGCGCCTCAAACGCAAAAAGCCTGCTTCGAACGAAGCAGGCTTTTTTTATCGCCGGATCAGCGCGGAATCAGTTATTCCCGCCGATCGTCGCGGCCACGCGCTTGCGCAGATCGTCGGCCTGATACGAGGTCTCGATCCGACGCGCACCCGTGAAGCGCTTTTCCCAGTAGCCGTCATCCATGTCGTCGACGCGGATCGTGCTGCCGGTGGACGGCGAGTGCACGAACTTGTTGTCGCCGATATAGATGCCGACGTGCGAGAACGTGCGGCGCATCGTATTGAAGAACACCAGATCGCCCGGCTTCAGGTCGCTGACGCGCACCTTTTCGCCCATGCGGCTCATTTCCTCGGCACGCCGCGGCAGCGCGAGGCCGAGCGTGTCCTGGAACACGTAGCGCACAAAACCGCTGCAATCGAGGCCTGAATCTGGCGTGTTGCCGCCCCAACGATAGCGAACGCCGATCATATTCAACGCGCCGACCACCACGTCGCCCGCCTTGCCGGCCATGCCGGACAGGAACGATCTGGCGCCGCTGCTCTCGGCGCTAGCAGCCTTGGGTTGCGGAGTGAGGAGGGAGAGAGGATCCGAGCCGTTGGTGGTCGGATACGAGGCATTCTGATTAAAACTGCTTACTTCATCGGCGAACGCGCCGGGAGCTGCTGCCATCAAGACGCCAATGAACATCCCGGCGACGACGCGCGTGCAAGCCTGGGTGAAGTTTCTGTGCTGCATTGGTCGGTAGTTTTTGCAAAAAAATCAGACGTCTATGAAAAAGTTTGGTCGATACTAGCCAGTAAGTATTTGCGTGTCAAAAGGAATAGAAAAAATCAATCGACGTGCGCACCCAATTGGGGAAAGGGTGAAAAATCAACGGTCAAGTGCCGCTTTCAGCAGCTTTCGAGTGTAAGGATGCGCGGGTGCCGCAAAAATCTTCTCAACATCCCCAGTCTCGACGATCGATCCGTTTTGCATCACCACGACACGGTGCGCCATCGCCCCGATCACCTCCAGGTCGTGGCTGATAAACACGAAGCCGAGGTTGTACTTGTGCTGCAAACCGGTGAGCAGCTTGAGCACCTGCTGCTGAATCGACACGTCGAGCGCGCTGGTCGGTTCGTCGAGGATCAGCACGCGCGGCTCCAGTACCAGCGCGCGCGCGATGGCGATGCGCTGCCGCTGCCCGCCCGAGAACTCATGCGGATAGCGATACAGCGCGGCACGGTCGATGCCGACTTCGCGCAGCACCGCGACCACCTTGTCGCGCCGCGCCTGCGGGGTCATTTGCGGCCGATGCAGCGCGAGCCCCTCGCCGACGATCCGCTCGATCGTCTGCCGCGGTGAAAGCGAACTAAAAGGGTCTTGAAAGACAACCTGCATATTCGAGCGCAGCGCGGTCTTTTCGGCGCCCCGATAGCTCGCGAGCGCCCTGCCCTGAAACTGGATCTCGCCGTGCGCGGTGCGCTGCAGACCGAGCAGCGCCATCGCGAGCGTCGACTTGCCCGACCCCGATTCGCCGACGATCCCGAGCGTCTCGCCCTGGCGCACCGACACGTTCGCCGCGTCGACCGCGCGAAACCGCCCGGCGCCGAACCAGCCACGCAGGCCCGGCAGCTTCGTTTTGAAGTCGACCGACACGTCGCGCGCTTCGAGCAGCACTGGCGAGATCGGCAGCACCGGCGCGACCTCGCGCTGCGGCCGGCTGGCGAGCAGCCGCTGGGTATATGGATGGCGCGGCGCCTCGAACACCTGCTCGACCGTGCCGGTTTCGACCAGCACGCCCCGCTCCATTACCGCAACACGCTGCGCGAAGTGACGCACCAGGTTCAGGTCGTGCGTGATCAGCAGCACGGCCATGCCGCGCTTTTGTGCTTCGTCGCGCTGCAATTCCAGAAGCAGCTCGACGATCTGCGCGCGAATCGTCACGTCGAGCGCGGTGGTCGGCTCGTCGGCGAGCAACAGGCGCGGCCGGCAGGCGAGCGCCATCGCGATCATTGCGCGCTGCCGCTGGCCGCCCGACAGCTGATGCGGATAGCTGTTGACGCGCTTCTCCGGTTCGGGGATGCCGGTGCGCGCAAGCAACGCGACCGCCCGCCTGCACGCCTCGGCCATGCTGACGCCGTCATGCACGACGATCGTCTCCGCAATCTGGTCGCCAATCGTATAGAGCGGATTGAGCGCGGTCATCGGCTCCTGAAAGATCATCGCGATGGCCGAGCCGCGCAGCCCGCGCATCGAGCGCTCGCTCTTCGCGAGCAGGTCTTCGCCATCGAAGCGAATCGCGCCGCTCACCTGGGCGTCGTTCAGCAGGCGCAGCACCGACAGCGCGGTCACGCTCTTGCCCGAGCCCGACTCGCCGACGAGCGCGACGCGCTCGCCGCGCGCGATCGCGAGCGTGACGTCGTCGACGGCCACCGTGTCGCCGAACGCCACCCGCAGATGGTCGAGTTCGAGCAGCGGCGTATCCGTCGATTGCGGATCGATTTGCGGCAGCGCGCTCATTGGCCACCTCCGGCGTGTATCGCATCGGAGATACGCGTATCGAGCGCGTTGCGCAGCGCGTCGCCCATGAAGGTCAACAACAACAGCATCGCCACCAGCACGCCGAAGGTCGACACTGAGATCCACCATGCGTCGAGATTCGCCTTGCCCTGCGCGAGCAACTCGCCAAGGCTTGGAGTGGGCGGCGGCACGCCGAGGCCGAGGAAGTCGAGACTCGTCAGCGCGAGAATCGCGCTGCTCATGCTGAACGGCAGGAACGTGATGACCGGCGTCAGACTGTTCGGCAACACGTGACGCCACATGATCTGCCAATGCGACAGACCCATGGCGCGCGCGGCGCGCACATAGTCCTGCTGGCGATTGCGCAGGAATTCGGCGCGCACGTAATCGGACAGGCCGATCCAGTTGAACAGCGACAGCAGCACGATCAGCAGCGCGAAGCTGCGCTCGAAGATCGACGAAAAGATGATCAGCAGATAGAGCTGCGGCATCGCGTTCCAGATTTCGATCAACCGCTGCCCGACGATATCCGTTCGCCCCCCGAAGTAACCTTGCACCGCCCCCGCGACGATGCCGACTATCGTGCTGATCACGGTCAGCACGAGCCCGAACACGACCGACACGCCGAAGCCGTACAACAGGCGCGCGAACAGGTCGCGGCCGCGGTCGTCGGTACCGAGCCAGTTCTCGCGCGACGGCGGCGCCGGGTTGGGCGCCTTCGAGAAGTAGTTGAGCGTGTCGTAGTAGTAATGATTCGGCGGATACAGCGCGAAGTTGCCCGGCGCATCGAAGCGGTGACGGATGTACGGATCGAGATAATCGGTCGGCGTCGGGAAGTTGCCGCCGAAGGTGGTCTCCGCGTAGGTCTTCACGAGCGGAAAATACAGATGGCCGTCGTAGCGCACGACGACCGGCTTGTCGTTCGACCACAGCGGCCCCACGAGGCTCGCCGCGAACGCGACGACGAAGACGATAAGGCTCCAGTAGCCGAGACGCTGCTGGCGAAACCGCTGCCACACGCGACGCGCCGGCGACGGCGACATCAATGCGCGCGCGGGTTCGGTGCGTGCCGCCGCATCGGCGGAAAGGCGGGCTCGATTCATCAGCGCTCCAGTTGTTCGAATTGGATGCGGGGATCGACCCACACGTAACAAAGGTCTGAGATCAGCCGGGTGACGAGGCCGATCAGCGTGAACAGATACAGCGTGCCGAGCACGACCGGATAGTCGCGCCGCATCACCGATTCATACGACAGCAAGCCGAGCCCGTCGAGCGAAAACAGCGTTTCGATCAGCAGGCTCCCGGTGAAGAACGCGCCGATGAACGCGCCCGGGAAATTGACGATCAGCGGCAGCAGCGCATTGCGAAACACGTGCTTCCACAACACGCGCCGCTCGGACAAACCTTTGGCGCGCGCGGTCAGCACGTACTGCTTGCGGATTTCGTCGAGGAACGCGTTTTTCGTCAACATCGTGACGACCGCGAAGCTGCCCACCACCGACGCCGTAATCGGCAACGTGATATGCCACAGATAGTCGAGGATCTTGCCGACGAGGCTCAGCTGATCCCAGTTGTCGGAAGTGAGGTTGCGCAACGGAAACAGTTGCAGGAACGTGCCGCCGCCGAACAGCACGAGCAGCAGCACGCCCAGCACGAAGCCCGGAATCGCATAGCCGACCAGCACGACGAGGCTGGTCGCGATATCGAAGTGCGAGCCGTTGCGCACCGCCTTCGCGATGCCGAGCGGCACCGATATCAGATAAGTGAGAAAGAACGTCCACAGACCGATGCTGATCGACACCGGCAGCTTCGACACGATCAGCGACCACACGCTCTGATGCCGGAAATAGCTCTGGCCGAGATCGAAAGTCGCGAAGCGCTTGAGCATCAGCACGTAGCGTTCGAGCGGCGGCTTGTCGAAACCGTACAGCTGCTTCAGCTGCGCGATCTGTTGCGCGTCGACGCCGCTATGCGAGCGCAAACCGAACGGCGAGGCGCCCTCCGCGCCTTTGCGCAACTCGTGCTGCATCTGCTCGACGGGACCGCCCGGCACGAACTGGATCACGACGAAGGTCAGCGTCAGCACGCCGAGCAGCGTCGGGATCATCAGCAGCAGGCGTTTGAGGATGTAGCTCCACATAGGCGGTGTTCCAGTGCGAACGCGTTGGTGGGGGCGATGGGTCTGCGGATCAGTCGGCGCTGGCCGTGTGCGCCTGCGGATCTTCGTACCACCACATCGTCGTGATCCAGCCTTCCGCGCCATAGTACAGCGGCAAAGTCTTCGGCCACGCGAGCCCGCGCTTGTACGCGACGCGATGCGTGCCGCTGTACCAGTGCGGCACCACATAGTAGCCATGCGTCAGCAGACGGTCGAGTGCATGCGCGGCGTCGGTCAGTTGCTCGCGCGTTTGCGCGTGCACGAGCGCGTTCAGCACCGAGTCGACGGCTGGCGACTTCAAGCCGATCGCATTGTCCGAGCCGGGGGTATCGGCAGCCTTGCTGCCGAAGCGGGTGATCTGCTCGGAGCCCGGCACCTGCACGTCCGGCACTCGAATCGTCGTCACGTCGAAATCGAATGCGTCGAGCCGCTTCTGATAGACCGCGAAGTCGGTCGTGCGGAAGTTCACGGTGATGCCGAGCTTCTGCAGATTGCGCGTGAAAGTCGCGATGATCGGCTCCATCGACGAGGCCGAACCCGCGTCGTCGAGTATCTCGAACTGGAACGGCTCGCCCTTCGCGTTGCGCAGCGCGCCGTCGCGATAGGTCCAGCCGGCCTGCTGCAGCAGATCGCGCGCCTCCAGCAGATTCGCGCGCAGCGAGCCGGGCGGATCGGTATCGGGCTGCTTCGGCAGCGGCCCGAATACCGCCGGATCGAGCTGCGAGCGAAACGGCTCGAGCAGCGCGAGCTCGCCGGGCGACGGCAGCCCCTTCGCCTGCCATTCGGTGTTGGCGAAATAGCTGTCGATGCGCGTGTACTGGCTGAAAAACAGCTGGCGGTTCAGCCATTGAAAGTCGAGCGCGAGATCGAGCGCCTTGCGCACACGCACGTCCTGGAACAGCGGCCGGCGCGTGTTCAGGAAAAAGCCCTGCATGCCGGTGCCGTTGTGCTGCGGAAACACGCGCTTGATCAACTCGCCGCTGTCGAACTTCTTGCCGACGTCGCGCCGCACCCAGTTGCGCGCGATGTATTCGACCAGCGCATCGTACTCCCCCGCCTTGAACGCCTCGAGCCGCGCAGTGCTATCCGCATACAGCTTGTAGACGATGCGATCGAAGTTGTGCATGCCGACGCGCACCGGCAGATCGGCGCCCCAGTAGTTCGGGTCGCGCTTAAACGTGATCGTGCGGCCGTTGTCGAAGCTGTCGATCAGATATGGCCCGCTGCCGATCGGCTTTTCGAACGCGATCTGATCGAACGGAATGCGGCTGCCGTCGGGCTTCATCCCCCACTTGCGCGAGAACACCGGCATGCTGCCCGCGAGCAGCGGCAACTCGCGATTGCGCTCGCGAAACTCGAAGCGCACCGTGGCCGGATCGACGACGACCGCGCGCTTGATCTCGCTAAACAGCGATGCGAACTGCGGCGCGGCCTGCGGGCTCTTCAGCGTGTCGAGCGAGAACTTGACGTCGTCGGCGGTCACGGGGTCGCCGTTCGAAAAGCGCGCGCGCGGATTGATGTGGAACGTGACCGACAGGCCGTCGGGCGCGACGACGATGTCGTCGGCGAGCAGCCCGTAGGCCGACGCGACTTCATCACTGCTGCCGATCGTCAGGCTCTCGAACATCAATTCGAGGCCGGGCGCCGCATTGCCGCGCAGCGTGAACGGATTGAACTTGTCGAAGCTCGTCAGACGGCTCGGGTTCGCGAGCACTAGCGTGCCGCCTTTCGGCGCATCGGGATTGACGTAGTCGAAATGTCTGAAGCCGGCCGGATATTTCGGCTCGCCGTATTGCGCGATCGCGTGCGCGGCACGCGCGTGCGGCGCGGCGAGCAGACTCGCGCACAGCAGCGCGACGGCGAACGCGGCGCGCAAGGGTCCGTGGATCATGCTGTGCCGAAGTTCCTCAGGCGGTTGAACCCGTCGCGAGCCGGTAGTCATGGAGTCGTGCTGGTAAGTGGGCAGTGGCGATGTGGGGGATTCTACCCAATTAGCTTGCGCGATCCGGCGGGCGACTGCGACGAAATGCGTCAGTTGTCGATGGTTCAGCGCAGAAAACAAAAACCGCCCTCGAAGGGCGGTTCTGGTGTCGCAGCGGACAGTTAGCGCGCCGCGGTGCCGGCTCAGTGCCAGCCGCGATGCTGGTCGTAGTGACCGTGCCGATAGTCGCCGTGGCCCGGCGGATGGTGGCGATACCAGTCGTCGCGCGCCCAGTAGCGATGGCCGTCCCAGTAACGGTCGCCATGCCAGCCGATCACGATTTGCGGACCGCCGTAGTACACCGGAGCCGGCTGGTAGACCACGGGAGGCGGCGGCGGAGGCGGCGGTGCGTAGACCGGAGCCGGTGCGACGTAGACCGGTGCTGGAATGCCGATATTCACCCCGACGTTGAGCCCCGCGGCCATCGCGGCACCCGATGCAGCCAACGTCAACACCCCGAGCATAAGCGGAACAAGACGAGCGGACTTCATTGATCACCTTTGTACGAACATGTTTTGTTGGCGGAAATATAACGCAAGGCAGCAACCGGCGTATTTCAACTTTGTAATAACTGATGCTGAAAATCGCCTCACTGGCGGCGGCGTAATGTCTGGTTACATCCGCCATACGGCGGTCAAAAAGCGCCTACGGCGGGCGCGGCGGCTGGCGGTCCGGCAGGTCTACCGAAAACGAACATTCATTGTTCGAAAGAACATACATGCGCGATATTTAGAATCAGAGTCATCGGACCACTTTTCGAAAATTTTGACGAAAATTATCAAATTATCTCGAAAAATCAAGCAACAACTCCGCATGACACATGGTTTTCCCGGATATCTAGTCGCTTTCCAAGTGGTAGGATGACCACCATTGAAGACCAACAAATGTTCGAATTCGCGCATTTCCAAGCACAGGTTCGCAAGCAACCGCTCGATGCGCCACGGAGACTGATTTTGAAAACGATCAAAGGATTGCGCTGGTGGATCATCGCCCTCGTTTGCGTTGGGACGATCGTCAACTATCTGTCGCGCAACGCGCTCGGCGTGATGGCGCCCGAGCTGATGAAGCTGCTGCACATGAACACGCGGCAGTACTCGTACGTGGTCGGCGCGTTCCAGGTCGGCTATACGGTGATGCAGCCCGTCTGCGGCCTGATCATCGATCTGATCGGCCTGCGCCTCGGTTTCGCGCTGTTCGCCTGCCTATGGTCGCTGACCGGCGTGCTCCATAGCTTCGCGGGCAGCTGGTTTTCGCTCGCTGCATTGCGCGGCTTCATGGGCCTGTCCGAAGCGGTCGCGATTCCCGCCGGCATGAAGGTCGTCGCCGAATGGTTTCCCGATCGCGAGAAATCCGTCGCGGTCGGCTATTTCAATGCGGGCACCTCGTTCGGCTCGCTGCTCGCGCCGCCGCTCGTCGTGTTCCTGTCGCTGCGCTATGGCTGGCAGAGCGCGTTCGCCGTAACCGGCGCGCTCGGCTTTTTCTGGGCCGCCGCGTGGTTCGTGCTGTACCGCTCGCCCGCCGAGCACAAGCGCGTGAGCGACGCCGAGCGCACGGCGATCCTCGAAGGCCAGGCACCGCCGGCGGCACGCCGCGCGAGCGTGCGCGAAGTGCTGCGCACGCGCCGTTTCTGGGCGATCGCGCAGGCGCGCTTTTTCGCCGAACCCGCGTGGCAAACGTTCAGCTTCTGGATTCCGCTCTATCTCGCCACGCAGCGTCACATGGATCTGAAGGAGATCGCGCTGTTCGCGTGGCTGCCGTTTCTCGCCGCCGACCTGGGCGGTCTGTTCGGCGGCTATCTGTCGCCGTTCCTGATGAAGCATTTTCGCGTGCCGCTGATCTGGTCGCGCATCTCGGGCGTCGTGCTCGGCGCGCTGATGATGCTCGGCCCGGCGTCGATCGGTCTCGTCGCGTCGCCGTATCAGGCTATTGCGCTCTTTTGCGTCGGCGGCTTCGCGCACCAGATGATCTCGGCGCTCGTCAACACGCTGGCCGCCGACGTGTTCGATGCCGGCGAAGTCGGCACCGTCGCCGGCTTCGCGGGCATGGCCGCGTGGATCGGCGGCCTCGGCTTCTCGCTGATGGTCGGTGCGCTCGCCGATTCGATCGGCTACACGCCACTGTTCGGCGCGCTCGGCGCGTTCGACCTCATCGGCGCGGCGCTGCTGATCATCCTGATGCGCGGCGTGCCGCGCCACGGCCGCGCGCGCCGCGCCGACCTGAGCGTCAACACTGCTGCCTGACCTCCCTCGAAGACTCATCATGCGTTCACAGATCAATCTCAAACATCCGCCGCGCTTCGCGCTCGCCCCTAACGCTGGCAACCCCGCGGCCAACCCGGTCGTGCTGAGCGCGCAGTCGAACTGCCGCATCGAACTGTTCGTGCTCGCCGAGGACATCATCCGCGTGCTCGTGCTGCCGGACGGCGAAACGCACGGCCCGCGCACGTGGGCGATCGCGCCCGGCGCGGACGACGTGCCGCTCGAAGGCCGCGAGCGCCGCGACCTGAGCGGCTTTACGCCGCCGCCGTTCACGGTGAACGACGCAGCCGGCCATGTCGTGATCGAAACCGCGCGCGTACGCGTGAGCGTCGCGCTCGAAGGCGGCGCCTGCGCATGGGACATCCTGCACGAAGGCACGTGGCATCGCGTGATGAGCGATCGCAAGACCCAGGCGTACAACTTCGGCTGGTGGGACTCGCGCGTGTATCACTACGTCGAGCAGCGCCGCGACGAAATGTACGTGGGCCTCGGCGAGCGTGCCGGCTCGCTCGATCGCGCGCAGCAAAGCTACGAGATGCGCAACATCGACGCAATGGGCTACAGCGCGCGCACAACGGACCCGCTGTACAAGCACATCCCGTTCTACGTGACGTGGCAGCCGCAGACGTCGACGGGCTTTGGCCTGTTCTACGACACGCTCGCCGATTGCCGCTTCGACATGGGCCGTGAGCTCGACAACTACCACGGTCACTATCGGCACTTCATCGCCGAGCATGGCGATCTCGACTACTACTTCATCGCGTCGCCCGGCTCGCCGCTCGACGCGGTGCGCCGCTTCACGTGGCTCACCGGACGTCCCGCGTGGATGCCGAAGTGGGGTCTCGGCTACTCGGGCTCGACGATGAGCTACACCGACGCGCCGGACGCACAACAGCAGATGGGCGAATTCATCGAGCGCTGCCGCGAGCACGACGTGCTGTGCGATTCGTTCCATCTGTCGTCGGGCTATACGTCGATCGGGCCGAAGCGCTACGTGTTCAACTGGAACCACGAGAAGTTTCCGGACATCGACGGCTTCGTGCAGAGCTACCTCGATCACGGCGTGCGTCTGTGCGCGAACATCAAGCCGTGTCTGCTGCAGGATCACCCCGCGTTCGACGACGTCGCCGAGGCCGGCCTGTTGATCGAAGCGCCCGATGGCGAGCCCGCATGGGTGCAGTTCTGGGATGAAGTCGGCGCGTATCTCGACTTCACGAATCCCGCGACGATCGACTGGTGGAAGGCGCGCGTGAAGGACGCGCTGCTCAAATACGGCATTGCGGCCACCTGGAACGACAACAACGAGTTCGAGATCTGGTCGCCGCATGCGATCGCGCGCGGCTTCGGCAAACCGTATCCGGCACATCAGGCGAAGGTGCTGCAAACGCAGCTGATGATGCGCGCGTCGCACGACGCGCAGCGCGAGCATGCGCCCGACAGACGTCCGTTCCTCGTATCGCGCTCGGGCGGCGTGGGCATGCATCGCTATGTACAGACGTGGTCGGGCGACAACTACACGTCGTGGGAAACGCTGCGCTTCAATCTGAAGATGGGCCTCGGGCTCGCGATGTCGGGCGTGTCGAATAGCGGCCACGACATCGGCGGCTTCTCGGGTCCGGCGCCGGAGCCGGAGCTGTTCGCGCGCTGGGTCGCGTTCGGCATTTTCCTGCCGCGCTTTTCGATTCACTCGTGGAACGACGACGGCACCGTCAACGAGCCGTGGATGCATCCCGAAGTCACGCGGCACGTGGCGGACCTGATCAAGCTGCGCTATCGCCTGATCCCTTACCTGTACGAGCTGCTGTGGCAATCGCATAGCGCGTACGAGCCGGTGCTGCGGCCGCTGTTCGCGGAGTTTCCGCACGATCCGCGCTGCCTCGTCGATGGCGACGACATGATGCTCGGCTCGTCGATGCTGGTCGCGCCGGTGGTCGATCCGGGCCGGAGCACGCGCGACGTGTACCTGCCGGCCGGTTCGCGCTGGGTGTCGTACTGGAGCGGTGAAGCGTTCGACGGCGGCCAGACCGTCACGTTGCCCGCGCCGTTCGAGCGGCCGGTGTTCCTGCTGCGCGAAGGCAGCGTGATTCCGCTCAACATCGCCGAGCAGCATTTCGGCCGTCCCGCCGACGAGCGCGCATTCCTCGCGGTGCCGTATGCCGCCGGCGCGGGCACGGCGCAAGGCGGCTCGATCGAGGACGACGGCGAGACCGAAGCGTGGCGCAATGGCGAGCAAGGCCGCTGGAACGTCATGCTAACGGGCGACGCAAACACGTTGCGCGTGACGCTCGAGCGTCCGCAATGGAAACATCACTCGCAGCAGCAAGTGCGAGTGTTCGTGCCGACGCATGAGACTCGCGCGATCGTCTGCACGAACGGCACGCTCGACGCCGACCATACCGCAAACGGCTGGCGCTGCCTGACGATTTCGTTGCCGCACTGAGGCACAAAAGCACCGACTCGCGCTACCAGGCTCGCACTACTAGGCACTGAACAACACACCGCACCGGCCTGAGGGATCAGGCCGTCCCTTCAGTCTGGAGACGTCCCAATCATGAAAATAAACCAGCGTGCGCGCACCCGCGCGTTTGTCCTCTGCTGCCTGCCGTTCGCGGGCGCCGCGTTATCGACCAGCGCGTCCGCGCAAAGCAGCGTCACGTTGTACGGCGTCGTCGACAATGCGTTCGCTTATGCCAGCAATCAGAAGGGGCATTCGAACTTCTACATGAGCCAGGGCAATCTTCAGGCGAGCAAGTTCGGCTTCCTCGGCTCGGAAGATCTCGGCGGCGGCACGAAGGGTATCTTCCGGCTCGAGAGCGGCTTCAATTCGCTGACCGGCGCGCAAAGCACCGCGGGCTACCTGTTCAACCGCCAGGCCTATGTCGGCCTCGCGAACGACCGCTACGGAACCGTGACGCTCGGCCGCCAGTACACGCCCTACTTCCAGATGGTCGGCGCACTCGGACCGACCGGCGTGCTGACCGGCGCGACCGGCGCGCACCCTGGCGATCTCGACGCCCTCGACACGACACTGCGCTTCAATAATTCCGTTACCTATCTATCACCGACGATCGCGGGTCTGCAGGCTAGCGCGCAGTATGGTCTCGGTGGCGTGCCCGGCAGCGTCGCGAACGGCAGCCTGTTCAGCGCTGCGCTGCGTTATGACTTCCAGCCCGTGTCGCTCGCGGCCGGCTATGTGAAGCTGAAGGACATCGCGACCAGCGCGGCGCTCGGCAGCTTCGCGATCAACTCCCCGGTCAACAACGGTTATGCGAGCGCGCGCAGCGCGCAGCTGTTCGCCGCGGCGGGCCGCTACACGTGGCACGATCTGATGGTGGGCCTCAACTACTCGAATGTGCAGTACGCGCCGGGCAACGGCTCGCGGTTCTTCGACAAGGCCGTGTTCAACACGTATGGCGCGATCGCGACGTACCGGATCACGCCGAGCGTGACCGTCGGCGGCGGCTATAGCTTCACGCACGCAAGCCAGGCGAATGGCATCACCGATCCGGCGCACTATCATCAGATCTCGCTCGAACAAACTTATAACCTGTCGGCGCGCACCACGCTGTACGCGCTCGAGGCCTATCAGCATGCAGGCGGCAAATCGCTGATCGCGTCGGGCAGCGGCGTGACCATCGCCGACGCGGTCGCGGTGGTCGGCGACTCGCAGAACACGACGCCGTCGTCGGGGCCGTCTCAGTTCGTCGGCATGGTGGGATTGCGGCACGCGTTCTAAGCGACGCGCTTGCAGTCGGTGGCACGATCGGATCGATCAGCAGGGCTCATTGCCCGTCGCGATGAAGCTGGCGTGCCGCCGACCGTTGTGTTCGAAGTGGCCGAAGCCACTTCGTCGACGTGACGCAGGTTTACTGATATGACATCGTGAACGTCGCGACGCCGTTCGCGCTTCCGGCGGTGATCGTATTACCGGTTTTCACGTAACGCCCGCCAAAGGGCAAACCGACCACGGAGCCGCTGCCCGCGCTGCTACCAACACGCATCTGATGCAAATTGCCCGCCGCCGACGAATCCGGTCCGAACGAGACCGGACTGCCATCTTTGACGATCTGAATACCGACACCGCTCGCGCTCGACCCCGACGCCAACGATAAAACGTTCGAATAGTTAGCGGGATGGTTGTTGTCTGTAAAAGTAATGGAGTAGTTCGTCGTTACACCGGCGCAATTCAACCCGATCTGAAAAGGGACCGTATCCGACGTCGATCCCACTGCATGGAATCGACCGAGCGGTACGTTTCCCAATGACACGCCGATCGAAGGCGTCGTGACCGTACAGGTTTGATTTGCGATCTGCACAGGGTTCGCCAATGACACGGTGCTGGCGTTGAGGCCGCCCACCGTCGTCGAGAAATACGGGCCGGCCGGCAGCGTCTGGCTGCTGACGAGCGGCGACAGTTTGACCAGCTGCATCGTGATGGTCGGTCCCAGATACGCGTAACATTTGCCGCCCGCTGCCTGATTGCACGACGTCGGCTCGAAGAGCGAGACCGGCAACGTTCGCGCACCGGTGGGAAAGTATCGGCCGTTCGCCTGCAGCGTATAGCCGATGCCCGTCGCGCCGATCGGCATCACGTTGTTCGAGCCGGACGAGCCTCCTCCCTGGAGGTTCGCGTAGACGGCGGACGCATCCGTCGTGCAATGCACGCCGGATGGTGCCGCACTATTGAAAGCGACCGTCGCCGTGCCTTGACCGATCACGCTGCCCACTGCTGCATCACGCGCAACGGTGATCGGCGACGCGATCGAGATCATCAGACTCGGCGTGCCAGCCGAGCCTTGCGTGCATTGGCCATGCGCGACCTCCGGCAGCAGCATCGTCAGCATCAACGCGCATGCCGACGACAGCGCTTGCGTCGCGACGCCTTCCGAATGGACAAACCTGCAGACGAGTTTCATAAACTTCCTTGCGATGAGCGAGCGACCGCGCGCGTCAATGCGCAGGCGGTAACGGCACGAAACCGACGCCGTGTCCCCCACGATTGCCGGTGCCATTGCCGGCGCCATTGGGCGGCGGCGTCGCCGACGCGCCGGCAGGACTCGCTGCGCCGCCCGTCGATGCATGACGTTTGCGCCAGTCTCCATGCGCCCGATTAGCCCCAGCGACCGCAGGATTGCCCGCGATGCCGGGCGAACGAACCCTCTGCGCGTGGGCCGGGAGCATCGGCGCGGCCGTCAGCGCGAACAGCGAAACGGCCAGTAAAAGACGTGCTTTCAATTGAGCGCTCTCTTTGAACGTTGATTGAATCTATCCGCGTGGGGATGGGCATCGGCAAACGGTCGGCGTCTCAGTCTCCTCGCGAGTCGACGCTGAACACTGGGTCCGGATCGTGGAGCGCGCGCTGCGGCGTCTGCATCTGTGCGGTGGCGATCGTGCTAGCCGCTGCCTGCGCCTGCCGCGCGCTCGCGCTCACATCGCAAACGGCCTCGGCGTGCGCGAACCTGCCTCGATCCTCGCCGCGCGCCGGCAACTGGTAGTGCAGCAAACACTGCTCGTCGACGGCATCGCCCCACTTCACCGCCAGCGTGCCCGCATCGTCGATGCCTCGCGCGAAGATGCGACTGCCCTGCCCGATCACGCCGATGTCGCGACCCTGCGCGTCGCGCACGCTCGCACCGAACGGCAGCGGCGCGCCGTTCGGTCGACGCGCGATGATCACCGCGGCTCGGCCTGTGACGGTATCGAAATGAATCATCACGACCGAGTTCGCGCGTGGCGTCACTTGCTGCGTGGTCGACTTGAATTCGACGTCGAGCGGCAAACCCTTCGGATCGATGTCGACTGTGTTGGCCCGGTACGGCATCAGATACGGAATCACCGCATATCCGCGACTATCGATACGAACTCCCGACGAATTCGTCACGCGTGCGCCGTCAGCTCCCTTCGCCTCGACGATGCCGACCGTCTCGCCAAGATCGTTGGCGAACGTGACGCCGCCCGGATGCGCGACGAGCGCGCCCGACATCCCGCCCGACACCTGCGAGTAGCCCGACCCCGTGCTCGCGCTGCCGAGGAAGGTCGCGTACGGGCTACGGTACTGGCCATTGACGCCGCCAACCGTCGAGCCCGACGCATGGTTGACGTTCACACCGTAGCTGAAACGGTCGTCGACACCTGCGGTGCCCGTCAGCATCGCCTGCTCGGACCAGCCGCTGATGTTGTCGTGCACGACGCTGGTCGCGAGCGTCGGAGCATGCTGCGATTTACCGAGCGGCACCGACACGTTGAGGAACAACTGGTTGTTCATCTGGCCGCTCAGCGTATCGAGTTGCCGCGACAGCGAAAGGTTGTAGCTGAAGATCGTGCCCAGCGCGCGCACGAAGTTGTTGTAGCCGATCTGGAATTGCGTCGTCGTGCCTGCGCGGTTCCAGTAGTCCAGCGTCGAGCCGACCGCGTAGGCGTTGCCCCAGCCCTCGCCGAATCCCTGGTTCATCGTCAACTGGACCTGGTTGCGTTGCCGGTCGGTCGCGTTCGGTGACTGGCCGGCGTCGAGCGCCTTGCGCGCGAGCATCGCATCACGCAGCGCCCAGAAACCGCTCGACGAATAGCGATAGGCGGCGACCGTAAAGTTTGTGTCGGTCGACGACATCAGCTTGCTGTAGCTGATCCGCACGCTCTGGCCCGACGTATTCGCCGCGCCGCGAATGCTCGCGCTCGCCTGCGTCACGTCGAGCGCAAGCGCGCCGAGCGGTGTGTTGAACGCCGCACCGATGAGCCCCGCCGCGTAGCCTTGCGCCGCGATCACACCGGCGTAGCCGGTGACCAGGTTGTTGATGCCGTACTGGAAGGTGCCCTGTACGATGTTCGCGTGATGGTCCAGCTCGGCGTCGCGAATCTGGCCGAGCACGAAGTTAAAGCGCGGCACGCCCGGACGCAGCAGTTGCACCACCGATGCATAGGGCACCGTAAAGCTGCGCTGGCCACCGTCGGCCTCGGTGATCGTCACCAGCAAATTGCCGCCGTAACCGGTCGCATACAGATCGTCGATCTCGAACGCGCCGGGCGGGACCGTGGTCTCGTAGAGCCGGTTGCCGTTCTGCGTGACCGTCACCCGCGCATTGGTCAGCGCGATGCCGCGAATCAGCGGCGCGTAGCCGCGCTGCGAATCGGGCAGCATGCGATCGTCGCTGCCGAGTTGCACGCCGCGGATACCGATGCTGTCGAACACCACGCCGTCGGTGAATGCGTCGCCGATCGTCAACTGGCTGCGCAAGCCTGGCAGATCGTGCTGCGCGTAGGTTGCGATGTTCTGATACGAACGCGGGCCGTTCGGCTGCCAGTTGAACGCCGAGTTCTGCCGCAGATGCCAGCTTCCGATATTGACCCCGCTGTTCAGACCCAGGTAGGTCTGCGTGCTGCCGTAACCGGAACCCATCACGCGAAACGCGTTCAGGTTATAGCCGAGCGAGGCGGACGGCACGCCCGCATCCCAGAATTCCGGGCTCACATAGCCTTGAGGAATGCGCGACAGCGCGATCTGCGGAATGCTCACATCGAGCCGCAGATCGGACAGATCGAACGATACCGATGCGCCCTCGACGATCTCCCCCAGATTCAGGCACTCACCCCCGCCCGCCAGCACCACGCGCGCTTTGTCGGAGAGTTTCGTCTGATTCAGCCCGAGGCGCGCGACCAGCGACTTATCGAAGCATGGCGTCGCGCTGTCGACGCCTTCAGATACGCGGAAGTTCACCGCAGGATGGCCGATCCAGTTGCCGTTCACATAAAGATCGACCGTGTATTCGCCCGGCACCACCGGATTGCCACGCTCGAAACGCGATACGTCGACGCTCTGGTTCCTCGGCTTCATCAGGAACTGGTCGTCGAACTGAACCTGCGCGGACATCGCCGTATCGGCATGGGCAACAGACGCGAGCCACGTTGCGAGAGCACCAAGGATCGCGAGACGGCGACGCAACGGCGCGGGCCAACTGCCCGTGCGGCGGATCGGTGGTTCCTGCTGTCGGATACGCATGAAGACCGTTTTTTTAATACTGGACAAGCGTGATGACTCGAGCGGGTGCGGCACCCGTGCGGGTCGCGGCACCATGAATTGCCGCGGGCGACTTTGCTCAAGGCGGAGCCACGGGCGGAGGTGCCGACCGCGGCCGATACTGCCCGGGTACGCCGGCGCCGTAGTCGTTCAGGAACTTGTAGTCGACGTGCAGCGGCGCCCCCGGCAGCGACGTGACATTGCCGACGTCGTAGTTCCGCGTCGCGCCTGGATCGATCATGCCGCCTTTGTCATCGGTCCACGTGTCACCGCCCGCTTTGGCAACGATCTGCGTGAACGTGACGTGGTACGGCGTCGGATTGGTGGCCTCGAGCACGTAGCCGCCAGCTTCCCTTTTCGACACGAACTTCCAGCTAATCTTCGAGGGCGCTTCGTCCGCGCGACCGGCGAGTTCGGTGGGACGAAAGAACAGCTTGATGCGTGAGCGCAACGCCAAACGCAGCACGTTGCGCTCGGCACCATCCGCCGGCGCGGTAATGGGTGGCACTTCGAGCACGTTGAACCAGAACAGCGACTCCCTATGTTGTGGCAGTGCGTCCTGCGTATAGATCAACCGCACACTTTGGCCTTTTCCCGGATCGAGCCGGAACAGCGGCGGCGACAGCGTGAACGGAACCTCGATCGCGTCCGGCAGCAGCCTCGGGTTGCCGGTATCAAGCCAGAGCTGCACGAGCGCTGGGTCGTCGCCGACATTGTCCAACCTGACCGTGATCTCACGGTCGCTCGCGCCGTACACCAGCCGCGTTCCATTGATGACGACACTCGCGTCGGCGGCGCCTGAACCCAACCACAAGGCAGCCGCTGCTGCCAACACATTGGTACGTACTGCCATTCTCACGCCCCACTCACCCGGCAAGCCGGGACGTCACTGAGATTCATGGCAACAGCCAGCGCCAGAGAGACGCCAACTGCCGCCCCCATCAGGTACGGTCGATGACCACTCCGTTTTGCTTACTGATAGGCGATCGAATAAAGCGCGGTCGTGCTGACTGACCCCGCGCTCGCCGGGCCGTCCGTCGCGACGTACTCGGCAAAATAGTTCAGCGTCGCCCTGCCGTCCGTGATCGTGGCCGACTGCGAGTTCTGTGCGCCTTGCGCGGCGCCAAGTTGAATGACGCTGTTGTCCTCATTGCGCAAACGGACCTCGACATTCGATGCGCTGCCCCTCTTGTTCAGCAGACGGCCCGTTGCAACATTGACGTCCGCGTTAGGCTCGAAGTACGTCGACGCGGTCCCGGAATCGGGCGAGCAGTTGCTTAGCTTGATGTTGAATGGCGTGCTGCCGGCCACGGCCCCACTGTTGGACAGCGCGGAAGTCGACACCGACGGCAGCGTCACCACGAAGCTGTAGCCGCCGCCATTGCCGCTGATCGTGCAGGTCTGCGCGGTGATGTCGCCCTTGATCACGATCATGCCGTCGACTGCGAACGCTGCCGACGGCATGCCAATTGCCGCCACAACTGCCGCACATGCGAGTGAAGGTGTAAGTTTCATTTTGTTCCCTGTAAATAACACATCGAATCAAAATCGCTCGGATAAAAACAGGATTAGCGTACTGATACTTCCGCATGACGCTCGTCATGCCAAAAAAATTCTAAGTCCATCTCAAATTGATGTGGATCTACTTACTACTATTTTTCGAGCAATTTGATCCGAGCTTCCCGACGAGCGGCTTGCGCTTACCGATCGCCAATTACCGATTTCCGATTGGCGGGAAGCTAGCTGCGTGTGGGTAGCATGTACTCGAACAGCTCACGATCATTGGCAAAGCCGAGTTTTTTCATTCCCTGCCTGCGCTGGGTACTGACGGTTTGCAGGCTCCGATGACTTAATGCCGCAATTTCACTAATACTCATGCCGCTGACGTACAACCGCAACACCTCGCCTTCACGCGCCGACAGAAGCTCGGTTTTCTTTGGTTCGAACTCTTCGCAATGGTTGACACCGGTGATCCGGCGCACTGACGGGGCAATATAGAGTTGCCCACGTGAAACGGAACGCACAGCGCTAATCACCTCTTCGGGAGAATCGTTTTTCAGCAGCACACCATGCGCCTTCGATTTGATGACCGCTCTCAATAGCAGCGGATTGGTGAGCGTGGTGACGAAGATGACCTTGGTGGAGGGATAGGACCGGCGCAAGAGTGCCATCAGGGAGCAGCCGTCTCTGTAGATTTCGCCTGGGATCTCGAAATCGCTCAGCAGTATGTCGACCTCGTTTTCCCGAAGGAAATCGATGATAGCCGTCGAGTTTTCCGCCTCACCGACCACTCTCAAGCCTGCCTGCCCTCGGAAAATGCACCGCATTCCTATACGCAGAATCGAATTGCCGTCCGCAATAGCAATCTTAGTAAGCAAACCCACCTCCAGACGATGGTTATTTTCAGCAGTGCAACAAACCGATCTTTACGATTTTCCACGAAACATAAAAACTTTCCTTCATCCATGAAAACCATGGGTCGGCGGGATGGATAAAAACAACTTGTTTCGATGACTGGAATTCGAGATACGCCACTCTGCCTGTAACGCCTTTTCAGCGGGTATTGTGGACGGCGCGCAGCAACGTGCAAAATAGAATAAAAACGAAATATTTGTTAACGAATGCAAAAATAGGCCACGCCTTTTATCGATGACTATCCGCAATTCGCGTCGTTTCTTAATATGAAGTTGGCCCCGAATCGCATCTTAAAAATCATTTTGGAATTTGGAGAGAACTTACGGATAGACGTGAACCCGGTTCAGCGGGCACGTTGTGCGGGCATGACCGAACGATGTGGGCCGACCGGCGTCAATGTGCGGTGGTAATGGTGCCAGCCATTGGTCAGGAGACCTGCGAATGGACGACGAACGTAGCGAGTGAGATCAACATCCAAAAGTCCCGCCGAAAAACAAAAACCCCGCAGAGCCGAGACTCTGCGGGGTTTCGCCACCATTGCTGGCGGAGACGGAGGGATTCGAACCCTCGATCCAGGTTTTGGCCCAGATGCTCCCTTAGCAGGGGAGTGCCTTCGACCTCTCGGCCACGTCTCCCAAACTTTCTGTCGCACAGGGAGTCAGTGCGACGAAGCCAAGATAATAGCGGGCGGGGCCGAGAAGGTCAATGTCTCGCGAACATTTTTTGTGCCAACGAGGCGTCTCGCGACGCAAATCGTTCACACGAACGCCACAAAACAAGCGGGGCGCTCTAGAGCGCCCCGCTTTTCCCGCTATTTATGCCTGATCGAGTTCGAAGGCCTTATGCAGCGCGCGCACCGCGAGCTCCATGTACTTTTCATCGATCAACACCGAAATCTTGATTTCGGAAGTCGAGATCATCTGGATGTTGATGCCCTCTTCCGACAGCGTGCGGAACATCTTGCTCGCGATGCCGACGTGCGAGCGCATCCCGACGCCGACCACCGACACCTTCGACACCTTCGGGTCGCCCAGCACCTGCTCGGCCTGCACGTGCGCCTTCACCGTACCGGTGAGGATCTCCATTGCACGCGCATAGTCGCCGCGGCCAACCGTGAACGTGAACGCCGTCTTGCCCTCGACGCTCTGGTTCTGAATGATCATGTCGACGTCGATATTCGCGTCCGCCACCGGGCCGAGAATCTGATACGCGATGCCCGGCTTGTCGGGCACGCCCATCACGGCGATACGAGCCTCGTCGCGCTGGAACGCGATGCCCGAGATGACTGCTTTTTCCATGGTCTCGTCTTCTTCAAAAGTAATCAGGGTGCCCGACTTCATTTCGTCGTCGAGCGGCATCAGCGGATCGGTCAGGCTCGACAGCACGCGCGTCTTCACCTGATATTTGCCGGCGAACTCCACCGAGCGGATCTGCAGCACCTTCGAACCCAGGCTGGCCATTTCCAGCATTTCTTCGAACGTCACGCGGTCGAGCCGGCGCGCTTCTTCAACGACGCGCGGGTCTGTCGTGTACACACCGTCGACGTCCGTGTAGATCAGGCACTCGTCGGCCTTCAGCGCGGCCGCGACCGCGACTGCCGAGGTATCCGAGCCGCCGCGACCGAGCGTCGTGATGTGGCCGTCGGGATCGATACCCTGGAAGCCGGTGATCACGACCACCCTACCGGCCGCGAGGTCTTGCTTGACGCGCTCGCCGTCGATGTCGCTGATGCGCGCTTTCGTGAACGCGCTATCGGTTTTGACCGGCACCTGCCAGCCTGCGTAGCTGACTGCTTCGACGCCGGCTTCCTGCAGCGCGATCGCGAGCAGACCCGAGCTGACCTGCTCGCCGGTGGCGGCGATCATGTCGAGTTCACGCGGGCTCGGTTGAGTCGTGATTTCTTTCGCGAGGCCAAGCAGGCGATTGGTTTCGCCGGACATTGCCGAGGGCACGACGACCATCTGGTGGCCGGCCTTGTGCCATTTCGCGACGCGCTTGGCGACGTTCTTGATGCGCTCGACCGAGCCCATCGAGGTGCCGCCGTATTTGTGTACGATGAGTGCCATTGTCGTTCTGAACTGGAAGATAAACCGCGCTGGCGCGCTGGAGACGACCGCACAGAAAGCACAGGGGCGCAACGTCTCGTGAACGGCGGCAAAGTGTGTGGCGGCGTAGATGCAGCACGCGTGCAGCACGCGCGGATTTGCCCGGGATGAAATCGCAAATGGCTGATCGGATTTGAACGGCGACGACGGATCACGCACGCCTGCCGGCACTAACGACCGATAGCGACAAAAGCGACGGCGAAATCGGGTCGGGCAAACAAGCTAAAGTACCTGATTAGGCGCAAAAAGACAAGACGCAGAGAGCGTCCAAATGCGTCAGATCAGCCTCGCAATCGCCTGTTTTATCGCTGATTTGCGCCCTATTTCACTATTTCGACATGCGTACGTGCGGCATGCGCGACTGCCCGAGCGGCACTCAGGCGATCAGCAGATCCTCGCGCCAGGCGATTTTCACGCGCGTTTCGCGCTCGGATGCGTCGCGCACCGTCCCACGATTTACGCCGATCAGCGGCACGAACAGCAGTTCATCGCCGACGTAAAGCAATGGCACGTCGCGCTTCCATGCGGGAATGCCGCGCTCCTGAAACAGGTTCTTCAACGTGCGGCTTGGCGTGTTCGACGCACCGATGCGCATGCGTTCGCCACCGCGGCGCGCCCGCACGCTAAGAGAAGCTCGTTGCAGGACGCTGACAGGAACGGTGTCCAATGCTTCGTCACGTAGCGCGTCGTGCGCTGCGTCGGCGACGTCGGAAGGAACGGCTGCATCCACGACCGCGAACACGAACGTGCCGCGCCATTGCGGCAGATGCCAGACCTCTTGCCCTTGCCACGCGAGTTCGCTGATCTCGCGCTCGACGAGCGCTGTTTCGTCGGCGGGCTCGCTGCTATCGCCGGCCTCCCAGTAGACGAGGCCGCGATAGCTGCGCAACGCATGCCCCGCATGATCGATGCGCAGCCGATGTCCGTCCTGCCCCGCACCGACTTCGCGCAACTGCCGCAGCGCATCCGCGACACGTGCGCTCGATGCCGCGACGAAGCCGAGCGTACGCATCCAGTAGCGCAGCAGATTCAGCGCGCGATCGTCGTCGAGGGCGAGCAGCACGTCGTGCGCGAGCGCGCGTCCTTCATCGCGCGACGCGCCCTCCATGTCCGCGCGCGCCAGCGTATCGAGCAAGCGCTGCGCCGATGCGGCATGCGCGGCCGTGCGCGCGAGCGCATCGCGAAAGCCCGGGAAGTGCACCGCGAGCACCGGCGTCACCTGATGACGTAATGCGTTGCGCGCATAGCGCGTGTCCGTGTTCGATTCGTCGTCGATCCAGCGCAGCTTGCGCGCGCTCGCATAATCCTCGAGTTGCGCGCGCAGCAGATGCAAAAGCGGCCGCATACGTGTCGTCGACGCGCCCGTCGGCAGCGAGCCGGGGGCCATCGCAGCGAGCCCCGCGAGACCCGCGCCGCGCAGCAGTTGCAGCAGCACGGTCTCAGCCTGATCGTCCGCATGCTGCGCGAGCCAGAGCGTACTGATGCCGTGCGCTGCGCACATCGCGTCCAGCGCGCGATAACGCGCGTCGCGTGCCGCGGCCTCGATGCTCACGCCCGGCGCGCGCGAAACGTCCACGCGTCGCGCGTCGAATTCCACGCCACGTTCGCGCGCGAATGCCTCGCAATGCGCGAGCCACGCATCGGCATTTGGACTCAAACCGTGATGTACATGCAGAGCGACACAACGCGATGCGCCGGCGACGCGCACCGCCGCATCGAGCAGCACGCTCGAATCGACGCCGCCGCTGAATGCGAGCGCAATCCGCGCGTTCGGATCGAGCCCGGACAGCGCCGCGCCGAGCGCCTCGATCACGAGGCGCTCGGCGGATGAGTCGGCGGTGGTGGTCACGTCGTTAGCGCGGCAAGCGCCGGTGGACGATGAAGACAGGTCAACGCGCGGGCTTATGCGCCCGGCGTCGTTTCCTTGAATTTGCCGTACGCCATCAGCCGTTCGAAACGGCGTTCGCGCAGGTCGTTGGTGCTCATGCCCTGGAACTGGCGCAGCGAATCGGCGAGCGCACGGCGCAGCATCGCGGCCATGCCCTTCGGATCGCGGTGCGCACCACCGAGCGGCTCGTTGACGATCTTGTCGATCAGACCGAGCGCCTTCAGGCGATGCGCGGTCAAGCCGAGCGCTTCCGCTGCTTCCGGCGCCTTCGCGGCGCTCTTCCACAGGATCGACGCGCAGCCTTCCGGCGAAATCACCGAGTACGTCGAGAACTGCAGCATCAGTACGCTGTCGCCCACCGCGATCGCGAGTGCGCCGCCCGAGCCGCCCTCGCCGATGATCGTCGCGATCAGCGGCGTCTTCAGCTCGGCCATCACGTACAGATTGCGGCCGATCGCTTCGGACTGGCCGCGCTCTTCCGCGCCGATGCCGGGGTACGCGCCCGGCGTGTCGATGAACGTGAAGATCGGCAAGCCAAACTTCTCGGCGAGGCGCATCAGACGCTCGGCCTTACGATAGCCTTCCGGACGCGGCATGCCGAAGTTGCGCAGCGCGCGCTCCTTGGTGTCGCGGCCCTTCTGATGACCGATCACCATGCACGCCTGACCGTTGAACCGCGCGAGACCGCCGACGATCGAAAGATCGTCCGCGAAGCTGCGGTCGCCATGCAGTTCATGGAAGTCGGTGAACAGTTCGCTCACGTAGTCGAACGTGTACGGACGCTGCGGATGACGGGCGATTTGCGAAACCTGCCACGGCGTGAGGTTCGCATACAGATCTTTGGTGAGCTGCTGGCTCTTCTTGGACAGCCGCTCGATCTCTTCCGAAATATCGACGGCCGAGTCGTCCTGCACGAAGCGCAATTCTTCGATCTTCGCTTCGAGTTCAGCGATCGGCTGTTCGAAATCCAGAAACGTGGTCTTCATTTGGTTGTAATCCTTGGACTTACCGGGCAGCGCGTATTCTAACCGCGCGAGCCGATGTCAAAACCATTTCTCAACTATCGACATGATATACACGATAGTCTTCGAAACGGCTCCGCTTCCTGTTCTTCTTTAGTAGTCGACCGGCAACGGATCGAGACTACGCCACATGTACCAGGTCGCCACGGTTCGCCACGGCTCCCAGTTCGCGGCAACCTCGCGCGCTTCGCTGCGCGTGACGGGTTCGCCGCTGAAATAGTTGACGCTGATCGCGCGAATCAGACCGAGGTCGTCGAGCGGCAGCACGTCGGGACGCGACAGGTTGAAGATCAGAAACATCTCCGCCGTCCATCGACCGATGCCCCGAATCTGCGTGAGTTCGGCGATCACCGCCTCGTCGTCCATCGACGTCCACTTGCCGACATGCAATGCGCCCGACACGAAATGCCGCGCGAGATCGAGCACGTACTCGGCCTTGCGTTTCGACAGACCGCATGCGGTCAGCTTCTCGAGACCGAGCTTGATGAACTGCTGCGGCACGAGCTTCGGACACGCGGCTTCGACCTTCGCCCATACCGCCTGCGCCGACGCGACCGAAATCTGCTGACCGACCACCGAGCGCGCAAGCGTGACGAACGGATCGCCTCGACTCAGCAGATGCACGGGGCCGAACTTCGGAATCAGCTTCTTCAGAATGCGATCGCGCTTGACGAGGTCCGCACACGCCTTATCCCAATACGCGGGACGCGTGACTTCAGGCGCGAGCCCGCCGATCTGCACCGGCACCGCGACTTCGTTCGCGAGCGATGCGACACCGGCCGCTTCGCCGCCGGCGCTGGTCGTGCTTGCAGAGGCAGCCGACACACGCGTCTTGCGCACGACTTCGCCTGCGTTCGTATCGGGTGCGAGTTCCTGCACGTCGCCAGCGAGCTCGGCCGGTACTGCGCCATTGCCCTTCGCTCGCGAGGCCGTTTTCGCGCGCTTCGCAACCGGCGCGTGCGCGGCATCAGTGCCCGCGCCGCTCGCGCCATTGAGCAAGCGTTTGGCCGCGCTCTTCTTTGCCGCGGCCGAGCCGGCTTTCGCCGCCGCCCCGCCCGCTTTCGACGACGCTTTGTCTATCGCGCCGTCGCCCACGCGAGTCGACGCACGCGTCGACTTGGCAGCCGCAGCCGATGCTGCGGCTGCCGCACTGGATTGAGACGCCGCGCGTTTAGCCGGCGTCTTCGTGGCCGTTGCCATCCTGCCTCCTGCCTGGCGAGTCGTTCAGAGGGAAGTACGAGGTGCGCTCACACGCGCCGCCACTCGGTCAACCCGCCGGGTTTGTCTTCGAGGGCAACGCCGGCCTCGAGCAATTCAGCCCGGATCCGGTCTGCTGCCGCATAGTCCTTTGCCTGCTTGGCGGCGATGCGCGCGGCGATCTTCGCTTCGATCGCGGCGGGCTCGAGCGCGCCTTCGGCTGCAGCACCCGCTGCCTGCTGCAGGTATGCACGAGGTTCGCGTCCGAGCAGCCCGAGCACCGCGCCAAGCGCGCGCAATTGACGGGCCAGCGCGGGGTCGCGCGTGCGATTCACTTCAGTGGCCAGTTCGAACAGCACCGACACGGCCACCGGCGTGTTGAAGTCGTCGTTCATCGCCGCCTGAAAACGCTGCGCGTACGCTTCGTTCCAGTCGAGCGCGGCACTATCGGGCGTCACGTCTTTCAACGCCGTGTACAAACGCGCGAGTGCATTGCGCGCGTCGTCGATATGCACGTCGCTGTAGTTCAGCGGCGAGCGGTAATGTGCGCGCGCGATGAAGAAACGCACCACCTCTGCATCGTACTGCGCGAGCACTTCGCGAATCGTAAAAAAATTGTTCAACGACTTCGACATCTTCTCATTGTCGATCTGTACGTAGCCGTTGTGCATCCAGTAATTGACGAATGTTTGTCCGGTCGCGGCCTCGCTTTGCGCGATCTCGTTTTCGTGGTGCGGAAACTGCAGATCCTGGCCGCCACCGTGAATGTCGAACTGTTCGCCGAGCAGCGTGCAGCCCATCGCCGAGCACTCAATGTGCCACCCGGGACGACCGCGCCCGTACTTCGAATCCCAGCCGGTGTCGGCCGGTTCATCGGGTTTCGCCTGCTTCCACAGCACGAAGTCGAGCGGGTCCTGTTTCGCGTCGTTGGCCGCTACGCGTTCGCCCGCGCGCAAGTCTTCGAGCGATTTGCCCGACAGCTTGCCGTAGCCTGCGAATTTGCGTACCGCGTAGTTGACGTCGCCGTCGCTCGCCTGGTAGGCGTAGCCGTTTTTCTCGAGCGCTTCGATCATGCCGAGCATCTGCGGAATGAAGTCGGTCGCGCGCGGCTCGATGTCCGGACGCTCGATGCCGAGCGCGTCCGCGTCTTCATGCAGCGCGGCGATGAAGCGATCAGTCAGCGATTTGATAGTTTCACCGTTCTCGACTGCACGCTTGATGATTTTGTCGTCGATATCGGTAATGTTGCGCACGTAGGTCACGTTGTACCCAAGCGCGCGCAACCAGCGCTGCACGATGTCGAACACGACCATCACCCGCGCATGACCGACGTGACAATAGTCGTACACGGTCATCCCGCAGACGTACATCCGCACGACACCTTCGCGCAGCGGCACGAAAGTCTGTTTGTCACGCGCGAGCGTGTTGTAGATGCGCAGAGATTCCATAGAGAGCGGTGCGTGGGCCGAAAGAAGTCCGCATTGTGCTTCATGCGCGCCGCGACCCGCGAAACCAACAGGACAACGGGTGCGTCGCATACAGCTTAAACCGGCGCACCTCGTGCGGCGATCAGGCTGCAGACGATACTGCGAACCGGGCGGAGA
The DNA here is from genome assembly GCF_009362785.1 of Paraburkholderia atlantica. Classification (GTDB taxonomy): domain Bacteria; phylum Pseudomonadota; class Gammaproteobacteria; order Burkholderiales; family Burkholderiaceae; genus Paraburkholderia; species Paraburkholderia atlantica. Next base: position 213,485 of record NZ_WHNQ01000002.1, read on the forward strand.
CGGCCACGAGTGGCGAAAAGACAGTCGGCGGTTCGACGGAACGCGCAGACCTTTTGTTAGAATGGCTCGGAGTATAACATCCAGACCTGAGCCTATGAAACACTCCAGCGGCCGCGCGCGCAGCGCTGCGACCCTCGCCGCGACTGCGTTTGGCGACGTTGTTGGTGGCGTTACTTTCGAAGCGGCGCGCGCCCTCGCGTGGCGTATCACCGTCGTCGCCGCGCTTGCCGCCGTGCCGGTTGCGAGCGCATATGCGCAGAAGGCGGCGGTGATGCCGCAAGGCCCCGCCGTGCGTGATAACACGCCGGAAATCGACGCGTCGATCGCCCAGAAAAACTGGCAAGCCGCGCTGACCCAACTCGATGCGCGCGTCGCCGCGAACCCGCGCGACGCACAAGCGAAATTCAAACGCGCAAACGTGCTCGTGCATCTGAATCGCGACGACGAAGCGATCACCGCGTTCACCGAACTCACGCAGTTGTATCCCGAGTTGCCCGAGCCGTACAACAACCTCGCCACGCTCTTCGCGAGACAAGGCCGCCTGACCGAAGCGCGCGCCGCGCTCGAGATGGCCACCCAGGTCAATCCGAACTACGGCCTGGCATTCGAGAACCTCGGCGACCTCTATCTGCGCCTCGCCGATGCCGCGTACCGTCGAGCGGAAAGCCTCGGCAAGGCTAGCCCGAGGACCGCGCAGCGTCTCGCGGACATCCAGAAGGTCGTGTCCTCTGCTGCGCCCGCTGCCGCGGCGTCGCAGCCCGCCGCCGAGCAGACGACCGGGCCCGCCGCGCACCCCACGTCGAACATCACGGACAGCCCGAGCTTCCAGTTCGGCGGCCCGAACGGCTCGCTCGCCATGCCGCCGTACATGGCGCCGTCGCGCTGAGCGCCGGGCTCGTTGCCTGCCGCACGTTTTCTCCAACCCCGAGGATTTTCATGAAATGGTTGATGTTGGCGCTCGGCAGCGCCGCCCTGATCGCAAACGCACCCGCATTTGCGCAGTCCGGTTCGCAGGCCGCTCATCCTTCCGTGCTGTTGAAGACGTCGGAGGGTGACATTCGCGTCGAGCTGTATCCCGAGAAGGCGCCAAAGACGGTCGCGAATTTTCTCGACTACGTGAAAGCGGGCCAATATAGCGGCACGATCTTTCATCGCGTGATTCCGGGCTTCATGATTCAGGGCGGCGGCTATACGCAGAGCTTCGCCGAGAAGCCGACGCGCGCGCCGATCCCGCTCGAGAGCCGCAACGGTCTGAAGAACACCGCGGGTACGATCGCGATGGCACGCACCAGCGACCCGAATTCCGCCACCGCGCAGTTCTTCATCAACACGGTGGACAATGCCAATCTCGACTACCCGAATCCGGACGGCAACGGCTACGCGGTGTTCGGCAAGGTCACGAGCGGCATGGACGTCGTGAAGCGCATCGAAGCCACGCCCACCACCACGCGCGGCCCGATGAGCGATGTGCCGCAGAAACCGGTCGTGATTCAGTCGGCGACGGTGGTGAGCAAGTAACAACGAACCAGCGAGCGCACGAGCAAGCGAACTCGCGCGGCCGAAGCCCGGCCCCAACCAACGCCCCGGCGCGGCCTGTCGTCAGCGCATGACGACGCGACGCGCCTTTTATCCACCTGTTCATCAAAGGATTCCATCATGGTTGAACTGCATACGAACCACGGCGTCATCAAACTCGAGCTGAACGCCGAAAAGGCGCCGAAGTCGGTCGAGAACTTCCTGAACTACGTGAAGGCCGGCCACTACGACAACACGGTGTTTCACCGCGTGATCGACGGCTTCATGATCCAGGGCGGCGGCTTCGAACCCGGCATGAAGCAGAAGCCGACGGCCGAGCCGATCACCAACGAGGCGAACAACGGTCTGAAGAACGAGAACGGCTCGATCGCGATGGCGCGTACCAACGACCCGCATTCGGCGACCGCGCAATTCTTCATCAACGTGAACGACAACGACTTCCTGAACCACTCGTCGCCGACGCCGCAAGGCTGGGGCTACGCGGTGTTCGGCAAGGTCGTCGAAGGCATGGACGTGGTCGAGAAGATCAAGAAGGTCAAGACCGGCTCGAAGGGCTTCCATCAGGACGTGCCGGTCGATGACGTCGTGATCGAAAAGGCTGTCGTCGTCGGCTAAGCCGTGAGTGAGTCGCGCCCGATGCGGGCGTCGACTCGTTTGAACTGAAAGCAGGCACCTTCAATGCTGCAAGAGACGCCGCTGCGAAGCGTCGCCGCGGGCGTGCCAGGCGAGGGCCCACGCCCGCACGCCGCGCGCCCTTTTTTCTTCCTCTCCGATCTGCATCTGAGCGAGGCGATTCCGCGCACGGTCGCCGCGTTCGAGCACTTCATCCGCGTGAACGCGGAAGCGGCCGACTCGGTTTTCATCCTCGGCGACCTGTTCGAATACTGGGTCGGCGACGACATGCTGAGCGAACCGTTCGTCGCCCGTATTGCCGCGTTGCTGCACACGCTGTCCGAGCGCGGCATCGCGCTCTACATCATGCACGGCAATCGCGACTTTCTGCTGGGCAAGCGCTTCATGAAAGCGGCCGGCGCGATCTGGCTGCCCGATCCGTTCGTGATCACCGCGTTCGGCACGCGCATTGCGCTGGCCCATGGCGATGGTCTGTGCACCGCGGATCGCGGCTATCAGTTGTTCAGGTGTTTCGCGCGCAATCGACTCGCGCAAACACTGTTTCTCGCGTGGCCGTTTCGCTGGCGTCGCAAGCTCGCCGAGAACATGCGCTCGAAGAGCGAGCACGGCCGCACGCGGCCGATGTCGATCAAGTATGACGTGACCCCGCGAGGTGTCGCCGCGCTGTTCAAGAAATCGAAGACGGCGACGATCATTCATGGGCATACCCATCTGCCCGCGCGGCATCGCGAGCCTGGCGGCACGCGTTGGGTTTTGCCGGACTGGGACCTCGATCACGGCAAGCGCCGTGGCGGCTATCTGAAGATCGATGCCGACGGGATTCGGGCGTTGCCGCTGGATTGACCTGGTTTGGCCTGCTTTGGCCTGACAGGTATGGCGTGCGCTTCGCGCTGCAGAAGCGCCGATATCTAGCGCTCCGCCACCGCCCCTTCCACCTTCCCCGCGATCGCCGCCGATAGCCGCCGCAGGTCGAGCAGCGCCGCATCCGCGCCTTGCAGCCCTTCGAGGCTCGTGCCGAGTCGCTCGAGCGCATCAACGATTTCGTCGATACGCCGCGCCTGGGTAGCCGCATGATCGATCAGACCGTGAATCGCGAGCGAAACCGGATCGTCCGCATTGGGCGTAATGCCGTATGCGCAGAACGCGCTGATTTCGCCGCCGCGCTTCGCGTCACGCGCAGCGTTGTTCGCATTCGCGTTCACGCCGTGCGCGTCCGTGGCGAGCGCAGCCGGCACGATGATCCGCGCCGGATTGCCGACCGCCGTACCACGCGCGGGCACCGGCTTCGTCACCACCGCGTTCGAGCCGATCTTCGCGTCCGCGCCGATCGTGAAACTGCCGAGCACCTTGGCGCCCGCACCGACGATCACACCACGCTCGAGCGTCGGATGCCGCTTCGCGCCGCGTGTGAGCGACGTGCCACCGAGCGTCACACCCTGATAGATCGTGCAGTCGTCGCCGATCTGCGCGGTCTCGCCGATCACGACGCCCATGCCGTGATCGATGAACACGCGCCGCCCGACGGTCGCGCCCGGATGGATCTCGATGCCGGTCATGAAGCGCGCCATCTGCGACACGAAACGCGCGAGCCAGCGGCGCTTCGCACGCCAGCACGCGTGCGCGATCCGATGCAGCACGAGCGCGTGCAGCCCCGGATAACACGTGAGCACTTCCCATGCGCTGCGGGCGGCGGGATCGCGCTCGCGGATCGTGGCGATATCTTCGCGAAGTCTCGTGAACATGGCAGGGACTGTATTGATTTGGGGGAAAAACCGTCTGCGTGAGGGGAGCCGCGCGCTTTGCGCTCTGCGCTTGCGTGGGACTCAGCAATTCGCGCCACACGTGACGGCATGACTGCCGCTTAGCACGGCGGCAGCTTTGTTTCTAACGTTTCGTGGATTGTAGGGCGATTGCGCGAAACCTGCCTGAAGTCCCCGTCACCCGCAAGGTTGTCCTCAGATCAAGGCGGCGCATCAGGTACGCCGCGACGGGCTCGTCAACGGACCGTCAGCCGGTCCGCCCGGTCTTGAGCAGGATGTGCTTGGCGATGCCGCGCACGATGTTGACCTCCTCGCGCTCGAGGCCCGAGCGCGCGAAGAGCCGCCGCAGCCGTGACATCAGCTTCTTCGGGTTGGCCGGATCGAGAAACTCGAGCGCGACCAGTGCGCTTTCCAGGTGGACGAACATGCTCTCGATCTCGTCGCTGGCTGCCATCTGCGCGCGCGTACCGGCGGATTCGGCCGGCGCTATGCGTGCCCCCGCGGCGGGCGCGCCGTCGGTCGTTTCATCGGCGCCGAGATACGCGGTGCGCAGTTCGTAGGCGAGAACCTGCACCGCCTGCGCGAGATTGAGCGAGCTGTAGGCCGGATTGGCCGGAATATGCGCGATCGCGCTGCATCGCTCCACGTCCTCGTTCGACAGGCCCGTGCGCTCGTTGCCGAACACCAGCGCGATCTCGCCGTGCATCGCTTCGGCGTGCGCGGCGGCGGCAGCCGCACGCGGTGTCCATTGCGGCGGACCGTATTCGCGCAGCCGCGCGGTCAGCGCGATCGACCAGTGCACGCCGGTCAGCGCATCGGCGAGCGATGGCACCACGTGCACGGAGGCAAGCACGTCGTCGGCGCCGCTAGCCATCGCGATCGCTTCGGGATCGTTCTGCACGTTCGGCACGCGCGGCGACACGAGCACGAGGCGCGAAAAGCCCATGGTTTTCAGCGCGCGCGCCGCGGCGCCGACGTTGCCCGGATGGCTGGGCTCGACCAGCACGAAACGCGTCGACGTGAAGCCGCCGCGCAAATCGGCCACGGTGGGGTCGGAGGAATGGTGGGTGTGATCCACGATGAAACTCGGCTGGCTAGAACTCAAGACGCGTATGGTAGCGCCAATGGGCGCACGTGCGGCACATCCGCTCTATGTAGGCGAGCACCTGCGCGAGGGCGGCCGGACTCAGGTAAAATACCGCTTTTCGCGTCCGGCGCCGACGTTTGCTGAAGCCTCCGTCGAACCGGCCGCACCGTTCTTATTCAATTCGTCTCCGTCGACGGAATGCGCTCCGGTTTGATAGCCGGGCTGCCGTTCCGTGCTGTTTTTTGCGTCGTTGCGGCGCCCGTCAGCGCAGTTTCGCGCTTATTTACCGGCCGGCAGCCGTGCTGCCCCGGCACAAGGATCAGTTTATGCATCCCATGCTCAATATCGCTGTGAAGGCCGCGCGCCGCGCAGCTCAGATCATCAACCGCGCATCGCTCGATCTCGACCTGATTCAGGTCAGCAAAAAGCAGCACAACGATTTCGTCACGGAGGTCGACAAAGCGTCCGAAGCGGCGATCATCGAAACGCTGAAGACCGCTTATCCCGATCACGCCATCCTCGCCGAAGAGTCGGGCAAGTCGGACGACAATTCCGAATACCAGTGGATCATCGATCCGCTCGACGGCACCACCAACTTCATCCACGGCTTCCCTTACTACTGCGTGTCGATCGCGCTCGCGCACAAGGGCATCGTCACGCAGGCCGTCGTCTACGATCCGACCCGCAACGATCTGTTCACCGCATCGCGTGGCCGTGGCGCGTTCCTCAACGATCGCCGCATCCGCGTCGCCAAGCGTGACCGCCTCGCCGACTGCCTGATCGGCACCGGCTTCCCGTTCCGCCAGTCGGACAGCCTCGAATCGTACGGCCATCAGTTCGCCGAGATGACCCAAGCCTGCGCGGGCTTGCGCCGTCCGGGCGCCGCCGCGCTCGATCTGGCCAACGTCGCGGCCGGCCGCATGGACGGCTTTTTCGAGCAGGGCCTGAACGCATGGGACGTCGCGGCGGGCAGCCTGCTGATCACCGAAGCCGGCGGTCTGGTCGGCAACTACACCGGTGATTCGGATTTCCTTCACGTCGGCGAAGTCGTCGCGGGCAATCCGAAGGTCTACGCGCAGATGATTCCGATTCTGTCGCGCTTCAGCCGCACGCGTCAGCAGTCGGCGTAAGGCGCTTCGCCGCGGCCGGTCGCGGCCGTACATAACGGTTGTGCAGAAAAGCGGCTTCGGCCGCTTTTTTGTTGGCGGCGCTGAAGTGTGCGGGGCGTCGTGCCAAAGAGCCGCGGTGACTCGGGACAGGGCCTCGGCCGGGACCGTTCTGTGCTCCCTGCCGCATTGACCCTGTCCGACTTTCACCCCGGGCGCAGACTCCAACCGGCCCCATGAAAAAAGGCTTCCATACGATCATCGCGGCACAGTTCATTTCGTCGCTGGCCGACAATGCGCTGTTGATCGCAGCCATCGCGCTGCTTTCCGTCATGCGCTCGGCCGCGTGGGTGACGCCGCTGCTGCAGATCTTCTTCACGATCTCATACGTGCTGCTCGCGCCCTTTGTCGGCGCGTTCGCCGATTCGATGCAAAAGCGCCACGTGATGTTCATCTCCAACGCGCTGAAGGCGAGCGGCTGCCTGATGATGATCGTCGGCGTTCATCCGATGATCGCCTACGGCGTGGTCGGCTTCGGCGCGGCCGCGTATTCGCCCGCCAAGTACGGCATCCTCACCGAGCTGCTGCCCGCCGAAAAGCTCGTGCACGCGAACGCGTGGCTCGAATCGGCGACGGTGCTGTCGACGATCGTCGGCACGATGCTCGGCGGTGCGCTGATCAGCACCGTCGTCGAGCATTTCGTCAAGCGCGTGCATATGCCGCTGATGCACTCCGCCGCCGATCTCGCGATGGCCGCGGTCATGCTCACCTACGCGATCGCCGCCGCGATCAACATCTTCATTCCGGATACCGGCGCGCGCTATCCGAACCGGCTGACCGAGCCGAACAAGCTGCTCGGCGATTTCCATCACTGCTTCCGTGTTCTGTGGGCCGACCGGCTCGCGCAGATCGCGCTGTGGGTGACCACGCTGATGTGGGGCGCCGCGGTGACGATGCAGCTGCTGGTGCTCAAATGGGCGAACGTGAACCTCGGGCTGTCGTTGTCGAAAGCCGCGGTGATGCAGGGCGTGACCGGCGTCGGCATCGCGATCGGCGCGGCCGCTGCGGCCGCGCTGATTCCGTTGCGTCACTCGCTGAAGGTTTTGCCGGTCGGCGTGCTGACGGGCGCGGTGGCGATCGCGATGGCCTTCTACAACAAGGACCTGTTCCCGCCCGGCGCGGGCCTGCGCTTCGGCACGCACGTCGCGCCCTACTACATTCTGCTGGCCTATCCGCTGATGATCGTGCTCGGCGCGCTGTCGGGCTTTTTCATCGTGCCGATGAACGCGGTCCTGCAGCATCGCGGCGCGACGCTGCTGTCGGCCGGTCACTCGATCGCCGTGCAGAATTTCAACCAGAACCTCGCGGTGCTGCTGATGCTCGGCGTGTACGCGCTGCTGCTCACGGCAAAGATGCCCGCGCAGTGGATCATCGTCGTGTTCGGCAGCTTCATCACGCTGCTGATGTGGCTCGCGAAACGCCGCAGCGCCGAGAACGAACGCAGAGTGGACATGCGGGCGATGATCGAGGAATGAATGCATCAGGGTGCTCCGGCAATGACCGCGCGGCGCGGCTCGACGGGCGCAGCGCGCCCTGACCGCGTAAAACGCACGCTTTGATCGGATCGCTCATGCTGCCATCCGGCTCTCGGGTTGGGCATCGTCCGTTCGGCCAGGGTCCGCTCGCCGCGCCGGCGGGTTAAACTCACGCCCTGAGCATCTACCGCAAGAAGACACGAAGGATGGGCATTAAAACCGCAGCGGCCAACGACGTCGCACAACACACGCCGATGATGCAGCAGTACCTGCGCATCAAGGCGGAGCATCCGGGCACGTTGGTGTTCTACCGGATGGGCGACTTCTACGAACTCTTTTTCGACGACGCGGAAAAAGCCGCGCGCCTGCTCGACCTGACGCTCACGCAGCGCGGGGCATCGGCGGGCAATCCGATCAAGATGGCCGGCGTGCCGCATCACTCGGTCGAACAGTATCTGGCCAAGCTGGTGAAGCTCGGCGAATCGGTCGCGATCTGCGAACAGATTGGCGACCCGGCCACGTCGAAAGGCCCGGTCGAGCGCAAGGTCATGCGCGTGGTTACGCCTGGCACGCTAACCGACGCCGCGCTGCTGTCCGACAAGAGCGACGTCTATCTGCTCGCGCTGTGCGTCGCGCACAATCGCCGCGGCGTCGCGACGAGCGTCGGGCTCGCGTGGCTCAATCTCGCGAGCGGTGCGCTGCGCCTCGCCGAAGTTGCGCCCGATCAGGTCGCCGCCGCGCTGGAGCGCATCCGTCCCGCGGAAATTCTGATCGCCGACGCCACCGCCGACTCGACCAGCTGGACACCACCTGTCAACGCGAGCGCGCTCAAGCGTGTGCCGGCCTGGCACTTCGATATCACGTCGGGCGCGAAGCGCCTGTGCGATCAGCTCGAAGTCGCGAGCCTCGACGGCTTCGGCGCGCATTCGCTCGGCTGCGCGTGCGGCGCGGCCGGCGCGTTGCTGCTGTACGCGGCGTCTACGCAAGGCCAGCAACTGCGTCACGTGCGCAGCCTGAAGGTCGAATCCGAATCCGAATACATCGGCCTCGATCCGGCCACGCGCCGCAATCTCGAACTCACGGAGACGCTGCGCGGCACCGAATCGCCGACGCTGTGCTCGCTGCTCGACACCTGCTGCACGACGATGGGTAGCCGCCTTCTGCGTCACTGGCTGCATCATCCGCCGCGCGATTCGGCGGTGGCGCAGGCGCGGCAGCAGGCGATCGGCGCGTTGCTCGACGCGCCGCCGGGCACCGATCTCGATACGTTGCGCAGCGCATTGCGGCAGATTTCGGACATCGAGCGGATCACCGGACGTCTCGCGCTGCTGTCGGCACGGCCGCGCGATCTGTCGAGCCTGCGCGATACCTTCATCGCACTGCCTGCGTTGCGCGCGCAGCTCGCGGCGGTGGCAGCGAACGCGGATTCGCTCGCGCGCATCGACGCGGCGCTCGAGCCGCCGCACGCGTGCGTCGATTTGCTGAAGCTCGCGGTCGCCCAAGAGCCGGCCGCGATGGTGCGCGACGGAGGCGTAATCGCGCGTGGCTATGACGCGGAGCTCGACGAACTGCGCGATATTTCGGAGAACTGCGGACAGTTTCTGATCGATCTCGAAACACGCGAACGCGCGCGCACCGGCATCAACAATCTGCGCGTCGAGTACAACAAGGTGCACGGCTTCTATATCGAAGTCACGCGCGGCCAGACCGACAAGGTGCCCGACGACTATCGCCGTCGGCAGACGCTGAAGAACGCCGAGCGCTACATCACGCCCGAGCTGAAGACCTTCGAGGACAAAGCACTGTCCGCGCAGGAACGCGCGCTCGCGCGCGAACGCGCACTGTACGACGCGTTGCTGCAAGCGTTGCTGCCGTTCATTCCGGACTGTCAGCGCGTCGCGCTCGCGCTCGCCGAACTGGATCTGCTGGCAGCGTTCGGCGAACGCGCTCGCGCGCTCGACTGGGTTGCGCCGACGTTTTCGGCGAACGCCGGTATCGACATCGAGCAGGGTCGCCATCCGGTGGTCGAGGCACAGGTCGAGCAGTTCATCGCCAACGATTGCACGCTCGCTACCGAGCGCAAGCTGCTGTTGATCACCGGTCCGAACATGGGCGGTAAGTCGACTTTCATGCGCCAGACCGCGCTGATCGCGCTGCTCGCATACGTGGGCAGCTATGTGCCGGCGCGGCGCGCGGCCTTCGGACCGATCGACCGCATCTTCACGCGCATCGGCGCCGCCGACGACCTCGCCGGCGGCCGCTCGACCTTCATGGTGGAGATGACCGAAGCCGCCGCGATCCTCAACGACGCGACGCCGCAAAGTCTGGTGCTGATGGACGAGATCGGCCGCGGCACGTCGACGTTCGACGGCCTCGCCCTCGCGTGGGCGATCGCCCGCCACCTGCTTGCCCACAACGGCTGCTACACGCTGTTCGCCACGCACTATTTCGAGCTGACGCAACTGCCCGGGGAGTTTCCGCACGCAGCCAACGTGCATCTGTCGGCGGTCGAGCATGGGCACGGCATCGTGTTCCTGCATGCGGTCAACGAAGGACCGGCCAATCAGAGCTACGGTCTGCAGGTCGCGCAGCTCGCTGGTGTGCCGAACGCGGTGATCCGCGCGGCGCGCAAGCATCTCGCGCATCTGGAGCAGCAATCGGCCGCGCAGCCCGCGCCGCAACTCGATCTGTTTGCGACGCAGCCTGCGATGCTCGCCGAAGATGCGGACGACGACTACGAGTCGGCGAGCGACGCAACGCCCGCGTCGCCCGCGATGCAGACGCTCGTCGAGCGTCTGCGCGGCATCGATCCGAACGATCTGCGGCCGCGCGAAGCGCTCGATCTGCTGTACGAACTGCATGAACTGGCCGTCGCGCCGGATGCGGACCACTGACACGCGGAGAAACCCGCCGCGCCTGCGTGGGCTTCGCGCGGCGCTGCGCCGCGTGCTCGCGCCGGTAGGCGGCATCGTCGCGCTCGCGGCCGTGTGCGCATGGAGCGCGCCGGCGCACGCCGAGGCCTCGCGCTTCGGGTTCGCGGTGATCTCCGACACGATGCACAGCCCCGCCGACGAAGGCGGCACGCAACGGCTGCTCGATGCGATCGGCCGCGAGCGCGACGTGCGCTTCATCGTCTACGACGGCAATCTGAAGGGCCCGAAGGAAGTTTGTCGCGACGAGTTGTTCGAGCGCCGTCACGCGTTGCTCGATAGCTCGCGCTCCGCCCTCTTCTTTATCCCCGGCCAGCATGACTGGATCGATTGTGGTACCGCGGAGGCCGGCGGCTTCGATCCGGTCGAGCGGCTCGACCAGTTACGGCAAACGCTATTCGCCGATCCGACCTCGATGGGACAGAACCCGATCGCGTTGACGCGCGAGAGCGAGGTATCGCGCTTCCGCCCGTTCCGCGAAAACGTGCGCTGGGTAGTCAACGAAAAAGCGAACGAAAAAGCGAACACCAAGGGCGGCGACATCGTCTTCATCGGCCTGAACGCGCCGGGTCCGAACAATCACTACCTGAGCGCGGGCGGCCGCAACGGCGAGTTCGAAGATCGCGTTATCGCCAACGCATTCTGGCTCGAACACGCGGCCGAATACGCGAAGCGCCGCGACGCGCGCGCGATCGTCGTGTTCATTCAGGGCGACTTCGACCCGGAGCGCTACGAGCGACCCGAACGGTTCGCATGGCTGCACTTTGCGCACAGTCCGCGCCGCGACGGCTTTCTCGAATTCAAGCGCAGTCTGGTCAAGCTCGCGCAGATTTTCTCCGGACCCGTGGTCGTCGTTCATGCAGACGACGAACGGCAGGCCGGAGGTTTCGTCATCGATCAGCCGCTACGCAACGACAAGGGGATGGTCGTGACGAATCTCACGCGCATTGCGCTCGCACCGCGTGATCGTCTCAACCAATGGATTCAGATAGAAGCGGATTTCGGCAGGAAGCCGCCGTTCAGGGTCAGCGTGCGCGACGTGCCGAAGCAGATGCCGCTGCCCGCCACGCCGCCGGTCTTGCCGCCCGTATCGCCGCGCGACGAATCCGGCGCGTCGATACCGGCTGCGCCGGAGATGCCGAATGTGGAAGGGTTCGGGCCGACGTCGGAATTGCCGCCCGTATTGCAGACGCCTGGAGAGTCGCAGGACCAGCAGCCGCGCATCCCGTCCGACCAGGGCGGCGGCGACTATGGACCCGCGATCTCGATGCCGCCGGGGTCGATACTGCCAGCTTCGCCGGCGTTGCCCGCATCGGTGCCGCCTGCCCCCGCGACGACACCGCGCACACCCGCAAGCTCAGTGCAGGGTCGGTTTTGAGTTGTCGTCTTCGTCCTCGTCTTCGTCGTCGTCGAGGACTTCGAGGCCGTCCGCGCCATGCGCGTGCTCGTGCTGGATTTCGTCTTCAGTTGCCGGACGCACGTCCTTGACGGTCAACGCGAAACGCAGCGCCATGCCGGCGAGCGGATGGTTGCCGTCGAGCACGACCTTGTCTTCAGCGACGTCGGTCACCACGTAGACCAGCGCATCGATTTCTTCGTCGCCATCTTCCGGGGTGCCTTCGAACTGCATGCCGACTTCGAGCGGTTCCGGGAAACGATCGCGCGGCTCGATCTTCACAAGCTCGGGATCGTATTCGCCGAACGCGTCTTGCGGCTCGAGCTGGATCTGGGTTTCGAAGCCAGCCTCATGGCCGTCGAGCTCTTCCTCGATCTTGGGGAACGTGCCATCATAGCCGCCGTGAAGATAGACCATCGGCTCTTCGCTTTCCTCGATCAGATTGCCTTGCGCATCCGACAGCTTGTACGCGACCGATACGACGGTGTTCTTTGCGATTTTCATTCGATTCTCCAGAATACAACTCACATTATACGATGCCCAGGCGGCCCACTCACCTCCCGGCCGATGCACATTCGGCAAGCAATTCGCCGTCTGCTGCAAAGCCGGCCACGCAGCCCATTCTCCCGCCCTCGCCCGACATTCCGACCGCACTGCTCGGCCAGCTTAGCCCGTCGCAATTCATGCGCCGCTACTGGCAGAAAAAGCCGCTGCTGATCCGCCAGGCGATTCCGGACATCGAAGCACCGCTGTCGCGCGACGAGTTGTTCGAACTGGCCGATCAGGACGACGTCGAAGCGCGCCTGATCACGCACTTCCGCAACAAATGGCAGCTTGAGCACGGCCCGTTTGCGCCCGACGAACTGCCGTCCATCAAACAGCGTGCGTGGACGCTGCTGGTGCAGGGCGTCGACCTGCATGACGATCGCGCCCGCGCGTTGCTCGACCGTTTCCGCTTCGTGCCGGACGCGCGTCTCGACGACCTGATGATTTCGTATGCGACCGATGGCGGCGGCGTCGGCCCTCACTTCGATTCCTACGATGTGTTTCTTTTGCAAGTAAAAGGCAAGCGCCGCTGGCGTATCAGCGCGCAAAAAGACCTGACATTGCAGCCCGGATTGCCGTTGAAAGTTTTACAGCACTTCGAGCACGATGAGGAGTGGGTACTCGAGCCCGGCGACATGTTGTATCTGCCGCCGCACATCGCGCACGACGGCATCGCCGAGGGCGAATGCATGACCTGTTCGATCGGTTTTCGCGCACCGTCCGAGAGCGAGCTGACCGCGCAGTTCCTGTACCACCTGGCCGAGCGTGGAGAGGCCACAGGCAAGGCCGGCGCCCTCTACCGCGATCCACGGCAGGCCGCCGTCGAGCGACCGGCCGAACTGCCCGCGGCGCTCGTCGAACGGGTGGGCGCGATGCTTGCTAAAGTGCGATGGAATGAGCAGGACATTGCGTCGTTCCTCGGCACGTATCTCAGCGAACCGAAGCCGAGTGTCGTCTTTGATCCGCCGCAACGGCCGCTCAACGAAGCCCGTTTCATCGGCGTCGCATCGAAATCCGGTCTACGGCTCGATCGCAAGACTAACTTGTTGTATGAACGTCGTTTTTTCTTCGTAAATGGAGAAGAAATCACGTGGGACGGCGCGAAAAAATGGCTGTTTGATCTCGCGAATCTGAGGTCCATGAGTGCGAAACGCTTTGTAACACTATCGCACGATTCAGCTGTGACATCACTGCTACACGAGTGGTATCGTGCGGGCTGGATACAGGTGGGCGAGCTTGCGTAACTCTGCCCACGTGCTATACCGTACAGTGAAATTTTGTATGAGAAAGACAACGTATTGACCCCGGATTTATCGACTGTCAGTACGAAAGTGCATATAATTTCCGCCCAAGCCGTAGGGAAGATTCCAGCTCTCGAAAGAGCATCTCCACCAGCGGCCCAGGTCGGTGTTGGAGCACATTACCGGTTTTATTTTGCGCTGTTGCTTACCTTTAAACCATAAAAGGACGTGATCATGAAGAAATCCCTCCTCGTAGCATCCCTGTTGGCAGCTGTGGCACTCGCTGCATGCAATAAGAGCGAACAAGCCGCTGCTCCGTCAGATGCTGCGTCCGCACCTGCTGCCGCGTCCCCGGCAGAAGCAGCATCGCCGGCAGTCGCAGCATCGCCGGCAGAAGCAGCATCGCCCGCAGAAGCAGCATCCCCGGCTGAAGCAGCATCGCCGGCAGTCGCAGCATCGCCGGCTGCAGGCGCAAGCCAGTAAGCTGCGCTTGCTCGACGTTGCGACGGCTCCCGTCGCAGCTGACGTCGATGCAGGAGGCTGCTTAAACCAGCAGCCCCTGGCAAGCAGCATTAAAAAAGCCACGAATGCAAATTCGTGGCTTTTTTGTTTGCGATGCACCGCGCATGCGGCACACGTCGTTGGGTTGCTGCGCCACCTGAACGCAGCAACCGATCAAGACATTCAACCGCGTTCGACCGGATCCTCGAAGAACTCCCGGACCACCTCTATTTCGCGGGTGCGCTTGAACGGCGGCAGACTCTGCCAGATTCGGCGGCCATAAGGTTTATCGACGAGACGCGTATCGCAGATCATCAGCACGCCGCGATCGGTCTCCGCGCGAATCAGCCGGCCCGCACCCTGCTTCAGCGTGATCACGGCTTGCGGCAACTGATGCACGGCGAACGGGCTCAAGCCCTTCTTCGTCAGTGCGTCGAGCCGCGCGGCCAGCACGGGATCGTCTGGCGGCGCAAACGGCAGCTTGTCGATCACGACCAGCGACAGCGCGTCGCCCCGCACGTCCACGCCCTCCCAGAAGCTCTGACTACCGACCAGAATCGCATTGCCGTACGCGCGAAAGCGGTCGAGCAGTTCGGTGCGGCTCGCATCGCCTTGCACCAGCAGCGGATAGTCCCAGCCGCGCGATTCGATCGCGTCGCGCAGCTTCGCCGAGATACGGTCCACCGCGCGCAGCGTCGTGCACAGCATGAAGACGCCGCCGCCCGATGCTTCGATCGCCGGCAATGCCGCATCGAACACGGCGTCGGTGAACATCGGCGATGACGGCTGCGGCAGATTGCGCGGCACGTACAGAAGCCCTTGCGACGGATAATCGAACGGGCTCGGCAAGGTCATCGAGCGCTTCGAGTTCAAGCCCATCTGCGCCGCGTAGTGCGTGAAGTCGCCGCGCACCGACAGCGTCGCCGATGTGAAGATCCATGCGCGCGGCACGCCGGCGCGCTGCTTCGCGAAAATCGGCGCGACCGACAACGGCGTTTCGTGCAGTTGCACCGTGTGCGAGAACACCTCGATCCAGCGGACCTTCTCGTTAGGATCGGTGCGCCCGGCATCTGCGTCGCCCTCGCGTGTGGCAACCGCGTCGCGTTCCGCGCTCGTGGGCGGCGTGGTCCAGCCGCTCAGCACGTCCTGCAACTCGCGCGCGCGACGCAGACATGCGCCCAGCGATTCGGCTCGCTCGGCCTGCCCCGCCAACGCCGAGGCCAACGCGTCGAGTTCGGCTTCGAGCGTGTCGAGCGCGGGGAACAGCGGATGATCGCCGGGCAACTGGCCGATCGACAGACGCACCGTGTCTTCCTTGAACGCGAGCCGCACGTCGCGCGCGGCGCGCTCGAGCGTCGCGCCGAGCTTGACCCAATCGACCGCATCGCGTGCATGACCGAGGCCCTCGGCCACCGAATCGCGCGCGAGCTCGAGGAACTGCGCGGTCGATAGCGTCTCGCCGAAAAACAGCGTGGCGGTTTCGGGCAACTGATGCGCTTCGTCGAAGATGACCGTGTTCGCAGTCGGCAGCAGCTCCGCCATGCCGGTATCGCGCAGCATGATGTCGGCGAAAAAGAGATGGTGGTTGACCACCACGATATCGGCCTGCTGCGCTTCGCGGCGCGCCTGCATCACGAAGCAGTCCTTGTAGTGCGGACACTCCTGGCCGAGACAGTTGTCGCGCGTGGACGTGACCATCGACCACACCTGCGCCGTCTCCGGCACGCTCGCGAGTTCGGCCTTGTCGCCGGTGCGCGTGATCTTCGCGAAGCGCACGATGTCCTGCAGATACGAGGTTTCCTGGCGCGACGGCAGACGGCCGTTGTCCGCGGTGCGTTGCAGGTAGTAATGGCACAGGTAGTTCGCGCGGCCCTTCAGCATCGCGACCGACACCGGCACCGCGAGCGCGTCGCGCACGGTTGGAATATCGCGCTGGAACAGCTGATCCTGCAGATGCTTGGTGCCGGTCGAGACGATCACCTTGCCGCCCCACAGCATGGCCGGCACGAGGTACGCATAGGTCTTGCCGGTACCGGTCCCTGCTTCGACGATCAGCGTGTTCTCACCCGCTTCCGCTTCATCGGCTTCGGCGCTACTGTCGGTCGACTCAGAGGGGGTGTCAGCACCGGTCTGCTGCAGGCGTCGCGCCGGGCGTTTGTGCGTCTCGAACATCGCGGGCTCGGGCATCGCGCGGCCCGACGCCTCCATCGCCGCGGCAACCGCGCGCGCCATCTCGATCTGCGACGCACGCGGCCGATAACCGTCGATCTGCCGCGCGAGCAGACCGTTGTCGGCGAAGATGTCGTCGAGCTCGCTCGCGCGACGCCGACTCAGCGACACACCTGGCACCGGCGCTGCCGCGCGCGGCGCGGGCGTGCCCGAAGCGGATGCGTTATCCGGCGCGGCCCGGGATGAAGTGTCATGCGATGAATTCAAGGCAAGCGTTCCTGCTAAGTCCGGCTCGCGCGCTGCGCGCCCGGCGCCTGCCAGGCCGCGAACTCAGGCGCGCGCGTCCGGTTCGAGCTGCAATTGCAGCAAGATGATGGTGTCCTTGACTTTGAGTTTGCGCTTTTTCAGGCGCTGCAACTCGAAGTCGTCGATGCCGGGTTCATCCGACATCCGGTCGATCAACCGGTCGAGTCCACTATGCTCCGATTCCAGTTGCAGAATGCGGTCGCGAAGTGTGTTTGCGTCGATGACGTGATGACGATCGCGCATGCTCGCCTCCTCTGGTCGGCGGCATCAACCGCGTGCGCGCGGTCCGATGCCTGAGGTTGCTGTCCGGCTCAAAACGCGTTACGGCGACTACGGCGGCCGTGGCCACGACCGCCACGGTTCACTCTACGACACTGCCACTACAGCACGCTTACTGTTGCTGTTGTTGCTGCTTTTGCTGCTCTTCGAGCTGTTGCTGCTTCAACTGGTCCTGACGCTTCTGCTCGGCCTTTTCGGCGGCCTGCTTTTGACGTGCTTCGACATCGAGCTTGTGCTGCGCGGCCTCGGCCTGCTTTCGCTCGAAGTTCTCCTGTTTCTGCTGGCGCTCCAGGGCCTGTTGCGCGCCCTGCCGACGCGCTTCCTCGAGCTTGCGCTGGTAGTCGCTCTGCTTCTGGTCGTAGGCCTTCTGATTGGCCGCCGACTGCGCCGGCGTGACACCACGCTGCGCCTGCTCGAGTGCGTGCTGGCGCTGCTTCTGTTCGTAGGCCTGCGCATTGGCCTGGTGCTGCGGTGCCGCGGCATTGCGCTGCGCCTGCTCGAGCGCGTGCTGACGCTGCTTGTCCTCGTACGCCTGCGCATTGGCTTCGCGCTGCGGCGCCTCGGCGTTGCGCTGCGCCTGATCAAGCGCGTGCTGACGCTGCTTTTCCTGATACGCCTGCTCGTTGCGCGCGTCTTCGGCGGCGCGTGCCGGCGCTTCCGCCTCGTTTTGCGCGCGCCGCATTGCCGTGCGTTCGTCGCGCTCGCGGGCGCGCTGCGCACGCTGCTCGGCGTCGAGCGCGAGCTGTTCCTTGCGGATGTCCGCCTGCACGCTGCGCATCGCGTCGCGCGCGCGATTCAGACAGTGATTGACGAAGAAGCGGCTGTAGCAGTTGTGTTGCGCGACAGCGAATTGATAGTTGTTGTCGTCGGTGCGCTGATTGAGCACCTGTTGCCGCTCGTCGAACGACTTGTCCAGCGCGGCTGCATCACTCGCGCTTTGAGGGGTGCCGGCCGTTGCCGCGGCTTGCGGGCCCGACGCCGCGACCGGCGCAGTACCTTGCGCGGGGGTCGCGCTCTGCGCCGCGGCCGACAGCGGCACGGCGAGCGCAGCAGCGATCACGCACGACGCGGCCGCCGTTACAACCGACGGACCGAACCAGCGCAACGAAACCAGCGGCAATTGAGACGAACCCCGAGACGAACCCGGCAGCGAACCTGACGCCAGCGAAGAGACCAGGCGGTTGAGGGACAAGGAGATTGGCAACGTCGTAGAGGGTCAACGGAACATGCCCGAAATTCTAACACCCCACGGTTGAGCCCTTTGGCATTTATGGCAAAATGCCCCGCTCTAGCAACCTGGTCGCGGCGCACGCCGGGCCTGTCCCAAATTGCCGCCCGCGCGCGGCCCATCACTGAGTCCGCAGGAACACCAAGACCTTATGACGGAAACCGTAGCACTCAAGATCGTCCAGCGCATCGCCACCGAACTGTCCGTCCAGCCGCGCCAGGTCGCGGCCGCGGTGGAACTACTCGACGAAGGCGCGACTGTTCCGTTCATCGCCCGTTACCGCAAGGAAGTGACCGGCAATCTCGACGACACGCAACTGCGCAATCTCGAGGAACGCCTGCTCTATCTGCGCGAGCTGGAAGACCGGCGCGCGGCGATCATCGCGAGCATCGACGAACAGGGCAAGCTCACCGACGAACTGCGCGGCGCGATCGAAGGCGCCGACAGCAAACAGGTGCTGGAAGACCTCTATCTGCCGTACAGACCGAAGCGCCGCACGCGCGCGCAGATCGCGCGCGAAGCCGGTTTGCAGCCGCTGGCGGACGCGCTGCTCGGCAATCCGCTGCTCGATCCGCAAACCGAAGCAGCGGCCTACGTGGACGCCGACAAAGGCGTCGCCGATGTGAAGGCCGCGCTCGACGGCGCGCGCGACATCCTCTCCGAACAGTTCGGCGAAACCGCCGAACTGCTCGGCAAGCTGCGCGACTACCTGTTCAACCAGGGCGTGGTGTCGTCGAAGGTCGTGGAAGGCAAGGAAACGGCGGAGGAAGAGAAATTCCGCGACTACTACGACTACGCCGAAACGATCCGCACGGTGCCGTCGCATCGCGCGCTCGCGCTGTTCCGCGGCCGCAATGCCGGCGTGCTGATGATCAAGCTCGGCCTCGGCGAAGAGCTCGACGCGCAGGTGCCGCACCCGGGTGAAGCGCTGATCGCGCGGCATTTCGGCATCGCCAATCAGAACCGCCCTGCCGACAAGTGGCTCTCCGACGTCTGTCGCTGGTGCTGGCGAGTGAAGGTGCAGCCGCACCTCGAAAACGAGCTGCTGACCAACCTGCGCGATGAAGCCGAACACGAAGCGATCCGCGTGTTCGCGCGCAATCTGAAAGATCTGCTGCTCGCGGCGCCCGCTGGTCCGAAGGCCGTGATCGGTCTCGATCCGGGCCTGCGCACCGGCGTGAAAGTGGCGGTGGTCGACCGCACCGGCAAGGTGCTCGCGACCGACACGATCTACCCGCACGAGCCGCGCCGCGACTGGGACGGCTCGCTCGCGAAGCTCGCGCGCCTTGCCGCGCAAACGCAGGCCGAGCTGATCAGCATCGGCAACGGCACCGCGTCGCGTGAAACGGACAAGCTCGCGAGCGAGCTGATCGCGCGTCACCCGGAGCTGAAGCTGCAGAAGATCGTCGTGTCGGAAGCAGGTGCGTCCGTGTACTCGGCGTCCGAACTCGCAGCAAAGGAATTCCCCGACATGGACGTGTCGCTGCGCGGCGCGGTGTCGATCGCGCGACGTCTGCAAGACCCGCTCGCCGAGCTCGTGAAGATCGAGCCGAAGGCGATCGGCGTCGGCCAGTATCAGCACGACGTGAACCAGCGCGAACTCGCGCGCTCGCTCGACGCGGTCGTCGAAGATTGCGTGAACGCGGTCGGCGTCGATGCCAACACCGCGTCGGTCGCGCTGCTCGCGCGGGTATCTGGTTTGAACGCGACGCTCGCGCGCAACATCGTCGACTATCGTGATGCGAACGGACCGTTCCCGTCGCGCGAACATCTGCGCAAGGTACCCCGCCTTGGCGACAAGACCTTCGAGCAGGCCGCCGGCTTCCTGCGCATCAACAACGGCGAGAATCCGCTCGACCGCTCGTCGGTGCACCCGGAGGCGTATCCGGTCGTCCAGCGCATTCTCGCGAAGATCAGCAAGCAGGTCGGTGAAGTGCTCGGCAATCGCGACGCGTTGCGCGGACTGTCACCCACCGAATTCGTCGACGAGCGCTTCGGGCTGCCAACCGTGCGCGACATCCTGGTCGAACTCGAAAAGCCGGGCCGCGATCCGCGTCCCGAGTTCAAGACCGCGACGTTCCGCGAAGGCGTCGAGAAGGTCAGCGACCTGATCCCGGGGATGGTGCTCGAAGGCGTCGTGACGAACGTCGCGGCGTTCGGCGCGTTCATCGACGTCGGCGTGCATCAGGACGGTCTCGTGCACGTGTCGGCGATGTCGACGAAGTTCGTGAAGGACCCGCACGAGGTCGTGAAGGCCGGTCAGATCGTCAAGGTCAAGGTGCTGGAGGTCGACGTGAAACGCCAGCGCATCGCGCTGACGATGCGTCTCGACGACGAACCCGGCGCAGCGGCCGCGCGCAGCGGCGGCGGTGCGCAGCAGGATCGCGGCGACTCTGGCGGCTTCAACCGCGGCGGAGCGGGACGCGGCGCACCGCAGCGCTCGCGCGAACCGGAGCCGGGCGGCGCGATGGCGGCCGCGTTTGCGAAGCTCAAGCAGAAGTGAGCGTGTCGGACCGGGGCGCATCGTTGCACGTGCTCTGGTCCGTTGCATGACCGTGTCGCGCGCTCGGCCGCTTTTACGCACACGCGCATAGACAAAAAGCCCACGCATTGCGTGGGCTTTTCGTTGGCGCTCCCGCATGTCACGCGCGGACCGTCAAATCTCGATCTTCGTCCCCAGTTCCACGACCCGGTTAGCCGGGATGCTGAAAAAGTCGGTAGGCTTCGCGGCGTTCTGATGCATCCACGCGAACACCCGCTCACGCCACACCGACATGCCAGGCAATTGCGTCGGCACCACCGTTTCGCGCGCGAGGAAGAACGACGTGTCCATCAATTCGAAGGTCATGTCGTGCGTGCGGCCGACGTCGAGCAGCACCGCCTTCACGTCGGGCGTTTCGTTGAAGCCGTAGGCTGCCTTCACCAGCCACAGGCCACCGTTCATGTCCTTCACGGTCACGCGATCGGAGTCCTTCACGTACGGAATGTCACGCGTGACGAAGGTCAGGAAGATCGTGCGCTCGTGCAGCACCTTGTTGTGCTTCAGGTTGTGCAGCAGGCTCACTGGCACCAGCGAATCGCTGCCGGTCAGATAGATCGCGGTGCCCGACACGCGATGCGGCGGATGCGCGAGCAGTCCCTGCAGGAACGGCATCAACGGAATACCGTCGGCGGCGGTGCGTTCCTTCACGATCATCCTGCCCTTGAACCACGTCATCAGCAGGAAGAACAGCAGGCCGCCGATGCACAGCGGCAACCAGCCGCCCTCCTCGACCTTCAGGAGGTTCGCGCCGAAAAAGCCGAGGTCGACCACCAGGAACACGCCGATGATGAGCCCGACGAGCAGTTTGTTCCAGTTCCACACTTTCACCATCACGACGCAGGCGAGGATCGTCGTGATCACCATCGTTGCCGTCACCGCGATACCGTAGGCGGCCGCCAGATTGTCGGAGCTCTTGAACGCGATCACGATGCACAGGATGATGAACAGCAGCATCCAGTTCACGACCGGCACATAGATCTGCCCGATCGCGAGTTCGGACGTGTGCAGGACCTTCATGCGCGGCACGTAGCCGAGCTGGATCGCCTGACTCGTCAGCGAGTAGGCACCCGAAATCACCGCCTGCGAAGCGATCACCGTCGCGACCGTCGACAGCACCACGAGCGGCAACAGCGCCCAGTCCGGCGCGAGCAGGAAGAACGGATTTTCGATCGCCTTCGAGTCGTGCATCAGCAGCGCGCCCTGGCCGAAGTAGTTCAGCACCAGCGACGGCATCACGAGCACGTACCAAGCCATGCGGATCGGCTTTGCTCCGAAGTGGCCCATGTCCGCGTACAGCGCTTCGGCGCCGGTCAGCACCAGCACGACCGAGCCGAGCACCACATAGGCCTGCAGCACGTGCGCGGCCATGAAGGTGTACGCATAGTACGGATTGAGCGCGCGGATTACGCTCGGCGACTGCATGATATGCCACAGGCCGAGCGCGGCGAGCACGAGGAACCACAGCGTCATGATCGGCCCGAACAGACGGCCGACCGTGGCCGTGCCGTGCCGCTGGATCCAGAACAGCACGATCAGGATCACGATGGTCAGCGGAATCACCAGATGCGACAGATGCGGCGCGGCGATTTCCAGACCTTCGACCGCCGAGATCACCGAGATCGCCGGCGTGATCACCGCGTCGCCGTAAAACATGCAGGCACCGAAGATACCGAGCATCATCAGAAGGCCGGCCATTCTGGATTTCTGATCGACCGAGCGCAACGCCAGCGCCATCAGCGCGAGGACGCCACCCTCGCCGTTGTTGTCGGCGCGCATCACGAACAGCACGTACTTGACGCCGACCACGATCATGATTGCCCAGAACAGCAGCGAGATCACGCCCAGGATCGACTGATCGGTCAACGGGATACCATGCGACGGGCTGAAGGCTTCCTTCAGCGAGTACAACGGACTCGTACCGATGTCGCCGAACACCACTCCGATCGCGGCAATCGCAAGGGAAGGAAGCGGCTGTTTGTGCTCGTGGTTGTTATCTGTCATGGACGCGAGGAAATCCGTTCCCGGGCGGAAAAAACGACCGCTATTTTAAACTGCCCATCCGGTACCGCCCGGCTTGTTGTGGATACGCCACGTGGATGTCCGCGCAGTGTAGCACTGCGATATGGACGCGTCTGCCGCGGGGCGGGCGTCCCGGCGCCGCGTGGCTCATAAAAAAAACGGAGCCCGACTGGGCTCCGTTTTGTGACACCGCGATGACCCACGCGGCCTCGCATCAATTGCCCGACGCCTCCTCGGCCTGGGCAATGCCGCGCTTGATCCACGCGCCGAGGTTATGCGGACGCACCGTGTCCCACTCCTCGAACGGCTGATGAATCCACGGGTTGGTGGGCAGGTACTGCACGTGGTAATCGGGCTTCACTTTCGAGCAGCCCTTGTACCACAGCACCGCCGAGCGCACCGCGGTGATGGCCGGATAGCGTTCCTTCAGATGCTGCTGCACGCGCGCGAGCGTGACACCCGAATCGACGAGGTCGTCGACGAGCAGCACGTTGCCGTGCAGTTCGCCGCGGGTCATCGTGATGTATTGCGCGATGTCGAGTTCGCCCTGCTGCGTGCCCGCCGCCTCGCGATACGAGCTCGTTGCGAGAATGGCCAGCGGCAGATCGTAGATGCGCGACAGCTGGTCGCCGACGCGCAGACCGCCGCGCGCGAGGCACAGGATCTTGTCGAACTTCCAGCCCGATTCGTGCACGGCGAGTGCGAGCACCTCGATCAGCCGGTGATATTCGTCCCAGCCGACCCACAGGTTCTTGTCGTCGTTACGCGGATCTTTCATCGCGATCATTGGTACACCTTGCATCACTTAGACCTTGAACGGATGACGCAGCAGAATCGTTTCGTCGCGATCCGGACCGGTGGACACCATGTCGATCGGAATACCCGCAACTTCCTGCACGCGCGTCAGATACGCACGCGCGTTGGCGGGCAGCTTGTCCCATTCCTTGATGCCGACCGTGCTTTCCTTCCAGCCCGCGAAGGTTTCGTAGACCGGTACGCAGCGTGCGACTTCCGTCGCGCCGCGCGGCAGCAGATCGACGTTCTGGCCGTCGACCGTGTAGCCGACGCACAGCTTCACTTCGTCGAGACCGTCGAGCACGTCGAGCTTGGTCATGCACAGACCCGTCACGCCATTGATCTGGATCGAGCGGCGCAGCGCGGAGACGTCGAGCCAGCCGGTGCGGCGCGGACGGCCAGTGACCGAGCCGAATTCCTTGCCGACGGTGGCCAGTTCGAGACCGATCGGGTCCTGCCGCGAGGCATTGTCCGCATCGTACAGTTCGCTCGGGAACGGGCCCGAACCGACACGCGTGCAGTACGCCTTCGTGATGCCGAGGATGTAGTTGAGCTTCTGCGGACCGACACCCGCGCCCGCCGTCGCGGCGCCGGCGACGCAGTTGCTCGACGTGACGAACGGATAGGTGCCGTGGTCGATGTCGAGCAGCGTGCCCTGCGCGCCTTCGAACAGCAGGTTGCCGCCGTTCGCGTTGACGTCGTATAGACGGCGCGACACGTCGGTCACCATCGGCTTCAGACGGTCGGCGTAGCTCAGCATCGTGTCGAGCGTTTGCTGGAAGTCGACCGCGGCGGCGCCGAGGTACTGCGTGAGCACGAAGTTGTGATAGTCGAGGTTTTCGCGCAGGCGCTCGGCGAAGGCCGGCGCGTCGAACAGGTCCTGCACGCGCAGGCCGCGGCGCGCGACCTTGTCTTCATAAGCCGGGCCGATGCCGCGGCCGGTCGTGCCGATCTTGCTCGCGCCGCGCCGCGCTTCGCGGCCCTGGTCGATCGCGATGTGATACGGCAGGATCAGCGTGGTGGCTTCGGAAATGAACAGGCGCTTCTGGACGTCGATGCCGGCGGCTTCGAGTTCGCCGATTTCCTTGAACAGCGCTTCCGGCGACAACACGACGCCATTGCCGATATAGCACGCGACGCCGGGATGCATGATGCCCGACGGAATCAGACGCAAGATGGTTTTCTTGCCGCCGATGATGAGCGTGTGGCCGGCATTGTGACCGCCCTGGAAGCGAACGACGCCCTGAGCGTGGTCCGTCAGCCAGTCGACGATCTTGCCCTTGCCCTCATCACCCCATTGGGTACCCACGACGACGACGTTGCGCCCGGGGTTCACATTCACTGCGCTGGCAGACATGTTGTTTCGTAAGCTGGTTAAAAACGTATTTTACCTAGGTTCGCGGAAGCTTCCGGAATTTTTCCGTTTCCGCTCAACGGTATGCACGTTATGTTGAGTATTGCGAGGGATGCGCGGCCGCGAAGAGTCGCTCGGCCGCGCCCGGTTCGGGCGATGGTTCACCGCCCTGGGGCGAACGCCGGAAACGTGTTTCCGGCGGAGTCGATCGGAACGCGCGGCTCAAGCGCGCGGTTCGACCACCCATGCGCCATTGCGCTCGACCAGCACGCGGTCGAACGCGAATTCATCGAGATCGTGCTTGTGGCCAGGCAGCGCCTGGATCACCACTTCACCGGCGTCGCGCAATGCCGCGACCGCCATGCGCAACGCTTCGTCGTGCCGCCACGGCGCGAGGATCGCGCTGCTGCGCGCTTCGATCGGCGAGATCCGCGCGACTTCACGCAGATCCAGCGAAAAACCCGTTGCCGCGCGGGCGCGGCCATAGGCCTGGCCGACGTGGTCGTAACGGCCGCCGCGCGCCACCGCGTTCGGCACACCGTCCACGTAAGCGGAGAACATCACGCCGCTGTGGTACGCGTAGCCGCGCAGATCGGCGAGGTCGATCATCACTTCGGCGCCGTCGACCTGGCTCGCGAGGAACGCGAGGTCGTCGAGCGCGCGGGCGATCGCCGGCGAATTCGGCAGACGCGCGCGGGCCTCTTCGAGCACCGATGCGTCGCCGTACAAAGTGGGCAGCGCGCGCAGCGCATCGCGAATCACCGGCGAGAATTGCGCGGTCATCTCGACGAGGCGCGGCACGTCCTTGCCGGCCAGGGCGTCGTAGAGCGCCTGGCCGAGTTCCTCTGCGGCCGGCTCGGCTTCGATCAGCGCCGCCAGCACGCCCGCGTGACACAGGTCCAGACGCACCTTCGCGAGTCCGGCGAGACGCAGTGCGTCGAGCATCAGCTGCTGGATCTCGAGGTCCGCTTCGAGGCCCGCGTGGCCGTAGATTTCCGCGCCGATCTGGATCTGCTCACGCGTCGCATGCAGGCCGCGCGGGCGCGTATGCGCGACGTTGCCCGCGTAGCAAAGACGCGTCACGCCCTGGCGGTTCAGCAGATGCGCGTCGATGCGCGCGACCTGCGGCGTGATATCGGCGCGCAGACCGAGCGTGCGGCCCGACAGTTGATCGACGAGCTTGAAGGTGCGCAGATTCAGATCGTGCCCACCGCCGGTCAGCAGCGACTCGAGGTATTCGAGCAGCGGCGGCATCACCATCTCGTAGCCGTACGAGCGGAAACGGTCCAGCAAATGACGCCGCAATTCTTCGATCTTGCGGGCCTCCGACGGCAGCACGTCGGCGATATTCTCAGGAAGCAACCAGGTCGACATCGATACAGTCCTACGGCGTTGAACACGGCGTCTTGAAGCGCCGATGATGAGAGTGAATGGCGTGTAGCGGCTTGATTCTGGCGGCTGACACCGACGCTCGGGCAGCGTTTTGCGGCTCGCATCCGACTTGCGGCGGCTGGACCGGACAATCGGCGTTTCGCTCGGGCGGGTGAAACACGCCGCAACGCGCGGCGTTCGTCAGACAAGCAAGCCGGCTTCAGGTCGCGATGAACAGTAGAACCAGCCCGAGCAACATCACGATGAGCCCGCCGACACGAATCTGATGCAGCGGTCGTTCCGCTATTTTACGGAACGTGTCGCGCCAGGCGCTCGGAAAAACGAACGGAAACATCCCCTCGATAATCAGCATCAGCGCGATCGCGAGCAGTAACGAACCAGCTATGTCCATGCGAGTGAAGCGGCCGCGATGCGGATGCCGCGGCCTTCGGTAATCAGCGTTTGTGCGCAGCAGGCGCGGAAGCGTCCGGGGCGACGCCGCCGGTCGGGCTACGCATGAAGCGGAAGAACTCGCTGCTGGAGTCGACCACGATCAGATCGCCCGGTTTGAAGGTCTTCCGATACGCCTGCATGCTTTGATAGAACTGGTAGAACTGCGGGTCCTTGCCGAACGCTTCGGCGGCGATCTCCGCGGCCTTCGCATCGCCTTCGCCACGAATGCCCTGCGCCTGCGCGAGGCCGTCGGCGAGCACCGCCTGTTGCTTCGCGAGCGCGTCCGCGCGGATCTGATTCGCTTCGGCGGCGCCCTTCGCGCGCTCGTCCGCCGCGATCTGCTGGCGCGCGGCGATCATGCGCTTGAACACCGAGTCGGCCACCGCCGCCGGGAAATCGACACGCGTGAGCTGTACGTCCACGACCGACACGCCGAGCGATGCCGCGCTCTTGTCCATCGCACCGCGCGCCTCTTCGGCGACCGTCTGCTGTTTGGCGAGCGCGTCGGACAGCGTGAACTTGCCGAACGCGTCGCCGAGCGCGCCGCGCGACAGCAGCGCGAGCCGGTCCGGCAGGCTTTGCGGATCACCCTTCGTTTCGGCGATCAGCTTCAGCGGATCGGTCACACGGAACTTGACGACCGGATTGACCAGCAGATCGGTTTTATCGGACGTGACGTAATGATCTTCGTCGGGTGCGTCGAGCGACTGGATGCGATTGTCGACGAACGTCACCGTTTGCAACGGCGGCGGCAGTTTCACGTGCAACCCCGGGCCGAGCAGCTTGGGCATGGCATCGCCGCGCGCGGACAGCACGGCCATATGCCGTTGATCGACGACGAACACCATCGACGATGCCGCGAACAGCACGATGACGACGGCGACGACGAGCGCAATGATTCGGTTCATATTCTTGTGCGCTCCTTATTGAACGTCTTCTTCGCGCATGCGATTGCGGAACGCTTCGCGCGAACGCAGCGACGCGGCACTCGGCCGGCTCGCCGGCGCAGGCGCGGAAGCGGCGGGGCCAGATGCGCCCTCGGCGGCGGAGCCCGCCGCGGCACCGGTCTCAGCGGCCGACGCGGCTGACGGCGCAGCCGCACTCGCCGCTTGCGGCGCGCCCGCGACAGCAGGACCCGAAGCGGCGGCGCCCGCCGCGGCGGCCTGACGTTCGCGGTTCTGCTCGACGAGCCTGTCGAGCGGTAGATACAGCACGTTGTTGCCGTTCTTCGCGTCGACGAACACCTTGGTCGCGTTCGCGTAAATCTGCTGCATGGTTTCCATGTACAGGCGGAAGCGCACGAGCGCCGGCGCCTTCGCGTATTGCGCGTAGACCTGCTTGAAGCGCTCCGCCTCGGCCTGCGCCTGCGCGACCACGGTCTGGCTGTAAGTCTTGGCTTCCTGCACCTGACGATCGACGTCGGCCTGCGCGCGCGGCACGAGATCGGCGGCATAAGCCTGCGCATCGCGTTTCAAGCGTTCGTTTTCGTCGTGCACCTTCGCGGCGTCGGCGAACGCGGGTTGCACCTGCTCGGGCACCTGTACGCTCTGAATCGTCACACCCGTGACCCCCAGACCGGACTGATACTGGTCGAGCGATTGCTGGATCGACGCGATCAGCTGCTGGCGCAGTGTTTCGTGATCCTGATCGAGAATATCGCTGGTGCTGTGCGCGCCGACGATGCCGCGCACCGCCGCCTGCGCGGCATGCATCACGCTCTGATCGGGATCGACGCTGCGAAACAGGAAGTCGTTGGGCTTGCGGACCTGGTACTGCACGGCGAAGCGCACGTCGACGATGTCGCCGTCGTGCGTGAGCATCGATGCGTCCTTTACGTTCGCGAGACGCACCACATTGCTACGGCCGATCTCGACCTGGCGGATCTGGCCGACGTTGACGAACTCGTGGGACTCGAACGGATACGGCAGACGCCAGTGCACGCCCTGCGCCGCGGTATAGCGATACTTGCCGAACTGCAGCACGACCGCCGCCTGGCCATCCTGCACGACGAACACGCCGCTGCCGAGATAGATTGCGATCAGCACGCCGATCACGATGCCGACGCCGATGCGCGCGCCGCGGC
The DNA here is from genome assembly GCF_009362785.1 of Paraburkholderia atlantica. GTDB lineage: Bacteria > Pseudomonadota > Gammaproteobacteria > Burkholderiales > Burkholderiaceae > Paraburkholderia > Paraburkholderia atlantica. Next base: position 242,355 of record NZ_WHNQ01000002.1, read on the forward strand.
CGTTGTCCGGACGGCCACCGCCGCCGACACCGCCGCCGCCCTTGCGCCCGAAAATCCGGGACAGACGGCGATTGAAATCGCGCCACATTTCGTCGAGATCGGGCGGACCTTCACCGTCGCGCCCCGGTCGCTTCGGATCGTTCGGCCGTTGCCGGTCGCCGTTGCCGTCGCCCCGGCCCCAACGCGGATCGTTCAGTGAAAGCAAGGCGCGCATACGCAGCCAGATACTCCGCTCGTTGTAATCGTTCACCTGTGTTCGTTCACCAGAGTAGACAGCGGGTCAGTGCAATTGGAACGGGTCAGTGCCCGAGTTCTGGAATCTTGTGGTCTTCGCGCAGTTGCGCCGAGCGGTCGTCTTGCGACGCATCGAGCGGCATGTCGGCAAGCGGTTCGGCTGTAGCGATTTCAGCGATGGCAGCGCGCAACGCATCCAGCCCCTGCCCGGTGCGCGCGCTCAAAAAGACGCGCGAAATATTACCATACTCGTCCCGCTCGACCGCGTCCCCACGGGCCGCCAGTTCTGGCACCGCATCTATCTTGTTGAACACGAGGACCTGACGGATCGTGTCCGCGCCGATCGCGTGCAACACCTCGTTCACCTGATCGATCTGATCGAGCCGCACCGCGCTCGATGCATCGACGACATGCAGCAACAGGTCCGCGTGAATGGTTTCCTCGAGCGTCGCGCGAAACGCCGCGACGAGCTGATGCGGCAGTTCGCGGATGAAACCGACGGTATCGGACACCACTACCTGCCCCGCTTCGTCGCCGAGATACACGCGCCGCGAGGTGGTATCGAGCGTCGCGAACAACTGGTCGGCGGCATACGCCTGCGCCTTGGTAAGAGCGTTGAAGAGCGTCGATTTTCCCGCGTTCGTATAGCCGACGAGCGACACCGACATCGTCTGGTTGCGATTACGCGCGCGGCGCTGCGTGCCGTGCTGGCGGCGCAGCTTGTCGAGGCGGATCTTCAGCGCCTTGATGCGCTCGCCGATCAGCCGGCGGTCGGTTTCGAGCTGCGTTTCACCCGGACCGCGCAAACCGATCCCGCCCTTCTGACGTTCGAGGTGGGTCCACGCGCGAATCAGCCGCGTCGACAGATATTGCAACTGCGCGAGTTCGACCTGCAGCTTGCCTTCGTGGCTGCGCGCGCGCTGCGCAAAAATGTCGAGGATCAAACTGGTGCGATCGACCACGCGCCGATTAAGCGCCCGCTCCAGATTGCGCTGCTGCGCAGGCGCCAGAGCATGGTTGAAGATCACGAGTTCGATGTCGTTCGTTTCACAGGCAAGGCGCAATTCTTCGGCCTTGCCGCTGCCGACGAACATCTTCGCGTCGGGACTGGAACGGCGTCCGGTGAGAGTGACTACGGGATTCGCGCCCGCGCTTTGCGCGAGCAGGCTGAGTTCTTCGAGACTGGCTTCGAAATCGATCTTGCCGAAGTCGATGCCAACGAGCGCTGCATTGATCAAATTGGAGGGTATCAAAATGACGCGGCCGGGAGTGATCGCCAACGGGCGACGCTGTGCCGGCCGCGGCGAGGGTTAGGACTGTTCGGAATCCGGGTGGAAATTCACCGGACGGGCCGGCACGACCGTCGAAATGGCGTGCTTATAGACCATCTGGGTGACCGTATTCCGGAGCAACACGACGTACTGGTCGAACGATTCGATGTTCCCTTGAAGCTTGATGCCGTTGACCAGGTAGATCGACACCGGCACATGCTCTTTACGCAGTGCGTTCAAAAACGGGTCTTGTAACAATTGCCCTTTGTTGCTCATAGCAAACTCCGTATTTTTTTGCAGGTTGACTGAATTGACGGCGAAGAAAAAGAGATCCGCCACCAACCGCTACACTATAGCTGATTTTCATTTCGACGCGCGGGCCCGGGACCCCCGGCCAAACCCAACGTACATGCGGGTTTCAGCCCTGGCTTAAGACCCGCTTCAGCGTGCTTCAGCCTTTGTCCGCGTAGGGGTTCGTCGACGATCTGAACTCTATTCGCAATGGAGTCCCCGTCAGCTTGAAAGTTTCCCGGAAGCGATTTTCGAGGTACCGCTTATACGTGTCGGTGATCGCGTCGAGCGCATTGCCGTGAATCACGATAATCGGCGGATTTTGGCCGCCCTGGTGTGCATAACGCAGCTTCGGACGCACTGGGCCGCGGCGGCGCGGCTGCTGGAATTCCACCGCCTCGATCAGCGCGCGCGTCAGCTTCGGCGTCGGCAGCTTCGACATCGCGGCCGTGTACGCGTCGTCGACCGAACGCATCAGCGGCCCAATTCCGGTTTTTTCCGCGGCGGAAATGAAATGGAATTTGGCGAAGTCCAGAAATTTTAGTTTGCGTTCGAGGTCGGCTTTGGTGCGCTCGCGCACATGCGGATCAAGGCCATCCCATTTGTTCACGCCAACCACCAGCGCGCGGCCCTGCTCGACGACGAAGCCGGCGATGTGCGCATCCTGATCCGAAATGTCCTGACGCGCGTCGAGCAGCAGGATCACGACGTTCGCATCGGAGATCGACTGCAGCGTCTTCACGACCGAGAACTTTTCGATCGCCTCGAACACCTTGCCGCGACGGCGCAGGCCGGCCGTGTCGATCAGCGTATACGGCTTGCCGTTACGTTCGAAATCGACGTAGATCGAGTCGCGCGTAGTGCCAGGCATGTCGAACGCGATCACGCGTTCTTCGCCGACCAGCGCATTGATCAGCGTCGATTTGCCGACGTTCGGGCGGCCGACGATCGCGATCTTCACGCCGCGCGCTTCCTTGTCTTCCTCGCTCTCTTCCGGCTGACCGGCATACGCGACTTCGAGCGCCTCGTTGATCATGTCGGTGACGCCGTCGCCGTGCGCGGCCGAGATCGCGCGCGGGTCGCCGAGGCCGAGCTCGTAGAAGTCGGCCGCGACGTTGGTGTACTTCATGCCCTCGGCCTTGTTGACGACGAGGAAGATTGGCCTGCCGACCTTGCGCAGATAGTCGGCGATCGACTTGTCCTGCGGCGCGAGACCGTTGCGGCCATCGACGATGAACACGACGACGTCCGACTCCTCGACCGCCTGGCGGGTCTGGCGCGCCATCTCATGCAGGATGCCGTCTTTGGCGACCGGCTCGAAGCCGCCGGTATCGACGACCAGATAAGGCCGCTCGCCGGTGCGTCCTTCGCCGTAGTGGCGATCGCGCGTTAGACCGGGCAGGTCGGCAACAAGCGCGTCACGCGAACGCGTGAGGCGGTTGAACAGCGTGGATTTCCCCACATTGGGGCGCCCAACGAGGGCAATAACGGGTTTCATCTGATGTTGTTCACGGTGAAACGCGGGATCGCAATCGATCGCGCGCGTAGCGACGCCAGGCAGCCGCCACGCGGCGGCGTTTTGACGAAATTATCACGAATTCAGCCTGCTCCGGATGCGCGATCGATACGCGCACCCAGGCGGACGGGAGTGGGCTGCACAGACGCCATCGGAGGTCGCCTGCTTCAGATCGGGCTGCTCGACGGCTGACGCTCGCGTGCGAGCGCGCTGGGGTTCGCAAAGCCGCCGACCAAGCGCACGCGCCGCCTTCGATGCCGGCGGGTGCAGCTTCGATCCGGCTTGCCGGACCAACCCGTCCGGCGATCTTTTTATTGAGCCTGCCCGATCACGCGACGGACGGAGTGGCAACCCGACGCAGGAGCCGTGCGCCAAAGCCCATGCAGACTTCAATTAAAAAGCGCGCGGCCGGCAAAGCCGGCCTGCGCGCGTGACATCACTACAGCGATCAGCGCGGACGATAGCCGAACAGGCCGCCATCGCGCGTCTGTACGACCAGCGTGTCGCCGGCCAGCACCGGCGCCGCGGTGATCGCGCTGCCGTCGGTCTTGACCCGCGCGACGAGCGCGCCGTCGGCGGTCGACAGGAAATGCACGAAGCCTTGGTAGTCGCCGAACACGGCCGCGCGGCCGAGCAGCATCGGCACGCTCAGTTCGCGGTTCTTCAGGGCCTCGTTCTTCCACAGCACCGAACCGTTGTTCACGTCGAACGCGGACACGACTGACCAGTCGTCGGCGGCGACCACGCTGCGCTCATCCTGGGCGAGGCCACTCGTGCTCGAGAACGGCTTGCCCCACAGCGCGCGGCCCGAGTTCGCGTCGAAACAGCCAATCTGGCCCTGGAACGTCACCGCGCACGTCTCCGAACCCACCAGCGTGGGCGGGCCAGTCACGTCGTTGATACGCTCAACCTCGGTCACGCCCTTCGGATAAGACACCGGCGTCTGCCAGTAGGCGTCGCCCGTCTGCAGATTGATAGCGGCGAACGAACCGCCCGGGAAGCCGGCCAGCACCGCGGCATCGCCCGCGAACGTCATGCCCGACGACACGCGCAGGTTCAACGGCACCGCGCGGTTGCGGAAGTTCCACTTCTGCTCGCCGGTTTGCGCGTTGAACGCAACGATCTGGCCGTCGATCGTGCGCACGACCACGAGACCGTTGCCGACGAGCGGCGGCGAAATGATCTCGCCCGGCGCCTTCGCGGTCCACAGCTCCTTGCCGTCCGCGCCGAGCACGTACACGTCGCCCTTCAGGCCGCCGACCGCGGTGAGTGTGCCATCGCTGCCGACGCCCGCCGACAGATCGTCATGCAGCTTGACGCGCCACACGTCCTTGCCGGTTTGCGCGTCGATCTTGGCGACCGTGCCGTTCGTGCCCGCAGCGTACACGGCATTGCCGACCGCAACCGGCGAGAACATGTAGCGGCCCGCCTTGCCAACGCTGGCCGACCAGGACTGCTGCACGTCGAGCACGGGTTTGAACTCGGTGAGCGGCGTCGGCACACGGCGCTCGTCTTTCGTGGATGAGCAAGCCGCCAGCGTCAGAACGGTCATCGCACAGATAACGGGCACGGCGTAACGTTTCAGCAGATTCATCGGTGGACGAAGCATTCAGGAAATGGATTAAAGGAGACCGTCTTGCGGTCGTGGCTCGCGGCGCTCCGCGCGGGACGCTCAGCCGCCAAGCGCATCCAGCTTGAACTGGATCAGTTGGCGCGCCGAACTGTCGCTCTTCGACAGCGAGTCGAGCGCGAGCTCGTAGGCTGCGCGCGCGTCGTCGCGCTTGCCCTGGGCGGCGAGCAGGTCGCCGCGGCGGTCCGCCACAACGCCCTTGAAGGCATCGGATTGCGGCTCGGCCAGCAGCGCGAGGCCCTGGTCGTAGGCCTTGTCGTCGAGCAGCAGCGATGCCATGCGAAGCTTCGCGATCTGCTTGAACTCGTCGTCTTTTGCGTGATCGATCGCCCACTGCAGTTGCGCCTTCGCGCCGGCTTCGTCGCCGGCGGCGTAGAGCGCTTTGGCGGCGCCGAGCGCGGTCATCTGAGCGTAGGCGGTGCGGCCGAACTTGTCTTCCATGTCGGCGGCGACGCGTGCAATCTGCGCCTTGTCGCCGGTTGCCGTGGCTTGTTGAACCTGGTCATACAGCACCGCGGCTTCCGCGGCCTGACGACGCTGCCAGAAATTCCAGCCATTCCAGCTCGCGCCTGCCAACAACGCCACCAGCACGATCCACGTGGTCGCATTGCCCCACTGATTCCACCATGCCTTCAGACTTTCAATCGATTCTTGTTCGTCGTGGTAACTCATTGCCCGGCGATTTCCTCATTCTTGCTAGGTGTGCGTGTCGAGCCAACCGGCTCGACGACATCGCGATCAGTCGTCGCCGTCTTCGGCGGATGCAACCATCGCATTGATTAGATATTCGGTCAAGTCTTCGGCAGGCACGTTCTGTTGCTCGTTCTTACCGCCATGGGCTTGGGTATCGCGCAGCGGTTTCACGCCGACCGTGCCATTGGCGATCTCGTCCTCGCCGAGCACGACCGCAAACGCGGCGCCGCTCGCGTCGGCGCGCTTCATCTGCGACTTGAAGCTTGCCGACTGACCGTCCGCGCTGCAATGCAGTATCACGTCGAGACCGGTATCGCGCAGACGCTCGGCGATGATGAAAGCCTGCTTGCGCGCGGCGTCGCCCTGATGGACCACGTACACGTCGCAACCTTCGTCTTCCGGCACGAGCTGCTCTTCCTTCAGCAACTCGAGAATCCGCTCGATGCCCATCGCCCAGCCGCACGCGGCGGTGGGCTTGCCACCGAGCTGCTCGATCAGGGGATCGTAACGGCCGCCCGCCGCGACCGTGCCTTGCGCGCCGAGCTTGTCGGTCACCCACTCGAACACGGTCAGATTGTAGTAATCAAGACCGCGCACGAGACGCGGATTGATCGTAAACGGAAGATTGTTGGCCTTCAGAAGACGCTGCAGACCTTCGAAGTGCGCGCGCGATTCTTCGCCGAGAAAGTCGATCAGCTTGGGCGCGTTCTGCGCGACTTCCTGCAGTGCGGGATTCTTCGTATCGAGCACGCGCAGCGGATTCGTGTATAGCCGGCGCTTCGCGTCTTCATCGAGCACGTCCATGTGCTTTTCGAGGTACGCGATCAGCTCGACGCGATGCGCGGCGCGCTCTTCAGCGAGACCCAACGAGTTGATTTCGAGCTTGATGCCGGTCAGGCCGAGGTCGTCCCACAGACGCTGGCACATCATGATGATTTCCGCGTCCGCATCCGGACCCGCGAAGCCGAGCGCCTCGACACCGACCTGGTGGAACTGCCGATAACGGCCGCGCTGCGGACGCTCGTGACGGAACATCGGACCGATGTACCACAGGCGCTTCGGGCCGTCGTACAGCATGTTGTGCTCGATCGACGCGCGCACTACCGCCGCCGTGTTTTCCGGGCGCATCGTCAGGTTTTCGCCGTTCAATGCATCGGTGAAGCTGTACATCTCTTTTTCGACGATGTCGGTCACTTCGCCGATACCGCGTGTGAACAACTGCGTGTGCTCGACGATCGGCGTGCGGATATTCTGGTATCCGTACGAACGCAGCATCGACTTGACGGTGGTTTCGAAAAATTCCCAGAGCCCGGCTTCCTGCGGAAGGATGTCGTTCATGCCCTTCACGCCGGAAAGCTTCTCGAGCTTTTTCTTCTGTTCAGTCATCTGTGTTTCGATTGCCGATATTTAGTTGAGCGCTTCGGCGCGGCCATAGCGGCGCTCGACGTAGTCGCTCACGATTTGCTGGAATTCTTGCGCGATGTTCTCGCCGCGCAGCGTCTTCACCTTCTCACCGTCGATGAACACCGGTGCGGCCGGGTTCTCGCCCGAGCCCGGCAGGCTGATGCCAATATTCGCCTGCTTCGACTCGCCCGGGCCGTTGACGATGCAGCCCATCACCGCGACGTGCATCTGCTCGACGCCGGGATACTGGTCACGCCACACCGGCATCTGCTGACGCAGATAGGTCTGAATTTGCGACGCGAGTTCCTGGAACAGCGTGCTCGTGGTGCGGCCGCACCCCGGGCACGCGATCACCATCGGCGTGAACGAGCGCAAGCCCATGGTCTGCAGGATTTCCTGACCGACGATCACTTCGCCGGTGCGCGACGCGCCGGGTTCCGGCGTCAGCGAAATACGGATCGTGTCGCCGATGCCCTGCTGCAACAGAACCGACAGCGCCGCAGTCGACGCGACGATGCCCTTCGAGCCCATGCCTGCTTCGGTCAGGCCCAGGTGCAGCGCGAAATCGCAACGCCGCGCGAGTTCGCGGTACACGGCGATCAGATCCTGCACGCCACTGACCTTGCACGACAGAATGATCTGGTCGCGCCCGAGGCCGAGTTCGACCGCACGTTCCGCCGAGCCGATCGCCGACTGGATCAGCGCTTCGTACATCACGCTTTGCGCGTCCCACGGCGTAGCGCGCGAGCCGTTTTCGTCCATCATTTTGGCGAGCAGGTCCTGGTCGAGGCTGCCCCAGTTCACGCCGATGCGCACCGGTTTGTCGTATTTGACCGCCGCCTCGATCATCTGCGCGAACTGCGTGTCGCGCTTCGCGCCGTGCCCGACGTTGCCCGGATTGATCCGGTACTTCGACAGCGATTCCGCACAGCCCGGATAGTCGCGCAGCAGAAGATGGCCGTTGTAATGGAAGTCGCCGACGAGCGGCACCATCACGCCCATGCGGTCGAGCTGCTCACGGACCGCCGGCACGGCCGCTGCCGCTTCCGGCGTATTCACGGTGATACGCACCAGTTCGGAACCGGCTTGCGCCAGTTCCTTGATCTGGATCGCGGTGCCGATCGCGTCGGCGGTGTCGGTGTTGGTCATCGACTGCACGCGCACCGGCGCATCGCCGCCGATGGTCACGAGCTGGCCGCCCCAGCGGACGTTGACCGCATGCGATTTGCGCCGCATCGCGGGGCCGCCGAACACCGGCTCGTCTGAAACGATCTTGCTACAGGATTGGGATTGAGCTTCGGTTTGCATCGAAAAACCCATTTACGCCGCACGCGCTATGCAAAAACGCAGCGCCTCAATTGAAAAAGCGCCGCGGACCGATTGGCCGCGGCGCGTACCGTATCTGTCAAGGCAGCGCAAAGCGCGCCACATTGCCCTTGGCTGCCGCATATTTCGACGGATCGACCGGCTGACCGTCGAGAGTCACCGACTCGAGACCCGCCTTGTTGCCGACCGTCACCTTGAACGGACCGGCGCCCGTCACTTCCTTCGGATCGCCCGCATGCACGAGGCCGGAGAACAGTTCCTTGCCGTTCTTGTCACGCACGCTGAACCAGCTGTCCTGCGTCACGCGCAGCGCGACGACCGACTCGCCGGGCGCTGGCGCAACCGCCGGTGCCGACGCGCTCGCCACGGCCACCGGCGCACTTGCGTTTTCCAAGACGGCCTGTGCTTGAGTCTGCGAGCCGGCCTTCGGTGCCGCTGCCGTCGGCGCCGGCATTGCCGCTGTATTCGCCGCCGGGGCCGAGCCTGGCGCGGTGCCGGTGGCAAGCGGCGCGGGCATCGGCGTTGCTGACGCAGACGCCGCATTATCCACGCTCGCCGCGTTGTCCGCCGCGTCCGGTGCCGATGCGCCTTCCGCCGTCGCCGGGCCTTGCGCGACCGCGCCCGACGCCGCCGTGTCGCTGCTCGTCGAACTATTCGCGCTGGCCTTCAGGCGCGCGAGCCACGCGGACGAATCGCCGCCGTTGGTGCGCCACATGCCGAGCGCGATGACCGCGACGACGATCGCCGCCACGCCCCACAGCCACGAACGGCTCTTGTGCCCGCTGTCACCGAGCGACAGCGAAACCTTGCCGCGCGGCAGATCCTTGCCCGATGACGCGGGCATCGACAGATTCGGCGCCGGCACCCCTCTCTCGCGACGCAGCGCCGCCGTAAAAGGCGCCGGATCAGCGCCCAGCATTTTCGCGTAGCTGCGCACGACACCGAGTGCGAACGTCGTGTCGGGCAGATGGCTGATGTCGCCCGCCTCGAGCGCACTCAGCTTGACGACCGACACCTTCAGCCGCGCCGACACGTCCTCGATCGCCCAGCCTTTCGACTCACGCAGCTGGGTCAAGCGCGCGCCAACCGCTGCCAACGAATCGAGGGCCGGCTGCACGACAGGCTGGACCACCGCCCTTGCAACGGGTGCCGGATGGCCATCGTTCGTGTCTGTCTCGTGCGGCTGCGGGTGCTGCGGCTCACTCATCCCAAATCCTTTCGCGTCGATTCTTTTAATCGTGCGACCGGACGGGCTCGAGCCTCACGTCCAAATCGCAGACCGTTTATAACAAAATGTGCGGCTTTGTGTGCCGCTCCCGATCGATTCTGCAAACTTTCTTTTCAACCGCCGGTGGCATCGGAGCATTTTTTGCGCTCGCGGCACAATGCCCCGAACGCCGACGCCCCTGCTGCCCCGCGATTACACGGCGCGAACCTCGATTACTTTTGCCGCCTTCCCGGTGCGCTCAGCAAGACGCGTGCGGTCTTTCACCGCGCCGGCCAGCTGACCGCAGGCAGCATCGATATCGTCACCGCGGGTCTTGCGCACAGTCGTGACGACGCCAGCGTCGATCAATACCTGCGCAAACCGCTTGATCTGTTCCGGCTTCGAGCGGATGAGGCCCGATTCGGGGAACGGATTGAACGGAATCAGATTGAACTTGCACGGCACGTCGCGCGTGACGGCGAGCAGCTCGCGCGCGTGCGCCTCGCTGTCGTTCACGCCATCGAGCATGCAATATTCGAACGTAATGAAATCGCGCGGCGCCACTTTCAGGTAGCGCTCGCACGCCGCCATCAGCTCGCGCAGCGGATACTTTTTGTTGAGCGGCACCAGCACGTCGCGCAGCGCGTCGTTCGACGCATGCAGCGACACCGCGAGGGCCACGGGCAAGTCCGCGCCGAGCCGGTCCATCATCGGTACGACGCCCGACGTGGACAACGTGACGCGCCGGCGCGACAGGCCGTACGCATTGTCGTCGAGCATCAGACGCATGGCGGGTACGACCGCGTCGTAATTGAGCAGCGGCTCGCCCATCCCCATCATCACGACGTTCGTGACGACGCGCTCGCCCTTGCCGTCGCCGCCCATCGCGCGGCCGCCGGCATCGCCACGCGACGCGCGCAGCGCAAACTCGGCCATGCGCAACTGGCCGATGATTTCGCCGGTGGTGAGATTGCGGGAGAACCCCTGCTTGCCGGTCGAGCAGAATCGGCAGTTGACCGCACACCCGGCCTGCGACGACACACACAGCGTGCCGCGCGTTTCTTCGGGGATGTACACGGTTTCAACGGCGTTGCCGTTACCGACGTCGATCAGCCACTTGCGTGTCCCGTCCGACGAAATATGGTCGCTGACGACGCCCGGCATTGTGATCGTGGCGCGCCCTTTGAGCTTTTCGCGCAAGGACTTCGCGAGATCGGTCATGCCGTCGAAGTCTGCAGCGTTGTATTGGTGAATCCAGCGCTGCAATTGCTTGGCGCGAAACGGTTTCTCGCCCAGGCTGTCGCAATACGCGACGAGCCCTTGGGCGTCGAGGTCGAGAAGGTTGACGGAGGGACTGCTCGTCATATCGAATCCTGCCATTTCAGTGCGAGACTACATTCATGCAACAAGCTGCATGAACGCCATGCCGTTCGCGCCCGTTCCTGCTGCTTTTACCTTACTACTTTTGCCGTGCACCGCGCGCGATTCATGCGATAAAACAATTCGACCGCACGAAACGCGCCACGAGAAAGAGGCTTGCGATACGCGACGGAGGTCAGTGCTCGACCTCAGCGCGAGGCGCTCAACGCGAGTAGACGTTGACTTGGGGGAAGAAGAACGCGATTTCAGCCGCAGCCGTTTCCGGCCCGTCCGAACCGTGCACCGCGTTGGCGTCGATGCTGTCGGCGAAGTCGGCACGGATCGTGCCCTTTTCTGCCTTCTTCGGGTCCGTCGCACCCATCAGGTCACGGTGCTTCAGGATCGCGTTTTCGCCTTCCAGCGCTTGCACGACCACCGGACCCGAGATCATGAATTCGACGAGGTCTTTGAAGAACGGACGTGCTGCGTGGACAGCGTAGAACTTCTCGGCGTCAGCACGCGACAGGTGAACCATGCGCGATGCCACGATCTTCAGGCCAGCGTTTTCGAAACGGGTGTAGATCTGGCCGATCACGTTCTTGGCCACTGCGTCCGGCTTGATAATCGACAGGGTGCGCTCGATCGCCATAAAAACTCCAAAAAATTAAGAGGTTACAGATTCAAATGAATCCGCTATTGTAGCATGTTCCCGTGTATCATTGCGATTGAACCCTTACAGCATTGAAAGGATCAAGGCAAGGGGTGCAAAATACTGGTAGCGTAGGCCATGGAGGGCGACTGGAGGGTATTGAAACTCCGTGCCGCCGCGCTAATCTTACGGATGAACGGTGCGCCCGCCGGCGCTTCGCAAACTTCCGTATCACCATCACGAAACATGCTTCCGAGGTAAGGAGAGACCATGAACGAACATCCGTATATGTTTGGCCGCAACGGCGCGGTCAGCACGGTCGAAACACGCAACCGCGTGCTACGGAACACCTACTGGCTGCTCGCGCTGTCCATGATTCCAACCGTGCTCGGCGCCTGGGTCGGTCTTGCTACCGGCTTCTCGTTGTTCGCCGCCACGAGCCCCGCCATGAGCATGTTGGCGTTCTTCGCGATCGCCTTCGGCTTCATGTTCGCGATCCAGCGCACCAAGGACAGCGCCATCGGCGTCTTCGTACTGCTCGGCTTCACGTTCTTCATGGGGCTGATGCTGTCGCGCATTCTCGCGTTCGTGCTCGGCTTCTCGAACGGCCCGTCGCTGATCATGCTCGCGTTTGGTGGCACTGGTGTGATCTTCGCGGCCATGGCAACCATCGCCACGGTCAGCAAACGAGACTTCTCGGGCCTCGGCAAGTGGCTGTTTATGGGCGTGATCGTGATCCTGCTGGCTTCGGTCGCGAACGTGTTTCTGCAGCTGCCGGCACTGATGCTGACGGTCTCGGTCATGGCAATCGTGATTTTTTCCGCCTACATCATGTTCGACGTGCAGCGCGTCGTGAACGGCGGCGAGACGAATTACATCACCGCGACGCTCGCGATTTACCTGGATCTGTATAACGTGTTCGTCAATCTGCTCGCGCTGCTCGGCATTTTCGGCGGCAACCGCAATTAAGCTTGGCCAGTCGCGCGGCGTGACCTACGCCGCGCTCGACGCCCAAAGCAAAAGCCCATAACGATCGATCGTTATGGGCTTTTTTCATTGCATGAGCACCTGACGCACGATGCCCGGCGTGACCGGAGGCCAACCCGGCGTCACCGTCACAGAGTCAACCACGCGAAACCTTCACTCTGCGACGCAACCACCACCTCAGTGGGAGCGGTGCCAAGCACACCCGCCAGCGCTGCCTGCGCGAGTTCCGGCAGATTGTTTTGCTGGCTCAGATGCGCGGCGATCAGATGCCGCAAACGCGATCGGTCGAGCGACGCCAGTATTTCAGCCGCCGCGTCATTGTTCAGATGCCCGTGATTGCCGCCGATACGCGCCTTCAGCGACGGCGGATAACGACTTCCCGCGAGCATTTGCACGTCGTGATTGCATTCGAGCACGAGCGCGTCGCAACCACTCAGCACCGCGCTGATATGTGGCGTGGACGCGCCCACGTCGGTGAGCACGCCGAGCCGGCTGGCGCCATTCGAGAACACGTATTGCAACGGTTCGCGGGCGTCGTGCGGAACGGTATAAGGGAGAACGCTGAGCTCGCCGATTGCTACCGCCTCGTCGCCCCATAGCACCCGCAGGTCGACATCGGCATCGTCGGCGCCCACCGCGCGCGCGGTGCCCCAACTCATGTACAGCGGAATCGACCATTTGCGCGCCAGCGTCAACGCGCTGCCGATGTGGTCGCTATGTTCATGCGTAATCAGGATCGCATCGAGATGCTCGGCGCTCGCGCCGAGCCGCGCGAGACGCCGCTCGACTTCACGCGCGGAAAACCCGCAATCGAGCAGCACGCGCGTGGTGCTCGCGCCGCTGTGCGCTTCCACCAGCAGCGCGTTGCCTTCACTGCCGCTGCCGAGACTTGCGAAGCGCACGACCCGCCTAGTTCAGTTGCGCGTGCAGCAGCGACACGATGCGCTGCGCGTCCGACGACGTATCGATCTGGCCGTTCGCGTTGACGACCGCAACCTGCGTCACCGCGTCGCCCTTCGCGCGCACGTTGACGAGGAATTCCTGGCCCGGCTTGCGCGTCGAATTGCCGCTGTAGAACAGTTTGCCGAACAGGCCTTCCTTCTTCAGCTCCTGCATCGAATCCGCGTAGCGCACGTAGTAGATGCCCTTCTCGCGATCGCGGTTGTCGACCGTGAAGTTGGTGCGATCGAGCGCGAGGCCCACACGCAGCCAGGCGCGGTCGAACGACTCCTGCAGATCGAGCGTCGACGCGCCCGCGTTCTGCTCGATGGTAGTCGGCGCGCTGGCCGGGCGCGCGTCGGTCAGCAACTGCTTCGACTGTGCTTCGGTCAGGCCGAACTTCTGCATCAGCTTGGCGAGGAACAGCGCCTCGAGCGCCGGGTCACGCGGACGCTCTTCCCAGCGCGAAGACGTCTTGTCCTGCCCGGTCATCACCTCTTCCATCGCACTGTGCGTGATCGAGATATCGGTCGCACTGTCCGAACCGCGCGAGACCAGCGTGCGGAAACTGTCGCGGGTGCCCGACGAATAAGCGAAGTCGATGACCTTGCCGATCGTGCGGCGGAACCAGTCGTCAGGAATGTTCGCGCGGTTCTCCGCCCAGTCGGTCGTCATGATGCCGGTGGCTGGCGCGTCGGTCTTCAGCACGAAGCCGTTCTCCTGCCAGAACTCCTGCAGCTGCGGCCACAGCTGTTCCGGGGAACGGCCGTCTACCACCAGCCAGCGACGGTCGCCGTCGCGCTCGATATGCATGCCGAGCGGATCCTGCGCGGTCGGCTGACCTTCGGTCGCGTTGCCGGCGGCCGTGACAGCGCGCGTCGGCGTGCCACCGAGCGCCAGATTGGCGGGCGGCGCCACATAGCGCTGGTCGTTCGGCGACGTGCTCAGGTCGCTCGGCACGGCGAGCGGCGGCGCGCTCGAGGTCGCCTTGTAGTTGACGCGGTCGGAAGCGAACCAGTCGTTCAGCGTGTCACAGCCGGCGAGCGTCGACAGGGCAAGCGCCAGCGCCGCCATGCGGGTTGCGTGGAGGGAAAGTGCGGAACGTTTCATGAGGTCCTTCGTGATGCTGGAACGCGATGCCTCGTTCGGTCTGCCGGGAACGTGGGCTGAAGCGACGTCGGTTAATGAAATGCCGGTGGCGGTCTGGCGTGGGCGGCTGGACGGGCGGGCCGTTCAGCCGAGCAGGCCCGCTTCGCGCAGCGCGCCGCGCACCACTTCGTGGTATTGCGCGTCGAGCGGCGTGAGCGGCAGGCGGATGCCGCCCTGCACACGCCCCAGTTGCTGCAGCGCCCACTTCGCCGGAATCGGATTCGCTTCGGCAAACAGGTATTTGTGCAGCGACAGGAGTTTCAGATGAATCTCGCGCGCGGTCTTTGCGTCCGCGGCGAGCGCGGCCTTGCACAGCTCGCTCATTGCGCGCGGCGCGACGTTCGCGGTGACCGAAATATTGCCGTGACCGCCGAGCAGCATCAGCGCGATCGCAGTGGGATCGTCGCCGCTATAGATGCTGAAGTTTGCCGGCGCCGACTTGATCAGATGCGCCGCGCGGTCGATGTTGCCCGTGGCTTCCTTCACGCCGACGATCCCCGGCACCTGCGCGCAGCGCAGGATGGTCTCGTTGCTCATGTCGGCGACAGTGCGGCCCGGCACGTTGTACAGGATCACCGGCAGATCGACGGATTCGGCGATCTTCGTGAAATGGCGGTAGATGCCTTCCTGAGTCGGCTTGTTGTAATACGGCACGACCTGCAGCGTGGCGTCCGCGCCGACGTCTTTCGCGTGCTGCGTGAGTTCGATCGCCTCGGCGGTGGAGTTGGCACCCGCACCCGCGATGACAGGAATCCGTCCAGCGGTGTGGTCGACCGCGGTCTTGACCATCAGCACGTGTTCTTCGACCGACAGCGTGGCCGACTCGCCGCTCGTGCCGACCACGACGAGCGCATTCGTGCCTTCCTCGATGTGCCAGTCGATCAGTTTGCGAAACGCCGGCAGATCGAGGCTGCCGTCTTCGAGCATCGGAGTGATGATGGCAGGAATGCTGCCGCGGATCTGAACGCCGTCCTGGTGACCGCTGTGGTTGCCGTTAGTCATGAAACGCCATGAATATGATCAGGTAAACCGCGATTGTAGCGGATTAGCCAGCCAACTCGTAACAAGGTGGGGGTGTTGCCCGTGCGGGATCATCCGCACGTGCCGCTTCCCGAACCGCGCAGATGCGCTGAACGTAGGCCGGACGCGGCTCGGCGAGAAACCCGTCCTGAAATGCGATCACCCGCAGATGGCCCCGCACGATGTCGAGCAGTTCGCCAGGCGCGAGCAAAAACGCCGGATTGGAGGGTTTGCCGACGCGTTCGTTTCCTTGCGCAAAGGTCTCGTAAACCAGTACGCCGCCGGGCGCGAGCGCGCGCAGCAACTGCGGAAAAAGCGGCCGGTGCAGGTAATTGGTGACCACGACGGCGGCGAACACCGCCTCGCCCGGTAATGGCCACGGCGCGCCTTCGAGGTCGGCCGCGACAGGGGTGACGAGCGGCGCGTCGCCCAGCAGGCCGAGGGCAGCCGCGTCCCGATCGATCGCGGTGACCGGATGGCCGAGCGACGCAAAAAAGCGCGCGTGCCGCCCGGCCCCCGATGCCACGTCGAGCACCGCGCCGCCCGGCGCAATCAGGTGCGCCCAGTGACGCACCCAGCGCGACGGTTCACCGAGGCCATGCAAGCCAGGGATAACGGGCGTGCTCATCGTTGCGGTGCGGCGCCTCGAGTGCGCATCAGTTGTACGAAAGCCCCATCGCCTCACGAACGTCGCGCATCGTTTCGGTCGCGAAGCGGCGTGCCTTGTCGCAGCCATCGGCGACGATCGCGCGCAACAGCGACGGGTCGTCCATGTACTTCTGCGCACGCTCGAGCATCGGCTGCTGCTCGCGCAGAATCCCTTCGACGACCGGCTGCTTGCAATCGAGGCAACCGATGCCCGCCGAGCGGCAGCCCTTCTGCACCCACTCGTGGGTCGCTTCGTCGGTATAGACCTGATGCAGCTGCCACACCGGGCACTTGTCCGGATCGCCCGGATCGGTGCGGCGCACGCGCGCGGGGTCGGTCGGCATCGTGCGGACCTTCTTCGTGATCGTTTCCGCGTCTTCGCGCAGGCCGATCGTGTTGCCGTACGACTTCGACATCTTCTGGCCGTCGAGACCCGGCATGCGCGACGCCTCGGTCAGCATCGCCTGCGGCTCGACCAGGATGATCTTGCGCGAACCTTCGAGATAGCCGAACAGGCGCTCGCGATCGCTCATCGACAGGCTTTGCGATTCCTGCAGCATCGCCCGCGCGCGTTCGAGCGCTTCGTCGTCACCTTCCTGCTGATACGCGTTGCGCAGCTCGTGATACAGCTTCGAGCGCTTGCCGCCGAGCTTCTTCGCGGCTTCGTTCGCCTTCTCCTCGAAGCCCGGCTCGCGGCCATACAGGTAGTTGAAACGACGTGCGATTTCGCGCGTCATCTCGACGTGCGGCACCTGATCTTCACCGACCGGCACGAGCGAGCCGCGATACAGCAGAATGTCCGCCGCCATCAGCACCGGGTAGCCGAGGAAGCCGTAGGTGGACAAATCCTTGTCCTTCAGCTTTTCCATCTGCTCCTTGTAGGTCGGCACGCGTTCGAGCCAGCCGAGCGGTGTGCTCATGCCGAGCAGCAGCGCGAGCTCGGCATGCTCGGGCACCCTGCTCTGGATGAACAGCGTCGCCTGCGCCGGATCGATGCCGGAAGCGAGCCAGTCGATCAGCACGTCCCACACGTTCTTTTCGATCACTTCGGGCGTTTCGTAGTGCGTCGTCAGTGCGTGCCAGTCGACCACGCAGAAGAAGCACGGGTACTCGGACTGCAGCCGCACCCAGTTTTTCAGCACGCCGTGATAGTGGCCGAGGTGCAGCGACCCGGTGGGCCGCATGCCGGAGAAGATACGGTCTGGGAACATGGTTATTTAGAAAAGCGAGACAAGAGGAGTCAGAATTGCGGTAATCGCGCTATAGCCGAGCGTAACGAGTGGCCTCAGCCAGAAACGCGTGAGCGTACCCGTCATCACGAGCGCCATCACGATGAAAAAGCCGTACGGCTCGAGCCGCGACAACGCGAACGATTGCTTCGGCGGCAACAGCGCCATCACGACGCGGCCGCCATCGAGCGGCGGCAGCGGAAACAGGTTCAGCACGCCGAGCACCAGATTGACGCCGACGCCCGCGCCCGCCATACGCGTAAAAAACGGTTCGTTGACATTGAGCACCGCGAGCACGATGCCGAACACACCCCAAAGCAGCGCCTGGACAAAATTGCATACCGGTCCGGCCGCCGCGACCCAAAGGCTGCCCCAGCGCGGATTGCGCAGATTGCCGAACGCGACCGGCACCGGCTTCGCATAGCCGAACATGAACGCGCCGCTCGTCGCAAAGTACAGCAGCAACGGAATGGCGATTGTGCCGAGCGGATCGATATGCCGCATCGGGTTGAGCGACACGCGGCCGAGCACGTACGCGGTGTTGTCGCCGAGCCAGCGCGCGACATAGCCGTGCGCGGCCTCGTGCAGTGTGATCGCGAAGATCACCGGCAGTGCGTACACCGCAATGGTCTGTATCAGGGAAGAATCCATAGCTCGCTATTGTAACAATGCGCTTGCGCGTGTTTGTCCGGTTTCGCTCAGGCCGCTCACGCCGTTTCCTCGAGGCCGAACGGCTCGAGCGGGCCGCGCCCTGCCCGCACCAGCACCGGCTCCGAGCCGGTCAGATCGATTACGGTGGACGGCTCGCACACGCACGCGCCCCCGTCGATCACCAGATCGAGCTGCTTTTCGAGCCGCGCGCGGATTTCCTCGGGGTCGTTCAGCGGCTCGGTTTCGCCGGGCATGATCAGCGTCGTGCCGAGCAGCGGCTGGCCGAGCTCCTCGAGAATCGCGAGCGTGATCGCATGATCCGGCACGCGCAGACCGATCGTCTTGCGCGACGGGTGCGACACGCGTCGCGGCACTTCCTTGGTGGCCTGCAGCACGAACACGTACGGACCTGGCGTCACCGATTTCAGCAGCCGATACTGCCAGTTGTCCACCATCGCAAAATTAGCGAGTTCCGACAGATCGCGCACGAGCAGCGACAGCAGCTGCTTTTCGTCGAGTCCGCGGATACGCCGCAGGCGTTCGACCGCATCCTTGTCGTCGAGACGGCAGGCGAGCGCGTAGGTCGAATCGGTCGGCAAGGCGACCACGCCGCCGTCATTGATGATCTGCGCGGCCTGCTTGACGAGGCGCGGCTGCGGATTGTCGGGATGAAGCCGAAAGTATTGGGACATGGAGACTCACGATGGCGGCAGACGAACTGCGGCGGATGGACTGCGGCGAGCAGAGCGCGTGCCGCAGCCAGCCGGCCCGCGCGCGAGACGTGCCGTTCCGGCACGGCGCGCGGTCACAGCCAGCGTTCCCAGACGGGCTTCAGATCGGCGGGGAGCGGCGGCAGTGTGCCGAGTTCGATGCGGCCTTCGCCGGGCGCATGGAAGTCGGAACCGCGCGAGGCCTCGAAGCCATAGCGACGCGCGACGTCCGCATATTCGCGGTATTGGTCGGGCGTATGGCTGCCGGTCACGACCTCGATCGCCTTGCCGCCGAGGTCGATGAATTCACCGAAGAATGCGTCGAACTCGAGTTGCGAATAGGCGTAGCGGCCCGGATGCGCGACGATCGCGACGCCGCCCGCGGCATGGATCCAGCCGAGCGCGTCGGCGAGCTTGGCCCAGCGGTGCGCGACGTAACCCGGCTTGCCGTCGCCGAGATAGCGGTCGAATACTTCCTGGGTGTTTGCGCAGTGGCCGTGTTCGACCATGAAGCGCGCGAAATGCGTGCGCGACATCATGTCGGGATTGGACACGTAACGAAGCGCGCCCTCGTACGCGTCTGGAATGCCGAGCGTGGCCAGTTGCTCGCCGATTGCTTCGGCGCGCGCGGCGCGGCCGTCGCGCGTGCGAGCGAGACCGTCGATCAGGATCTGGCTGGTCGGATCGATGCCGAGTCCGACGATGTGCACGGTGCGCCCCGCCCACGTGACCGAAATCTCGACGCCGCTCAGGTAGTTCATGCCGAGCGCCTCGGCCGCGGCGCGCGCCTCGTGCTGGCCACCCACTTCGTCGTGATCGGTGAGCGCCCACAGCGTCACGCCGTTTGCGTGCGCGCGGCGCGCGACGTCGGTCGGCGCGAACTGGCCGTCGGAAACGGTGGAGTGGCAGTGAAGATCGGCGTTCATCGTGGTCCTGGAAGGGTTCTGCGGTCATTTTACTGCAATGCAGTATGGGTCCGCAGGGGTATCTCGCGACGCCGGCTGCGGCTTGCCCGCGTGCCGCGAGGTCAGAACCGGGCGGTGCCGAGACCGCCGTCCGAGCGACCCGCGAGCGCCGTTTCAGCCGTAGCTTCAGGCACCGTGCTACGCGCAGAAACCCTCGATCAACGCGGCGATCTGCTCCGGCTGGTCGTGATGCACCATGTGCCCCGCGCCGTCGATGATCTTTTCGCGCCAGTCGGCAAACGCATGGAAACGCGCCTTGAATTCATCGAGCGGCACGTCGCCGGCGATCCGCGCGAGCGTCGCCGACCCGGCGGCCTCGACGTGCAGCACCTTTGCGCTGACCTTGCGCCACACCGCCATCACCTCGTCGAGGCGATACAACGTCGGGCCACGGACCTTGTGCGCCGGATCGGCGAGCAGCATGAAGCGCCCTTCGCCATCCGGCTTCGACCAGTGCTGCGCGAGAAACTGCGCGCGCCGCGGATCGAGGCGCGGATTGGTTTTGATCAGGCGCGCGGCGACCTCGTCGAGCGACGCATAGCGCTTCAGCTGCGGTGGATCGCGCAGTTCGTCGAGCCAGTTCAGCAGACGTTTCGGCGCCTGCGCCGGATGCGAATGCGCGAGCCCGAAGCCCTCCAGATCGACCACGCGCCGTACCCGCTGCGGCCGCACGCCCGCGTACAGGCACACGACGTTGGCACCCAGGCTGTGACCGACGAGGTTCACCTCGCCGTCAGGCGCGTAGTGGTCGATCAATGCGTCGAGATCGCCGAGATAGTCATGCACCCAGTAGCTGCCGCCGCCGCGCTCGGCGACCGGCCAGTCGGACAGACCGAAGCCGCGCAAGTCGGGCGCGATCACCTGCCAGTCGCCGCCGAGCGCATCGACGACGAACTGGAACGACGCGCCGACGTCCATCCAGCCGTGCAGCATGAACAGCATCGGCGCGTCGGGACGTCCCCAGCGCCGCACGTGCAGCCGGACGCCATGCGCGGTAACGAACTCAGAGCGGGAAGTATTCATCAACGTCGCACCCGTAAAAAGAATGGTCGTTCGATTATAGGGACGGCGGCGCAACAGGTGATGACGGATTGTTGGGGCGACGCCGGGTCGTCCGTAGCCTATGTGCCTTGCTGCGCATCCTCACGGGCGAGCGCGGCGAGTTCGGCATCGTCGAAACCAGCGTCGCGGCGTGCTTCGAAATTGAACGGGCCACGCAGTTTCGGCGCGTGATACTGGTCGGCCAGACGCAGATACGTATGGTGCGGATCGAGGCCGTCCGCGTCGCACAGGTGACGAAACCAGCGGTTGCCGATCAGCACGTGGCCGATTTCATCGCGCAGGATCACGTCGAGAATCGCCGCCGACGCGTGATCGCCGGCCTGCTGCAGACGCGCGCGGATCGGCGGCGACGCGTCGAGGCCGCGCGCTTCGAGCGTACGCGGCACGAGCGCCATACGCGCGAGCACGTCGCCGCGGGTGCGCTCGCACATGTCCCACAGGCCGTCATGCGCCGGGAAATCGCCGTACGCGTGGCCGTATTCGGCGAGACGCGCGGCGAGCAGCGAGTAGTGATATGCCTCTTCGGCGGCGACCTTGAGCCAGTCGGTATAGAACCCGGCGGGCATGCGGGCGAAGCGCCAGACTGCGTCGAGCGCCAGATTGATCGCGTTGAACTCGATGTGCGCGAGCGCGTGGAGCAGCACCGCACGGCCCTGCGGCGACTGCATGCTGCGTCGACCGAGTTGGCGCGGCTCGACCAGTTCCGGCCGTTCAGGACGGCCCGGCAGGCCGGCGGGCTCGGCGAGATCGAGGTCGGCGTCACAGAGCGCGCGGCCGTCGAGTACCGCAGCGTACAGTTCGCGGGCCGCCGCGGCCTTCGCGGCCGGTTCCGGCGCGCACAGCGCGGCGAGCGCGGCGCGGCGCGCACACAGCGGCTCGTCGCGAGAATTCGATGCGGAAGACGCGACAGAAACGGGCGAAGCGGCGGACGTCATGACAAACGGATAGGCGATGGAAGCGGTGAAGGCGATGGAAAGACGGCGCCGGACCCGCACGCGAGCGGCCGAGCGGCTCAAGCACACAACCGTTTACAATACCCGATTCGACCATCCGGCGCGCTTTCGGGCACGCCCGTCAGTTGGCGACGCAGGACCGCCAAACTCGCACCGCGCCGGGCGCACGCCGCCCTGCCCATGCGAGGCAATCGATCAGACACCCATCGTGCACGGGATCGGAGCAGCCCCAACGCCTGGCTCCGACCGACAAGGAGACATTGTGACGATTTACAAGCTGGGCGAAGCCGCCCCGATCATTCATGAAAGCGTGTTCGTCGCGGATTCGGCGAACATCATCGGCAACGTGACGCTCGCGGAGAACGCGAGCGTGTGGTTCGGCGCGACGCTGCGCGGCGACAACGAGCCGATCACGATCGGCGCCGGCAGCAACGTGCAGGAAAACGCGGTGCTGCATACGGACCCCGGCTATCCGCTAACGGTCGAGTCGAACGTGACGATCGGCCATCAGGCGATGCTGCACGGCTGCACGATCAGGGAAGGCGCGTTGATCGGAATTCAGGCGGTGGTCTTGAATGGCGCGGTGATCGGCCGCAACTGTCTGGTCGGAGCGGGTGCGATCGTCACCGAGGGCAAGGTGTTTCCGGACAATACGCTGATCCTCGGCGCGCCCGCGAAGGCGGTCCGCGAACTGACGGAAGCGGATATCGCCAACCTGCAGCGCGCCGCGGCAAGCTATGCCGGGCGGCGCGAATATTTCAAGGCGCAGCTCGTACGCATCGGCTAGACGGCCGGCGCGCGGCGCGCAGGCGCGGCATCACGCCGCGTCATTCCAGCGAGGAAAAGTTGTGAGCGACCAGTTGCAAAAATTCATGTTCAGCGCGGCGCCGGTGCGCGGCGAGATCGTTTCCCTGCGCAATACCTGGCAGGACGTGCTGACACGCCGCGATTATCCGGCGCCCGTGCGAACGATTCTGGGCGAAATGATGGCCGCGTGCGCTCTGCTGTCGGCGAACCTGAAGTTCGACGGCACGCTCGTCATGCAGATTTTCGGCGATGGCCCGATCAAGATGCTGGTCGTGCAGTGCAGCTCGAACCTGACGATGCGCGCCACCGCGAAGCTGTCCGGCGAAGCCGCCCATACGATCGACGACTCGACCTCGCTGATCGATCTGGTGAACGCGAGCGGCCACGGCCGCTGCGTGATCACGCTCGACCCGACCGACAAGAAACCCGGCCAGCAGCCGTACCAGAGTATCGTGCCGCTGTCGGGCGCGAATGGACCGCTGAAATCGATAGCCGAAGTGCTCGAGCACTACATGCATCACTCCGAGCAGCTCGACACGCGCATGTGGCTCGCGGCGAACACCGAGCGCGCGGTCGGCATGCTGCTGCAGAAGCTGCCGGGCGACGGCGGCATCGTCCCGCATCCGGGCGCGCTCGACGCGGATACCTGGGAGCGCGTGTGCACGCTCGGCGGCACGCTGTCACAGGACGAGTTGCTGAAGGAAGAACCCGAGACGGTGTTCCGGCGCCTGTTCTGGCAGGAAAACGTCCAGCATTTCGAGCCGGTCACCGCGCGTTTCGAATGCACTTGCTCGCGCGAAAAAGTCGGCGCGATGCTGAAGATGCTTGGCCGCGATGAAGTCGACGGCGTGATCGAGGAGCGCGGCCACGTCGAGATTCACTGCGAGTTTTGCAATCAGCGCTACGAGTTCGACCCGGTCGACGTCGCGCAACTTTTCGTCGCTGGCGGACTCTCACAAGGCGTGACGCCGGCGGCCGCGCAGCGGCACTAAAACCCACGCTTTCGCTGAAGCGGAGTGCGTGCCCACGAAGTGATCGCGCTTTTCGACGGAAGTCCTGACCGCGCCGCCCCATGCCTCGTCACGGCTCGGGCGGCGCGTTGCATTTGAGCGCCGCGTTGATACATTGGAAGGATGCGGCGCCGCGTGTTGGAAGACGCCTGCTCGAGCCTCGGACCTTGGACCGATGGAGATTCGACCATGAAGCACACGCTTTCGTTGATGCTGGCCGTCCTCACGGGCTGCGCGGCGCTGGCCGCCTGCTCGATCGATCCGCCGGGTCCTGCGCCGATTCTGAGCCGTCTGCCGCCCGATCAGGCGGAGGCCATCAGCCATACACAGACGCTGACACCGGAGGAACGCGCGCGCTATGACGCGATCGAGCAACAGGTGATGTTCGAACAGAATCAGGCGATCGCCACGGACGCCGCCGCGCAAGCCTGGTCCCGCTATTACTCGCGCTCGCCGCCCGTAAGGTTTTCCTTGGGCTTCTCGAGCGGCGGCTGGGGACGTGGCTGGGGAACCGGGGTCGGCGTCGGGTTCGGGCCGTATTGGGGCTGGTAGCAGCGCATACGGCAACCAAAAAACAAAAAGCGCGGTTCAAGATGAACCGCGCTTTTTTTGCGCCCTTCGTGGCGAAGCCGATGCGAGATATCGAACCTCAGTGCGCCGGCTTCTTCTCCTTCGCAGCCGCCGCCTTCCCGCCATGCTTGCGATCCGGTTTCGCGCGCGACTCCGGATTCGGCACCACGTGCAGCGGCGCGGCCGACACCTCACCGCGCGTCGACGTATCCGCCGACGGCGTATTCGCCAACGGCAACGGCTGGTTCGGTGACACGAACTGCGCGAACACTTCGCCGTCCTTGACCATGCCCATTTCGTAGCGCGCCCGTTCTTCTACCGCGGCGGTGCCGTTCTGCAGATCCTGCACTTCACCCTGGATGCGCTCGTTGCGCAGCTTGGCATCGGCATTCTTCTGCAGTTGCTGCGCGAGTTGGCCCTGCAACTCGTGCACGCGCAACCAGCCGCCATGCCCCCACCAGAGCGGGTACTGGATCAATGCCAGCAGAACGATCAGGACAGCAGTGACAAGCCGCATGAAGTAAGCACAATAAATACGCGCCGCCCTGCGCTATACGCAGGGCGGCGAGGTCAATCAGAAACGAAGGATAACCGGCTCATCGATCGACGTGAACAATCTGGCGACAACGCTTAGCGCAGATTGTAGAACGCCGACTTGCCCGGGTAGCTTGCGATATCGCCGAGATCTTCCTCGATACGCAGCAACTGGTTGTACTTCGAGATGCGATCCGAACGCGACAGCGAACCGGTCTTGATCTGGCCGGCGTTCAGACCGACGGCGATGTCCGCGATCGTCGAGTCTTCGGTTTCGCCCGAGCGGTGCGAAATCACGGCCGTGTAGCCCGCGCGCTTGGCCATTTCGATCGCCGCGAAGGTTTCCGTCAGCGTGCCGATCTGGTTGATCTTGATCAGGATCGAGTTCGCGATGCCCTTCTCGATGCCTTCCTTCAGAATGCGCGTGTTCGTGACGAACAGGTCGTCGCCGACCAGCTGGACTTTGTCGCCGAGCTTGTCGGTCAGGATCTTCCAGCCTTCCCAGTCGCCTTCGTGCATGCCGTCTTCGATCGACACGATCGGGAACTTGTCGGCGAGGTTCGCGAGGTAATCCGCGAATTCCGTCGACGACAGCTGCAGGCCTTCGCCCGCGAGCTGGTACTTGCCGTCGTGGTAGAACTCGCTGGCCGCGCAGTCGAGTGCGAGCAGCACGTCTTCACCGGCGCGATAGCCCGCTTTCTCGATGGCTTGCAAAATGGTGGACAGGCATTCCTCGTTGCTGCCGAAGTTCGGCGCGAAGCCGCCTTCGTCGCCAACGGCCGTGCTCATGCCGCGATCCGACAGGATCTTCTTCAGCGCGTGGAACACTTCGGCGCCGCAGCGCAGTGCTTCGCGGAAGCTCGGCTGGCTGACCGGCACGATCATGAATTCCTGGATGTCCAGGCTGTTGTTCGCGTGCGCGCCGCCGTTGACGATGTTCATCATCGGCACCGGCAGTTGCATCGCGCCCGAGCCGCCGAAGTAGCGGTACAGCGGCAGGCCGGCTTCTTCAGCGGCGGCCTTCGCGACGGCCATCGACACGGCCAGCATCGCATTCGCGCCGAGGCGCGACTTGTTGTCGGTGCCGTCGAGCTCGAGCAGCGTCTTGTCGAGGAACGCCTGCTCGGAAGCGTCGAGACCCATGATCGCTTCGGAGATTTCCGTGTTGATGTGCTCGACGGCCTTCAGCACGCCCTTGCCGCCGTAGCGGCCGGCTTCGGCGTCGCGCAGTTCGATCGCTTCGCGCGAGCCGGTCGACGCGCCCGACGGCACGGCTGCGCGGCCCATCGTGCCCGACTCGAGCAGCACGTCGCATTCGACGGTGGGGTTGCCTCGCGAATCGAGAATCTCTCGACCGATGATGTCTACGATAGCACTCATGGTTTCCTCAAAGGATGACGTTGAATTCTTTACTGGGACCTTGCATCGCGTACCTGCCGGTCTCCCCGACAGACAACTCGCGCGCCGATACGTTCGACGACCACTATGCGAAAACGCCGCGGGTCGATGATCGAGAGCAATCGTGACACGCGGCGCACACCTGAATCAGTTGAAGTCGCTTTCGAGGAACGGGCCGCGCTTGACGGCCTGGTCGAGCGTGACGAGCGTCTCGAGCAGGTCGGCCATGCGATTGAGCGGCACCGCGTTCGGCCCGTCCGACTTTGCTTGCGCCGGATTCGGGTGCGTTTCCATGAACAGGCCCGCGACGCCGACCGCGACTGCGGCGCGCGCGAGTACCGGCACGAATTCGCGCTGGCCGCCCGAGCTCGTGCCCTGACCGCCCGGCAACTGCACCGAGTGCGTCGCGTCGAACACGACCGGCGCGTTGGTCTCGCGCATGATCGCGAGCGAACGCATGTCCGACACGAGGTTGTTATAGCCGAACGACACGCCGCGCTCGCACGCCATGAAGCGGTCTTCCGACAGACCCGCTTCACGCGCGGCGTCACGCGCCTTGTCGATCACGTTCTTCATGTCGTGCGGCGCGAGAAACTGGCCCTTCTTGATGTTGACCGGCTTGCCCGAGCGTGCACACGCGTGGATGAAGTCCGTCTGACGGCACAGGAACGCGGGTGTTTGCAGCACGTCGACCACCGACGCGACCTGCTCGATCTCGTGCTCGGCGTGGACATCGGTCAGCACCGGCAGACCGAGCTGGCGCTTCACTTCTGACAGGATGCGCAGACCTTCGTCCATGCCCAGACCGCGGAACGACTTGCCGCTGCTGCGATTGGCCTTGTCGTACGATGATTTGTAGATGAACGGAATGTTCAGCTTCGCGCAGATTTCCTTCAGGCGGCCGGCCGTGTCGATCGTCATCTGTTCCGATTCGACGACACAGGTACCGGCGATCAGGAAAAACGGCTTGTCGAGCCCGATTTCGAAATCGCCCAGTTTCATGCTTTCTCCTCGACCCTCGACTGCTGATGCGCGAGCGCCGCTTCGACGAACGACTTGAACAGCGGGTGACCGTCACGTGGCGTGGACGTGAATTCCGGGTGGAACTGCACGCCGACGAACCACGGGTGCATGCTGCGCGGCAACTCCATCATTTCCGGCAGATCCTCGCTCGGCGTACGGGCGCTAATGATGAGGCCACCGCCTTCGAGCTGGGGCACGAAACGGTTATTCACCTCATAACGGTGACGATGACGCTCGTTCACATCCGTGCCGTAGATCTCTTCGGCGAGCGTGCCGGGCTTGATCGGGCAGCGCTGCGAGCCGAGACGCATCGTGCCGCCGAGGTCCGACTCTTCGGTGCGCTTCTCGACGCGGCCTTCGCGGTCGTACCACTCGGTGATCAGCGCGACCACGCGGTTCTTCGTTTCCTGATCGAACTCGGTGCTGTTCGCATCCTTCAGGCCGACCACATCACGCGCGAATTCGATCACGGCGAGCTGCATGCCGAGGCAGATGCCGAGATACGGCACCTTCGCTTCGCGTGCGTAGCGGATCGCGGCAATCTTGCCTTCGGTGCCGCGACGGCCGAAGCCGCCCGGCACGAGCACCGCGTCGAGATGCTTGAGGCTTTCGACGCCTTGCGTTTCGATCTCTTCGGAGTCGATGTACTCGATGTTCACGCGCGTCGACGTGTGCATCGACGCATGGCGCAGCGCTTCGATCAGCGACTTGTACGACTCGGTCAGATCGACGTACTTGCCGACCATGCCGATCGTCACTTCGTGCTTCGGATTCTGCAGCTTCTCGACGAGGTCCGACCACATGGACAGGTCCGCCGCCTTCGGCGCGAGCTTCAACTCTTCGCAGATGATCGCGTCGAGACCCTGGTCGTGCAGCATCTGCGGAATCTTGTAGATGCTGTCCGCGTCCCACACAGAAATCACCGCGTCTTCAGGCACGTTCGAGAACAGCGAGATCTTCGCGCGCTCGTCGTCCGGAATGCGGCGGTCGGCACGGCACAGCAGCACGTGCGGCGAGATGCCGATTTCGCGCAGCTTCTGCACGCTGTGCTGGGTAGGCTTGGTTTTGAGTTCGCCGGCCGTGGCAACCCAGGGCACCAGCGTCAGGTGCACGAAGCACGCGCTGTTGCGGCCGAGGCGCAGGCTCATCTGACGCGCGGCTTCGAGGAACGGCAGCGATTCGATGTCACCCACCGTGCCACCCACTTCGACGATCGCGACATCCGGCTCGCCGCATGTCGCAGAAGCTGCGCCGCGTTCGACGAATGCCTGGATTTCGTTCGTGATGTGCGGAATGACCTGCACGGTCTTACCGAGATAATCGCCGCGGCGTTCCTTGCGGATCACCGATTCGTAAATCTGGCCCGTGGTGAAGTTGTTGGCCTTGCGCATCTTCGTGCTGATGAAGCGCTCGTAGTGGCCGAGGTCGAGGTCGGTTTCCGCTCCGTCTTCCGTCACGAACACTTCGCCGTGTTGAAACGGGCTCATCGTGCCGGGGTCGACGTTGATGTAGGGATCGAGTTTGAGGAGGGTGACTTTAAGACCGCGCGATTCGAGGATCGCGGCGAGGGAAGCGGCGGCAATACCCTTGCCGAGGGAAGATACTACGCCGCCGGTGACGAAAACATATTTGGTCATCGCTGGATGCTCGCGGGAAAAACGGATTATACCGTAAAGGATGGTCCCGACCCAGCAAAAAACGACCGGCCCGCCGTGCGCCGATGCCGCTTCGCGTGGCAGCCGGCGCAGCAGTTTGGGGCGCGCTTCGTGAGCGCCGCGCGTCAGGCGGTTCGCTCCAGCTCGCGCAACATGCGTTGCACCGCACGCGCGGTTTCGATCGGCTTTTCCATCGGATATAGATGGCTGCCCTCGATCCACTCGACGTGCCCGCCGGTCGCGCGCCGCGTCGCGTCGAGACCGACCTGGCGGATCTCCTTCGAGCGTGTGCCGGCGATGAACCCGACCGGCACCGGCGCGCCGCGCGCGAGCCGCGCGCCGAGCGTATGCGGCAAAGTTCGGTAGATCTGGTATTCGGTGCGGCGATCGAACGCGAGCACCCGGGTGCCGTCGGGCGAACTCTGCGGAATGCCGAAGTCGATGTAGTCGGACAGCATGCGCTCGTCCCAGCGCGCGAACGCGGGTTTCGAATGGAAATGCCGCCATGCTTCGTCGCGGCTGGTCCATTGGGTGCGGCGCTTGCGCGTCGCGGCGGCGGGCGACAGCCGCTCGTCGAGCCCGGTCCATTGCGACACGCGCAGCATGCTGCTGCGCCAACCGGCGATGACCGGCGAGTCGAGCATCACGACGCCCCTCACCCACTGCGGCTTTTTCAGCGCCGCCATCAGCGACAGATACCCGCCGAGCGAATGCCCGACCAGCCACACCGGCTGCTCGTATGTGCGGGCGATGTCGTCGAGCAGTTGCTCGACCAGATGGGGCCAGTCCTGCGTGACCGGAAAGCGCGCATCATGACCGATCCGCTCGATCGAGCGCACCTCGTAGTCGTCGGAGAGTTCGGCGAAGATGGTCCGGTAAGTCGATGCCGGAAAGCCGTTCGCGTGCGAGAAATGGATGATGTTTTTCAACTGCGGCAATCTCCGTTGTGTTTTTTACGCGCGGGCGGGTGCTTTTCCTGTGCCGCTTATAGCGCTGTTTGCGCCGCTTGTCTGCGCCGTTGCGCTCATTGAGGCGCGACGCGCTCAGGGCTCCATCCAGTAGCGGCGATGCATGTCACGGTAGCGCTCGAGCGTGAGCACGGCGCCCTCCTCACCGCGCGCGCCCGGATCGACGTCGACCCTGACGGCGCCATCGCGATCGCTTCGCGCAAGCTCGATATGACGCGCCACATAGCGCGCGAATACGCCCGCGTCCGGATGATGAAAACGATTCTCGTAGCCTACCTGAAATAACGCGATGGACGGATCGATAGAGTCGAGGAACGGTTCGGTCGACGAGGTCTTGCTGCCATGATGCGGCACCATCAATACTTGCGCGCGCAGGATCTTGCGATCGCGTGCGAGCAGCGCACGTTCGGTCGGCGCTTCGATGTCGGCGCTCAGCAGGGCCGCGACACGCGGCGCGTTCGCACCGGCCAACGCTGCCGCGCCGCCTGCGTTGGTGGCGGACAACGTGCTGACCCTCAACACGCAGCAATGCTCGTTCGCCTTGCCGGTGAGCGCCCCGGCGTCCGGCCACAATACGGCGAACTCGACACCGTCCCACTGCCAGCGCTGCCCTGCCACGCACGGCAGCGTGCGTGTGCCATGCTGCTTTGCCTGAGGCCACAGCGAATTGTCCGGCGCGAGGCCGGCCACCAATTGACGCACCTCGATC
Source organism: Paraburkholderia atlantica (assembly GCF_009362785.1). GTDB lineage: Bacteria > Pseudomonadota > Gammaproteobacteria > Burkholderiales > Burkholderiaceae > Paraburkholderia > Paraburkholderia atlantica. Next base: position 272,922 of record NZ_WHNQ01000002.1, read on the forward strand.
GCATCGAGCACCGCCGGCGCGCCGCCCGCATGATCCGAATCGGCGTGACTGATCATCAGCGTATCGAGCGTCGTCACGCCTTGCGCCTGCAGGAACGGCACCACCACGCGCTCGCCCGCGTGCGTCGATTCGGGGCCCGGACCCGCATCGAACAGCAACGCGTGATGGGCGGTCTGCACGAGCACCGACGAACCCTGCCCGACATCGAGCGCAGTCAGACGGAACGCGCCCGATGGCTCGGCGAGCGCGCCGTTTGCGCTGGGCATCAGCATCGGCAGCCACGTCAGCAGCGCCGCCCAGCGCAGCGGCCAGCCGCGCGGCGCGAGACACCACAGCACACCGACCGCCGCCGCGGCGAGCGCCCACGCATGCGGCTGCGGCAACCACCACAAGGTCCAGCGCGGCCCCGACACCAGCTGCAGGCCGGCCGCGAGACCATCGAGCAGCGTGTGCGCGGCGCGCCACGCGAACGCATCGAGCGGCGCGGGCAATGCGACGCCCGCGAGCACTGCCGGCGTGACGAGCGCGCTCACCCACGGAATCGCGAACGCGTTCGCGAGCGGACCGACGAGCGGAATCTGCGCGAACCAGTTGGCGGTCAGCGGCGCAAGCGCAACCGTTACCGCGATCTGCACGTGCGCGGCGCTGCGCAAGCGTTCGGCGAGTGCGCGCAGATGCCGGATCAATACCGGACGCAGCGCCAGCCACCTGGGTTGCGCCGCGCCGCCCTCCCCGTCTTCATGCTGACGGGACGTCTGCGGACCCCGCACGCGCGGCCGTCCCGACATCGCGAACAGGATCGCGCCGACCGCGCAGAACGACAGCCAGAACCCGGCCGACACGACCGCCCACGGATCGACCAGCAGCACGAGCCCGAGCGCCCATGCGAGCACGGTGGAGCGCGCCAGCTGCCGGCCGCCGACGAACGCCAGCGCGACGAGCGCGGCCATCCACAGCGCGCGTTGCGCCGGCACGTTGAAGCCCGCGAGCGCGGCATGCAGCGCGGCGAAGATCGCACCGGCCGTCACGCCGACGAGCTGCGCGGGCAAGCGCAGCGGCCAGTTGCGGCCGAGCCAGCCCGACCGTCGCCAGAATGCTGCGGCGAGCCAGCCGGTCAGCCCCGCGACGAAGCCGATATGCAAGCCCGAAATCGCCACCAGATGACTCGTGCCGGTTTCGCGCATCAATTGCCAGTCGGCGCGGCTCAGCTGGTCCTGCGCGCCGATCGCGAGCGCGACGACGATGCCGCGATGCGGCGCATCGGCCAGCACTGTGTCGATACGCGCACGCAACGCGGCGCGCCAGCGGTCGACCAGCACGGCGAACCCGTGCGCGGGACCGGCGAGGCGCTGCGCATGATCCGGCACGCTCACGTAGCCAGTCGCGCGGACGTTGCGCGCGAGCAGACTCGCCTCGGCATCGCGCACGCCGAAATTCGCGTTGCCGTGCGGGCGCTTCAGGCGCACGGTCAGACGCCAGCGCTCGCCCGGTTCGAGCCGCGGCGCCGGGGCGTCGCGCGCGATCCAGGCGAGTTGGATTACGCGCGGGAAGGCGGCAAGCCGCGCATCGTTCGTCTCGACGTCGAACAGGAAGCGCGCGCCTTTGTCGTCGCGCGTCGGCAATCCCTTGATCGTGCCGACCACCTCGATGTCGCGCCCTTCCCACTCATGCGGCAGACTCGCCGCGAGCCGCGTTTGAGCGCGCAGTGCCGCATAGCCGAAACCGACGCAGATCGCCGCGCACCACACGGCGCCCCAACCCGCCACCCGTCGCACGCGGGCGTCGCGCCGTACGCGCCTGGCGAGCCGGTTCGACAAGCGCTGCTCGTATTCGAGCTGGTACGCCACGCACGTCCCATCGCCACGCAAACCCCACACGGCAACGCCGGCGGCCGTGCAGCCGACCAGTATCAACGCCCACCATCCACCCGCATCCGGCAACGCCGCCTGTCGCTGCAGCCAGATCACGCCCAACGCAAACCCACACCAGACCGCCCGCATTCGCCCTCCGCGTCGTTGGCGCCGAGCGTCGTCACGCGCCGGCGAACAGGCAGCACCGAGCCCGCCGGGCGTGGGCATCGCCCGGCGCGAACCCTTTCGATCAACGAAATCGATTATGCAGAGGAAAGCGCGAGTCGCGGCAGCGCGGCGAGCGCGTTAGCCGTTGTGCCAAGGGCGGCTGCGTCGGAAGTGACACCGCGCAGTTGCGCGAGGCTCGCGCCGATCGCCGGAATCTGCTCCGGCGAATTGCGCTGCCTGTACATCCACGACGGCGCGATATCGGGCGCGTCGGTCTCGACGACCAGCGCGTCGAGCGGCAGCTGTTCGGCGAGTCGGCGGATCTGCCGCGCGCGCTCGAACGTCAGGTTGCCGCCGAAGCCAAGATGCAGGCCCTGATCGATATAAGCCTGCGCCTGCTGGAAACTGCCATTGAATGCGTGCGCAATGCCGCGATGGATCTGATGCCGCCGCAATCCCGCGATCACCTGATCCTGCGATTTGCGCACATGGCAGATGACCGGGAGATCGAATTCGCGCGCGAGCTGCAGCTGGCCGTTGTAGAAAAACTGCTGGCGCGCATCGTCGAGACCGTCGACGAAAAAGTCCAGCCCGATCTCGCCGATGCCGACGAAGCGCGGATCGTCGAGACTCGCCTCGATCTCCATGCGAAGCAGGTCGAGGTCGGCATCGACGGCGCCTGGCGTGTACATCGGATGAATGCCGAGCGCGTACGCGCCGCCGTCGACGCGATGCGCGAGCTCGCGCACCGCCGCGAAGTTTTGTCGCCCGATCGCCGGAATCACGATGCGCGACACGCCCGCCTCGCGCGCGGACGCCGCGACCGCGTCACGATCGGCGTCGAACTCCGAAGCGTCGAGATGGCAGTGCGTATCGATCCACATGGGTTGTCTCACTGGCAATGTGACCGGCCCGAAGGTGGTCCGGCGGTTCGCGGCGGCGGTCAGTCATCCGCGGACCACCCGCAACGACCGTGCCGGGGTTTGGCGCAAACCGGGCTCAACCCGGGTTCAGACCGGCACGGGCGGCTCTTCGTGGAGCACGCCGTCGCGCAGCCGCATGATGCGATCGCAGCGCCCCGCCAGTTCCGGGTCGTGCGTGACGATCACGAAGCTCGTCTCGAGCGTGCGCGACAGTTCGAGCATCAGGTTGAACACGGTGTCGGCGGTGCCGCCGTCGAGGTTGCCGGTCGGCTCGTCGGCGAGCACGCAGGCGGGCTTCGTGACGAGCGCGCGCGCGATCGCGACACGCTGACGCTCGCCGCCCGACAGCTCGCCCGGCCGATGCTTCGCGCGATGCCCCATGCCGACGCGCTCCAGCACCGCCATTGCCTCGCGGCGCGCGACTTCGGTCGTCTCGCGACGAATCCGCAGCGGCATCGCGACGTTATCGAGCGCGGAAAACTCCGGCAGCAGATGGTGAAACTGATAAACGAAACCGAGCGCGCGATTGCGCAGGTCGTTGCGCTCACGCTCGGACAGCTTCGTGAACGGCTTGCCGAGCACCGACACCTCTCCCGCGCTCGGATCGTCGAGACCGCCGAGCACGTGCAATAGCGTGCTCTTGCCGGAACCCGACGCGCCGACGATCGCGAGCTTTTCGCCGCGCCGCACGGCGAGTTCAGCGTTGTTGAGCACCTGCACGTTCAGGCCACCCTGCACGAACGATTTGGAAATGCCGGTGGCTTCGAGCACGTACGGATACGATGCGGGGTCCTGAGCGGTCATGGATGAATCGGTTGAGGGATGGACGAGGCGGTCATTCATAGCGCAGCGCCTCCGCCGGACGGACTTTCGCGCCGCGCCAGCTCGGATACAGCGTGGCGAGCGCGGACAGCACGAACGCGATGATGCCGATGCGAGCGACGTCGGCCGGAACCAGCTCGGACGGCAGCTCGCTGATGAAGTACACCGACGGCGGCAGGAACTGCACGCCGAGCAGATGCTCGATCATCGGCACCAGCCACGGAATGCTCCACGCGATCAGGCAGCCGAGCGCGACGCCGGTCGCCGTGCCGATGAAGCCGATCGTCACGCCCTGCACGACGAAGATCTTCATGATCGAGCCGGGCTGCGCGCCGAGCGTGCGCAGGATCGCGATATCGGCCTGTTTGTTGGTCACCGTCATCACCAGCGACGACACCAGATTGAACGCGGCCACCGCAATGATCAGCGTCAGGATGATGAACATCATGCGCTTCTCGATCTGCACCGCCGAGAACCAGGTCTTGTTCTGCTGGGTCCAGTCGCGAATGTACAGGTCGCCCGACAGCGTGCGCGCGAGCTGATGCGCGACTTCCGGCGCGCGCTGCATGTCGGTCAGACGCAGCCGCACGCCGGTCGGCGCGGGCAGCCGGAACAGCGCCTGTGCGTCCTTGATGTTGATCAGCGCTAGCGTGCTGTCGTATTCGTAATGGCCCGACTCGAAGATGCCGACCACCGTGAACTGTTTCAGGCGCGGCAGCATGCCGGCCGGCGTGATCGTGCCTTCGGGCGCGACGAGCGTGATCTTGTCGTTCAGCTGCACGCCGAGATTGGCCGCGAGATCGGCGCCGAGCACGATGCCGAAATCGCCGGGCACGAGGTCGGACAGCTTGCCGCCTTTCATTTCCTTGCCGATATCGGACACTTCGGGCTCGAGCGTCGGCTCGATGCCGCGCAACGCGACCCCGCTTACCGCATCCTGGCGCGTGAGCAGCGCCTGGGCCTCGACGTAGGGCGCCGCGCCGATCACCTGCGGGTTCTGCCGCGCTTCCTTCGCGGTCAGTTGCCACTCGGGCATCGAACCGGTCGGCGAAAAGATCTCGACGTGCGCGAGCACCGACAGCATGCGGTCGCGCACCTCTTTCTGAAAGCCGTTCATCACCGACAGCACCACGATCAGCGCCGCGACGCCAAGCGCGATGCCCGACATCGACACCAGCGCGATGAACGATATGAAGCCGTTACCGGTCGTGCGTTTGCCGGCGCGTGTGTAGCGCCAGCCAATCTGCCATTCGTAGGGAAATTTCAAGCGAATCCTTTTGTGCGTTCTTCGACTGTGTGTCGGGAGCGGCGGACATCGAGCGTGTGCCGGGCGGCCCGAGCGTCGTGATCGTTGGGCTCGCGGCGGCGCGGATCGTTCCGCGCCCGCGCAGCCGCTGTGCGGCTCCGCCGGCGCATGGAGGCGTGGCGGCACGGCGCGCCGCCCCTGCCTCGACCAGCGATCAAGCGCGAAGTTTGCCACACAATGCCGCCGGCTCGCGCAAAGCGCATGCCGCGGAACGTCATCGATAAACCGGCCGTGCTTCGTCGAAATACTCGCACCGTTTGCCCTACAATGCGCAGCATCATGCCTGCCGACCGCCTCCATCTTCTGCTGCCCTTCGCGCTGCCCGCCGCGGCCGACGCCTCCACCGCGCTTCACGACATCCGCAGTCCCGCCCTCGACAGGCTGATCGCGCGCGCGACGCTGATCGAACGCGTGATCGGCGAGGATTTTCAACGCACGCTGCCGCACGAGCGCTGGGTCGCGCGACAATTCGGCGCGCTGCCTGATGGCACGGCGGGCGCCTCGGCCGCCGCCGACGAAGCCCCGCTCGCGCCCTACATGCTGCGCGCCGACGGCGGCGAACCCGGCAGCGCGACGTGGGCCTGCGTGCAGCCGGTGCACGTGCACATCGCACACGACCATCTGGTGCTGATCGATCCCGCGTCGCTCGATCTGTCGGACGAAGAAGCGACCACGCTGCTCGCGCTGGCGCGCCCGCTGATCGAGGAGCTTGGCGTACGCATCGAAGCGCCGAAGCCGACCCGCTGGTATCTGTCGAGCGACGCGTTCGGCACGCTCGCGGGCGCGTCGCCGTTGCGCGCGAGCGGCCGCAACATCGAGATCTGGCTGCCGCACGAAGCGCATTCCGGCGAACGCTCGCGCGCATGGATGAAGCTGCAGAACGAAGTGCAGATGGCATGGTTCGAGCATCCGATCAACGAAGCGCGCGAAGCACGCGGGCTGCCAGCCGTCAACTCGATCTGGTTTCACGCGCAAGGCGCCGCGCGGCCCGTGCGCAGTCCGTTCGCGCAGGTGCTGTCCGACGCCGCCGCGACGCGCGGCCTCGCGCTCAGCGCGGGAGTCGCGCCAGGCGCGCCGCCGGCGTCGTACCGCGAACTGCAGGCGGCGCTGCGCGGTGCAACCAACGGCAGCGGCAGCGGCGCGACACTCGTCGAACTCGATCCATTCTCCGCGCCCTACATCGAACAGGACTGGGCGCGCTGGAACCAGGCATTCGCCGAGCTGCAGAGCGACTGGTTCGAGCCCGCGCTGGCGGCGCTGCAGGCGGGCGAACTCGCGGAGCTCGGCCTCACGCTGTGCGGCGACACCGGCTCGGTGACGCTGACCGTCACGCGCGGCGATCTGCGCAAATTCTGGCGGCGGCGCGTGCTGGCCTCGCTTTTCATCGAATGATCCACGGCCCTTCCGCATGACCCGAATCGTTACGCGCCCCTGCTCCCCCCTCGACGCCGAAGTGCTGACCCGCTGCGGCATGCATCCGGTGCTCGCGCGCCTGTACGCATCGCGCGGCGTGTGCCTGCCCGAAGAGGTCGAAACCGGCCTCGCGCGGCTCGTGCCGCCCGCCGACCTGAAGGGCTGCGACGCGGCCGCCGCGCTGCTCGCCGACGCGCTCCAGCAACAGCGCCGCATGCTGGTCGTCGCCGACTACGACTGCGACGGCGCGACCGCCTGCGCGGTCGCGGTGCGCGGACTGCGCATGTTCGGCGCGCGCATCGACTATCTGGTGCCGAACCGCATGGAGCACGGCTACGGTCTCACGCCGGACATCGTCGAGCTCGCGGCCCGCAGCGCGGCCGGCAAGCCCGATCTGCTGATCACCGTCGACAACGGCATCGCGAGCGTCGACGGCGTCGCCGCCGCCAACGCGCTCGGCATCGACGTGCTCGTCACCGACCACCACCTGCCCGGCGACGAGTTGCCCGCCGCGCGCGCGATCGTCAATCCGAACCAGCCGGGCTGCACGTTCCCGAGCAAGTGCCTGGCCGGCGTCGGCGTGATGTTCTACGTGCTGCTCGCGCTGCGCGCCGAACTGCGCCGCCGCGGCGCGTTCGGCGACGCACTGCCCGAACCGCGCCTCGACGGCCTGCTCGATCTGGTCGCGCTCGGCACCGTCGCCGATGTCGTCAAGCTCGACGGCAACAACCGCGTGCTGGTCGCGCAAGGTCTGCAGCGCATCCGCAAGGGTCGCATGCAGCCAGGCATCGCCGCCCTCTTTCGCGCCGCCGCGCGCGACGCGCGCAATGCCTCCGGCTTCGATCTCGGCTTCGCGCTGGGACCGCGCCTGAACGCGGCGGGACGGCTGTCGGACATGTCGCTCGGCATCGAATGCCTGACCACCGACGACGTCGGCCGCGCGTGGGAACTCGCGCAGCAGCTCGACACGATGAACCGCGAGCGCCGCGAAATCGAGGCCGGCATGCAGCAGCAGGCGCTGGACGACCTGTCGACGGTCGATCCCGACGGCGCGACCACGATCACGCTGTTCAATCCGGGCTGGCATCAGGGCGTGATCGGCATCGTCGCGGGACGGCTGAAGGAGAAATTCCACCGCCCGTCGTTCACGTTCGCGCCCGCCGACGACACCGGCGTGCTCGTCAAGGGCTCGGGACGCTCGATCCCGGGCTTCCATCTGCGCGACGCGCTCGATCTGATCTCGAAGCGCGAACCGGACCTGATCGTCAAATTCGGCGGCCACGCGATGGCTGCGGGCCTGACGCTCGCCGCCGCCGACGTGCCGCGCTTCACGGCCGCGTTCGAGGCGGTCGGCCGCGAATGGCTGTCGGCGGAGGCGCTCGCGCGCACCGTCGAAACCGACGGCGAGCTCGAAGACGCGTACTTCACGCCGCAATTCGTCGAGATGCTCGACGCGGCCGTATGGGGCCAGGGATTTCCGGCGCCGGTGTTTTCGGGCGAATTCGAGGTCGCGTCGCAGGCGCTCGTCAAGGACAAGCACCTGAAGCTGCAATTGCTGCGCGGCCGCCAGCGCTTCAACGCGATCTGGTTCAATCACACGGATACGCTGCCCGCGCGCACCACCGTCGCCTACCGGCTCGCCAGCGACACATGGAACGGCGTATCGCGCGTGCAACTGATCGTCGAGCACGCGGTGAGCTGAAATCTTCCGCAAAATCAATCGCGAACACGCGCCGGATCGCCCGCAGGGCTCCGGCGCGGCATGCCGATCGGCTATAATTTCCCCTTTTCACGAAGCTATAAAAGATCGACATGGAAGCGGAACGTCTCAACGCGATCGAAGCCTCTCTGGCCGACCTGCGCAAGCGCGCGGACGACCTACGGGGGTATCTTTGACTACGACGACAAAGCACTGCGTCTAATCGAAGTCAACCGGGAACTCGAAGACCCGGACGTCTGGAACGATGCGAAGCACGCCCAGGCACTCGGTAAGGAAAAGAAGCTGCTCGACGACACGGTCGGCAAGCTCACGTCGATCACCAACGACGTGAACGACGCGCAAGACCTGTTCGACATGGCGCGCGAAGAAGCCGACGACGAAACGCTGCTCGCCTGTGAAGCCGATGCCCAGGCCATCGAAGCGCGCGTCGCCGACATGGAATTCCGCCGGATGTTCGCGAACCCGGCCGACCCCAACAACGCCTTTCTCGACATCCAGGCCGGCGCCGGCGGCACCGAAGCGTGCGACTGGGCGTCGATGCTGCTGCGCCAGTATCTGCGCTACTGCGAGCGCAAGGGTTTCAAGACCGAAGTGCTCGAGCAGACCGAAGGCGACGTCGCCGGCATCAAGAACGCGACGATCAAGATCGAAGGCGAATACGCGTACGGCTTCCTGCGCACCGAAACCGGCGTGCACCGCCTGGTGCGCAAGTCGCCGTTCGACTCGTCGGGCGGTCGGCATACGTCGTTCTCGTCGGTGTTCGTGTACCCGGAAATCGACGACTCGATCGAAGTCGAGATCAACCCGGCCGATCTGCGCATCGACACGTACCGTGCTTCGGGCGCGGGCGGTCAGCACATCAACAAGACCGACTCGGCGGTGCGTATCACGCACATGCCGTCGGGCATCGTCGTGCAGTGCCAGAACGACCGCTCGCAGCACCGCAACCGCGCGGAAGCAATGGCGATGCTGAAATCGCGACTGTACGAGGCGGAAATCCGTAAACGTCAGGCCGAACAGGACAAGCTCGAAGCCGGCAAGACCGACGTGGGTTGGGGCCATCAGATCCGCTCGTACGTGCTCGACAACAGCCGCATCAAGGATCTGCGCACCAACGTCGAAATCAGCAACACGAAGAGCGTGCTCGACGGCGATCTCGATCCGTTCATCAGCGCGAGCCTGAAACAGGGCGTCTAAGCGCGCACGGCGCGGCCGCGTTCACCGATCGGGACCGCGCTTGCTTCGTTTTCCAGTACCGCCTGAGGTTTTTACACTGACTGGCTTCCCGATCCGCGGCGCACGCCGCGGCGGGCCACCGAATACCAAATCATCATGACTGAACCGACCCAGCCGAATGCGGCCCAGCGGAATGCCGCCCAGCGGAATGCCGCCCAGCCGACTGTCGTGCCCGAAGTGGACGACAACAAGATCATCGCCGAGCGCCGCGAAAAGCTGCGCGAGCTGCGTGAGCAAGGCGTCGCTTATCCGAACGACTTCCGTCCCACGCACCACGCCGAAGATTTGCAGGCGCAGTACGAGCACACCGACAAGGAAGCGCTCGAAGCGAATCCGCTCGAAGTCGCGATCGCCGGCCGCATGATGCTCAAACGCGTGATGGGCAAGGCAAGCTTCGCGACCGTGCGCGACGGCTCGGGTCAGATCCAGTTCTTTATCACGCCGGCCGACGTCGGTCAGGAAACCTACGACGCGTTCAAGAAGTGGGACATGGGCGACATCGTCGCCGCGCGCGGCGTGCTGTTCCGCACCAACAAGGGCGAGCTGTCGGTGCGCTGCACGGAGTTGCGTCTGCTGTCGAAGTCGCTGCGTCCGCTGCCGGACAAGTTCCACGGTCTCGCCGACCAGGAAATGAAGTACCGCCAGCGCTATGTCGATCTGATCGTCACGCCTGAAACGCGCCGTACGTTCGTCGCGCGTACGAAGGCGATTTCGTCGATCCGCAAGTACATGGCCGACGCGAACTTCATGGAAGTCGAAACGCCGATGCTGCATCCGATTCCGGGCGGCGCGGCGGCCAAGCCGTTCTCGACGCACCACAACGCGCTCGACATGCAGATGTTCCTGCGCATCGCGCCGGAGCTGTATCTGAAGCGTCTGGTGGTGGGCGGCTTCGAGCGTGTGTTCGAGATTAATCGTAACTTCCGCAACGAGGGCGTGTCCGTGCGCCACAACCCGGAATTCACGATGATCGAGTTCTACGCGGCCTACACCGACTACAAGTGGCTGATGGACTTCACCGAGCAACTGATCCGCCAGGCCGCGATCGATGCGCTCGGCACGGCCACTATCACCTATCAAGGCCGCGAGCTCGACCTGTCGAAGCCGTTCCATCGTCTCACGATCACGCAGGCGATCCAGAAGTACGCGCCGCAATACACGAACGAGCAACTTGCCGACAGTACGTTCCTGCGCGCCGAACTGAAGAAGTTTGGCGTCGATGCCTCGCAGCCGCAGTTCCTGAACGCGGGCATCGGCTCGCTGCAATTGGCGCTGTTCGAAGAGACAGCCGAGTCGCAATTGTGGGAGCCGACCTACATCATCGACTACCCGATCGAGGTGTCGCCGCTCGCGCGCGCGTCGGACAAGGTGGAAGGCATTACCGAGCGCTTCGAGCTGTTCATTACCGGCCGCGAAATCGCCAACGGTTTCTCTGAGCTGAACGATCCGGAAGATCAGGCCGCGCGCTTCAAGAAGCAGGTCGACCAGAAGGACGCCGGCGACGAGGAAGCAATGTTCTACGACGCGGACTACATCCGCGCGCTCGAATACGGCATGCCGCCGGCGGGCGGCTGCGGTATCGGCATCGACCGTCTGGTGATGATGCTGACCGATAGCCCGAGCATCCGCGACGTGATCCTGTTCCCGCATCTGCGTCGTGAAGATTGAGCGACGCTGAGCGCGAGTAGCCGTTCCACTTCGCGTGCAATGTGATGGTTTTGGAGAACGCCCGGTCGAGCCGGGCGTTTTTTATGCGCGCGTTTTCGCTTGCCGGGACCGTATTCTGCTGCCGATCGTTTTGTAACCGGCGGTAAAAGCTGCTCCATCGCACGCAAGTCTCCGTGGTCGCAACAACCTTAAAGGCGTGCTGACACCAAGGCGCGCCGCGCAGAGGCCACCGGCCCACGCCCAAGGCCGCCATCGAGCCGGTTACAAATGGAAACGCCGACCGGATCGAATTGCCCGACACTCAGTCTCATAACGAGTCGGCTCTGTCAGAAACGGAGGCCCCACATGGACACCCCTACTCATCAATCCACGCAGCCGCGTCGTCTTCATCCGTTGATCGCGGTTGCCGCCGGCGCGGTGCTCGTCGCAAGTCTGGTCGCTACCGCCGCGATCACCGGCGTGTTCCCCAAGGCGTCGGGCAACGGCGCACAGAACGATCAGACACACGCCGCGCAGGTCAGCACGCAAGTGCCGGGCGTCGTCGATTCGGCCGCGCCGGTCAATCCCTCCGCACAACAGCAGCAGGTTCAGGCTCAACCAGCGGCGCAGCCCGCTCCAGCGCCGGCCCCCGCTCCGGTGCAGCAACAGCAATATGCGCAGCAGCAACAGCAATACGCGCGGCAGCAACAGGCGCAAGCCGCGCCGCAGTCGCAGTACGCGCAACAACTCGAGCCGCAAGCGGCGCCGCAGTATGCGCAGCAGTCGGCGCCACAAGCCGCTCATTGCTCGAATTGCGGCACCGTCGTCGCGATCTCGGCGGTTCGGCATGAAGGACATGGCACCGGGATTGGCGCGGTCGGCGGCGCGGTGGCCGGTGGCGTCGTCGGCAATCAGTTCGGGGCCGGCAGCGGGCGTACCGCGATGACGCTGCTCGGCGCGCTCGGCGGCGGGTTGGCCGGCAACTCGGTCGAAAAACATCTGCGCAGCACGACGTCGTATTCGGTGCGCGTGCGCATGGAAGACGGCAAGACGCGCTACTTCACGTATCACGAGGCCCCGCCGTTCCACGACGGCGAGCGCGTGCGCGTGCAGAACGGCGGCCTCGTCGCCGACTGACACCGGCCGCCCCACTCTCGCGCTCTACTCTCGTCAACGCAGCCATCAAAAAAGGCGATTCCATCGGAATCGCCTTTTTTTGCAGTTCAATGAACCGGCTCGAACGCGCGTTCAATAATCCGCGTCTTCGATCCACGCCGCCTGAATCGCTTCGAGAATCTTTTCGCTCGAGCGGTTCGGATCGTCGTCGAAGCCTTCGAGTTCCATCACCCAGCGATGCAGGTCGGTGAAACGCACCTGCTGCGGATCGACATCCTGATGCTTGTCGGTCAGAGCCATCGCGATTTCTTGCGTATCGGTCCACTTCATGGCGGCGCCCTCCTGTTAGTGGTTTTCCTTCGCGTGATTGATCGAGTAACGCGGAATTTCGACGACCAGATCCTGCTCGTCCGGCATGATCGCTTGACAAGACAGGCGCGAAGCCGGTTCGAGCCCCCATGCCTTGTCCAACAGATCGTCCTCGTCTTCCTCGGACGGCGTCAAGGCGGCGAAACCCTCACGCACGATCACGTGACAGGTCGTGCACGCGCACGACTTCTCACACGCATGCTCGATTTCGATACCGTTATCGAGCAGGTTGTCGCAGATGCTCTTGCCGGGAACGGCGTCGATCACCGCGCCTTCCGGGCACAATTCGACGTGAGGCAGCACAACGATTTGAGGCATACAGTTTCCGTTTGGGTCTGAGGCACGGCGTGCAGGCTCCGTACCATTTTACTGGCGTCGCGCGGACTTTTTAAGTCCACGCGGCGCGCTCCGGTGATTCGTGCGCCGTGCGCAGTTCGTCCGTTCGCCCGTTCAGATCTCGTCGAGCTTGCGGCCCGACAGCGCGCGGCGAATTCCCTTGTTCATGCGGCGCGCGGCGAATTCGTCGGTGCCTTCGGCGAGCGCCTTCGTCGCGGCTTCGATCGCGCCGACGTCCTCGCCCGGCGCGACGTTGCGCAGCGCGGCGAGCAGCGCGTCGAGTTCGGTGCGTTCGCTGTCGTCGAGCAGTTCGGCGTCGGCGGCGAGCGCCGCGTCGGTCGCTTCGACGAGACGCTGCGCTTCGACCTGCGCCTCGCGCAGAGCGCGCGCCCGCATATCGATTTCAGCGGTCGAAAAGCTGTCTTCGAGCATGCGCGCGATGTCGTCGTCGGCGAGTCCATACGAAGGCTTCACGACGACCGATGCCTCCACGCCCGACGCGAGTTCGCGCGCGAACACGGACAGCAGGCCGTCGGCGTCGACCTGGTAGGTCACGCGAATGCGCGCGGCGCCAGCGGCCATCGGCGGAATACCGCGCAGCTCGAAGCGCGCGAGCGAACGGCAATCGCTGACGAGTTCGCGCTCGCCCTGGACGACGTGAATCGCCATCGCGGTCTGGCCGTCCTTGAAGGTCGTGAAATCCTGCGCGCGCGCGACTGGAATCGTCGAGTTGCGCGGAATGATCTTCTCGGTCAGACCACCCATCGTCTCGACGCCGAGCGACAGTGGAATCACGTCGAGCAGCAGCCACTCGTCGCCTTCCGCGCCGCGGTTGCCGGCCAACAGATCGGCCTGGATCGCGGCGCCGAGCGCGACGACCTGATCCGGATCGAGATTGACGAGCGGCGCCTGGCCGAAGAACGCCTCGACCGCGCGGCGGATCACCGGCATGCGCGTCGCGCCGCCAACCAGCACCACACCCTTGATCTCTTTCGTGGTGACCTTCGCGTCGCGCAGCGCCTTTTTCGTCGGACCCAGCGTGCGTTGCACCAGCTCGGCCGTGATGGTCTCGAAAGTGGCTTCGTCGATCGTCAGATCGAGCGCGGTGCCGTTGGCAAGCGTGAGCTTGAGGTCAGCCTTCGGCGCGCTCGACAACGCCTCCTTGGCCTCGCGCACGCTATCGAGCAGCAGGCGCACGTCGTGCGGTGCGAGCGTCTGCGGCGCGATGCCGGCCTGTTCAAGCACATGGCGGTACAGCGCATGGTCGAAGTCGTCGCCGCCGAGCGCGGAATCGCCACCCGCCGCGAGCACTTCGAACACGCCCTTGGTGAGCTTCAGGATCGACAGGTCGAAGGTGCCGCCGCCGAGGTCATAGACCGCGTACAGACCTTCGGCGCCGTTGTCGAGACCGTAGGCGATCGCGGCCGCGGTCGGTTCGTTCAGCAGACGCAGCACGTTCAGCCCGGCGAGGCGCGCGGCGTCCTTGGTCGCCTGGCGCTGCGCTTCGTCGAAGTACGCGGGCACCGTGATCACCGCGCCGACCAGCTCGTCGCCGAGTGTGTCTTCGGCGCGCTGGCGCAGCGTCGCGAGAATTTCAGCCGATACTTCCACCGGGCTCTTCACGCCGTCGACCGTGCGGATCTGCACCATGCCGGGTGCGTCGATGAAGTCGTACGGCGCGTTTTCGGCGCCCTCCACCTCGGCCTTGCCGCGGCCCATGAAGCGCTTGACCGACACGATCGTGTTGCGCGGGTCGCTGGCGGCCTCGGCCTTCGCCCGGCGGCCGATGCGACGGCCGCCCTGTTCCAGGTAGCGCACCACCGACGGCAGCAGCACGTGCCCGTCTTCGTCGGGCAGCACATCGGGCAGGCCGCTGCGCACGGCGGCGACGAGGGAGTTGGTGGTGCCGAGATCGATACCGACCGCCAGACGCCGCTGGTGAGGCGCCGGCGCCATGCCGGGTTCGGAGATTTGCAGTAAGGCCATCTGGATCTTCTCGGGGACGTTGTGCCCCGTCCTGAATGTTCGCGTTGCTGGGGGTGATGCCACGGCTCGCGGCCGCTCTGGTTTTTGTTTGTCGCTTGCTACATCGCTGCCTACCGGTGCTGCTTCGGCGTGTTGCTGTTTGCCAGCGCGGCGCATTTTTGCGCGCGTCGCACGAAATCGCGCTAGCCTTCGAGCCGCTCGATCTGCGCGCCGATTTCCGACGCGACGCGCTCGATGAACATCATCTGCCGCACCGCCTCGGCAGCCGCCTGATTCGCGCCGCTATCGAGCGATGCGCCGAGCTTGTCGAAGCGCTGACGTTCCTCGTCGCGCAACTCGATGAGCAGCGCGTCGAGCGCGTCGACGTTCTTCGCCGCTGCCGCGTCCTCGATGTTCTCGCGCCACTCCATCTGCTGCATCAGGAACGCGGGCTCCATCGCCGTGTTGTTCTCCGCGCCGACGTTGATGCCGCGCAGCGACAGCAGATAGGTCGCGCGCTTGAGCGGATCGCGCAGCGTCTGATACGCCTCGTTCGCGCGCGTCGCCCATTGCATCGCGATACGCTTTTGCGCATCGCCGGCCGCCGCGAAGCGATCCGGATGCACCTGCGCCTGCACGGTGCGATACGCGTGATCGAGCGTGGCGGCGTCGAGCGCGAATTGCGCCGGCAGACCAAACAGGTCGAAGTGGCTGTCGTTCAGCGAGGCCATCGAATTAAAGTCCGTTGATGAAAACGTGGTGTGGCAACGTTGGGCCGTGTCAGGCGCGAGCGCTTCACGCGAGCGCGGATCAAACTAAAAAGGCGGCCCGCGCCGCCTTTGATCCGCCGCACGCGGAAAGTAACGAATCTAGACGCGGAACGACTCGCCGCAGCCGCATTCGTCTTTCACGTTCGGGTTGTTGAACTTGAAGCCTTCGTTCAGCCCTTCGCGCGCGAAGTCCAGCTGCGTGCCGTCGATATACGCGAGACTCTTCGGGTCGACGACAACCTTCACGCCGCCTGTCTCGAATACCTGATCTTCCGGCGCGAGTTCGTCCACGTACTCGAGCTTGTAGGCGAGGCCCGAGCAACCGGTGGTGCGCACGCCAACGCGCAACCCGATGCCTTTACCTCGGCGGGTCAGATACTTCTGGACGTGCTGTGCTGCCTTTTCGGTCAACGTAATTGCCATAACGTTTCTCAGTTGCCAGAGTGCGCGGCGCGCGGGTCCGCGTCGCGCTCACCGGTTGCTTCGTTCTTACCTTGTTGCTGCTCAGGCGGCCTTGCCGTCTTCGGCAACCGCTGCTTCGCCGTGGCGCTGCTTGTAGTCGGCGACCGCTGCCTTGATCGCGTCTTCCGCGAGGATCGAGCAGTGAATCTTCACCGGCGGCAGTGCCAGTTCTTCGGCGATCTGCGTGTTCTTGATCGACATGGCCTGGTCGAGCGTCTTGCCCTTCACCCATTCGGTGACGAGCGAGCTCGACGCGATGGCCGAGCCGCAGCCGTACGTCTTGAACTTCGCGTCTTCGATGACGCCGTCCGCACCAACGCGGATCTGCAGCTTCATCACGTCGCCGCAGGCCGGCGCGCCGACCATGCCGGTACCGACCGTGTCGTCGTCCTTCGCGAAGGAACCGACGTTGCGCGGGTTTTCGTAGTGGTCGAGGACCTTGTCGCTATAAGCCATGATTACACTCCTTGATTCGTTTCAACCTGCAATCCGATGAACGGTCGATGTCGGTTTCGTTCAGCGGGCGCGTCAGTGCGCGGCCCACTGGATGGTCGACAGATCGATGCCGTCCTTGTGCATTTCCCACAGCGGCGACAAATCGCGCAGCTTGGAAATCTTCGTCTTCAGCAGGTTGATCACGTAGTCGATTTCCTGCTCGGTCGTGAAGCGTCCCACCGTGAAGCGGATCGAGCTGTGCGCCAGTTCGTCGTTGCGGCCAAGCGCGCGCAGCACGTACGACGGCTCCAGCGACGCCGACGTGCACGCCGAGCCCGACGACACCGCGACGTCTTTCACCGCCATGATCAGCGATTCGCCTTCGACGAAATTGAAGCTGATGTTCAGGTTGTGCGGCACACGCTGTTCCATGTCGCCGTTCACATACACTTCCTCGATTTCCGACAGGCCTTTCAGCAGCCGGTCACGCAGCATGCGGATGCGCTCGTTTTCGGTCGCCATCTCTTCACGCGCGATACGGAACGCTTCGCCCATGCCGACGATCTGGTGCGTGGCGAGCGTACCCGAACGCATACCGCGCTCGTGGCCGCCGCCGTGCATCTGCGCCTCGATACGAATACGCGGCTTGCGACGCACGTACAGCGCGCCGATGCCCTTCGGACCGTAAGTCTTGTGGGCCGAGAACGACATCAGGTCGACCTTCAGCTTCTGCAGATCGATCTGGATCTTGCCAGTGGCCTGCGCCGCGTCGACGTGGAAAATGATGCCCTTTTCACGCGTGATCTCGCCGATCGCCTCGATGTCCTGGATTACGCCGATCTCGTTGTTGACCGACATCACCGACACCAGAATCGTATCCGGGCGTAGCGCCGCCTTGAATGCGTCGAGGTCGATCAGACCGTCGTCCTTGACATCCAGATAGGTAACTTCGAAGCCTTCGCGCTCGAGCTCACGAGTGGTGTCGAGCACGGCCTTGTGCTCGGTCTTCACCGTGACGATGTGCTTGCCCTTGCTCTTGTAGAAGTGCGCGGCACCTTTCAGGGCGAGATTGTCCGACTCAGTCGCACCCGAGGTCCAGATGATTTCGCGCGGATCGGCGTTCACGAGCGCGGCGACCTGCTCGCGCGCTTCCTCGACCGCGCGCTCGGCGTTCCAGCCATAAGCGTGGCTGCGCGACGCGGGGTTGCCGAACTGCTCGCGCAGATACGGAATCATCTTGTCCACCACACGCGGATCGATCGGCGTCGTGGCGCTGTAGTCCATGTAGATGGGCAGATGGAGAGAGTCGTTGTTCATCAATTGCTCCGGGGACGTCATGTGCTCTGGCTTCTGGATTCGATATGGGGCTGCGGCAGAAGATTTCTATCGCGTGCCGCGCTTCACGAACCGGCCATGTTGAAAACGGAATTGGGACCCTTGGGCGCCACGCGGACAGGTTCGACCGCCGGCGCGTCGCTGCGCCTGTCGCGCAGCACCGCCGGCGCGCCTTCGCGCGAACGCTGCTGGTCGACCAGATCCTTTAGCGAAACCGAATCGAGGTATTCGACCATTTTCTGGTTCAGCGTCGACCACAGCTCATGCGTCATGCAGTGGCCGTCGTGCTGCTTGGTGCCTTCGCACGTGCCCTTGCCGCCGCATTGGGTGGCGTCGAGCGGTTCATCGACCGCAATGATGATGTCGGCCACCGTCACCTCTTCCGCACGGCGCGCGAGATTGTAGCCACCGCCCGGTCCGCGCACGGACTCGACGATTTCATGACGGCGCAGCTTGCCAAACAGCTGCTCGAGGTATGACAGGGAGATGTGTTGGCGCTGGCTGATACCCGCAAGCGTCACCGGGCCCTGCTCCTGGCGCAGCGCCAGGTCGATCATCGCCGTGACGGCGAAACGGCCTTTCGTGGTGAGTCTCATATGATGTGGGAACCGCAATTCTCGACAAGTTTTGTCAAGTATAAATACATGACCGATTTAGTCAAGTATGGGCGGTAAATTTTGTGTCATCTGCTTAATTGATCGCCAGACTTCGACGCGGCGGGAGCACGTGCGGGGCACGCGGGATGGTGCAGCGTTTCTCGCCTGGGTGCGTCGCCCGCGTTCTTCATTTTTGGGCAGTTAACTAGCGAGCAACTGCGGGCGTAACGCGGCGATCAGCCCGCGGCAGGCTGCTTCGCACTGATCGAGCACCATCTCGAAGCCTTCCGCGCCGCCGAAATATGGATCGACCACCTCTCGCGCGCCGCTCCAGCGCCCATCCGACTCCGGCACGAACTCCATCAGCAGACGGATCTTGTCACGCTGCGCAGGCGGGCACAGTTGACGCAACGCGGCGACGTTGCGGTCGTCCATTGCAATCAGCAGATCGAAGCGCTCGAAGTCCGCGACCGTGATCTGGCGGCCGCGCAGCGCGTCGAGCGCATAGCCGCGCTGGCGCGCCGCGTGTTGTGCGCGCTCGTCGGGCGCTGCGCCGATGTGCCAATCGCCGGTGCCGGCCGAATCGATCAGAATGCGGTCCGCGAGCTTCGCCTCGTCGACCAGATGACGCATCACGCCCTCCGCCGTCGGTGAACGGCAGATATTCCCGAGGCAAACGAAACAGATGGACACGGTTTTCATCTGGGATTCTTAGACGCTCTGGGCGCCGCGCGTAAGGTCGTCAGACAGTCAGCCGACTGCGCCGCGATTATACAAACCTGGACGGATTCGCGCCGAGCGTGGTACAGCCGCGCGAGCCCAACGGCCGTCCGTCGCCGTCCGCCGCGCCTGCTTACGACGCCTCGGCGAGCGGCGTCGCCGTCGCGGCAGGCATCGGTTTGGCCGGCAATGCCGACGCCGTGTCGATCATGCCGTATGACACCGCGCGGGCGAGTTCGGCGGTCAGATGGTTGGCGTCGAGCGGCATCTGCGAGGCGCGCGAAGAGGTTTGACCGTTGACGTGCAGATAGGCGAGCACCGCGAGCGATGCAACGATGGCCAAAGGCCAGTACACAGATATTGTCTTTTTCATGATGTGTTTTCCAATTAGGGGCGCATGAGCTTGTGGCGCACTATGCCCAGTCGAAATCCTATAGGAATTCACAATCAGGAAAAACCCGCGCGCGCGAGATAGATCGTTGCTCGAAATGGAACAGTCAATTGACGGCTCTTTCGGGAACATGGGCAGCCGCTGGCACGAAAAAGAAGACCTTACAAACTCATACAAAAGCGGCGCGACGGAAAGCGATAATGATGGTCTTATTCTTATACCTACATTTCTTTGCACTGCAACTGGTCCTACAAAATGAAACGCATTGCACCTCTCGCTGGCCTCGTGGCCGCCGCGCTGCTCGGCGGCTGCGCGGTCTATCCGGACGGCACGCCGATGTACGGCAACGGCTACGGCGCCTATAGCGGCTATGACGGTTACGCGCCCGGCGCCGCGGTCGTGCCGCAAACCAATGTGTATCTCGGCTACAGCGATTACGGTCCGGGGCGCTACTACGGCCCGCCGCCGGGCTACGGCTATCGCGGTCATCCGGGCGACAACGACTGGCGTCACGGCAATCACGGCAACGATCGTGGCAATAACGGCGGCGGCGCGGGGCAACCGCACGGCGGCCCGCCGCCGCAGGGCGCAGCGGGCGGTCCGCGCGGGCCTAGCGGCGCCAATGGCGGCCCGCCCCCCGGCGCAGGCGGGCCGCCTCCCGCGCAGCCGCAAGCAGGCAATGGCGGACGAGGCACCGACTGGGTGAGAAACGCGCCCGCCCGTCGCGCAGGGCAACCGACGGAACATTGAGGACCGTCCGGCGTTGAGCTAGGCCCGCCCGCGCCCATGGTGACGGCTGCGCGAGCGAGCAGCTGTCAAACCACTCCCACTGCCGCCCGGTCAGCCGATATGGCTGCGTTGTGCGGCATACAGCTCCCGGAACGTACGACCCACCGGCGCCGGCATGTCGCGCGTATCGGTCCACCCCGCGCCGCCGAGCGGCAGTTTTGCGATCGACCGATTGCGCCCGCCCATGCGCTCCAGCACTCGCACGGCGAGTTTCGTAACGAGCGCATAGGCATCGGGATGCAGCGCGAGCCAACCCCACAGGGCCAACCCGGCGCGCTCCCTCCACGGCCGCAGGTGTCGCTCCGTCTGCTTTTCGCGCAGCTTGCGTAACAGATCGGACAACGGGATTCCGACCGGGCACACGCTATTGCATTCGCCGCACAAAGTTGCTGCTTGTGGCAAATCGAGCGCCTTGTCGATACCGACATAGCTCGGCGTCAGCACCGAGCCCATCGGCCCCGGATACACCCACCCATACGCATGGCCGCCGACCTTCTGATACACCGGGCAATGATTCATACACGCGCCGCAGCGGATGCAGCGAAGCATCTCCTGAAAGTCGCCGCCGATCAGCCCAGTGCGGCCACCGTCGACGAGCACCACGTACATATGCTCCGGCCCGTCCTGATCGCCCCCGCCGCGCGGCCCGGTCAGCATCGAAAAATAGTTCGAGGTAGCCTGGCCGGTTGCTGAACGCGGCAGCAGGCGCATCGCGGTCGCGAGATCCTCGAGCGTCGGCAGCACCTTCTCGATGCCGGTGACAGCGACGTGCACGCGCGGCATCACCGTGCACATGCCTTCGTTGCCCTCGTTGGTCACGACCGCCACCGAGCCCGTTTCCGCGATGACGAAATTGCCGCCCGTCACGCCCATGTCCGCACTCAGAAAATGCGGCCGCAGCATCTCGCGCGCCTCGCGTGTCATGTCGGGAATCTCGGTGAGCCGCGGCCGGCCGTGGGTCTTCGCGAACAGATCGGCGATCTCGTCCTTATCCTTGTGAACCACCGGCGCGATGATGTGGCTCGGCGGCTCGTTGTCGTTGATCTGCAGGATGTATTCGCCGAGATCGGTTTCGATCGACTGCACGCCCATCTGCCCCAGCACCTCGTTCAGGCGCATTTCCTCGGTGACCATCGACTTGGTCTTGATCACCTTCTTCACGTCGTGCTTGCGCGCGATGTCGCCAACGAGCCGCGCAGCCTCCTGCGTCGTTTCAGCGAACAGCACCGTCACGCCGCGCCGGGTCGCCTCGCGCTCGAAGGTTTCGAGCCACACGTCGAGATTTTCGAGCGCACGATTCCGCCGCTCCTTGAGCGCCGCACGGGTCGCGGGAAAGTCGATCGCGGTGATCGCGCTCGCGCGCGCCGATACGAACTTCGTTGACAGCTTGGTCAGGTTCTGTTGCAGGCGCTGGTCGGCAAGTTTCTGCCCGGCGCGAGCCTTGAACTGCATCGATTGGACTTGCATGGCGGCCCTGATGAGATCGGATTGAAACGCGCGCCCTATCCGCGCGCGACGCAATGCGTGACAGACGAAAGAAACGTGACGCGAACAATGACCGTGTTCGCCGCACTGGAATTACACGTCGCCGGCCAGCACCTGCGCGATATGCAGCACGCGCGTCGTGGAGTCGCCTTGGCGGCGCAGCCGCCCTTCGATATTCAACATGCAGCCGAGGTCGCCGAGGACGACCGTACCGGCACCGCTCGCGGCGATGTTGGCGCACTTTTCGTCGACGATCGCGGTCGAGATATCGCCGTACTTGACCGCGAAGGTGCCGCCGAAGCCGCAGCAATGCTCGCAGTCCTTCATTTCGGTGACCGCGACGCCGACCTGCGCGAGCAGTTCGCGCGGCTGCGCCTTGACGCCCAGTTCCCGCAGGCCCGAACAGGAGTCGTGATAGGTCACCTGTCCCGCGAACTCGCCCGGTTGCAACTGCACCTTCGCGACGTTGACGAGGAACTCCGTCAGTTCGAACACCTTGCCGCGCAGGCGGCCGAAACGGTTCATCAGTTCAGGATCGTCGCGAAACAGGTCGCCGTAGTGCGCGCGGATCATGCCGCCGCATGAGCCCGACGGCACCACCACATAGTCGAACTGTTCGAACTCGCGCAGCGTTTTCTCGGCGAGTTCGCGCGCGAGCCGGCGGTCTCCGGAGTTGTACGCGGGTTGCCCGCAACACGTTTGGGCGGGTGGCACCACAACCTCGAAACCGGCGCCTTCAATCAGCTTGATGACCGAAAAACCGATTTCGGGACGCATCAGGTCGATCAGGCACGTGACGAACAATCCGACTCGCATGAGCCCTCCTTCCGGGGAAACGTCCCTGATTATCCGCCGTTTGCCGGTGCAATACCAACGGCCGGAAGGCATAGGAAGCACGCCGCGTCCGATTGGAAGCGCGCCTCGAAGCGCGTTCGCTTTTTTCACAATACGAGATACAATCAGTTTTCGCTGTTTGACGCGTCCACCGATTCTCATATGAGCGATACGAACCCGGATCCCAAAACCTCGATCCAGGTGATCGAACGCATGATGCGCCTGCTCGACGCACTGGCGGCACATAGCGACCCGGTCAGCCTGAAAGAACTGGCCCTCCGCACGGAGCTGCATCCATCCACCGCGCACCGCATCCTGAACGATATGGTGATGTGCCGGCTGGTCGACCGTTCGGACCCCGGCACCTACCGTCTCGGCATGCGCCTGCTCGAACTCGGCAATCTCGTCAAGGCGCGCCTGTCCGTGCGCGACGCGGCGCTCACGCCGATGCGCGAGCTGCACCGTCAGACCGGGCAGACCGTGAACCTGTCGGTGCGTCAGGGCGACGAAATCGTCTATATCGAACGCGCGTATTCGGAGCGCTCCGGCATGCAGGTGGTGCGGGCGATCGGCGGGCGCGCGCCGCTCCATCTGACCTCGGTCGGCAAGCTGTTCCTCGCCGCCGACGAAGCCACCCGCGTGCGTGCCTATGCCACCCGCACCGGTCTGTCGGGCCACACGCAGAACAGCATCACCGACCTCGCGAAACTCGAGCGCGAGCTGTCGCATGTGCGCCAGCAGGCCTGCGCGCGCGACAACGAGGAACTGGAGTTGGGCGTGCGCTGCATCGCCGCCGGCATCTACGACGATACGGGCAAGCTGGTCGCGGGGCTGTCGCTGTCGGCGCCGGCCGATCGTTTGCAGGATTCGTGGCTCGGGCAGTTGAGCCAGACCGCGTTGATGATTTCGGAGTCGCTAGGCTATCGGCCGCAGGCGCAGCAGGATCATTCGCACGGCTCTCATGGGTCGCACAGTTCGCACGGCCAGCATTCGTAGGTCGCACGTACAGCGGTCGCCTGGCCGCAGTTGTACTTCCGCTCGCGCCCCCGTCGACGCCAAACGAAAAAAGCCTCGCATCCGCGAGGCTTTTTCTTTGCACGATAACTGCAGCCGGCCCGAATCCCGTCGGCTGACTAATCGTTCCCGCTTCAGGTACCCGGACCGCCAGCATCTGCGCTCGTGATACGCGGCTGGTCGCCGCCGTTGTCGATCCATGTACGCAGACGCGTCGCATCCGCAAAACGCGAGTACTTGCCCGACGAATCGAGCAGCACCAGGATCATCGGCCGGCCGTGGATGGTCGCCTGCATCACGAGACACTCGCCCGCTTCGTTGATGAAGCCGGTCTTCTGCAGACCGATGTCCCACGTCGGGTTGCGCACCAGCGCGTTCGTGCTGTTGTACGCGAGCGTGCGCTTGCCGGTGTACACCTCGTAGCTGTGATCGGTCGAGAACTTGCGGATCAGCGGATACTGATACGCCGCGTTGACCATCTTCACGAGATCGCGCGCGCTCGACACGTTCATGCTCGTCAGACCGGTCGGGTTCTCGAAGTGCGTGTCGTTCATGCCGAGCTGCTTGGCCTTCGCGTTCATCGCCGCGAGAAACGCCGGACGGCCACCCGGGTAATACCGCGACAGCGCCGCGGCCGCGCGGTTTTCCGACGCCATCAGCGCGATGTGCAGCATGTCTTCACGCGACAGCACCGAGCCCACCGCCAAACGCGAACCGGTGTTCTTCTCGTAGTCGCGGTCTTCGTCGGTGACTTCGATCTGGTCGGTCATCGGCTCTTTCGAATCGAGCACTACCATCGCGGTCATCAGCTTGGTGATCGATGCGATCGGTACCACGGCACGCGAGTTCTTGTCGAACAGCGTCTCGCCGCTGTTCTGGTCGATCACGTAGGCGACGCTCGAGCGCAGCATCAGCGCGTCCGGCGTCTCGTGCAAACCAAAGGCCTGGCCGACGCTCGGCTGGCGCGGCTCGTACGCCACGCGTCGCATCACCGAATGGTGCCGGCCGTTCGCCGCGAACGTCACGCGCTTGCGTCTGACGCTGGCGCGCGGCGCATCATCATCCGCGGCAGCGGCTTTCACGGCCTCGCCCTTGCCGGCTTTCGCTGCCTCAGCCTTGCCGGCTTTCGCCGCACGGCTCGACACCTTTTCGGTGGCGGCCGCTTGCGCCGGCTTTTTGGCGGTTTTTGCGTGTTTGGAAGTTTTTGCGGGTGCAGCAGACGTAGCTGCAAAAGTGCTGACAGGCGTAGCGAACGCCGCTGCGACGGCCAGCGAGACGGCCACCGACAGAGCGGTGCTGCGCGCCGCGCCGTGGAGCACTTTTAGCGACGAAAACATGTCGGTTTTCATGGGTGTTCGATAGGGAGCGGCGAGAGGTTTCCGCAAGTGTAGTAAAGCAACGAAAAATTAGCAATTTGAAGCACTTATACGCGGTCCTTAAACCGGCTTGTCAGCTCCGATCGCAAAAACACAAATAAGTGCCGCACCTCGATCAAAAAAAACGATCGTCGCCAGCAAGCCTCGCCATTGCTGCCGCCCAGCCCAACCGAGCAGATCCTTGCAGGATAACGGCAATTTTGAGAAAACCTTGATCCGGGGAAATACTGTCAGAGCATCGGCGGAGATTACTGCGCCGCGCCATGAAGGCGTTGCGAGCGTGCGAAAAACTTTTAAGTGTCTGACGAAGTCGCTAACGCGCGTTCGACCACCTTCGTTCCTTAACGTTCCTTGTCATCGTCTGGTTTACATCGAATTGATGATGAGCGGTTTTTCAGGGGCGAATCGCTGCGATGCTACCCCTCTCGGGCCCACATAAAGGCTTCGACGGGGAAAAATAATTTCCGGACCGCCTCCCGAGAAGGACGTTCATCTCGCACCAGCGAGGTGCAGCGGCCCAATCGTTCCGCGTCATATTAATGACATGCCTACTGCATAAGCTCTTGTTTTATCGGCATTTTCTTAACATTGTGCGACGCACAAAAAATGCTTGACATTCTTTGCGACCATCCTAAAATGGGAACCATTGCTGCGATGCACAATACATCGCGGTCCAGGCGGACGATCAATCGGCGTCTTGCCACCCACCCAATGCGGTCCGCACAGACCGGCCGCGATCCAGGAGCGTAAACCATGACTCTGCTGACCCCTGAGCAATTCGCCGCAGCCCAGAAAGCCAACTTCGAAACCCTGTTCGGCCTGACGACCAAAGCATTTGAAGGCGTCGAAAAGCTGGTTGAGCTGAACCTGCAAGTTGTGAAGTCGACGCTCGCCGAAAGCCAGGAAAATGCCCAACGCGCGCTGTCCGTGAAGGACGCACAGGAACTGCTGGCACTGCAAGCAAGCCTCGCGCAGCCGGTGGCTGAAAAGGCGCTGTCGTATGGCCGCCACGTGTACGAAATCGTTTCGGCAACGCAAGGTGAATTCACCCGCGTCGCGGAAGCGCAATTCGAAGAGCAAAACCGCAAGGTTCAAGCGCTCGTCGAAAACGTCGCCAAGAACGCACCGGCTGGTTCGGAAACCGCTGTCGCCGTGATGAAGTCGGCTATCACCGCCGCCAACACCACGTACGAAACGGTCCACAAGGCAACCCGTCAGGCTGTCGAAATCGCCGAAAGCAACTTCAATGCAGCCGCAACGGCCGCTTCGAAGGCAGCTTCGCAAGCCGCTGCGCAAGCATCGCGCGCTGCCGCCAAGAAGGCAGTCTAAGCTTCACGCATCAACACGCCAGGCGTTAAACACCTGGCGTCGTCGTCTTTCACGCCGGCCCAGCCTACGCGCTGCGCCGGCGTTATCGCAAGCAACAGCGTCGTGCCGTTGCCGCTTATACGGTTTGATGGGCCGAACGCTCCGATACGTTGCAATGACGTATCGTTTGCCCGGCCGCCAAGCCGGGATTTTTTTGCCCGCCTACCGGCCGCCACGAAAACAGAAACGGCGCGCTCCGACATGGAGCGCGCCGTTTTTCTTTGCGGTACGGCTCGACCCGCTTCGCCGGGCCCGCATGTCGCCACGCAGGCCCCGCGCACCGTCTTACTTCTTCTTGACGGGCGGCAGATCGGTACAGACGCCTTCATACAACTCGGCCGCCATGCCGATCGATTCGCCGAGCGTCGGATGCGGATGGATCGTCTTGCCGATATCCGTGGCGTCCGCGCCCATCTCGATCGCGAGACAGACTTCACTGATCAGGTCGCCCGCATTCAGACCGACGATACCGCCGCCGATCACCCGATGCGTCTCCTCATCGAACAGCAGCTTCGTGAAGCCTTCGTCGCGGCCGTTGGCGATCGCGCGGCCCGACGCGGCCCATGGGAACACCGCCTTGCCGAACTTGACGCCTTCGGCTTTCAGCTGGTCTTCCGTCTTGCCGGCCCATGCCACTTCCGGATCGGTGTAAGCCACCGACGGAATCTGCATCGCGTCGAAGTACGCCTTCTCGCCATGCGCGGCTTCCGCCGCGACGTGGCCTTCGTGCACGGCCTTGTGCGCGAGCATCGGCTGACCGACGATATCGCCGATCGCGAAGATGTGCGGCACGTTCGTGCGCTGCTGATTGTCGACTTCGATGTAGCCGCGATCCGTCACCGCGACACCGGCCTTTTCCGCGCCGATGCGCTTGCCGTTCGGCGAACGGCCCACGGCCACCAGCACGAGGTCATAGCGTTGCGGCTCGGCCGGCGCCTTCTCGCCCTCGAACGACACGTAAATACCGTCGTCCTTCGCTTCGGCCGCGACGGTCTTGGTCTTCAGCATCACGTTCGCGAACCGCTGGCTGTTGTACTTCTCCCAGACCTTGACCAGATCGCGGTCCGCGCCGGTCATCAGGCCTTCGAGCATTTCGACGACGTCGATCTGTGCGCCGAGCGTCGAGTACACGGTGGCCATTTCGAGACCGATGATGCCGCCGCCGATCACCAGCATGCGCTGCGGAATCTGGCGCAATTCGAGCGCGCCGGTCGAATCGACGACCCGCGGATCTTCCGGAATGAACGGCAGCTTCACCGCTTCCGAGCCCGCGGCGATGATCGCCTGCTTGAACTTGACGACCTTCTTGCCGCCGTCGGTCTGCACTTCCATGTGATTCGGATCGACGAACGCGCCGGTGCCGGTCACCACTTCGACCTTGCGCATCTTGGCCATGCCGGCGAGACCGCCAGTCAGCTTCTTGACCACGCCCGATTTGAAATCGCGCAGCTTGTCGAGGTCGATCTGCGGCTTGCCGAACGTGATGCCGTGCGACGCGAGATCGGCTGCTTCGTCGATGACGAGCGCGGTGTGCAGCAGCGCCTTCGACGGGATACAACCAACGTTCAGACATACGCCGCCGAGCGTCGGATAACGCTCGACCAGCACGGTCTTCATGCCGAGGTCGGCGGAGCGGAATGCGGCCGAATAACCGCCGGGGCCCGAACCGAGCACGAGCATGTCGCACTCGATGTCGGCGCTGCCCGAATAGCTGCCGGCCTGCGGCGCCGGTGCGGCGGCCTTCGGCGCGGCAGGCGCCGGCGCGGGCGCCGCCTTTTCCGGTTCCTTCGCCGCCGGCGCGGCCTCGGCCGCGCCGCCCGCCGCGGCCTCGACGAGCGCGATCACCGTGCCCTGCGAAACCTTGTCGCCCGGCTTGATGCGCACTTCCTTGACGGTGCCGGCGGTATCGCTCGGCACTTCCATCGACGCCTTGTCGGATTCGAGCGTCAGCAGCGACTGCTCCTGCTCGATGACGTCACCCGGCTTGATGTTGACTTCGATGACGTCGACGTCCTTGAAGTCACCGATGTCCGGCACTTTTACTTCGACGAGACTCATGGTGTCCCCTTCTCTTATTGATCGATGATGAGCGGCGCGTTCGGCGCGCACGGCGCACGCGCGGACGGCGCGACGCGGATCGGTCGGAACCCTCCGCGCCCGCGCCGGCGGACCTCACCAGCGGGTCAAAGAATCACACGCCGGAAATCGGCAAGAATCGAACCGAGGTATGCGTTGAAGCGCGCGGCTTCCGCTCCGTCGATCACGCGATGGTCGTACGACAGCGACAGCGGCATGGTCAGGCGCGGCTCGAACTGCTTGCCGTCCCACACCGGCTTCATCGCGCTGCGCGACAGGCCGAGAATCGCGACTTCAGGCGCATTGATGATCGGCGTGAAGTGCGTGCCGCCGATACCGCCCAGCGACGAGATCGAGAAGCAGCCACCCTGCATCTGGTCCGGCTTCAGCTTGCCTTCGCGCGCGGCCTTCGACAGGTCGGCCATTTCCTTCGCGATGTCGACGAGACCCTTCTTGTCCGCGTCGCGAATCACCGGAACGACGAGGCCGTTCGGGGTGTCCGCGGCAAAACCGATGTGGTAGTACTGCTTGAACACCAGGTTGTCGCCGTCGAGGCTCGCGTTGAAGGTCGGGAATTTCTTCAGGGCCGCCACGCATGCCTTGATCACGAACGCGAGCATCGTGAACTTGACGCCCGCCTTTTCGTGTTCCTTGTTCAGCTTTACGCGCAGCGCTTCGAGCTCGGTGATGTCCGCTTCGTCGTTGTTCGTGACGTGCGGGATCATGACCCAGTTGCGATGCAGGTTCGCGCCCGAGATCTTCTTGATGCGCGACAGCGGCTTCGGATCGATCGGACCGAACTTCGTGAAGTCGACCTTCGGCCACGGCAGCAGATTCAGTTCGCCACCGCCGGCGGCCGCCGCGGCGGCTCCTGCCGGCGCCGCGCGCTGGCCGGTCATCACGCCCTTCACGAACGCGGTCACGTCGGCCTGCGTAATGCGGCCCTTCGGACCCGTGCCCTTCACCTGGCTCACGTCGACGCCGAGTTCGCGCGCGAACTTGCGCACCGACGGCGAAGCGTGGCTCGGATGACGCGTGCCGCCTTCGCCCGCCGGGATCAGCGGCGCCTGCGCGAGCGCGGACGGCGCGGCCGGTGCCGGGCTCGGCGTGGCCGGTGCGTCGGACGGCTTTTCAATCGGCGCCTTCGCGGCCGGTGCCGGCGCGGGTGCCGCGGCAGCGCCGCCTTCCGCTTCGATCACGACGATGACCGAGCCTTCCGACACGGTATCGCCAACCTTGACCTTCACTTCCTTGACGACGCCGGCGGCCGAGCTCGGCACGTCCATGGTCGCCTTGTCGGATTCGAGCGTGACGAGCGACTGTTCCTTCTCGACGCGGTCACCGACCTTCACCGCGATCTCGATCACGGGAACGTCTTTGTAGTCGCCGATATCCGGCACCTTGATTTCCTGCACGCCGCCGCCTGCCGCCGCGGGTGCGGGTGCGGGTGCGGCAGCGGGAGCCGCCGCCGGTGCCGGTGCGGGCGCTGGAGCCGCCGCCGGCGCGGGCGCCGCGGCAGCCGCGTTGGCGCCTTCCAGCACGACGATCAGCGTGCCTTCGGACACCGCATCGCCGACCTTGACCTTCACTTCCTTGACGACGCCGTCAGCCGAGCTCGGCACGTCCATCGTCGCCTTGTCGGATTCCAGCGTAACGAGCGACTGCTCTTTTTCGACGGTGTCACCCGCCTTTACCAGCACCTCGATCACAGGAACGTCCTTGTAATCGCCGATGTCCGGCACCTTGACTTCGATCGCTTGACTCATTGTTAGTGTCTCCTGGGCCGCGCACGCCGCCTGCTCCTCGCGAGGAGGAGCAGGCGCGTGCATCGTGGCACACGGGTGATGCCTTAGACGGTCATCGGGTTGGGTTTGGCGGGATCAAGGTTGTACTTCTTGAGCGCCTCGGCGACCACCTTGCGTTCGATCGTGCCTTCGTCCGCCAGCGCGTTGAGCGCGGCGACCGTGACCCAGTAGCGATCGACTTCGAAGAAGTGACGCAGCTTCTCGCGCGTGTCCGAACGGCCGTAGCCGTCGGTGCCCAGCACGACGAACTTCTGCGGCACGAACGCGCGGATCTGCTCGGTCAGCGCGCGCACGTAGTCGGTCGATGCGATGACCGGACCCGGCGCATCCTTCAGCAGCTTCTCGACGTGCGACAGCTTCTTCTCTTCGGTCGGGTGCAGCAGGTTCCAGCGCTGCACTTCGTGACCTTCGCGCGCGAGCTCGGTGAAGCTCGGCACGCTCCACAGGTCGGCGTTCACGCCCCAGTCGTTCTTCAGCAGGTCGGCCGCGGCGATCACTTCGTTGAAGATCGTGCCCGCGCCCATCAGTTGCACATGCGGCGCCTTCTTGTCGGCAGCGGTCTTGCTGAACGAGTACATGCCCTTGATGATGTCCTCGGCCACGCTTTCCAGCCCCGGGCCCTGCGGGATCGCCGGGTGCTCGTAGTTCTCGTTCATCACCGTGATGTAGTAATACACATCTTCCTGCTCGGCGACCATGCGGCGCAGACCGTCCTGCACGATGACCGCGAGTTCGTAGCCGAACGTCGGGTCGTAGCTGATGCAGTTCGGCACCGAAGCCGCCCACAGCAGCGAGTGGCCGTCTTCGTGTTGCAGACCTTCGCCGTTCAGCGTCGTGCGGCCGGCAGTACCGCCCAGCAGGAAGCCGCGCGAGCGCATGTCGCCAGCGGCCCATGCGAGGTCGCCGATGCGCTGGAAGCCGAACATCGAGTAGAAGATGTAGAACGGGATCATGATCTCGCCGTGCGTCGAGTACGACGTCGCGGCCGCGATCCAGTCGGCCATGCCGCCGGCTTCGTTGATGCCTTCCTGCAGGATCTGACCGGTTTCCGACTCACGATAGAACATCAGCTGGTCGGAATCTTCCGGCACGTACTTCTGGCCGTCCTGATTCCAGATGCCGATCTGGCGGAACAGGCCTTCCATACCGAACGTACGCGACTCGTCCGGCACGATCGGCACGACGCGCTTGCCGAGCGCCTTGTCTTTCAGCAGGATGTTCAGGATTCGCACGAACGCCATCGTCGTGGAGATCTCGCGGCCTTCGCCCGTGCCCTTCAGCAACGGCTCGAATGCCGACAGTTCCGGCACCGGCAGCGACTGGGCCTTCTGACGACGCGCCGGCAGATAGCCGCCGAGGTCCATGCGCCGCTGGCGCATGTATTCGAGTTCCTTCGAGCCTTCCTCGAACGTCAGGTACGGCACGTCGACGATCTGCTCGTCCGTGATCGGCAGACGGAACTGGTCGCGGAATTTCTTCAGCTGCTCCACCTGCATCTTCTTCTGCTGGTGGGTGATGTTCATCGCCTGGCCGGCTTCGCCCATGCCGTAGCCCTTGATCGTCTTCGCGAGGATGACGGTCGGCTGGCCCTTCGAATTCGTCGCTTCCGTGAACGCTGCGTAGATCTTGTGCGGATCATGGCCGCCGCGGTTCAGATTCCAGATGTCGTCGTCGGACCAGTCGGCGACCAGCGCCTTCAGTTCCGGCGTGTTGAAGAAGTGCTCGCGCACGAACGCGCCCGACTCCGACTTGTACGTCTGGTATTCGCCGTCGACCACTTCCATCATGCGGCGCATCAGCGCGCCCGACTTGTCGCGAGCAAACAGCGCGTCCCAGCGGCTGCCCCAGATGACCTTGATCACGTTCCAGCCGGCGCCGCGGAATTCGCTTTCGAGTTCCTGGATGATCTTGCCGTTGCCGCGCACCGGACCGTCGAGACGCTGCAGGTTGCAGTTGATCACGAACACGAGGTTATCCAGCCGCTCGCGGCCGGCCATGCCGATCGCGCCGAGCGATTCCGGCTCGTCCGTTTCGCCGTCGCCGAGGAAGGCCCAGACCTTGCGGCCGTCGGTCTTCGCGATGCCGCGCGCCTGCAGGTACTTCATGAAGCGCGCCTGGTAGATCGCCATGATCGGGCCGAGGCCCATCGACACGGTCGGGAATTGCCAGAAGTCCGGCATCAGCCACGGGTGCGGATACGACGAGATGCCCTCGCCGCCGACTTCCTGACGAAAGTTGTCGAGCTGCTTGTCGGTCAGGCGGCCGAGCAGGAACGCGCGCGAGTAGACGCCCGGCGACGAGTGGCCCTGCACGAACACGAGGTCACCACCGTGCTCGGCCGACGGTGCGTGCCAGAAGTGGTTGTAGCCGACGTCGTACAGCGTGGCGGCCGACGCGAACGACGCGATGTGGCCGCCGACATTGGTTTCCTTGCCCGCGCGCAGCACCATCGCCATTGCGTTCCAGCGGGTGTACGAGCGGATGCGGTGTTCGATGTCCTGGTCGCCGGGGTTCTTGGCCTGGCGCGCGACCGGAATCGTATTGATGTAAGGCGTGTTGGCGGAGAACGGCAGATGTTCGCCGTGCACGCGTGCAAACTCGATCTGCTTTTCGATCAGGTAGTGGGCACGGTCAGGGCCAACAGCAGAAATCACGCCATCCAGCGCTTCCAGCCATTCGCCGGTTTCCTGGGGATCGTCGTCTTTCTCGGCGGCGACATATTTCATGACTTCGTCGGGTACAGCGGACATGCTCGTCTCCTGGGTATGGGGAACGCACTTTGAACAGACCACGCGGACGCAGGATTAGGCCGCGGCAGCACCGGCTGATTGTAATAAGGGTCCCGACGTCAACGCAATCAAATTTTCAAATTACGAGATCAATTCTCACAATGCGGAAAATTGCTGCAACGCAACCTGGTTTGACTGCCATTAGACGTATCCGTCGGCTAGTTTGCGCCGATTAACTGCACTTTCCGCGCTTTTTTGCGTCATTTGTCGGGGACGTGCTGAGCTACAATGCCACGCATGTTGACCGAACGGCTTTTCTCTCGCTCGGCGCGCACCGCGGGTTCGCCGGCGGATTCGTCGCCGTCCTCGCGCTGGCACCACGGACCCTGGTGGTCCAATTCCTATTTGCTGACGCCGCTGCTGTCGATCCTGGTATTCCTGGTCGTCATGAGCCTGATTCTCTGGAGTCTGAACCGGCGCGAGCAGCAGCAGCAGGAAGACACGCTGTACCGCAACGTCGCGTGGGCGCAGCAGCAGATCCGGCTGTCGATGACGAGCGCGCAGGAACAGATCCAGGCGCTCGCGCGCGACCTCGGCGCCGGCCATGCCGACGAACATTCGTTCCAGGTGAACACCACTGACATCATGCAGGGGCATCCCGAGATCCTCTACATGAACTGGTACACCGCACAGCAGCAGCCGCGCTGGCCCAATGCCGCGCCGCCGGTGCTCGGCCAGCGGCTCGCACGCCCGAACGACGCGCAAATGGACGAAGCGGTCAAAGCCGGTTTCGCCGAGGCGCGCAACACGCGCCGCCAGGTGTACTCGCCGCTCATCTACGACGACCTCGGCAACGGCTTCATCACACTGCAAACGCCGATCTTCCGTGATCGCGATTTCCTCGGCACGATCGCCGCGGTGTTCTCCGTGGAAGGCATTCTGAAGCGCGACATCCCGCCCGAGCTGTCGGCCAAATACAAAATCTCGATCATCGACGCGAACAACCGCGAGTTGACCACCACGTCGACTCGCCCGCGCCTGCCGCGCGACATGTTCTACGACCTGCCGCTCGACCCGCCGGGCCAGGGCATCTCGGTGCGCGTCTACGCGTTCCCGCAGATCACCAACTTCACGAACAACACGCTGGTGTGGCTGGTGGCGGGGCTCTCCTGCTTCGTGCTGTGGAGCCTGTGGAGTCTGTGGAAGCACACGCGGCAGCGCTTCGAGGCACAGCAGGCGCTGTACGCGGAAGCGTTTTTCCGCCGCGCAATGGAAAACTCGGTGCTGATCGGCATGCGCGTGCTCGACATGCACGGCCGCATCACGCACGTGAACCCGGCGTTCTGCCGCATGACCGGCTGGGACGAAAGCGACCTCGTCGGCAAGAGCGCGCCGTTCGCCTACTGGCCGCGCGACGCTTACCCCGAGATGCAGCGCCAGCTCGACATGACGCTGCGCGGCAAGGCGCCGTCGTCCGGCTTCGAGCTGCGCGTGCGCCGCAAGGACGGCTCGACGTTCCACGCACGGCTCTACGTGTCGCCGCTGATCGACAGCTCGGGCCGCCAGACCGGCTGGATGTCGTCGATGACCGACATCACCGAGCCGAAGCGCGCGCGCGAAGAGCTCGCCGCCGCCCACGAACGCTTCACGACCGTGCTTGAAAGCCTCGATGCGGCGGTGTCGGTGCTCGCCGCCGACGAAGCCGAGCTGCTGTTCGCGAACCGCTACTACCGGCATCTGTTCGGCATCCGCCCGGACGGCCACCTCGAACTCGCGGGCGGCGGCTTCGACAGCTCGCAGGCGTCTTCCGATTCGATCGACATGGTCGACACCTTCGTCGGCCTGCCCGCCGCCGCGCTGACCGAAAGCACGGCCGACGCGCAGGAAATCTACATCCCCGGCATCCAGAAGTGGTTCGAGGTGCGGCGCCAGTACATCCAGTGGGTCGATGGCCATCTCGCGCAGATGCAGATCGCGACCGACATCACGACCCGCAAGCGCGCGCAGGAGCTGGCGCGCCAGCAGGACGAGAAGCTGCAGTTCACGAGCCGCCTGATGACGATGGGCGAAATGGCCTCGTCGCTCGCGCACGAGCTGAATCAGCCGCTCGCCGCGATCAATAACTATTGCTCCGGAACCGTCGCACTGGTTAAATCCGGTCGGACGACGCCCGACAATCTGCTGCCGGTGCTCGAAAAGACCGCGCAGCAGGCGGTGCGCGCCGGCATGATCATCAAGCGCATCCGCGAGTTCGTGAAGCGCAGCGAGCCGAAGCGTCAGGCCACGCGGGTCGCGGATATCGTCGCCGACGCGGTGGGTCTCGCCGAAATCGAGGCAAGGAAGCGGCGGATTCGCATCGTGACCGATCTGCGCTCGCGGCTGCCGGTGATCTACGTCGATCCGGTGCTGATCGAGCAGGTGCTGGTGAACCTGCTGAAGAACGGCGTCGAGGCGATGGCCGAAGCGCGCCCGAACGCGGTAGACCCGGTCATTCGCGTGGTCGTGCGGCTGGATAGCGGTTTCGTTTGCATCAGCGTCGTCGATCAGGGGCCGGGCG
Organism: Paraburkholderia atlantica; assembly: GCF_009362785.1. Taxonomy (GTDB): domain Bacteria; phylum Pseudomonadota; class Gammaproteobacteria; order Burkholderiales; family Burkholderiaceae; genus Paraburkholderia; species Paraburkholderia atlantica. The sequence continues at coordinate 308,535 of NZ_WHNQ01000002.1, forward strand.
TCGACGAAACGACCGCCGAGCGTCTGTTCGAACCGTTTTACAGCACCAAGTCCGATGGCATGGGCATGGGGCTGAACATTTGCCGTTCGATTATCGAATCGCATCGCGGACGTCTGTGGGTGGTCAACAACGTCGAATCCGACGGCCACATCACGGGCGCCACGTTCCATTGCAGTCTGCCTATTGGGGAGCCTGACGGCCCGAGCAACGGCGGGTCCGAGGCGCCGACACCACAAACCGTTACGGGAGAGCTATGAACAGCCCAGTCACCACCCAGGAAACCGTCTTTGTCGTCGACGACGACGAGGCCGTGCGAGATTCGCTGCGCTGGCTGCTGGAGGCGAACGGCTACCGCGTTCAATGCTTCCTGAGCGCCGAACAGTTCCTCGACGCATGGCAGCCGCATCAGCATCCGGGCCAGATCGCGTGCCTGATCCTCGACGTGCGGATGTCCGGCATGAGCGGACTCGAGTTGCAGGAACGCCTGATCGCTGACAACGCTTCGCTGCCGATCATCTTCGTGACGGGCCACGGCGACGTGCCGATGGCGGTGTCGACGATGAAAAAAGGCGCGATGGACTTCATCGAAAAACCGTTCGACGAAGCCGAGTTGCGCAAGCTCGTCGAGCGCATGCTCGACAAGGCGCGCAGCGAAAGCACCAGCGTCCAGCAGCAGCGTGCCGCGGCCGAGCGCCTCGGCAAGCTGACCGCGCGTGAGCATCAGGTGCTCGAGCGGATCATCGCGGGCCGCCTGAACAAGCAGATCGCCGACGACCTGGGCATCAGCATCAAGACGGTGGAAGCGCATCGCGCGAACATCATGGAAAAGCTGAACGTCAACACGGTCGCCGATCTGCTGCGACTCGCGCTGTCGAACAAACCGCAAACGGCGCAGTAACGGCGGTACGGGCGGCCCTTCGCTCGGAGGGCCGTTTCTATGTGACCGCCGCGGGTGGCGGTTGCGTCGCCGGTTCGCGACGGCGTGAGCGTCGCTAAGTCCTGCGTGCGCGTGGCGTGCGAGCGGCCTGCCCCGCCGCCCGCGTAGCGCTTTCTTGCCGTCGCACGTCCCGCCCCCCCACCTCCCGTACGCTCCCAAGCGCGCCGCGAATCCATTGCGGAAGCGCGCGCCCCGCGCCGGTATAATGTCGGACTTTGCAGCGGCGCCTTGCGCGAATCCCCAACGCTCCTGTGACAGGCGACCTGGCTTCGTCAAGCAGCCGAAGCACACCGTCGCGCGCCCCCTCCGCGCGAGCGCTTCGCCCGCCAGCCAAACCGCCTGCCCCGAATCCATTCCCGATCCCAACCTCGACTCAACGTTCGACCGACCATGACTGCCAAACTGATCGACGGCCTCGCCCTCTCCAAGACCCTGCGCGCCGACGTCGCGGCGCGCGCCGCCGCCCTGACCGCCCGCGGCCATCAGCCGGGCCTCGCCGTGATTCTGGTCGGCGACAATCCGGCCAGCGAAGTGTATGTGCGCAACAAGGTGAAAGCCTGCCACGACAACGGCCTCGGCTCGTCGCTCGACCGCTATCCGGCCGACCTGCCCGAAGCCGACCTGCTCGCGCGCATCGACGAGCTGAACCGCGATCCGGCCATCCACGGCATCCTCGTGCAGCTGCCGCTGCCGAAGCACATCGACAGCCACAAGGTGATCGAGGCCATCGCGCCCGAGAAGGATGTCGACGGCTTCCACGTCGCCAATGCGGGCGCGTTGCTGACCGGCCAGCCGCTGTTCCGTCCGTGCACGCCGTACGGCGTGATGAAGATGTTCGAGGCCTATGGCATCGAGCTGAAGGGTGCCAACGCGGTGGTGATCGGCCGCTCGAATATCGTCGGCAAGCCGATGGCGCTGCTGCTGCTCGAAGCGGGCGCGACCGTCACGATCTGCCACAGCAAGACGCGCGATCTGGCCGCGCACACGCGCAACGCCGATGTCGTGGTCGCCGCGACCGGGCTTCGCAACATCCTGACCGCGGACATGGTGAAGCCGGGCGCGACCGTGATCGACGTCGGCATGAATCGCGACGACGCCGGCAAGCTGTGCGGCGACGTCGACTTCGCGGGCGTCAAGGAAGTGGCCGGCCATATCACGCCGGTGCCGGGCGGCGTCGGCCCGATGACGATCACGATGCTGCTGGTCAACACGATCGAAGCGGCCGAACGCGAGGCGAACGCCGCCAAGGCCTAAGCACCGGGCGGTCAGTGCGAGACGGAGTGAGGCAACTCATCCGTCTCGTCCACCGGGTCATCGCCCGTCCTCCTCTCTCGTACCCCCTCATCACCGCGCCGCCGGACCACGCCCCGCCCCATCGCGCGCCAGCGCACCGCAACATCTGTTAATTTGTCAGCCGATGGATTGGAATCGGCGCGCCCCGCCCCAATACTGTCCTTAGCCGGTGCCGCCACGCGCCGTGCGCCGATCGTCGAGCGACACGCCATGAGACGGCTCGCGCGAACGCCGCCGCACCACCCCTTCACCCGCGTCAGACAGGAAGCCCTATGTCCACTACCGCCACGCCTCAAGACAATCCGCTCCTCGATTTTTCCGATCTGCCGCGCTTTGGCTCCATCCGACCCGAGCACGTGACGCCCGCCCTCGACGTGCTGCTCGCCGACGCGGCGGCCGCGGTCGAGCGGGCCGCGCTGCCGGTCACGCCCGCGTCGTGGGCCGACGTCGTCGAACCGGTCGAGCGCGCCACCGAGCCGCTGTCGCGCGCGTGGAGCGTGATCGGCCATCTGAACGCCGTCGCCGATACGCCCGAGCTGCGCGCCGTGTACGGCGAGAACCTGCCGCGCGTGACCGAGTTCTGGTCGAGCGTCGGCCAGAATCTCGCGCTCTACGAGAAGTACAAGGCACTGAACGCCAGCGACGAGTTCGCGTCGCTGAACGGCGAGCGCAAGAAGATCCTCAGCAACGCGCTGCGTGACTTCCGTCTATCCGGCGCCGAGCTGCCGGAAGACCAGAAGCCGCGTTTCGCCGAATTGCAGGAGCGCCAGGCGGCGCTGTCGAAGGCGTTTTCGGATCACGTGCTCGATGCGACCAACGCGTATGCGTACCTCGTCGATGCGGGCAACGAGGCGCAACTGGCGGGGCTGCCCGAAGACGTGATCGAGGCCGCGAAGGAAGCCGCCGAGCGCGACGGCAAGACCGGCTACAAATTCACGCTGCACTTCCCGTCGTATTTCCCCGTCATGCAGTACTCGGAAAACCGTCCGATGCGTGAAGCGATGTATCGCGCGTACGTGACGCGAGCGTCCGAGCTCGGCGCGCAATACGGCAACGGCAAGACCGAGTGGGACAACACCCAGGTGCTCGCCGACGAACTGAGGCTGCGCGCCGAAGAAGCGCAGATGCTCGGCTACGGCAACTTCGCCGAAGTGTCGCTCGCGCCGAAGATGGCCGAATCGCCGGCTCAGGTGATGACCTTCCTCGAAGACCTCGCGACGCGCGCGCGTCCGCATGCTGAGCAGGACTGGAAAGAGCTGCGCGAATTCGCCGCGAGCGAACTCGGCATGACCGATCTGCAGCCGTGGGACATGACATTCGCCGCCGAGCGTCTGCGTCAGAAGCGCTATGCGTTCTCGGAAAACGAAGTGAAGCAGTACTTCCCGGAAGACGCGGTGTTCAAGGGTCTGTTCAAGGTCACCGAGACGCTGTTCGGCGTGCGCATCCGCCGCGACGAAGCGGCCGTCTGGCATCCGGACGTGCGCTTTTTCCGCGTCGAGAATCAGGACGGCGGCCTCGTCGCGCAGTTCTATCTCGACCTGTATGCACGCGAAGGCAAGCGCGGCGGCGCCTGGATGGACGACGCGCGCGGCCGTCACAAGCTCGCGCACGGCGCAGTGCAAACGCCGGTCGCGTATCTGACTTGTAATTTCTCGGCGCCGGTCGGCGGCAAGCCCGCCTGCTTCACGCACGACGAAGTGATCACGCTGTTTCACGAGTTCGGCCACGGCTTGCATCACATGCTGACGCGCGTCGATGAGCTCGGCGTGTCGGGCATCAACGGCGTCGAATGGGATGCGGTCGAACTGCCGTCGCAGTTCATGGAGAACTTCTGCTGGGAATGGGACGTGCTGTCCGACATGACCTCGCACGTCGATACCGGGAAGCCGCTGCCGCGTGATCTGTTCGACAAGATGCTCGCCGCGAAGAACTTCCAGAGCGGTCTCGGCACGCTGCGGCAGATCGTGTTCTCGATGTTCGACATGCAACTGCATACGGGCTTCGATGCGAATGGCGCGAAGAGCGCCAACGAGCTCGCGCGCGAAATCAACGAACGCTTCCACGTCGTGCCGCAAGCGCCGTTCTCGCGCTGGCCGAATACGTTCAGCCATATTTTCGCGGGCGGTTACGCGGCCGGCTACTACAGCTACAAGTGGGCGGAAGTGCTGTCGGCGGATGCGTACGCGGCGTTCGAGGAAGCCGCGCAAGCCGCGGGCAGCGTGCTCGATCAGTCGACCGGCATGCGCTATCGTCGCGAGATTCTCGAAGTGGGCGGCAGCCGGCCGGCGATGGAATCGTTCAAGGCGTTCCGCGGCCGCGAACCGAATATCGATGCGCTGCTGCGGCATAACGGCATGGCGCCGGGTGCCGCACACTGAGCGATTCAAGCGTCGCGATGATCGTTCGTTCGGCGTAGATGGGATGGCGCCGAACGAGCGATGCCGACAAAAAAACCGGCGGTCTGCGCGAGCAGGCCGCCGGTTTTTTCATTCATCCGCGTGACACCCCGTTACGCGCGATGCAGCTTGAAATCGACCTGCTCAGGCCGCCCTTCGAGCGATAACGACGCGCGCGCGGCCGGCGCGCGGCTCACCACCCTGCCCCGGCTCACCACCGCGAGCCGCGCGGCGCGCAGACGGATCGCCTCGATCTCGTCGCGCGCATCGAGCACGACGAGATTGGCCGCGCAACCGGGCGCGATGCCGTAGTCTTCCAGACCGAGAATGCGCGCCGCGTTCACGGTCACCGCGTCGAAACAGGCGCGCATGCCGTCGACGCTGGTCATCTGCGCAACATGCAGGCCCATCTGCGCGACTTCGAGCATGTCGGCCGAGCCGAGGCTGTACCACGGGTCCATCACGCAGTCGTGGCCGAATGCGACCGTGATGCCCGCCGCCAGCATCTCCGGCACCCGCGTCATGCCGCGCCGTTTCGGGTAGGTGTCGCTGCGGCCTTGCAGCGTGATGTTGATCAGCGGATTCGCGATCGCCGCGACGCCCGACTCGCGCATCAGCGGCAACAGCTTGCTCACGTAGTAGTTGTCCATCGAATGCATCGACGTCAGGTGCGAACCGGTGACGCGTCCGTGCATGCCGAGCCGATGCGTTTCGGCCGCGAGCGTTTCGATGTGGCGTGACAGCGGATCGTCCGATTCGTCGCAATGCATGTCGACGCGCAAGCCCTGCCCGGCCGCGTACTCGCACAGCATGCGTACCGACTGCGCGCCGTCGGCCAGCGTGCGCTCGAAATGCGGAATGCCCCCGACCACGTCGACACCCATGCCGATCGCGCGCTTGAGGTTGTCGAACGCACCAGCGCTGCGCAGCAGACCGTCCTGCGGGAAAGCGACCAGCTGCAGATCGAGATACGGCGCGACGCGGCGCTTCACTTCGAGCAATGCTTCGACGGCGAGCAGACGCGGATCGCATACGTCGACGTGGCTGCGGATCGCGAGCAGGCCGCGCGCGACGGCCCAGTCGCAATACTGCATCGCGCGTTCGATCAACGCTTGCTGCGTGAGCTCGGGCTTCAACTCGCCCCATAGCGCGATGCCTTCGAGCAGCGTGCCCGAGGCGTTCACGCGCGGCAAACCGTACGACAGCGTCGCGTCCATATGGAAATGCGGATCGACGAACGGCGGCGTGACGAGCGAACCGGCCGCGTCGATTTCGTCGCGCGCGCTCGCGGCCAGATTCGGCTCGACCGCGACGATGCGCCCCGCGTCGTCGATGCCGACGTCGACTGGGGACGGGTGATGCGGGAACAGCTGGGCGGCACTGCGCGGCAGCGTCGCGCGGCGGATGATCAGATCCATGTTCGCTCCGGTTGATCGCGTTCGGACTGGCTACGATTCTATCGACGCCAGAATAATGCGGGCACCGATGCGTACCGGCGCACGCGCCGCAATCCGTACCGGCTGCGCGCGATGCGACGCGCCTATACTCGCCGTTTCGGCCATGCATTGACGGAGCGTACAGATGAAAACGATCGGTGTGATCGGCGGAATGAGCTGGGAGTCGTCCTCCGAGTATTACCGACTGCTGAACCGCCACGCGAAGACGCGGCTCGGCGGTCATCACAACGCGCGCAGTCTGCTGCTGACCGTCGATTTCGCGTCGATCGAGGCGAACCAGCGTGCAGGCGACTGGCAAGCGCTCGGCGAACAGATGGCCGACGCCGCGCGCCAGCTCGAACGCGGCGGCGCCGATCTCGTGATTCTTGCGACGAACACGATGCATCGCGTGTACGAATCGATCGAGCAGGCAATCATGGTGCCGTTCCTGCACATCGCCGATCCGACCGGCGCGGCGTTGCGCGCGGCTGGCGTCGAGCGCGTGGGCCTGCTCGGCACGCGCTACACGATGGAACAGACGTTCTATACGGGCCGGCTACGCGAGCGCTATGGACTCGACACGCTAGTGCCTGATGACGACGACCGCGCGGACGTGCATCGCATCATTTACGACGAGCTGTGCCACGGTAACGTGGACGACGCGTCGCGCAAGGTCTATCAACGCGTGATCGAACATCTGGCCGCGCGTGGCGCGCAGGCGGTGATACTCGGGTGCACGGAGATCACGCTGCTGATCAAGCCGGAAGATTCGGTGCTGCCTGTATTCGATACTACTGCGTTGCATGCGCAGGCGGCGGTGGAGTGGGCGATTGGGGAATGACGATGGGTTCGAGGCTTCGATCGCGCACCAATCGTGTTGCGTCAGTTCACGCGCGCGCAGCATATGCAGCGAGCTACCACAGGCAAAACGAGGCGCTGAAAGTCAAAAAGCCCGCATGGCTTGCGCGATGCGGGCTTTCAACAATGCTTTGGTTGCGGGGGTAGGATTTGAACCTACGACCTTCGGGTTATGAGCCCGACGAGCTGCCAGACTGCTCCACCCCGCGTCAGAGAAAAAAGATTATATAAGGTTACTAGCAAAACGTCAAACCTATGCGCGGAACATTTCTCGAACGACGTCGTCGCCATGAAATTCGAGCCTCGATAAACACGCATGAGCATGCGCCGTGAATCGCAAGACAAGCGACCCAGCCTCGCATTCCATGCATGGCGCAAGGCACTCAGCAAGTAGAATGTCGCCGACTTTGACCGGCGAGGCCCCGCTATAATCGGCCTTGCTCTTATCACGCACGCATCGGATATTTCGTGAAAATCGCCACCTGGAACGTCAACTCCCTCAAAGTCCGCCAGCAGCACGTGATCGACTGGCTCGCGAGCAGCGGCACCGACGTGCTGTGCCTGCAGGAACTGAAGCTCCCCGACGAAAAGTTTCCGCGCGCCGAACTCGAGGCGGTCGGCTATCGAAGCTGGTACGCGGGTCAGAAGACCTATAACGGTGTCGGCATTCTGGTGCGCGAAGGCCTGAACGTCGACGAAAGCAGCATCGTGCGCAACATCCCCGGTTTCGAGGATCCGCAGCAGCGCGTCATCGCGGCAACCGTCGACGGCGTGCGCATCATCTCCGCGTATTTTCCCAACGGCCAGGCGCCCGGCACCGACAAGTTCGCGTACAAGCTGCGCTGGCTCGACGCGCTGCACGACTGGCTCGCAACCGAGATGACACTGCATCCGAAGCTCGCGCTGCTCGGCGACTACAACATCGCGCCCGAAGATCGCGATGTGCACGACCCTAAGGCGTGGGAAGGCCAGAATCTGGTGTCGCCCGAGGAACGCGCCGCGTTCGTGCGGCTGATCGGCCTCGGTCTGCTCGACGCGTTCCGCCAGTTCGAGCAGCAGGAAAAGATCTATTCGTGGTGGGACTACCGGATGATGGCGTTCCGTCGCAACGCGGGACTGCGCATCGATCACATCCTGTTGTCGAAGGCGCTGTCCGACATCTGCAAGGCGTGCGACATCGACAAGGTGCCGCGCAAGTGGGATCAGCCGTCGGATCACGCGCCGGTGTTCGCGCAGCTCGGTTGATCCGCAACCCAGCCACGAAGCGAGGCGGTGCGGCCTCGCTTCCCTGGTGCTTCAAGCGCCGCCCAGCACACCCCACAAGAACTCGAACACCATCGCATCATGCTCGGCCTGCTCCAGTTCATCGGAGCCGCCGTGTCCGCCTTCCGTATTCTCCCGGTACCACACGTTCTGCGCGCCCAGCGCCTGCATGCGCGCGGCCATCTTGCGCGCGTGGCCGGGATGCACGCGATCGTCGGCGGTCGACGTCATGAATAGCACCGGCGGATACGCGACGCCCGCCGCGAGGTTGTGATACGGCGAATACGCGGCCAGCGCGCGCGCTTCATCGGGTTCATCCGGGTCGCCGTACTCGTCGATCCACGACGCGCCCGCGTGCAGCAGGTGATAGCGGCTCATATCGAGCAACGGCACCTCGCAGACGACTGCGCCGAATAGCTGCGGCCGCTGCACCATGCAGGCGGCCACCAGCAGACCGCCATTGCTGCCGCCCTGAATGCCGAGCTGCGCGGCGCTCGTCACGCCGCTCGTGATCAGAGCCTCGGCGACCGCGATGAAATCATCGAATGCGCGCTGGCGATGTTCGCCCTGCGCCGCCGTGTGCCAGCGCGTGCCGAATTCGCCGCCGCCGCGAATATGCGCGACCACGTATACGCCGCCACGTTCGAGCCAGCCGATGCCCTGCCCCGTCAAATAGCTCGGCAGCAGCGGAATCGCGAAGCCGCCGTAGCCGCTCAGCAGACACGGACGCGTCGGCTGTCTATCGCCCGGCGATGACGATGCTTCCTTAGACCCAATCACCGTGTACGGAATGCGCGTGCCATCGGCCGATACCGCGTGGCCGCGCGTCACGGCAACGCTCGTCGCGTCGAACTGCGTCGGCCAACGGTCGAGCAATTCCCATTCGCCGGGTTCGTCGCGCGCGAGATCGGAGAGCCAGTAGGCGGGCGGTTGCAGATAATCGTCGGTGTCGACGAACACTTCGTCGTTCAGCGTCGACTCGACCGGCGACACGTCCACTTGCGCGTCGCCGCGCAACGCGAACACACGCTCGCGCCAGTGCCACGTGCCGTCCTCGCGTTGCGACGGCGTCCAGATCAGCGTCTTGCCGCGCACGTCGTCGAGATACGACACGATCAGATGATGGCGCGTATGCGACCACTCGCAGGCCGAAGTCAGCGGCGTCGGCGTGAAGAGCGGCGTCACGTCGCGCTCGCCGCGCAGAAACGCGTCCTCGCGAATCGCGAGCAGCGCGCCGCCAGGATAGCGCGCGCGATTGCCGTCCCACTCGCATTCCCAGTCGAGGCGCGGCTCGAGCAGCAGCCAGCCCTGCCACGCCCCCACCGCGACGTGCGACGGTACCTCATAGCGATGCCAGGCATCGCTGGCACCGTCGAGGTAATAGGTGTGCGAATCGAAAAAGTCGACGCTGCTCGTCACCGTATGCCTGCGGTCGACCGGATCGTAATTCGCCTCGACGCCGATGTCGTCAAACTCGCCGCGAAACACGATCGGCGCGTCGGAGAGCGCGGTGCCGCGAGTCCAGCGCCGCACGTCGCGTGGATAACCGGAACGCGTCAGCGTCTTGCGCCCGTTGTCCCAGCCGACGTACAGCGTATCGCGATCGATCCACGACACCGTGTGCTTACCCGCCTTCGCAATCGCGAAACCATCATCGACGAAACCCCGCGCTTCGAGATCGAACTCGCGCACGACGAGCGCGTCCGAGCCGCCCGGCGACATCGTGATCAGCGCGCGATCGCCGTCCGGATAAAGGATGTCGAGATCGACGCACACCCACGGCTTGCCTTCGGCCGCACCGAGCGCGTCGAAGTCGAGCAGATTCTGCCACACCGGCGCGCCCGCGCGCCAAGCGGCCCACGCGGTGCGTCGCCAGATGCCGCGCGGATTGCGTTCGTCCTGCCACAGATCGTAGGCCCAATCCTTCCAGCGATCCGGAATCACCGGACGCTCGCGCGGCAGATACGCATCGGCGAGCCGGCGTCTGAGCGTGTCGAACGACGCGCCGCTGCACCACGCCGCACGTGTGCGCGCATTCTGCGCGTCGACCCATGCGAGTGCGTCAGTGTCGTATAGCTCTTCGAGCGACAGGAAAGGATCGGGGGAAAGCGGCCACTCGAACGGGGCGGGAGAAGCGGGAGAAGCTGGCATCGTTAGCTGTCGGATCGGAACAGCGTTGATTATGCCTTGTGCGCGAGGGTTGGCCGCCTGCCACGACGCGCGATGCAAAAACGACGAAGGCGGCCAGAGCCGCCCTCGCCTGCTTTGCAGGATCGCTCAATACGAACGCTCAAGGCTCGAGATTGAGCTCCTGAATCTTGCGCGTAATCGTATTGCGCCCAATACCGAGCCGCTCGGCCGCCTCGACCTTGCGGCCGCGCGTGAAGTCGAGCGCCTCGCGGATCACGGCCGCTTCGAAGCGGCGCGCGAGTTCGTCCATCACGTCGGCCGCGTTCTCGCGCAGCATGCGCGCGACTTCGGTGCGCAGGCCGCCTTCCCATGCGCTCAGCGCGGTGGCGACCGACGCACCCGCCGGATGCACGAGCGTGCTGGCGTTCGCGCCAGCAAGCGGCGCGCCGACCGTGAAGCCGGCATTGGTCGCCACGGCGCCATCCGTCGTCGCTCCCGCGGCGGCACCCGCACCGGGCTCGCTCCCGCCGCTGTGCGCGGGACCGAGATCGGGCGGCAGATCCTTGATTTCGATCGTCTGCGCGGGCGCCATCACCGTGAGCCAGTTCGCGAGGTTCTCGAGTTGCCGCACGTTGCCCGGAAACGGCAGCGACGCGAGATACGCGAGCGCCTCGTCGGACACGCGCTTCGGTTCGACGCCGAGATCGCGCGCGCTCTTCTGCAGGAAATGCCGCGTCAGCAGAGGAATGTCCTCGCTGCGCTCCCGCAATGCGGGCAAGCGCAGACGGATCACGTTCAGACGGTGATACAGATCCTCGCGAAACAGCCCCTGCCGCACGCGCGCTTCGAGATTCTGGTGCGTCGCCGCGATCACGCGCACATTCGCGCGCAGCGGATTGTGGCCGCCCACGCGATAGAACTGTCCGTCCGACAGCACGCGCAACAGACGGGTTTGCAGATCGAACGGCATGTCGCCGATTTCGTCGAGAAACAGCGTGCCGTTCTCGGCCTGTTCGAAGCGTCCCTGGCGCATCGCCTGCGCGCCGGTGAACGCCCCGCGCTCATGACCGAACAGCTCGGACTCCAGCAGATCCTTCGGAATCGCGGCCGTGTTCAACGCGATGAAGGGGCCGTTCGCGCGTGGGCTATGTCGGTGCAGCGCACGCGCGACCAGTTCCTTCCCGGTGCCTGATTCGCCCGTAATGAGCACGGTGGCCGCCGAATGCGACAGGCGACCGATCGCGCGAAACATGTCCTGCATCGCGGGCGCCTGGCCGAGCATCTCGGGCGCTTCGGCGACGCGGTCGTCCCATGTCTGCTCGCCGCGCATGCTTTCGTCGACCGCGCGACGAATCAATTCGACGGCCTTATCGATGTCGAACGGCTTCGCGAGATATTCGAACGCACCGCCCTGGAATGCGGCGACCGCGCTATCGAGATCCGAGAACGCGGTCATGATGATGACCGGCAAGCCCGGCACTTTGTCGCGTACGGTCTGCAGCAGCTCCAGCCCGGAGCCGCCGGGCATGCGGATATCGGAGACCAGCACCTGCGGGCTGTCGTGATCGAGCGCGGCCGACGCTTCGCGCACGTTCGCGAAGCTGCGCGTCGCGAAGTTCTCGCGCGCCAGCGCTTTCTCGAGCACCCAGCGAATTGATTGATCGTCGTCTACTATCCAGATCGGCTTCATAAGGTCGGTCTTGAGGTGCTTGGTGGTATCTAGAGATCGAGCGGCAGCAGAATCTGAAACTCGGTATGGCCCGGCCGGCTATCCACCTCGATCAGACCTTCGTGCTGCTGCACGAAAGTCTGCGCAAGCGTGAGACCGAGACCGCTGCCGTCCTCGCGCCCCGATACGAGCGGATAGAAAATGCGGTCGCGAATCTCTTCGGGAATGCCTGGGCCGTTGTCGACGATATGCAAGTCCAATGCCAGCTTGCACAGGCGTTTTGAAATCGTGACCTTGCGCGCGATGCGCGTACGTAACTCGATACGCGCATCGCCCTGCGAGATCCGCTCGCGCAACGCCTCGGCCGCATTGCGCACGATGTTCAGCAGCGCCTGGATCAGCTGCTCCTTGTCGCCGCGCAGATCCGGCACGCTGACGTCGTAGTCGCGCTCGATCGTCAGACCGCGGGGAAATTCCGCGAGAATCACCTGACGCACGCGCTCGCACACCTCGTGAATATTCACGTCGCCGACGATATGCGGATGCCGGTGCGGTTCGAGCAAGCGGTCGACCAGCGTCTGCAGGCGGTCCGATTCCTTGATGATGACCTGGGTGTACTCGCGCAACTCGTCGCGTTGACGCTCCCCGAGTTCGAACTCGAGCAACTGCGCGGCGCCGCGAATGCCGCCGAGCGGATTCTTGATTTCGTGCGCAAGATTGCGGATCAGATGCTTGTTGACCGCCGTCAGGTCGTTGATGCGCTCTTCGCGGTCGGTGCGCAGATGCCGCTCGTTCTCGAACAGTTCGAGCAACACGTAGTCCTGCGCGCTTTCCAGAAAGCCGACGATCGCATGCACGTGCAGCGGCTCGTGGCCGGGACGCTCTAGCACGGCGTCCAGATGCGTCGCGTGAAAACGGTGCGCGGCGATCGCGGTGATCGTCGCGACCAGTTCGTCCGCATTCGAGAAGATGTCCGGCCACGCCATCTGCGTGAGTTGCTTGCGCGACATCTCCAGCATCGATTCCGCCGACGGATTCGCGAACGCGACGCGCAGCGTGCGCTTCTCGAGCACCAGCACGACGGTGGGCAACGCCTCGAAACCCGGCAGCAAGCCAGAGCTCACGAGCTGAACGTCATCCGACAGCGTCTGTTCGTGTCCTTTCCTTGCCTTGATCAGATTCTTGAGAACCATCTTGCAGTGTGGCCGGTAGGAGATGGTGGTAAATCAGGAGTGTGGCCTGTGGGTGATTCGTCGAATTGCGTGTTGACCGCGCGCGGCCGGCCGTGCGTACGGTTTAACGAAAAAGGGACGGCGCCGCCGTCCCTTCGTGACCGATCGCGAGCGTCGGGCAAAGCGCTTCGCCGCGTGAAGGGCGAAGCGCCATGGCCGCTTACAGCGAGTAGTACATTTCGAATTCGATCGGGTGCACCGACTGACGATAGCGTTGCAGCTCGCCCGTCTTCAGTTCGATGTACGCGTCGAGCATCGAATCCGTGAACACGCCACCGCGCGTCAGGAACTCGCGGTCCGCGTCGAGTGCGTCGAGAGCCTGGTCGAGGCCGGCGCACACGGTCGGGATCTTTGCATCCTCTTCCGGCGGCAGGTCGTACAGGTTCTTGTCGGCAGCTTCGCCCGGGTGAATCTTGTTCTGCACGCCGTCCAGACCCGCCATCATCAGCGCGGAGAAGCACAGGTACGGATTCGCCAGCGGATCCGGGAAGCGCGTTTCGATACGGCGGCCCTTCGGGTTCGACACGTGCGGAATACGGATCGATGCCGAACGGTTGCGAGCCGAGTAAGCCAGCTTGACCGGCGCTTCGAAGTGCGGCACGAGACGCTTGTACGAGTTCGTACCCGGGTTCGTGATCGCGTTCAGCGCGCGAGCGTGCTTGATGATGCCGCCGATGTAGAACAGCGCGAATTCCGACAGACCTGCGTAACCATTGCCCGCGAACAGGTTCTGGCCGTCCTTCCAGATCGACTGGTGAACGTGCATGCCCGAGCCGTTATCGCCGACGACCGGCTTCGGCATGAACGTCGCCGTCTTGCCGTACGTGTGCGCGACGTTGTGGATGATGTACTTCATCTGCTGCAGCCAGTCCGCGCGCTGCACGAGCGTCGAGAACTTGGTGCCGATTTCGTTCTGGCCCTGGCCCGCCACTTCGTGGTGGTGCACTTCGACCGGAATGCCGATCTGTTCGAGCAGCAGACACATTTCCGAGCGGATGTCCTGGAACGTGTCGACCGGCGCGACCGGGAAGTAGCCGCCCTTGGTGCCCGGACGGTGACCGGTGTTGCCGCCTTCGAATTCCTTCGCCGACGACCACGGTGCTTCTTCCGAGCCGATCTTGATGAAGCAGCCCGACTGGTCCGTGTTCCACTGCACCGAGTCGAAAATGAAGAATTCCGGTTCCGGACCGAAGAAGGCCGTGTCGCCGAGGCCCGAGCTCTTCAGGTACGCTTCGGCGCGCTTCGCGAGCGAGCGCGGGTCGCGCTCGTAGCCCTTGCCGTCAGCCGGTTCGACGACGTCGCAAGTCAGCACGAGGGTCGATTCTTCGAAGAACGGGTCGATGAAGGCCGTGTTCGCGTCCGGGACCAGCAACATGTCCGATGCTTCGATGCCCTTCCAGCCGGCAATCGACGAACCGTCAAACGCATGGCCGCTTTCGAACTTGTCTTCATCGAATGCCGACACCGGCACCGAAACGTGTTGCTCCTTGCCACGGGTGTCGGTGAAACGGAAGTCGACAAACTTGACGTCTTCGTCTTTGACGAGTTGAACGACGTCGGCCACGGATTTACTCATAACCTATCTCCTGATTAACAATTTCGGCGGAATTCAGCCGCCGCCCAATCTAGCTGACCCGTCCCGGAACGTCCACATATACGGCGTCGCAGGCGGAAAATTCTGCGGGACCAATCGATCGGCACCAATAAAGCAGATAGTGTGCCACCTCTGGGCCCACACTGAGCCAATTCGGCGCGAATCCTTACTGCGCTTACGTGTGCGGGCTACGCCTGGAGCGCGGGCGGCGCCACGAAGAAACGCCCGAACATCCGTGCGCACCAGTTTTGTGCATTCACCGCTTTGGAAAACACGTTATCTTCCATTTTGGTGCATTCAGGTGAAATTGCACCACATTTGCGCATCGAGGTTGGGACAGCGCCCACCGACTGCCCGACGACACCCAGTCTACCCAGGTCTGCGCGGTGCCTGCCGCGCGCTAGAATGATCATTTGGTCCGAAGGAGATTGACGCTCATGAGCACGCTCGAACAGCTTTACGCGAAGGCGGACGCCCGTCGCGCCGAGAACCAGTTGCCCTACGCGGGCGCGGTATCGCCGGCCGAGGCGTTCGAACTGCTGGAACTCGATCCGCGCACCCGTCTCGTCGACGTGCGTACCCGCGCCGAACTCGACTGGGTCGGCCGGCCGGTGATCGGTGATGGCCAATACGCGCATGTCGAATGGACGCGCTATCCGGGCGCGGTGCCCAATCAGGAGTTCATGCAGCAACTCGCGCAGGTCGCCTCGCCCGACACGCCAGTGCTGTTCCTGTGCCGCAGCGCCGCGCGCTCGAAGCTCGCCGCGATCGCCGCGACCCAGGCCGGCTTCACGAAGGCGTACGACCTGCTGGAAGGCTTCGAAGGCGACAAGGACGGCCAGGGGCATCGGAAGACGGTGTCGGGATGGTGTTTTCACGGCTTGCCGTGGATCGGCGCCTGACGGCGGTCGGCGCACTGCCCTCGCATGCGCAAGCCCCGTCGCACGGGGCTGAGGCAGGCCAATCAAAACGGGACGCGCCGACCACGCATTGATTGCATCGTCGGCGCGGGTTGTGACACTGGGATGTCGCGGCCCGCGCCAACCCAACCCTCCGGCGCGAACCGCTGCCAGCCGCTCAGCTTCGCAGCTTACCGGTGGCGGCTGCCGCCGCGGCCGCTACTTCAGGCTCGACGATATCGCCACCGAGCAGATGCACCCCCTCGCGCAGCTTCACGAACGCCGCGGCGACGGCTTCCGGTTCACCCTTCACACCGAGATCGATGTGATGCCGCGCATACACACCACCGCGCTCCGCATCCCCGACGCTCGGCAGGCTGAACACCCGCACGCCCGGAAAATCGCGCTCGATTTTCTCCATCAGCGGCGTCACGCGTGACTCCGGCAGCTCGAACACCAGCAGCGACTTTTCAGCGTGAGGCGTGGTGTGATGCAGATGCGCGTACTGCGTGTCGAGCACCCACTCGATCATCGGCCAGGCCATCACCGGGAAACCCGGCACGAAATGGTGCTGGCGGATCGAAAAGCCCGGAATCTTGTTGTAGCCGTTCGGAATGATGTCCGCGCCCTGCGGATAGGTGCCCATGTTCAGGCGATGCCGGTTCTCGGGCGAGTTCAGATCGAGCGGCGTCGTCGAAGTCGCCGGATACATGTCGCGGATGCGCTCCTGGATCAGCTTCGCCGCCTCCGGATGCAGTTCGAGGGGCACGCCGAGTGCGGCCGCCGCGCACTGGCGCGTGTGGTCGTCAGGTGTCGCGCCGATGCCGCCCGTCGAGAAAACGATGTCGCCCGACGCGAACGTGCGACGCAGCGTCGCCGTGATGCGCTCCGGATCGTCGCCGATGTACTCCGCCCAGCCGAGCGACAGCCCGCGCGCCCGGAGCAACTCGATGACCTTCGGTAGATGCTTGTCGACGCGCCTGCCCGACAGGATTTCATCGCCGATGATGATGACGCCAAATGCCATTGCCGCCTCTTTCGTTTGGATCAGTAGGGAATCGGCGCGACCTCGCGCGCGCCGCCAGACGCTTCCGCCCGCATCCGCTGCAGCGCGCGTAGGCAGTAGTTGCCGAACCATAGCGCCGAGAACACGAGGATGAACGCGTAAATCCAGATCGTCACCGTCGTAATCACCGGGAACAGCACGATCAGCCATACAGACGACGCCCATAGCAGCGTCGGCAGCGAACCTAGCAGGCCGCTCACGACACCGATCAGCAGCAACGGCAACCGATGGCGCCGCACGAGTTCGCGCCGCTCGTCGGGCGTCGCATGCAACGCGAGCGCGTCGTAGGTCATCACGCGATACGTGAGCCAACCCCACAGCAGCGGCGGAATCAGCGCGAAGAACGGCGGCACGAGCCACAGCGGCAACGTGACGATCAGCAGGACGAGACACAGCAGCGTGGTCGAGAGCGCCTGACCGAGGCTACCGTACCATGTTCCGCCGCGTCGTATCTCCAGCCCGGCGAACTGGCGCGCCGCGAGAAAGCGGATCACGGCCGGCATCGACAGCATGGCGATCAGCAGCAGCACCGTGACGACGATCAACGGGATCGCCATCGCAATCACGATGAACGGCGCGATGACCGCGTGTAGCGTCGAAAAACCGAGCACGTCGAACAGATGATAAAGCGTGGCGGTGAAAGACCACTCGTCGAGCCAGGTGCGGGTCGCGCCGGTCAGCGTCTGCCAGAAAAACCACAGCAGTAATCCCCAGCCGACCGTCGCGACGATAAACGGTTTGAAGGTCAGCCAGAGCATGCGCGGATGCAACGCGCTTGCGAGTGCGCGCCCAAACGAGCGCAACAGATCATTCATGCGAGCCAATGCCTGCGTACGAAACGATGGACGGGAAAAACGCGCCGCGCCGGCCTGGCATGCTGGGGCACTGGAGGCGCGCACGAACGTGCACAGCATAAACCAAGGGACCCGCCGCCGGCGCAAGTGGGCGGGGCGGCGGACGCGTGCACGAATGGATGCGCAATGGGCTCAGAATGGATTCTGAATGAACTCTGAATGAACTCAAACGGCGGCGGTGTCGTTGCGGGTTGCGCGGCGCTTCGATACGAGGCGATGCGCGATGCGCACGAAGGCGAACCAGTGCTGCGTCCAGAAGCCATCGCCATAGCGGCGGCCTTCGAGCTGATCGCTGATACCGGTCGGCTCCATGTCGCGGCTCCACGACACGCTGCGGAACAGCATGTCCCACCACGGGAACAGCACGCCGAAATTGCAGCCGTACTTGAGCCCTTCATGACCCAAGCCAATCGCGTGGTGACGGCGATGGAATGTCGGACTGACGAGCAGCCGCTCGCCGAGCCAGCCGTAATACAGGCGGATGTTCGCATGCTGCACGCTTTGCGCGAGGTTCGTGACCGCGACTAGCACGACGAACTGCGACGGCGGCACACCGATCGCGAGCGAGATCACCGCGAAGAACGACGCCTGCAGCAAATCGTCGAGCAGATGGTTACGATCGTCGGACCACAGCGACATCTGCCGCTGACTATGGTGTACCGCATGCAGTTCCCACCACACGCCGAAGCGGTGCTGCCCGCGGTGATACCAGTACCCGGCGAAATCGAGCACCAGTAGATACATGACGAACGTGACGAGCGGCTGCGTGGTCACGCCAGGCCACAGGTTGTCGAAGTTCAGGTTCGCGATGCCGTGAAGCCGGAGCCAACCTTGCACGTTGTCGAAGAATGGCTGCAGTGCGAAGAAAAAGAACAGGTTCAGAATGCCGAGCTTTGCGATCCAGGTGTACAGCACGTCGACGCGCACTGCCTTGCGGTTTTCCCATTGCTCGACCGGGCGCAGCGCCTCGAGCGGACGCAGGATCGCGTACATCGCGAGCACCTCGAGCACACCGACGATGACCCAGTACAGGCTGTCGTAGGTGTCCTCGTCGTAGTCCATCAGATTGAACCGGAACAGCAGCGGCTGTACCACGTCGACGTACAGCCACGTCTGCGTGGCTGAAACGAAGCTGTCGAGTGTGGAGAAAATCAGATGGAACATTGTGCTGGCCTGTTACTTCATTCTTGATGGCTCGTGGCGCCCGGGCTCTGCTCTGTTGCTCTCAGGCACCCGCTGAGACCCCTCAAGCACCGTTCGGCGCCGTGACCGGCGCGCGGTTGAAGAAATAGATGCCATGCGGCGAGCGGCCCACTGCAATCGTCTGGATCAGCTTGCGCGTGTTGAGATCGATGATGCCAATGTGCTTCGCGAAGCGGAAGGTCACCCACAGATAGCGCTTGTCGGCGGAAAGTTCCATGTCATCCGGTCCCGGCATCAGGCCGCTGATGTCGCCGACGTTGGTGAGCGTGTCTTCGTCGATGATGCTGATCGTGCTAGCGACGCGGTTCGACACCGCGACATGCTTGCCGTCGGCGAGCGAGCGGAAGTTGTGGGCGCCCTTGCCGGTGTGAATCGTCTTGACAACCTTCTGGTTGCGCCAATCCACGACGGCGACGTAGTCCTCGCCGGTCATGCCAACGAGCAGGTACTTTTCGCCCGGCGTCATCCACAGGCCCGCGGGCACCTTGCCGACCTTCATCTTCCATTTGACGGTTTGCGTGGGCAGATCGATGGCGGCGAGTTCGCCCGAGATCTGCAGCGAAACGAACACCGTCTTGCTGTCGTTCGTGAACGCCATGTGGCTCGGCATCACCGCGAGCGGCAGCCGTGTAGCCAGCGTCATCTGGTTCTTCTGGTTGTCGTAGTGGTAGATGTCGAGGCGGTCGAGCCGCAGGCCCGTAGTGACGAGCCACTTGCGATCCGGCGAAAAACCGATTTGATAGGGATCTTCGATATTTTCGACCCAGCGCTGCAACTGCCCCGTTTTCGGATCGACGAACATCAGGTTGTTCGACACCGAATTGGCGACGATCAGCGAGGAATTGTCCGGCGTGACCATCAGGTGATGCGGTTCCTTGCCCGTGGGCACGGTGCCGATGACCTGGCGGCTGTTCTCGTCGATCAGGCTCAGCGTGGCCTCACCGGAATTGAGCACGATCACGTTATTGGCGTGCGCCGCCGGAGAAAAAAAGCCTGCGGCGGCGACCAGCACCGCAGTCGCGGCGAACGTGGCAGTGAAGCCGGGAAGAAGAAATTTACGCATGAAAACTCGCTTCGGAGAACAACGGTCATTGTAGAACGTTTGCCGGCCCGAGCGGTTGACGTAAGTCACCGGGCGACGACCGAAAAATGACGGATGCGATGAAGTGCGGCCGCGCGCAGGTGGGTTCGTCTACCACGTCCAGTTCGATGCTCGCGTCACGCGTTTTCGAGTGAGAAATCAATGTGCCTCTCCTTGTCAGAATCAATCATGCATCAACCACACGCCAATATCGCCCAAAAGCATTAGCGAAAAAATAGGAATATTCCTTTTTTCACACAGTTAAAATCTACCTGTATTAATATATTTTTTAGCCCGTTTGAATTTCGGAGTTCGCTGATACCCGAATTGCGCGCGGACATCGGAGAATTCTTCTACGCGTCGCCTCGCCAGCGCCTCACCCATGAATGCCGCGCGCACAACGCGGGGACGACGCGCGCTCGACCAAATAGCGCATGTTTCATCAATGCCCAGCGTTTTGTATTTTCAATATTTTAAAACCCACCATGGCAATAACATCGTGTTTATCTTGAATTACACACTGCACGCACAAAGCACAATAATGCGGAGGAATGTAAATTGATGCCCAAGCATATTTCGATAATTCGCCGTACCACGTCTCAAAGAAAAGTCGCGGCGCCGCGAACAGCCTGCCTGCAAACACACGTTGCTTGCGCGCGCCAGAAAGGCATCGCCCGGGCGGTTCGACGTACCGCGGGTGTTGCCATAGCGGCGGCCCTTTACGTCACGGAAGCGAACGGCGCCGGCGTCGCTTCCGTCGAGGTCGGCACGGCCAGCGCGCCCGGTGACGCCGCGGTCGCGATAGGCGCACAGGCCATCGCAAGCGGCAACTCATCGCTGGCGATCGGCTCGCAGGCGAACGCGCAAAACGACGGCGCGCTCGCGGTAGGGGCAGGCGCCACCGCACAGGGCGACAGCGCAGTCGCCGTGGGTCTCTCCTCTTCCGCACAGGGTGAAGGCGCGAGCGCCTTCGGGCCCTATGCGAATGCGCAAACGGAACGCGCGACCGCGGTCGGTCTGAACGCATCGGCGCTCGGCGTCGACTCGGTCGCAGCGGGCTCCGGGTCAATCGCGGCGAATTCGGCTGCCTCCGCGTTCGGTTCTCTATCCACGGCAACCAGCGTCGGATCGACCGCGCTCGGCTATGTCGCGCAGGCCGGAGGCACCAGCTCGCTTGCCGCCGGAGCATGGGCCTCGGCGCTGGCGGATTCTAGCGTCGCGCTGGGTAGTAGTACCCTCGTCAGCGGTGTCGGCGCCATCGCCCTTGGCGTCGCTGCGCAGGCGAGCGGCGCCTACGCCAGTGCAATCGGCTTCGGCGCAACGGCGGCCGGAGCCGGCGCGATCGCGCTCGGCAGCAACGCGAACGCGAGCGCCGACAACAGCGTCGCGCTTGGCGCCAATGCCAGCACCACGACGGATCTGTCGCAAAGCGCGTTTGTGCCCGGGGGAGTGGGCGCGACCCCGGTCGCAGCCTCCAGCGCGACAGGCGAAGTCTCGCTCGGTTCGGCGAACAATGAGCGTCGCCTGACCAACGTCGCCGCGGGCGCCGCGCCCACTGACGCGGTCAACGTGAGCCAGTTGAGCGCGGTCGACAACAAGGTCGATGCACTCGCTCAAAGCAGCGCGCAGCATTACCTCAGCGCTGCTGACCCGGCCGACGGCTCCAACGACGCGCTCGCAGACGGCACGCACGCGCTCGCCGCGGGCAGCAACGCCAGCGCCATGGGCACCGACGCAAGCGCATTCGGCACGAGCGCCAGCGCGAGCGCAACCGACTCGACCGCGATCGGCGCGGGCGCTGCCGCCGGCACGGCCGGCGCTACGTCGCTGGGCGCATCAGCGTCGGCCTACGGCTCAGGGGCCACGGCGCTCGGGGCCAGCGCGACGGCAAACGGAGACGGCGCCCTCGCGCTCGGCTATCAGTCGAGCGCGCTAGCCGCAAACTCCGTCGCGCTCGGCCAGGGCTCGATTGCCGATCGCGCGGGTACCGTGTCGGTCGGTTCACCGGGCAACGAGCGCCAGATCACCAACGTCGCGGCTGGCACCGCCGACACCGATGCGGTCAACGTCGCCCAGCTGAAAGCGGTGAGCGACCGGAGCAGCGCGAACGCAGCGAAACTGGACGGCGCGGTCATGTACGACACGAACGCCGACGGCAGCATCAATCACAACAGCATTACGCTCGGCGGGGATACCACAGAGCGCACCGCCATCCACAACGTCGCGGACGGCGTGCTCGCGTCCGACGCGGTCAACCTCGGTCAGCTGAACGCGGCGCTCGAAGGCGCGATCAATAACGCGGCGATCGGCACAGCCGGCGCGTTGTTCAGCGCGGAGGGCGACAGTGCGACTGAAACCGCGCAGGCATCGGGCGCACACGCGATTGCGGCTGGGGCGAACGCGCGGGCAAGCGGCGCCAACGCGGTCGCCGAAGGTGCGAACGCTCAGGCGTCCGGCACGAACGCCATTGCCGTCGGAGCGAATGCACAAGCAAGCGGCGCCAGCGCGGCAAGCATCGGAGCGAATGCCATCGCCAACGGCAACAACGCGACGGCGGTGGGCGCCGCGGCCAACGCGAGCGCCGACAACTCGGTGGCCTTAGGCCAAGGCTCCATCGCAGACCGCGCGAACTCAGTATCCGTTGGCTCGGCGGGCCAGGAGCGCCAGATCACCAATGTCGCGGCCGGCGTGCGAGGCACCGACGCGGTCAACGTCAATCAGCTGCAGCAAAGCATGAGCGGCGCGATCAGCGCGGCGAATCGCTATACCGACGACCAGATCCGTTCCGCCCGCCGGGACAGTTACGCAGGCACGGCATCGGCGATCGCGATGGCGGGCTTGCCACAAGCGGTCCTGCCGGGACACGGCATGGTCGCCATGGCCGGCGGCACGTACGGTGGTCAATCCGCACTCGCGATTAGCGTGTCGCAGTTGTCGAACACTGGCAAATGGATCTACAAGGTCCAAGGCAGCACCGACTCGCGCCGGCAGTTCGGCGCATCGATCGGCGCGGGGATGCATTGGTGAAATCAGTTCGAGCGAACGTATCGGACAAAGCCCGGACGCGGTGCACACCCAGTGCCCCGCGTCCACAGGCGAGCGCCCTGGCTTTAGCGCTGCATCGACTCCCACACTTTGTGCAGGCGTTTTACCGAAACCGGCATCGGCGTGCGCAGCTCCTGCGCAAACAGCGAGATGCGCAATTCCTCGAGCAGCCAGCGGAATTCCGCAAGCCGCGGATCCACGACGCCGCCGCGCTGCGATACCGCCCGCTGATAATGCTGCAGCAGCGGCTGGAATTCGGCGAACTGCCGCGCGTCGCGGGTGGCGTCCGCGCGCAGCTTGTCGATACGCAACGCCATCCCCTTCAGATAACGCGGGAAATGTGCGAGTTGGGCGTACGGCGTATCGACGACAAAACGCTTGCCGATCAGCGCATCGAGTTGATTCTGCAGATCGGAGTACGCGGCCGCGAATGGCTTTGCCTGCAGAAGCTTCTTCATCAGGCTCGCGTATTCGGCGAGGATCTGGCCAACCAGCCGCGAGATTTCCTGCGCGAGCAACGTGAGGCGGCTACGCCCTTCGTCACGTCGGGTATGGAAGCTCGCATCGTCGTCGGGCAGGGGGTCCTGCAGACACGCGCGGTCGAGTGCGGTGTCGATCAGCTGATCGCGCAGTTCTTCCTGCGTGCCGCGCGGCATGAATTGCATGGCCATTTCGCGCAGACCCGGCAGATTCTTCTCCAGATACTTGATCGGCTCCTTCAATTGCAGTGCGAAAAGCCGACGCAAGCCCGCCCGATGAATCCGCGCGGCTTCTTCCGGCGAATCGAACACCTCGACGTCGCAATGGGTGCCACGGTCCACGAGCGCCGGATAGCCGAACAACGTCTGACCACCGCGGCGAATTTCGAGCAATTCGGGCAGCTTGCCGAAATTCCACGTGGTCAGGTTTTCGTACAGCGCGGTGGCTGGTGCGCCATCCGGCGTCGCGGGTTGTGGCGCGGCCGCGCCCTTGCCGCGCGCCGGGCCACTCGCAGCCAGATCTGGAGAGCGCGCAGGTGTTGCGACACCGCCGCCGCCCGCATCGGCCAGCGCGGCGCCTGCCGCGCCCGAAACGAGCTTCTGGAAATGCTGCTGCGCCTGACCGCCGAGCTCCGCGCGCAGTTGCGACAGATTGCGCCCCATCGCGAGTTGCCGGCCATGTTCGTCGATGACCTTGAAGTTCATGAACAGATGCGCGGGCAGCGTCTCGAGCTTGAAGTCGGACTGCTTCATCGCGACCTGGGTCTGCTCGCGCACGTCGGCGATCAGCGCCTCGAGCAGGCCCCCTACTCCGAAGCGCTGTGCGCTGTGCCGTTCGACGAAGCCCGCCGCGTATTCGGGGAGCGGCACGCAATGCCGACGCAGCTTCTGCGGCAGCGACTTCAGCAGCAACTGCGTCTTTTCTTTCAGCATGCCGGGCACGAGCCACTCACAACGACGCGCGTCGACCTGATTCAGCGCATACAGCGGCACCGCGAGCGTTACGCCGTCGCGCGGCGTACCCGGCTCGAAGTGATAGGTCAGCGCCATCTCGATGCCCGCCATCGTCAGCCGCTTCGGGAACAGATCCGTCGTGACACCCGCCGCTTCGTGCCGCATCAGATCGTCGCGGGACAAATACAACAGCCTCAGCTTGTCCTCCGCCTGGCCGCTCTTTTTGACTTCATCGCGATACCAACGCTCGAACGACGCGCCGGTGTAGACGCCATCCGGCAGCGCCTGATCGTAGAACGCGTAGATCAACTCGTCGTCGACCAACACGTCCTGACGGCGGGACTTGTGCTCGAGCTGTTCGATGTCGGCAAGCAGCTTGCGGTTGTGCGCGAAGAACGCAAGCTTCGTGTCGAACTCCCCTTCAACAAGCGCACCGCGAATAAACAGCTCGCGCGCCCGCGCAGGGTCCTGCTTGCCGAATGCGACGCGCCGCCGGTGGTAAATCGGCAGGCCATACAACATCGCGCGCTCGAACGCGGACACCTGCGCTGCACGCTTTTCCCAATGTGGCTCGGACAGCGACTTCTTCAGCAGATGCGCGCCGACCTTCTCGACCCACTCCGGCTCGATTTTCGCGATACAGCGCGCGTAAAGCCGGCTCGTTTCGACGAGTTCTGCAGCCATCACCCACTTGCCCGCTTTTTTCACGAGCGCAGAGCCCGGCCACAAATAGAACTTGATGCCGCGCGCGCCGAGATAGTACGGCTCGTCGTCGGCTTTCAGGCCGATGTTGCCGAGCAGGCCGGTCAGAAGCGCAAGATGGATCTGCTCGAACGTAGCCTCCGCTTCGTTCAGGCGCCAGCCGTGCTCACGCACGACCGTCAGCAATTGCGAATGGACATCGCGCCACTCGCGCAGCCGCAATTGCGACAGGAAGTTCTTGCGGCACTCGTCCTGCAACTGCCGGTTCGATTTCTTGTGCGCGATCGCTTCGTCGAACCAGTTCCAGATCTTCAGCCACTGCAGGAATTCGGAGCGCTCGTCGGCGAACCGGCGATGCGCCTGGTCGGCCTGCTCCTGAGCTTCGATCGGGCGATCGCGCGGGTCCTGCACGGACAGCGCGCTCGCGATGATCAGCACTTCCTTCAGCGCCTGCTGGTCGCGCGCGGCGAGGATCATGCGGCCGACGCGCGGGTCGAGCGGCAACCGCGCGAGTTCGCGGCCGAGCGGCGTCAGCTGATTGTCGTCGTCGACGGCGCCGAGCTCGTTGAGCAACTGGTAGCCGTCGGAAATCGCACGGCCCGGCGGCGGTTCGATAAACGGGAACGTTTCGATCGCCGTCAGGTGCAGCGACTTCATGCGCAGAATCACCGAAGCGAGCGACGAGCGCAGAATTTCCGGATCGGCGAAGCGCGCACGGCCCTGGAAGTCGCTTTCCTCGTACAGACGAATGCAGATGCCATCGGCGACCCGGCCGCAACGCCCCGCGCGCTGGTTCGCGGCGGCTTGAGAAATCGACTCGACCTGCAGCTGCTCGACCTTGTTGCGATACGAGTAGCGCTTCACGCGCGCGAGGCCCGTGTCGACCACGTAGCGGATGCCGGGTACCGTCAGCGAAGTTTCGGCGACGTTGGTCGCCAGCACGATGCGGCGCGCGTTCGACGCGCGGAACACGCGCTCCTGCTCGGCGGCCGAGAGCCTGGCGAACAGCGGCAGAATCTCCGTATGGGGCGGATGATGTTTGCGCAGCGCCTCGGCGGCGTCGCGTATTTCGCGCTCGCCGGGCAGGAACACCAGTACGTCTCCGTGGCCTTCGCGGCACAGTTCGTCGACGGCGTCGACGATCGCCTCCATCAGATCGCGGTCGGTCTCGCGCTGCGTCTTCGGGCGTTCGCGGCCAGACGACGCCGCACCCGAGGTCCCTTGCGCCGCCTTGACCGCCGGGCTGTCCTCGACCACCGGCCGGTAACGCACCTCGACCGGATACAGTCGCCCGCTCACTTCGATCACCGGCGCGGGCTTGTCGTCGCTGCCGAAGTGACGCGCGAAACGGTCGGCGTCGATCGTCGCCGAGGTCACGATCACCTTCAGGTCGGGACGCTTCGGCAGAATCTCCTTCAGGTAGCCGAGCAGAAAATCGATGTTCAGGCTGCGCTCGTGCGCTTCGTCGATGATCAGCGTGTCGTAGGCTTTCAGCAGCGGATCGGTCTGCGTTTCCGCAAGCAGAATGCCGTCGGTCATCAGCTTGACCGATGCGCCCGGCGCCAGGTTGTCGTTGAACCGCACCTTGTAGCCGACCACTTCGCCGAACGGCGTGCCGAGTTCCTCGGCGATCCGGCGCCCGGTCGCCGACGCCGCGATCCGACGCGGCTGCGTATGGCCGATCAGACCATTGCCGCCGGCACCGAGACCACGGCCGAGCGCGAGGCAGATTTTCGGCAGCTGCGTGGTCTTGCCCGAGCCGGTTTCGCCCGACACGATCACGACCTGATTCTCCGCGATTGCCCGCGCGATCTCATCGCGACGACCGGAGACAGGAAGCGCTTCGGGGAACGTGATCGGTGGAATCGGATTCGGCTCGACGACCCGCGGCGGCCTCGGTTCGCGGGGCGCGCGAGGCTCCTTGCGCGGCTCGCCCGATTGTTTGTCGTGCGATTGCGTGTCGCGCGAGCCGTGACGTGGCTCGCCGCGGGCAGACCCGGGTTGCTCGTGACGTGGCCCGCGCTCCCCCTGTTCGTTGCGAGGCGCACGACGCTGTTCAACGCGAGGTGTGTCCGAGCGCGCGTCGCGGACTTCGTCACGCTGCTCGCTTTGCCGCGCATCGCCTCGTTCATCGCGAGCCTGCCGGCCATGCGCACCGCTGGGCGCGGTCGGAGGCGTACTGCGGTGCTCGCTTTGCGGCCCAGCGCCCTGCTGCTCGCGGGCCGCGTTATGAAGCGCGGAACGGAACTGGCCAAGCTGCTCGCTCAACGAAGCACCACGTTGCTCGCTACGACCCGCACTGCCCCGCTTTGCACCAGACACTTCACCCGATTCAGCGCGAGACACACCGCGCCGTTCGTCACGCGCCGCGCCTCGCGCGCCAGCGTGCTCTTCGCGACCTTCACGGCCTACACCGCCGGCTTCCGGCGGCACTTTTCGCGCAGACGCGGCCTCCCCCCGACGCGCGTCATGCGCCTGATCGGGTCTCGCATCCTGCGCAGGCTGGCGCATCGTGTCGCCGGGGTTGGCCGGCTCGCCGGACGACGCCGGTTTCTCGTTCGCCCCAGCGGGACTTTTGGGTACATTCGACATGGGGGCGCATTATAATCCCCGGCATGAATTCCCAAACCGACCTCGTCCCCGCGCCCGCGAGCGTTCCGGCCCCCGCCGACTCGACGGAAACCCTCGCCCAGCACGCGCAATTCGTCGACTGGATGCGTTCAGTCGCACCGTATATCCACGCGTTCCGAAACAAGACATTCGTTGTCGGTTTCGGCGGCGAAGTGGTGCATCAGGGGCTGCTGAATGCACTCGTGTCCGACATTGCGCTGCTGCAGGCAATGGGCATCCAGATCGTGCTGGTGCATGGCTCGCGCCCGCAGGTCGAGGAGCAGATGAGCCTGCACGGTGTCGAATCGGAGTTTTCGCACGGCATGCGCATTACCGACGCGCGCGCGCTCGAGTCCGCGAAGGAAGCGGCCGGCGAAGTGCGTCTCGACATCGAAGCCGCGATCAGCCAGGGTCTGCCGAACACGCCGATGGCGCACGCGCACATCAGCGTCGTGTCGGGCAACTTCGTGACGGCGCGCCCGGTCGGCATTCTGGACGGCGTCGACTTCCAGCACACGGGCCTCGTGCGCAAAATCGACGCGGATTCGATCCGACACTCGCTCGCGAGCCGCAAGCTCGTGCTGCTGTCGCCGCTCGGCTTCTCGCCCACAGGTGAAGCGTTCAATCTGTCGATGGAGGACGTGGCCTCGGCCGCGGCGATCGCGCTGCGCGCCGACAAGATCGTGTTCCTGACCGAAACCCCGGGCCTGATGGAAGCCAGCGAAACCGGTACCGACCTGATCCGCGAACTGTCGCTCGACGACGCCTACAAACTGCACGAAAGCGGCGAAGTCACCGGCGACGCCGGGTTTTACCTGAAACATTCGATCCGCGCCTGCCGCGGCGGCGTGCCGCGCGCGCACATCATCCCGTATGCGCTCGACGGCAGCCTGCTGCTCGAACTGTTCCTGCACGACGGCGTCGGCACGATGATCTCGTACGAGAACCTCGAAAGCCTGCGCGAAGCGACGCCGGACGACGTCGGCGGCATTCTCGCGCTGATCGAGCCGCTCGAAGCGGACGGCACGCTGGTACGGCGCGGCCGTCACCAGATCGAGCGTGACATCGACCACTTCTCGGTGATCGAGCACGACGGCGTGCTGTTCGGCTGCGCGGCGCTGTATCCGTATTCGCAGGAGCGCATCGGCGAAATGGCGTGCCTGACGGTCGCGCCCGAAGCGCAAGGGACCGGTGATGGCGAGCGTCTGCTCAAGCGCATCGAGCAGCGCGCGCGGGCACGCGGCCTCACACGCATTTTCGTGCTCACCACGCGCACCGAACACTGGTTCCTGAAACGCGGCTTCGTCAAGGCTACGGTCGACGACCTGCCCGAAGACCGTCGCCGACTCTATAACT
This sequence comes from Paraburkholderia atlantica, assembly GCF_009362785.1. Classification (GTDB taxonomy): domain Bacteria; phylum Pseudomonadota; class Gammaproteobacteria; order Burkholderiales; family Burkholderiaceae; genus Paraburkholderia; species Paraburkholderia atlantica. The sequence continues at coordinate 337,592 of NZ_WHNQ01000002.1, forward strand.
GGCAGCGCAAGTCGCTCGTGCTGATGAAACAGCTTTGAGTAACCGCTTGATCGTCCCCATCTGATCCGAACTGGCGTCTGCCCACCCCACATTGATACAGTAACCATTTTTCATGGGACCGCAGTAAGTGCTAAAGCACCAACTCCGGTCGACACAGGAGAAGCACAGCATGACTCGTATGGTTCAATGCGCGAAGCTCGGCAAGGAAGCCGAAGGCCTCGATTTCCCGCCGCTGCCGGGCGAACTCGGCAAGCGGATCTACGAAAGTATCTCGAAGGAAGCCTGGCAAGCCTGGTTGAAGCAGCAAACCATGCTGATCAACGAAAACCGTCTGAACATGGCCGATCCGCGCGCACGTCAGTATCTGATGAAGCAGACCGAAAAGTTCTTCTTCGGCGAAGGCGCGGATACCGCATCGGGCTACGTACCGCCGTCGGCCTGAGCTTGCCACGTCGAGACAACTCGACACCACGCTTCGCCCGAACGGGCAACGCACGGCTAAAAATCCGCGCCGCAAGCGCGGATTTTTTTCGCCCTGACATCGGCGGCGCATCGTGTCCGCATTCCCATCGTCTTCCCGTCAAAAAATCGTCCCGCTAATGTTCTAAGCGGTCCGTTTTCAAACCCGTTCAGACCCCGCCAAAGCCCCCGCCCGGCAATGGATGCAGCCGCATCGGCGACCTCACCTCGCGCCCCGGTTTGCACGATCCTCTGTCATCGTGCTAACATATGCCCCGTTTCAGCTGCAATTCACCTTCATTCGTGTTCTTTTCAGTTTGACTCGGCGTGCGTTTTCCGCGCGTGCGTCATCCTGAATCGAGCTGTTTTTAAACAAGAAGGCTCGTCGGTCGTTTCCCCGCCTCAAGCGGAAAAATTCAAGACCGGCCTTTTTCGTTTCAAGCCTTCAGTGGCGCATGGGTCAGCTTCCGCCAGCCCCGCGTCCTTCGTGCATCTGCCCCCCTTCCACGGCCACGCAGGTGCAACAGTCAGCACAATCTAGACGAGTGTTTTTTCGCGAACTCATCGCGAGGCACGGGCGTTTGTTTCTTTTCGCCAACTGTTCCGCCGCTGGATAACCGGCGCCGCGGATACCCTCGCCCCGCTCACGAAATTGCACTTCCAGCAACCGAGGCGGAACGCATCACGAGTTTCGTCGCAGTCATTGGAGTTTTAAACCTTGACCGCTTCCAGCAACGGCTTCTGGCGACATCACAAACAAGAACAACGCCTTTCCCTCGACGACATCACCGTCGTCGATCACTCCCTCCTGAAACGGGCCGTCGGCGCCATGGCGCTCGGCAACGCGATGGAATGGTTCGATTTCGGCGTGTACAGCTATATCGCGGTAACGCTCGGCAAGGTGTTCTTCCCTTCGTCGAGCCCGTCGGCGCAGCTCATCGCAACCTTCGGCACGTTTGCCGCGGCGTTTCTCGTGCGGCCGATCGGCGGCATGGTATTCGGGCCGCTCGGTGACCGCATCGGCCGGCAGCGCGTGCTGGCGATGACGATGATCATGATGGCCGCAGGGACCTTCGCGATCGGCCTGATCCCCAACTACGCGACGATCGGCATTCTCGCGCCGGTGCTGTTGCTGCTCGCGCGCCTCGTGCAGGGCTTCTCGACCGGCGGCGAGTACGGCGGCGCCGCGACCTTCATCGCCGAATTCTCGACCGACAAGCGCCGCGGCTTCATGGGCAGCTTCCTGGAGTTCGGCACGCTGATCGGCTATGTGCTCGGCGCGGGCACGGTCGCGCTGTTGACGGCGACGCTGTCGACCGACGCGCTGCTGTCCTGGGGCTGGCGCGTGCCGTTCCTGATCGCCGGTCCGCTCGGCCTGGTTGGTCTCTACATCCGTATGAAGCTCGAGGAAACGCCCGCGTTCAAGAAGCAGGCCGAACAGCGTGAAGCCGAGGACCGCGCGGTGCCGCAGCAGTCGTTCCGCCAGTTGCTCGTGCAGCAATGGAAGCCGCTGCTGCTGTGCGTCGGCCTCGTGTTGATCTTCAACGTGACCGACTACATGGCGCTGTCGTATCTGCCGAGCTATCTGTCGGCGACGCTGCACTTCAACGAAACGCACGGCCTGTTCCTCGTGCTGCTCGTGATGATCCTGATGATGCCGTTGACGCTCGCCGCCGGCCGTCTGTCCGACGCGATCGGCCGCAAGCCGGTGATGCTGCTCGGCTGCGTCGGTCTGTTCGCGCTGTCGATTCCGGCGCTGCTGTTGATTCGCATGGGCACGGTGTTGCCGGTGTTCGCCGGTCTGATGATCCTCGGCGTGCTGCTGTCGTGCTTCACCGGCGTGATGCCGTCGGCGCTGCCGGCGCTGTTCCCGACCCGGATCCGCTACGGTGCGCTCGCGATCGGTTTCAATATCTCGGTGTCGCTGTTCGGCGGTACGACGCCGCTCGTGACCGCATGGCTGGTCGACCGCACCGGCAATCTGATGATGCCCGCGTACTACCTGATGGGCGCCTCGCTGATCGGCATCGTGTCGGTGCTCGCACTACGCGAAACCGCGCGCAAGCCGCTGCTCGGCTCGGGCCCGTGCGTCGCGACGCGCGCCGAAGCACACGCGGTGCTGCGCGGCGAGCGCGAGGCCGAGGAGATGGATGAAGGGTTCGCGGCGGCTGCGACCGCGCGTGCCTGATCCGCGCAGTCATCCCTCGCTAGGGTAGTGTCGAAGCGGGCCGGCGATATTCGCCGGCCCGCTTTTTTTACGTCAGCAGCGAATCGAACGTCGCGCTGACCTGCGCGCCTTCGACGATCAATCTACCCGCGCACACCGGCAGCTTGAAACGCCGCGGCCCCGCGCTGCCCGGATTGACGTACAGCACGCCGTCGCGCTCGGCGATCGACGGCTTGTGCGAGTGGCCGCTCACAACGACGCGAATGCCTTCGTCGTGCGGCACGCAGCCCAGTTCGGCGATGTCGTGCACGACCAGAATCGTCACCTGCTGGACGGTCAGCCGCGCATGCGTCGGCAAAGAGGCGGCCCAGTCGCCCGTATCGTTGTTGCCGCGCACCGCGGTCAGCGGCGCGATCCGCGCGAGCGCGTCGAGCACGTCCGGGTTGCAGATATCGCCCGCGTGAATGATCGCATCACAGCCGTCGAGATAATGCAACGCTTCGGGACGCACGAGGTTGTGCGTGTCGGAGACGAGCCCGATACGGGCAGCAATCGAAGGTGGGCGACGTGAAGCCATGCTCGATCTCACTCAGTCTGCGGCTGCGCCAACTCTCGCGCCGCCGCGTGAGCGCGCCGCTGCCCAGCCAGCATGCGCCGCGTCAACCCCTGCACGACGACCGACACCACCGCCGCGCACGCAAAGCCCGTCGCCACACCGTACTGCGGCAGCAGCAACGCCGTCACCGCGAAGAACGCCGCGAACGAGCCGCGCCCGACCACCATGCCGCGCATCAGCAGCGCGACGAAGTCCGCGCCATGCGCACGCTGCGCCGATACCGCGAGCACGATGCCGAGCAGCGGAAACACCGACAGCACGCCACTCCAAGCCGCGCCCATCGATGCAGAGGCCGCCGTCACCGCGAGCGTCAGCAGCGCGCCCGCGAGCATCCTTACGGCCAGATCCGCGCGCCCGACGCGCGCCGCCGGCACATGGCCCGTCGCGCGCGGCAAGCTGCTCTGCGACACCGCCACGCCCACGCACGCCGCCGCCAGCGCCCATCCGGCCGAGCCGGGCAGCCGCACGATCACCAGCGCAACGCCGAGCCAGCCGGCCACCCCCACAAGCAGTGCAAGCGGCCAGTCGAAGCGCCGGCAGGTCCACCCATAAGCAAGATTGAACGCCTCCAACGCGGCGATCGCCGCAATCGACGCCGCCGACGCCTGCGCCGCGAACGCCGGCCCGCGCTCGAGCGCGAGCAGCAGCATGATCGGTCCAGCGACGACCGGCAGCCCCGCGAGCCATCCGGCGACCGATGGTCCCCAGACGCGCGCGGCCACCGTCAGCGCGGCGAGAAAGGCCGGCACCAGCACGAGCTTCAGCGCGAGCAGCATTGCTCAGGTCTCCAGCACGTGTTCGATGCGCCGGTCCGGCACGAACCACCACACGGCCGCGAGCGCGTACAGCGCAGCCGACGCCCACGGCACGACAAACGCGAGCCCGATGCCGGTCAGGTAAATAACGACCGAGACCTTACCCTTGAAGTCGCTGCCCAGCGCTTTGGCCAGAGCCGAATCGCGTCCATGCTGAGAAATCAGCGCGCGCGTCAGGATGAAATACGCAATCGCCGACATGAACAGCACGATGCCGTACATCGCGGTCGGCCACGCGGCCAGATTGTTTCGGCCGACCCAGTGCGTGACGACCGGCAGCAGCGACAGCCAGAACAGCAGATGCAGGTTCGCCCACAGCACCTTGCCGTTGACCGTCTGCACCGCATGGAACACGTGGTGGTGATTGTTCCAGTAGATGCCGACGTAGATGAAGCTCAGTACGTAAGCGCAGAACACCGGCACGACTGGGCGCAGCGCCGCGAGATCGTAGCCCTCGGGCACCTTCAGCTCGAGCACCATGATCGTGATGATGATGGCGATTACGCCATCGCTGAAGGCTTCGACGCGTCCCTTGCCCATGCTGCGATGTCCCGAAGATGAATGCGGTGGGGCGCACAGCCCGCCCGCGCATCGCGCGCGGGCCGCGCCGCTGCCGATTATCCGTGATGGTGTGAGGATTTGTCGATGCGCCGAGCCGGCCGCGCGGATGACTCCGTCCGCCGCGGCTCACGGGTAGTAGACGGCGAGCCAGACGCTTGGCTCGGTGTCGCTCGTATATGCGACGCGGTGCCGGCAATGCGCTTCGATCAGCACGTGATCGCCTGGCTTCATCGGAAGCGGCTCGGGGTCGCCGTCGAATTCGAGCACCGCCGCGCCGCTGAGCAGCACGACCCATTCGGCGCGCGGGCTGTCGTACCAGAAGCCGGGCGGACTCGCCTGCCCGGTCGACACGATCCGCTCGATCGTCACGCCGCCCTGCTCGACGAGCGCGTCGACCTGCTCGTCAGCCGTCGTCGCCGGCCGCGCGACGGCGTCGAACAGGTTGCCGCTGTTACGTGCGGGTTTGAGCGAGCTTGTCATTCGCGTGTCGCGCCGGCGTCAACGCGGTTCATTGCATCGGCTCGAGCCCATCGAGCAGCGTCAGCACGAGTTCGCTGATGGTCGGATGCACGTGCATCGCGTATTGCAAAGTCGGATATGGCGCGCCCGCCGTCATGATGTCGACGAACGTATGGATCGCCTCGTCGCCCTCGACGCCGTGAATCGCCGCGCCGAGTATCTGTTTGCTGTTCGCATCGACGAGCGCCTTCATGAAGCCGTCGGTTTCGCCACGCTCGCGCGCACGGCCCACGCGCGACATCGGCATCGTCGCGATCAGCGCTTTGCGGCCGCTCTTGCGCACCTCCTCTTCCGACATGCCCACGCGCGCGAGCGGCGGATCGACGAACACCGCGTACGTCATGATCCGCGTGTCGACGCTGCGCGCGCCACCGTCGAGCAGGTTCGCCGCGACGATCTGGTAGTCGTCGTAGGACGTATGCGTGAACGCGCCGCGGCCGTTCACGTCGCCGATCGCCCACACGCCCGGCACGCTGGTGCGCAGCTGGCCGTCGACGATGATCGTGCCGTGCCGGTCGGTCTCGATGCCGGCGACGTCGAGACCGAGGTCGTCGGTATTCGGCGTGCGGCCGGTCGCGACCAGCAGGTGCGATGCTTCCATCGCCGGGATGTTCTGCTCGAAGCCGATGCACACATCGTTCGCGCGATGCGGATGCAGCTCGACGCGCGTCGGCTGCACGCCGAAATGAAACTCGACGCCCTCGCGCGCGAGCACCTTCTGCACCGACTCGGCGAAATCGGCATCCTCGCGGTTGAGCACGCGCTCGCCGCGCACCAGCACGCTGACGCGGCTGCCGAAGCGGCGAAACACCTGCGCGAATTCGAGCGCGATATAACTACCGCCGACGATCACCAGATGATTCGGCAACGTGGTCAGTTCGAGCAGCGTCGAGTTGGTGTAGTACGGAATCCGCTGGATGCCTTCGAGCGGCGGCACGACCGCGCGCGTGCCGGTGTTGATGAAGATTTCGAACGCGCTGAGCTCGTCCAGTAGCTGACCGTCGCGCCCAATGACCGAGAGCGTGCGTGGGCCGGTGAAGCGCGCATGGCCATTGAACACCGTGATGTTTTCCGTGCCGCGCAGCCATTTTTCGACGCCGCTGCGCGACTGCCCGATGATCCGGTCCTTGCGCGCCTTGACGGCCGCCATATCGACGCTGACCGAGCCCACCTGCACGCCGAGGTCCGCAGCATGGCGCGCCACGTGCGCCGCGCGGGCGCTCGCCACATAAGATTTGGTCGGTGTGCAGCCAACGTTGACGCAGGTGCCGCCGAAGTCCGCGCGCTCGATCACCGCGGTACGGCGCCCGCTTTGAGCGAGCCGCACGGCGAGCGGCGAGCCGCCTTGTCCCGTACCGATCACGACTGCGTCGAAGTGCTGTGGCATGGCAACTCTCCCGGGTCTGGGTGCAGGTCGTAGCATCTTACGCTTAGTGCCACGGGCTGCCATGCGATGTCGGATTGTGCGGGCGCTTTGGCGATGGCCCGTTTTGCCGCGCGCCGCGCGAGGCGGCGCCAGTCAGTCTGGATTACTGGGTGGTACTTCGCGGGACTTCTCAGGCGTGGCAATGAACCGCGCAAATCAACTCGCGCGAACGCTGCAGGGCGGCCTGCGCGCCGCGCGCCGCGAATACCCAGCCGACCTGGCCGAGATTGAAGTCTTGCGACACCATCACCTGCATCAAAGCGACCATCGGCAGCACGACCGATGGCCTGTAAAGCTGGTTTCTGATCAACTCTGACATCACGACCCCCATTGCGGAGCGCCGCTTCGGCACCGCGCACCAATAACGTTTCAATGGGGGAATTTTAGGGAGCGCGTCGCCGCCGATAAATAGCGGCAACGCGAAGTCACTTGTTCGGCAAACTGAACAATCGCGTCAGGACGCCTTCGCCATGCCGATCAATTGCGCGTCGTACAGCGTGCGCGCATAGGCGCTAGCCCCGACCGGCCGGCTGTACAGGTAGCCTTGCTGCTTGTCGCAATCGATCGCGCGCAGAAACGCCGCCTGCTCGGCGGTCTCGACGCCCTCGGCGGTCACGTTCATGCCGAGCGAGTGGGCCATCGCGACGACCGCCTGCGTGATCGCGATCGAATCGCGATGATCCGGCAGCCCTGCGACGAACGACCGGTCGATCTTCAGGTTATGCAGCGGAAAGCGCTTCAGGTACGACAGCGACGAATAACCGGTGCCGAAATCGTCGACCGACACGCGCACGCCCATTGCGCTCAGCGCGCACAGCATCGGCAGCACGGTGTCGCTGTCGCTCATCAGCAGCCGCTCGGTGATCTCGAGTTCGAGCGCGGCGGGTTCGAGCCCGGACTGCGCGAGACAGCGCTCGATCCGCTCGAGCAGCCCGTCGTTGAATTGCCGCGGCGACAGGTTCACCGCGACGATCAGATGCGGCGCCAACGTGCGCCGCCACTGCGCAACCTGCTGGCAGGCGTGTTCGAGCACCCAGTCGCCGATCTCGACGATCAGCCCGGCGTCCTCGGCGACCGGAATGAATTCGCCCGGCGACACGTTGCCCAGTTCGCTGTTGTACCAGCGCAGCAGCGCTTCCGCGCCGATCGTGCGACCGCTCTGGCTATCGACGATCGGCTGGTACACGAGGCTCAGCTCGTTGGCCGCGAGCGCGCGCCGCAGCGACTGCTCGATCGTGAAACGCCGCTGCAGATGCTGGTTCAGCTCGGCGGTGAAGAACTGGAAGTTGTTGCGACCGCGCTGCTTCGCGTGATACATCGCCGAGTCGGCGTTGCGCATCAGCGTCGCGACGTCCTGGCCGTCTTCGGGAAAGAGGCTAATGCCGATCGACGCGCCCAGGTAGTACTCGTTGCCCGCCACCGCGAACGGCACCGCGATCATGTCGAGAACGCGATGCGCGAGGGCGATCAACTGACCCGTATTGCCGTACGCGCTAGCGACGATCACGAACTCGTCGCCACCCACCCGCGCCAGCGTGTCGCTGCGCCCGACGCAGGCCGACAGCCGCTCGGCGACGCTGCACAGCAAGGTATCGCCGGCTTCGTGACCGGCGGTGTCGTTGACCTTCTTGAAGCCGTCGAGATCGACGAACAGCACGGCGACGCTGGCGAGTTCGCCGCCATGGTCGCCGCTGGCGCGCGGCGCGAACAGGTCGCGCATCCGCTCGGTCAGGTAGGCGCGGTTGTAGAGGCCCGTCAGCGAATCGCGCGTGGCGAGGTACTTCAGCTGGCGCTGCGCCTCGCGCACCGGCCCGATGTCGGAAAACGAAATCAGCACGGAATCCGGCTCGCTGTCGCCGGGCCGCAGGATCGGCACCACGTTTTCCGTGATCCACACGACTTCGCCGCTCATCAGCTCGAGGCCGATCGTCACGCCGAGCATCGGCTTGCCGGTCGCGAAGACCTGGGTGACCGGACGGTTGCCGTCGCCGATCACCGAGCCGTCCTCGCCGAACGCGCGTGTCATCACGGTCTGCATGCTGCGGCCGACGACCTGCGCTGTCACGTGCAGCATGCGCTGCGCACTCGGATTGCAGGCAAGCACGATGCCGGTGCGCGACTGCACGACGATGCCTTCGCTCAGATGATCGACGACCAGCCGGTGACGCTCCTCGCTATGCGCGAGGCGCTGCGCCATCGCGTCCTGATGGACCGCGAGGCCGACGCTGCTGCCGATGTCGCGCAGCATCGCCTCTTCCTCGGGGGTCGGACGGCGGGTGGCGCGGTAGTAGACGGCGAACGCGCCGAGCACGATGCCGGCGTCGTTTTCGAAGGGCACGGACCAGCAGGCGCGCAAGCCGTGCGGCAATGCGAAAGCGCGGAAGTTTTCCCACAGCGGATCGGATTCGATGTCGTCGACGATCACCAGGCGGCGCTCGAACATCGCCGTGCCGCACGAGCCGGCGCGCGGACCGATCGCGGCACCCTCGATCGCGGCGCTGAACGGGGGCGGCAGCGACGGCGCACCGCCGACGCGCACATGCAAGCCGTCGGGGTCGAGCAGCAGGATCGAGCAGCACGCGCCGTCGCCGAGCAGCGCCTCGGCGCGACGGCAGACTTCGTCGAGCAACTCGGGCAGCGGCGTGTTGCGCGTGATCAGCCGCAACACGCTGCGCTCGGATGCGAGTACTTCCTCGGCCCGTTCCGGGCGATAGCGGGCGCCCTCCGGCGCGGCTGTCGTCGTGCCACGTGATGTCGCTTCGCAAATCATAGTTGCGCCCCCCCAACCCAACATCGGCAAGTTAGTGTACGCGGCACACCGGGGTTTACGCTAAGCACGGCGTAAAAATCTGCAGCGCATCGCGTGCGGACGGCTACGGGTGTGGCGTGCAAGCATCGGTTGACGCGGGTACGACGGACGACGGCGCTTTTGGGGTGTCGGTTCGTGGCCCGGAGGCGCCGCGCGGCGGCTCGACGCGCCGGACCGCCGCGGCAGGTTGCGGCGGCCCGTTTGGCACGATTGTCTTCAGCGCGGCGGCGGCGTCAATCGCTCAAATGTCAATTGTTGCCGCCGCCTCCTGGAGGCCGTGTTCCGCCGCCACCGCCGCCTTGAGGACCACCGCCTTGGGGCCCGCCTTGATGACCGCCTGGGGGACGATTTCCGCCGCCCTGCTGGCCGCCGCCCGGCGGACGACCGCCTCCGCCGCCTTGCGGTCCGCCGCCCGGTGGCCGACCGCCGCCGCCCTGCTCCACGCCGGGAGGACGGCCGCCGGCGCCGCCCGGCGGGGGGCCACCCGGTGGGCGTCCACCCGCGTGACCCGGTGGTCGGCCTCCCTCGTTACCCGAAGGCCTTCCACCCGCATTGCCCGGATGCCCACCCGGTGGACGGCCACCCGCATTGCCCGTAGACGCTCCCCCCGGCGGACGCCCGCCCCCATGCCCCGGCAATGGCCGCCAGTTCGGCGGCGGATGCCCGGCGCCCGGCCGCGGCGGCGGGGGCGGCGCATGACGCGCCCAGCGCGAGCGCTGGCCGTACCACGGCTGGCCGCGGTAGTAGTTGCCCCAGTAATCGTTGATCGAAAACGCGAGGATCGGCAGACCGAGCGCGGCGCCGTAGTTCAGCGGCATGTTGTAGCCCTGGTACGGCGAACTGAGCCGCGATGCATACACCCAGCCGCGCAGATTCGGTGTGGCGACGTCGCACCACTGGTAATTGCTCAGGCACCCCATCACCGTCACCGGAACGCCGCCCGGTAGCTGCGCGACGATCGGGTAGTCGGACGCCGGGCCCGCGCGCACGTTGGTCCCGCTGTTCGTATAGGCCTGCGACTGCGCGGCGGCCACGCCGGGCAAACTCAGCAGGCCCGCTGCCATGTAAAGACCGATCACGAGTTGTCGTTGCATTCGTTCTCCCAATTTCGATGGTCGCCTTTGAACCATGCCGGCCTATGGGCCCCCAGTTCCCATCAATAGACGTTGCGCCTATTTCATGACACGCGAACGCGCGCTCGCGCCCGCAGCGCTTACGCACGGCATATGCCAGCCGGCAAGCCCGCGCGGCAACATCTGGTAACGACCCGCCCGAACTCCGGCGTTGTTCGTACGTCTGCGGGGCGGGCAACCGGCCGATCATCGGCGGCATGACCAATCGATGCCCCGCGGGGACCTGATGACCCTCTTTCGCCCCCTCCTGATCGCCGGACTGCTGCTCGCGCATCCGTACGCCAACGCCACCAGCTTCGACTGCCAGCGCGGCCGCTCGCCGGCGGAGCGCATGATTTGCGGCGATTCCGCGCTGTCGGCGCTCGACGACACGTTGGGCCAACTCTACTGGAAAGCGCGTCGACGGGTCGCCCAGCGCCGCGCGTTCATCGACGACAGCGACAGCAAGTGGGCCTGGCGCGAAGCGAACTGCCGCGACGCCGGGTGTCTGCGCACGTGGTACGCGACGCGCATCGACGAATTGCAGCGGCTGCTGGCGAGCTTGCCGGGCGGCGCGCGGCACGCGGCGCCCGTGGGTGGGGATGCGCAAGCGCACTCGGACCACTCGCCGCTGCAATGCACGGCCGCGAAGCCCGGGCTCGTCGTCAACGAGCAGTGTGCGAGCGTGATCGGGCAGTCGGGTCAGCGGTGGAAGTATCAGCCGCGCGATGGCGACTGGTTCTGCGGCGTGGCCACGCTCGAGGCGGCGGACATGGCGCCACCGCAAGCGCAAGCGCCGATGCCGATGCCGATGCAACCGCAGGTGCAGGCGGGCGTCGGGGAATGAGACGGAAGAACGCACCGGTCTTGAATTCCGCGCCGGTGCCGAGCGTGCCAACAAGCTCAGTCAGCGGCCGACGACTCGCCACCCTCGCCCGTGCCGAACAGCTCCGCGCAAAGCTGCGCGCCGCTTTCGCTCAGCGACACGGCTCCGGTGCCATCGTCGTGGAACATCGTATCGACGAGACCACCGCCCGACAGCGCCGCCAATTGCCGCCGCAAGCTGCTCATCGGCACGCCGGCCTGCTTCGACAGCTTCGCGAGCGACCACGCGCGCCGGGGCGTCTCGCGATGCGCGCGCCATAGCTGCGCGAGTATCGCGGCGAGTTGCGGGTCGATGTCGTCGTCGTTCATGTCGGTCTCGCTGTGTTGTGTTGCGCCGTTCACGCCATCGCCGTAGCCAGCTCGCCGAGTGTCTTCAACGCCGCCTCGGCCTGCGCGGTCCACGGATAGCTGTAATTCAGCCGGATGAAGTGCCGATAATCGTTGCTCGTCGAAAACATCATCCCCGGCCCGACCGTGATCCCGCGTTCAAGCGCGGCCTGATAAAGCCGCATCGAGTCGATCGCAACCGGCAGCTCGACCCACAGCACGTAGCCGCCGCGCGGCGTCGACACGCGCGTGCCGACCGGGAAGAAGCGCAGCACCAGCGCGCTCATGATGCTCGCCTGTTGCCGGTACACGCGCCGCAGATGCCGCAAATGCCGGTCGTAGCCGTCCTGACGCAGATAATCGGCAACCGCGACCTGCGGCACCGACGGCGTCGTCAGCGTATTCAGGAACTTCAGCTTCTCCACCTGCGCGCGATAACGCCCCGGCAGCGCCCAGCCGATCCGGTACGACGCGGTCAGGCTTTTCGAAAACGACGCACAGTGCAGCACCAGCCCTCTGGTGTCGAAAGTCTTCAGCGTCGATGGCCGCGCGTCGCCGAAGTACAGCTCCTGGTAGACGTCGTTTTCGATCGCGGGAATCTCGTGCGCGGCCAGCAGTTCGACCAGTTGCCGCTTGCGCTCGTCGGACATGCAGAAACCCAGCGGATTCTGGAAATTCGGCATCACCATGCACGCGGCAATCTTCTGCCGCGCGATTATCTTCGCGAGCGCGTCGATGTCGATACCGTCGACCGGATGCGTCGCCACCTCGATCGCGCGCATGCCGAGGCGCTCGATCGCATGCAGCATCGCGTAGAAGGTCGGCGATTCGACCGCGACGGTATCGCCCGGCTTGGCCACCGCCTGAAGGCTCAGGTTGATCGCCTCGGTCGCGCCGAGCGTGATCACGATTTCGCCGGGATCGACTGGCAGACCGTTTTCCGCATAGCGCCGCGCGATCTGGCGGATCAGCTCGGGGTTGCCCGGCGGCAGATCGTCGATCAGATTCCAGCTCGCGTGCCGCCGTGCGATCGCGTTCGCGTACTGGTTGATGCGCCGCCACGGAAACAGCGACGGATCGGGATACGGCGAGCCGAACGGCACGGCATCGTGCGCGCGGATGCTGCGCAGTGTCGACAGCACGAGCCGGCTCACGTCGACCGTCGCGGGCACCGGCGGCGGCGCGGACTTGCCGCCCGCGCGCGCCGCGGCAGGCACCGGCGCGAGCGCCCGCGCGGCTGCGTCGCGCACGAAATAACCCGACTGCGGCCGGCTCTCGACGATGCCGCGGCTCTCCAGCAGCGCATACGCGTGCAGCACCGTCTTGATGCTGACGCCGTGCTGCTGACTCGCCTGCCGCACCGACGCAATCCGCTCGCCGGCCGCGAACACACCGCGGTGCACGGCTTCGGCGATTTCGTCGGCGAGTTTTTCGTACAGCTTCATGCGATTCGGGCAGGTTCAGGGATCGTCGCGCAACTGTACTCCTGTTCTTTCCGATTTTCTGTATCCGACATGCATTGTGGAACACAGTACGCTGCGGGCATTGGTCTGCAAAGCCTGTCGAATCTTTCCATCGTCACGTCATGAAGAAGAACGAAGCACAAGCCGAACCCCGCATCGAGCCGTACAAGCACCCCGCCGCCGGCTGGGGCGCGCTGAAGTATGTCGCCATCAATCTGCTCAAGGAAAAGGTCGCGGGCGGCAACTACCGCACTCTGCTCAAGCAGAACCAGCCCGACGGCTTCGACTGCCCCGGCTGTGCATGGCCGGATCGCGAGCACGCGTCGACATTCGAGTTCTGCGAAAACGGCGTGAAGGCCGTGGCTGCCGAGGCCACCGGCAAGCGCGTGACGCCCGCGTTCTTCGAGCAGCACAGCGTCACGGAGTTGATGACGCAATCCGACTTCGAGCTCGAGCAGCACGGCCGCCTGACCGATCCCCTCGTCTACGACGCCGCGCGCGACCGCTATGTGCCGATCGGCTGGGACGACGCGTTCGAGCTGATCGCGAGCCATCTGAAGCGCCTCGACGATCCGAACCGCGCCGCGTTCTATACGTCGGGGCGTGCGAGCAACGAAGCCGCGTTCCTGTACCAGCTGTTCGTGCGCATGTATGGCACCAACAATTTTCCCGATTGCTCGAACATGTGCCACGAGGCGACGAGCCGTGGCCTGCCGCACACGGTCGGCATCGGCAAGGGCACGGTCACGCTCGACGACTTCGAACACGCGGATACGCTGCTGATCTTCGGCCAGAACCCGGCCACCAACCATCCGCGCATGCTCGGCGAGTTGCGCGAATGCGCGAAGCGCGGCGCCACGATCGTGTCGATCAATCCGCTGAAGGAGCGCGGCCTCGAACGTTTCGCGAGCCCGCAGCATCCGGTCGAAATGCTGACGATGGGCAGCACCAGAATCAGCTCGGTGTTCATCCGACCGAAGGTCGGCGGCGATTTCGCGCTGCTCAAGGGCGTCGCCAAACGCGTGCTCGAACTCGACGACGAAGCGCTCGTGTCGGGCCTCGAGCGCGTGCTCGACGTCGACTTCATCGCCGAACACACGGTCGGTTTCGCCGCCTTCGCTGACGATCTGCGCGCCGAGCGCTGGGACACGATCGTCGCCGAGTCCGGCGTACCGTTCGACGAGGTGCTGAAGCTCGCCGATATCTATGTGAAGGGCCGCGCGGTGATTTCGACCTGGGGCATGGGTCTCACGCAGCACAAGAACTCGGTCGCAACGGTGCAGCTGCTGTCGAATCTGATGATGATGCGCGGCAATATCGGCCGGCGCGGCGCGGGGCTGTGCCCGGTGCGCGGCCACTCGAACGTGCAGGGCGACCGCACGGTTGGCATCGAGGAAAAGCCTACCGAAGCGTTTCTCGACAAGCTCGGCGCGGCCTACGATTTCACGCCGCCGCGCGAGCACGGACTCGACGTCGTCAACACGATTCAGGCGATGCTCGATGGCCAGGTGAAAGTGTTCATCGGCCTCGGCGGCAACTTCTCGATCGCGACGCCGGACACGCCGCGCACATGGGACGCGATGCGCGCATGCGAGCTGACCGTGCACGTGACGACGAAGCTCAATCGCAGCCACCTCGTGCACGGCCGCGACGCGCTGATCCTGCCGACACTCGGGCGCACCGAGATCGATATTCAGAACGGCGTGGCGCAAGGCGTCAGCGTCGAGGATTCGATGAGCATGGTGCACATCTCGTACGGGATGAACAAGCCGGCGTCGGACAATCTGCTATCCGAAGTGGCGATCGTCGCGCGGATGGCGCATGCGACTTTGGGCAGCGGCAAGGTGGACTGGCTCGCGCATGCGGCCGACTACGCGCTGATTCGCGATGGCATCGCGAAGGTGATCGACGGCTTCGACGACTACAACGAGCGCCTGAAGAAGCCGGGCGGTTTCCATCTCGGCGTCGCGTCGCGCGATCGCATCTGGAAGACGCCGAGCGGCAAGGCGCAGTTCATCGCCCACGCGATCGCGCTCGACACGCCGATTCATCAGGCGAAGAAACGTCACGGCGAACGCCTGATGACGCTGATGACCACCCGCTCGCATGATCAGTACAACACGACGATTTACGGTCTCGATGATCGCTATCGCGGCGTGTACGGACAGCGGCGCGTGCTGTTCGCCAACAAGGACGATCTCGCGATGCTCGGGTTCGCGGTCGGTCAGCGCGTCGATATCACGAGCGTGTGGGCCGATGGCATCGAGCGACGGGTGGACGGCTTTCTGCTAGTCGAATACGACATTCCGCGCGGCTGCCTCGGCGCTTACTACCCGGAGACGAATCCGCTGGTGCCGCTCTCCTCGGTCGCGGATGGCGCGGGGACGCCGACGTCGAAGTCGATTCCGGTTTTGCTGACCGCGTCGGCGGTGCAGGATGCCGCTGCTCTGGCGGCCTGACGTCAGCTCCATTCTCCGCGCCTGCCGCGCGGTGTCCCTCACACGGGCTTTTTCGCCAGATCGCGATGCGTCAGATACAGACGTAGATCGAATTCGATCTGGTGGTAACCCGGCTGCATGAACTCGCACAGACGATAGAACGCCTTGTTGTGATCGCTCTCTTTCAGATGCGCGAGTTCATGCACGACGATCATCTTCAGAAACTCCGGCGCCGCGCCCTTGAATAACGACGCGATGCGGATTTCCTTCTTCGCCTTCAGCTTGCTGCCCTGCACGCGCGAAATGCTCGTATGCAGGCCGAGCGCGTGACGCATCACGTCGAGTTTGCTGTCGTAAGTGACCTTGTCGATCTGCTCCGCGTTGCGCAGGTGTTCGCGTTTGAGCTCGGCGCAGTACTCGTACAGCGCGCGGTCGGTTTGCACCTCGTGCGTGTTCGGGTACTTCTGCGCGAGGTAGGAGCCGAGCTGATCGTCGGCAATCAGCGTCCTCACCTTGTCTTGCAGAGGTGCGGGGTAGCCGGTCAGGTATTTGAGGGGGGACATGAAGGCGGATTGAGGTTGGCGGGGGTGATATTACGCTCTAGCGGATGCTACGGTTTGCGATTCGTCTGTTTGTTGTCCAGACGCCTGGTCAACGTCACAGCCCTGCACGAGCGGTCGAGTTGGCTTCATCCGGTCAACGCCGAAAACTTATATTGTCCAGATCATCAACGGGCCGGACGGGAAGCCCGCCTTCGTCGTCATTCCCTACGCGGATTACATGACTGAGCGCAATGCGGACCGAAACCTGATTCCGAACGACGTCGTGAGCCGCACGGTTGACGGCGCTTCACCGGTACGCGCATGGCGCGAACTTCTCGGTTTCACTCAGGCGGACATCGCGGCGCGTCTTGGCATCAGCCAGTCTGCTTATGCACAACAGGAAAACAGCGATCGTCTGCGCAAATCATCGCGCGAAAAGATCGCGGCGGCGCTCGGTATCAGCGCGAAGCAACTGGATTTCTGATCGGGAAAACTGGAGAGCGAGATCGGCACGGCGATCATCGGCGTGCGCGCATCGTGCCTGTCATTTGAAACTTTGGTGCCGGGGACCGGACTTGAACCGGCAAGCCCGAAGGCGGCGGATTTTAAGTCCGCTATGTTTACCAATTTCATCACCCCGGCAGGGGTCGCAATCGCGCGTGGTCGCGAATTCTACCATCGCGTCGCCGGAGCCCCAAGAACGCCCGACACCACGTTCATCCCCAAGTCACAAACCTTGCCGATAATCCGCTCACGAAAACGATTACAGCGGGCCGCAAACCGATGACGCCGACGATCAAGGATGTCGCCGCCCACGCGGGCTTTTCCATCGCCACGGTATCGCGCGCGATCAACGCGCCGCATACCGTGAACCCCATCACGCTCGACAAGGTACGTCAGTCGATCGACGCGCTGAACTTCCGCCCAAGCCCGCTCGGCAGGCAATTGCGCGGCGAGCGTACGCGCCTGATCGGCGTCGTTCTGCCGACTCTCGCGAACCCGGTGTTCGCCGAATGCCTGCAAGGCATCGACGATCTCGCGTCGGCGCAAGGCTATCGGCTGATGCTGATGACCACGCAGTACGACGTGGACCGCGAACGTCACGCGATCGAAACGCTGCGCGAGCATCGCGTCGAAGGCCTGATCCTGACCGTCGCCGATGCCGACACCCACCCGCTGCTCGACGAACTCGACCGCGACGGCCTGCTGTACGTGCTGATGCACAACGACACGGTGCGCCGCCCGTCGGTGTCGGTCGACAACCGCCTCGCCGCCTACGACGGCGTGCGCCGGCTCATCGCCAACGGCCATCGCCGCATCCTGATGCTGGCCGGCTCGTTCGCCGCGTCGGATCGCGCGCGTCAGCGGCATCTCGGCTACACCCAGGCGATGCAGCAGGCCGGCCTCACGGCCGCGCCCGCGCTCGAAGTCGATTTCAACGCCGACGAACTCGCGCCGTCCGTGCTCGCGCACCTGACGCACGGCGCAAACCCTCCGACCGCCCTCTTCTGCAGCAACGATCTGCTCGCGATGGTCGTGATGCGCGGCCTGCGCCGCGCGCGGCTGAAGATTCCGCAGGACATGTCGATTCTCGGCTTCGACGGCCTCGCGATGGGCGAACTGCTGTCGCCGGCGCTCGCCAGCATCTGCGCGCCGAATCGCGAGATCGGCCGCGCGGCGTGGCAGCGCTTGCTCGCACGCATCGGCGGCGCTCGCGATGAGCGCACATTCCCCGCCACCTCGCTCGCATTGACCTTGCCGCACAGCGTGCGCGAAGGCGCGACGATCGCGGCGCTCGGGTCGCAGACAGATCACTACAGGGCATCACCAACGCAAGGGCTGACCGCCTAGGCAGCTTTCGCGCAATACAACCGCTTGCAACCACCTTTTACGGGCCCGGAGTGAGTGCGAAAGCACTTGCACCGATCGACACAGGAGACCTGCAGTGACCCGCTCAACCTCACGCTTCGCCACCTCGCTCAATCCGCTCTGGCAGAAACTCTCGCACGCCGCCGCGACCGTACTGCCGGCGAGCCTGCTCGTCGCCGGCGCGGCGCTCGTCACGCTCGCGCCGCAAAGCGCGCGCGCCGATGAAACCGCGATCTGCTACAACTGCCCGCCCGAATGGGCCGACTGGGCGAGCCAGATCAAGGCGATCCAGCAAAAGACCGGCATTCGCGTGCCGTTCGACAACAAGAACTCGGGCCAATCGATCGCACAGCTGATGGCCGAGCAGAAAAGCCCGGTCGCCGACGTCGTGTATCTCGGCGTGTCGTCGGCGTTCCAGGCCAAGGACAAGGGCGTGATCCAGCCGTACAAGCCCGCGCATTGGGACGACATTCCCGCCGGCCTGAAAGACCCGCAAGGCTACTGGTTCACGATCCACTCGGGCACCCTCGGCTTCTTCGTCAACAAGGACGCGCTCGAAGGCAAGCCGGTGCCGCGCTCGTGGGCAGATCTGCTGAAGCCGGAATACAAAGGGATGATCGGCTACCTCGATCCGTCGAGCGCGTTCGTCGGCTATGCGGGCGCGGTCGCGGTGAACCAGGCGCTCGGCGGCACGCTCGACAACTTCGAGCCGGGCCTCGACTGGTTCCGCAAGCTCAAGGCGAACGCGCCGATCGTGCCGAAGCAAACCGCGTACGCGCGCGTGCTGTCCGGCGAAATTCCGATCCTGCTCGACTACGACTTCGATGCGTACCGTGCGAAGTACAAGGATCACGCGAACGTCGAGTTCGTGATTCCGCAGGAAGGCACGATCTCGGTGCCGTACGTGATGAGCCTCGTGAAGGGCGCGCCGCACGAAACGAACGGCAAGAAGGTGCTCGATTTCGTGCTGTCCGACGAAGGCCAGAAACTGTGGTCGCAGGCGTATCTGCGGCCGGTGCGCGCGAGCGCGATGAATGCCGAGACCGCCGCGCAGTTCCTGCCCGCGAATGAATACGCGCGCGCCAAGCCGGTCGACTTCGCGAAGATGGCCGAGAAGCAGTCGGGCTTCGGCGAGCGCTATCTGCAGGTGATGCATTGAACGACGTCACGTTCCCGCTGCGCTGGCGCATTGCATTGCTCGCGCCGGCGCTGGCGGTGTTCATCGCGTTCTGGCTGCTGCCGATGGGCGCGCTCGCGCAGCTCTCCGGCGGCGGCCACGCATTCGCGACCTATCGCGCGATGCTGACCAATCCGCGCTATATGTCGAGCCTTGGCGCGACCGTCGTGCTGTCGGCGGCGGTCACGGCGGCCACGCTGGTGCTGTCGGTGATCGCGGGGCTGCTGCTCGCGCGCCGCGAATTCGCCGGCAAGCGCACGCTACTCGCGCTGCTGACGTTTCCGCTCGCGTTTCCCGGCGTCGTCGTCGGCTTCATGGTCATCATGCTCGCCGGACGTCAGGGGTTGATCGGCGCGGTGTCGCTGAAACTCGCGGGCGATCGTTGGGTGTTCGCGTATTCGATGAGCGGCCTGTTTCTCGGCTATCTGTACTTCTCGATTCCACGCGTGATCGTCACCGTGATGGCCTCCGCGACCAAGCTCGATGCGTCGCTCGAAGAGGCCGCGCGCTCGCTCGGCGCATCGCCGTGGCGCATCATGCGCGACATCGTGCTGCCGGCGCTGTCGCCCGGACTGATCGCGGCGGGCGCCGTGTGCTTCGCGACCGCGATGGGCGCCTTCGGCACCGCGTTCACGCTCGCCACCGACATCGACGTGCTGCCGATGACCATCTATACCGAGTTCACGCTGAACGCGAACATGGTGACCGCCGCGGGTCTGTCGATCGTGCTGGGCATCGTCACGTGGGCGGTGCTGGCGATCGCGCGCAGTGCGAGCGGTTCGGGCGTGGCGGCGAGCGCATGAACGGCGCGTCGCCTGAAGCCAGCGTGAGCGCACATAACGACAATCTATCCATGAACTCAGTTACGGCCTCCTCGCCCTCTTCGCCGTCGCAGCCGGCCGCGGGACCGCGCGCGCGACGCGCGTGGCCTTCCACGCGAAGCTGGCTCGCCGCGGGTCAATGGTTCGTCACACTGCTGCTGTGCGCCTTCCTGATCGTGCCGGTCGTCATGTCGATCGTCGCGGGGCTGACGGTCAACTACTTCAAGGGCGTGTCGAGCGGACTCACGCTGCGCTGGCTCGTCGAAGTATGGACCCAGTATCACGGCTCGGTGTGGCTGTCGCTCGAAGTGGCCGCGGCGACGCTCGTCGTCACGCTGTTGACCGGCGTGCCCGCGGGCTACGTGCTCGCGCGCAGCAAGACGCGCTTCGCACGCATCGTCGAGGAGTTTCTGGTGCTGCCGATCGCGCTGCCCGGCCTCGCTTCGGCGCTTGCGCTGCTGGTGATCTACGGCGGCTTCACGGCGTTCCGGATGAGCGCGGCGTTCATCGTGGTCGGGCATGTGGTGTTCACGCTGCCGTTCATGGTGCGCGCGGTCGCCGCGGTCTGCGCGAGCAGCGATCTGCGCACGCTCGAAGAAGGCGCGGCAAGCCTCGGCGCGGGCTTCTTCACGCGCTTCGTCACGATCGTGCTGCCGAACGCGCGGCCCGGCATCGTCGCGGGCGCGCTCGCGGTGCTGACGCTGTCGATCGGCGAATTCAACCTCACGTGGATGCTGCACACGCCCGATACGAAGACGCTGCCGGTCGGCCTCGCCGATACCTACGCGTCGATGCGCATCGAGATCGGCAGCGCTTACACGATCCTGTTCTTCATCATGACGATGCCGCTGCTCGTCGCGATGCAATGGCTCGGCGTCGATGCGACCGGCCAGCGCAGCGCGTCGAAAAAGCGCGTCGTATCTTCCGCCAAGCCGATCGACACGCCATGAAACTGACCTCGGTTCCCATCACGCTCACGCAGTGCGCCAAGACGTTTCGCGGCACGCGCGTGCTCGAACCGCTCGATCTGTCGATCGGCGCGGGCGAAACTCTCGTGCTGCTCGGACCGTCGGGCTGCGGCAAGACGACGACGCTGCGCCTGATCGCGGGCCTCGAAACACCCGACGCGGGCGGCCGCATCGCATTCGGCGACGACGACGTGACCACGCTACCGATCGAAAAACGCGCGGTCGGCATGGTGTTCCAGAGCTATGCGCTGTTTCCGAACCTGACCGTGCGCGGCAACATCGGCTACGGTCTGAAGATCAAGCGTGTGCCGGCGGCAACTGCCCGGCAACGCGTCGACGAGTTGCTCGGCATGATGCGGCTTACCGCTCACGCGGACAAACCGATCGATCAACTGTCGGGCGGCCAGCGTCAACGTGTGGCGCTCGCGCGCGCGCTCGCGGTGCAGCCGCGCGTGCTGCTGCTCGACGAACCGCTGACCGCGCTCGACGCGCGTCTGCGCGACGCATTGCGTAGCGAGATGAACGCGCTGTTGCGCGAGCTCGGCATCACGACCGTCTACGTGACCCACGATCAGGCCGAAGCGATGGAGCTCGGCGATCGCATCGTCGTGATGAGCGCGGGACGCATCGAGCAGATCGGCTCGCCGCGTGACATCTACTATCGCCCGGCCAATCGCACGGTCGCGCAGTTCGTCGGCACGATCAACCGTATTGCGGGCGAGCCGAGCAATGGCATGCTGACGACGAGCGGCGGCGCCGTGCCGTTGCCCGCGCATGCGTCGAATGCGAACGGCGCGCACGAGATCTTCTTTCGCCCCGAGGACGCACGGCTCACCGACCCCGCGCTCGCGCAACTGCGCGGCCAGATCGAAAGCACCGCGTTCCTCGGCGAACGCACGCGCCTGACGATCGGCGGCGCCGCGCCCGAACCGCTTTTCGTCGACGTCGCGGGTCGTGTCGAGCTTGCGCGCGGCACGCCGGTTGGTATCTCGATCGAGCAGGACGCACTGATTGCGCTATCGTAGGCACAAACAGCGCCGCAGCCTGGCGCTCAACACGAAGCAACCCGAAGGACCTCTGTCATGCTGCTGGCTCAAATAAGCGACCTGCATATCAAGCAACCCGGCGCACTCGCGTATCGCCGAGTCGATACGGCTCCGTACCTCGCGCGTTGTATCGACGCGCTGAACGCGCTCACACCGCGCCCCGACGCGGTGCTGATGACCGGCGACCTCGTCGATCAGGGCGACCCTCAGCAGTATGCGCACCTGAAGACACTGCTCGCGCCGCTCGAGATCCCCTACTTCCTGATGGTCGGTAATCACGACGAACGCAACGCGTTGCGCGCGGCGTTTCCCGAGCGCGAGGAATTGCTAAGCGGCGGCGAATTCGTGCAGTACGCGGTCGACGTCGGCCCGCTGCGCGTGATCGCACTGGATTCGCTGGTGCCCGGCTCGAGCGCCGGCATGCTGTGTGACACGCGGCTCGCGTGGCTCGCGCAGCAACTCGATGCGGCGCACGGCAAGCCGGTCGTGGTCGCGCTGCATCACCCGCCGTTCGCGTGCGGCATCGGGCATATGGACGAGATCCGGCTCGACCCGGCGGCATCGGACAAGCTCGCGGCGCTGATCGCCCGCTATCCCAACGTCGAGCGCGTGCTCTGCGGGCACGTGCATCGCTCGATGTTCGTGCGCTTCGGCGGCACGATCGCGAGCGCGATTCCCGCGCCCGCGCACCAGGTGGCGCTCGATTTTCGCGAAGAAGGACCGTCGGCGTTCGTGATGGAGCCGCCCGCTTACGCACTGCATTACTACGCTCCGGCGACGGGCATCGTCACGCATCATGCGTATGTCGATGCGGCCGACGGCCCGTATCCGTTCTACGACGCTGGCGCGTTGATCGACTGAAACGAGCGGTATATCTCTCTGCAACCTGATAGCGGACGCGCGAGCGAGCCTCGCGCGGCCGTCAGCAGGAACCCTGCCGCTCCGGTATGATCGGCACGCTTGAGGACCGCGCATGGGCCGGTCCGTCGATCCGCCTCCGTCATGTCCACTTCCGACGCTTCCACTTCCGCTTCCTCCGCCCGGTCGTTGCGCGGCGTGTTGCTGCTGCTCGCGACGATCGCCGGTGTCTCGGTCGCGAACATCTACTTCAATCAGCCGCTGCTCGACAACTTGCGCCAATCGTTTCCGGACAGCGCGTCCTGGGTCGGCGCGGTGCCTGCCGTCACGCAGCTCGGCTACGCCGCCGGCATGCTGCTGCTCGCGCCGCTCGGCGACCGCTTCGACCGGCGTCTGTTGATCCTGCTGCAGATCGCCGGCCTGTGCGGCGCGCTCGTCGTCGCGGCGTCGGCACCGACGCTCGCGGTGCTGATCGTCACGAGTCTCGCGATCGGCATACTCGCGACGATCGCGCAACAGGCGGTGCCGTTCGCGGCCGAACTCGCACCGCCCTCCGAGCGCGGCCACGCGGTCGGCACCGTGATGAGCGGCCTCTTGCTCGGCATCCTGCTCGCGCGGACCGCGGCGGGCATCGTCGGTGAATACTTCGGCTGGCGCGCGGTGTTCGGCGCATCGGTCGTCGCGCTGCTCGCGCTCGCGGTCGTCATCATTTTGCGTCTGCCGAAGAGCCAGCCGACTTCGACGCTGCCGTACGGCAAGCTGCTCGTGTCGATGTGGCATCTGGTGACCGAGCATCGCGCGCTGCGTGAGGCGTCGCTGACCGGCGCGGCGTTGTTCGGCGCATTCAGCCTTTTCTGGTCGGTGCTCGCGCTGCTGCTCGCGGGCGCGCCGTTTCATCTCGGGCCGCAGGCGGCGGGGCTGTTCGGCATCGTCGGCGCGGCTGGCGCGCTCGCCGCACCGCTGGCGGGCAAGTTCGCCGACCGGCGTGGACCGCGCGCGATCATCACCGTGTCGCTCGTGCTGGTCGTGATCGCGTTCGTGATCTTCGGCGCGTCGGCGAAGAGCATCGCGGGACTCGTGGTCGGCGTGATCATTCTCGACATCGGCGTGCAGGCCGCGCAGATTTCCAATCAGTCGCGCATCTATGCGTTGAAGCCCGATGCGCGCAGCCGCGTGAATACCGTGTACATGGTCGCGTATTTCATCGGCGGGGCGCTGGGCTCGGGTGTCGGCGCGATCGTGTGGCCGGCGTTCGGGTGGATTGGCGTCACGATCGCGGGGATCGGGTTTGCCGGGCTCGGCGCGTGGAATCATTTGCGGTTGCCGGCCCGGGGGGGGAATTGAACGCCCGATTCCATCTTTGATTGATGCCGGCGTCATGCGGACGCCGGCGCTTTCAGCCCTTGCTGCGAACGTTCAAACGCCGCCACCCCGCCCCAACGCATACTCATGCAGCGCATCGAGCACACGATCGAACTCGAACGATTTGTCGTAAAAGTGCCGCACACCGTACTGCTCGCAGCGCGCTCGATACGCGGGCAACGCATGATTGGTCAGCACCGCCGCGAACATCGAATCGATCAGCCCCTCGCGCTGCAGATACGCGAGCACCGGCACGCCCGAGCCCTGCTTCAGCTGCAAATCGACGATGACCGCGTCGAATGCTTCGTCGCCGAGCAACGCGATCGCCTGATCGGCGGAATCGGCATAAGCGGCCACGCGCAGCAGGCCCGAAGCATCGATCGCTTCGACGAGGCTGCGGCGAATCAGCGGCGAATCCTCGATCAGCAGCACGCGCAACGGCGCGCGGCTGGCTGGATCGGTAGCAGGGTTCGATTCGCTGTTCATCGGGATGTCTCGATCGTCCGTCATTCGATCAGACCATTCTTGATCGCGTAATACGTGAGGTCCGCGTTGTTCGCGAGTCGCATCTTCTCGAGTACCCGCGCGCGATACGTGCTCACCGTTTTGACCGACAGATGCAGTTCTTCGGCGATCTCCGTCGGCAACTGGCCGGCCGCGAGCTTGCAGAAGATCTGGAATTCGCGCTCCGACAGCGCCTCATGCGGACGCCCGGCGGCGGGCTTGTCGAGATTGTCGGCAAGCGTATCGGCAACCGCCTCCGACAGATAGCGATGCCCGCGCGCGACCGAGCGGATCGCGCGCACGATTTCCTCCGGCTCGCAGTCCTTGTTCAGATAGCCGTTCGCGCCCGCGCGCAGCAGATTGATCGCGTACTGGCTCTCGGGGTAGCCCGACA
This sequence comes from Paraburkholderia atlantica, assembly GCF_009362785.1. Lineage (GTDB taxonomy): Bacteria > Pseudomonadota > Gammaproteobacteria > Burkholderiales > Burkholderiaceae > Paraburkholderia > Paraburkholderia atlantica. Next base: position 362,730 of record NZ_WHNQ01000002.1, read on the forward strand.
GGATCAGCACGCCCTGCTCGGGACGCACCTGCTTGATCACCCGCAATGTATCGATGCCGTTCTTGTCCGGCATCGCGATGTCGAGCAGCACCACGTCGAAGGCCTGCTCGCGCACGAGGCCGATCGCTTCCTCGCCGGTGGCGGCCTCGGCGGCGACGCACATATCCGGCTCGTCGGCGACGAACTGTCTGAAACCACCTCGAACGATCGCATGATCGTCAGCTATCAGCACTCGAATCATCGGTTGGGTGTCCGTGCAAAGGGAGTCGCTCCTAAGCCGACATTGTAATGAGCCGGGGCCGCGACTGAACGCGAAATGCGCGGGCGGCTTCGCACCGTAGCCGCCGGCATTCCCGAGTTCGCTGGCGCCGGGTCGACGCTTTTTCGCCGCGTCTGCCGTCGCCTCCCTGCCACTTTGGCGCGCTATTCACGCCCCGCGAGCAGATCCGCCATATCGTCGGCATGCTCTTCCTCGACCGCGAGAATCTCCTCGAACAGCCGGCGCGTGGTCACGTCCTTCTCGCCGAGATAGCGGACGATCTCGCGGTAAGTGTCGATCGCGATGCGCTCCGCGATCAGGTTCTCGCGAATCATGTCGGTCAGATCGGTGCCTTCCTTGTATTCCGAATGCGCGCGTGCCTTGATGCCGTCCGGCGCGAAGTCGGGTTCGCCGCCAAGCTGCACGATGCGCTCGGCGATGCGATCGGCGTGTTCCTGCTCCTCGCTCGCATGCTCGGCGAATTCAGTCGCGACCGCTTCGGAGTTGATGCCCTTCGCCATGAAGTAGTGCCGCTTGTAACGCAGCGTGCAGACGAGCTCGGTGGCGAGCGCGTCGTTCAGCAGCTTGAGCACCGTGTCGCGATTCGCGCCGTAAGTCGGCGTGACCGGACCATCCGACATATGCTTGCGCGCGTCCTCGCGGATCTTCTTGATGTCCATCACGAACGTGTCGCCAGATTGCTTCGTCATCGAACTTCTCCTTTATCCGGTATTGGGAATCGCGCATCAGCACGCGTCGCGCCTGATGCGCCGAGGGTGGAATGACGGCGCGCTTCGAACGCCGGCGCCTCGAGCGAAGGATTCAGACGCCGCGCGTTCACGCGCCTTTGACTACCTGTTTCTATGTATACGTATTGCGCACTTCGCTGCCGATCTCGTGTTGCGTTCATCCACGGCTCGCGCCGCTAGGTTCGAAACACGCCGAGCAGCAACGTGACCACGAACACGACGAGGAAGATGTAGAACAGGATCTTCGCGATTTCGGCCGCGCCGGCCGCGATGCCGGTAAAGCCGAACACCGCCGCGATGATCGCAATCACGAAGAAGACGATGGCATAGTGAAGCATGGCATTTCTCCCTTTTGTTGGCCCTGCAATCGACTACAGCAAACCACTCGCCTGCTATCAAGGCGCGGCTTGCCGCCACTGCGATGGCCGCGCTAATCGATCATTTTCTTCGTCACGACGAAGCCCAGCACGAGGAACACCACGCACAGCACGACAAAGACGAAGAACAGGAACTTCGCGATCGCCGCCGCGCCGGCCGCGATGCCGGTAAAGCCGAGAACACCCGCGATCACCGCGATAATCGCGAAGAACAGCGCCCACTTCAACATGATGGTTTTCTCCCGAAACATTTGAATCAACGATCGGGTCCATGCTATCGATGCGCGGCGCCGCGCGCATTCCGACGCTCGCCGTTTTTCGTGTGAGAATCCGCTTACATTGGATTACGACGACGTTACGCGCGGCTTCGCTCGATGCTGGAGTCGACGCCCGAGTCGATGCCCTCTTTCTGGAGCAGAAAGTGTCGAATCTGCAGAACCGGCCGCAACCTGCTGGCGCGCGCGCCACGGCGCGGCTCGCCGACTGGATGCGCAAGCGCAGCTGGGCGATCGCGATGACGGTGGCGATCGTGATCACGGTAGGCGGCCTCGTGATTCTGGAGAGCGCGCGTCAGCGCATTACGGCCGAGTACGAAACCGCGCTCGAAGCGCGCGACGTCACCGTGCAACTGAGTACGCTCGCGAGCGACCTGTCGCGCCTCAGCGCGCAACAAAACCAGTTTCTTCTGACGAAGGACGACGCATCCGCTCGCGCGTTCTGCGCGAGCGCCGCACGCATCCGCGAGACGACGCAGCAGTTGGACCACTTCTATCGCGGCGGCCGTGCGGACAGCGCGGAGCTCGCGAGCTTTACGCAGATACTCACGCTGATCGATGCGCGCATCGGCGCGGGCGCCGCCGCGATGCAGCACGCGGCGCCTCATCCGCTCGAGCTCGGCGCATGCGGGCCCGCGAGCGACGTCAATCCGGCGGACGCGTCGTTGATCGACAGCACGCTCACGCTGCTGCGCGACAACGAGGAGCGTCGCGCGCAGCACGCGCTGGCCGCGAGCCGCGCCGATCAGCGGCTGTCGACGCTGTGCGCGGCGGGTCTGTCGGCGCTGAACATCGTGCTGTTCATTCTGCTGTTTCGCAATCTCGGCATTCAGATAGACCGGCAGGCGCGCGCGCAGCGTCAGTTGATCACACAGCAGGAGGAACTCGACCAGTTGGTCAACGAGCGCACCCGCCAGCTCGAAGCGCTCGGCTGGCATCTGCAGGCGGTTAGCGAAAACGAAAAGACCCAGCTCGCGCGCGAGCTGCACGACGAGCTCGGCGCGATTCTGACCGCATGCCGGATGGACGTCGCGTGGGCGCGCCGCAAGCTGAAGGACAGCGAGCCGGACATCGCCGACAAGCTGCAGCGCGCGCTCGCCAATCTCGACCAGGGCATCGCGTTGAAGCGGCGCATCATCGAGGACATGCGGCCGACCGTACTCGCCAATTTCGGGCTCGTCACCGCGCTGCGCACGCTCGCCGACGAAGCCGCGCAGCGCAACAACTGGACGCTCGAGCTGCACCTGCCCGCCGACGATGTCCAGCTCGACGAGCAGACCGAGATCGCGCTCTTTCGGGTCGCGCAGGAGTCGCTGACGAACGCCGCCAAGTACGCGCGGGCCTCGAAGGTCGGCATCGCATTGCGGGTCGGCGACGGCGAGGTCGCGCTGCATATCGCGGACAACGGCGTCGGCATCATGCCGGCCGATCTGAAACGCACGCATACGCACGGCCTGCTCGGCATGCGCCAGCGCGTGGCCGCGCATGGCGGGCGCTTCGACATCCGCCGTGGCGCGCAAAACGGCACCGAAATCGACGTCGTGATGCCGAGCGCGAGCACCGCGACGCCTTCGGTCGATCAGCCGCTGACGTCGCCGGCCACGCCGTCTACTTCGTCGCAAAGTCCCGTCTGACAGGCACTCGCCGCGGCAACGCCAAGCCATTGTAGGAGTGCGCCGACGCAAACACCGGAGCACGCCTACAACAAAATCGCGGCACGGCCGACAGCGCCGCCCCCACCCTTTTTTTACCATGCAATCAGGCCGGTTCGAAACCGGATCGAAACCTGATCGACTGGCATGGCCCCGGTCGGACGACATCAACCGATGCATTCTCGACAAGGAGAAGTTTCATGACTCGACTGATCGCTTTGCTTGTGCTCGCAGGAACCGCCATGCTTGTCACTGGTTGCAACACGATGGCCGGCGCCGGCCAGGATATTTCGAAGGGCGGCCACGCCATCACGAACGAGGCGGAAAAGGCAAAATAAGCCGGCACATGGCAGCAGGATTTGCAGAGCCCGTCGCGGGATGCCGCGGCGGGTTTTTTTTCGTGGAAGCTTGCCTGCAGGTTTGTGGCGCGGCGCGACGCGACGTGTTTTCAGAACGCCATCAAACAGAACGGCGACCCACTGTCGTGGATCGCCGTGCCGTCCTCCCACTTTCCGACCACCCGAAGTCCTTGATTGTCCGGCTGGCGCGAGCGGCTCATCAATGCTCACGCCGCGCGAGGCTCATCCGATGATCGGCGGCCCCGTCATTGCCCGGTCAACGTATTCGACAGTTCCACACTCGGCGTGCTCGTGTTGCCGTTCTGTACGACCAACAGGTGAATCTGCCCCGGCACCAGTTGGCTCAATGCGCCCGCGATCGGCACAGACGTGATCAGCCAGTCCGCGTTGTTCGCCAGCGAGAACGAGTTCGACTGGAAGATCGGCGTCTTGCTGCCGGCCACCGTCGCGATCAGCACGTACTGACCGCCCGACACGTAGATCGAATCCTGGCCGCTCGCCGGCACCGCGTTCTTGAAGGACACGCCGGAGATCGTCGGCGACACGTTGGCGATGCTGGTGGCGGTGGCCTGCACGAGATAAAGGTCGAGGTCCGGCGCGTTCGCCGACGCATTGAAGCCGCGCACGCGCGCGTCATTGGTCAGCAGGCCCTTGTCGAACGGATCGTCGATCAGGCCGATGTCGGGCGCGGACACACCCGGCAACGCGAGCACCGTGTACACGTGGCCTTTCGAGACATTGGGGAAGGTGCCGCTCGCGAGCGCGTTCTTCGTGCCGGTCGCCGCATACGCGACGGTGGTCGAGCCCGTGTCGATATTGGTGAGGTTGGTCACGCCTTTATACGAGATGTTGGTCTGTCCGGAAGGCGCGCTGCCATTGACGAGGAAGTCGACCGCGGGCCCACCCGGAAACGCGTGAACGAAGTGGATCTCGGGATTGGTCAACCCCAGCTCCTTGCCCGCATCGCTGCCACCACCGCCGCCGCACGCGCTCAATACCGCCGCGGCCGCAACGACCGCCATCATGGTTCGAATCATTTTCATTGTGTTCACCTGTGTCGATGTCGGGCTTGACGCTCTTCGCCCATTGATACGTGGACGCCCGCGGAAGACCTCGCGGTCGCCCTCCTCCCATCCGTGCCGCACGGCGCGCCGGTTTTGTCGGTAGCGCGTCCGTGTCGATGGACGCTCGCAGTCAGCAATGGATGTGCCGTGCCCCTAATATCTGGCGCGAGGCAACTGACCAACGTGTTGCGGATCAATGGATTGCGGCGATTTAGAATTTTTCCTCGGCGGTCGGGTCCGGCGCGCGGTGTATCGTTCGTGCGGCCCTTCACTTACACGGTCCCTGCATGTCTTACCAACACTTACTCGCCGAGCTCGACCTGGGCTTCACACGTCTGTCCAACCGCGTGGTGATGGGCTCGATGCATACGGGCATGGAAGACCGCTTCTGGCATTACCCGCAACTGGCCGCGTACTTCCGCGAGCGCGCGAAAGGCGGCGTCGGAGTGATCATCACGGGCGGCATTTCGCCGAATCGTCAGGGCTGGCTGCTGCCGTTCGGCGGCACGCTCAACTCGGTATTCGATCTGCGCAATCACCGGCTCGTGACCGAGGCCGTGCATGCGGAGGGTGGCAAGATCGCGCTGCAGATCCTGCATGCGGGCCGTTATGGCTACCAGCCGTTGGTGGTGTCGGCGTCGCCGTTGAAGTCGCCGATCTCGAAGTTCAAGCCGCGCGCGCTGACGCTCGCCGGCATCGACCGAACCGTGCGCGACTACGCGCGCTGCGCGCGGCTCGCGCAACGCGCGGGCTACGACGGCGTGGAGATCATGGGCAGCGAAGGCTATCTGCTGAACCAGTTCCTGTGCCCGCGCACGAACCGCCGCACCGATCGATACGGCGGCAGCATCGAGAATCGCATGCGGCTCGCCTGTGAGATCGTCGAGCGGGTCCGTGCCGAATGCGGCGAGCGCTTCATCGTCGTGTACCGGCTGTCGCTGATCGATCTGGTCGAGGGCGGCAATACGTGGGAGGAAACCGTCCAGGTCGCGCAAGCGCTCGAGGCGGCCGGCGTGACGATCTTCAACACCGGCATCGGCTGGCACGAGGCGCGCGTGCCGACCATCGTGACCTCCGTGCCGCGCGCGGCGTTCGCTTCGCTCACCGCGCGTCTGAAAGCATTCGTCAACGTGCCGGTGATCGCGTCGAACCGTATCAACACGCCCGAGGTGGCCGAAGCGCTGATCGCCGACGGCGCGGCGGATCTCGTGTCGATGGCGCGGCCGCTGCTCGCCGATCCCGACTTCGTGCTGAAAACCGCCGAGAACCGCGCGCACGAAATCAACACCTGCATCGCGTGCAATCAGGCCTGCCTCGATCACACGTTCAGGAATCAGCGCGCGAGCTGCCTCGTCAATCCGCGCGCGGGGCGCGAAACCGAGCTCGTCTACCGGCCGCTCGCGAGCGCTCGCGAGGCGCGCTCGATCGCAGTGGTCGGTGCCGGTCCGGCCGGGCTATCGGCCGCGACGGTGGCGGCCTCGCGCGGGCATCGCGTGACGCTGTTCGAGGCCAGCGACACGCTCGGCGGCCAGTTCAATCTCGCGATGCGCGTGCCGGGCAAGGAAGAGTTCAGCGAAACGATCCGCTACTTCGGCAGCCAGTTGCAACGCCATCGTGTCGACGTGCGGCTCGGCACGCGCGTCGATGCTGCACTGCTTGCCGCGGGCGCCTACGACGACGTGATCGTCGCGACCGGCATCGTGCCGCGGCGGCCGGCGATTGCCGGCATCGACGGGTCCAACGTGCTGTCGTATGTCGACGTGCTGCGCGGTGCGCCGGTCGGCGCGCGCGTCGCGGTGATCGGCGCGGGCGGCATCGGCTTCGACGTCAGCGAGTTTCTGCTGCATCGCGCGGGCGAGCCGCTGCCGGTGCCGCGCGATACGTGGCTCGACGAATGGGGCGTCGACCTCGCGGTGCGCGAGCGCGGCGGCCTGAAGCCGCCCGTTGCCGCGCAACCGGCGCGGCAGATCTGGCTATTGCAGCGCAAGGCCGGCAAGCTCGGCGCGGGGCTCGGCAAGACGTCGGGCTGGGTGCATCGCGCGGCGCTCGCGAGGAACGGCGTGCAGATGCTCGGCGGCGTCGAGTATCGGGAGATCAGCGCGCGCGGTCTGAAAATCGCGCGAGACGGTGCCGACGAATGGCTCGACGTCGATACGATCGTCGTGTGCGCGGGGCAGGAGTCGTTGCGCGAGCTGTTGCCGTCGACGGTCGATGGCAACCACGGCAGTGGCGGTCCGCGTTTTCACGTGATCGGCGGTGCGAAGCTCGCGACCGAGCTCGATGCGAAGCGAGCGATCCGCGAGGGCGCGGAGCTGGCGGCGGCGCTCTGACAACAGCGGCGCGATTCGACGAGAACCGCGCCGCTCTCAGGCGCTGCCGTTCTTCTGGTAATCGAACCAGAACGACAAGCCGACGCTGCTCAGGATTACGATCGTCGCGATCACCGTCGAGCGCGTGACCGGCTCGCCGAGCAGCAGCGCGCCCAATGCAACTGCGACGATCGGATTCACGTACATGCAGCTGCTCGCAATGATCGGGCTCGTGTGGCGAATCAGATAACCGTACGCGACGAACGCGGCCATCGTGCCGATCAGCATCAGATACAGGAACGCGACGAGCGGCAGAAAATGCAGTTCCAGCATCTGCTCGCCCGCCGCCCACGCGACCAGCGTCGAGATCGCGCCGCCGAGGCCGATCTGCAGCGAGGTCGACAGAAACAGGTCCGACGGCAGCTTCAATACCCCGGCCAGATGCGCGCCGCCAGCCCAGAACAGCGCGCCGCACAGAATCGCGAGACTGCCGCCCACCGAGCCCGGCGTGCTGTCGCCGTGACTCAGAATCACGATGCCGGCGAATCCGAGGCCGACCGCGAACCATTCGCCGCGGCCGATCTTCTGTCCGGCGACGGCCGCGATCACGGTCGCGAACAGCGGCACGGTCGCGACCATCACGGCCGCGGTGCCGGTGCCGACCGTGCGCATGCCGTACGCGAGCATGCCGCTCGACAGACCCACCAGCATCGTGCCGACGAGGCCCGCGTTGCGAATTTCGGCGACGCTCGGCCAGACCGGCTTGCGGCGCGCGGCGAACACGAACAGACCGATGCCGGCGAACAGGTTGCGCAAGCCCGACATCAGCAGCGGCGGGAACGAGCCGAGCGCGACGTGCACGGCGAGATAGGTCGAGCCCCACACCAGATAAACGACGGCAAGCGCGAGCGCGACCCGCCCTTTGCGCGACTGCGGCAGACGCAGCGGCCAGCCACGCGGAGAAAAAATTGAGCGTTGCAGCGACATGCGTTCAGCCCGCCGTCGCCACTCGACCCGCGCGCTGCGCTCGATGCCCGCGAGGCGCCGCGCCTGCGTCGATGCCTTTCGGGCGGGATGGCGGGCACCGCATCGGCGATGCGGTCTGACGGGTGAGGCTGGCGGACATGTCGGTGGAACAGTAAGACGATGAGCGGCGCAGGGAGCGCCAGAAACGGCTATGGCGGCGGAATCGGTCAAAACGACACGATGCAACGCCGCCGTGATGCGCGGCGATGCCGCGGGCGAAGCCGCGGCGCGCAACGCATTATGCAGTAAGCGCCGAGTGCGCCGCGCGACAGAATCGTAACTTTTTGGTGTTCCTGCAACAGAAAAGCCGGGGACGCATCCCCGGCTTGCATTCGGTTCCGTATCCGTTCGATGCTCAGCGCATCAGCAGGATCGCTAAGCACCGTGGGCGCGGACTCAGTTGCCCATCGCGCCCGACGCCTCGTGCTTCATGCCCATCGCGCCGCCGTCCTTTTTCATCGAATCGTGTTTCATCGCGTCTTTTTTCATGCTGCCCTTCGACATGCTGTCTTTGGACATCGAACCTTTCGACATCGCGTCTTTCGACATCGCATCGTTGGACATCGCGCCGCTCGCCTGAGCGAATGCCGCGCCGCCGCTTGCCAGCATCAGCAACGCGATCGTGGTGGTTGCAATCTTCTTCATGGGATGACTCCGTGGGTAGTGGATGAATCGAAACCGGCTCGTGCCGGCGTGCTTCCGAAGCCGCTGCCGCAAGCGCGCGTGCGCCCGCATGCGTCAGGAGCCTCCGAACCAGTTGTAGCCCTGGTCGACCCAATAGCCGCCGGGATACGTGTTGGTGACGAAAATCTCGACGATGTGCTTCGGATTCTTGTAGCCGAGTTTGGTCGGCATCCGCAGCTTCATCGGGTAGCCGTATTTCGCGGGCAGCCGCTCGCCGTCGTAGGAAAACGTCAGCAGCGTTTGCGGATGCAATGCGGTCGGCATGTCGATGCTTTCGTAGTAGTCGTCTGCGCATTTGAAGCCGACGTACTTCGCCGTCGTATCCGCGCCGACACGTCGCAGAAAATCGCCGAATGGCGTGCCGCCCCAGCGGCCGATCGCGCTCCAGCCTTCGACGCAGATATGTCGCGTGATCTGCTCGGCGTGCGGCAGCGCATACAGTTCGGGCAGCGTCCACACGCGCTGGCCGGTCACGAGCCCGCTCAGTTTCAGCTGGTAATCGGAGCCGTCCACGTGCGGCACGTCGTCGATGCCGTAGTACGCGTTGAAGGGAAACGGTCGCGTGATCTGCGCTTCGGTGTAGGTCGGCGCGAGCTGCTTCGGATCGAACAGCGCGGCCTGCGCGCGATCGTTCAGCCGCGATACGGCGCTCAGGAAGCGGTTCACGGAAGTGTCGTCGGTCAGCGAGCAGCCGGTCAGCATCGATAGGCCGCCGAGCGTTAGTAGCTGCTTGCCGAACAGGCGTCGCGACGGCATTGCCAGTTCGCGCTTCGCATCGAGCAGGATCGATGCACGGTCGAGCGTGTGGCTTACGTGCTGCGTGGATTGGCCTGCTGGTTTGTCGATCGGCTTGTTCATGATTCGATATCCGTAGGGTGTTCGCATTGCGCTTTCAGGAGCGTGAACACGAGCATGGTCGTGAGCAGCCGCGGCTCAACGTCCGCGCAGCATCGCGAGCAACGAACGCGGCACGAGCGCCACCATCGCCAGATGCACCGCAAGAAACGCGGCCAGCAGCGACATCGCGGTGAAGTGCACGACGCGCGCGTTGTCGTAGCCGCCCATCAGTTCACGCAGCAGCGGAAACTGCACCGACTTCCAGATCGCGAGCCCCGATAGCACCAGCACGATCAAATCGGCGATCGCGAACAGGTAGGCGAATTTCTGCACCGCGTTGTAGACGCGCAGATCGTCGTGCGACAGCTTCCCGCGCAACGCGGCGATGAAATCGCGCAGCACCGCGCGCGGCGTCAGCGGCAGGAACTTGCGCACGAAACGCCCGCTCGCGAGATTCAGCGCGATATACACGAGGCCGTTGAACACCAGCAGCCACATCGCCGCGAAGTGCCATTGCAGCGCGCCGCCGAGCCAGCCGCCCAGCGTGATCGCGGTCGGAAAGCTGAACGCCGGGAAGATCGGCGACGCGTCGTAGATGCGCCAGCCCGACAGCATCATCACGATCGCGGCGAACGCGTTCAGCCAATGCGTGATGCGCAGCCACAGCGGGTGAATGACGCCGCGCTTGGGTGCGGCTGGCGCGGAGGGTGCGCCGGGGCGCAACGCGTGCGGTGTGGGTGTGGACATGGCGGCCCTCCTCGGGCAGCGGTAGAGAATGCGTCGCGTGCGATGTCGATCAGCGGCACGCGGGAAGATCGGCCGCTTGCAGCACGTCGCCGCTCGCGTCGCTTTCGACGAATGCGACCACGCCAAAGCGGTCGGCGGCGTGGGCGATTGGATCGGCTTTCGGGTCGACGCTCGCATCGCGTACATCGACGTCCTGACGAATCCTCGCGTGACCGGCAACGAGTGGCACGGGCCCGATCCACGCACGCACGACGCGTTCGTGATGCAGCGTCGCGCCGCGGTTTTCGCCCGCGCCGACCTGCGTCGTCAGCGCGTTCTCGTAGACCGCGAGATAGGCGCTCAACGGACCCGTGGCGGGTGCGGCCGTCGTGCTGAACTGCGCATCGACATCGAATGCGCCGGGCTCACGCGGGCTCAGCGCGAGCGCGACGCTCGCCTGCGCGGGTGCGGCGACGAGCTCGTCGATGCGGCGCTCGAAACTGTCGCGTTGCGACCAGTCGCGCAGCTCACGGCCCGCGACGAACACTTCCGGCGTATAGATCGTGTGCGCGCCCGCGAGATGCGTCAGCGTCTGCTGTCGTTCGGTGAAGCGATGCTGGGAAAAGCGGTCGGTCCAGCCGAGGCTGTTCCAGTAGTCGACGTGCAGCGCGAGCGGCACGATGCCGTGCGCGGCGCTATTGCTTTTCCATTGACCGAGCCATCGGTCGGCGGGCGGGCAGCTATCGCAGCCCTCGCTGCTGTACAGCTCGACCAGCGCGAGCCGGTGCGCGGGGCTGTGCGTCGCGCATTGGGGCCCGGCCGCGTCGGCCGCACTGATGCCCGAAGCGCTCAGCAGAACAATCGCGAGGCTGGCGGCGGGCTTGGAAAGAATCGTAAAGCGCTGAAGTATCGAGCGATTGTGCGCGGTCGACATGACGTGCTCCGATCGTAATCTGCACGTTTGTCGAACCGCGCGGCCGGTTATGACAGGCCTCTTTTAATTTTTTTCCGGCATGGGGGAGCGAGCCCGAGCTCGCCTTCGACTCAGTCGTAACTGACCACCACCGTCATGCGCGTGTCCGTATCGGTGCGCTGCGCGTTCAGCGACAGCACGCCGCCGGTGCGATCGACCGCGTAGTGGCCGTCGCGGGCCAGCACGACGTGCCCGGTGCCATCGACGAAACGCGCTGCCACCAGATCGCGCGACTGCGTGCCGCCGTTCACTTCGAGCGCGACATCGGCCCCGCTGACGACGCCCGGCGGCGCGCTGAACGTCACCGTGCGCGAGAAGCGCTGACCGACCACGCTCGCGCTATCGACGGCGACGCCAGTGGGCGCCGTATCCGCGCTGATCTGCAGCGGCGGCGCGACGATCATCCCCACGAACCGGATCACGCCGCCCGTCACCGTCGATGCCGCCGGCGCCGCCAGCGGCGCGGCAAGCAATGCCACCACCGCGGCTGTGCGACCGAACGTTCGCCACCGCATTCTTTCCGCTTTCATGTGCACCTCTCTGTCAATCGGCGCGAGTCGCCTCGCGCCATTCACGCGCCATCCGGCGAATCGCTTCGCTGGAGTGCGGCCTTCGCTGCACCTTGTTTAACGGCAATCCTCTGACTGGCTTGAACGCCGTGGGGACCGCGTCGCTTTCATCTGGCACCGCACGAAGACGGCCGATCGACGCAGCGCGATGTCGCCAACGGAAGGGGCTGAGACAGCGTGCTAACATCAAGCTTTCGTCGCTGGTGTCGCGAACTTCACGTTTTGCTGCGCGGCAACCTCCCGTTCGCTGTTCCCCATCACCTGGTCGTTTTGCCCGTGACTTCTGTGCGTCGTCCGACTTTCCGTGCCCTCGCCCGCTTGCGCCCATGCCGCGCAGGCGGCTGCGCGCGCGCGGGCGTCGCGCTGCACGGCGCCGGCGAGACGTCCCGAACGCTCCCGCTTCACGCCGCCCGGCGCCCTCGCTGACGTAGCCTGCCAATACCCAGGGCCGCGTCGCCGGGCTCCGGGCTTTCCCATTCGTCCACTCATCCGCCGACCACCCACATGGGGTCGTCGCACGCGGCCTTCCTTCACCGACCTATCCGGAGTGCTGATGATGAAGAAGATCAAAACCTGCTATCTGACCGAACTCGACGTGACCCGCCTCGAGAAATATGCGGCCGCCAACGCCAAGCTGCAGCACATGCTCGACGACGTGCTCGAGCGCGCGGTCATCGTCGACTCGCACGATATCCCCGCCGACGTCGTCACGATGAACTCGCAAGCGACGCTGATCGACACGGCGAGCGGCGAACAAATGACGTGGACCGTCGTCTATCCGCCCAATGCCGATTTCGCGCAGGGACGGCTGAACGTGTTTTCGCCGGCTGGACTCGCGCTGCTCGGCGCGCGCCGCGGCGAGAGCATCCGCTTCACGCCACCCAGCGGCGATCAGCAAGTGCTCAAGATCGACAAAATCCTGTATCAGCCCGAAGCCGCCGACGATTTTTCGCTGTAAGCCGGCTGTTCCATTGCTGTAAGTTGCCCTGTCTGATGCGGTCTCGAAACAAGCATAGGAGATGTCCGGTTTCATCCGGACCAGTTTTTTGAATCACTCAGACAGGTTGCCAAACCGCTGGCGGGCGGTGTATCGTGTGCGCTGCTAACGCGGGGGTCCTGCGTAGCGCGGAGCTGGAGGTCCGTGTTGCGTGGGTGAGAAATACCCTTTGAACCTGATCTGGATAATGCCAGCGCAGGGAAGCGTACGGATCTCGCACCAGCCTCAACAGCCTCACCTCTTAGCGATTTCCGACCACTTCCATCTCAGTCTCCTGCTTAGCCGCCCCACTTTGTACGGAGACTTACATGAACGCCAATCCGAAGTTTATTTCCGCCGAAGCCCATGTGGACGAGGCCGCCGTCGCGCCGCTGCCGAATTCGCGCAAGGTCTACGTGACCGGCTCACGCCCCGACATCCGCGTGCCGATGCGCGAAATCTCGCAGGCAGACACGCCCGACAGCTTCGGCGGCGAAAAGAATCCGCCGATCTACGTGTACGACACGTCGGGCCCCTACTCCGACCCGGACGCGAAGATCGACATCCGCGCGGGCCTGCCCGCGCTGCGTCAGGCGTGGATCGAGGAGCGCGGCGACACCGAGCCGCTGACCGGTCTGTCGAGCAGCTTCAGCCGCGAGCGCGCCGCCGATCCGGCCACCGCGCAGCTGCGTTTCCCGGGCCTGCATCGCACGCCGCGCCGCGCGATCGCCGGCAAGAACGTGACGCAGATGCACTACGCGAAGCAAGGCATCATCACGCCGGAAATGGAATACATCGCGATTCGCGAGAACCAGCGTCGTGCCGAGTATCTGGAGACCTTGAAGGCGAGCGGCCCGAACGGCGCGAAGCTCGCCGCGATGATGGGCCGCCAGCACCCCGGCCAGGCATTCGGCGCGAGCGCGTTCGGTCCGAACGGTCTCAGCGAAATCACCGCGGAATTCGTGCGCGAGGAAATCGCGCGCGGCCGCGCGATCATCCCGAACAACATCAATCACCCGGAGAGCGAGCCGATGATCATCGGCCGCAACTTCCTCGTGAAGGTCAATGCGAACATCGGCAACTCCGCGGTGACCTCCTCCATCGGCGAGGAAGTCGACAAGATGACATGGGCGATCCGCTGGGGCGGCGACACGGTGATGGATCTGTCGACCGGCAAGCACATTCATGAAACGCGCGAATGGATCATCCGCAACAGCCCGGTGCCGATCGGCACGGTGCCGATCTACCAGGCGCTCGAAAAGGTCAACGGCAAGGCCGAAGACCTGACGTGGGAAATCTTCCGCGACACGCTCATTGAACAGGCTGAGCAGGGCGTCGACTACTTCACGATCCACGCGGGCGTGCGTCTGCAATACGTGCCGCTCACCGCGAACCGGATGACCGGCATCGTGTCGCGCGGCGGCTCGATCATGGCCAAGTGGTGTCTCGCGCATCACAAGGAAAGCTTCCTGTACGAGCATTTCGAAGACATCTGCGAAATCATGAAGGCCTACGACGTGGCCTTCTCGCTCGGCGACGGCCTGCGTCCCGGCTCGATCTACGACGCGAACGACGAAGCGCAACTAGGCGAACTGAAGACGCTCGGCGAGCTCACGCAGATCGCGTGGAAGCACGACGTGCAGGTGATGATCGAAGGTCCGGGCCATGTGCCGATGCAGCTGATCAAGGAGAACATGGACCTGCAGCTCGACTGGTGCGACGAAGCGCCGTTCTACACGCTCGGGCCGCTCACGACCGACATCGCGCCGGGCTACGACCACATCACGTCGGGTATCGGCGCCGCGATGATCGGCTGGTTCGGCACCGCGATGCTGTGCTACGTGACGCCGAAGGAACACCTCGGTCTGCCGAACAAGGACGACGTGAAGACCGGCATCATCACGTACAAGCTCGCCGCGCACGCAGCGGACCTCGCGAAGGGTCATCCCGGCGCGCAGGTACGCGACAACGCGCTGTCGAAGGCGCGCTTCGAATTCCGCTGGGAAGACCAGTTCAATCTCGGTCTCGACCCGGACAAGGCGCGTGAATTCCACGACGAAACGCTACCGAAGGACTCGGCCAAGGTCGCGCATTTCTGCTCGATGTGCGGCCCGCACTTCTGCTCGATGAAGATCACCCAGGACGTGCGCGAGTTCGCCGCGCAACAAGGCGTCAGCGATAACGAAGCGCTGCAGAAAGGCATGGAAGTCAAGTCGATCGAATTCATGAAGCAAGGCGCGGAGATTTATCAGCGGCAATAAGCGGCTTACGCGATTCGCGCGAGTTGGCCCCGCAGTATCGAAGCCCGCCGGCATGGCGGGCTTTTTTATTTGGCCGCGTCGAGCAGGCACGTTGTGTGCTCAAAGAAGGGAACAACTGCTTCCAACAACGAAGGGAGTCAGCATCATGAAATCGATCCGTCAACTCGGTACTCGTCTTGGCACAGTCGCAGTCGCGTTTTCGCTCGTCGCGGGTCTCGCGGCATGCGGCGACATGTCTCCACGCACACGCGATACCGCGATCGGCGCGGGTGTCGGCGGCGCGGCTGGCGCGGCAATCGGCGGCAGCGGCTTGTCGACGTTGGGCGGCGCGGCGGTGGGCGGTGTCATCGGTAATCAGATCGGCAAGTGAGCGGCCAGTGAGCGTTGCGTCCGCTCACGCGTCTAACGATTCATACAGGACGGCAAACGATTGTTTCGGACCACGATCCGCACGGCCAAGGGCCGCGGATGCGGTGTGCCTTCGTGCCGACAATCCGCGTGGAAATAGACTGAAATATGCGGTTGCGGTTTTGCCACAGCGCTGCCGCGCCAGGAGCGTAAGCTCCTCATAACGACGTCGCGCGAGGCGGCATCGGTTCATCGAGGAGCGCGTTATGAAGTCCCGCGTCGTCACCCATCTTCGCGCGGTGCGCCGCTCGACGCCGCGCGAGTCGCCCAGTTCTTCCGCAAGGTTCGCGCGGCCCGCCGCCGCGCTTTCCGCGCTCGCCTCGAGTCTATTTTTAGCCGGCTGCTATTACCCCGCCGGTTACTATCCCGCGGGCTATTACACGTCGTACTATTCGACCGCGCCCGCGACCACGGCGGACCAAGCCGCACCGGCGACCGATCCGCAGCAAGCGCCTCAAGCCCAGGCGCAAATGCAGGTCGCGCCGCAGGACATGCCGCCCGGTTATGCTGCCCCCGCGCCCGTGTATGTGGCGCCGCCGGTCTATCCCGCCTACTATCCGCCGCCGGCTTATCCCTATCCCGCTTATTACGGCTACCCCGCCTACTACGGACCGTCGATTGCGATCGGCATTGGTGGCTATTGGGGCGGCCATTGGGGCGGCCATTGGCATTGACCTGTCTCTGTTCGCCCACCACCGCGCCCACCCCGCCCGTAGTTTCCCGGCTTGACTCGCCGATATGGCGCTCTATTCTTGAAAGGTTGCACGCAGCACCCGCTTAAATCAGGCGCCGCCGTCGAGGCCACTCGCAAGCGTCCGCCGTGCCAGAGCGACGCGCCGTCATGCGCAATCTCCCGCGTCGAATTACAAACAACGAAGGAGACATGATGTTTCATCAACTGCTCACTCCAGTCGGTAATTCGCTTTTTCCGTCGTTTATCGTCGCCGCGCTGCCGATCATCGTCGTGCTCGCGTTGCTCGGCTGGGCGCGCAGGCCAGCGTGGCAAGCGTCGCTCGCGGGACTGATCGTCGGTTTGATTGTCGCAATCTTGGTCTGGCAGTTTCCGGTCGGACTGGCGTTCAACTCGGTCGCGGCCGGCATCGTGTTCGCAATCTGGCCAGTGATGTGGATCGTGTTCACCGCGATCCTGCTGTACAACATCGCGCAGCGCTCGGGACGCTTCGAGGCCTTCCGCCTGTGGATGATCGAAAACCTGCCGAACGACCGGCGCATCGTGCTCGTCGTGGTCGGCTTTTCGTTCGGCGCGCTGCTCGAGGGCATTTCGGGCTTCGGCACGCCGGTCGCAATCACGAGTTCGCTGTTGATCATGCTCGGCTTTCCGGCGCTCGAAGCGCTGATCTTCACGCTGATCTTCAACACCGCGCCAGTTGCGTTCGGCGCGCTCGGGGTGCCGATCACGGTGCTCGGTGCGGTCACGCATCTGCCGTCCGATGTGCTCGGCAAGATGGTCGGGCGGCAATTGCCGTTCTTTGCGGTCCTGCTGCCCTTCTATGTGATCGGCGTGTACGCGGGCTTTCGCAACATGCTGCGGATCTGGCCGGTGCTGCTGGTGTCGGGCCTGAGCTTCGCGCTGACCCAGTTCGTCGTCTCCAACTTCGTGAACTACAGCCTGACCGACGTGCTGTCGTCGCTGGTTTCGCTGATTCTTACCGTCGCGTTCCTGCGGGTCTGGAAACCCGCCGCCGATCCGAAATTTGCGATCAACGTTGATCGTATCAACGAGGTGCGCGGCAAGATCGGCGGTGCGCAGGGTTGGTATCCGTGGATCATCGTGTCGGTTGTCGTGATCATCTGGACGATCGCCAGGATCTTCACGATCGGCGAAGTCAAGGTGCCGTGGCCTGGCCTCGACAAGGCCGTGTTCATCACGCTGTATAACGCGCCGTACGGCGCAATCTGGGACTTCCAGCCGCTCGCGACCGGCACCGCGATCCTCGTCGCGGCAATCATCACCGCGTTGATCGTGCGGCTCCCCGTCGCCGAGTTCGGCAAAGCGATCGCCGATACGTGGGTACAGACGCGCATCGCGATTCTGACCGTGGCGACGATCGTCGGCCTCGCATATCTGATGAACTACTCGGGCCTCAACTACACGCTCGGCCTAGGCGTCGCATCGGTCGGGCCGGTGTTTCCGCTCGTGTCGGCGTTCCTCGGCTGGGTCGCGGTGTTCCTGTCGGGCAGCGATACGTCGGGCAATGCGCTGTTCGGCAATCTGCAGGTGGTGGCGGCCAAGCAGCTCAATCTGAATCCGGTGCTGATGGCGGCGACCAACTCGTCGGGCGGCGTGATGGGCAAGATGATCTCGCCGCAGAACATTTCGACCGGCGTCGCAACCACCGAGTTGAAGGGCAAGGAAGGCGTCGTGTTCGCCAAGACCTTCAAGCATTCGATTCTGCTCACGGTGCTGCTCGGCGTGCTCGTGTGGGCGCAGCAGAACTTCCTGCAATGGATGATTCCGCAGTGAGCTCGCGCCGCTAACGACGCAATGCGATTCACATCGTTTCGGACGGCTGCCCGCACACCGCGGGCGCCGTTTGCAATTGCATCTCTGCTACCGCTCCGCCGCATCGCAATTTTTCTCACATATCGGTGAGAATTGCTCGTTTGGCCTGCGCCTTCGCAGCGCTTAGCATCGACCTACCCGGACGCGGCCGTCTCCCGGATCTTGCCGTTTCATCCCGCATTGAAACGAATCGCGCGATCGCACTGTTAGGATGAGCTGGCGTCCCGACTCAACTGCGCGCGGCGCCATTCCAATGAAAGCCAGAAACCTTCTGCAACTGCTGATCCTCGCCGCCCTGTGGGGCGCATCGTTCCTGTTCATCCGCGTCGGCGTGACCGACTTCGGCGTCGCGCCGCTGATGGCGCTGCGCGTCGGCATCGGCGCCCTCTTTCTCGCGATCGTACTGATCGCGCGACGGCCGCTGCAACAGTCCACCACGCTGTTGCGCACGCACGCGGTGCCGCTGCTCGTGGTCGGTATCCTCAATTCGGCGGCACCATTCTGCCTGTTCGCGTATGCCGAGCTGACGCTGTCGGCGGGCGTCACGTCGGTGATCAATGCGTGCGCGCCGCTGTGGGGCGCGCTGGTCGGCTTTCTGTGGCTGCGCGACCGGCTCAGCGCGCTGCGCACGCTCGGCCTCGTGGTCGGCTTTCTCGGCGTGCTGATGCTCGTGTGGGACCAGATCGCGGCGCCGGACGGCTCGGCCGCCTCGCCGCTCACCGTCGCACTCGCGGCCGGCGCCGCGCTCGGCGCCACGCTGCTCTATGGCATCGCCGCCAACTACACGAAGCGTCACCTGACTGGCGTCGACGCGCTGAGCGTCGCGACCGGCACGATGATCGGCGCGACCATCGTGCTGCTGCCGCTCGCGGTGATCTACTGGCCCGCCGCGCCGATCTCGCTGCACGCGTGGGGCGCGGTGATCGCGCTCGGCGTCGCCTGCACCGGCATCGCGTACATGCTGTTCTTCCACCTGATCGCGGTCGCCGGACCGACGCGCGCGATCACCGTGACCTTCGTGATTCCGATCTTCGGCATTCTGTGGGGCGCGTTGTTTCTCGGCGAGACGGTGTCGCCGGGCATGCTCGAAGGCTGCGCGGTGATTCTGGTCGGCACCGCGTTGGCGACCGGCGTGATCAAGCGCTTGCCGTGGGTCGGCACGCGACGGCGCGCGGATACCTGAGTAAGCGGTCGAAAAAAAACCGCCCGGATTGCTCCGGGCGGTTTTTTCGTGGAACCGGCGGCGTTGGCCGCGAGGCTCTCGTATCAGTGCAGCTGGTAGGCCATCAGGCTCATGATCTGCTTCGCCTGCGAGCTTTCGTCGACTTGCCCCTTGTCGTCGACCACGGCCACGCGGGTCTGGCTCGGCGTCACGGCGCGCACGTTCACGCGATACTGCTTGGCGACCTTCTCCTTCCGGCCGTGGAAGACCTGGCTCCAGAAGCCCTGCTCGGCCGACGACATATCCTTCGGATCGACGTAGCGCACGAAATACAGGCCGCGGCTCACGTCGCGGTCGTCGACCGTGAAATTGCTGCGATCGAGCGCGAGGCCCACGCGCAGCCACGCGCGGTCATACGGCTCGCCGAGCGTGAGTTCGGTCGATGAGAGCTGCGCCGACGTGTTGTTGGCCGAATCCGTATCCAGCGTCGACGGCTGGGCCGCGAGCGCGACGTTCTGCGCGACAACGGCGGCCGTCGCCGATTTCGCACCCGCCGTCGCGGCGTTCGGCGCGATCTGCGTGCCCGCCGGCGACAGCTCGGCGTTCTGCGTGCCGCCCGCACCCGCTTCGGCCCGCGCCAGCGAGGCCATCAGGCGCTTCAGATATTCCTGCTCGAGCGCCGGGTCGTTCGGCTTGGGTTGCCACTGGGTCGACTCGTTGTTGGTACCGGTGATCGCCTCACGCATGCCTTTCTGGCTGACGAACACGTAGGTGCCGCCCTTCGGCGCCGCTTCGAGACGCGTGCGGAACTTGTTGCGCTCCGAGCTCACGTAGCTGTTGCCCATCGCCTTCGACAGCGTGTTGCGGATAAAGCCGTCGTTGATCTGCGCGTGGGTTTCGTTCCAGTCGGTTTCCATCACGCCCTTGTCTCGCTGGTCGACGACCAGCAGGAAGCCCTGCTCCTGCCAGAAGCGGCGGATTTGCGGCCAGGCCTGATCGGGCGTTTTGTTGTCGATCACGAGCCAGCTTTCGGTGCCGTCGCGCTGGATGTGGATGCCCTGGACGGGCGGCACGACCGCGACCGCGTCGCCGGCCGGCGCCTGCGCCTGGACCTGTTTCAGCGTGGACAGCGAGGTTTCGCCGCCTTGCGGCGGCAGCGAACGCTGATCGGCCGTCTCGTCGATCATGTTCGGCGGTACGGCAAGCGATACCTGCTTCGAACGGGAGTCGCTCCTATAGTCGATTTTGGTCGGCGACGAGGTACCGCAGCCGGCGACCAGCCCGCCTGCCATGAGCATTACTGCAAACCGCTTGGTGAGACGAAAATCAGTCATGTTCGGGGAATCCTTCCGCTACGCCACGGCAAGTTTCCGTGGATCAACCCAACATTTTACCGGTCCCGGCGAGGCGTGTGCAAAAACTGGGGTTTGCCCGGGAAGCGCCGCTTGCCACGGCGACGAAAAAGGTCACGGGGAAAAAGTCCGCGCCGATCACGCTATTTGCCCTCTCATGAGGTAAATTTAACACTCAATGACACTTTCGAGTTGACATTGGGAGTATTCCCAAGTCTTTGCCGGAAGCCCGCCGAATAAGGGCTTCCGGTCTGCATGCGGCTTGTTTTTCAACACGGCGTGCGGCCCTGTCCGCGGCGATGTGCAAAAACCACAAGAAAACCGGTGCTACGTTAATCGAGTTATCTCAATAAAAATCCGGCGCCAAACGAGGAAGGCCTCATGTCCAATTCCTGTTTCACTCCATCCGCGATCGCCTCGGTGATCGCCGTCGTCGCGTGCTGCGCGTGCTTCGGCGCGCATGCCGAGTTGGGCGGCACGATGCCGAGCCAGGCGGTAGCGGGCGCGAGCGCGCCGCGCACGCTGCTCAATGGCGCACTGCGCGAGCGCACGTGGACCGACGCCGGCAATACGACCATCAACGAATACGCAACCAGCACCGGCCTGATCGTCGCCTACGCATGGCAAGGCCCGACGATGCCCGATCTGCACGCGCTGCTCGGCAAATACGGCGATTCGTACAAGACCGGCGCCGCGGCGGCGGCCGGCAGCGGCAATCTGCATTCGTCGCGGGTCTCGCGCTCCGACGTGATCGTCGAGTCCGGCGGACCGATGCGTGGGTACGTCGGCCGCGCGTGGCTACCGGCGGCTTTGCCCGCCGGCGTCAGCTCCGATGACATCCAGTGACGCGTGCGCCGCACGCGTCGCTCGCACACCCTCCACGCCTGAGTTCCACCCGACGGACCGCCACGCCATGAAATCCGCCTTGCGTTTCCATGCCCTGCTTCTGATCGTCTGCGCGGCCTTAGGCGGCTGCGGCGGCGGAAGCGGCAGTTCCTCGTCCGGCCCATCCGGCTCGGGCTCGGGCTCGACGCCATCCGCGAGCGCGCCGACCGGTTCCACGGGCGCGTCGAATACGAGCGCGAACGTGCCGCAATCGACCACACCCAACGTGCAGCCGGTCACGGTCGGCGTGGCGCCCGGCAATACGCGCAACATGCTGATGACGAGCGTCACCGTCTGCCAGGCCGGCACCGGCAACTGCGCGACGATCGACGACATCCAGGTCGACACCGGCTCGAACGGCCTGCGCATCCTCGCATCGGCGCTGCCGACGACCTTGTCGCTGCCGACCATCGCCGCGGGCAGCGGCGTGAGCGCCGAATGCGCGGTGTTCGGCAGCGGCTACGCGTGGGGCTCGATCCGCACCGCGGACGTGCGCATGGCCGGACAACAGGCGTCATCGATTCCGATTCAGCTGATCGCCGACAGCGCGCTGCCCGGCGCGCCCGCCGACTGCGCGAACTCCGGCGGCGCGTCGCTGCTGGCCGTAGCGAGCCTGCACGCGAACGGCATCCTCGGCGTGGGCCTGTTCCCGGTCGACTGCGGCAACGGCTGCGCGAACTCCGCCTTGCCGCGCTGGTACTACAGCTGCACGACGAGCGGCTGCAGCGCGACCGCGCAGCCGCTCGCGCAGCAGGTGACCAACCCGGTCAGCAGCTTCCCGCTCGATAACAACGGCGTCGTGATCGACCTGCCCGCCGTCGCCGATGCTGGCGCGGCGAGCGTCTCGGGCTCGTTGATCTTCGGCATCGGCACCCAGTCGAACAATACGCTGACGAGCACGAACGTTGTGAGGGCGAACTCGGCGACCGGGTACGTGACGACGAACTCGGGCGGCCTGACCTATGCGGTGAGTTATCTCGACAGCGGCTCGAACGGCCTCTTCTTCCACTCGACGCAGTTCCCGTTGTGCGGCTTCTGGTACTGCCCGACTTCGACGCAGTCGGCGAACGCGTCGATCACCGGCATCGATGGCGTGTCGCGCACGGTGTCGTTCGACATCGCCAATTCGAACACGCTGTTCGCGTCGCCGAACAACGCGTTCGACAATCTCGCCGGCAATTCGAGTCTGGGCTTCGGCTGGGGCTTGCCGTTCTTTTACGGCAAACGCATTTACACGGCGATTGCGACGCGCAATACGTCGGCCGGCCAGGGGCCGTATTACGCGTTCTGAGCTTTGCCCCGGTTAGATGCGTAACAACGGTGCGGGGCGCCGGCGCGAACTCAGCCCGCTGCGCTGGCCGGTTCTGCAGCCGGCGTGGCCAGCTGAGGCGGCGCGAGCCAGCGGAACACGTCGAGCTGTTCGCCATGGAATGTGCACTCGGCGGCGGCCGGCGTGCGGACCCTCTGCGGCTGGGCCGGCTTCGCGGCGACCTCGACCTCGGACGCCGCTTGCGACGCCGATGCGGCAAGCGGTGCGGAAGCCGCCGTCGCGGACGCGCTCCCCACATGCTCGATCGTCCCCTCCACCACGACGCGCGAGCCGCGAATCGCGGCCCCGCGATGGGTGACCCGCAGCCTGTCCGACGACATCCCCGACGACGGCTCGGCCAGCTTGCTGCGCATCAATTGCTCGCAGGCGTTCGAGTTGCGCGTGACGATCGTGCAGGCCGCCAGCAGCGCCGCGGCGCTCGCGAGACAGGCGACAGAGAGAAGGCGAATCTTCATCGATGTTCCGTTGTTCGAGGCCCCGGTCATTGTAGCCGCTTGACCTTGACGCGGCGCATCGGCATCGTGTCGGCCGGTGGCGCAATCGGCCGCCAGGTTGGCCACATTGCGCGGCGCATCAAAGCGCCCCCCCGGTAACGACTCCGGCTTCTTCATGCTCGGCCTCGTCCTGCTCGCGATCGTCGCCTACGCCGCGACCAATATCGACAACCTGTTCGTGCTGCTCGGCTTTCTGACCGAAGCGGGCGTAGAGCGCGTCGCGTGGTCGCGGGCCAGTACGCGGGATCATTGATCCTCGTCGCCGCCGCGCTAGTGCTCGCGGCCTTGCTCACGCGCCTGCCGGCCGGTTACGAGAAGTCAATTCGCCGGCCGCGGCGGTTGCACGTAAGTACGCACACCCGCCAGCGGCGCGCCATAGCCGCCCGCGCTCGGGTTGTTCGGCAAGCCGTTGAGCAGTTGCGCGCGCGGATCGGTCGGATTCAGATTCAGCTCTCCCGCCTGCTGATTGCCGTGCGTCGGATACTCGCTGCCGTGCGCCGCATGTGGCATCAGGCGCGTGCTGTTCTGCGGCGCGTTCATGTCGTTCTGCGCGCTGAGCCCCTGCGCGCCGGCTTGCCCGACGAACCCGCATGCCACCGCCGCGCATGCGCAGATCCTTGCGACGGCGGATATCCACGCTACCCTGTTCATGTTCGCCTCCTGCTCAGTGAATTGACGACGCCTCGTGAGCTCACCCGTGAATCGAACGCGGCACGAGCACACTGCGTGCCCTTGACGCAATCTCAATAATATGTTCCCATTGCGCACTATGTACCGCGCCCAGACCACCCTATCGCTACTACTAGCCCGCTCTACCGGGCTAGGTCTGCTGCTGCGCGCGTCCGCTTCTCTCTGATACACCGAAGCATCGCTTGAATCCCCAGTAACTGACCAGCCCCGGTTCCCGACCGGCGGCCCAGTATCGCGTTTTCGTCGTCCGGTCGACACCCGTTCCACGGTCTCTCCCTCGGATGATGAAAATGTTGAAAAACCCCGCTACCAAGTACCGTTCGTTCAAGCCGATCAATTTGACGGATCGCCAGTGGCCGTCGCGCACCATCACGCGTGCGCCGATCTGGATGAGCACCGACCTGCGCGACGGCAACCAGGCGCTGTTCGAGCCGATGAACGCCGAGCGCAAGATGCGCATGTTCAAGACGCTGGTGCAGATCGGCTTCAAGGAAATCGAAGTCGGGTTTCCGTCGGCGTCGCAGACCGATTTCGACTTCGTGCGCGAGCTGATCCAGGGCGGCCATATTCCCGACGACGTGACGATCGAAGTGCTCACGCAGGCGCGCGACGATCTGATCGAGCGCACGTTCGACTCGTTGCGCGGCGCCCCGCGCGCGATCGTCCACCTGTACAACGCGACCGCGCCGGACTTCCGCAAGATCGTGTTCGGCCTCGAAAAGAGCGGCGTGATCGAACTCGCGCAGAAGGCCGCGCGCACGGTGAAGCGTCTCGCCGACGCGCAGCCGGAAACGCACTTCACGCTGCAATACAGCCCGGAAGTGTTCAGCGGCACCGAACTCGAATTCGCGAAGGAAGTCTGCGACGCGGTGTTCGACATCTGGCAACCGACGCCCGAGCACAAGGCGATCGTCAATCTGCCGGCCACCGTCGAGATGGCCACGCCGAACGTCTACGCGGACCAGATCGAATGGATGCACCGCAATCTCGCGCGCCGCGATTCGCTGATCGTCTCCGTCCACCCTCATAACGACCGCGGTACCGCCGTCGCCGCCGCGGAGCTCGCCGTGATGGCGGGCGCGGATCGCGTCGAAGGCTGCCTGTTCGGCAACGGCGAGCGCACCGGCAATGTCGATCTCGTCACGCTCGCGTTGAATCTGTACACGCAGGGCGTCGATCCCGAACTCGATTTCTCGAACATCAACGAAGTCGCGCGCACAGCCGAGGAATGCACGCAGTTGCCGATCCATCCGCGTCATCCGTATGTCGGCGACCTCGTCTTCACCGCGTTCTCGGGCTCGCACCAGGACGCGATCAAGAAGGGCTTCGCCGCGCAGAAGCCGGACGCCATCTGGGAAGTGCCGTACATGCCGATCGATCCGAGCGACCTCGGCCGCACCTACGACTCCGTGATTCGCGTGAACAGCCAGTCGGGCAAGGGCGGCATCGCGTATCTGCTCGAGCAGAGCTACGGCGTCGTGTTGCCGCGCCGCCTGCAGGTCGATTTCAGCTCGGCCGTGCAGCGCTTCACCGACGACAGCGGCCAGGAAGTCACGCCCGCGCAGATCTGGGAACTGTTCCAGCAGGAATACGTGCGCACGGCTGAGCCGGTCCGCTATATCAGCCACAGCCTGTCCGAGCATGACGGCCGGGAGCACATCAAGCTCAACGTCGAAATCAACGGCACGCCGCGCGTGCTGACGGGCGCCGGTAACGGCCCGCTCGATGCGCTGATGCAAGCGTTCGACGTGCCCGTGCGCATCCAGCACTACGAGGAACGCGCGCTCACGCAGGGCGCCGATGCGCGCGCGATCGCGATCGCCGAAATGGCCGGCGCCGATGTGGCCGGCAGCGCGTTCGGCGTCGGTGTCGATGCGAACCTGATCACCGCGTCGATTCGCGCGGTGATCAGCGGCGTGAATCGCGCGTATGCACGCGTGAACGCGGATGCGCAGGAGCGTTTCTTCGACGCCGCGCTGAGCGACGCGACGGTGTGAGGCCAGGGTCTGCCGCGTTGAACGTGCGGCGCGCCGCATGTTCAACGGGCTGACGGCAACGAAGAAGGGGCGTCTCGACGACGCCCCTTCTTTTTACCGTGAATTTATCCGCGTCAGCCCCGGCCGAGGTTCACTGAAACACGTCCCGGCCGAAGTACTTCAGCGAAATCCGCTGATATGTACCGTCTTTTCTGATGCGGGCGAGCGCGTCGTCGATCGCGAGGCGCAGCTTTGGATTGCCCTTGCGGATCAATACCGCCGACTTGTCGCTGCTATCGGGCGACGTATCGACCGCGACGACCTTGATCCTCGCGTCGGGCACGCGCTTCTTATAGTCGAGAAACGACAATGAATCGTTGACGGTCGCATCGACGCGTCCCGCGACGAGCAGATCGATCGATTCGTCGAAGCCCTGCGCCGGGATCACCTGCGCGCCGTGCGCGGCCGCGATCCTGCCGACGTTGCTGGTCAGCGTATTGGCCGACTTGCGGCCCTTCAGGTCATCGAAAGATCTGATCGTCGTATTGTCCGAGGCGACGATCAACACCGCGTGCGATGTGATGTACGGGTCCGAGTAATCGTATTTGAGCTTGCGCTCGTCGGTGACCGCGACCTCGTTGATCACCGCGTCATAGCGATTGACGTCGAGACCGGCGATCAGCCCGTCCCATTTGCCTTCGATGAATTGCGGCTTGACGCCCAGACGCTGCGCGATCGCGCCGGCGAGTTCGACGTCGAAGCCGGTCAGCTTGCCCGCGTCGTCGTGATAGGTGAACGGTGCGTACGTGCCTTCGGTGCCGATCCGGAACACGCCCGATGCCTTGATTTGCGCGAGGTCGTCGGCGCTCGCCGGATGCGCCAGCACGGCCTGCAATAGCGCGGCCATCGCGAGTGAACGAATCGGCTTCATCGGACGGCTCCGTCTGAGTGGCTGCGCAGGTGGCGGACTGCCGCATTTGGCGAGGGGACGCCGGCGCGCGGCCGGCTGCGTGGGCCGACTGTAGCAAACCGTCCGCGATTTTCAAAATGATTCGCGCGCGATCAGTGCGTCAGTACGTCTCCAGATGCAGCCGCCCTTCCCGCTTCAGCTTCGCCCACAACGCTTCCCAATCGATCTGATGCTGCTCGCCGATGTCCTTGAGCGCCTGCAGCACGCCGTCTTCCATACCTTTGAGGCCGCACACGTAGATATATGTGTTGTCGTCTTTCAGCAGGTTCGCGACGTCGGCCGAACGTTCGCGCATCGCGTCCTGCACGTAGCGCTTCGTCTGTCCCGGCGTGCGCGAAAACGCGAGTGTGGTGTCGATGAAATCCTTCGGCAGATTCGTCAGCGGCCCGAAGTACGGCAGCTCCTCCTTGGTGCGCGCGCCGAAGAACAGCATCAGCTTGCCGGTCGCGCCTTTCAGGCGCTTGCGCCGGCGGTACTCGGTCATTGCGCGCATGGGGGCGGAACCGGTGCCCGTGCAGATCATCAGCAGATGCGAGTTCGGATGATTCGGCATCAGGAAGGTGCTGCCGAACGGGCCGATCACGCTGACCACATCGCCCTTCTTCAGATCGCATAGATAGTTCGAGCAGACGCCGTCGATCGCGTCGCCGTGCTGCTGCGACACGCGCTTGACCGTCAGCGACACGTTGTTATAGCCGGGCCGCTCGCCGTCGCGCGGACTTGCGATCGAGTACTGGCGCGCGTGGTGCACGCGCCCGTCGGCGGCAGCGCCCGGCGGCAGAATGCCGATCGATTGGCCTTCGAGCACCGGAAACGGCATCGAGCCGAAATCGAGCACGATGTGATGGATGTCGCTCGACGTCGCGCTGTCGGTGAGCCGGTAGTTGCCGACCACCGTCGCGGTGGTCGGCGCCTTGTGCGTGTACAGATTCACATACGGCTTCGCAGCCGACCACGGCGGCACGACCGCACCGCGCACGGTGTCGACTTCGAGGCCGTCCGCTTCGGCGGAACTGTCGCCCGCGGCGGATGCGGCCGCCGTTTCTTCAGCCGGCACCGCCATCGTGTTCTGCTCCGGCAGCACGTCCCACGTGAACTGCTCGTCGATCGAATACGCGTCGGCTTTCAGCACCGTGCGCCAGTTGTCGATCGCGCCGGTCGGGCACGGCGGCACGCAGGCCATGCAGCCGTTGCAGACGTCGGCCTTCACGACGTAGTTGTTGCCGTCGTGCGTGATCGCATCGATCGGACAGGTCTCTTCGCAGGTATTGCAGCGAATGCAGATCTCCGGATCGATCAGATGCTGCCGCAGAACTTCGATCGATACTGGGCCGTTCATGACTTCCTCCACCTCGCAATACGGCGCGCGCGGGGCGCGCCTTTCGTGCTTCGCCTGCTTCAGTTGAAGCGCACGTATTCGAAATCGACCGGCTGACGGTTCACGCCCATCGCGGGCGGCGCGATCCAGTTCGCGAACTTGCCCGGCTCCGCGACGCGGCCCATCAGCGACGCGACGAACGCACGGTCTTCCGGCGTGGCGAGCCACTTCGCTTCGTTGGCGGCCCATTCGGCTTCGCTGACGACGCGGCCATCGGGCGACACCCGCGTGCCCGCGAACGTGCCGATCTGCCGATTGAACGCCTTGTGCGGCACCGTCATGCGAAAGTCGATGCCGGCCTTCTCGAGCACCTTGTTCCAACGCCCGACGCCCGAGACCGAGTCTTTGATGTAATCGTCGCGCAGCACTTCGTTCATCGCGTTGAGCATCGGCACTTCGCGCTCGACGAGCTTGCCGTCCTGCACGTCGAGCAGCTTGTAGCTATGCTCGTTCAGCCGATGATCGTCGTCGCGCTTGCCTTCCTCATAGCGGCCCTTCAAACCGGAGCTATAGAACGTCGCCGCGTTCGACGAATGATCGGCGCCGAAAAGGTCGATCGTGACCGAGTAATGGAAGTTCAGATAGCGCTGGATGGTCGGCAGATCGATCACGCCTGCCGCGCGGATCTTCGCGACGTCGTCGGTGCCGAGTTCGTTCATCACCTGAGCGGTGCGCTGGATCACGCGCGACACGCCCGATTCGCCGACGAACATGTGATGCGCTTCCTCGGTCAGCATGAACTTCGTGGTGCGCGCGAGCGGATCGAAACCCGACTCCGCGAGCGCCGACAACTGGAACTTGCCGTCGCGGTCGGTGAAGTACGTGAACATGTAGAACGCGAGCCAGTCCGGCGTCTTCTCGTTGAACGCGCCGAGAATGCGCGGATTGTCGTCGTCGCCCGAGCGCCGGCCAAGCAAGGCTTCGGCTTCCTCGCGACCGTCGCGGCCGAAGTAGCGATGCAGCAGATACACCATCGCCCACAGATGTCGGCCTTCTTCGACGTTGACCTGGAACAGGTTGCGCAGATCGTACAGCGACGGCGCGGTCAGGCCGAGATGACGCTGCTGCTCGACCGAAGCCGGCTCCGTATCGCCCTGCGTGACGATGATGCGGCGCAGGTTCGCGCGATGCTCGCCGGGCACGTCCTGCCACGCGGCTTCACCCTTGTGCTCGCCGAAGTGGATCTTGCGATCCTGCTCGCCCGGCGTGAGGAAAATGCCCCAGCGGTACTCCGGCATCTTCACGTAGTCGAAGTGCGCCCAGCCGCCCGGGTCGACGCTGGTCGCGGTGCGCAGATACACGTCGTAGCCGTGCGAGCCTTCCGGGCCCATATCGCCCCACCACGACAGAAAATTCGGCTGCCACTGTTCGAGCGCACGCTGCAGTGCGCGGTCGTCGGCGAGGTTGACGTTGTTCGGAATCTTTTCGCTGTAGTTGATCGAGGACATGGTCGGTTCCCTGGGTCAATTCCCTGTTCGGAAGCTGCAGTGGCGAGAGGCGCGTATCGGCAGGCGGCGTCGTTTAGTCGGAGTGAGCGCGCGGCATCTCACACGCGCGACACATCGAATTGCGCCTTGCTGCCCTTGCCGTACACCTTGAGCGCACCCTTGTCGCCCACTGCGTTCGGCCGGTTGAAGATCCAGTTCTGCCAGGCGGTGAGACGGCCGAAAATGCGCGTCTCCATCGTCTCCGGCCCATTGAAGCGCAGATTCGCTTCGAGGCCCGTCAACGCATCGGGCGACATCGCCGCGCGCTCTTCGAGCGCGATGCGGATTTCGTCGGCCCAATCGATATCGTCCGGCGACGCGGTGACGAGACCGAGGCGCTCGGCGTCGAGCGCCTTGACCGGCTGGCCGATCAGCGCGCGGACCGCGTCGAGCGGCTCGGCTTCCTCGTAGAAGCGCCGCGCGAGCCGCGACTGATGCGTGACCATCGGATACAGACCGAAGTTGACTTCCGACAGCGTGATCACCGGCTCCTCGTCCTCGTTGTCGGGCAGCGCGGCCATGTAAGTGCGATCGGCGGCGAACGCGAGTTCGGCGAACGTGCCGGCGAAGCACGAACCCGGCTCGATCAGCGTGAAGATGGAACGCGACGACACGTCGAGACGCGCGAGCGTACGGCGCAGCATGCCGATCGTTTCGCGCACGAACCAGTGATCCTTGTGCTGCAGCAGCGTCGCATCGACGGCGAGCAGGTGGCGCGCGTCGCCTTCGGTCTTGAACACCCAGGTGCCGATGTCGAGCGCGTTGGTGCGCATCGACAGGATCGCGTCGTCGAGCTCGCGGGCGAATTGCAGCGGCCACCAGTTGGCGCCAGCCGCGACGATCGCGGCGAGGTCGGTCGGTTGCTCGGTGCGCGGCGCGCGCGCGGTGAAGGTCGCCACCCGTTTCGCGCGATCGATCGTCACATCCACGGTTTGATAGCCGAGGCCGTCTGCGCGATCCGTGCGTTCGATGCGCGTGAGCGCGACGCCCTTTGCATCGGCCGGACGATCGCTATGCGCGCCGAGTTCGAGCGCGCGCGCCTGAATGGCCTGCTCGAACTGGTTCGGCTTCACGACTTCGTCGACGAGACGCCATGCTTTCGCGCGCTCGCCGCGCACACCCTCGACCACCGTGCAGAAGATATCCGCGCGATCGTGGCGCACCTTGCGTTTATCGGTCACGCGCGTGAGACCGCCGGTGCCGGGCAGCACGCCGAGCAGCGGCACTTCCGGCAGCGACACCGAAGAGGAACGATCGTCGATCAGATAGATTTCGTCGCAGGCGAGCGCGAGCTCATAACCGCCGCCCGCGCACGCACCGTTCACCGCGGCCAGAAACTTCAGCCCCGAATGGCGCGACGAATCTTCGAGCCCGTTGCGCGTTTCGTTCGTGAACTTGCAGAAGTTGACCTTCCACGCGTGCGACGACAGCCCCAGCATGAAGATGTTCGCGCCCGAGCAGAACACCCGGTCCTTCAGGCTCGTCACCACCACCGTGCGAACTTCCGGATGCTCGAAGCGGATGCGTTGGATCGCATCGTGCAGCTCGATGTCGACGCCGAGGTCATACGAATTGAGCTTCAGCTTGTAGCCGTCGCGAATGCCGCCGTCCTCGGCGATGTCGATGCCGAGCGTCGCGACCGGGCCGTTGAAGCTCAGCTTCCAATGCCTGTACTGCGACGGCTCGGTGCGGTAGTCGACCGGCGCGGCCTCGGCAACGGCGGTGGGGGCTGTGGACATGGGGCGTCTCCTGACTGGACGATGCGATCTGTTTTTTTGAACAATAGTGCATCATCATACACACGTAAAGCACTTTAATGCACTTTTACGTGGAAACCCTGGCGCCCCGATCGGTCAGTTCACCCGCGTTTCGTCTGGCGCTTCCGCCGCGAGCCGCGCGGCGAGACGGTCACGCAACTGCAGGTAAGCATCGGCGAGCGTCTTTTCGCTGGTGTCGAACGTCATGTCGGCGCGCCCGTACAGCTCGGCGCGCCCCGCGAGGATGCGTTTCAGGTCGTCCATCGCTTCGCGGTTGCCGGACATCGGCCGCAGATCGCCTTGCGCGACGACGCGGCGCATGTGTTCCTCGGGCGTCGCCTGCAACCACACGGTGAAGCAGTGCGACAGCAGCACGTTGAACGTGCCCGATTCCGACACGAGCCCGCCCGGCGATGCGATCACCGCGCGCGAATGCTCGTGGATCACCGCTTCGAGCGCGCGCTGCTCATAGCGTCGATACGCGCTCGCGCCGTACAGCGAATGAATCTCCGACGGCGGACAGCCCGCGAGCTGTTCGATCACGCGCGTGAGTTCGATGAACGGCACCTTGCGCTCCTGCGCGAGCATGCGTCCGAGGGTCGACTTACCCGCGCCGCGCAGACCGATCAGCGCGATGCGGTCCTTGCGATGCGGGTCGCGCGGCGCCTGCGCGAACATCTCCGCAAGCGCGATGCGCGCGCGCTGCAGCGCCGCCTGGTCGCGCCCCTGCAACAGTTCGCGGATCAGCAGCCATTCGGCGGACGCGGTGGTTTCGTCGCCGATCACCTCGGCGAGCGGACAGTTCAGCGTGGCCGCGAGCTGCCGCAGCACCAGCACCGACGCATTGCCGACACCCGATTCGAGATTCGCCAGATGCCGCTCCGACAAACCGGTTTCGGCCGCCAACGTCTTGCGCGTCATGCCGCGGCGCGCGCGCAGCAAGCGTACTCGTTCGCCCATCGCGGTCAGAAACGGGTCGCGTTCTTCGCGCTCGCCGCCGCGCTCGGCCGTGCGTTCACCCGCGCGTTCGGGAGGTTCGGCGCGGGCCGCGTCGTCGTCGGTTGCGTCCAACGGTGGGGGAGGATACTTTTGGTTCATGTTTTGCGACCTCTTGACTACGACACATGTACTATAGTGCTTGACACGCACCAGGTGAACGGTTTAATTTTCGCCAAAAGCTGATCCAATCACAAACACAGTCGCGCGCCGCGCTTGCAGTCCGGCCGCGTCACGGAGACGGCGCCGCACTGCGCATGCACCAAAGTTCCGCGGGCCGGCCATCCGGCGATCGGCGGCGGGACATCCGGCCTGCGTGAGCGCGCTTCTGGAGGCTCGCATGTCCGCACAGGAATTCCAGCGCCTGATTGCAGGCGTCACTGGGCAACTCGCCGGGCGGCCGCTCGACGCCGCGCTCGCCGACTGGCTGAACGACACCTGGCCTGCCGACAGCCCCACCTTTCACGAACTCGCGAACGCGTGCCGCAGCGGTGTCGCCGAAGGCTGGCTGTGCAATCGCGAGGCCGGCGGCATCCGCTACGGCCGCATCTTCAAGGCGCTGCCCGACACGCACGGCTTTTCCGTCGACGTCGTCGATATGCAGGACATTGCCGGTCCGCACCACGTCCATCCGCACGGCGAGATCGATCTGATCATGCCGCTCACCGAAGGCGCGACGTTCGACGGCCATCCGGCCGGCTGGTGCGTGTACGGCCCCGGCTCCGCGCATCGTCCGACCGTCGCGAACGGCGAGGCGCTGGTGCTGTATCTGCTGCCGCAAGGGGCGATCGAATTCACGCGCGCGTGAGCCGCGAGCGCCAGGCATCGAGCGGATCACGAGCACACAAAAGCCGGACCGCGTCCACGGATGGAGGAGACATATGGAAACCCTGCTGGAAACGAGCGCGCGCGAGCCGGTTGCGCCGCCGCCCCCGCTGTTCAACTTCGCGAGGCATCTGTTCCAGCTGAACGAAGCGCGCGCGAGCAAAGTCGCTTATATCGACGATCACGGCGCGACGACCTACGGCGAACTCGAACAGCGCGCGCGGCGCTGCGCCAGCGCACTGCTGGCGCTCGGCGTGCATCCCGAGGAGCGCGTGCTGCTCGTGATGCTCGACACCGTATCGTTGCCAGTCGCGTTTCTCGGCGCGCTGTACGCCGGCATCGTGCCGGTCGTCGCGAACACCTTGCTGACAGCCGCCGACTATACGTACATGCTGACGCACAGCCATGCGCGAGCCGTGATCGTGTCGGAACCGTTGCTCCCCAACGTGACGGAGGCGCTGAGCAGCATCGACGACGACGGCTGCCAGCTGATCGTCTCGCAGCCTGACGCTTCCACCGAAAAGCCGCTTACGGCGCCGCGCTTCGAAACGTTGGTCGACACCGCGCCGCCCGCGCTCAAAGGCTGCGCGAGCAACGCGGACGACATCGCCTTCTGGCTCTACTCGTCAGGCTCGACCGGCAAGCCGAAAGGCACCGTCCACACGCACGCGAATCTGTACTGGACCGCCGAGCTGTATGCGAAGCCGGTGCTCGGCATCGTCGAGAGCGACGTGGTGTTTTCTGCGGCGAAGCTGTTCTTCGCATATGGGCTCGGCAACGCGCTGACGTTTCCGCTGTCGGTCGGCGCGACCGCGATCCTGATGGCCGAACGGCCGACCGCCGACGCGATCTTCACGCGCCTCGTCAAGCATCGTCCGACGGTGTTCTACGGCGTGCCGACCTTGTACGCGAACATGCTGGTGTCGCCCAATCTTCCCGCGCGCGCCGACGTCGCGATCCGCGTATGCGCGTCGGCCGGCGAGGCATTGCCGCGCGACGTCGGCGAACGCTTCACCGCGCACTTCGGCGCCGAGATTCTCGACGGCATCGGTTCGACGGAGATGCTGCACATCTTCCTGTCGAATCGCGCGGGCGAAGTCGAATACGGCACGACCGGGCGCCCCGTGCCCGGCTACGAAGTCGAGTTGCGCGACGAAGCTGGGCGGCCGGTGCCCGATGACGAAGTCGGCGACCTGTTCATCAAGGGGCCGAGCGCGGCGCTGATGTACTGGAGCAATCGCGAGAAAACGCGCGCGACGTTTCTCGGCGAATGGATCAGGAGCGGCGACAAGTACCGGCGTCTCGCGAACGGCTGTTATGTGTACGCGGGCCGCAGCGACGACATGCTGAAAGTAAGCGGCCAGTACGTGTCGCCGGTCGAGGTCGAGATGGTGCTCGTCGCGCATCCGGCGGTGCTCGAAGCGGCGGTGGTCGGCGTCGATCATGGCGGACTCGTCAAAACGCGCGCGTTCGTCGTGCTCAAGCGCGACTTCATGCCGTCCGAGATGCTCGCGGACGAGCTGAAGGCCTTCGTCAAGGAACGGCTCGCGCCGCATAAGTATCCGCGCGACATCGTGTTCACCGACGATCTGCCGAAGACCGCCACCGGCAAGATTCAACGCTTCAAACTGCGCGAACTGTCATAGGTGATTCATTGATGCACAACCGAGGTGCCGCCCCTGCTACTCCCTCCGCGAATGCCGCCAGCGGCTTCGCCGAACTGCCGGCAGCCGCGTCGCATGGGCCGCTGCGCATCGAGTACCGCTGGGTCAACGAGCAGGCGAATGCTCAACACGACGATCCGCCGATCGCGGTCTTCCTGCACGAAGGTCTCGGCTCGATCGCGATGTGGCGCGACTGGCCGCCGACGTTGTGCGAGCGGCTCGGCATGCGCGGGCTCGTCTATTCGCGGCCCGGCTACGGACTCTCGACACCGCGAGCGCCTCAAGACAAATGGCCGGTCGATTTCATGACCGCACAGGCGCGCGACGTTCTCCCCGCCTTGCTCGACGCGCTCGATATCGACCTGCGGCAACGCCAGCGCATGTGGGTAATCGGCCATAGCGACGGCGGCTCGATCGCACTGCTGTACGCGGCGCTGTATCCCGATGCGCTCGCGGGCGCGGTCGTGATCGCACCGCACGTATTCGTCGAAGACATCTCGGTGCAAAGCATCGCCCAGACGAAGCAGCTTTACGAAACCACCGAGCTGCGCGCGAAGCTCGCCCGCTATCACGCGGACGTCGATTCCGCGTTCTACGGCTGGAACGATATCTGGCTCGATCCCGAGTTCAGGCAGTGGTCGATCGTCGAGGCGCTCGCGCCGATCCGGCGACCGCTGCTCGCGATCCAGGGCCACGACGACAACTACGGCACGATGGCGCAGATCGACACGATCGCCGCGCGCGTGCCGCACGCGCAACTCGTCAAGCTCGACGCATGCGGACACTCGCCGCATCGCGATGTGCCCGCCGCGCTCAATGACGCGATCGCGGCGTTCGTTCGCGCGCAGCGATAAGCGGCGCCCCACCTGTTACCGATACTTCATAAAAATTACACGGATCGGCGATTATGCTGCTGCATCGCTGACCTCGGCACTCGATGGCGAGGCATCCCTTCCCCGCCCGGAGACAGTGCCATGCCTTTCGTGTCGAAGCCGATTCGCGCGCCGCGTCGCAAACGTTTGACCGGCGCCGTGACGGTCATCGCGCTGTGCGCGCTGGCAGGAGCATGCAGCAACGACGACCCGCCCGCGAGCACGAACACGATCAGTTCAACGGAGCATTCCGCCGCTAACTCCGGCGACCCATCGATCGCCCCGCCGCCGGCCGACTCCGCGCCGCCGACGCTGACGATCCAGACACCAGCGGCACCCGCATCCGAAGCCGGCACGGCGCTGTCCGCCGCCGCGCCGCCGCTTGCCCGCCCGATCATCCATACCGTCGATTGAGCATCGCGCCGCGCGCGGCGGTTAGCTTGCCTGCGCGTGTCCGACGCAGCATTGCCGTTCAGTACCGCAAGTCGTCTTCCCCGTGCCTTTTTCCTCCACCGAAGATCAAAGCCACAACCATGACATCAACAAATCGCCGTGATTTTCTGCGCTCGGCCGCGCAAGCCGCCGGTTCCTTCACCGCGTTGAGCATGCTGCCGCCGGGCATCCGCAATGCGCTCGCGATTCCAGCGAACAACCGCACCGGCACCATCCGCGACGTCGAGCACATCGTCGTGCTGATGCAGGAGAACCGTTCGTTCGACCACTACTTCGGCACGCTGAAGGGCGTGCGCGGCTTCGGCGACACCCGCGCGATCAGCCTCGCTAACGGTCAACCGGTGTGGTATCAGCCGCTCACCACCGATACCACCGGCGCCAGCTACGTGCTGCCGTTCCGGCCGAGCGCGCCGAACCTCGGCCTGCAATTCCTGCAGGATCTCGCGCACGACTGGGGCACCACGCACGCCGCATGGAACGGCGGCCGCAACGATCAGTGGGTACCGTCGAAAGGCGCGACCACGATGGCCTACCTGACGCGCGACGACATCCCGTTCCACTATCAGCTCGCCGACGCATTCACGATCTGCGACGCGTACCACTGCTCACTGATGGGACCGACCGATCCGAACCGCTACTACATGTGGAGCGGCTGGGTCGGCAACGACGGCAGCGGCGGCGGTCCGGTGATCGACAACTCGGAGCTCGGCTACGGCTGGTCGACCTTCCCCGAAGTGCTGCAGAACGCGGGCATCTCGTGGAAGATCTATCAGGACATCGGCACCGGGCTCGACGCGAACGGCTCGTGGGGCTGGACGCAGAACGCGTACATCGGCAACTACGGCGACAACTCGCTGCTCTATTTCAACCAGTACCGCAACGCGCAGCCGGGCAACCCGCTGTACGACAACGCGCGCACCGGCACCAACGCAGCGAACGGCGACGGCTACTTCGACATCCTGAAGCGCGACGTGCAAAACGGCACGCTGCCGCAGGTGTCGTGGATCGTCGCGCCCGAAGCGTACAGCGAACATCCGAACTGGCCGACCAACTACGGCGCGTGGTACATCGACCAGGTGCTGCAGATCCTCACGTCGAACCCGGACGTGTGGAGCAAGACCGTGCTGCTGATCAACTACGACGAGAACGACGGCTTCTTCGATCACATCGCTGCACCGTTCGCGGCGGCGTCGAGCGCGAACGGTCTGTCGACCGTCGACATCACGAAAGACATCTATGCTGGCGATCCGAAGAACGTCGCCGGGCCGTACGGGCTCGGACCGCGCGTGCCGATGCTGGTGGTGTCGCCGTGGTCCAAAGGCGGCTACGTGTGCTCGGAAGTGTTCGACCACACGTCGGTGATCCGCTTCATCGAAAAGCGCTTCGGCCGCGAGCACGATCTCGGCGAATCGAACATCACGCCGTGGCGCCGCGCGGTGTGCGGCGATCTGACCTCCGCGTTCAACTTCGCGAATCCGAACGCGTCGGTGCCGTCGCTGCCGAGCACGAGCGGCTACGTGCCGCCCGACCAGAACCGTCACCAGGACTACGTGCCGCAAGCGCCGACGGTGCAGACGGTGCCCAAGCAGGAAGCGGGTGTGCGCCCGGCTCGCGCGCTGCCGTACGAACTGTTCGTGCGCGTCGACGAAGGCTCGAACGGCAAGCTGACGATGCGCTTCGTCAATACGGGCCGAGTGGGCGCGGTGTTCCTCGTGTACGCGGCCAATAGCGCCGACGCGCCGCGCAGTTATACCGTCGAAGCGGGCAAGTCTCTGCAGGACACGCTGCTCGTCAACGCGGATGGCAGCTACGACTTCAGCGTGCACGGACCGAACGGTTTCCTGCGCCGCTTCGCGGGCAAGGTGGTCGCGCGCAACTGGTGGAATGGCTCGGATACCGCACGGCCGGCCGTCGCCGAAGGCTACGATGTCGCAAACGGCAATCTGCAACTGCGGCTCGAGAACGTGGGCAGCGCGCGTTGCCGGTTCACGATCGTCAACGCGTACGACAACAACCATGTGATCAAGCATTGGGTGCGCGGCGGCGACACCGACAATCTGTACCTCGATCTGCGCAAAGCATACGGCTGGTACGATCTCGCGATCACCGTCGATACCGACCCGACGTTCGCGCGCCGCATCGCCGGTCATGTCGAGACGGGCAATGACAGCATCAGCGACCCGGCGCTGGGCCGCTGAGCGTCGCTGTCACCCACGGCTGTAAAAGCAACGGCCGCTGGCTCTTCGAGCACAGCGGCCGCTTTTATCCGGCTATCGAGCGGGAAACCGCAGCCCCGCAAACCCACGCGAGCGTCTACGCTTCGAAATCGAGCCCGCCGATCAACGTAACCGGCTCACCCTGCGTATGCGTCGAGAAATCGAGTTCGCGCGCCTGGGTCCACGCGTTGAGCTTGCGCGGCAGCGCGGCCAGATATCGGGCGAAACGCGTCGCGCCCTGCTCCCCCATCAGTCTTTCTATTTCATCGCTGTCCCAGGTCAGATACAGATTCAACGGATGCGGGTAATGGCCGAGTTCGTCGAGCGGCGTCGCGTGAATCCGCAGGCGGGTGGGCTGCCCCTGTTCGCCATGCGGCAGCACGTCGGTGTGCACGGTCTTCGCGACACACGAGGCGATCGCCTCGGCAATGCGCGGCGCGAACTCCTGGTCGAAACGAATTGCACTGTCGGGGCGCATTCCAAGTCTCCGCTGTGATTCTCGTCGTGGGTGGGTCATCGTAGCAGACTCAGTTTTTCACCGGCGGGGTCGCGTCCGGGTCGTGCGTCACCGCCTCGCGCAGTGCCTTGCGGATCACCTTGCCGGTGGCCGTCATCGGCAGGCTTTCGACGAAGCGAATCTCGCGCGGATATTCGTGCGCAGCCAGACGCGTCTTTACGTGCTGCTGGATCTCGCGCACCACCGCATCGTCACCGACGAAGCCCGCTTTCAGCACGACGAACGCCATCACGATTTCTGTGCGCTCGCGATCGGGCACGCCGACCACGGCCGCCATCGCGACGGCGGGATGACGCAGCAGCGAATCTTCGATCGACGCCGGCCCGATCCGGTAGCCGGCGCTCGTGATCACGTCGTCGCCGCGCCCGACGAAGCGAATGAAGCCGTCCACGTCGCGCGTGCCGAGATCGCCGGTCAGCAGAAACTTGCCGCGGAATTTCTCGCGCGTCGCCGCCTCGTTGCGCCAGTAGCCGACAAACATCACCGGATCGGGCGAGGCCACGGCGATATCGCCGATCGCGCCGGGCGGCAGTTCGTTGCCGACGGCATCGACGATCGCGACATGGTGCCCCGGCACCGCGCGCCCGATCGCGCCGAAGCGCGGCTCGAACAGCGCCGCGCACGACGACACGACGACGTTGCACTCGGTCTGTCCGTAGAACTCGTTGATCGTGACGCCGAGCGCGTCGCGCCCCCAGCCGATCAGTTCCTCGCCCAGCGATTCGCCGCCGCTCGCGACCGATCGCAATGCAAGCCGCAGATGAGCGGGCCGCTCGACGCCACGCATCATCTTCAGCGCGGTCGGCGGTAAAAACGCATGGGAGACCGCGTGACGCGCGAGCAGATCGAACGCGGCGTGGCCGTCGAATTTCGCAAAACGGCGCGCGAGCACCGCGACGCCGTGATGCCACGACGGCAGCAGCACGTCGAACAGACCGCCGATCCACGCCCAGTCCGCGGGCGTCCACATCAGCGTCGCGTGGGCGGGAAAGCCCTGCTGCGACATCTCGACGCCGGGCAGATGCCCGAGCAACACGCGATGCCCGTGCAACGCGCCCTTCGGTTTTCCGGTCGTGCCCGACGTATAGATGATGATCGCCGGATCGTCCGCGGCGGTATCGACCGGCGTGAACTCAGCGGGAGCGCCATGCAACGCCTGCCAGAACGACCGCACGGGTGCGCCCGATGCTTCGTCATCCTGCTCGATATCGACGCTGAACACGTGTCGCAAGCCGGGCAGCGGGCCGCGGATTTCGTCGATTTTTTGCACGCCGGCCTGATCGGTGATCAGCGCGAGCGCACCGCTGTCGCCGAGCCGATGCTCGAGCGCGTCCACGCCGAACAGCGCGAACAACGGCACCGCGACCAGGCCTGCCTTGTAGGCCGCGAGATGCGCGATGGCCGTTTCGATCGATTGCGACAGGAAGATGCCGATGCGCTCGCCGCGCCGCGCGCCCGCCGCGAGCAGCGCATTGGCGAAGCGGTCGGACAGGGCTTTCAGTTCATCAAACGTATAGCGGGTCGCGCGGCCGTCGGCATCTTCGTAGATCAGCGCTAGACGCCCCGAGCCATCGGCCCACTTGTCGCATGCGTCGACGCCGATGTTATAGCGCGGTGGAATGCGCCACGTGAAATGGGCCGTGAGCGAATCGTAAGTCTCGCCATCGAGGTTCATCGTGTCTCCTGGATATCGTCGCTATCGCTGCATGACGTGATGCATGGCCCTCTTGCTTGCCGCCTCTGTGCGCGCATCGCGAGCGTTCGGCAGTTTAGCCCACGACCCTGCGGGTCCCGCTCGACGCCTCGCCTTGCGCAATTGAATTCGCCAGATACGACATAGTCCCGCCGATAATCGCCGACCCGTCGCGCTGAACTCAACATTTTGCGACAAGTCCTGTGTGATTCAAGCCCTTTACGTCTGACTTGTGCCGTGCCCGTCTAGGATCGTTACACAGCTTCGGCGCTTATGTTGCGCCGCATGATCGCTACCCCTGGATGACATATGCGCAAGGCAAGATTTGCATCGTTCTGGCACGGTCCGGAACTATCTCCCTATGAAATCGCCTGCCTGGATTCGTTCACGCAGTACGGCAGCGAGGTCGCGCTTTATAGCTACGAGCCGATCGCCGGATTGCCGCCCGGCGTGACCGCGAAGGACGCGACCACGATACTGCCGCGCGATTCGCTGAACGACTTCCCGATTCGCGGGGTGCCGTCCATCGCGCATTTCACCGACTATTTCCGCTTCGTGATGTTCACGAAGACCGACGAGATCTGGGTCGACACCGATATGCTGCTGTTGCGCGATTTCGATCTGAACGCCAAGGGCGATCTGATCGGCCGCGAGACGCCTTCGAGTATCTGCACAGCGCTGCTGCGGCTCGATTCGGATCAGCCGCGCCTGCACGAGTTGATTGAACGGGTCGAAGCGATGAAGGGTACGGCCATCAAGTGGGGCGACACCGGCCCTCGTCTGTTGACCGCCGTCTACGGCGTGAGGGCCGGTCTTCCCGAAAGCCTGTTCTATCCGGTGCATTTCAACGATTACTACAAGGTGTTCCTGCCGCGCTATTTCGAAGAGTGCGCGGCGCTCTGTTCCGACGCGTACACGCTGCATCTGTGGAACAACCGGGTCGTCAGGATGGGGCTCTTCAAGCGCATCGGCCCGCCCGTTGGGTCGTTCCTGCATCACGTGTTCGAGCAAACCGGCGCCACCGGACTGTTTCGCGAGTTTTATCCGGCGAGCGTGATGCAGGCGATGATCGACAACGCGGTGGAGAAGGTCGGCAGCGACGAAGGCGTGCGCAAGCTGCTGCGCGTCGGCGTGCCGATGGTCACGACGGCGATTGCGCGCAGACTCGGCGCCTGAGTTCGCCACTTCAGTTCGCGCCGCCCCTGCCCGAGCCCTGCGCCTGC
This sequence comes from Paraburkholderia atlantica, assembly GCF_009362785.1. GTDB lineage: Bacteria > Pseudomonadota > Gammaproteobacteria > Burkholderiales > Burkholderiaceae > Paraburkholderia > Paraburkholderia atlantica. Next base: position 404,698 of record NZ_WHNQ01000002.1, read on the forward strand.
TCCAGCACGAAGTCGATGAACGTCGCCGCCGCGCGCGTGTGATGCCGGTTCGGCATGTACAGCATGTACATGTGCGTGCCGAAGATACTGAGGCGCCAGGCATCGAGCGCGGTCAGCACGGCGCCGCGCTTCAAATCTTCCTGCACCACGTAGTCGGGCACGAGTCCGACGCCCAGACCGGCCAGCACCGCCTGCCGTAAAAATAGAAAGTTCTCGGAAATAATCGTCGGTTCGAGCAGCACTTCATGACGCTCGTCGCGCAGATATGCGGCGAGCCGCAACTGCTTGCCGATCACGGCCGCGGTGATCAGCGGCGCGGTGCGCAGGTCGTCGAGCGTCGCGGGCATGCCGTGCGTCCGCGCGAATTCGGGGGAGGCGCAGGCCACGTACCGGACCGGCCCCATGTCTCGCGCGACGAGGTTTTGGGGCGGCTCCGACATCACCCGCACGGCGATGTCGATCTCGTCGCGCATCAGATCCTCGACGCGGTTCTCGAACATCACATCGAGCACGATGCCTGGATAAAGCCGCTTGAACGCGATCAACCAGTCGGACATCACGAGCTGGCCATAGCCGCTCGGCACGCTCAGCCGCACCCTTCCTTGCAGACTCTGGCCCAGCGTCGTCACCGACTCGCGCGCGGCGAGCAACGCGTTGCGGATCGTACGGCCGTGCTCGTACAGCCGCAGACCGATCTCGGTCGGCTCGACGCGGCGCGTGGTGCGCCGCACCAATTGCAGGCCGACCGAACGCTCGAGCTGGTTCAGGTGATAGCTAACGTTGGCACGGCTCATCTTGAGCCGGCGCGCCGCTTCGCTCAGATTGCCGGCATCGAGGATGTCGACGAGCAGGGTCAGCGAATTGACGTCCATTGCGATGCCGTTGTCAAAATAATTTTGACAGTTTGTCAATCAACCATGTGATTGTCAATAAACGTTGACCACTCCAGAATCGGATGATCCGGCGCACTTCGCCAACTCAAACGGAGACATCCACGATGACCCTTTCCCCCTCAGCCGATGTCGTCACGCGCGAATTGCGCGGCAAGGTCCTGCTCGTCACGATCGACCACGCGCCGGTCAACGCGCTCTCCGCCGACGTGCGGCGCGGCCTGCTGGCCGCGATCGAAGCCGCTGACGCCGATCGCGCCGTCGAAGCCGTGCTGATCGTCGGCGCGGGGCGCAACTTCATCGCCGGTGCCGATATTCGCGAGTTCGGCAAGCCGCCGGTGCCGCCTTCGCTGCCGGACGTGTGCAACCGCATCGAAGCCTGCGCGAAACCCGTGATCGCCGCGCTGCACGGCGCCGCGCTCGGCGGCGGGCTCGAAGTGGCGCTCGCCGCGCATTACCGGATCGCCGTCGACGGCGCGAAGCTCGGCCTGCCCGAAGTGCAGCTCGGGCTGCTGCCTGGCGCGGGCGGCACGCAACGCACGCCGCGCCTGATCGGCGCGCCGGCCGCGCTCGATCTGATCCTGAGCGGCCGTCATGCGAGCGCGAAGGAAGCGCTCGCGCTCGGTCTGATCGACCGTCTCGGCGACAGCGGCGACATCCTCGCCGAAGGGCTCGCCTACGCGCACGAGCTGCTCGCCGCGCACGCCCCGGTGCGCCGCACGCGCGACGCCGCCGCCTTGAACGACCGCGCCGCGAGCCTCGCCGCTGTCGCGAAAGCACGCGACGAAACCGCAAAGAAAGCGCGCGGCCTGTTCTCGCCGCTGAAAATCGTCGACGCCGTCGAAGCCGCGATCGAACAACCCTTCGACGAAGGCCTGAAGTTCGAACGCAAGCTGTTCCTGCAATGCCTCGACAGCCCGCAACGCGCAGGTCTCGTTCACGCGTTCTTTGCCGAGCGCGAAGTGCTGAAAGCGCCTGAAACGCGCGACGGGAAACCGCGCGCGCTCGAGGCGATCGGCGTGATCGGCGGCGGCACGATGGGCGCCGGCATCGCGGTCGCGGTGCTCGACGCGGGGCTGCCCGTCACGATGATCGAACGCGACGAAGCGTCGCTCGCGCGCGGCCGCGCGCACATCGACAAGGTCTACGACGGGCTGATCGCCAAGGGCCGCCTCACCGCCGAGAAGAAAGCCGCGACGATGGCGCGCTGGAGCGGCAGCACGTCGTACGATGCACTTGCTCACGTCGACCTCGTGATCGAAGCCGTGTTCGAAGATCTCGACGTCAAAAAGGCCGTATTCGCCGAGCTCGATCGCGTCTGCAAGCCCGGCGCGGTGCTCGCGACAAACACGTCGTATCTGGATATCGAAGCGATCGCGGCCAGCATCTCGCGCCCCGCCGATGTGATCGGCCTGCACTTCTTCTCGCCCGCCAACATCATGAAGCTGCTCGAAGTCGTGGTGCCGAAGCAGGTCAGCGCCGACGTCGTCGCGACCGCATTCGAGCTCGCGAAGAAGCTGCGCAAGACGCCGGTGCGCGCGGGCGTGTGCGACGGCTTCATCGGCAATCGGCTGCTCGCCGTGTATCGCGCCGCCGCGGACGCGCTGATGGAAGACGGTGCGTCGCCGTATCAGATCGACGCGGCCGTGCGCGCGTTCGGCTTGCCGATGGGCCCGTTCCAGGTGGTCGATCTCGCGGGCGGCGACATCGGCTGGGCGGCGCGCAAACGCCGCGCGGCCACGCGCGATCCGAACGCGCGTTACGTGCAGATAGCCGACCGCCTGTGCGAGCGCGGCTGGTTCGGCCAGAAGACCGGCCGGGGCTTCTATCTGTACCCCGAAGGATCGCGCGGCGGCATGCCCGATCCCGAAGTCGAGGCGATCATCGACGCCGAACGCAAGCGCGCGGGCGTCACGCCGCGCAGCTTCACCGACGAGCAGATCATGCGCCGCTATATGGCCGCGATGATCAACGAAGGCGCGAACGTCGTGCACGAAGGCATCGCACTGCGCCCGCTCGACGTCGACGTGACGCTGCTGTACGGCTACGGCTTTCCGCGCTACCGCGGCGGTCCGATGAAATACGCGGACAGCGTCGGCCTGGCGACGATTCTCGCCGACATCCGCGAGTTCGCGAAGGAAGACCCGCTGTTCTGGCGGCCGTCGCCGCTGCTCGTCGAACTCGTCGAGCGCGGAGCGGATTTCGCGAGCCTGAACACGACGGCCTGAGCCGCCACGAACCGGACGGGACGACTGCGATGGATCTGAACTTCACCCCCGAAGAAGAAGCGTTTCGCGCCAGCGTGCTGGCGTTTCTGCGCGACAAGCTGCCGCGACGTCTCGCCGACAAGGTGCATGGCGGCCGGCGTCTGACCCGCAACGACATGGCCGAGTGGCACGCGATTCTGAACGCGCAAGGCTGGCTCGCGAATCATTGGCCCGAAGAGCACGGCGGCCCGGGCTGGAACCCGGTGCAGAAGTTCATCTTCGAAAACGAATGCGCGCTGGCCGGCGCGCCGCGCGTCGTACCGTTCGGCGTCAACATGCTCGGGCCGGTGCTGATCAGGTACGGCAGCGAAGCGCAGAAGCGTCACTGGCTGCCGCGCATTCTCGATGGTTCCGACTGGTGGTGCCAGGGCTATTCGGAGCCGGGCGCCGGCTCCGATCTCGCGTCGGTCAGGACGACCGCGGTACGCGGCACGGACGCGCAGGGTGAGCACTACATCGTCAACGGCCAGAAGACGTGGACCACGCTCGCGCATTACGCGAACATGATCTTCTGCCTCGTGCGCACCGCGACCGACGTGCGCAAACAGGAAGGCATCAGCTTTCTGCTGATCGACATGAATACGCCTGGCGTCGAAGTCCGGCCGATCATCACGCTCGATGGCGAGCACGAAGTCAATGAAGTGTTTTTCACCGACGTGCGCGTGCCGGCCGACAATCTCGTCGGCGAAGAGAACAAGGGCTGGACCTACGCGAAATATCTGCTGACCTACGAGCGCACCAATATCGCGGGCGTCGGATTTTCGGTCGCCGCGTTCAACCGTCTGCGCAAGATCGCCGCGCAACAGCGGCGCAATGGCCGGCCGCTCGCCGAGGATCCCGCGTTCGCGGCACGGATGGCGCGCGTCGAGATCGATCTCGAGAACATGAAGACGACCAACCTGCGCGTGATCGCGGCCGTGGCGGGCGGCGGCGTGCCCGGTGCCGAGAGTTCGATGCTGAAGATTCGCGGCACCGAAATCCGTCAGGAGATCTCGTCGCTGACCCGGCGCGCGATGGGCGCTTATGCCCAGCCATTCGTCGAGGACGCGCTGCACGAAGGCTTCGACGGCGTGCCGGTCGGCCCCGACGAAGCCGCGAGTGCCGCGTCGCAATACTTCAATAATCGCAAGCTGTCGATCTTCGGCGGCTCGAACGAAATCCAGAAGAACATCATTTCCAAAATGATCCTCGGACTGTAAGAGGCGCACGTCATGAATTTCCAGCACACCGAAGATCGCCGCATGTTGGCGCAAACGCTGAACCGGTTTATCAGCGAGCAGTACGGCTTCGCGACGCGCGACGAGATCGCGCGCTCGACGCAAGGCTTCAGCACCGAATTGTGGGCGCGCTTCGCGGAGCTTGGCGTGATCGGCGCATTGTTCGACGAAGCGAGCGGCGGTTTTGGCGGTGGCGGGTTCGATATTTCCGTGGTGTTCGAGAGGATCGGCCGGGGGCTCGTCGTCGAGCCGTTTCTCGATACGCTGATCGTCGGCCGGGCGATCGCTCGCAGCGGCAGCGACGCGCAAAAAGCGGCGCTCGGTTCGTTGATCGACGGCTCGCGGATCGTCGCGCTCGCGCATGGCGAACCGGACAGTCATTACGAACTGGCTCGGGTCGCAGCGACGCGCGCGCGGCGCAGCGTAAATGGCAGCAGCGGCACGTGGACTTTGCATGGCGCAAAGGCCGTCGTTCAGCATGGCGAGCATGCTCAGGTGGTCCTCGTCTCGGCGCGCACGAGCGGCGCGGACGATGCCGAAGCCGGCATCACGCTGTTTCTGGTGCCGACTGGCGCGGCCGGTGTGAGCGTGCGCGGCTATCGGAAGATCGACGGAGGACGCGCGGCCGAAGTGAGGTTCGACAATGTCACGCTCGACGACGACTCCGTGCTCGGCTCAGTGGACCAGGGCTTTGCGACGCTCGAATATGCGGTGAGCTGCGGCGTACTCGCGCTGTGTGCGGAAGCGGTCGGCGCCATGGACGTCGCGAAAGACTACACGCTCGACTATCTGCGCACGCGCAAGCAGTTTGGCGTGCCGATCGGCAGCTTCCAGGCGTTGCAGCATCGCATGGCCGATTTGCTGCTCGAAATCGAGCAGGCGCGCTCGGCGGTGATCAATGCAGCGGCGGCGCTCGAAGGCGGACGCAACGTGCGCGAGCGCGCGGTGTCGGCGGCGAAGTACAGCATCGGCCGGATCGGCACGCGGGTCGCGGAGGAATGCATCCAATTGCATGGCGGGATCGGCATGACGTGGGAGTTGCCGCTTGCGCACTACGCGAAGCGGCTCGTGATGATCGATCATCAGCTTGGGGATGAGGATCATCATTTGGAGAGGTTTGTGGCGTTGGGGGCCCAAGAGCAGTGATTCGCGCGCGAGTGCAAACGCGAACGCCGCACTCTGAGGGCTTCCCGGATAGGCGAATTCCCAAATTCACTTTTGACATGTCCTTGCCGGTGACGCGTCTGCCAGATTGCGCTCAGAGATGCGGATAGCCGCAGACGGCCGAAGCATTTGCATACGCACGCCTCGCCCAACTGTCGCCATGAGCGCGCAAGCGCGGCCGGTATACTTTCAAAAGGCACTTTGATATTGTCGCGGCCATGAATATAAACAATCATCGCGTGCGGGCCGCACTCGTCTTTCTGCTCGCTTTTATCGTTATCTGGTCTCGGGCAGCCATCCGGATTGAGCAAGGTTTTTTGTGGGCGGAAGACGCTCCGATCTTCATTCAACAAGCGCATCAGTTGGGCTTGCGCGCGATCCTGACAACCTATGCCGGCTACCTGCATCTGATCCCCCGGCTAATTGCGGAAACGCAGCGCGTTCTCTTGCCATTGCACGCGACTCCCTATTTTTTCGTGTGGTGCTGCGCGATCCTGACCTCAGGCGCATGCGCGTACGTTGCGTTTGCTCTGCGTGCGGTCACTCCTGTCACCGCGGCGTTCATGGGACTTGCGCCGGTTCTCGCGCCGCAGAACGGCGAAGTGCTTCTCACGATCACCAGCCTGCAATGGGTTCTGCTGCCTGCGCTGTTAGTGCTCCTGTGGGAAGCGGTATTTGAAAGCGACGGCCGCTGGGCTTTTCCGCGCGTCATCGCAGTGGGGTTGCTGGCACTGACAGGGCCGTTCGGCGTTCTCCTCGCGCCAGCCGTCTCTATAGGTATTGCACTGCGTCGGCTCCGGTCAAGGGCCGCGTCGCTGAACTGGCCGGTCATCGCGGCGTATTTCATTGCCATTGCGGTGCAGACTATTGTCATGCTGCGCCATCCGCAATCACCGAAAGGGATACACGATCTTCCGTGGCTCCCGTGGATGCTCCGGGCGATGTTCACGGACTTTCTACCGTCGGTGATGGCCACTAACACGGCCGGTTACCTGTTCGCCGTGCTCGTTACAGGTGTGTGCATTTTGTCGCGTGCGCGCTTGGTGTTCGTATGCCTTCTTTGGTTCAGCGTGCTGCTCTGGGGCTTGGGGGTCACGAGAGCGGAGCCGCTGATGCCGATCGTCTGGTACGGGTACGGAGCGCGCTACCTATATCCATGGGGCATTTTCTTGCTGTGGACTTTGACGTTATCGATCTCCACCGCCAAGAACGCGTTGCTCAAGCCGGTAGCGGGAGTTCTGATTTTCCTGGTTCTGCTCGCCTCGGGCGAAAGATTCGAAGCGGCTGTTCAGCAGCGGTGGGCAATTCAAACGAACGATACGTCCTATCACCTGACTGTTCCACCTGGCTGGTCGATCGATGTTCCGCGCTAAGTCTGATCGTTAGCATATTGCTAACTGCTAGCGTATTCTCTATCTCGCGTCAGCGCGACGGTGCAAGCGAGTTCGTTGCGGTACCGCATAGCGCAGGCCGTGAACCGTTCGAAGACTGCTGGAACGACCGTGTACTGATCTGTGAGGGTGGCACGCGTGCTGCCGTCGCTGCGCGGCGTACAGTCGCAGCGCGAGCTTCGCTCAAAACGATTCACGATAAAACACCGCGGGATGCAAAAGAAAAAGGACTTACAGTTTTCACCGTAAGTCCTTTTTTGATTTTGGTCGGGGCGAGAGGATTTGAACCTCCGACCACCTGCGCCCCATTTAGGTATATCGTCTTTTTCGCACCCTCCCGAGTCTTTCCGAGAACGACCAAAAAAGGCGTATAATCAGTGCTTTAGTTCAATTACTGGTTTTCAGACGTTCCCGGTCGATTCCGCGCGATTCTTCTTCGCGGTGGGGACACGGGTGGGGACACGGAATAGAAGGGCACAGCAATGAAGGTCTACACGGTCAGGCAACTGAAGGCGCTGACGACCGCCGACGCAGGCACGACGCTGCGCGAAGCGGGCGGGCTTGTCGGTCTGGTCCGCGCATCGAAGGCGGGCAACGTGACGGTCATGTTCAAGTTCGAATACAAGCGCGACGGCAAGAAGCGCGAACATGGTTGCGGCACATGGCCCGCCGTCGCCCTTGCCAATGTCAGGGCCGAGCGCGACGCTGCGCGGGCGCTTCTGAACAGCGGCGTAGACCCGATTGAAGCGCGACGCGCGGCCAGACTCGAAAATCAGGTGGCCGTCGAAACGCGGATTGAAGAAGCGCAAGCCGTACTTGACCGGGCGACCTTCGAAACGCGGTTCGGCGAATGGGAGCGCGCCGCACTGTCGAAGCGCAAGGATGGCGGCGCGGAAACCCGCCGCGCATTCGAGAAGGACATCTTTCCGGCGGTCGGCACGAAGGCAATCGAAGACGTGAAGCGCGCTGACCTGATGGCGGTCCTTGACGGCATCATTGCGCGCGGCGCAAATCGGCTTGCGAATCGTTGCCTTGGTGACCTGAAGCAATTTTTGACGTGGTGCGTTGACCGCGAAATTGTCGCCATGAACGTGCTTGCATCAATCACGAAAAAGAAGGTCGGCGGCGCGGAAGAAGAATCCGACCGTGTGCTGTCCGAAAAAGAATTGCGCGCCCTGCCCTTCGCCCTGAAGAACGCCAACCTGAAGAACACGACACAACACGCGATTCTGCTGATTCTCGCGACCGGCGTTCGCGTAGGCGAAGTCATTCGTGCAAGGAAGGCGCATGTCGATATGAAGGCGCGCGAATGGGTCATCCCGTCCGCCAATTCGAAGAACACTGACGCACACCGCGTCCACCTGTCCGACTTTGCCGCACATCACATGCGCTGCCTGCTGGAGTTTTCCGACAGCGAGGAATGGCTGCTGCCTGCCCGCAAGCGTGATGGCACTGAATCGCACGTCGATTTGAAGTCGATTTCGAAACAGATTGGCGACCGGCAATTGAAGTTCTTCGAGCGCGAAGCGCACGCGAACCGTTCAGTCAAGTTCGCGAATGCGCTTGTGCTGGTGCCCGACGCTGAAGAATCGTGGTCGCCTCATGACCTGCGGCGCACTGCCGCGACGATGATGCAGCAGCTTGGCGTGCTGCCAGTCGTGATTGACCGCGTGCTGAATCACCGCGAAGAAAGCAAGGTGCGCCGGACCTATGCTCGATACGACTATGCCGCGGAAAAGTCTGAAGCGTGGGGCTTGCTTGGCGAACGGCTGGAACTGCTGCTGCGGCCCGACGCTAGCAATGTTGTCACGCTTCCGGCCAATGCTGCCTGACCGCTTACCGGACATTCCCTGATACTTCCCGACCTACCACCTTGATACGATAAGTTTGATGGTCCGGCCTGCGACCCCGGCCCCCTGCACCTCAAGACTCCGGCTAGAGCTTGGATGCTGTCTGACATAGAGCCCCTTACCAGCGATGGAAGGGGCTTCGTCGTTTACGGGTCGCCTATTAACTTGGGAGACACATCACAAATGTCTATCGACATCAGAGAGGTTCTAGAACAGTCCCGCGCTGACCGTGTGGCGGCGGCCTTGCCACCTGGAAAACGCTGGCTAGTCGTGCAGGCGGCGTTCAAACGCTTTCGCGACGCGATGGAGGGAATTTCCGAAGTCGCGTCGGTAAACGCCGACAACTTGGCTGACCTCGGCGGCGACGAACTGACCTACCCGTTCAGGCTTAGCGAATACCTGGAGCCTGACCCGGAGTGCGGCGCCTGGTGTGTGCCGCTTTCATCGCTGCTCAAAGAAGCGCGCGTGATGGCGCAAATCGTCAACGACTGGACCGAACGGGTTCTGTCGGCGGCGAAGTCGCTTGAGTTGCGCGGCGGACAAGCCTATGACGCAGAGGATATGGCGATTCGAGACATACTGGCCGGTTTAGGCTATGAGGTGCGCGAAGATTTATCGATGGTCAACACGGCGTATGAACAACGGCTGGCAGAGTTGGGTGAACAGGTAGAGCGCCGGTCAAGGAGCAGGAAAGCGGACGAGGCGCGTGCGGGCTTCCGCCTTGTGCCGAAGACTGAAGCCGATAAGCAATCCCAAAAGCCGAAGCAGAAGCGCTGACACCTGAAACGGCAACTGCGCTCACGCAGCTAGCCATAAACGCGTCTCGCCGACGAACTCTAAAATCCGGCCCGCCACGCCCTCCGCAGCGGGTCGGCAGGGAAGATAATAGCTGGCATCGTCATCAGCACCTTCAGGGGGCTTCCATGACAGGTCGCGCTATTGCAACCAGTCCCGCAACTCGTGTGCGGAGCAACTCGCCCGTAGTCCTTCTCTGACAAATCGCAAGCTCTGCTCGCTGCTGGTATAAATGGGGAAGGGCGTGCAAACGACTCCGACAATCTCTGTGAAAGCTGAAAAATCGAAGTTGTCTCCAGCGGGTTCTCGATTGAGTCCTTCCACGACAGCATCCCATTGGGCGACATCTTCGTCGATTCTAAGGCGCTCATTTTCGACGATGCGGTAGGTACCCCGGTCGTATGCGCGGTCGTATATCCTGCTCTTGCTTGAAACAATCAGCAGCGTTCCGTCCTTCGTTGCCAAAGCATCGATGTCCGTGAGTCTTCGGCCTGCACGCCGAAGTTGTCGTCCGCGAAGTTCCCTAACGGCTGGAGGCGGTGCCCAAGGTGACTGGTCAACCATATCTTGACACTGCAACTCAAACGCTGCTCCGCGCACGTTGCCCAGCACCGGTGCCCTGGACATTTCTACCCGCTGCAAAAATGCGTGGGAGCAGCCTGCAATGTCTAGCAAGTACTGATTGGCATATCGACGACAAACGTTGCCAGCCATCACGGGCCAGAGAGACGCGTTGATTTGATTGACACTCGCAAGCCATTCGGCGGCCGTGGTAGGCCATTGGAAATCCGGCGTTTCTCTTGTCAGTATGGCTGCGACATCGGGAAGATAAGCGTCGAATAACTCTCCCATCCGTGTCGCGCCGCAGAAGAAGTAGCCCTGCTGGAGGATTGACCCAAATGCCCAAGGAATTTGTGCGATAAAAGCCGGCAACATAACGAGGAGTTGGACTAATGGTGCGACATCGCGCAAATACTCAGGTAATCGGGCTTCCCCATCGAACGGCTGGAGGACGTTACGCAAATCTAACGTCTTGAGCATATGGCGGGCCTCCACGGTGATTTCCACTTGAGCGCCGTTTGCATCTGGGTATTGAATGTCGGGATAGTAGCTTGGGTGGCAGCCAAAGGCCAAAAAGGCGGTCAGACCGAAGCGCTCAGCCGATTCAACTAAATCTGAATAGCGTGGCTCGACAGTGGCCAATCCAAGACCCGAGCCGAAGAATTCATGCGACCGGTCGTGCCGCTCATCGTATATTGCGATTGCGCTATCAATGTCAGGCGGAGTTTTCGCGACAAGGATTGCCTGACGTGCATCAAGCGTTGCGCCCTTGCCAATGCGCCGATAGACAATGTGTAGCTGCGAAAGTAGCTTCACCCGACCGACGAACGAGGCGAAATGACGGATAGCAGCGTCATCAACCGGGAAGGTGATTCTGTTGGCTAACTCGCTCCGGTCTTCCTTTGCGAATGCAGATGACACGACTTCCGCAAGAAGTTTGTCGTACCCTAATGTCGTGCCGTAACTACCGGAAAAGAAATCATCAGGCGCTCTCCGCAAGTACCATAGCCAGCGTACACCACCATACCCCGAATGCTCGCGCTGGATATGCGCTTGCGTGGCTGCAATGAATTGCTCCAGGTATTCGGCTGCTTCCGCGCCAACCAACTCAGCGCGGTTCGGGGGATTTTCCCTAAAGACCGCGACTGCGGTTTCAATCGCAGCCCTACCTGATACGTTACGCCATCCACCAGAAGCCGCACGGCCAAAGGCGATAACAGCAGGGTCAACGGCGAATGGGGTCATGTCAACTAACATCCATGTGTTAAGGTCCGGCAAGATAATCCCATGGCCAAGGTGTGTTTGTCAGCTTCCTTGAGCGTTGAGGTGCTGGGACGCCCGCCTCTCTTGAGCAACTTGCGATAACCATTGGGAACGCCGTTCGTGGAAGCGGTCATTCCGATGACGCCTGTCAGGTCGCGCCAGTTCCAACGGACGGAGAGTCTGGGCAACGGTTTATGGTTAATTCGTCGATGCACCGAAATCGCAAGGCGGCCAAGGGTTTCCATCGGAGTCGGGTGGGTATCGCGTAAGGTCACGCGCCGGTCAGCCCCGCGTCATAAACAGGATGTTTAGCGAAGAAGAAGTCTCCGGGCGGTGTCCGGTTGCATCGCACAAATCCGGAAAACTCCCCCCGGGTCTCTCCCTCTGTGTCGCCGCGTCACCGCCGCTACTTCCATAGAATCGGCGCATCTTCAGATGCGTGAATCACGGTCGATTGCTGACCCGCGCTGCGCTCCGCCTTGTCACTGGCTGCAGGGTTCGCGCGCAGCAGGATTCCAACGCCACCATCGAGTTCGACCAGCATGCGCGTGCCAGCGCCACCGCACTTCGAACCTTCCGGCCACACCATCGAGACTCCGACGACGCGCGTCTTCGCTGCGACGACCTTCGCAAACAGATAGTGCAGCGCACGTGCCGCTTCGAGGTTCGACAGATAGTCCGCCGCCTCCGCCATTTCCGGACTGTTCTGAAGCAGCGACTTCGACCAGCGACCCACTGACGCCGGGTCCATCGCCTGCGAGAGATAACGCACAGGCCTGCTTCCTTCACGCATGACCGCCTCCCTGCATCGAGCGCAGTGCATCAGCGTAGGCCATCGCAGTGCAAAGCTCGCACGCCATGAAACCAGCAATCACGACCGCTTCCTGAATGCCGGTCATCGGCTCGCCACGTTCTGCGCGCCCGCGGTCGTCTGATGCGATGGTCGATAGCACGGCACTGGCGAATTGTTGGATGAACTTCGCAGACACGCAGTCCTGTTCTCCGGTCATCATGTTTTCGCTCCCTTGCCAGTGGATGCAGTGGTCGCTGTGGCTTTGCCCGACTGCCTGAGCGCACGACTGACAGCGCCGGCATCCTGTACCCACGTTGCGACAGATGCATCCATCAGTGCCCAGTTCACAAAAGCGACGGCACGCATCGAGACAAGGTTCTGTTGCCATAGCGAAACCAGCTGCACCGGACCCTGTGCATTGGCGACACTGACTGCCGCCTGCTTGCTGGCGTCAATACCGACGCCGGAGTCAATCAGCTTCACGCGCGACGGGTCAATCAGCCCGAGCATGCCGTCGTCCATGCCAGTGGTCGTCACAGCCGGAATGCCGCAGATGTAGCCACCTTGCGCGCCGACCTGGTCAATCCCGAGCGTATTGAACACCGCCGCCATCAGCGGCGAACACACGAAGACCGCGCTTTCAATGTCGCCCTCGAAGTCAGCGATAAGCTGCGTTGCATCGGATAGCAGGTCGCCAGTCGAAGTAATCTCGGTGCCGTGATAGAAGATGCCACCCGGGCTGGTATCAGAAGGGGCTGCGGTCGAACAGAAGGTCTCGGTGATTTTGTCAGCGACAGCACGGGCCAGGTCGCGGTTCAGAATCGCATCACTCGCGTCCGAGATGACCTTGGCGAATTCTTCGGTCACGATGACCATGCCTGCCACTTTCATCGGCGACATGCGTTCAATTTGGAAAGCGGCGTCAGTCACCGGAATGACCAGAGCCTCCCCTACCCACGCCGCCGCCGTGCCTTCCGTTTGCTTGAGCATGGCCGCATAGGGCAGCACACGATGAAACCCGCCTGCAGTTGCCTCCCGGATTTTCGCGATGATTGAGCGTCGGTGAATGAGCGAAACGAAGTCCGCAGCGACTCCCTGCAATGCCACGTTATCTGGATTGTCCAGCGAATCCGTAGTCGTGATGGCCCGCTGCACTGCCTCTGCCTGCGGGCTGTGCAAACCGTGCTGCGCCGCCAGCATCGACCGGGCCTCGATAAGGTTGCCGCGCGACAATGCGACTGCGCGTGCTACCTGAATAAATCCGTATCGGGTCGCCATGACGTTTTGTCTCCGATGAGAGTTGAGTCATGACTGATGATGTGCATGCACGGCCTACCACTCCAGCGCGTTCTGCGCATCCTGCGCGATTTGCGCGGCAATGTCGCGCAGCAGGTAGCGCCTCCAGCCATGCGGACTGATACTGCACGGCCTGATGCGGGAGCGGCCCTCCTGCACCTGCATGCGCAACCCTGACGGCGAGAGATTCAGCAGTGCCGCTGCAACAGGTTCGCCAACATCACCAAGCGGCCCGATGCGGTGTCCGTTCTCGGCACACCACGCGCGCAGCAGCACTTCCGCTGCATCGGCATCAGGCATACTCGCCGACCAGCGAACCGCCAAACAGTGCATCCAGCATTGCAACCCCCTTCCTGTTAGTCCGGATGTGTGACACTGGTGACGCTAGTGACGCTTACCTTCTTTTATCTCTCCATGCGCGCGCGATATGTATCGATAGAGGAAACAAGCGTCACATGCGTCACAGCCGTCACGGTTCATCGTCGTCAAACACACCGAGTCCGACACAGCGATAAAGGCGCTCGCGTCGGGTGCGCTCATGGACTGCGCCCAAGTCGAGCATCCGCACCTTGAATTCCCTTGGCGATGCATACCGCCCTTCGTGGCCGTTCGCTTCGAACCATCGCCGGTAATCCGCATAGGCACGACTCGCAGACACAGACATGTCCTTGTCGAGCAGAAGTCGTTCACCTGCCCACAGGGCAAAGGTGTCGTTTTCCGAAAAATATTCGTCAGTTGCCTGCGTGACAGAGACAGGCATCGCGCCGAAGCCTTCGGCAATGACAGCCTTCGCGCCTTCGACCATCCACGCAGCGATGGCCGGATATTCCTGACGCAACGCGTCTTCAAGCGTTGAATCACGCCTGTTTTCTGGAACCTTGTGGACGAACGGAATGATGCGAAAACGCCGCTTTTCGGCTTCGCCCGTCTGCCGCAAACGCGGACGATGATTGCCAACGAACAGCAGCTTGCAGACCGGCACGAAGTCGTAGAAGTCCTGACGCATGTGACGCGCCGACATCTTCTCGCCGGACGAAATATCCTTGACCCGCTGCGAGTTCCACGCGCGGTTATCCGGCAGTTCGCCACAGGCCGCGAGTCGCGCGCCTTCGATATGCGCCATGCCGGTCGGGTGCTGGTCGTGCGCCGATTGAAGGAAAGTTTCGACCGCGACGGACACGAAGTAATCGCCCAGGATTTCACGCAGCACGCGCAGAAAGGTCGTCTTGCCGTTCGCACCGCCGCCAAAAAGCAGGAACACAAATTCGTGGCGCGTCGAGCCGGTCAGGAAGTACCCGCACATGTGCTGCAAAAACCGCATCATGTCGTCATCGTCCTGCGCCTTGCGCGGCTCGCCGTGCTCATCGAAGCCGTGAATGCATGCTCCGAGAAATGCGCGCCAGCGCGGGCAGTCGCCGCCGAAGTCTGGTGCGCACCCCGTCAGGCGGGTCATCATGTCTTCGGGGCGCGCGGCGCGCATCGAGCCGTCGCGCAGGTCAACGACACCTGTGGGTGTGGCAAGCAGCAGCGGACTCGCGTCGAATGTTCCCAGCGGACAGGTGCGCTCATCGGTGCGCGCGAGCTTTTCAACCGCGTCGATTACGCGGGCCGTCAGCCAGCGCGGTTCACCCCGGCACATTCCGCGTACCGTGCGGCGAATCATTTCGCGTGTCACGCGTGCGCCATCGTCCCGCTTCCAGTGCGTGCCCTCCCAGCGGAACCACTTGCCGCGCAGCGTTTCGAAAAGCAATTTTCCCTGCTGGGCGGATGCGAACACCACGGCAATCGCGTCTTCGTTCAAATCGACTGTCGCGGCGATTTCACCGGACAGATGCGGCGGGACCGCATCGAGCGGCACGAACATGCGTCCATCATTGCCGCGCGTCCGCTTCGCCTTCGGCGCAGTGCCGTTCGTGGAGCAGGCCTTCGCGAAAAACTTCTGGCGTGCGTCATCCACCCTCTGCGCATCGGCTTCAAGCGCGGACGGGGCTTGCCGCTGCGGGCTCGCATCGTCGGGGCGGTCAAGCACGCGGTCGGCGCTCATGCCTCCCCCTTCGGTCAGCATACTGACCGCGCGTGATGTGCGTTCGCTGCTCCTGATACGGATGTCGAATCGGCATGGGGACCTCCCTACACCGCCCAATTAGTTAGGACTGCTTTTTCTGTTTGGCACACTTCGGGCCGATATGCATGATGGCCTGCTATGCGATTGCTTCGGCTTCTGCGATGCGTGCAGCAATCCACGCATCAACCTGAGATTCGAGCCACGCGACGCGGCTTCCGCCGATAGGCACTGGGCGCGGGAACGTGCCTTCGTTCATGCGCCGGTAGATGGTCGTGGTCTTCAGGCCAGTCCGAGCCCTGACTTCCGGCAAACGGACAAGGCGCTCGCCGCGGCCATCTGATGCGCGGCAAGTGCGGTCGGGTATCGATTGGGATTGAGACATCTCCGTTCCTTCTGGAAAGAGCCCGGCGGGTCCGGGCTTTGAACGAAGTATTTGTTATCGAATACGGCGCGTCATGTCTAGTTTTCGCGATAAGTGAACATGACAAGAAGCGGAGACTGTTCTAGTGGCCAATCCAAAAGCGGTCTCGTAGCTCCTTGTAGGCTACTTCCCCGTAGTGCGGCTCAACGCCGAACGCCTCGCATACTTGCGCAGCGGCCTTTGCTACGCTCATCTTTGGGTTATCGCAGAGTACACGGTACACAGCCCAGCCGACCTTCAGCTTTTTATTTTCGGTGTGCGAGCGGATTTCGTCGTCAGTCGGTGCCGGCAACCACGGGAGAGGGAAAGCTTCACGCCATGACGCGCCGCGAAGCACAGACAGGAAGCGAAGGCGTATTTCTTCAAGCGCCCATTCGGGCATGTTTTCACGGTCGCGGGCGAACCATACGAGCAACTTGAAGGTGTAATCGTCATCGTCCCGTTTGCCCCGCCGCACGGCATCCATATGCGGACCAAAGTCGAAGTCAAACAGGTCTTCAATCAATTGGTCATCGGCCCTAGCGGCCCAGCGCGGGTCGGGGCGCTCCTCTTTCGGTTTACGTCCCATAACGTCCCCCGAATATCGACAGGACATTTTCAGGACGTTGCCGCGTGTTTTCAACACTGCCCAAGATTCGGGTGGGGACAAAGTGGGGACACGGGAAGCGGAAAAGAAAAAAGGACCTACGGCTTGCACCGTAAGTCCTTGATTCGTTTGGTCGGGGCGAGAGGATTTGAACCTCCGACCACCTGCACCCCATGCAGGTACGCTACCAGGCTGCGCTACGCCCCGAACAGAAGAAAAATTATAACAGACACTTCATTCGATTAGAACTGCCCGACACGAACAAAACGAACGAGTCCATGAACTAGTGGCCCAGCAGATCGATTACGCTCTGCAGTTCCTCGCGCAACTTCTCGACATCGACAGCAACCGTTGCCGCCGATGCCTGCTCCCGCCCCGCGACTGCGGCGGCAGCTTCACCCTCTTCGACCACCGCATCCGGCCCACCGCCGCCATGCGAATCGAGCCGGTTGCGCGCCCCATTGATCGTAAACCCCTGCTCGTACAGCAACTCTCGAATCCGCCTGATCAGCAGCACCTCGTGATGCTGATAATACCGACGATTGCCGCGCCGCTTGACCGGCCTCAACTGGGTGAACTCCTGCTCCCAGTAACGCAGCACGTGGGGCTTCACCCCGCAAAGTTCGCTGACCTCACCAATCGTGAAGTAGCGCTTCGCCGGAATCGGAGGCAAGACGACTTTTTCGATCGTCGCTGTCATCGTCAGTTAGCCGTGATGGGTTGCCCGAAAGCGCGCCAGTCGATCAGCGCGCGAAGCTCGCTTCGGCGCCGTTTTCGACGAGCGCCTTCAGCTTTTGACTTGCATGAAACGTCACCACGCGACGCGCCGCGATCGGAATCGCCTCGCCCGTCTTCGGATTTCTGCCAGGACGCTGCGGCTTGTCGCGCAACTGGAAGTTGCCGAAGCCCGACAGCTTGACGCTGTCGCCGCTCTCCAGCGCATCGCGGATCACCTCGAAGAACGCCTCGACCATGTCTTTCGCTTCCCGCTTGTTGAGCCCGACATTGTCGAACAGCAACTCGGCAAGTTCCGCCTTGGTGAGCGTCGGCGTTTCATTGGAAACGACGGCGGGTGATGTCGGAATATCTCGAATCATGGCGCTGCGTTGCGCCGTAAGAAGGGCTTCGAAATCACTCGAGTTCATTTCATTCATATCTATCAAATGGCGCGCCAAGCGTAAAACAATGGATGCGGAAACAGCCGTGCAATTGTTAAATGCGGGTTATCCGCGCAACCGTGCGCCATATACTCGAGCCAGACGTTCCACCAGAGTTTGAATAGCCAGATCGACCGTTTCATCCTGAAGGGTTCCGCCAGTATCTTGCAAGGTCACCCGGAACGCAAGGCTTTTCTCGTGCGCGGCCAGACCACCGGAAGTGTTTGATTTTGGACGAAATTCGTCGAAAAGCGCAACCTTCTGGACAGCCTTGCAGGCCGGTTCGGACAGCGCCTTCTGAAGCTCGTCGAGCAGCGCCTGAACCTCGATTTTCTGATCGACGACAACCGCAATGTCTCGTCGTACCGGCGGGAATTTTGAAACTTCCGACGGAATCGGCAATACGCGGTGCATTAATGCTTCCGCTTCGATTTCAAACAGAATCGGCGCATGCGGCAAATCATATTTTTGCATCCAGCGCGGATGCAATTCACCAATCCAGCCCACTGCGCGACCATTCAATTCGATACGCGCGCTGCGTCCTGGATGCAGCGCCGGATGCTCGGCCTTTGCGAACCGCGCGACCGCCGGTGCCACCAGCGCTTCGATGTCGCCCTTGACGTCGAAGAAGTCGACGGCACGCGTCGGTGCGCCCCACTGCTCATCGAGCGCGGGACCATAGGCGAGCGCGCCGATCATCTTCGGCTGGGCGAAGCCTTCGACGGTCAACTCGCCAGCCTTGATCGACGGATCGTGCAGGAACACGCGGCCTGCTTCGAACACACGTACGCGGTCCGCCGCGCGACGGTTCAGGTTTGTGCGCAGCACATGAATCAGGCTGCCGAACAGCGTGGTGCGCATCACCGACAGCTGGCTCGCGATCGGGTTGATCAGACGCACCGGCTTGCTGTTGCCCGCGAAGTCCTGCTCCCACTCGGCGTCGACGAAGCTGAAGTTCACCGTTTCTGCGTAGTCGCGCGCGGCGAGCGCATGACGGATCGCGTGGATCGAGCGTTGCGTCTCGTTGGTCGCGCGCATTTCGCTGGTCGCGACCGGCGGGCGCGCCGGAATCTTTTCGAAGCCGTAGATACGCGCGACTTCTTCGATCAGGTCTTCTTCGATTTCGATATCGAAGCGGTACGAGGGCGGCATCACCGAGAACGTGTCGCCGTCACGCTCGAACGACAGGCCGAGGCGCGTGAAGATCTGCGCGATTTCATCGGCGCCGATCGCCACGCCGATGATGCGGTTCGCGCGCGAAACGCGCATCTTCACGGGCACGCGCTTGGGTACGTTGACGACCTGGTCGTCAACCGGACCCGCTTCGCCGCCGCAGATGTCGAGGATCAACTGCGTGATGCGCTCGATATGATCGACGGTCGTCGCGTAGTCGACGCCGCGCTCGAAGCGATGGCCTGCATCGGTCGAGAAGTTGTATTTGCGCGAGCGGCCACGAATGCTATCGGGCCACCAGAACGCCGCTTCGAGATAGATGTTGGTGGTGTCGAGCGTGACCGCGGTGCTGTCGCCGCCCATGATGCCCGCGAGGCTTTCGATATGCTGCTCGTCGGCGATCACGCCGACCGTTTCGTCGAGCTCGACCGTGTTGCCGTTCAGCAGCTTCAACGTTTCGCCCTTGCGGCCCCAGCGCACGTCCATGCCGCCGTGGATCTTGTCGAGATCGAAAACGTGCGACGGACGCCCCAGTTCGAGCATCACGTAGTTCGAGATGTCGACGAGCGCGGAGATACTGCGCTGGCCGGAGCGCTCGAGACGCTCGACCATCCATTGCGGCGACTTCGCGCGCGCATTGACGCCGCGGATCACGCGGCCCGAGAAACGGCCGCACAGATCGGGCGCCGAGATTTTCACGGGCAGCGTTTCATTGAGCTTGACCGGGGCTGGCTTGATGTCGAGCGGGCGCAACGGCGCGCCGGTAATCGCCGACGTTTCGCGGGCGACGCCGAATACCGACAAACAGTCGGCCTTGTTCGGCGTCAGCTTGATTTCAAAAACGGTGTCATCGAGGTTGAGCGTCTCGCGGATGTCCTGGCCGATCGGCGTATCTTCCGGCAGGATCATCAGACCGCTGTGATCTTCAGAGAGCTTCAGCTCGCGCGCCGAGCACAGCATGCCCTGACTTTCGACGCCGCGCAGCTTCGACAGCTTGATCGCGAACGGTGCGCCGCCCTCTTCGACCGGCGGCAGTTGCGCGCCGACCAGCGCGACCGGCACCTTGATGCCGGGTGCAACGTTCGGCGCGCCGCACACGATGTTCAGCGTCGCGCCGGTGCCGGCGTTGACCTGACACACGTTGAGCTTGTCCGCATCCGGGTGCTTGACGACTTCCAGCACCTGGCCGACGACGATCTTCGAGGTCGGTGGCGCGGCCGGCCGCAGGTCTTCGACTTCGAGACCCGCCATCGTCAACGCGTGCGACAGCTCGTCGGTGGTCAGTCGCGGATCGACAAAAGTTCTGAGCCAGGATTCCGGAAATTGCATGGTTCTGTGTACGTTCTGATCAGGTTAGGTCCACGTCCGCCAGATGCTTCGTAGAGCCAGTGGTCTTGCGCCGGTTCAGCAAGCTCTGCCGGGGACGCTCGCGGCGCGCATCAGGTGCGCTACCGCGTTCTATGCTTTGTCGCGCTCGCGCGCGCCGGTTCACGCGAATTGACGCAGGAAACGCAGGTCGTTTTCGAAGAACAGGCGCAGGTCCTGCACGCCGTAACGCAGCATCGTGAGACGCTCGAGGCCGCTGCCGAAAGCGAAGCCGATGTAGCGCTCCGGGTCGAGACCCATGTTACGGATCACGGTCGGATGCACCTGGCCGGAACCCGAAATTTCGAGCCATTTGCCCGCGTTCTTGCCCGTTTCGAACTGCATGTCGATCTCGGCCGACGGTTCGGTAAACGGGAAATACGACGGACGGAAGCGCACGAGAATGTCGTCGCGCTCGAAGAATTTCTTCAGGAAGTCGGTATAGACGCCCTTCAGGTCCGCGAAGCTGATGTTCTCGTCGATCCACAGGCCTTCGACCTGGTTGAACATCGGCGAATGCGTGGCGTCGCTATCCACGCGATACGTGCGGCCCGGCACGATCACCTTGATCGGCGGCGTGTTGGTACGCGCGTAGCGCACCTGCATCGGGCTCGTATGCGTACGCAGCAGCAGCGGGCGGCCATCGGCATCCTTGCCGTCGACGTAGAAGGTATCCTGCATCGAACGCGCCGGATGGTTTTCCGGGCTGTTCAGCGAGGTGAAGTTGTACCAGTCGGTTTCGATCTCGGGGCCGTCGGCCACGTCGAATCCGATCGTACGGAAAATCTGCTCGACGCGCTCCCAGGCGCGCATCACTGGGTGCAAGCTGCCTGCATTGGCGCCGCGGCCCGGTAGCGTGACGTCGATCGCTTCAGCGGCGAGGCGCTGGTTCAGAAGCGCGTCGGCGAGCGACTGACGACGTGCCGTCAGCGCGGCTTCGACCTGTTGCTTGACGAGGTTGATCCGAGCGCCTTCTGTCTTGCGCGTTTCGGGATCGAGTTTGCCAAGGCCCTTCAACAGCTCGGTCAGCGCACCCGCCTTACCGAGAAAGCGCGCTTTCTCGTTCTCGAGGGTGGTGACGTCGGGGGCTTCTGCGAAGGCTTTTTGCGCGTCGGCGACAATCTGGTCCAGATCCATTGATCCCATCATTTCAACGTCAGTGTTCTATCGAAACAAAACTGGTTCTACCAACAAAAACGGGGCTCGGTGAGGAGCCCCGTTTTTGTTGCAGCGTCACCGAGACTACCGGATGTTCGCTGCAACGAACCACGCAGTTTTAATTGCCAGAAGCGCAATCAGGCTGCAACGGCGGCTTTCACCTGCTGAACGATCGCAGCAAAAGCAGCCTTGTCGAACACAGCCATGTCGGCCAGCACCTTGCGGTCCAGTTCGATCGACGCCTTCTTCAGGCCGTTGATGAACACGCTGTACGTCATGTCGTGCTGACGCACCGCCGCGTTGATACGCGTGATCCACAGTGCGCGGAACACACGCTTCTTGTTGCGGCGATCGCGGTAGGCGTACTGGCCTGCGCGCATGACCGCCTGCTTGGCGATGCGATAGACGTTATTGCGACGGCCGCGGTAACCCTTGGCCAGCTTGATGATCTTCTTGTGACGGGCCCGTGCGGTAACCCCACGTTTTACTCGAGGCATGTTTCGCTCCTATGAGTGTCGGTTAAGGGTTAAGCGAACGGCAGCATTGCGCGAACGGAGTTCAGATCGGAATCATGAACTGCCGTGGAGCCGCGCAGATGGCGTTTGTTCTTGGTGGTCTTCTTGGTAAGAATGTGACGCTTGAAGGCCTGACCGCGCTTGACGGTACCGCCCGGACGCACCACGAAGCGCTTTGCAGCGCTCTTCTTGGTCTTCATCTTCGGCATGACAACTCCATTATTAGATGGATATGGGTGTGCGGTCGGCCAGATGGCCATTTCCCGCCCTTCGAAACCCATTCCACTTGGTATGCAGACCACCGATACCGCCAGCGGCCGCTTTTCGGGAACGACTGCGCACTTTCATGCACGACATTCCGAAACTTTCTAACACCATGCCGGACACGCAGCACAGCATCAAACAATCTTGCGCCACCGGAGCGCGTGCCACATGACACGCCGCCGCTCCGGTCAACTGCTTCGCGCTTACTTCTTTTTCTTCGGAGCGAGCACCATGATCATCTGGCGCCCTTCCATTTTCGGCATCTGCTCGACCTGGCCGACTTCGTCGAGGTCGGTGCGCAGGCGTTCGAGCATGCGCATGCCGATTTCCTGGTGAGCCATTTCGCGGCCACGGAAACGCAACGTGATTTTCGTCTTGTCGCCGTCTTCGAGGAAGCGGACGAGGTTACGCAGCTTGACGTTGTAATCACCGTCGTCGGTACCCGGGCGGAACTTGACTTCCTTGACCTGGATGACCTTCTGCTTGAGCTTGGCCTCGTGTTGCTTCTTCGCTTCCTGGTACTTGAACTTGCCGTAGTCCATCAAGCGGCAAACCGGCGGAACCGCTTGCGGGGCGATTTCGACCAGATCCACGTCCTGCTGTTCCGACATGCGGAACGCATCAGCGAGTTTCACGATGCCGAGCGGTTCGTTCTCGACGCCGACCAGTCGCACCTCGGGTGCTGTAATTTCACCGTTGATGCGGTGCGCAGACTTATCAGTAGCGATGTTACGTTTCCTCTAAAAATTAAAAAAAACGAGCCGGGTACCAAGTGGTTTAGTTGAACGACTGCACGTCCTGGCGCAGACGCTCAATGAAGGCGTCAACAGGCATCACACCCATATCGACACCACCACGGGCACGCACGGCTACCGTTTGCGCTTCACGCTCCTTGTCACCGACCACCAGTAGGTACGGCACCTTTTCCAGCGTGTGCTCGCGTATTTTATAGCTAATCTTCTCGTTGCGCAAATCCGCCTCGACTCTAACCCCTTGTTTTTGCAACGATTGGGCTAGCGACTGCGCATATTCGGCCTGGCTTTCCGCGATATTCATCACGACGACCTGCATCGGCGCGAGCCAGGCGGGCATCGCACCAGCATGGTGCTCGATCAGAATCCCGAGGAAGCGTTCCATCGATCCGACAATTGCCCGGTGCAGCATGATCGGGCGACGCCGACTGTTGTCTTCGGCGACGTATTCGGCACCCAGACGCTCCGGCAATACCATGTCGAGCTGCAAGGTACCGCACTGCCACGAGCGACCGAGCGCGTCCTTGATGTGATACTCGACCTTCGGGCCGTAGAACGCGCCCTCGCCGGGCAGCTCTTCCCAGGTGACGCCGCAGGCGGTCAGCGCCTCGCGCAGCCCCTGCTCCGCGCGATCCCACGTTTCGTCGGTGCCGGCGCGCGCATCTGGACGCAGCGACAGCTTGATCTCGACGTTGTCAAAGCCGAAGTCGAGGTAGACGCTCATCGCCAGCGTGTTGAACGCGATCGATTCGCCGATGAACTGATCTTCGGTACAAAAAATGTGGGCGTCGTCCTGCACGAAGCCGCGCACGCGCATCAGACCATGCAGCGCGCCCGACGATTCGTTGCGATGGCACGAACCGAACTCCGCGTAACGCAGCGGCAGATCGCGATACGAACGCAGACCGTGGTTAAACACCTGCACGTGACCAGGACAGTTCATCGGTTTGATCGCGTAGTCGCGCTTTTCCGATTCCGTCGTGAACATATTTTCACGATAGTTCTGCCAGTGTCCCGACGCCTCCCACAGCGAGCGGTCCATGATCAACGGCGTTTTGATTTCAAGGTAGCCGGCGTCGTTCACGCGACGGCGCATGTACTGCTCGACCTGCTGCCATAGCGTCCAGCCGCGCGGATGCCAGAACACCATACCCGGCGACTCGTCCTGCATGTGGAACAGGTCGAGCTGCTTGCCCAGCTTGCGATGGTCGCGCTTCTCGGCTTCTTCGAGCATGTGCAGATACGCTTCCTGATCTTCCTTCTTCGTCCAGGCCGTGCCGTAAATGCGCTGCAGCTGCTCGTTCTTCGAGTCGCCGCGCCAGTAGGCGCCCGCGACTTTCATCAGCTTGAAGACCTTCAGCTTGCCGGTGGAAGGCACGTGCGGGCCGCGGCACAGGTCCGTGAAGCCGCCATGCGAGTAAAGCTTGATTTCGTCGCTGGCGGGGATCGATTCGATGATCTCGGCCTTGTACTTTTCGCCGATGCTCTTGAAGTACTCGACCGCTTCGTCGCGCGAAACCACGCGACGCGACACTGGCTCGTCCTTCTTCGCGAGCTCCTGCATGCGCTTTTCGATCTTTTCGAGGTCTTCCGGCGTGAAAGGACGGTTGTACGAGAAGTCGTAATAGAAGCCGTTATCAATGACAGGGCCGATCGTGACCTGCGCCTCCGGGTACAGATCCTTCACCGCATACGCGAGCAGGTGCGCCGTCGAGTGGCGGATGATATCGAGACCGTCTGCGTCCTTCTCCGTGACGATGGCCAGCGCCACGTCGCGATCGATCAGCGCGGACGTATCGACCAACTCCCCGTCGATCTTGCCGCCGAGCGCGGCTTTCGCGAGGCCGGGGCCGATCGAGGCGGCCACTTCGGCGACGGTCACCGGATGCTCGTACTGTCTAACAGAACCGTCAGGCAAACGTATCGAAACCATTGCGTTCTCCGTGGTGCCGACCGGCGGCGGCACATACAACCAGGGTCAAAAAGACAAAAAAAATGCGGCCCCGCTTTCGAGGGGCCGCATTCACATTTTATGCAAACATCACTGGCGAAAGTGGTCCTCGACTAGCGTCGCTCCGAAGTGGTTTCGGTCAACGTTCGCGGTGTCATAACCGTATTCGCCTTTTTGCGCTCAAAGCGCTTACTGCAGCTTGCGAAACCCCGGCGAGGCCGGAATTTCATTTCGTTGGTAGGCTCGATTGGACTCGAACCAACGACCCCCACCATGTCAAGGTGGTGCTCTAACCAGCTGAGCTACGAGCCTGAAGAAACGAGAGTATATGGGGTATAGCGCGGCTTGGCAAGCACTTTTATGCAGTGGCTTTAATTCGCCGCACCGCCAGCAGGTCTTTTCCCAACCGCCCGCGCCTCAATTCTTGCGCGTCGCCCGCACCACACCCGTGATTTCGCCCAGCAGCGTACACGCGCGCTGGATCTGCGCAGAGCTGGACACCTCGACGGTAAATTGCATGAACGCGGCATTGCGGCGCGATTGCGTCTTCACGCCGATCACGTTCATCTTTTCCCGCGCGAACACTTCGGAGATATCGCGTAGCAGGCCTTGTCGGTCCGTCGCCTCGATGCTGAGGTCGACCGGGTACACGGACTGGCCGCGGCCGCTCATCACGTCCGCCGACCAGGCGGTCTGCAGCACGCGCTCCGGCGCGCGCTCTGCCATCCGGCGGAACGTCGCGCAGTCGCTGCGATGCACCGACATACCTTTGCCGCGCGTGACGAAGCCGCAGATATCGTCGGGCGGTGCGGGCCGGCAGCAGCGCGCGAGCTGGGTGAGCAATGCATCGACGCCGACCACCAGCACGCCGGTTGACGCGCCGCGCGCGACGCTCGCACCGCTGCTGCGTTTCTCGAATTTCTCGGGCGCCTCGACCTCGGGCTCGGGCGGCGGCGCGTCCTGCAGCGCCTGCTCGACGAGCCTCAGACTGAATTCCTCCTTGCCGACCACGGAGAATAGGTCGTCGGTGCTCTTGAAACCAAGCCGCGCGGCCAGCTGATCGAGATTGACCGAGGTCTTGCCTTCGCGCTGCAGAGTTTTTTCAACCATCGCGCGACCGTTCGCGATGTGTTCCTGCAACTCGACCGCGTTGAACCACGCGCGCACCTTCTGCCGCGCGCGCGGGCTTTGCAGATAGCCAAGCTGCGGATTGAGCCAGTCGCGCGACGGACCGCCCTCCTTCACTGCCACGATCTCGACCGTCTGACCGTTCTGCAATGCGGTATTGAGCGGCACCATCACGCCGTCGACCCGCGCGCCGCGGCAACGATGCCCCAGCTCGCTGTGCAGGTGATAAGCGAAGTCGATCGGCGTCGCGCCGTGCGGCAACGGAATCACGCGCGCCTGCGGCGTCAGCACGTAGATGTGATCGTCGTCGAGCGTCGCCTGGCGCAATTGCTCCCACGGCTGCGCCGCGCCCGCTTCGCCATGCTCGCCCTCGGACACCTCGTCCTTCCACGCCAGCAGTTGCCGTAGCCAGGCGATCTTCTCGTCGTATTTTTCGCTCGCGGTGAACGTGCCGCCATAGCCGCGGGCACCCGCTTCCTTGTAGCGCCAGTGCGCGGCCACGCCGTATTCGGCGAAGCGATGCATCTCCTGCGTGCGGATCTGCACTTCGAACGCGCGGCCGTCATCGCCGATCACGACCGTGTGCAGCGACTTGTAGCCATTCGGCTTCGGCCGGGAGATGTAATCGTCGAACTCCTTGGGCACCGGCTGCCACAGGTTGTGCACGATGCCGAGCACGGTGTAGCAGTCCTTGATGTCCGGCACGATCACCCGAAACGCGCGCACGTCATACAGTTCGGCAAAGTCGAGCTGCTTGCCGCGCATCTTGCGCCAGATGCTGTAGATATGCTTCGGCCGACCGCTTACTTCCGCGCGGATATGCGCGGCGGCCAGTTCCTGCTGCAGGCGTTCGATCGCCTGCGCGACATAGCTCTCACGCTCGACGCGCTTCTCGTCCAGCAGCTTCGCGATGCGCTTGTAGGTGTCCGGCTCCTCGAAACGGAACGCGAGGTCCTCGAGCTCCCACTTCAATTGCCAGATGCCGAGGCGGTTCGCGAGCGGCGCGTAGATATCGAGCGTTTCGCGCGCGACGTCGGGCGACGGCGTGATCTTCGCGGCCGCGTAGTAACGCAGCGATTGCAGCCGCGACGCGAGGCGGATCAGCACGACGCGAATGTCCTGCGCGAACGCGAGCAGCATTTTGCGCAGCGCTTCGACCTGCGCGCGGCGCGCAGCTTGCGCGTCACGCCCGGCCTCGGGCATCGCGTTTTGCGCCGCTCGCAAACTGACCGTGCCGAGCCGCAGCAGCTTGCGTACGTCGCCGACCAGTTGCGCGACTTCTTCGCCAAAGTTGTCGGCGATCACGCGCTCCGGATCGTGCAGATGCGGTGTCAGCGCGAACAGCGCCGCGGCCAGCACCGCTGGCGGATCGACGTTGAGCTTGCGCATGATCGACGCCGTGCCCGCCGCGTGATCCGCGAGCAATTCGCCCGACGACAGCCGCACCTCGCCCGCATGTTCGCGCACGAACGCCATCGCTTCGTCGAAGGAACGATGGGGATGAGGCGCGTTCGTAACGGTTTCGGTATTCATGGTGCGACGGCCCGCCGGGCCAGACGATTCAACGGAAAATCAACAACAGTGCGGCCTCGCAACCGCAAATCAGCTGCGCTGCGCCGCGATCACGACGATTTCGACGAGGCACTTCGGATTCGCGAGCTTTGCCTCGACCGTCGCGCGCGGCGGCGTGTCGCCCTGCGCGACCCACTCGTCCCACACGGCGTTCATACCGGCGAAATGCGCCATGTCCGAGATGTAGATCTGCACCGACAGCAGCAGCGACTTGTCGCTGTTCGCTTCAGCGAGCAGACGGTCGATGTGGCCGAGCACTTCGCGCGTCTGGCCGGTGATGTCCTGATCGTCGTCTTCGGCGATCTGCCCCGCGAGGTACACGGTGCCGTTGTGCACGGCCATTTCCGAGAGACGCTTGCCGACGTGATAACGAATGACTGCCATGAAATGTCCTGAGCTGAGGGGTTGATCGAACTACATACCGCACGACACTGCTAATAAAAGCTTCTTGCGGAACTCAATATTATGACCCGTTCGCGGCCGAACCGATGAAGAACTCCCTCGCGAGCGCGATCTGGTCCGCCGCGAGAAACGCCGGCGCGTGCCCGACGCCCGCGATCTCCACGCTCGATACGGCACGCCCGGCCGACACCATCTTCGTGACCGTTTCACGCGACAGCAAATCCGACTGTTCGCCGCGCACCACGAGCACCGGGCCCTGGAACGATGCGAGCGAATGCCACAGCGCCGCTTCGCCGAGCTTCGCCGCTTCCTCGGTGACCGCCGCGAACGGCTGGGCGATGCGCGGGTCATAGCGCAGCACCCACGCGCCGTCGTCCTCGCGCAGCAACGGCGTATTGATTTCGCGCCATTCGTCCGGCGTCAGCGGGCCGAAGCCCTGCGCGAGTTGCGCCGCGTAGTCGACACCCTGTTGCAGCGTATCGAAGCGTGCGGGCTTGCCGAGGTAATCGCCGATGCGCTTGACCGCGACCGGCTCCAGATGCGGCCCGACGTCGTTCAGCAGCAGCTTGCGGATCGGTGTGTCCGGCAGACCGGCGAGTCCCATGCCGATCAGGCCGCCCATCGAAGTGCCGAACCAGTCGACGGTGTCGACGTCGAGCCGCGCGATCAGCGTAACCATGTCGGCGACGTATTGCGGCACCGCGTATAAGTTGGGGTTGGCGAGCCACGACGACAAGCCCCGGCCAACCACGTCCGGGCACACGACCCGATAGGTGTCCGCGAAGTTGGCGGCGAGTCGGTCGAAATCGCGCCCCGATCGCGTCAGTCCGTGCACGCACAGCAACACGCGCGGATTGGCCGGATCGCCCCATTCGGTGTAGGCGACGCGATGCAGGCCGGCAGCGCTCGCGCACTGCACGTAACGTTGACGCGGCTCGGGCCGCCCGGTGGTGGAAGCGGAAGTCGTTGCGGTCATCTGGTGTCCTTGCAAAGACGCTGCGGATTGGGCTGCGAACGATTGTAAACCGCTTCGTCGCGCGGCAAGCATCGGCCAGAAGGCTTAGGAAGATGGAGCAAACCGTCCGCCGCATCCGGCGCCGCGCGCCAAAAATAGAACGGGCGAGACTCGCGTCTCGCCCGTCCGGAAAACATCGTTGCCGCCGCGTGGTCGCATCGACGCGCGCAGCGGCGTTTCACCCGCGTCAGCTCACCGCGCTCACGTCGAGCGGCGCGCCGGTCTTCGCCTTGATTTCGTCGACGCTCACGCCCGGAGCAAGTTCGGTCACTTTCAAGCCGTTTTCGGTCACTTCGATCACGCCGAGATCGGTGATGATCTCGTCGACCACACTCACGCCCGTCAGCGGCAGCGTGCATTCTTCGAGGATCTTGTGCTGATCGCCCTTGGCGACGTGCTCCATCAGCACGACCACGCGCTTGACGCCCGCGACCAGGTCCATCGCGCCGCCCATGCCCTTGATCATCTTGCCCGGGATCATCCAGTTCGCGAGATCGCCCTTCTTGCTGATCTGCATCGCGCCGAGAATCGCCAGATTGATGTGGCCGCCGCGAATCATCGCAAACGAATCCGCCGACGAGAAAATCGACGACCCCGGCAGCGTCGTCACCGTCTGCTTGCCTGCGTTGATCAGGTCCGCGTCGACTTCGTCTTCGGTCGGCGACGGGCCGATGCCGAGCAGACCGTTTTCCGACTGCAGCCACACTTCGACGCCCGCCGGCACGTGGTTGGCAACCAGCGTCGGCAAGCCGATGCCGAGATTCACGTAAAAGCCGTCCTGCAGTTCCTTCGCCGCGCGCGCGGCCATTTCGTCACGAGTCCATGCCATGATCAGTCTCCTTTCGCGCGGACGACGCGTTGTTCGATGCGTTTTTCCGGATGCGCATTCAGCACGATGCGCTGCACGAAGATGCCAGGCGTGTGGATCGCGTCCGGGTCGAGCTCGCCCACTTCGACGATCTCTTCGACTTCTGCGACGGTGATGCGGCCAGCCATCGCGCACATCGGATTGAAGTTGCGCGCGGTGCGGCGATAGATCAGGTTGCCGGCCTTGTCGGCCTTCCATGCCTTGACGAGCGCGATATCGGCGGTCAGCGAATGTTCGAGCACGTAGTGGTTCTCGCCGAACTGGCGGGTCTCCTTGCCCTCGGCGATCTGCGTGCCAAAGCCGGTGTTCGTGAAAAACGCCGGGATGCCAGAGCCGCCCGCGCGCAGCTTCTCGGCGAGCGTGCCTTGCGGCGTGAATTCGAGCTCGAGTTCGCCGGCCAGGTACTGGCGCTCGAACTCCTTGTTCTCACCGACGTACGACGAGATCATCTTCTTGATCTGACGTGTCTCGAGCAGCAGGCCGAGGCCGAAACCGTCGACGCCCGCATTGTTGCTGATGCAGGTGATGCCCTGCACCTTCGAATCGCGCAGCGCCGCGATCAGCGCCTCAGGAATGCCGCACAACCCGAAGCCGCCGACGGCGAACGTCTGCCCGTCCTTGACGATGTCCTTCAGCGCCTCGGCGGCGCCTGGATAGACCTTGTTCATCTGTATGTCCCTTCCTCTATGGAAACCCGAAACCAACCTATACGCAGGCCGCCGGATCATTGCGGCTGATATCGCAACTGGCGAACTTCACGTCGCCTCACGATACCGCTACGTCATTCTAGTAGTCATCCGCGGCATGCGCCGCGTCGTCATCTGCCCGAAAGAGTACGCTGGGCCCGCCATGCGGCACAATACGCAAAAATACATAAGTACTTGCCGCCCCGCCCATGCCCGCCCTGGATTACCGCACTGCCTTTCACCTCGCGCCGATCGGACTCGTACTGTCGCGCGAGCGGACCATCGAAGACTGCAACGACGAACTCGCGTCGATTTTCGGCTACGCGCGCGACGCGCTGATCGGTCAGTCGTTCCAGGTGTTGTATCCATCGGCGGATGAGTTCGAGCGGATCGGCGCGCGCATTCCGCCGATCATGACCGCACAAGGCAGCTACGCGGACGACCGCATCATGAAGCGCGCGAACGGCGAGCTGTTCTGGTGTCACGTGACGGGCCGCGCGCAGCAGCGCACCGACCCGCACGCGGCGGGTGTCTGGACCTTCGAGGATCTGAGCGCGACCCGCCGGGTCGCGGTGGAACTGACGCCGCGCGAGCGCGAGATCGCCGCGCAACTGGTGACGGGCAAGACCAGCAAGCAGATCGGCCGCGTGCTCGACATCAGCCCGCGCACGGTCGACGTCTACCGTGCGCGGCTCATGCGTAAATACGATACGGGCAATGCGACCGAGCTGTTGCAGCGGCTGCTCGGGGATTAACAGAGAAAGGGAGTATGAGGCGCGCGATCGCGCGCTCAGGGAGCGCCGTCAGGCCGCCTTGACGAGCGCCGCGCTCTCGATGGCCGCGCGCAGGACGTCGGGCACCGGCATCGACTTGCCTGCCGCATAATCGATCCACACGCATCGCGCGGCGCCCCGCGCATAGAGCGTATCCGGCTCATCGGCACGCAGGAGCTCGAAAGCCGTATCGAAGCTGCTGCGCCCCGGCGTGGCCACCGACATCCGGCCGATCACGTCACCCGGATAGTGCAGCTGCTTCAGAAACTCCATCGATGCATTGACGATCACCGGCCCCTGCCCGTCCGGGCGCTCGCCGAGAAAGTCCATCTGTTCGAACCAGGAAATCCGCACCTGCTCCATGTAGCGGAAATAAACCGTGTTGTTGACGTGACCGAAGGCGTCCATGTCGCCCCAGCGGATCGGCATCGTCATTTCGAAAACTGCGTGAAAATCGCTCATGCTTTACTTCCGTTCTTCCTTTGCTGCCTGAGTGTTGAAACGTTTGACTGCGCGCTCACGCGAGCCCGAAACCGTCGTCGGCGGCGATCACCGAGCCGTTGATGAATTGCGATTCGTCCGCCGCGAGCAGCAGGAGCAGCCCGTCGAGGTCCTCCGGCTTGCCGACCCGATGACGCGGCAGCATCGCAATCAGTTTCTGCCCCTGATCGGTCGACCAGTGGTGATGGTTGATCTCGGTGTCGATATACCCGGGGCAGATCGCGTTCACATTGATGCCGTGCTTGCCCCACTCGAGCGCCATCGCCTTAGTCATGTGGACGACCGCGGCCTTGCTCATCGAATACAGGCCGATCTGCGGCAGCACGCGCAAGCCCGCCATCGACGCGATGTTGATGATCCGGTACGACGGCTTCTGCGCGTTGTTGCCGCGCATGATCATGCGCTTGGCGACTTCCTGCGCGACGAAAAAAGCGCCGCGCGTATTGGTGTCGAACACGTATTCGAAGTCCGCCGGCGTGACCTCGGACAGCTTCTGCGTAGTCGACACGCCGGAGTTATTGACGAGGATATCGATGGTGCCGGCCTCGGTCTCCGCATGCGCCACCGCCGACTTGATGCTCTGGTAGTCGGTCACGTCGAGCGACACGACGTGCGCGGCGCCGCCGGACGCCTCGATTTCCGCGCGCAGTTCCTTGAGCCGCTCGGTACGTCGGCTCGCCAGCACGACCTTCGCGCCCGCCTGCGACAGCACCTGCGCGAAGCGCTTGCCCAACCCGCTCGAAGCGCCGGTGATCAGCGCGACCTTACCTTCCAGATTGATCGAACGGCCCATTGTCTTTCCTTGTTCGGTTGTAGTGACAAAGCGGTTGAGGGGGTTTGGTACGACCGCGACTAAGGGTCTTTACCGTATCATGAAATAGTACGCTCGTGCTAATCTGTGCCTTTTGGGTTGCGGCGTGGGGATCGATCGCCCACAATACGAACCCGAAAAAAGCATTCTAACGGTAAGAGGAGCATCAATGACCCCCGCAAGTCTCATTGAGCAGTACGGCCCGCGCGAGTCGATGGAGTATGACGTCGTCATCGTCGGCGGCGGCCCTGCGGGCCTGTCGGCTGCCATTCGTCTGAAGCAGCGCGCCGCCGAACAAGGCGTCGAGCTTGGCGTCTGCGTACTCGAAAAAGGCTCTGAGATCGGGGCTCATATCCTGTCGGGCGCGGTGATGGACCCGCGCGCGCTGACCGAGCTGATCCCGGACTGGAAGGAGAAAGGCGCGCCGCTGACGGTCGACGTGACCGAAGACCGCTTCCTGTTCCTGTCGGCGACGGGCGCGAAGAGCGTGCCGAACTGGGCGCTTCCGGACAATTTCAAGAACCACGGCAACTACGTGATCAGCCTCGCGAACGTGACGCGCTGGCTGGGTCAGCAGGCCGAGGCGCTCGGCGTCGAGATTTTCCCGGGCTTTCCGGCGGCTGAAGTGCTGTACAACGACGACGGCTCGGTCAAGGGCGTCGCGACCGGCAATCTCGGGATCGGCAAGGACGGCGAGCCGACCGAGAACTTCCAGCTCGGCATGGAGCTGCACGCGAAGTACACGCTGTTCTGCGAAGGCGCGCGCGGCCACCTCGGCCGCCAGCTGAACGAGAAGTTCAAGCTGCGCGACGGCGTCGATCCGCAGGTGTACGGCATCGGTATCAAGGAGCTGTGGGAGATCGATCCCGCGAAGCACAAGCCGGGTCTGGTAATGCACACGGCCGGCTGGCCGCTCGAAAACGACACCTACGGCGGCTCGTTCCTGTATCACATGGACAACAACCAGGTCGTGGTCGGCTTCGTGGTCGGCCTCGGCTATTCGAATCCGTATCTGTCGCCGTTCGAGGAATTCCAGCGCTATAAGACGCATCCGGCGATCCGCGCGATTCTGGAAGGCGGCAAGCGCGTGTCGTACGGTGCGCGCGCGATCACCGCGGGCGGCCTGATGTCGCTGCCGAAGCTGGTGTTCCCGGGCGGTGCGCTGGTCGGCGACGACGCGGGCTTCCTGAACGCGTCGCGCATCAAGGGTTCGCACGCCGCGATCAAGACCGGCATGCTCGCCGCCGACGCCGCATTCGCCGCCGTGCAGGCCGGCCGTCAGTCAGACGAACTGACCGCTTATCCGGAAGCCTTCAAGACGTCGTGGCTCTACACCGAGCTGTATCGCGCGCGTAACTTCAAGCAGTGGATGAGCAAGGGTCTCTACCTCGGTACGCTGATGGTCGGCGTCGAACAAAAGCTGCTCGGCGGCAACGTGCCCTGGACGCTGCATCATCAGCATTCCGATCATGAGATGCTGAAGCCGGCTTCGCAGTGCAAGCCGATCACGTATCCGAAGCCGGACGGCAAGCTGACGTTCGACCGGCTGTCTTCGGTGTTCATCTCGAACACGAATCACGAGGAAAATCAGCCTGCGCATCTGACGCTGAAAGATCCGACCGTGCCGGTCAACGTGAACTGGCAGACCTACGCCGGGCCGGAGTCGCGTTATTGCCCGGCTGGCGTGTACGAGTTCGTGAAGAACGAAGAAGGCAACGAGCGGCTCGTCATCAATGCGCAGAACTGCGTGCACTGCAAGACCTGCGATATCAAGGACCCGACGCAGAATATCGTGTGGGTCACGCCGGAAGGCGGTGGCGGTCCGAACTATCCGAATATGTGATCGTTGTGCTATTTGCCTTTGCGACGCTGTGCGATAAGCGGCAGCGTCGCGAAGGCAAATTCCGATAGCGCGCTCGCGCTTTCGTCTGCTCGCGTTCTTGCGCGCTTCGTTGATCCCCTTCCCGATTCTTTTTTATGGCGGCTGGTGCGCCGCCAATCCCTGGGCCGCGTAAGCGTTAGGGCGCGCTCGCCGCGATCTTCGGCGTGCTCACGGCCACGTCGCCGCATTGCGCGCGATGTCGCAGCGCGTGATCGATCAACACGAGCGCAAGCATCGACTCCGCGATCGGCGTCGCGCGAATGCCGACGCACGGGTCGTGCCGCCCGAAGGTTTCGACGACCACCGGCTGCCCCGCCTTGTCGATCGAACGGCGCGGCGTGCGAATGCTCGAGGTCGGCTTGATCGCGATCGACACCGTAATGTCCTGCCCCGTCGAAATGCCGCCGAGCACGCCGCCCGCGTGATTGCCGACGAACCCCTCCGGCGTCAACTCGTCGCCATGTACCGAGCCGCGTTGCGCGACGCTCGCGAAGCCCGCACCGATCTCGACGCCCTTCACCGCGTTGATGCCCATCATCGCGTGCGC
Organism: Paraburkholderia atlantica; assembly: GCF_009362785.1. Lineage (GTDB taxonomy): Bacteria > Pseudomonadota > Gammaproteobacteria > Burkholderiales > Burkholderiaceae > Paraburkholderia > Paraburkholderia atlantica. Next base: position 439,777 of record NZ_WHNQ01000002.1, read on the forward strand.
GATGTCGGCGTCGAGGCGGTCGAACAGCGGCTCGCCGAGGCCGACCGGCACACCGGAGGCGACCACGTTGATGCGCGCGCCGATCGAATCACCGTCCTTGCGCAGCGCGTCCATATACGTCTCGAGCTGCGGAACGATCTCCGCATTCGGCACGAAGAACGGGTTTTCGCGCACCTGCGCCCAATCGACGAACGGCACGTCGATTTCGCCGAGCGCGGCCATATAGCCGCGAATCTCGGTGCCGAACTTCTCGCGCAGCCACTTTTTCGCCACCGCACCCGCCGCGACCGTCGGCGCCGTCAGCCGTGCCGACGAGCGGCCGCCACCGCGGTAATCGCGGATGCCGTACTTTTGCCAGTAGGTGTAGTCGGCGTGGCCGGGGCGGAACGTCTCGGCGATGTTGCCGTAGTCCTTGCTGCGCTGGTCGGTGTTGCGGATCAACAGCGCGATCGGCGCGCCGGTGGTTTGACCTTCGAACACGCCCGACAGGATCTCGACCTTGTCCTCTTCCTGGCGCTGCGTCACGTGGCGCGACGTGCCCGGCTTGCGGCGATCGAGTTCGAACTGGATATCGGCTTCGTTGAGCGCCATGCCCGGCGGGCAGCCGTCGATCACGCAGCCGATAGCGGGGCCGTGCGATTCGCCGAAGGTCGTGACAGTGAAAAGCGTACCGATCGTGTTGCCGGACATGAGCGTCGTCCAAAGAAATTCGGGGAGAACGCTATTATGCCAGCCCGCTCGCCTCGAAGACGGGCCTGGCAACAGCGCTGGCCGAATGCGCGCGAGCGGCCGAGCTCGCCACCTCGGCATCCGCACACCGGCCCAAGGCTATTTGCGCGCGCCGCGCAGCTCGGTCACGATCTGCTGCAGTGTCTCGGGCGTCGCGAGCGCCGGGTCGATCGGCTCGCCGACCGCGAGGCTCAACCGGCTCATCACGCCCTTTCTGAGCGGACGCGGCCAGTGGGCATCGACCGCGCGCGAAAACACGCTGCCCCACAGACCGCGCAGCGCCATCGGAATAACCGGCGCCGGCGTGCGCCTGACGATCTCGGCGACGCCGTGGCGAAACGGGTTCAGCTCACCGGTGCGCGTCAGCTTGCCTTCCGGAAAGATGCAGACGAGTTCGCCCTCCGCGAGCGCCTGCGCGCACAGCTCATACGCACGCGCGAGCAGCGCCCCGTCCTGATGCGCGGGCGCAATCGGAATCGCCTTCGCGTGCCGGAACAGCCAGCCGACGAACGGCGAGCGGAAGATCTGGTAGTCCATCACGAAGCGGATCGGCCGCGGGCTTTCGGCCATGATGACGATCGCATCGACGAAACTGACGTGGTTGCACACGAGCACCGCCGCGCCGCGCTCCGGAATCCGCTCCGCGTGCACGAGCCGGATCCGGTAAAACGTATGCACGAGCAGCCACGCAACGAAGCGCAGCAGGAACTCGGGCACGAGCGAATAGATGTAGCCCGCGACCACCACGTTCAGCAGCGCGGTGACGAGAAAAATTGCCGGAATGCTGAAGCCGGCGGCGGTCAGGCCCATCGCCATCAGCGCCGACACGATCATGAACAGCGAGTTGAGGATATTGTTCGCGGCGATGATGCGCGCGCGATGACTCGGCTGACTACGGCTCTGGATCAGCGCATACAGCGGCACGCTGTAAAAGCCGCCGAACATCGCGAGCAGGAACAGATCGGCGAGCACGCGCCAATGCGCGGGCCGCGCGAGAAATTCGCCGACGCTGAGCAAATGCCCCGCCGGCGGCAGCGCGTGGCTCGCGAAAAAAAGATCGATCGCGAACACGCTCATGCCGATCGACCCGAGCGGCACGAGGCCGACTTCGATCCGCCGCTTCGACAGCCGTTCGCACAGCAACGAGCCGATGCCGATGCCGATCGAAAACGTGGCGAGCAGCACGGTCACGACGTCGGGATCGGCGGACAGTACGTCCTTCGCAAAATTGAAAAACGACGCGAGGAACGTCGCGCCGACGAACCACAGCCACGAAATGCCGAGCAGGCTCAGAAACACCGTGCGGTTCTCGTGCGCGAGCTTCAGATTGCGCCACGTTTCGCTGACCGGGTTCCAGTTGATGCGCAAGCCGGGCTGCGGCGCGGGCGTGGCCGGCACGAAGCCGGACACGGCGCGCCCGATCAGCGCGATCGCGATACACGCGCCAGCGAGCACCACCGCGCCATGCTCGGCGAACCCGGCGCCCGCTCCGCCGACGATCGTGCCGACCAGGATCGCGACGAAGGTGCCCATCTCGATCATGCCGTTGCCGCCGACCAGCTCCGTCTTCGACAGATGCTGCGGCAGATACGAGTACTTGACCGGCCCGAATACGGTCGAATGCACGCCCATCAGGAACGTGCACAGATACAGCAACGGCGCGCTATGCAGCCAGAAGCCCGCACCGCCGACCAGCATCACCGCGATCTCGAAAGTCTTGACGAGGCGCGTGAGCAACGCCTTGTCGTACTTGTCCGCGATCTGGCCGGAAGTGGCCGAGAACAGCACGAACGGCAGAATGAAAATCGCGGAAATCAGGAACGCCGCGGTTTTTGGGTCGACGCCCGAAAACCGCGCCGCCTGATACGTGACGAGCGACGTGAAGCCGATCTTGAACACGTTGTCGTTCATCGCGCCGAGAAACTGTGTCCAGAAGAACGGCGCGAAACGGCGCTGGCGAAGCAGGCGGAACTGGGATTCGTGCGCTTCGTGCGCGCGAGCGGCGCGCCGGGCGGCAGGCAACGGACGATCGTTCATGAAGTCAGAACAACGGCGCGGAAAATGGCATGGAAACGCACGGAACGGCGGACAAACGGGCCGGTGCGACGCGCGCCAGATCCGGACACCGGCCCGGATACAAAAAAAGCGCCCGCTTGCGCGCGCGCCCTGCCGGCAGATTCGCGCTCGCGGCAACGGCCGGAGCGCGACGTTCGAGCCACGCGCATCAACGCGCCGGCTGCTGGTCCTGTCCTTCCTGCTCTTCCGGCCAGTCGCGGATATAGGCCTTCAACATGCGATTCTCGAACCCCTGCTCCTCGACCACCGCCTTCGCGACATCGTAAAACGAGATGACGCCCATCAGCGTGCGGCTTTCCATGACGGGCAGATAACGCACGTGATGCTCGAGCATCATGCGGCGCACTTCGTTGACGTCGGTTTCGGGCGTGCAGGTGAGCGGATGGTCGTCCATCACCTTACGGATCGTCGACGTACCGACGCTGCCGCCGTTTTCCTTCAAGGTCAGAATGATTTCGCGAAACGTCAGCATGCCGACGAGGTCGCCGTACTCCATCACGACGAGCGAGCCGATGTCGTGCTCGGCCATGGTAATGACGGCGTCATGCAGCGTGGTATCCGGCGTGACCGTAAAAAGGGTGTTGCCCTTGACTTTAAGAATGTCGCTGACTCGCATCATCTATCTCCTGGTACCGCCAATCTTGCAATGCATTAAATGGTTGTTTCGATCCTATCGGAAAGGCCCATAAAAGGAAAGCGACCCGCCAGCCAAGGCTCGGCGGGGTTTCGGGGGCTCCAATTCATCTGACTTCCAGATAGCGAGCATGCCTCGCTCCCGGCACGAGCCGCACCGACCCGAGGTCCACCCCGCGGGAAAACCGCGCTTGAAGCGGCGCGCGCCAATGATAGGATGGCCGGCCTACCCTGATCATTCGCGTGGCCCTCGCGGCCCGCCGCACACGATGTCCGCCAACCGTTTCGATACGCTTGCGCTGCACGCCGGCGCTGCCCCCGACCCCGCGACCGGCGCGCGCGCGACGCCGATCTACCAGACCACGTCGTTTTCGTTCCGCGACTCGGACCACGCCGCCGCGCTGTTCAACATGGAGCGCGCCGGCCACGTCTACTCGCGCATCTCGAATCCGACCGTCGCCGTGTTCGAAGAGCGCGTCGCCGCGCTCGAAAACGGTGCCGGCGCGATCGGCACCGCGAGCGGCCAGGCCGCGCTGCATCTGGCGATCGCGACGCTGATGGGCGCCGGCTCGCACATCGTCGCGTCGAGCGCGCTGTACGGCGGCTCGCATAATCTGCTGCATTACACGCTGCGGCGCTTCGGTATCGAGACGACCTTCGTGAAGCCCGGCGACCTCGACGCGTGGCGCGCCGCGCTGCGCCCCAACACGCGCCTGCTATTTGGCGAAACGCTCGGCAATCCGGGCCTCGACGTGCTCGACATCGCCGCGCTCGCGCAGATCGCGCACGCGCACCGCGTGCCGTTGCTGGTCGATTCGACTTTCACGACGCCCTACCTGCTGCGCCCCTTCGAGCACGGCGCCGACTTCGTCTACCACTCGGCGACCAAGTTTCTCGGCGGCCACGGCACGACGATCGGCGGCGTGCTGGTCGACGGCGGCAGGTTCGACTTCGAGGCTTCCGGCCTCTTTCCCGAATTCACCGAGCCATACGACGGTTTCCACGGCATGGTGTTCGCCGAGGAAAGCACGGTCGCGCCGTTCCTGCTGCGCGCGCGGCGCGAAGGCTTGCGTGACTTCGGCGCGTGCCTGCATCCGCAGGCCGCGTGGCAACTGCTGCAAGGCATCGAGACGCTGCCGTTGCGCATGGAGCGTCACGTCGCCAACACCCGGCGCGTGGTCGAGTTTCTCGCCGGTCATGCGGCGGTCGAATCGGTTGTCTATCCCGAGTTGCCGACCCATCCCGACCACGCGCTCGCGAAGCGACTGCTACCGCGCGGCGCCGGCGCGGTGTTCAGCTTCAACCTGCGCGGCGACCGCGCGGCCGGGCGCGCCTTCATCGAAGCGCTGACACTGTTCTCGCACCTGGCGAACGTCGGCGACGCGCGCTCGCTGGTGATCCACCCGGCATCGACGACGCACTTCCGCATGGATGCCGCCGCGCTCGCCGCGGCCGGCATCACCGAAGGCACGATCCGTCTGTCGATCGGCCTCGAAGATCCCGATGACCTAGTCGACGATCTCAAGCGCGCGCTGAAGGCTGCGCAAAAGACCGCCGCTGCCGCACCTACTGCCACGAACGCCCCCGCCCACCCGGAGTCCCCATGATCGTCACCGTTCAAGGCAAACCGGCCTACGCCTACACCGGCGGCAAACCCTTCGACACGAGCCTGCCGACCGCCGTGTTCATCCACGGCGCCGAGCACGATCACAGCGTGTGGGCGCTGCAAAGCCGCTATTTCGCGCATCACGGCTTCGGCGTGCTCGCGCTCGACCTGCCGGGCCACCGGCGCAGCGCCGGCCCCGCGCTCGCCAGCATCGCCGCGCTGGCCGACTGGCTCGCCGCGCTGCTCGACGCCGTGGGCGTTACGCGTGCGTTCGTCGCCGGGCACAGCATGGGCTCGCTGATCGCGCTCGACTTCGCCGGCCGCTATCCGCAGCGCGCCACGCATCTCGCGCTGCTCGCGACCGCGCTGCCGATGACGGTCTCCGACGCGCTGCTCGATGCCGCGCTCAATCGCGAGCCCGAGGCGATCGACATGGTCAACCAGTGGTCGCATTCGACGCTCGCCGCGAAGCCCTCGTGCCCCGGCCCCGGCTTCTGGCTGCACGGTATGAACCAGCGGCTGATGGAGCACGTGTCCGCCAGCGGCGAGCCGCATCTGTTCCACACCGATTTCACGGCCTGCCATACCTATGCGGACGGCCTCGCCCGTGCAGCGCAGGTGCGTTGCGCGACGCGCCTGATCGTCGGCCGGCGCGATGCGATGACGCCGCCGCGCGCGGCGAAAGCGCTTGCCGATGCGCTCGCGCAGGCGGGCACGCCGATCGACACCGTCACGCTCGATGCGGGCCACGCGTTGATGACCGAGCAACCCGACGCGACGCTCGATGCGCTGTACAGCTTCGCTTTGCGGGCGCCGCACGAAGCGCGCTAAATCACGACGATACCCACGCCGAACCCGCCGCGCCATCTGCCGAATGGCCAGGTTGCGTTAGGCAGGCGATCGCCGGAGAATGATCGAAGCTGTCTTTTTCAGCCTCCGGAGGCCGTTATGGCTCATACAGCACATACCGATCACTTCGCGAGCTTCGCGGAGTTTTATCCGTACTACCTGAGCGAACATCGCAACATCGCGTCGCGTCGGCTGCATTTCGTCGGCTCGCTCGGAGTAATTGGCTTTCTCGCCATGGCGCTCGCCACCGGCAACTGGGTATGGCTGCCGGCGGCCGTGGTGTGCGGCTATGGCTTCGCGTGGGTCGGCCATTTCTTCTTCGAAAAGAACAGGCCGGCCACCTTCCGTCATCCGCTTTACAGCCTGATGGGCGACTGGGTGATGTTCAAGGACATCTGCGTGGGGAAGATTTCGTTGTAGTTTTACTAAGGCGGCTCGAAGTCGAGCCGCCCTGTCACGCCGCCTGGTGCGGCATCGAAGCGGCCGCGCGCTCGTCTCCGGGTCGCGCCGCCCTGGCCGCCGCGCGCGAGGCAAGCAACGCGGCGAGCGTCACTTTCAATTGGTCGTTGTCGAGCGCGGCGAGCAGCATGCCGCCGTCCACGCGCGTGGAGTCGAGTTCGAGCTGATACGACAGCTCCGCGCGGTCGATCACGAACAGGTCGTACAGCCGCTGCACGGTCACCTGCGCCGGGTTCGCAAGCAGCACGTAGTGCGGGCCGGTATGGTCCTCCTCCAGCCGCGCGATCCACTCGATCTCCTCGAGACGCTGTAACAGCATCAGCGTCGTATCCTTGTCGCGGCGAAGCATGCGTGCAAGCTCGGGCATCGTGTAGCCGCGTCTGCCGCCCTCACGCGCTTCGCACAGCCGCGCGAGCAATTCGAGCGAATCGAACAGATTGCTGCCATAGAACACCGGGCGGTGAAACTGACCGATGCGAATCGCCGGCAACGCCGATGCGATCATCGCGCCAGTCAGCGTGATGAACCAGCACAGATACATCCATACAAGGAACAGCGGCACCGCGGCGAAGGCGCCATACACCGCCGTATAGGTCGGAATACGGCGCACGTAGTAGCCGAAGCCGCGCTTGGCGAGCTCGAACGCGACTGCGGCGATCACGCCGCCAACCACCGCGTCACGCCATTCGACACGGCAGTTCGGCAAATAAACGTAAAGAATCGTGAACGCGAGCATCGTGAACGGCAGCGTGGCGCTCGCGAGCGCCCATTCGATCAGCGGTGTGATGCGCTGCGCGGCGCTAAACGACATCGACTGCGTGAACAGATACGACGAGATCGACAGGCTCACGCCGATCAGGATCGGACCGAGCGTGATGATCGCCCAGTACACGAGAATGCGCTGTGCGACGGGCCGCGCCTTGCGCACGCGCCAGATCACGTTGAACGCGGACTCGACGGTCATCATCGTCATCACTGCGGTGACGAACAGGATGATCATGCCGATCGTGGTCAACCCTTTGGCCTTCGACGCGAACTGGTTCAGATACTTGAAGATCTGGTCGTTCAGTTGCGCGGGCATCAGGTGATCGGCAAGAAAAAACTGCAGCGACGCCTGGAACGAGCTGAAGATCGGAAACGCGGTGAACAGCGCAAACGCGACGGTGGCGAGCGGCACGAGCGCGAGCATCGTGGTGAACGTCAGGCTGCCCGCGACCTGCGGAATCCGATCCTCGCCGATGCGTTGCGCGGCGAATTGCGCGAGCCGTTTGAGCGTGTCGAGATCGAAACGCACCCTAACCAACAAACCTGCCTCCTTGCCTGCTGAACCGTGAGAATGGAACTGCGGGAACCCCGTTCGGCACCTGGCCGAACGGCTATGAATGGCCTGTGCAACGGACCGAACCCCTATAATACCCGTTCAATGATGAGGCCTATGAAAGACATTCTCGTGCTTTATTACAGCCGTCACGGCGCCACGCGCGAGCTCGCGCTGGCAATCGCGCACGGCGTCGACAGCGTCCCCGGCATGCAGGCGCGTGTGCGCACCGTGCCGGCGGTTTCCACGGTCTGCGAGGCGAGCGAGCCGGACATCCCCGCCGAAGGACCACCGTACGTCGAGCTGCGTGACCTCGAAGAATGCGCGGGCCTTGCGCTCGGTTCACCGACCCGCTTCGGCAACATGGCGGCCGCGCTCAAATACTTTCTCGACGGCACCACGCCGCAGTGGCTATCCGGCGCGCTGGCGGGCAAGCCGGCCTGCGTGTTCACGTCGACCGGCAGCCTGCACGGCGGCCAGGAATCCACGCTGCTGTCGATGATGCTGCCGCTGCTCCATCACGGCATGCTGATCGTCGGCATTCCGTACACCGAGAGCACGCTGACCACCACGCAGACCGGCGGCACGCCGTACGGCGCGTCGCATTTCGCGCGCGCGGGCACGGCCGGCCATGGCATTTCCGCCGACGAACGGACGCTGGCCATTGCGCTGGGTGCGCGCGTTGCGCGCACAGCGGCGTCGATGTCCGAAAGGCCGTGAGCGAAAAACCGTGAACGACCCGCATCCGCAACCAACCGAACGCGACGACGCCCGTCGCGACGCCAGTGGCGCGGAATTCGGCAACACGTCGGCAGCCGCAACCGTCGTACCCGTGCAACCCAAAGCCGCCGCCGCGCTCGTCGCCGCTTTCACACTGATCGCGATGATCGTGCTTGCGGTCGCATGGGAATGGTGGCTCGCACCGTTGCGGCCTGGCGGCTCGCTGCTCGTGCTGAAGGCGTTGCCGTTGCTCTCCGCGTTGCCGGGCGTGTGGCGGCGTCGGCTCTATACGATGCAATGGGCGTCGATGCTGATTCTGCTGTATTTCGCAGAAGGCATCGTGCGCGGCTGGAGCGATCATGGCCTGGGCGCGCGGCTCGGCTGGCTGCAGGCGGCGCTTGCCGTGATCTTCTTCGCTTGCGCGCTCGCGTATGTCGGGCCGTTCAAGCGCGCGGCGAAACGAGCCGCAAAGCAAGCCGCAAAGCAAGCTGCAAAGCAAACCCCCAGCGAACCAACCCCGCCCGCCTGACGTCCAAGCTTCAAAACCGTCAACCGATCCACATGAACCACACCGCTTTTCTCGCCGCCTGCCGCGACGCCATCGGCGCGGCTCACGTACTGACCGATCCGCACGACACCGCTCCCTTTCTGACCGACTGGCGCCGCCGCTACACCGGCGCGGCCTGCGCGGTGCTGTGCCCTGCCACGTCCGAGGAAGCCGCCGCGCTCGTCAGGCTCGCGGTCGAACATCGCGTCGCGCTGGTGCCGCAGGGCGGCAACACCGGTCTCGCGGGCGGCGCCACACCCGACGCGAGCGGCGCGCAGGCGGTCATCAGCCTGCGCCGCCTGAATCGGGTGCGCGACATCGACCCGCACAACAACACGATCACCGTCGAAGCGGGCGTGATCCTCGCCGACGTGCAGAAGCACGCCGAAGCGGCCGGGCGTCTGTTTCCGCTGAGCCTCGCCGCCGAAGGCAGCTGCACGATCGGCGGCAATCTGTCGACCAACGCGGGCGGCACCGGCGTGCTGCGCTATGGCACCACGCGCGAGCTGTGCCTCGGCCTCGAAGTGGTGACGCCGCAAGGCGAACTGTGGGACGGCTTGCGCGGGCTGCGCAAGGACAACACCGGCTACGATCTGCGCGACCTGTTCATCGGCGCGGAAGGCACGCTCGGCCTGATCACCGCGGCGGTGATGAAGCTGCATCCGCAGCCGGCCGCGCGCGTGACCGCGCTCGCCGCGCTCGCATCGCCGCATGCGGCGCTCGATTTTCTCGCGCTCACGCAACGCGTCGCCGGGCCGCTCCTGACCGGCTTCGAACTGATGTCGGATTTCTGCCTGCGGCTCGTCGGCCGCCATTTCGAGCAGATGCGTTATCCGTTCGCCGAACCGCATGCGCAAGTCGTGCTGCTCGAGCTGTCGGACAGCGAAAGCGAAGAGCACGCGCGCACGCTGTTCGAGGGGCTGATGGAAACCGCGCTCGAACAGGGTCTCGTCGAAGACGCCGTGGTCGCGGAAAACCTCGCGCAGTCACGCGCGTTCTGGAATCTGCGCGAACACATTCCGCTCGCGCAGGCCGAGGAAGGGCTGAACATCAAGCACGACATCGCGGTGCCGATCTCACGCATCGGCCACTTCATCGAGACAACCGACAAAGCGATCGCGCAAGCCGCGCCGGGCGCGCGCATGGTCACGTTCGGCCATCTCGGCGACGGCAATCTGCACTACAACGTGCAGGCGCCCGAGGGCATCGATGCAAAGGCGTTTCTGCGGCAGTACCAGAGCCCGATCAACCGGATCGTCTACGACAGCGTGAATGCGCATCGCGGCAGCATCAGCGCGGAACACGGACTCGGCCAGCTGAAGATCGACGAAGCCGCGCACTACAAACAGGACGTCGAGGTGCGGATGATGCGCGCGATCAAGCAGGCGCTCGATCCGCTGAACCTGCTGAATCCGGGCAAGGTGCTACGCTAATGTCAGAAGCCTCCGCGACCCGGCGCGGCGGCGTTTCGCAGGAGTCGCATCCGTGAAGATTCGCGTGCTGTCCGATCTGCATCTGGAAAACGACGAGCCTGAACTGATCCCGCATGCGCGGGCGGATCTGGTCGTGCTGGCGGGCGATATTCACAACCACGCGGCCGGCCCGCGCTGGGCCGCACAGGCGTTCGACGACACGGTGCCGGTCGTCTACGTGCCGGGCAATCACGAGTACTACGACGGCGAGTTCGGCGCGCTGGAGAGCGCGACGCTCGACGCGGCCGCGCAGGTCGAAAACGTGCACGTGCTGAACAACGCCACGCTCGTCGATAGCCAGGGGCGCTGGCGCGTGCTCGGCACGACGTTGTGGACCGACTTCGCGCTGTACGGCGCGACGCCCGAAGCAATCGAGGAATCGATCGTCGCCGCGCGCCGCGTCATGCTCGACTATCGCGGGTTGATCCAGATGAACTGGCCGCACGACCCGCGCGACGCCGCCCGCGACTTCACGCCCGCCGATTCGCTCGCGCTGCACCAGCATGCGCGCGCGTGGCTCGCAAGCGAGCTGGCCAAACCGTTCGCCGGCCAAACGATCGTGGTCACGCACCATGCGCCGCATCGGCTGAGTCTGGCCGAGCGCTTTGCCGAGGACCGCGCGTCGGCAGGCTTCGTCAATCACCTGCCGGAGCTCGTGCGCGCGCCTGTTGCGTTGTGGATTCACGGCCACACGCATACGTCGTTCGACTATGTAGTGGACGGCACGCGTGTCGTGTGCAATCCGCGCGGCTATTTCGACCGGCGCACGCGCGAGTGGGAGAATCCGCTGTTTGCCTGGGACAAGGTCGTCGAGATCTAGCTGCTTCTAGCGGGCCGGCTCACCGCTCTCGCCGCGGCGCATCCTGTGACTCGACTTCGACCGGCACGAGCCGCGGCTGCTGTACACGCATGCGGCGCAGCAGATCGCGCGACGCGGCGACGCCGATCAATCCGAACATGACGGCCAAGCCGATCATCAGGTGCGTATCCATGGATGTGTCGTCCTTCAGTGGTTGCGAGGTGCCGAACGGCGGCGAATCCAGCGCGTCCGGCCACAGCGGCGACGCGTGAACGACACGTTAACAAATCGACTGCGCGGCAGAAGTAAAGAAATGTTGCGACGCGGCGCGTGTGTAACAGGCTGTCACGCCGCGCGCCCGTCGAACGTCAACGCATGACGAACAGGCCGTTCAGCTCCTCGCGAACTGCCGCAACTCTTCCTGATCCGCCGCCAGCGTCGAGGGCAACTCGTCGCGCAGGAATTCGACCCACGTGCGGATCTTCGCATCGAGATACTGCCGCGACGGATACAGCGCATACAGATTCATCTGCTGCGACGTGTACTCGGGCAGCAGCCACACCAGTTCGCCGCTGCGCAAACCGCTGATCGCCGAGTAGATCGGAATCAGCGCGATGCCCATGCCTTGGGCGACAGCCACCACCATCGCCTCGGCCACGTTCACCTGGAACGTCGCCGAGCCGAGCGAGACGACTTCCTCGCCGTTCGGGCCGTCGAAGGTCCATCTGTCGGGCGGGTACACCGGCGTCACCATCTGCAGGCAGGTGTGCTGCGCGAGGTCTGCGGGAGTTTGCGGCACGCCGTGCCGCTCGAGATACGCAGGCGACGCGCACGCAATGCTGAACGCGCTGCCAATGCGCTGCGACACGAGCCCAGAATCGGGCAGGCCGGTGGCGAGTGTCAGCGACACGTCGAAGCCTTCGTCGAGCAGATCGGGCATGCGCTGCGCGAGCGTCAGTTCGACATGCACGTCCGGGTAGCGCTGCTGGTAGCGGCTCACGGCCGGCACCACGTAGTGCTGGCCGAAGCTCGTCATCGCGTGGACCTTCAGCTTGCCGGACGGGCGCGCGTGCGCGTCGCTTGCCTCGGCCTCCGCCTGATCCACGTACGCGAGAATCTGCTCGCAGCGCTGCAGATAGCGCTCCCCCGCCTCGGTCAGCGCGATGCGGCGCGTGGTCCGGTTCAAAAGCCGCGTGCGCAGATGCGCCTCCAGATCGGAAACCGCGCGCGACGCATAGGCCGTCGTCGTATTCAGATGTTGCGCGGCGCCCGTGAAGCTGCCCGCTTCGACGACGCGGACGAATACGCGCATGTTTTGAAGCGTGTCCATACCTATCCTCTGTCGACCGGAGTTGGCGCTCTAGCCTTGCACCGGTCCCATGCAACACAGTTGCGAAAAAATCGGCAGCGATTGTTACACGATCAGCAAGGGCCATTATCTCATGACTTGTAAAAATGCCTTGCATCATTACCGGTTATTCCGCAATTGATCGAAAAATATAATTGCGCACAAGGTTCTATAGTCAAATTTGGAGGAAATCGTGCAGTCTCCGGTACGCAAAGGGATCGCCGCAGCCTCGGTTCTTACGATCCTATTAACAATCGCCGGATGCGCAAGTACCGGGGGCGTGGCGCCGCAAACGCGCACGATCAATCCTTCGTCGCTCGACGTGGGCAACGCGATTCGCGGCGCCAACGCCGATGCGCAGTGGCCCGCCGCCAACTGGTGGCGTGCCTATAACGATCCGCAGCTAAACCAGTGGATCGCGGACGCCGAAGCCGGCAACCCGAGTCTCGCCGTCGCCCAGGCGCGCGTGCGCGAGGCGGCGTCGATGGCCGGCGTCGCGCGCGCGGCGCTCGCGCCGCACGTCAACGGCAGCCTGTCGATCCAGCGCGAGCAGTGGCCCGACAACGTGTTCTACGGCCCGGGGCCGCTCGCCGGCGAGCAGTCGTGGAACAACACCGGCACGCTCGCCCTCGCCTATCACCTCGACTTCTGGGGCAAGGACAAGAACGCTGCCGAGCGCGCGCTCGACCTCGCGCACGCGAGCGCCGCCGACGCGCGCGCCGCGCAGCTCGAACTGCAGGCGAATGTGGTGCGCACCTATATCGAGATGTCGCTGAGCTACGCGCGGCTCGACATCGCGAAGGCCACGCTGCAACAACAGCAGCAAATCGTCGATCTGGCGAACCGGCGCCTGAAGGGCGGCATCGGCACGCAGCTCGAAGTGAGCCAGGCCGAAACGCCGATACCCGAGTACGAGCGCCAGATCGACGCGATCGAGGAAAACATCGCGCTCGGGCGCAATCAATTGGCCGCGCTCGCGGGCAAGGGGCCGGGCGCCGGCGACGCGATCCAGCGCCCGACACTGTCGCTCGCCGCGCCCGCCGGTCTGCCGGCCGCGCTGCCCGCGGATTTGATCGGCCACCGCCCCGACGTGGTCGCGGCGCGCTGGACGGTCGCCGCGCAGGCGCGCGGCATCGACGTCGCGAAGGCCGGGTTCTATCCGGACATCAACCTGCTCGCGTCGATTGGCGGCTATGCGGCGATGGGGCCGCTGTTCCAGTTCCTGAAGAGTCCGTCGCATAGCTGGAGCGTGGGTCCCGCGCTGACGCTGCCGATCTTCGACGGCGGCAGGCTGCGCTCGCAGCTCGGCGCCGCGTCGGCGGGCTATGACGAAGCGGTCGAGCGCTACAACCAGTCGATCGTGACCGCGCTGAAGGACATTTCCGACCAGGTGATCCGCATCCGTTCGTTGACCACCCAGGCCGACGACGCCGACCGCTCGGTCGCCGCCGCGCGCAGGAACTACGATCTGTCGCGCGAGGGCTTCCGGCGCGGCTTGACCGACTATCTGAACGTGCTGGTCGCGCAAAACCAGTTGCTGCGCGCGCAGGAAGGCGTCGCCAAGGTGCAGGCCGAGCGGCTCGGCGCGCATGCGTCGCTGATGACGGCGCTCGGCGGCGGTCTCGACGATCCGGCCAATGGACCGCGGGATAACGAAACACTGCCGGCGCATGGCAAGGGCAACAACGAAGGCAGGCGTGGCTCGGCAGATAACGGCACGGCGAAGGCAGATGCGAATGCCAACGCCAGGACAAACGCAGTCACCGCCGCCACCACCGCCTCGCGCGCCCCGAACGCGCCCGCGTCCGAGTAAGAAAGGCCATGTCCTCCTCGCCCTCCCCGTCGACCGCGCGCCCCGCGTCGTTCGCCGCGCTCTACGAAGCCGCCGCCCACTGGGCGCGCACCGACGGCCTCGTGTGGATGTATCTGTTCAAGTCGCTCGCCGCGTGTTTCCTCGCGCTCGGCATCGCGATGAAGCTCGATCTGCCGCAGCCGCGCACCGCGATGACCACCGTGTTCATCGTGATGCAGCCGCAAAGCGGCGCGGTGTTCGCGAAGAGCTTCTACCGGATCTGCGGCACGCTGGTCGGCCTGGTCGTGATGCTCGCGCTGATCGGCCTGTTCGCGCAACAGCCGGAGCTGTTCCTGATCACGACCGCGATCTGGGTCGGCATCTGCACCGCCGGCGCCGCGCGCAATCGCAACTTCCGTTCGTACGGCTTCGTGCTGGCGGGCTACACAGCCGCGCTGATCGGTATTCCCGCGTGGCAGCATCCCGACGGCGCGTTTCTCAGCGCGCTCACGCGGGTCGCGGAAGTCGTGATCGGCATCATCTGCGCGGGCGCGGTCAGCGGCCTCGTGTTTCCGCAGTTCGCCGGCCAGCAGATGCGCAGCACCGTGCGCGCGCGCTTCTCGTCCTTCGTCGAATACGTGTCGGCGTCGCTGGCCGGGCGCAACGACCGCGCGCAGATCGAGGCGACCAATGCGCGCTTCGTCGCCGACATCGTCGGCTTCGAGGCTGCGCGCAGCATGGCCATGTTCGAAGGTCCCGATTCGCGGATGCGCGGCGGGCGCCTCGCGCGTCTGAACAGCGAGTTCATGACCGCGTCGACGCGCTTTCATGCGCTGCATCAGCTGATGAACCGTCTGCGCGAGAACGGCACGCACGGCGCGGCGATCGCGATCGCCGCGCTCGAGCCGTACTTCAAGGAGATTGCGCCGTTGCTCGCGAAGTCGGGCGAGCCGGTGCTGAGCGCAGCCGACGCCGCGCACGCCGCGGCGCAGCTCGACACCTACAAGAGCGAATTGCCGAAGCGCGTGCGCGCGACGCGCGACGAGCTCGAAACGCACCCTGACGCGCCGCTGCTCGATTTCGACACCGGCGCCGAGTTGCTGTACCGCTTCATCGACGACCTGCACGCGTATGCGGCGACCTACGCGTCGCTCGCGGTCGACACGCACGCGCGCGAACGCTGGATCGAGCGCTATGAGCCGAAGACCAACGGGATCGCGGCTGGCGTCGCGGGCCTGCGCGCGGCCATCGTGATGCTGGTGCTCGGCGCGTTCTGGATCGCGACCGCGTGGCCGAGCGGCTCGACGCTGACGCTGGACGCGGCGGCCGTGTGCGCGCTCGCGTCGTCGTCGCCGGACCCGAAGCGCACCGCGTTCCAGATGGCCGGCGGCACGGTGCTCGCAACGCTGATGGGCATGACCGCGGTCTTCGGCGTGTATCCGCACATCGACGGCTTCGTGATGCTGTGCGTCGCGCTCACGCCGTTCCTGCTGCTCGGCGTGTTCATGACCACGCGTGCGAAGCTCGCGGGATACGGCATCGGCTACTGCATCTTTTTCTGCTTCCTCGCCGGCCCCGACAACGTGATCCACTACGACCCGAGTTCGTTCATGAACGACGCGCTCGCGCTGGTGCTGTCGATGCTGGTGGCGTCGATCGCGTTCGCGGTGCTGCTGCCGCCGTCCACGCCGTGGCTGCGCAACCGCCTGCTCGTCGACTTGCGCCGCCAGGTGGTGCTGGCTGGCCGCGCCGGTCTTGCGCGCGTGCGCTCACGCTTCGAAAGCGGCGCGCGCGATCTGATGTTCCAGATCAACTCGCTGTCGCAGAACGAACCCGAAACGAAGCGCGACACGCTGCGCTGGCTGTTTTCGGTGTTGGAGGTCGGCAACGCGGTGATCGACCTGCGCCGCGAAATCGCGACGCTGCCCAACGAGCCGCGCTACCACAAATCGGCACCGTGGCGCGTCGCGCTGCGTGCGCTGCGCGATGCGCTCGCCGCGCTGTTCGAGCGGCCGCGGGAGCGGCACTTCGAACGCGCGCTCGCGGCGACCGCCGATGCGATCGCGCAAGTACAGCAGCTGATGGCCGGCTTCACGCCATCGCGCGAAGAACGCCATCAGCTGCTGCGCATCCTCAGTCAATTGCATTTCATCCGTACCGCGCTACTCGATCCGCAGTCGCCGCTCGCCTCGGCGATCGGCACGCGCGCGGACACATCAGAAGAAGAAGGAACTCCTCATGCCGCGTGATATCGCCGTGCTCGATGCCTACGTGCCGGCCATTCTGCTGCTGTTCATCGCGGGTGCCGCGCTGACCTGGCTACTGGATCGCGTGATCGCCTATACGGGCCTGTATCGCGTGGTGTGGCACCCCTCCCTGTTCCGGGCCAGCTTGCTCGTGTCCGTGTGCGGCCTTCTCGGCCTCGCCGTTTATCGTTGATCAGAGTCGAAACATGACCATCCGAAATCTTGTGGGCTTCATCGCGACAGCCGTCATTTTCATCGTCGCGATCCTGATTGGCCGCGTGCTGTGGGTCCATTACATGGACGAACCGTGGACGCGCGACGGCCGCGTGCGCGCCCAGATCGTCAACGTCGCGCCGGACGTGTCGGGCGCGATCGTCGATCTGCCGGTCAAGGACAACCAGTTCGTGAAGAAGGGCGACCTGCTGATGCAGATCGATCCGTCGCACTACCAGATCGCGGTCGAGCAGGCGCAGGCCGCGGTGGCCGCGCGCAAGGCTGAATTGCAGATGAAGCGCGACGACGCGCAACGGCGTGCGGACATGGACTCGCAGGTGGTGTCGAAGGAAAGCCGCGAAAACGCGACGCACACCGCGTCCGCCGCCGGTGCCGCCTATCAGCAGGCGCTCGCCGCACTCGACGCCGCGAAGCTGAACCTCGAGCGCACGCGCGTCGTGTCGCCGGTCGATGGCTATGTGACGAACCTCTCGGTGTTCCGCGGCGACTATGCGACCGCCGGCGCCGCGAAGCTCGCGATCGTCGATAGTCACTCGTTCTGGGTGTATGGCTATTTCGAGGAAACCAAACTGCCGCACGTGCGCATCGGCGATCAGGCCGAAGTGCGGCTGATGAGCGGCGGCACGCTGCAAGGCCACGTGGAGAGCATCTCGCGCGGCATCTACGACCGCGACAATCCGCAAAGCCACGAACTGCTCGCGGACGTGAATCCGACCTTCAACTGGGTGCGCCTCGCGCAGCGCGTGCCGGTGCGCGTGAAAATCGACTCGGTGCCGGCCGATGTGATGCTGGCGGCGGGCACGACCTGCACGGTGGTCGTGCGGCCGGGGACGGGGTCCAACTCCCACTTCGCGTCGGCCAACGCGAGCTGACGAGCGCGTCGTTTTTTATAGCCGGAACTGCCTCATCGTCGTCTTCAGCACTATCCGCCTTGTCGTGTGCGAGGCGGTTAAGAACTTCGAACCTCTCGCCAGCGTGAAGCTGCGTCAAGGCAGCGGAAGCTTGCTGTCATCGAGCCGGCGCGGAGGATTGGCTCCCCAACGTGCTTTGACCTGTTCCGGAGTCTCGGGAGGCCATTTCACGCCCATTCTGATGATGCGGTCCCGGATTTCGACCAGTTTGACACCTGATTCGGAGGTGGGGCCTACATGTTCCATTTGCGATTCCAATTGTCTCGGAAACGAGATTCCATTGATGTTGTAAGTGTTCGGGTTTGCCCCGTGATCGAGAAGGTAATTGACTGCCCCGGTGTCATAGCCAGTTAGCGCTTCGTAGAGAGATGTGTTGCGCAACGAATCGCGCCGGTCCACATCCGCGCCACGCTCCACCAGCAGCTGGAGTGAGCTCAATTTACGATCGCTTGTAACAAAGAAAACGATGGGTCTGCGGCCCTCGATCATGGTGTTGGGATCAACCCCACCGTCCAGCATCGCGCGCAGGAATTCCGGGTGCGCGCTGTTGAGCATGGCCCCGAGCGGCTCACCAAAATCCGGCACTTCCTGCAAGGGATCGGCTCCGGCCTTCACCACCTCCGACATAACCGCAAGCCGATGCGGGTCGCGCTGCAATGCTTCCTGAAACGCAAAAAACAGCATCGTGATGTTCTTGCGTCCGGGCGTGTTCAGGTCAGTCTTCGGTGCCAGTCGCCGGACCTGCTCCATGTCGCCTCGCTCGATGGCCTGCGCCAGTTCGAGTTGCGGGCCGCTAAAGAAATCAGTGGCGGGAAATTTCTTCATTGCATGAACCGCAGGGGATAGCGCCAGTAACAGCACCGGCACGATCAGGATTCGGCTGAGTGTTTTCATCGCTTTCAGCCTCGTTATTCGTGTGCGAGGCGGTCCAAATAATCCTACCCACTCGCCAGCGTGAAGCGCTCGCCAAACAGGATGGCGAACCGGTTCATCGCGGACCTCCAGTCGAAGCGTGCCGCTTCGGTCTCTGCCTCAAGGCAGCGGAAGCTTGCTGTCATCGAGCCGGCGCGGAGGATTGGCTCCCCAATGTGCCTTTATCTGTTCCGGAGTCTCGGGAGGCCATTTCACGCCCATCCTGATGATGCGATCCCGGATTTGGACTAGCTTCCTGGAGGCCGGCGAATCAGGCGCGGGGGCGTTTCTGTCGATGTCATGAGAAAGCGCGAATGGGAACGATACGCCGTTGATGTTGTACGTGGACGGGTTCGCGCCGTGATCGAGAAGGTAGTCGATCTGGTCGAGTGCGTTGTTCATTAATGCTTCAAATAGCACTGAATTACGCAACGAATCGCGCCGGTTCACATTCGCGCCACGCTCCACCAGCAGCTTGAGTGAGCCGGATGTCGACTCCTTTGCAACATCAAAAATTATCGGGGTGCCTTCTGAAATCAAATTTGGATCAACACCGCCGTCCAGCATGGCACGCAGGAATTCCGGGTGAGAGCTGTTGAGCATGACTCCGAGCGGGTCACCAAAATCCGGCACTTCCTGCAAAGGATCGGCTCCGGCCTTCACCACCTCCGACGCAACCGCGAGCCGATGCGGGTCGCGCTGCAACGCCTCCTGAAACGCAAAAAACAGCATCGTCATGTTCTTGCGCCCAGGCGTGTTCAGGTCCGTCTTCGGTGCCAGTCGCCGGACCTGCTCCATGTCGCCGCGTTCGATGGCCTGCGCCAGTTCGAGTTGCGGGCCGCTAAAGAAATCAGTGGCGGGAAATTTTTTCATTGCATGAACCACAGGGGATAGCGCCAGTAACAGCACCGGCAGGGTAAGGATTCGGCTGAGTCTTTTCATCGCTTTCAGCCTCGTTATGACAGTGTTTCAAGTACGGTGATGTCCTCCGCCTTCTGCTGCTCGATGCCGTCAATTGCCTGCGTGATGAAGTGCCGCGACACGGGCGAGCCGCTGCCGGGAAGGAGATAGGGAGTACCGGCTGCACCGGGCAGCGGCGTCCAGGTCTGTGCGACGGTCAGAATGTCGCCGTTCACATGGTAGGCATTGATGTTCGATGGCGTGACCTGGCCGCCGTAGTGTTCGACCGTCTTCGGGTGCAGACCGGCGGCGTTGAAGCTCCAGCATTCCTTGCCGCTGGCGACGGATGCAGCCGAACACAGGCCACCGCCCAGCGAGTGACCTGTGATGTCGATAGGTTCTGTTGAGAAGGCTAAATTCTTACCTATATTGACGGCTCTGTTGTAATAGGGCGATTCCATATCCACGCTCTGGCTGAGGTTGTTCGACCAGTCGGCCAGACTCGTCATTTCGGTTCCCTTGAACGCGAGGGCGGGCTTCATATCGTTACCGAAGACCGTCGCATCCGGTTCGTATAGTTGCGCCCTGAAGTCCGAACCCTTGATCTTCAGGTCTTTTGGCTTCAAGCCATACCGATCCAGAAACTCCCTATCCCCGCTGCGGTTCGCCCACCCTTCGGGCACCGGCCCGGACGGCTCGTAGACATGATCGGAGAGTCTGGCCTTCTCCACCGCTACATTGTTGCGCGCGAGCCGTTCAGCCGCCGCCCGCACGCGCCCGGACATGGCCGCATTGCCCGCCACAATCAGCGCCTTGCGTGTCTGCCACCGCTGGGCCTTGGTCAGTGCCTGTGGTATCTCGATGTGTGTCGGTGTCGCCCTGGCTGCGCGCGCAGCGGCTAACCGAGCTTGCCAGGTGGCGGGATCATACTGGACGGACCGAATGGGTTCGCCGTCCGGATGACTGCCGGTCCTCGCTACGGGATTCCTTAGCGGCGTGCTGCGGTAAGGTGACGGAAACAGGCCATTACGCGGACCTCCAATGGCAAGCAGGTTACCCCGGCGAACCTCTTCGAGAAGAGCAACGATGACCCACCAGCCATCGGTGTCAGGGTTGCGGTGCCGCGCGCTATAAAAAAACAGCCAGCCACTCTTCTGGATACGCCTGACCAGTTCCCGGTCCTCCTCCCACTCCCTGTGATTCAGTGCGGCAATCTCAAGAAATTCCCGGGTCTCCGCCCTGGCCTTCTGACGGTCTGCTGCCTTGCCGAGGCACGCCTTATAGTGCCATTCGTCACAGATGACATAACAGGCACCCGGTGGCCGCTGGCAGAACAGCTCCACGGAGTGCATCTCAAATACGGACAGGGACATAGGTGTGTCGATGGTCTATCTGAAGTCGCTGCCGGAGTTGACAGCAGTCAGATAATTACCGTGCGACAGGCAGTCCGTACATGGGCGACTGCCCAAAATCGGCTTTCGATGAACCTCGCGGTGTTCGGCTGCGACTATGCGACCGCCGGCGCCGCGAAGCTCGCGATCGTCGATAGTCACTCGTTCTGGGTGTATGGCTATTTCGAGGAAGCCAGGCTGCCGCACGTGCGCGTCAGCGATCCGGCCGAAGTGCCTCGCGCAGCGCGTGCCTGTGCGCGTGAAGATCGACTCGATGCCGGCTGATGTGATGCCGGCGACGGGCATGACCTGCACGGTGGTCGTGCGGCCGGGAACGGGCCTCGGCTCCCACCGCGCCGCTTTCTACAGCCGGAACTGCCCCACCATCGCCTTCAGCCCGAGCGCCTGATCGTCGAGCGAGCGGGCCGCGGCGGTGGCCTCCTCCACCAGCGCGGCGTTCTGCTGCGTGCCCGCGTCCATCTGCGTGACCGCGAGATTGATCGCCTCGATGCCGGCGCTCTGCTCGGACGACGCCGCCGAAATCTCGCCGATGATGTCGGTCACGCGCTTCACCGCCTTCACGACTTCGTCCATCGTCTGACCGGCGTCCGCGGCGAGCGTCGAGCCGTTTCCGACGCGCTCGACCGACGTCTGAATCAAGCCCTTGATCTCCTTCGCGGCCGCAGCACTCCGTTGCGCCAGATTGCGCACTTCCGCCGCGACCACCGAAAAGCCGCGCCCCTCCTCGCCCGCGCGCGCCGCCTCGACGGCCGCGTTCAGCGCGAGGATGTTGGTCTGGAACGCGATCCCCTCGATCACGCCGATGATGTCGCCGATGCTGCGCGCGCTGTCGTTGATGTCGTTCATCGTCGCGACCACGCGGCTCACGACCGCGCCGCCCTGCTCGGCGATCTCCGACGCGTTGTTCGCGAGCGTGCTCGCCTGCTTCGCGTTGTCGGCGTTCTGACGCACCGTCGACGTCAGCTGTTCCATGCTGCTCGCGGTGCGCTCGAGCGCGAGCGCCTGCTGCTCGGTACGTTGCGACAGGTCCAGGTTGCCCATCGAAATCTGCCCGGACGCGGTCGCGATCGCATCGGCGCTCGATGCGATGTCGGCGACCGTCGTCGCGAGTCCGCTTTGCATGTCGGACAGCGCGAACAGCATGCTCGAACGGTCCTTGCCGCCGAGCGCGATGCGATTCGACAGATCGCCCGCGGCGATGCGGCGCGCGATTTCCTTCGCGTACGCCGGCTCGCCGCCGAGCTGCGAGGTGAGCCGCCGCACGACCCACGCGGCGATGCCGAACGCGAGCACGATCAGCGCGAGCGTCATCACCGCGATCATCACGAACGACGACTGGTAGATGAAGCCGGACGCGTCGATCGTTGCCTTCGCGGCGGTGCCGCGCTGGGTGACGAGTTCGTCGACGAGCTTTTCGAGCTTGCCGGTTTCGACGAGCAGCGACACGTCCTGGGTGCCGACCTGCCAGTTCATCTGCGACAGATCGAGCGGCTGCGCTTTGACCAGCGTGACGAAGTCGCGCAGATGGGTGCTCCAGATCCCGATCGCCGCGGCAAACGCCTTCTGCGCGCCGACCGCCTTCGCGTCGGACGGATCGACGTACTGCTGCAGCGTGCGCAGTTGCTCGTTCAGTCCGGCGAGGCCGCGTTCGATGTCGGCGCCGAGCTCGTCGCGCTCCTTCGCGGTGGTTGCGGTCAGCAACATCTTCTGCGCGCGGCTCGCGCGCAGCATGTAGCCGCGCGCTTCCTCGGCGGCGCGACTCGCGACGTGACCCTGGTCGTAGATCGATTGCGCGGACGCGTTCAGCCGGCCGATCTGCAGCAGCGAAAACACGCCGATCAGCAACGTGCCGGCGAGCAGGATCGCAAACGCGATCCGCAGCGTCGCCTTTACCGACAGGCCGTTGAACTTCGTTGCCGCCGCGCTCTGTGCCACTGCTTCCATAGTCCCCAACCCCTACGTGTCGACGCGCCGGAAAGGTCGGTTCCGGCGTCCCCGCTTGTCTCTCCGGGTCTACGGCAGCCAGCCGCGCGATCTTGAATGTCGCGCGATCAGACGGCGGCGGGTCGTGCGCCGCTTGCCGTTCCCGGTCCGATGTTCGACGCGCCGCTTCGTGAGCCGCGCAGTCGCGAGCGCTTTATACCGCAGACAAAAACCCGCCAAAAATGCCTCGACGTGCGGGACAAGGTGATTTGCCCTTCAGCACTGAAAGCAAAGCCATCCTGCCCCATGTCCGATTCGCGACAAAACTTGTCCTTACAATTCGCAACGGCCACATTAAACTTCGGCTACATAGTCAAAACGCCGGTTGCCGCGACGAAATGCCGCGAAGCTTCGCAAAACGCGCCTACGAAGCGCGCTGCCCGCGCCGGTTCTGCACCCATTTTTTCCTCTCACCGTTTGCCCGATCCTTTTTTACTAGCGTATGGAAACGAGCCTCGATAAAAGCGCCCTCGCCGGCGCATCCGCCACGGGGGCGAGCGCGTCCCCGGCCGTCGCCACGCCGGCGGCCGCCAAGGCGCAGCGCACCGTGTATTCCGTGCTCGGTGCGATCAGCTTTTCACACCTGCTCAACGACATGATCCAGTCGCTGATCCTCGCCATCTACCCGATGTTCAAGGACAACTTTTCGTTGTCGTTCGGGCAGATCGGCCTGATCACGCTGACTTACCAGATCACCGCGTCGCTGCTGCAGCCGCTCGTCGGCAGCTATACCGACAAGCATCCGAAGCCGTACTCGCTGCCGGTCGGCATGGGCTTCACGCTTGCTGGGCTGCTGCTGATGTCGGTTGCGCCGAACTTCAGCGTGCTGCTGGTCGCCGCGGCGCTGGTCGGCTGCGGGTCGTCGGTGTTTCATCCGGAGTCGTCGCGGGTCGCGCGGATGGCGTCGGGCGGCCGTCACGGTCTCGCGCAGTCGCTGTTCCAGGTCGGCGGCAATGCGGGTTCGTCGCTCGGGCCGCTGCTTGCCGCGCTGATCGTGATTCCACACGGCCAGCGCAGCATTGCGTGGTTCTCGGCGGCGGCGCTCGTCGCGATCGTTGTGCTCACGCAGATCGGCCGCTGGTACAAGCGGCATCCGTCGGTCAAGAAGGCGCGCGGCCACGCCGCCCATGCGGCGCTGCCGCGTAACAAGATCATCCTGGCGATGAGCGTGCTGGTGCTGCTGGTGTTCTCCAAGTACTTCTACCTCGCGAGCCTCAACAGCTACTTCACGTTCTATCTGATCGACAAGTTCCATCTGTCGGTGCAGGCCGCGCAGATTCATCTGTTCGTGTTCCTCGCGGCGGTCGCGGCGGGGACGGTGATCGGCGGGCCGATTGGCGACAAGATCGGGCGTAAGTATGTGATCTGGGTGTCGATTCTTGGCGTCGCGCCTTTTACGCTGCTGCTGCCGTATGCGAATCTGTTCTGGACTGGGGTGCTGACTGTTGTGATCGGGGTGGTGCTCGCTTCGGCGTTCTCGGCGATTCTCGTCTATGCGCAGGAGTTGATTCCTGGGAAGGTGGGGATGGTTGCCGGGTTGTTTTTTGGTTTTGCGTTTGGCTTGGGCGGCGTTGGCGCCGCGGTGCTTGGGCAGCTGGCTGACGCTACCAGTATTGCGTTTGTTTATAAGGTTTGTTCGTTCTTGCCGTTGATTGGGGTGTTGACTGTGTTGTTGCCGGATGTTGAAGAGAAGCGCGTAAAGGGGTGATGTTCCTGCGGGAGGGGGCCTTCTTTCGTTGTTCTGGCAACACCGCAAAGAACACCACCCTCTCCTTACACCCGCATACGTCTCCACAGAAAAAACCCCGCCGCAACCACGGCAACTGCAATACCGTCGACCACGCCCAGCATTGGCAAAGGATCAGTCCACTTATCCATGTTCGTCGTACGCGAGTAATAGGGCTCGCCACTCCCATACGCTTCGTTCAAGTTAATCACGTTGAACGCAGCAACCGAGACGACAAGGGCGAGCAAAACCATGCCAGCGAAAACACGGACAAACCTGGTTTTCCGCATGTCAGTACCCGACCGTTAGTGGAATGTAGCAATCCGGCGACGGCGTCGCCGCCTCCTTCAGGTCGCGCACGAAAGTTTCCATCCCAGCATGCAGGTTGATACAACCCGCGCTCCCCGCATGCGTGCCACCGTGAATAAAGAACCCTCCGCGTCCAAATGTCTGAGTTCCCGGATAGACATGAATCGTGATCCGATGATCGCCCCACGCGGCACGCGGAGCAAGGTTGTACCAATGGTTCTCCCACATCTGCGAAGGATCGATCCAGTATTGACCGGGCGGAATCGGACCCACACCCTCTTCGCGCTGACGCATCGACGAATAGTCGAATATGCCCCTGCTATCGGTTCTGCCGGACACTGCCGCATAGATGCGGGAAACCTGACCACTCATGCTCAAAAAACGACCATCAAAGCGTAGAAACACCTGAGACCTCGCGCAGGCCGGAACACGCGGACTACCACGCTCGGAAGCGTATCGATTGGGCAAGCAAACCTCCATGTTTGGGTAAAAGCGATGCGCCACATTGGCCGTCTCCACCCTACCTTGCATCGAGAAACCTGGATATGGGCGACGGATGAATCTGAGGAACAACGACTTTTTCCTGTTGCCCCTCGCCCTCGCGGCGAACCCGCTTGCCGACCCTTCCGCCCGTGGCTATGCTTGTGCGGATGACCCGCGCCGCGTCGGGCGCGCAAATTGCACGGCCGTCTCATACCCCCGTCCACTCCCGCCGCACGAGGATCGCCGCCGATGACCCGCTACCGCGATTTCCACCGCCGCTCGATCGAAAACCCCGAAGCCTTCTGGCGCGAAGAAGCCCAGCGCATTCACTGGCACACGCCATTCGGCACCGTGCTCGACCGCTCGAAGCCGCCATTCGCGCGCTGGTTCGTCGGCGGCCGCACGAACCTATGTCACAACGCGGTCGACCGCCATCTGGCCGAACGCGCACAGCAAAACGCGATCGTTTACGTGTCGACCGAAACCGGCATCGAGCGGCACTACACGTATGCCGAGCTGTACGCCGAAACCAACCGCATGGCCGCGGTCATGCGCTCGCTCGGCGTGAAGCGCGGCGACGTCGTGCTGATCTATCTGCCGATGATCCCCGAGGCGCTGTTCGCGATGCTCGCATGCGCGCGGCTCGGCGCGATCCACTCGGTCGTGTTCGGCGGCTTCGCGGCGCCGAATCTCGCCACGCGCATCGACGACGCGAAGCCCGTGCTGATCGTAACCGCCGACGCCGGCGCGCGCGGCGGCAAGGTGGTCGACTACACGCCGCTCGTCGACGAAGCGCTCTCACGCGCGAAGCACAAGACACCGCACGTGCTGCTGATCGACCGGCAGCTGGCGCCCGAGCGCCTGAACGCGCCCTACCTCGTCGCCTACGAGCCGCTGCGCGAACAGTTCTTCGACGCCCACGTTCCGTGCGAATGGCTCGAATCGAACGAGCCGTCGTACGTGCTGTACACGTCGGGCACGACCGGCAAGCCGAAGGGCGTGCAGCGCGATGTGGGCGGCTACGCGGTCGCGCTCGCGGCATCGATGGAATACATCTTCGAGGGCAAGGCCGGCGACACGATGTTCACCGCGTCCGACGTCGGCTGGGTGGTCGGCCACAGCTATATCGTGTATGCGCCGCTGATCGCGGGGCTGACCACGGTGATGTACGAAGGCACGCCGATTCGCCCGGACGGCGGCATCTGGTGGCGCCTCGTCGAACAGCACAAGATCAACCTGATGTTTACCGCGCCGACCGCGATACGCGTGCTGAAGAAGCAGGACCCGGCGCTGATGAAGGCAGCCGATCTGTCGAGCCTGCGCACGCTGTTTCTCGCCGGCGAACCGCTCGACGAACCGACCGCCGAATGGATCTCGACCGCGCTGAACAAGCCGGTGATCGACAACTACTGGCAGACCGAAACCGGTTGGCCGATGCTCGCGATTCCGCGTGGCATCGAGGTACTGCCGACCAAGCTCGGCTCGCCGGGCGTGCCGTCGGTCGGCTATAGCCTGACCGTGCGCGACGAGCTGACCGGCGAGCCGTGCGCGCCCGGCGAAAAAGGCGTGCTGACGCTCGACTATCCGCTGCCGCCGGGCTGCATGTCGACGGTGTGGGGCGACGACAAGCGCTTCGTCAGCACCTACTGGTCGAGCGTGCCGAACCAGCAGGTCTATTCGACGTTCGATTGGGGCGTGCAGGATGAGGACGGCTACGTGACGATCCTCGGCCGCACCGACGACGTGATCAATGTCGCGGGCCATCGACTCGGCACGCGCGAGATCGAGGAGGCGCTGTCGAGCCACGCGGCCGTCGCGGAAGTCGCGGTGGTCGGCGTTAACGATCCGGTCAAGGGTCAGGCGGCGATGGCCTTCGTCGTGCTGCGCGGCGCGCAAAGTGAAGGCGACCCGAGCGAGCGCGCGCGGCTCGCAGCCGAGCTGACGATGACGGTCGACCGCCATCTCGGCTCGATTGCGCGGCCCGCGCGCGTGGTGATGGTATCGATGCTGCCGAAGACGCGCTCCGGCAAGCTATTGCGCCGCGCTATCGCGGCGCTCGCCGAGGGGCGCGAGCCCGGCGATCTGCCGACGATCGAAGATCCGGCCGCGCTACAGCAGGTACGCGACGCGCTCGGCGACGGCACGAAGAAATAAACCAGCGGGCGCTCAGTCAGCGGCGTCCCGCGTGCCCAAAAAGCGCGCGAGGATCGCGTTCGAATACGTGCCCGCGATGCCGGTCAGGAACGACATGAACGATCCGGGCGCGTGGTCGTCGGCGGTATCGGAGATCGTGCGCACGACCGCGCACAGCACGCCGTACTCGTAGCAGACCTGCGCGATCGCGGCGCCTTCCATCTCGACCGCGAGCGCGTCGGGCAGCGCGTTGCGCAGCGCCGCGACGGCCGCCGCGCTCGCGACGAACTGATCGCCGCTGACGATCAAGCCGCGATGCACGCGCGGCTCGCGCGTGCCGAACCGGGCCGCGCAGGCTGCGCCTTCCTCGGCGACGAACTGCTCGCATGCGAGCGTCAGACGATCGGCGAGCGCCGCATCGGCGGCGAAGCGCGACATGCCGAGCAGCGGCACCTCGAAACGCGGAAACAGCGGCGACGCGTCGACATCGTGCTGCATCAGCGTGCTCGCGACGACGATATCGCCGACGTGCACATCAACGCCGACGCCACCCGCAACACCGGTGAACACAACGGCTTCGACATCGAACGCGTGGATCAGCGCGCTGACCGTCGCGGCCGCCGCGACCTTGCCGATGCGCGCGAGCGTGACGACACACGGCGTGCCGTGCACGCTGCCGACGTGGTAGTCACGCTGGCCGTACTTGACCGTGCGCACGCCAGACTCGGCGCGCATCGCTTCTATCAGGTCGCCGAGTTCCTGCGGCAGCGCCGCCAGAATGCCGAGCGGCCGCCGTGCACCATGGCTGACGTTCAAGGGCATGCTCATTCGACCGCCTGCAATTTGGCTACCGCCAGCGCCAGCCACTTTTCGCCGTGTCGCTTGAAGCGGACCTGCGCTTTCGCGTCGGTGCCGTTGCCTTCGAGCGCGGTGATCGTGCCTTCGCCGAACTTCGTGTGGAACACCTGCTGGCCGACGCGAAAGCCCGTTTCGGCCGCGCGCTGCTCGTTCGCGAAGGCGGGCGCCGGTGCGGTGGTCACCGCCGCCGAACCGCCGCCATAGCCCGGCCGCGCAAACCAGTCGCGCCCGTAACCGGCGTTGTCCGAGCGGCCGCCCCAGCGCGAGCCCGCCTCGACCTTCGGCGTGAGCCACTTCAGCGTTTCCTGCGGCAATTCGTCGAAGAAACGCGAGCGGATGTTGTAGCGGGTCTGGCCGTGCAGCATCCGGCTCTGCGCGAACGACAGGTACAACCGCTCCTTCGCGCGCGTGATCGCGACATACATCAGACGCCGCTCTTCTTCGAGGCCGTCCGCCTCCATCGCGCTGTTCTCGTGCGGGAACAGCCCTTCTTCCAGACCGGTGATGAACACCGCGGTGAATTCGAGCCCCTTCGCCGCGTGCACGGTCATCAGCTGCACCGCTTCCTGGCCGGCCTGCGCCTGGTTGTCGCCCGCCTCGAGCGATGCGTGCGACAGGAAGCCGGCGAGCGGCGTCATCGTGTCGGGGTTTTGCGCGGGATCGGCGATGCCCGGGGCATCGAGGACCACCGTGTTCGGATCGTCGGTCGCGACCGCGAGTTCGGGCGCCGCGCTCGCTCCCGGGCGCAGCGGGATCGAGCGCGCGGGCGTATCGAGCCCGTAGCCTTCCTCGCTGACGAACGCGGCGGCCGCGTTGACGAGTTCCTGCAAGTTCTCCAGCCGCTCCTGGCCCTCGCGCTCGTTCTGATAGAAGTCGGCGAGCCCGCTCGCGCGGACCACGTACTCGACGGTCTCCGGCAAGCTCATCTGCTGCGTGTCGGCGCGCATCTTGCCGATCAGGTTCGCGAAAGCGGCGAGGCTCGAGCCCGCCTTGCCGGCGACGTATGGAATTGCCGCGGCCATCGAGCAGTTGTACAGACGCGCCGCGTCGGCGAGTTGTTCGATCGACCGCGCGCCGATGCCACGGGTCGGGAAATTGACGACGCGGCCGAACGCGGTGTCGTCGTTCGGGTTGTCGATCAGCCGCAGGTAGGCGAGCGCGTGCTTGACTTCCTGACGCTCGAAAAAGCGCAGGCCGCCATACACGCGGTACGCGATGCCCGCGTTGACGAGCGTGTGCTCGATCGTGCGCGACTGCGCGTTGCTGCGGTAGAGCACGGCGATTTCGCTGCGCGACAGGCCGGTGTTGATCAGCGCGCGGATCTCTTCGACGATCCAGCCGGCCTCCTGCGAATCGGTCGCCGATTCGTAGACGCGCACCGGTTCGCCGTGGCCCGCGTCAGTGCGCAGATTCTTGCCCAGGCGCCGCGAATTGTTCGCGATCAGCTGGTTCGCGGCATCGAGAATATGGCCGTGCGAGCGATAGTTCTGCTCGAGCTTGATCAGATTGCGCACGTTGAACTCGTGCTCGAAGTCGCGCATGTTGCCGACGTTCGCGCCGCGGAACGCATAGATCGACTGGTCGTCGTCACCGACCGCGAAGATTGCGTTGTGCTGACCCGCGAGCAGCTTGAGCCATGCGTATTGCAGCTTGTTGGTGTCCTGAAACTCGTCGACGAGGATGTGCCTGAAGCGCGCCTGGTAATGCGCGCGCAGCGGCGGATTATGCGCGAGCAGCTCGTAGCAGCGCAGCAGCAGTTCGGGAAAGTCGACGACGCCTTCGCGCTGGCATTGCTGATCGTAGGCTTCGTAGAGCTCGACGAACTTGCGGTTGAAGTTGTCGGTGGCGTCGACGTCTTTGGGGCGCAGGCCCTGCTCTTTCGCGTTGTTGATGAAGTACTGGAGATTTTTCGCCGGGTACTTTTCGTCGTCGATGTTGAGGCCCTTCATCAGGCGCTTGATCGCCGACAGCTGGTCC
Organism: Paraburkholderia atlantica; assembly: GCF_009362785.1. Classification (GTDB taxonomy): domain Bacteria; phylum Pseudomonadota; class Gammaproteobacteria; order Burkholderiales; family Burkholderiaceae; genus Paraburkholderia; species Paraburkholderia atlantica. The sequence continues at coordinate 470,209 of NZ_WHNQ01000002.1, forward strand.
GCGGTGTCGAGAATCTGGAACGTGGCGGGCAACCCGGCGTCGCGGTGATGCGCGCGCAGCATCCGGTTGCACAGGCCGTGGAACGTGCCGATCCACATGCCGCGCGTGTCGATCGGCAAAAGCGCCGAGAGACGCGCCATCATTTCGCGGGCGGCTTTGTTGGTGAAGGTCACCGCGAGGACGGTCGCGGGGGACGCGAGGCCTTGCTGGATCAGCCACGCGATGCGGGTGATCAGGACGCGGGTTTTGCCGCTGCCGGCGCCCGCCAGGATCAGGGCGGGCTCATTCGGGAGCGTTACGGCGGCGTGTTGTTCGGGGTTTAGATTGGAGAGGAGGTCAGGCATTTTTTTCGCGGAGCGCAGTTCGGGGGACATTATATGCCCCGGCGGGGGCGGCGCTTTTTTTGTCTTTGTTCTGGCTTTGTTGGCCTTTCCTTGCTTTGTTATCGGTCTATTAGCGTTGCCCCTGTGCGGGGCGGCACCTACTTTCTTTGCTGCTGCAAAGAAAGTAGGCAAAGAAGACAGCTCAAACCGCCAGCTCATAAGCGGGTCCCCTGGCTTGGCAGGGGTAGTGGTGCATCTGGAATCCGTGCCCCCGCACATTCCACGGCAGTGACAAAGCCGTCATCCCTCCCACTCCGCACTGCGTGCGTCGCGGACGGGTCAGCCGGGGAAACCGGCGGGTTTGCCCGCGCAGCGGGGGCCGTCGGCTGCGCTTCGGCGATGCGCCGAAACAGCCAGTGGTTTTGGAACGGGGATTCGGCGCGCGCAGCGCCGCCGGAAGAATGACTGCCTTGTCACTGACGCGGAATGTGCGGGAGCACGGATTCCAGATGCACCACTACCTCGGGCAGACCGAGGGACCCGCTTAAGAGTTAGCGGTTTGAGCTGTCTTCTTTGCCTACTTTCTTTGCAGCAGCAAAGAAAGTAGGTGCCGCCCCGCACAGGGGCAACGCTAATAGACCGACAACACAACAAGGAAAGGCCAAAGAAGCCAGAACAACGACAAACCAAGCCCCCGGCAGGCAAAACCCCCTCGTTAGCTATAATCAACCATTCTCCGCCTCCAAAATCCTGCTTTTAACCAGAAACATGAGCGACACCCCGAGCGACCCGACCTCGACGCTTGCAAAAAGCTTCGAACCCCACACCATCGAAGCCCACTGGGGCCCTGAATGGGAAAAGCGCGCCTACGCCGCGCCCTCCTTCGACGCAAACCGCAAGGATTTCTCGATCCAGCTGCCGCCGCCGAACGTCACGGGCACGCTGCACATGGGCCACGCGTTCAACCAGACCATCATGGACGGTCTCACCCGCTATCACCGCATGCTCGGCGAAAACACGCTGTGGGTGCCGGGTACCGACCACGCGGGCATCGCCACGCAGATCGTCGTCGAACGGCAGCTCGACGCGCAGGGCGTGTCGCGCCACGACCTCGGCCGCGAAAAATTCGTCGAGCGCGTGTGGGAGTGGAAGCAGCAGTCCGGCTCGACCATCACGAATCAGGTGCGTCGTCTCGGTGCGTCGATCGACTGGTCGCGCGAATACTTCACGATGGACGACAAGATGTCGGCCGCCGTGCGCGACGTGTTCGTGCGTCTGTATGAACAGGGCCTGATCTATCGCGGCAAGCGCCTCGTGAACTGGGACCCGGTGCTGCTCACCGCCGTGTCCGACCTCGAAGTGGTCAGCGAAGAAGAAAACGGCCACCTGTGGCACATCCACTATCCGTTGACCGACGGCTCGGGACATCTGACCGTCGCGACCACCCGTCCGGAAACCATGCTCGGCGACACCGCCGTGATGGTCCACCCGGAAGACGAACGCTACGCGCACCTGATCGGCAAGACCGTCACGCTGCCGCTGTCGAACCGCGAAGTGCCGATCATCGCCGACGATTACGTCGACCGCGAATTCGGCACCGGCGTCGTCAAGGTCACGCCCGCGCACGATTTCAACGACTACCAGGTCGGCCTGCGCCACAAGCTGCCGCAAATTGAAATCCTCACGCTCGACGCGCGGATCAACGACAACGCGCCCGAAAAATACCGCGGCCTCGACCGTTTCGAAGCCCGCAAGCTGGTGGTCACCGATCTCGAAGCGCTCGGCGCGCTCGAATCGGTCAAGCCGCACAAGCTGATGGTGCCGCGCGGCGACCGCACCGGCGTCGTGATCGAGCCGATGCTGACCGACCAGTGGTTCGTCGCGATGAGCAAGCCGGCGCCCGAAGGCACGTTCAATCCGGGCAAGTCGATCGCCGAAACTGCGCTCGACGTGGTGCGCAACGGCCAGATCAAATTCGTGCCTGAGAACTGGACCACCACGTACTACCAGTGGCTCGAAAACATCCAGGACTGGTGCATCTCGCGTCAGCTGTGGTGGGGTCATCAGATTCCGGCGTGGTACGGCGAGAACGGCGAAGTGTTCGTCGCGAAGACCGAAGAAGATGCACGCGCGAAGGCCGCCGCTGCCGGCTACACGGGCGCGTTGAAGCGCGACGAAGATGTGCTCGACACGTGGTTCTCGTCCGCTCTTGTGCCGTTCTCGTCGCTCGGCTGGCCGAACGAAACGGAAGAACTGAAGCACTTCATGCCGTCGTCGGTGCTCGTCACCGGCTTCGACATCATCTTCTTCTGGGTCGCGCGCATGGTCATGATGACCACGCACTTCACCGGCAAGGTGCCGTTCGACACGGTCTACGTGCACGGCCTCGTGCGCGACGCCGAAGGCCAGAAGATGTCGAAGAGCAAGGGCAACACGCTCGACCCGATCGACATCGTCGATGGCATCGACCTCGACGCGCTCGTCGCGAAACGCACCACCGGCCTGATGAATCCGAAGCAGGCCGCGTCGATCGAGAAGAAGACCCGCAAGGAGTTCCCGGACGGCATTCCGGCGTTCGGCACCGACGCGCTGCGCTTCACGATGGCGTCGATGGCCACGCTTGGCCGCAACGTCAACTTCGACCTCGCCCGCTGCGAAGGCTATCGCAACTTCTGCAACAAGCTGTGGAACGCCACGCGCTTCGTGCTGATGAACTGCGAAGGCCATGACTGCGGTTTCGGCCAACCGGCGCAATGTGGCGAATGCGGGCCAGAAGGCCACCTGCATTTCTCGCAGGCCGACCGCTGGATCGTGTCGCAACTGCAGCGCGTCGAAGCGGAAGTCGCCAAGGGTTTTTCGGACTATCGTTTTGATAATGTGGCCAACGCCATATACAAGTTCGTCTGGGACGAATATTGTGACTGGTACGTCGAGCTCGCCAAGGTGCAGATCCAGACGGGGCAGCCGAACCAGCAGCGTGCCACGCGTCGCACGCTTTTGCGTGTGCTCGAAACGGTGCTGCGCCTCGCGCATCCGGTGGTCCCGTTCATCACCGAAGCGCTGTGGCAGAAAGTAGCGCCGCTCGCGGGACGCTACCCGGAAGGCAAGGCCGAGGGCGAGGCGTCCATCATGGTGCAGCAGTACCCCATCGCGGAGCCATCGAAGCTCGATGAAGACGCCGAGCAGTGGGCGAGCGACCTCAAAGCGGTGATCGACGCATGCCGGAATCTGCGCGGCGAAATGAACTTGTCGCCGGCGGTGAAGGTGCCGTTGCTCGCCACCGGCAACGCGGAGCGTCTGCGTACATTCGCGCCTTATGCTCAGGCACTTGCGCGTCTCTCCGAGGTGCAGATCATCGCCGACGAGGCCGCGCTCGATGCTCAGGCGGATGGCGCGCCAATTGCTATCGTAGGAACGGACAAGCTCGTATTGAAGGTCGAAATCGATGCAGCGGTCGAACGCGAACGCCTGTCGAAAGAGATCACGCGATTGAGCGCCGAGATCGTGAAATGCAACGGTAAGCTGCAGAATCAGGCCTTCGTCGCGAAGGCGCCGGCTGCGGTCGTGGAACAGGAGCAGAAGCGGCTGGCCGATTTCGAAGCCACCGTCGGCAAGCTGAAGGCCCAACTGGCCCGCTTGCCGGCCTGATCGACGCGCCCGCCGTCCTCAACGGCGGGCAAGGATTTAACCAGAGGACTCAGGGTATTCACATGCTAAAAGTTACGAAGGCGGTATTTCCGGTAGCAGGTCTTGGCACCCGCTTCCTCCCCGCCACGAAGGCTAGCCCGAAGGAGATGTTGCCGATCGTCGACAAGCCGCTGATTCAGTACGCGGTCGAAGAGGCCATGGCGGCCGGCATCACCGAAATGATCTTCGTCACGGGCCGCAGCAAGCGCGCGATCGAAGACCATTTCGACAAGTCCTATGAGATCGAGGCCGAACTCGAAGCACGCGGCAAGGACAAGCTGCTCGAACTCGTGCGTAGCATCAAGCCGAGCCACGTCGACTGCTTCTACGTGCGTCAGGCCGAAGCGCTGGGCCTCGGCCATGCGGTGCTGTGCGCCGAGAAGCTGGTCGGCGACAACCCGTTTGCCGTGATTCTCGCGGACGACCTGTTGTACGGCACGCCGCCCGTGATGACGCAGATGATCGAGGTGTTCGATCACTATCACAGCTCGGTGATCGGCGTCGAAGAGATCCCGCCGCAAGACACGAAGTCGTACGGCATCGTCGATGGCAAGGAATGGGAAGACTCGATCATCAAGATGTCGGGCATCGTCGAAAAGCCGGAGCCCAGCGTGGCACCGTCGAACCTCGGCGTTGTGGGCCGTTATGTGCTGAAGCCGCGCATCTTCGATCACCTGCGCTCGATCAAGCCGGGCGCCGGCGGTGAATTGCAACTGACGGACGCGATCCAGTCGCTGCTCGCCGATGAACAGGTGCTCGCATACAAGTATCACGGCACGCGTTTCGACTGCGGCAGCAAGCTCGGCTACCTGAAGGCGACCGTCGAGTTCGCGCTGCGTCACCCGGAAGTGGCCTCCGATTTCGAAGAATATCTGCGTACCCGCTCGCCGGTTCTCGAAGGCTGACGCCAAGGTCAGGCTGAAACGAAGAAGGCGCTGTACCCGAATAATGGGGACAGCGCCTTCTTTTTTACATCGGACGGACAGTTTTACCGAATGCCGCTCAACGGCGCCGCATCAGAAACGTAAATACCTTGTCATGCGCCGAGCTTTCGACGATCTCGTTGCCGGTCTGCTTCGCGAACGCGGCGAAATCGCGCTGCGAGCCGGGATCGGTGGCGAGCACCTTGAGAATCTGGCCGCTTTCCATGTCGGCGAGCGCTTTTTTGGCGCGCAGGATGGGCAGCGGGCACATGAGCCCGCGCGCATCGACTTCCTTGTGAATCTGAATTTGCATCGACGATGACCTTCGGGACGGGGCGTCGCTGACGACGCCGGACAGAGGGTCAAATTCTACAGCAGCCGGCGCGGCGGCGCCGGGCAGCACACCGCTACAGCGTCACCGCCTCGCCGCTTTGCAGCGACTCGCGCAGCGCCACGCCGATACGCGTCGCTTCGAGCGCATCGGCGAGCGTCGCGCCACTCTGTGCCGCATCGCCCTTCCCCGCCCCGTTTTGCACCGACGCGACGAACGCGCGTGCCTCGTGCAGAAACGCGTCCTCGAACCGGTCGAAGAAGTTCGGCGTGCATTCGTTGCGAATGCCGGTCGCATCGTAGATCTCGACGCGGTTCGCGCGCGGATTGCGGCCGATCGTCAACGCGCCCGCGGTGCCGACCACTTCGCTATGCGTGTCGTTGCCGTGCGCCTGCGTGCGCGACGCGTAGAACATCGCGAGCTTGCCGCCCTCGAATTCGCAGATCGCCACGCCGTTGTCGACGTCGCCGAATTCGCGCAGACCCTCGTGCAGCGCGATCGTGCCAGCCGCGAACACGCGCGTCGCGCGCGGCTTGCCGAGCAGCCAGCGGGCGACGTCGATGTCATGCACCGTGCAGTCGAGAAAGATGCCGCCCGAGGTCGCCGCGAAGCGCACGAAGAAGCCGTCGTTGTCGTTTTTATCGGTGGTCTGCGAGCGCACGAGGAACGGCCGGCCGATCTGGCCGGCGGCGATTTTATCGAACGCGTCGCGGTAGCTCGGATCGAAGCGGCGCATGAAGCCGATCGTCGCTTGCAAGTGCGGATAGCGCACCGCTTCGGCCAGCACGCGCTCGCATTCGGCCACATCGAGCGACAGCGGCTTTTCGCAGAACACATGCTTGCCGGCGCGCAATGCGTCGACGATCTGCTGCGCGTGCAGCGACGAAGGCGTGACGAGCCATACCGCGTCGAGCTGCGGATCGGCGAGCAGGTCCGCGTAATCGGCGTAAAGGCGCGGCTCGGGTAGCGCATCGCGCGCCCACGCGAGTTCCGCTTCGAGCGGACTGCACGCAGCCGCGAGCGTCGCGCCCCGCACGCGATAGGCGAGATTCTCCGCATGCCGCTTGCCAAGCCGCCCAAGGCCGACGACGCCGATCCGCAAGCGCTCCGTGGCGGGCTTCATCACGCGGCCTCGCCGAGTTTGACCGCGCGGCCCTCGCGCCACGAACGCGTCGCGGCTTCGGCGAGTTCGAGCGCTTTCAGGCCGTCGGCGACGGTCGTGCGCACCGGTTTGCCGTGCGTCACCGCGTCGAAGAAATGCGCGATTTCGAGCGCGTACGCCGCACGATAGCGTTCGAGAAAAAACGCCTCGGGCACGTCGGTCGATACTTTGGTGTTCGAATAAGCGGTGACTTCGGTCGGCCGGACGTTGCCCGCCTGCAGCATGCCGGTGCTGCCGAGCACTTCGAAGCGCTGGTCGTAGCCGTACGCGGCGCGCCGCGTGGTGTTGATCTGGCACAGGCGGCCGCGCTTCGTGCGGATCGTCACCGCGGTCGAATCGACGTCTCCCGCGTCGGCGATTGCCGGGTCGGTGAGGCAACTGCCGGTGGCGTGCAGCGTGTCGGCTTCGTCGTCGAGAATCCAGCGGCAGATGTCGAAGTCGTGAATCAGCATGTCCTTGAAGATGCCGCCGGAGCGCCGGATGTAGTCGACCGGCGGCGCGCCCGGATCACGGCTCGTGACGACGAGCATCTCGGGCGTGCCGATCTCGCCCGCGTCGAGACGCGCTTTCAATGCGGAAAACGTCGGATCGAAGCGCCGCTGAAAACCGATCATGCACACGACACCCGCGCGCTCCACAGCTTCCGCGCACATCCGCGCGCGCTCCAGCGTGAGATCGACCGGCTTCTCGCAGAACACGTGCTTGTTCTGCGCGGCCGATTTGACGATCAGGTCCGCGTGCGTGTCGGTGCTCGAACAGATCACGGTCGCGCCGATCGACGCATCGCCGATCGCCCCGTCGATATCCGCGACCTGCGCGCCATGCTGCGCGGCGAGCGCGGCCGCTGCTTCGCGATTAACGTCGACCACGTATTTGAGCCGCACGCCGGGCTGCCGCGCGAGATTCGCCGCATGGATCTTGCCGATGCGCCCCGCGCCGAATACCGCGACGTCGATCGTGCTTACCGCGTCAGTCATCGTAGCCTCCAGTGTCGTTGGATTCTTCAACGTTCAGTTCGAGCTTGTACGCGAGCGCGATGAAAAGCGCCTGGCACAGGCAGATCGTGCTGGTCAGCGAGCGGAACGCGAACGCGCTGCCCTCTTTCACGTAGAGTTGCGTGCTCGCGTAGCGTGCGAGCGGCGAGAGTTGGCTATCGGTGATGACGAGCGTCTTCGCCTGATGATGATGCGCGACGCGCAGACAGTACTGCGTCTCCTTGCCGTACGGCGCGAAGCTGATCGCAATCACCACGTCGCCCTTCCTGACGCTGCGAATCTGCTCGCGATACATGCCGCCGAAGCCGGACACCAGATGCACGCGCTTGTGCGTGTGCTGCAACGCATAGACGATGTAGCTCGCGACCGGAAACGAACGCCGCACGCCGATCACGTAGATGTTGTCGGCCTGCTGCAGCATCTTCACGGCGGCGTCGAACTGCTTGTCGTCGAGGCCCGCTTCGAGTTCTTCCAGCCCGCCGCGCGACGCGGCGATGAACTCACGCGCGACCGCGCCGCCCGACAGCGTGCCGGGCTTCTCGTCGATCAGCTTGCGGATGCGCTGCTGATAGCTCGACGACGACACGCCCTGCCCCGTATACGCCTGACGAAACACCGCCTGCAGATCCGAAAAGCCGGAAAAGCCGAACCGCTGCGCAAAGCGCACGACCGCCGACGGATGCACGCCGCAGCTGGCGGCGATATCGCTGGTGCGATCCATCATCACGCTCGAGCGATGCTGCTCGATATACGTCGCCACGCTCTTCAACTGCCGCGGCAGCGACTCGTAGGTATCCGCGATGCGCTGCATCAATTCATCGACGCTCGGCAACGCCTCTTCGGTGATCTGTTCCGCCATGACTGCCTCTCGGGGTTTCCTGCAATGCGACAGACGCGCCCGCAGCCCGCCGCAACGCGCATCCGACGTTGCCGAGTATAGGCGGCTGCCCCATCAAATGGAACGTATTTTCCATTTTTATTTGTCATGAAATTTTCTTTGCAAGGCTTCGGAAGATGACCTACTCTTGGTCGTGAGCGATGGCGCTTCGGCCTCGTTGTGTGGGTCATCGGAATGGCAAGCCGCCCGCCAGGCGCTCCCTCAATAACGAACGACAGACCGAGAAAGGTGGAGACAATGAGACTTTGCAGAGGCAAGGCAACGCTCAGGATTCTGGTGACGGCGTTGACGTTGGCGACGGGATTCGGCGCGGCCTCGGCCGCCCGCGCGGCGGACGCTCACTTCGTGCTGATCAGCCACGCGCCGGATTCGGACTCGTGGTGGAACACGATCAAGAACGCGATCAAGCAGGCCGACGAGGACTTCAACGTTCAGACCGACTACCGCAACCCGCCGAACGGCGACATCGCCGACATGGCCCGTCTCGTCGAACAGGCGGCCGCACGCAACTACGATGGCGTGATCGTATCGATCGCCGACTTCGACGTGCTGAAGAGTTCGATCGGCAAGGTCACCGAGAAGCACATTCCGCTCGTCACGATCAATTCGGGCACCGAGGAGCAAAGCGCGAAGCTCGGCGCGATCATGCACGTCGGCCAGCCCGAGTTCGCGGCCGGCAAAGCCGCCGGCGAAAAGGCCAAAGCCGCCGGCATCAAGTCGTTCCTGTGCGTGAACCACTACGCGACGAACCCGGCCTCGTTCGAACGCTGCCGCGGCTTCGCCGAAGCGATCGGCGCCAACTTCAAGACCTCGACGCTCGACGTGGGCCAGGACCCGACCGGCGTGCAGTCGAAGGTCAGCGCGTTTCTGCGCAATCATCCCGATACCCAGGCGGTGCTGACGCTCGGTCCGCTGTCGGCCGACCCGACTTTGAAGGCGCTGCAGCAGATGGGCGTCGCCGGCAAGATCTGGTTCGCGACCTTCGACTTCGATAGCGACATCGCGAAGGGCATCCAGGACGGCACGATCCAGTTCGCGATCGACCAGCAACCGTACTTGCAGGGCTATATCCCGGTCGCCGTGCTGGCGATCGCGAAGAAGAACAACACCACCGACCCCGTGAAGATCCGCGAGGTCCTGCAGGCGAATCCGAAGTTCAAGGAGCGTCTAGCGACCTACGGGCTCGCACCGTCGTATGGGCCGCGCAATATCGGCTCCGGTCCGGGCTTCATCACCAAAGAAAATGTCGACAAGGTGCTGAAGTACGCGGGTCAGTACCGCTGAACGCACGGCAACGCATCGCATCGCGCGATCGAGCCGCCGCTCCAGCGGCAAGGTTGACAAGGCAGTGACCGGTGGGACGCAGTGCGTCTTGCCGGCCCTCGCCCGCTCAGAGGATTCGCACACGCCCACGGCATTGCGCCGATTCGCCGGTCGCGGGCGTATCAAGGAGAGCTTCAATGGGTGTCGCCGACCTGTTTCATCCCCATCACCGCAAGCAACCGCCGTCCGATCCGCAGGACCCGGGGCAGTCTGCCGCGTCGACCGCCTCGCAATCCGCTGCCGTCGACGAACGCGTGCGCGAGGAATCCTGGTTCCGCCATCTGCTCGGCCGACCGGAATTCGCGGCGCTCGCGGGCACCGTGATGGTGTTCATCGTGTTCGGCGTGGCCGCGGGCAATTCGGGGATGTTCAACCTCGACGGCGTGATGAACTGGTCGCAGGTCGCCGCCTATCTCGGCCTGATCTCGGTCGGCGCATGCCTGCTGATGATCGCCGGCGAGTTCGATCTGTCGATCGGCTCGATGATCGGCTTTGCCGGCATGATGGTCGCGTTGCCGACCATGTACTTCCACTGGCCGGTCTGGCTCGCCATCGTGTTCGCGTTCGTCGGCTCGATGCTGCTCGGCGCGCTCAACGGCTATCTGGTGATACGCACGCGTCTGCCGTCGTTCATCGTCACGCTGGCGTTCCTGTTCATTCTGCGCGGTCTGACGCTCGCGCTATCGGTGATGTTCGCCGATCGCACGATCATCTCCGGCGTCGGCGACGTCGCGCGTCAGGACTGGTTCGCGCACACGTTCTTCCAGGGCGTCGCGTTCCGAGGTCTGTTCGTTTGGCTTGGCCACCTCGGTCTCGTGAAGATGCTCGACAACGGCGCGCCGCTGGTGCCGGGCATTCCCAAGGTGCTGCTGTGGTGGTTCGTGCTCGCGGTGGTCTGCGCATTCACGCTCGCCAAGACGCGCTTCGGCAACTGGATTTTCGCGGTCGGCGGCGATGCCAACGCGGCCAAGAACGTCGGCGTGCCGGTGCGTCGCGTGAAGATCTCACTGTTCGTGCTGACCGCGTTCTGCTCGGCGCTGTATGCGGTGCTACAGGTGTGCGACATCGGTTCGGCCGCGGCCGACCGTGGTTTGCAGGCGGAGTTCGAGGCGATCATCGCCGCGGTGATCGGCGGCACGCTGCTGACGGGTGGCTATGGTTCGGTGGTCGGCGCCTGCTTCGGGGCTCTGATTTTCGGCGTCGTGCAGATCGGCATCACGTACACCAACGTCGATTCCGACTGGTTCCGCGTGTTCCTCGGCGTGATGCTGCTGCTCGCCGTGCTGTTCAACCACTACGTGCGCGGCCGCGTCGCGGCATCGCGCTAGACGGAGTTCACGATGAGCACCCCCGAACAGAACGCGGACGACATCATCCTGTCGCTCGAAAACGTCAGCCGTTATTTCGGCAACATCATCGCGCTGAACGACATCACGTTGCGGCTCAAACGCGGTGAAGTGCATTGTCTGCTCGGCGACAACGGCGCCGGCAAATCGACACTGATCAAGACGCTCGCGGGCGTGTATCAGCCGAGCAAAGGCACCTACCGGGTGGACGGCAAACCGGTGCACTTCACGTCGCCGAAAGACGCGCTCGATCTCGGTATCGCGACCGTCTACCAGGATCTCGCGCTGGTGCCGCTGCTCTCGGTCGCGCGCAATTTCTTCATGGGCCGCGAGCCGCAGAAAAAGCTGTTCGGCTTTCTAAACGTGATGGACCTCGAAACCTGCGCCACCACCGCGCGCGACAAGCTCGCCGAAATGGGCATCAACGTGCGCGACCCGCATCAGCCGATCGGCACGATGTCGGGCGGCGAGCGTCAATGCCTGGCCATCGCACGCGCGATTCACTTCGGTGCGCGCGTGCTGATTCTCGACGAACCGACCGCCGCGCTCGGCGTCAAGCAGAGCTTCAACGTGCTGAAGTTGATCCATAAGGCGCGCGCCAAAGGCATCTCGGTGATCTTCATCACGCACAACGTGCACCACGCGTATCCGATCGGCGATTCGTTCACGCTGCTCAATCGCGGCCGCTCGCTCGGCACCTTTACCAAACAGACGATCACCAAGGACGAAGTGCTCGACATGATGGCCGGCGGCGCCGAGATGCAGAAGATGATCGGCGAACTCGAAGGCGCGACGATCTGACCGATTCGCGCGGGATGTCCGGCCTCGGCGCGTTTCGCCCGGCCGGCCTCCGCGCACTGTTACTCAGGACTATTCATGGCTCACTCCAGCACCTCCAGCGGTTCCGCAGGCAACCGGTTCGCGCCGGGCCGTGCCCGCGACATCGTGTGCCTCGGCCGGCTGGCCGTCGATCTGTACGCGCAGCAGGTCGGCGCGCGGCTCGAAGACGTGTCGAGCTTCGCGAAGTACCTCGGCGGCTCGTCGGCGAACATCGCGTTCGGCTGCGCGCGGCTCGGGCTCAATGCAGCCATGCTCGCGCGCGTCGGCAACGATCACATGGGACGCTTCCTGACCGAGACGCTCACGAAGGAAGGCTGCGACGTGAGCCACGTGCGCGTCGATCACGAACGGCTGACCGCGCTCGTGCTGCTCGGCTTGAAGGACCGCGACACGTTCCCGCTGATCTTCTACCGCGAGAACTGCGCGGACATGGCGGTCGACGAAGCCGATTTCGACGAGGCGTTCATCGCGTCGTCGAAAGCGCTGCTGATCACCGGCACGCATTTTTCCACCGAGCAGGTCAATCGCACGAGCCGGCGCGCGCTCGAATACGCGCGCCGCAACGACGTGCGCACCGTGCTCGACATCGACTACCGGCCGGTGCTGTGGGGGCTCACCGGCAAGGCCGACGGCGAGACGCGCTTCGTTGCGAGCGAAGGTGTCAGCGCGCATTTGCAGCGGATTCTGCCGCTGTTCGACCTGGTGATCGGCACCGAGGAAGAGTTTCGCATCGCCGGCGGCAAGACCGATCTGCGCGACGCCCTCGCGATGGTGCGCGCGGTGACGCCGGCCACGCTGGTGCTCAAACGCGGGCCACTCGGCTGTCAGATCATCGACGGCGAGGTGCCTGCATCGCTCGACGCTGCGCCGATTCACGGCGGCGTCGAAGTCGAGGTGCTGAACGTGCTCGGCGCGGGCGACGCGTTCGCCTCCGGCTTCCTGTCCGGCTGGCTGCGCGATCAGCCGCTCGACGCCTGCGCGCGCGCCGCGAACGCAAGCGGCGCGCTGGTCGTGTCGCGGCACGGCTGCGCCCCTGCGATGCCGACCCCGGCCGAACTCGACTACTTCCTGCGCGAAGCGCAGGCCGATCCGCAGCGCATGCGCCGGCCGGATCGCGATGCGAAGCTCGCAAGACTGCATCGCGTGTCGCCGGCACGCAAAGCGTGGCACGAAGTGCTCGGCTTCGCGTTCGATCATCGCAATCCGTTCTTCGAACTCGCGCAGCAGACCGGCGCCGACGAAGCGCGCATTTCCGAGTTGAAGGCTTTGTTCGTCGAAGCGGTCGCGCAAACCGAACGCGCGTTGAATCTGCAGGGACGCATCGGCGTATTGATCGACGACCGCTATGGTCAGGACGCGCTGAATGCCGCGACCGGCCGCGGCTGGTGGATCGGCCGTCCGGTCGAGTTGCCCCACTCCGTGCCGCTGGTGTTCGATCATGGCCGCTCGATCGGCACCACGCTGATCGCGTGGCCGCAGGAGCACGTCGTCAAATGCCTCGTGCAGTTTCATCCGGATGAGCCGATCGAGCAGCGGCTCGAACAGGAGGCACAACTGCGCGCGCTGTACGACGCGACCCAGGCCAGCGGCCACGAACTGCTGCTCGAAGTGATTCCGCCGAAGCACGCGTCGCTGCCGCAGGGACCGGACATCGTGTATCGCGCGTTGAAGCGCCTGTACAACCTCGGCATCTACCCCGAGTGGTGGAAGCTCGAACCGATGGACGCCGCGCAATGGCAGGCCATCGACGCGCTGATCGCCGAGCGCGATCCGTATTGCCGCGGCGTCGTGCTGCTCGGCTTGTCGGCGGCGGTCGAGCAGTTGAGCGAAGGCTTTCGTGCGGCCGCGCAAGCGGCGACGTGCCGCGGCTTCACGGTCGGCCGCACGATCTTTCACGAACCGAGCCATGCGTGGCTCGCCGGTGAAATCGGCGACGACGAACTGATCGCGCGCGTGCGCCACACGTTCGAGACGCTGATCGCCGCGTGGCGCGGTGCGCGCGGCGACCCGACGGCGCATGGCGCACCTCATCACTCTCATCAGGAGCAGGCGGCATGAACGAGCGCATCATGCATGACGACACTCCATCCACCAGCGGCGCGACGCAAGCACCCGCCCGCTCCGGCGGCACGATCCGCCTGACGATGGCGCAGGCGCTGGTGCGCTATCTGGCCGCGCAACGCGTCGCCAGCGAAGACGGCACCAGCGTCGAACCGCTGTTCGGTGGCGTGTTCGCGATCTTCGGCCACGGCAACGTCGCGGGCATCGGCGAGGCGCTGTATCAGCATCGCGACGCCCTGCCCACTTTCCGGGCGCACAACGAGCAGGCGATGGCGCACAGTGCGATCGCTTATGCGAAGGCGCACTTTCGCCGCCGCATGATGGCCGCGACGACGTCGATCGGCCCCGGCGCCACCAATCTGCTGACCGCGGCCGCGCTTGCGCACGTGAACCGTCTGCCGGTGCTGCTGCTGCCCGGCGATATCTTCGTGTCGCGTGCGCCCGATCCGGTGTTGCAGCAGCTCGAGGATTTCAACGACGGCGGCGTATCGGCGAACGACGCGTTCAAGCCGCTGTCGCGCTACTTCGACCGCATCGTGCAGCCGGCGCAATTGCTGAGCGCGCTGCCGCGCGCGATCCGTGTGCTGACCGATGCCGCGTTGTGCGGCCCCGTCACGCTCGCGTTGCCGCAGGACGTGCAGGCGCAGGCGTGGGACTTTCCGGAGGACTTTTTCACGCCGCGCGTCGTGCGTATTCATGCACCCGCGCCGCGTAGCGACGATCTCGACGCCGCGTGCGCGCGCTTGCGGCACGCGAAGCGGCCGCTGATCGTCGCGGGCGGCGGCGTGCTGTACAGCCGCGCGGCCGATGCGCTGCACCGCTTCGCGAGCGCGCATGGCGTGCCGGTCGCGGAAACCCAGGCCGGCAAGAGCTCGCTCTCGTGGAACGATCCGCTGAATGCGGGCGCGCTCGGCGTGACCGGGTCGCCGGCCGCCAACGCGCTCGCGCATGACGCCGACTGCGTGCTCGCGCTCGGCACCCGGTTGCAGGACTTCACGACCGGCTCGAACACGCTGTTCACGCAAGCCGACGTGATCGCGATCAACGCGAATGGCTTCGACGCGCTCAAGCATCGCGGCTTCGTCGTCGAAGCCGATGTGAAGCTTGCGCTCGATGCGCTCGCCGGGCCGCTGCAAGGCTGGCTCGCCGAACGCGCGTGGACCGCGCGTGCGCACAA
Organism: Paraburkholderia atlantica; assembly: GCF_009362785.1. Lineage (GTDB taxonomy): Bacteria > Pseudomonadota > Gammaproteobacteria > Burkholderiales > Burkholderiaceae > Paraburkholderia > Paraburkholderia atlantica. The sequence goes on from NZ_WHNQ01000002.1 coordinate 485,275, forward strand.
GCTCGCGGCCAGTTGGCGCGACACCGTGCAAACGCTCACGCATGCGCCACAACGCGACGCGGTGCTGCCCTACGAGGGCGACGTGATCGGCGCGGTGCAGCGTTCGAGCACGCGCTCGCCGACCGACGACATCGTCGTCTGCGCGGCCGGCACGCTGCCCGCCGATCTGCACAAGCTATGGCGCGCGGGCCGGCCCGGCGCGTATCACGTCGAATATGGCTACTCGTGCATGGGCTACGAGATCGCGGGCGGCCTCGGCGTGAAGCTCGCGCGGCCCGAGCGCGAGGTCATCGTGATTCTCGGCGACGGCAGCTATCTGATGATGAACAGCGAGATCGCGAGCTCGGTGATGCTCGGCGCGAAGCTGATCGTCGTCGTGCTCGACAATCGCGGCTTCGGCTGCATCAACCGGCTGCAACAGGCTTGCGGCGGCGCACCGTTCAACAATCTGCTCGACGATTGCGCGCACGGCCCGGAAGGCGTGCCGCGCATCGACTTCGCCGCGCATGCGCGCGCGCTCGGCGCGCAAGCCGAACATGCGCGCAATCTCGCCGAACTCGAAGTGGCGCTGCAACGCGCACGCGCGGCCAAGGGCACGTACGTGATCAGCATCGACACCGACCCCGCTCGCACCACCGAAGACGGCGGCTGGTGGTGGGAAGTCGCGGTGCCCGAAGTATCGACGCGCACCGAAGTGCGCGACGCTCGCGCGAAGTACGACGCGCAGCTCGCCGCGCGCGCGGCGCCATCTGCAACGCCGCCGTCCCAGGGCAGCGATCACGACTGAAAACCATGAGGACTTCGGCATGACTGCTTTCGACGTACGCATCGGCATCAATCCGCTGTCGTGGATGAACGACGACCTGCCGTCGCTCGGCGGCGAGACGCCGCTCGAAGTCGCGCTGACCGAGGGCCGCCAGATCGGCTATCAGGGGTTCGAGCTCGGCAACAAGTTTCCCCGCGAGCCGCAAGCGCTGAAAACGCTGCTCGCGCAATACGACCTCGCGCTCGTGTCCGGCTGGTACTCGGGACAACTGGCCAAACGCAGTGTCGCGGAAGAAATCGACGCGGTCGGCCCGCATCTGGAATTGCTCGCGCAGAACGGCGCGACCGTGATGGTGTATGGCGAAGTCGCCGATTCGATCCAGGGCGCGCCGCGCCCGCTGTATCAACGGCCGCGCTTTTTCAGCGACGCGCAATGGGCCGACTACGCGGCACGCGTCGATGAATTCGCGCGCTACACGCTGAGCCGCGGCGTGCGGCTCGCCTATCATCATCACATGGGCGCGTATGTCGAAACGCCCGCCGACGTCGATCAGTTGATGGCGCGCACCAGCGACGCGGTCGGCCTGCTGTTCGACGCCGGGCACATCACGTTCGCGGGCGGCGACCCGGTGGCCGTGCTCGACAAGCACATCGCGCGCGTTTGTCACGTGCACTGCAAGGACGTGCGCCCCGCCGTGATGAAGCTCGCGCGCAATCGCAACTGGAGTTTTCTGGATGCGGTGATCGCCGGCGCATTCACGGTGCCCGGCGACGGCGCGGTCAATTTTCCGGCGCTGATCGACCGGCTGAAGCGGCATGGTTATTGCGGCTGGCTCGTCGTCGAGGCGGAGCAGGACCCAGTGGTCGCGCCGTCGTTCGACTATGCGCAGAAGGGGTACGGAACTTTGCGGGCGCTCGTCGATGCGCCGCTCGGCAAGGAGGCAGCATGAGCTTATTGGTAAAGGCAGAGCGCGAAGGCCAGACGATCGCGCGCGTGACGCCGCAGTCGGCTTGCTGGCGCTATGTAGGATTCGCCGCGTATCGGGTCGGCACGAACGAACTCGTGTACGTATTCGAACCGGCGCGCGAAACGTGCATCGTCGTGCTGAGCGGCGCGGTCGATATCCAAACGCCGGATACGACATGGAGTTCGCTCGGTTCGCGCGACAGCGTGTTCGAAGACGCGGCGCCGTACGCGGTATATCTGCCGCCGAACGTGCGCGCGACGGTGCGCGCGAACCGCGACGCGGAAATTGGTGTCGCGAGCGCGCCGGCCAAGGGCGAGTATCCGGCGCGGCTGATTGAGCCGGCGTCGATGAAGCGCTCGACGCGCGGCAAGTCGCTGAATACGCGCTATGTGTGCGACATTCTTCCGCAGACCGAGCCGGCGGAGTCGCTGCTGGTGGTCGAAGTGAGAACGCCGGGCGGTCACGCGTCGAGCTATCCGCCGCACAAGCACGACACCGACAACATTCCGCACGAAAGCTCGCTCGAAGAAACCTATTATCACCGGCTCGATCCGCCGCAAGGCTTCGCATTTCAGCGCGTCTACACCGACTCGCGCGATATCGACGAATCGATGGCCGTCGAGGATCACGACGTCGTGATGGTGCCGCGCGGCTATCATCCGGTCATCGTGCCGTATGGCTACGACTCGTACTATCTGAACGTGATGGCCGGCAGCCAGCGGGTCTGGCATTTCCATAACGATCCGGCACACGAGTGGATCATGAATAAGGATGCTTGACCATCCGTGAGTCTCGACGCGGTCGGCCTCGACGCGGTCGGCCTCGACGCGGTCGGCTTCGACGCCGTCGGCCCGTCAGGGCCCCTGCCCGTCACACCAACAGGTTGGCGGGTTCAGCGCGCACCAAGCGTTCGATATTGCCCATCAGCTGATCCGCGAGGCTTTGCTGCGCCTCATCCGAAGCCCAGGCCACGTGCGGCGTCACGATCACATTCGGCCGCCTGGCGATCCGCATCGATGGATTTTCGGACGCGGGCGGCTCGCCTGGCAGCACGTCGAAGCCTATTTCGCTGATCAGCGCTTCATCGACCGCGCACGAAAGACTGCTCATCGACGAGCCCACCCCTGGCCGTATCGATGATGAGCGGCTTGCGCTTCATCCCGCGGAACGGGCCGTGGATGGTAATCACGTCGCTCGTTGCCAGCATCTCGTCCCACGGCGTGTACAGCGGCCCGAGTCCGTCGCGGTCTTTGTGCGCGGCGAACAGCGGCCGCATGCCGAAGGCTTTCGCGATCTCGGCCTATCCGCTGCCACTGTCTGGAGAGCCAGTTACTGGCTCAACGCAAACCGGAAACGGGGACACTCATCGCGCCGTCGAGACTCAATGGGTTGAAGGTAAACGGCTACACGCTGAACCTGCTCAAATCGCGCGCGGATCTGCGCCAAACTGAAGAGCTTTCAGGATTGGCTATTCGAGGAGCTTGGGGCGGGATGAAGCGTCTGCCGAGAATCTTTGCTCAATCAAACGCAATCCCCCTTTTGGCCGTCGTGACGACGGAATATCTGACGTCGCGCGCTTCCCCGCATTAACAAGCGGTGCTGCCGACATACCAATCCCTCATCTCAGACTCGGCTTATTTTGTTTCTATCTCAAAAATCTAAACTGAACTCAGTTTCAGAGATTTAGCAGAAGCCGCTTCAGGTTGATCCGGGCAGCGTCGCAGGTTGTTTCTGTTGCCTCAATCCCGCAATTTCGTAGCTGATATTGGAAAACCCAAAAGCGCGACGACAGTCTCCTATTACTTCGCATCCCTACCGTTATATCTAACTCCGATAGGAATCACATCATGAACAAGTCCTACATCAGCATCTGGAATGAAGCGCTCGGATCTTGGGTGGCAGCTTCCGAGAATATGTCGGTGCGTGGCAAGCGAAGCAAGTCGCGGACTGTGGCTGGGACGATCGCCACTGCCCTCGTGCTGGCCGGAATGTCGGGCACAGCTGCATCAGCCGTGATCGGCACGCCGGTTGAGGCGACAAATGGGAGCTACTCCGGAACGGACACGGATTCCGCCTCTGCCACAGGTGATGACGCAGTAGCGGTTGGTGCAGGGGCGACCGCATCGGCGCAGGGAACAACGGCGCTCGGCGCGGCCAGCGTTGCGGGCGGACAGAATGCTACTGCGATTGGCATTCAGGCGACCGCGTCCGAAGGATCGAACGCTATCGGATGGAATACGACTGCGTCTGGAATTGGCAGTACTGCAATCGGCCAATTCGCGAACGCCGCGGGCGCCTGGAGCACGGCGCTTGGTTTCGAAGCGGAAGCGACCAACGACATGTCGATAGCCATCGGCACGTTGGCGGCCGCAAATGCGGACAATTCCGTGGCGTTGGGCGCGTACTCGGTTGCCGATCGCGCAAATGTGGTGTCGGTCGGCAGCGCGGGTTTAACGCGCCAGATCACGAATGTGGCGGCCGGCACGGAAGACTCGGACGCGGTCGTCGTGTCGCAGCTCAAGAACGTGACCACGGCGCTCGGTGGCGGTGCCGCGGTCAATGCAGATGGTTCCATCGCGTCGCCTGCCTACAACGTGGGGGGTACGGCGGTCGACAACGTCGGCGATGCAATCATCAACCTCGATGGCCGCACCACGCAGAACACGTCGCAGATCACCAGCCTGTTGAATGGCTCGGCCGGTCCGGTGCAGCAGGACGCAAGCACCCGTGCGATCACGGTCGCGAAGGACATGGACGGCACGGCGATGAACGTGGCGGGCACGGCGGGCAACCGCACGGTGACGGGCGTGGCCAATGGCGCAGTGAGGGCAACGAGCGTGGACGCGGTGAATGGCAGCCAGCTGTATGGCACGGCGTGGAGCACGGCCCGCGCGCTGGGCGGTGGTTCGATCGTGCTTGCGGATGGCTCGATCAGCGCGCCGAAGTTCAGCGTGGGTGGCACGACGGTGTACAGCGTGGCCGAAGCCGTAACGAACCTCGACGGTCGCACGACGCAGAACACGGGCGACATTGCGCAAAACGCGACCAACATCGCGAGCGTGCAGAACCAGTTGTCCGAAGGTACGGTGGGTCTGGTACAGCAGGACGCGAACACGCGCGACATCACGGTAGCGAAGGACATGGACGGCACCGTGGTGAACGTGGCGGGCGCGGCGGGTAACCGCACGGTGACGGGCGTGGCGAATGGCGCAGTGAACGCATCGAGCGTGGATGCGATCAACGGCAGCCAGCTGTACGGCGCGGCATCGAGCACGGCCGAGGCACTGG
>NZ_WHNQ01000011.1 GCF_009362785.1 Paraburkholderia atlantica
AAGTCCGTGCTGCCGTTCGACTTGCATGTGTAAGGCATGCCGCCAGCGTTCAATCTGAGCCAGGATCAAACTCTTCAGTTCAAACCTGTTACTGTTTTCGGTTTCGTTAGAAACCGGTCGCTCACTCAACGTACTGACGATGATCAATCCGTCTTTCGACAGATAAACCTTCCTCTAATACTGTGTGAGGCTTCTGATACTTTTGCCTTGCGGCAGATCCCGAAGAATCCGCTGCCGCATTCCGCATCAAGCGCCCACACTTATCGGCTGTTAGTTTTTAAAGATCGATCCGCGAAACCCGCAGCGCCTGAACCACCACTACCCGGCACTGCTTCGCTTGCGTCGCTGCGTCTGCAGCAGAGAAACGAGATTATGGAGAGCGGCTCACGCTCCGTCAATACCCTTCTCACAAATTATTTTAAAAAGTCGAAGAGCTTAAAAAATGAGCAGCGGCGCGCGCAATCTGAATTAGTTAGGCATCCAGTTGGATTCCCGTGGGCGCCGCGTCGAGTGGAGTTGCGAAAAGCCGTTAAGCAGCTTTTCCACAGAAAATGTTCGCAAGGCTGTGGATAACCGCTCCACAACCGCACCAAGTACTTGATCCAAAACCATTCTCGCGAATTGCGCGCGAAGCGTGGCCGCTTGTGCGGCCACGCGTCACCGTCCGATTCAGGCGGACTTCATCGTCACCCGCGCATTCGTACGCATAAAAGCACTGCGCTCGACGATCGCGCCGAACAGCAGCCCAATCGTCGTCCACATGACCACCTGCATGCCGATCGCCGCAACGCGGAACTTCCACAGCAGCACTGCCGGGAACGTCGCCGGCACTTCATTGATGACCGGCATCGACAGTTGCACGGCCGCGATGATCACGACGAACACGAGCCCCGCGACAATCGACCCGTTCCACGCACCCAGCTTCGCCGCCGCGCGGCGCCGCACCTTCAGCGAAAACACCATCGTCGCGAGCGAGATTGCGATCATCAGAAAGAACAGGCCCGTGCGTGTGCCGATCGTCTCCGGATCACCGATCGACGGCGGATTGGCCGGATACTTGATATTCGGCACGACCACGACGGAGATGAATGCGCCGAGCGCGAGCCATGCGGACAGCGCGCGCACGCTCAACATACCCGCGCGTCCATACGCATAGGCAAACACCAGCGAGAACAGACCGCCGAATGCCGCGCCATACGTGACCACGCCGGTCAGCAGGCCAAGGCCGGCCTGCGTCTCGCGGCTCACGATTTCGGGCTCGGGCGCCTCGCCGCGCGCGGCGGCAGCTTTTTCTTCGAGCGAAATGGCCTGATCGACCTGTGGTTCGCCGACGATTCGCGCGAACGCGAACGTGAGCAAGCCCGCGACGATGCCCGCGAGCATCCCGCGCACCAACAATTTACCTACCATGTCGAACTCCGTTAGTGGCAGGGAAAGCCCAGCAGATGGCGGCCGTCGTGCACGAACTCATGCACGTACATGCCGGGCACGAGCGACGTCGCGCCCTGTTCCGCACCAACGAAGTAAAGCGCGAGCAACAGCAGCAAGCCGCCGAACACCACCCACGGCAGCAGTTCGCGCAAAGGAATGGGAGTGGGCTGGGCCGCCGGTTGCGCGGCGCGATCGAAAACAGCTTCGGTCATGATGGACATCTCCTGGGGTGACGCGCCCCGAAAGTCGATTGCAGAGGAATGGTGCGAAGCTCAGGTCTGGCTTTCGGCTCTTGTGGATTGCAAGGCCGATTACAGTGGCGCGACCGCGCCGGGCTCTCACCGGCTTCCGTGCTTCGCAGTGTCAGTATTCTACGCGCTAAACTGCGGCTTCCGTGACGGCGAGGGCTGCCTTGCAACGCGCGCCGCGAGCCGATGAAGCCACGCAGGCAAGTGCGAATCGGGCGCCGAGGCAAAGAATGGATACGCGACTATTACTGATGAGCCATGCGGCAACGGCCGCGCAGCGCGCGGGCCGCTTCCCCGCCGACGATCCGCTCGACGCGCGCGGCCGCGCCGAAGCCGAAGCGGCGCGCGCCCGTCTCGCGCTTCCCGCCGACGCCACCGTATTCACCAGCCCCGCCGCCAGCGCGCGCGAAACGGCCGTCGCGCTCGGTCTGAGCGCCACGCCTGCCGACGCATTGGCGGATATCGACTATGGCGAATGGCGCGGCCAGCGCCTCGCGGACATTGCCGACAAAACACCCCGCGAACTCGCCGCCTGGACACGCGAGCCCGACGCCGCGCCGCCCGGCGGTGAATCGTTCGATCGACTCGTGCAGCGGGTCGGCAAGTGGCTCGACGCGCAACAGGCGGACGTACGTTCATGCAACGCGGTCAACGAAGCAAGCTTCGCGGCCTCTGCGCACGGTCGAACCATCGTCGCGATCACCCACGCAACTCTGCTGCGAGCGGCAATCGTGCATGCCCTCGGCGCATCGCCAACCGTGTTCTGTCGCATCGAGATCGCGCCGCTGTCGGTCGTCGAATTACGTCACTCGCGACGCGGCTGGTCATGGTGGCCGGCTGCCACCGCCTGAACGGAACCACCGCTTACCTACTCGACACAACGAGCCGCAACCGGTTCGCCCCCTCCGGCGTCAGCGTGATTTCGGTGCGTCGATTCTTCGCGCCGAAATAAAAGTGCTGACGTGCCGGCGAATTCTGATCGTGTGTTGCATCGGGCAGGCACGACGCGATGTCGGCCGCGACCGCTTCCAATGCATCCGCGTTCGAACCCGCGGCCTGATGCGGCGTCCACGTGCACTGGAAACTGCGATGCGCGGCTGAGCATTGCGCGTCATCGCCATAAGGTTGCGCGACGCCTTTGCCATCGTCGGGCGTCAGCGAGGCGAAGCCGTCCGGCGCCGCGGCGACGATCCGTTTGAGCGCGCCGCAAGGTCTGGGGCTATCGTCGGCGGATGCGCCGACCGGCAGCAGCGCAACGAGCGATGCCGCGGTAAGCGCGATAGCGGAGAGTCGATAGGTTTTCATGTTGCGCGTGAAGCTTCCAGAGGGCTGCTGAAAAAAGCTCGCAGCGAGCCACCCTCAACAGCACGCTTCATGCCCATGCGCGGGAGCACCCAGCACGCAGGCGCCGCAGGACGGCACACAACTTGCATGGCGCCATACCGGCCGCAACATCGCGCCGTTTCCGATCAAAGCCACTGCCGACGTCATTTCAACCATCATGTCGACCGCTACCACCGCCCCCATCCCCGCCCGCTTATCGTCGGGCATCGAAGGAATCGACGACATCCTCGGCGGTGGTCTTACGCCGAACCGCATGTACCTCGTAGAGGGTGCGCCAGGCACGGGTAAAACCACCCTGGCATTGCAATTCTTACTCAAGGGCCTCGACGAAGGGCAGACCGGTCTTTACGTCACGCTGTCCGAAACCCGTGCCGAACTGCTCGCGATCGGCGCGAGCCACGGCTGGGATCTAAGCCGTTTCAAGATCCTCGAACAGCTGCCCGAAGAAGGGCTCGAACCGCAATACGAACAGACCGTGCTGCACCCGGCCGAAGTCGAACTCGGCGAAAGCGTGCGCAACGTGATCGAACACGTCGACGAACTGAAGCCCGCGCGCGTCGTACTCGACAGCCTGTCCGAACTGCGTCTGCTGGCGGAGAACCCGTTGCGCTACCGTCGGCAGATTCTCGCGCTCAAGCACCATTTCTCGACGCGCGCATGCACGGTGCTGCTGCTCGACGACACGTCGGCCACCGCCTCCGGCATTCAGTTGCACAGCATCGTGCACGGCGTGATCAGCCTCGACAACATTGCCCACGATTACGGCGGCAACCGCCGCCGCCTGCGCATCGCGAAGATGCGCGGCATCAAGTTCCGCGAGGGCTATCACGACTTCACGCTGAACACCGGCGGTCTGCGCGTCTATCCGCGTCTGGTCGCCGCCGAGCATCACAGCGAATTCGGCACGAGCCCGATGAGCACCGGTACGCCCGGCTTCGACGCGCTGCTAGGCGGTGGCCTCGTACCCGGCACCAATTCGCTGATCATCGGCCCGTCGGGGGTCGGCAAAACCACCACCGTCGTGTCGTGCCTGCTTGCCGCGCTCGAACGCGGCGAGCGCTGCGCGTACTACGTGTTCGACGAAACGCTCAGCACACTGGTCTCGCGGTGTGCGTCGCTCGGCATGGATCTCGCACCGCATGTCGACAGCGGTCTGCTGACGCTGCGCCAGATCGATCCCGCGGAAATCTCACCGGGAGAGCTGTCGAGCGACGTGCGCAACGCGGTCGAAAACGAAGGTGTGCGCTATGTCGCGGTCGACAGCCTGAATGCCTATCTGCAGGCGATGCCCGGCGAGCGCTTCCTGCTGCTGCACATGCACGAGCTACTCGGCTATCTGAATCAGCAGGGCGTGGTCACGATGCTCGTACTCGGGCAGCACGGCATCATCGGCGAGGTGCAGACCGAGGTCGACATCAGTTATCTGAGTGACGTGGTCGTGCTGTTCCGCTACTTCGAGCATCACGGCGAAGTGCTGACCGCGGTAACCGCCGTCAAGAGCCGCGCGAACGATCATGAACGCACGATCCGCCAGTTCCGCCTCGGCACCCAAGGCGTCGAGGTCGGCGAAGCGCTGCGTGACTTCGAGGGCGTGCTGTCGGGCCTGCCCTCGTATCGCGGCAGCACCGCGATGCTCGGCGCGACGAACAATATGATCGACACATCGGGACAGTAAGCGATGGAGCAGCGTGTCCTCATCCTCGCACCGTTCGGCCGCGACGCCGAAGTGATCGCCGCTGTGTTGCACAACGACGCGCGCGCCTGTGTGACCTGCGACGACGCCGACGCGCTCACCAGCGAGCTCGACGCCGGCGCGGGCACCGCGCTGCTGACCGAGGAAGCGCTCGCGAACGGCCACGGCGCGGGCCTGTTTGCGTGGCTCGAACGGCAGCCAGCATGGTCCGACTTCCCGTTCATCCTGCTCGCCGCGCGCAGTATCGGCCATCGATCCACGCGCGGCCTCGAAGTGCTCGAACGGCTCGGCAACGTCGTGGTGCTCGAACGTCCGCTCAATTCGGAAACCTTGCGGCGCGCGGTCGCGTCGTCGTTGCGGGCCCGCGGGCGGCAATATGAATCGCGGCGGCTGCTTGCCGAGCGGATCGAGGCACAGGACGCGCTGGAGCAGCTGAACGATTCGCTGGAAAGCCGCATCGCCGCGCGCACGCACGAACTCGCGTCAGCCAATGACCGGCTGATGGCCGAGATCCACGAACGCGCGAAGGTGCAGGCCGTGCTCGTGCAATCGCAGAAGATGGAAGCGCTCGGCCAGCTGACTGGCGGCATCGCGCACGACTTCAACAATCTGCTGAACGTGATCATGGTGAACGCGGAACTGATCGCGCGCGTGAGCGGCGACGACCGCCTGCGCGGCATGGCGGCCACCGTCAAGCGCGCGACCGAGCGCGGCGCGAAACTGACCGGCCAGCTGCTGACCTTCTCGCGCAACAGCAATCCGAATCTGAAAGCGATCGACGTAGTCGCGCTGCTGCAAGGCATGCGCGACATCATCGCGGTGTCGCTCGGCTCGAGTATCCGCTATGGCAACGACTTCGAGCGCAATGAAATGTGGACCCGGGCCGACGCGAATCAGCTGGAGCTCGCGGTGCTCAATCTCGCGATCAACGCGCGCGACGCGATGCCCGATGGCGGCCGCCTCGACATTCACGTGACCCTGCGCGATGCGCCCGACCAGACGCTGAAGCAAGGCCGCTACGTCGTGATCGAAGTCACCGATACCGGAGAAGGCATTCCGCCCGAGGTCGTGTCGCGCGTATTCGATCCGTTCTTCACGACCAAGCCTGTCGGCAAGGGCACGGGGCTCGGCCTGAGTCAGGTGTACGGCATCGCGAGGCAGGCGGGTGGCGCCGCGCGGATCTTCAGCGAAGAAGGCATCGGCACCACGGTGCAGATCTGGCTGCCGATGCGCGAACGGGCGGCTACGCACAGCGAAGCGGAGTCCGACGCCGAAGCGAACGCGGCGGGTGACAAGCACGTGCTGGTGGTCGAGGACGACAACGAGGTGCGTGCGATGCTCGTCGAATCGTTGCGCATGCTCGGCTATACGGTGACCGAGGCCGCCGACGGCCAGGCGGGCCTCGACCGCCTCGTCGACGATCATCCCGATCTGCTGATGGTCGACTTCGCGATGCCGGGCATGAACGGCATCGACGTGATCGCCGCGGCGCGCAAGCTTCGTGCCGATCTGCCGGTGATCCTCGCGACCGGTTATGCGGACGTGAACATTTCCGATCTCGCAGTCAAGCATTGCACGATCCTGCGCAAGCCGTTCCAGCTCGACGATCTGGCGCGCACGGTGCGGATCGGGCTGGTTGCGTGATTCGCACCGCAGACTCCTCCGCTTCGGCCACGATTTCCAAATCAATAGTTTGCTAACGAATATTTTGGAAATACAATACCGGCCATGTCGAATCTCGATGCCTTGCGCCGCACCGTCAGCAGCACGCTGGTCGTCGCCGCCAGAAAGTGGCGGCGCACGAGTCACGGTGTGCTCGCGGCCTTCAACGTCTCCGAAGCGTGCGCGACGCCGCTTCTAACCGCGAGCCGGCTCGGCTCGGCGGTGCGTCAGGTCACGCTCGCCGACCACATCGGCATCGAGGGACCATCGCTCGTGCGGCTGCTCGACCAGTTGTGCGCGGCCGGCCTGATGCGCCGTGACGAAGACCCCGAAGACCGCCGCGCGAAGACCGTCGTCCTGACCGACGAAGGCCGCGCCGTCACCGCGAAGATGGAAGAGGAACTGGTCACGCTGCGCGCGCAGGCGCTCAAAGGCGTCTCGCGCGACGATCTGGAAGCCGCGCTGCGCGTGCTCGCCGCATTCACGACCGATGCCGCCGCACGCGCCGAACCAGGCGGCGGCGAGCGCGAGCCCGCCAAAGGCGAGGCGCTTGCCAGCAAGGTCAAACGGACGAGCGGCAAAAGCGCGGCCAAAACGGCCGGCAAATCACGCGGCACCGTCAAGGCGCGCAAATCCACCAAGCGCGGCGTGCGAGCCAGCGCGCCGCACAACGCCGATTCCGCGTAACGGTTTATGGTCTATCCCACCCTCCGCGACTGGCTGTTCTCCGTCAAGACGTTCGCCGCGGCCATGCTCGCGCTCTACATCGGCCTCGCGTTCGAACTGCCGCGGCCGTACTGGGCGATGGCCACCGTCTACATCGTGTCGAACCCGTTCGTCGGCGCGACCCGTTCGAAGGCGATCTATCGTGCGCTGGGCACGGTGCTCGGCGCGTCGGGCGCGGTGCTGCTGGTGCCGCCGTTCGTCGAATCGCCGTACCTGTTCAGCGTGATCGTCGCGACGTGGACCGGCACGATGCTGTACCTAGCGGTATCGGACCGCACCGCTCGCAGCTACGTGTTCATGCTGGCCGCCTATACGATGCCGATCATCGCGCTGCCGTCGGTGACGAATCCGACCGGCGTGTTCGATCTCGCCGTGAGCCGGACCCTCGAGATCATTGTCGGCATCGTCTGCGCGAGCATCGTCGGCAGCGCGGTGTTTCCGAGCCGGCTCGCGCCGACGATCATCGAGCGCACCGACGCATGGTTTCGCGACGCCGCGTTCTACGCGACCGAAACGCTATCCGGCCGTATCGCAAGCTCGGCGATTTCCGGCGCGCGGCAACGGCTCGCGAGCACGATCAACGGCCTCGAACTGCTGCTGAGCCAGCTCGCCTACGATCACACGCGGCCCGACGTGCTCGCGCGCGCGCATGAGCTACGAGGCCGCATGCAGTTGCTGCTGCCGATCATGTCGTCGCTCGCCGATCCGCTGCTCGCGCTCTACAACAATGGTCCGCAACACTGGCCCGAGGGGCTTCAGACGCTGATCGACGACGTCGTCAAGTGGTTCGACCAACCGCTGCCGGAGCCGAGCGAGGGCTATCACGCGGACGAAACCGCCAACTCGCTGCGCGCGCGCATCGCCGCGATGCGCCCGCCCGCCGCCGCGCTCGCGCATTGGGACGGCGCGCTGCTGTCGAATGCGTTGTGGCGCCTCGGGCAAGTGATCGACGTGTGGCAGGACTGCCGCTCGCTGCGCATCATCATCACGCGCGAGGAAGGTTCGTGGCGGCCGCATTTCCGTCACTGGCGGCTCGGCGGCACCGAGCGCTTCTACGATCGCGGCATGATGCTGTTCGCTACCCTGTCGGCGGGCGCGGCCGTGGTGCTCGCGTGCGCGCTGTGGATCGGCTCGGGCTGGAACGACGGCGCGAGCGCGGTCACGCTGGCGGCAGTGGCCTGCTGCTTCTTCGCCGCGCTCGACGAGCCCGCGCCGTTCGTGTTCCGCTTCTTCGTCGCGACGGGCGTCGCCGTCGTGGCCGCGGGCCTCTATCTGTTCGTCGTGCTGCCGCAGGTGCACGACTTCGCGATGCTGGTGATCCTGTTCGCCGCGCCGTTCATTCTGGTCGGCACGCTGATTCCGCGCCCGCAGTTCAACATGGTGACGGTGCTGGTCGCGGTGAACACGGCCACCTTCATCAGCATTCAGGACGCGTACGACGCGAACTTCCTGACGTTCCTGAACGCCAACCTCGCGGGGCTCTCCGGCCTGCTCTATGCGTACCTGTGGACTCGCGTGACGCGCCCATTCGGCGCCGAGCTCGCCGCGGCGCGCCTGTTGCGCTCTAGCTGGGCAGACGTCGCGCTGACCGCATCCACGCGGCCGATCGAAGACCCGCGCAACCTCGCCGCTCGCATGCTCGACCGGCTGATGCAATTGATCCCGCGCCTCGCGGCCACCGACGACTACCGCCATCCGTCGATCGAGAGCTTCCGCGACCTGCGCATCGCGTTCAACGCGCTCGATCTGCGCCGCCTCACCCGCAAGCTCGGCGGCGAAGCGGCCGGCGCGATCGAGCATGTCCTAGATGGAGTGCGTACATACTACGAGAGCTGCGTCGCGCGACGCGACCGCGAGCCGGTACCGGACAGCCTGATGTCGTTGATCGACGTGGCCGTCGCGCGCGTCACCGCGCAGGGGCTAGCCAACGCCGCGGCGCCGACCGAGACCTCGCAGACCTCGGCGCGCCACTTGCGCGATGCGCTGCACGCGCTGGTCGGCTTGCGTCTTTCGCTGTTTCCGGCGACCCTCACGAAACCAACGCCGACCGAACCGGAGGCCGCCGCGTGACGTCCCCATTCTTGCGCCGCTGCTCGTGCCCGCTTGCGCGCCCCGTCCCCCCTTTTTTCCAGTTCCCGCGATGATCGGTGAAATCGATATCTTCGGCGTGTTCGTACCGTCCGTGCTGGTCCTGATGTTGATCGCGTATCTGATCAACCTCGGCATTCGCACCGCGCTCGATTACGCCGGCTTTTACCGCTTCGTCTGGCATCGCTCCATCTTCGATCTCGGCATCTATGTGCTGGTGCTGGGCCTTGTCGTCGTCGTTTCGCACAGACTAATAACGTGAAAAAAACCTGGTTCTCCGTCGGTCAGATTCTGCTGACCTTGATCGTCGTGGCGGTCGCGGCATTCGTGCTGTGGAAACTCGTCGACTACTACATGTTCGCGCCCTGGACCCGCGACGGGCACGTGCGCGCCGACGTGATCCAGGTCGCCCCCGACGTGTCGGGACTGATTTCGTCGGTCGAGGTGATGGACAACCAGCAGGTCAAGCAGGGCCAGGTGCTGTTCAGAATCGATCAGGCGCGCTACACGCTCGCATTGCGTCAGGCCGAGGCAACCGCGCAGCAGCGCCGCGCGACGCTCGATCAGGCGCGCCGCGAATATGCGCGCAACCGTCAGCTCGGCAATCTCGTCGCCGCCGAAGTGCTCGAAGAAAGCCGCTCGCGCGTCGACGCGGGCGAAGCCGCGCTCGCCGATGCGAACGTCGCGATCGACACCGCGAAGCTGAACCTCGAACGTTCGACGATCAAGAGCCCGGTCGACGGCTATCTGAACGACCGCGCGCCGCGCGCCGGCGAATTCGTCGCGGCGGGCCGCGCGGTGGTCGCGGTGGTCGACATGCATTCTTTCCGTGTGGACGGCTACTTCGAGGAGACCAAGCTGCGCGGCATCGACATCGGCCAGCCGGTCGACATCATCGTGATGGGCGAGCCGAAGCCGCTGCGCGGGCACGTGCAGAGCATCGTCGCCGGTATCGAAGACCGCGACCGCACCCAAAGCGCCAATCTGCTGCCGAACGTGAACCCGGCGTTCAGCTGGGTGCGGCTCGCGCAGCGCATTCCGGTGCGGGTCGCGCTCGACGAAGTGCCCGCCGATTTCCGCCTGATCGCGGGGCGTACCGCGACGGTGTCGGTGCGTGACCTGTCGCCGGTCAGGACTCGCGCCGTGTCGGGCACGGGCGGCGCATCTGGCACGCTCGCCGCTTCGGCCGCGCCGGTGGCGCCGGGTTCGTCAGTGGCGTCCGGGTCGGCCGGGGCAACGGCCACGAAGCCGTCGGGCGCATCGCGATGAAGTTCGTGCGTACCTTGTCTTCGCTGGCGCCGCGCTTGCCGCTGCTGCCACTGCTGTCGTTATTGCCGCTCACCGTCGCGCTGAACGCCTGCATCAACGTCGGGCCGAACTACACGCTGCCGAAACAGGCGCTGGTCAATGCGCCGCTCGCCACCGGAGCGATCGAGGGCGCCGATCCCATGTTGACGTCGAACCTCAATACGCCGACCGTCTGGTGGAAGCTGTACGACGATCCGGTGCTGAACAGTCTGGTCGAGCAGGCGTTGAAATCGAATACCGACTTGCGCGTCGCGGCCGCGAATCTCGCGCGCTCGCGCGAGGCGCTGGGCGTGGCGCAAGCGCAGGGCGGCTTTTCAGGCAACGCGTCGGTGGCAATCCAGCGCGCGCAGGAATCGGCCGAGCAATTCCTGCTGTTCGAGAAACTGCCGGTCGCCAATCTGGGTGACATGGGCATCAACGTCTCGTACGAGATCGATCTGTTCGGCAAGCTGCGCCGCGGTGTCGAAGCGGCGGCGGCGGACACCGAGGCCGTGGAAGCCGCGGGCGACCTAGCGCGTATTACCGTCGTCGCGGACGTGGTGCGCTCGTACGTCGAGCAATGCTCTGCGGCCGAGGAATTGCGCATCGCGCAGCAATCGCTCGCGTTGCAGAAGCAGCGCGTGGATTTGTCGCGCCGTCTGCGCGACGCCGGCCGCGGCAACCAGACCGCGGTTACCAGCGGTCAGACCCAGGTCGAAACCCTGACGGCCGACATTCCGCGCTACACCGCGCGCCGCAAGATCGCGCAATACCGGCTCGCGATGCTGCTCGCCCAGGCGCCGTCGCAATTGCCGCCAGCCGTGCTCGCGTGCGACCGGCTGCCGCAAATCAACCAGCCGATTCCGATCGGCGACGGCGCCGGGCTGCTGCGGCGCCGCCCCGACGTGCACGAAGCCGAGCGTCAGCTGGCGGCCTCGACGGCGCGCATCGGTGTCGCGACCGGCGCGCTTTACCCGAGCATCAGCATCGGCGCGTCGGCGGGCTTCACCGGCATTCTGGAAGACATTCCCACCCAGCCGACCGCGCGTTGGGGCTTCGGTCCGCTGATCAGCTGGAACTTCCCGGCCAATGGCGCGCGACAGCGGGTACGCGAAGCCGAAGCGTCGAGCCAGGTCGCGCTCGCGAAGTTCGACGGCGTGGTGCTGGGCGCGCTGCGCGAAACCGAGACCAACCTCGCGACCTATGCGTCCGATTACGCTCGAGCCGAAGCGCTGCGCGCGGCGCTGAAGTCGGCCGTGCAATCGGCGGATGAAACGCATCGGCTGTATCGCGCCGGCCGCGAGTCGTTCATCGCCGATCTCGACGCGACGCGCACGCTGACGGCCGCGAAGTCGCAGCTCGCCGCGGCGGAGGGCCAGGTGGCGGTCGATCAGGTCAATCTGTTCCTGTCGCTGGGCGGCGGGTGGGAGGTCGGCGGGCAAAGCACGCCGGGCGAAACGCGGCCGCAGCTGAAGGCAACACCTGTGACGGCCAAGCCGAGCGCGAAGCCGGGGGCGTCGAACGCCGCGACTGCGAACGCGCCTTGATCGGCGTCTTACGGTTTATTTTTGACGAGCTTTCTTTTTGCTTTCGTTTTCGGTTAAATACGTGACACCACTTCACACTACGGGGTCTCGTATGTCGCCATTCATGCAGGGAGTCGTCACGTTGGGCGGATGCATCGGTATCTTCACCGCGGTGGTTACCGTCGTCGAAATGTTTGCGCGTTGAATCGGGCGGGCGGAGGTCCGAAAGAGCGGCTCAGCTCTTGCGCGCCTTCGCCGCCTGATGTATCGCCGCCCGCACCCGCGGATACGTGCCGCAACGGCACACCACCGGCGTCATCGCCTCGTCGATGTCGGCGTCGGTCGGATCGGGCTTGTGCTTCAGCAACGCGCAAGCCGCCATCAATTGCGCGCTCTGGCAATAACCACACTGCACCACATCGAGGTCGATCCACGCGGCTTTCAGCGCCTGCGCCTCGGCTCCCTGCAAACCCTCGATCGTCGTGATCTTCTGCGTATGCAGGCTCGACATCGGTGTCTGGCAAGCGAGGCACGCCGCATCATCGAGATTGATCGTGCATGCGCCGCAGATGCCCACGCCGCAGCCGAACTTCGTGCCGGTCATGCCGAGATCGCAGCGCAGTACCCATAGCAGCGGCATGTCCGGGTCGGCATTGACCAGCACCTTGCGTCCGTTGATATTCAGTACCGCCATGTCTGCCTCCTGAGTCGCCACGCTACATCGCCAGCTTTTGCTTTTCCGCCGTCCGTCAGGCGAGCCGCAAGGGCAGCCTCCGCAAACGCTGCCCCGTCAGCGCGAACACCGCATTGCCCACCGCCGGCGCGATCGGCGGCACGCCCGGTTCACCGACACCTTGCGGATGCAGTTGGCTCGGCATGATGTCGACTTCGATCGCCGGGCACACATTCATCCGCACGACCGGAAAGTCCACGAAGTTCTTCTGCTGCACCTGGCCGTCGACGATCGTGATCTCGTTCTGCAACGCACTCGACAGCCCGAACACGATGCCACCTTCCATCTGCTGACGGATCAGGTTGGGGTTCACCGGCAAGCCGCAATCGATCACGCACACCACGCGATGCACGCGAATCTGCCGGTTCGCCCCGATCGACACCTCCGCGACCTGCGCGACGACGCTGCCGAACGCCTCGTGCAACGCGACGCCACGCGCGCAGCGCGCGCCATCGGCGGCGGGTTTGAGCGGACGTCCCCAGTCCGACAATTTCTCGACACGCTTCAGGACCGCCAGATGGCGCGGATGCTGGGCGAGCAGCATCGCGCGAAACGCGATCGGGTCCTGGCCGGCCGCGGCGGCGGCTTCGTCGGTGAAGCTCTCGGTGAAGAAAGCCTGATGCGAGTGGCCGACCGAACGCCAAAAGCCGATCGGCACCGGCAATTCGACGATCTTGTGCGACACGCGCGCGGCCGGCCACTCGTACGGTTGATCGAACGCGCCTTCGCAGGTGGTCTTGTCGATCGGGAGGTGCGGCACGCCGTAGTACCGCGCGAGCGCGTCCGGCACGATCGCCTGGCCCGCCGACTTCGCGTGCCACGCGACCAGCTTGCCGTGCTCGTCGAAACCGGCCTGCAGCCATGCCGCGCAAGCGGGCCGATAGAAGTCGTGCATGAAATCCTGCTGGCGCGACCAGATGGTTTGCACCGGACGGCCATCGGCCTCGCGCGCGATCGCCGCGGCCTGCGCGACGAAATCGAGTTCGAGGCGCCGGCCGAACGCGCCGCCCAACAACTGCGTCTGCACATCGACGAGATCGACGTCGAGGTCGAGCACCTTCGCCGCATGATGCCGCGCGAGCCGCGGCATTTGCGTCGACACCCAGACGGTCGCCGCGCCGTCGGCGACCTGCACCGTGCAGTTCAGCGGCTCGACCGCGCCATGCGCCAGATATGGCGCGTGATAGACCGCTTCGATCTTGCGCGCCGCGCGGCTCATCGCGTTATCGACGTTGCCGATGTCGTAATACACGTGACCGTCCGTATGGTCGAGCGCGTCGACGAGGTGGCGATCCACGTCCGTGCTCGACAACTTCGCGGCCTCGCCGTCATGCCAACTCACGTTGATCGCCTCGACCGCGTTCATCGCGTGAAACGCGTTGTCCGCGATCACGGCTACGCCGCCGGTGCCGCCCGCATACGGCCGCACGGCGAGCGCCTTGATGAAGCCCGGCATCTTTTGCGCGGGCGTCGCGTCGAAATGCGCGACCGTGCCGCCGAGCGTCGGGCACATCACGACGCTCGCATAGACCAAACCGTTGGGGAGCACATCGATGCCGAAGCGCGCCGCGCCGTCGATTTTCGACGCGGCTTCGATGCGCCGGATGGGCTGGCCGATCAGCTTGAAGTCGGCGGGCTGCTTCAGGACGACGCTGCGCGGCAGCGGCTGGCCCGCGGCCACCGACGACAACTCGCCGAACGTCGCCTTATGTCCCCGCGGATGCTGCACGTAGCCCTTTTCCGCGCGGCATTCGTGGACCGGCACGTCCCAGCGCTCGGCCGCCGCGCCGATCAGCATCACGCGCGCCGACGCGCCGGCCTCGCGCATCGGCGTCCAAAGATCGTTCATGCTCGACGAGCCGCCCGTCATCATCGTGCCGAACTCTCGCACCGCCTTGCTCGTAATCCACACGGTGCCGCGCCGGATATAGCTGTCGTCGTCCGGGCGAAACGGCAGATCGTCGACGATGCTCTGCACCGCGTTGTAGATCCGATCGATCGGCGCCTCTTCGACGTGCACCTGCGACCAGTCGGCGTCGAGTTCTTCGGCGAGCAGCATCGCGAGTCCGGTATGGATGCCCTGCCCCATCTCGGCCTTCGGCACGATGATCGTCACGCGGTTGTCGGTGTCGATCTTGACCCAGCCGTTCAGCGCGACCTGCGTGCCTTGCGTCGGCAGCGGCGTCGATGTCATCAGGCGCTGGCGCGGCGGCACCACGCCCCAGCCGACCAGCAGCCCGCCCAACGCACTGGCGCCGCCAAGCAGAAAGGTTCTGCGCGTCAACATGGCATGACTCGCTCGGCTGGCTCGATGGTAGGAAAACGGCGACAGCGCCGATGCACCCGTCTTTGACTGCGAATAGTAATAAGACGAATCGGCGAGCGTGAGACTTAAATGCGCGCGTGAACCTGCAGCGGCCGTGCGGCGCGGAAAGGCGGGGACTGAAAGCGGCGGGGGAAAGTCGTGGGGTGTTTCATTAACTGCTATCGCGCGGGCCGCGGTGTGCGAGCGTGATTAAAACCGCTGGCACACCGCGAACCTTGCGCCTGATTCAATCAGGCGACGATGCGACCGGATCAACGGCGGTTCGAACCCGACACCACGTCGATCCATACGGCCAGCACGAGGATGCCGCCCTTCACGATCATCTGCCAGTACGCGTCGACGTCGAGCATCGACATGCCGTTGTCGAGGCTCGCCATCACGAGCGCGCCGATCAGCGCGCCGTACACGGTGCCTGATCCGCCGCGCATCGATGTGCCGCCAATAAAGCACGCGGCGATCGCATCGAGCTCGCCCATCGAGCCCGCCGACGGCGAACCGGCCGCGAGCCGCGCCGTGTTGACGATGCCGGCGAACGCGCACATCAGCCCCATCAGCGCGAAGATCGCGAGCTTCACGCGGTCGGTGTTGACACCCGACAGGCGCGTCGCTTCGAGGTTCGAGCCGACCGCGTAGATGCGGCGTCCGAACACGGTCTGCGTCGCGATCCACGTGAAGATGCCGAGCAGTGCAAGCAGCAGCAACACCGGCACCGGAATGCCGCCGTAGTTGTCGAGCATCGCGACGAAGCCGGCGAGAATCGCGCCCGCGCCGACCACCTTCGCGACGTCCTGCCAGAACGGCACGACACGCAGTTGATAACGCTGCCGGTTGGCGCGCTGGCGGATCGTCAGGAAAGCCAGCAGCACGAACAGCACGACGGCGAGCGTGTCGCCGGCGAGCCGCGGCAGATAGCCCTGGCCGACGAACACGAAGCTGTCCGACACCGGCGCGATCGTCGAGCCGCCGGTAACGCCGAGCAGAATGCCGCGATACGCGAGCATGCCGCCAAGCCCGACGATAAACGACGGCACACGCCGATACGTCGACCACCAGCCGTTGAACAAACCGACCACGATGCCGAGCAGCAGCACGACCGGAATCGTCACGCCGATCGGCCAGTGCCGGTTCACGTCGAGAATCGCCGCGACGCCGCCGAGCAAACCGAGCAGCGAACCGACCGACAGGTCGATTTCACCGGCGATGATCACGAACACCATGCCGCATGCGAGCATGCCGGTAATCGACATCTGCCGCAGCAGATTCGACAGATTGCGCGGCGTGACGAACGCGCCGTGCGTGAGCGCCGAAAAGAAAATCCAGATCACCGCGACGGCAATCAGCAGCGCGAGAATCTTGTAGCGCGCGAACAGTTGCTGGAGCCGTTGCGTGCCGCCGAATGCGCCTCGCGGCGCGGCGTTGTCGGTGCGTTGGGAAGTTACGTCGGGAGTCATGCGGCACTCGCTGCGGTTGAGTTCGTAGATAGATGCACGGGGCGGATCGCGGCGCCGAGGATGTCTTCCTGCGTGAGACCGTCGTTGACGAAGTCGCCGCGCAACTCGCCCTCGCCGATCACCAGCACACGGTCGCTGATGCCGAGCACTTCCGGCAATTCGGACGACACCATCACGATCGACATGCCGCGCTGCGCCAGCTGGAAGATCAGTTTGTAGATCTCGTACTTGGCGCCGACGTCGACACCGCGTGTCGGCTCGTCGAGGATCAGCACGGTCGGGTTGGTCAGCAGCATGCGCGTGAGCACGGCCTTCTGCTGATTGCCGCCCGACAGACTTGCGATCGATAGCATCGGATTCGCGGCACGCACGGAAAGCCGCTTCATTTCCGTATGAATCGTGTCGAGTTCGGCCGCGGAATCGATGCGTCCACCCGACGTAAACCGCTGCAATACCGCAAGCGTGATGTTGTGGCCGACGCTCATGCCCGGCACGATGCCGTGGCGTTTGCGGTCCTCGGGCACCATCGCGATGCCGGCACGAATCGCGTCGATCGGCGCGCGGATTTTCAGCGGCTTGCCGTCGAGCACGACGTGCGCCTCGCTGATGCCCGCATACGCGCCGAAGATCGCCTGCATCAGCTCGGTGCGGCCCGCGCCGACCAGCCCGGCGACGCCGAGAATTTCGCCGCGTCGCAACGAGAACGACACGTCGTCCACACGCTTGCGGCGCGGATTCGTCACGTCGAAACAGGTGACGTTGCGGGCTTCGAAGATCACGTCGCCGATCGGATGCGGCTCGCGCGGAAACAGGTTCTTGATCTCGCGGCCGACCATCAGCGAGATGATCCGCTCGGTCGTCAGCGCGTGCATCGGCTCGGTGGCGACATGGCGGCCGTCGCGAATCACGCTGATCGTGTCGCAGACTGCCGCGACTTCGTCGAGCTTGTGCGAGATATACACGCAGGCAATGCCGCGCCGTTTCAGATCGCGCACGATGTCGAGCAGGATCGCGATTTCGGAGGCGGTCAACGACGACGACGGTTCGTCGAGAATCAGCAGCTTCGCGCGCTTGTTCAGCGCTTTCGCGATTTCGATCAGCTGCTGATGGCCACCGCCGTAGTTCATCACCGGCTGCGCGGCATTGATGCCGCTGATGCCGAGTTCGCGCAGCAGTTCGTCGGCGCGCTGATACATCGCCGCGTAATTCATGCGGCCGCCCGGCAACGTGATTTCGTTGCCGAGAAAGATGTTTTCCGCGACCGACAACTCCGGCACGAGCATCAATTCCTGGTGGATGATGATGATGCCCGCGCGTTCGGTGTCGCGTACGCTCGCGGCCTTCAGCGTTTCGCCTTCCCAGGTGATCTCGCCATCCCAGGTTCCGTGCGGATAGACGCCGGACAGCACCTTCATCAGCGTCGATTTGCCCGCGCCGTTTTCGCCGCACAGGCCCACGCATTCGCCCGGCGATACGGTCAGATCGATGCCGTCGAGCGCCTTCACGCCGGAAAAAGCTTTGACGATGCCGCGCATCGTCAGAAGAGGTTGCGTCATTCGCTATGCCTCGCTGCAAGTTGGGCCGATGTTCGACCACGCTCCCGGGCTCGATGACCCGGGAGCGTGACGTTCACATCACACCCGTCTCAGTGTTATTTGCTCGCGAGTTGCTGTTGCGTGTAGAAGCCGTCCTTCACGACGGTGTCGAGGTTGGCCTTCGTCAGCTTGGTCGGCTGCAGCAGCACCGTATCGACCTTCTTCTTGCCGTTGTCGTACTGCGCGTTGAACCCCGGCTTGTCACCCTTCGCCAGCGCGACCGACAGCTTGGCCGCTTCGCCCGCGATCAGCTTCAGCGGCTTGTAGACCGTCATCGTCTGCGTGCCGGCCGCTACGCGCTTCACGGCTGCGAGGTCGGCATCCTGTCCCGAGATGGGTACCTTGCCTGCGAGGCCTTGCGCCGCGAGCGCCTGGATCGCGCCGCCAGCGGTGCCGTCGTTCGACGCGACGACTGCGTCGATCTTGTTGTTGTTCGCGGTCAGCGCGTCTTCCATGATGCGCAGCGCGGTCGATGCGCTCCACTCCGGCACCCACTGCTGACCGACGACCTTGATCTCACCCTTGTCGATCGCCGGTTGCAGCACCTTCAGCTGGCCCTGGCGCAGCATCTTCGCGTTGTTGTCGGTCGGTGCGCCGCCGAGCAGGAAGTAGTTGCCCTTCGGCCGCACGTCGTAGACGCCCTGAGCCTGCATTTCGCCGACCTTCTCGTTGTCGAACGAGATGTAGGCATCGATATCGGCGTCGAGAATCAGACGGTCATACGACACGACCTTGATACCGGCTTTGCGTGCTTCGGCCACCACGTTGCCGAGTGTCTTCGAATTGAACGGCACGATCACGATCACGTCGACGCCGCGCGAGATCAGGTTTTCGATCTGCGAGATCTGACGCTCTTCGCTAGCATCGGCCGATTGCACCGACACCTTCGCGCCGAGCTTTTCCGCCGCGGCGACGAAATAGTCGCGATCGCGCGACCAGCGCTCGACGCGCAGATCGTCGATACAGAAGCCGATTTCCGGATGATCCTTGCTGGCGTGCGCGAGCGGCGCGGCGAGCGACAGGCTGGCGAGTACCGCGCCGCACAGCAGCGAGCTCAGTACGTTACGACGCATTGCGAACTTCATTTTTGTCTCCTTTGTTAGTGATCGCCGGAATACCGGACGTATCGGTCTGCGCTGCGAGCCGCAGACTCGGACAAGCGACAACCCACAGCTTGCTGGTGCGCGCGGTCCACGTGGCCGCGCGATCTTTATTCAACGTCCGCTATAAATCGCCTGATTTACGATGTTTTCCATGTGTTCCTGCTGCCCGCTCACATGCCGCGGGTTCAGGTCGCGCGTGAGCGTGTCCGCCGCGAGGGTCGACAGTGAATATTCGCCGGACAGGATCTTGCGGCCGAACTCGCCATCCCAGCCCGCGTAGCGTTGCCGCTTGAACTGCTCGAGGCGCTCGTTTTCGACCAGCACCGCCGCACGTTCGAGGCCGAGCGCGAGATTATCGATCGCGCCGATGTGGCCATAAAACAGGTCTTCAGGATCGACACTCTGGCGCCGCACTTTCGCATCGAAGTTCATGCCGCCGGTCGTGAAGCCGCCGTGCCGCAGAATCTCGTAGAAGGCCAGCGTCAGCTCCTCGACGCTGTTGGGGAATTGATCGGTATCCCAGCCATTTTGCGGATCGCCGCGATTCGCATCGACGCTGCCGAAGATGCCGAGCGCGAACGCGGTCGCAATCTCGTGATGGAACGAATGGCCCGCGAGCGTCGCGTGATTGGCCTCGATGTTGACGCGAATCTCTTTGTCGAGACCGTGCTGCAGCAGGAAGCCGTGCACGGTCGCGACGTCGTAGTCATATTGATGCTTGGTCGGTTCCTGCGGCTTCGGCTCGATCAGCAGCGTGCCCTTGAAACCGATCTGGTGCTTATGCTCGACCACCATGTGCAGGAAGCGCGCGAACTGCTCGCGCTCGCGCACGAGGTCGGTGTTCAGCAGCGTGTCATAGCCTTCGCGGCCGCCCCACAACACGTAGTTCTCGCCGCCGAGGCGCAGCGTCGCGTCGAGCGCATGACGCACCTGGGTCGCGGCGAAGGCGAACACCTCCGGATTCGGATTGGTCGCGGCACCGGCCGCGTAACGCGGATGCGAAAACAGATTCGCGGTGCCCCACAGCAATTTGATACCGGTATCCTGCTGCTTGCGCGCGATGTAATCGGACACGCGCAGGAAGTTCTCGCTGTATTCCTTGACGCTCGCGCCTTCGGGCGCGACGTCGGTATCGTGGAACGTGTAGTACGGCGTGCCGAGCCTCGAGAAGAATTCGAACGCGGCGTCGGCTTTCTGAAGCGCCCGCTCCATTGCGTCGCCGGGTTGCTGCCACGGTCGCCGGAACGTGCCCTGACCGAAGATGTCGACGCCGGGCCACACGAACGTATGCCAGTAGCACACGGCGATACGCAGATGTTCCTCGAGCGTTTTGCCGAGTACCTTCCTGGTTTTGTCGTAGTGACGGTACGCGAGCGGGTTGTCCGTTTGCGGGCCTTCGTAACGAATCTGGGGAATGTGTTCGAAGTAGGACATCGGCGTCTCCAGTCGACCCGAGTTGCCGCATGACGACTACTCGGGTCCCATGAAAGGTTTTCTTTGCATTCTTCACCGCGACCGGCGCGGCTTGGCCGTGCGGGCCGACGAGGTGACGCCATGCTGCCGCTTGCACGATGTGCCGGCAATTGCGAAATTTCGCAGCGAGCTTGATGTTTCTTACCGCCTGCGCGTTTGTTTGCTGCCGGCGCGCGATTCGACGCCTAGAATAGCCAGACGCTTAAAAACGGGGTTGCCCCAAGGCACCCGACACAATGGAGACAAAGGCGCGTGGTCTATCGTCCACACGCCGCACACCGCCATGACCCGTCCACAAGCACCTCAGACAACCCATCGGATCGCGCTGCTGTTCAACGCGAACAAGGTCTACGATCGCGAGATCATCACCGGCATCGGCAACTACCTGCTGTCGACCCGGGTCGCATGGGATCTTTTCCTCGAAGAGGACTTCCGCTGCCGGCTCGCCGGTATCCAGCGCTTCGACGGCGACGGCATCATCGCGGACTTCGACGATCCGGCCGTCGGCGAAGCCCTGCGCGACTGCCCGCTGCCGGTGGTCGCGGTCGGTTCGTCGTACGAGGATCCGACGCAGTACCCCTCGGATTTACCCTATATCGCGACCGACAACAGCAAGCTCGTGTCGCTCGCGTACACGCATCTGATCGGCGCTGGCCTCGAAAACTTCGCGCTGTACAGCCTGCCGCAGGCGCAGGAAAACCGTTGGGCGCAACAGCGCGAACTCGCCTTCGCGCATCTGCGCAGCGCGGACGGACGTAGCGCGGCGCAGATCGACAGCGAGATCTATCGCGGCCTGTCCACGAGCGCGCCGTCGTGGAACCAGGCGATCGAACAGCTGACCACGTGGCTGCGGCAACTGCCGAAGCCGGTCGGCATCATCGCGGTGACCGACGCGCGTGCACGGCATTTGCTGCAGGCCTGTCTGATCGCGGGCATTCCAGTGCCCGAGGAAGTCGCGATCATCGGCATCGACAACGATCCGCTCACGCGGACGCTGACGCGCATTCCGCTGTCGTCGGTGATTCAGGGCACTGAGGAAATGGGCCGTACCGCCGCGCACATCCTGCATCAGATGCTGCACGGCGCGCGTTTTCCGGGGCGCCGCATTCTGGTGCCGCCGGTCGGCATCAACGTGCTCGAATCGACGCGGCATCAGCCGCTCGCGAGTCCCTACGTGATGCGGGCGCGTCATTTCATCCGCCAGTACGCGTGCCAGGGCATCCGCACCGAGCAGGTGGCCGACTATGTTGGCGTGTCGCGTTCGTCGCTCGAAGAGTATTTCCGGCGCGAGCGGCAATGCACCGTGCATCAGGAGATCTTGCGCCACAAGCTCGACGTCGCGAAGTCATTGCTCGCGAAGCGCGATGCGTCGAGCGCGGAAGTCGCGATTCGTTGCGGCTTCACGTCGCTGCAATACATGTACGCGGTATTTCGCCGCGAACTCGGCTGCACGCCGCGCGAATACCAGGAGCGCGTGGGGCCGAAGACGAAAACCACTGGCTGAGCATGCTTTTCTATTTTTTCTTCGCACTGACCACATGATCAGCATCGCACAACTCTCTTCCGAGCCATGGGGCACGCTGCAGGGCGGTGATCGGGTCCGGCTCTATACGCTGCGTAACGCACACGGCATGAAAGTCGCCATCAGCGACCTCGGCGCGACGCTGGTTTCGTGGCACGCGCCGGATCGCGCCGGACGTCTCGGCGATATTCTGCTCGGCCACGACACGCCCGCCGAATACGTGGCGGCCTCGACCTACATGGGCGGACTGGTCGGCCGCTGGGCGAATCGCATTGCGGGCGCGCGCTTTTCGCTCGACGGCATCGAGTACACGCTGGATCGCAACGAAGGCCCGAATCTGCTGCACGGCGGCACGGTCGGTTTTCATCGCGCGTTGTGGGACGTCGCCGAGGACGACGGCGCATTGCTGATGCGCCTGGAGTCGCCCGAAGGCGACGCCGGTTTCCCGGGCAACGTCACGGTGCAGGTGCGCTATTCGCTCGACGACGACGGCACGCTGACGATCGGCTACGAAGCGATCACCGACGCGCCGACGCCACTCAATCTGACCAGTCATCCGTACTTCAACCTGACCGGGCGCGCGGGCACCGACATTCGCGGCCACGTGCTGTCGATCGACGCCGAGCGCTTCTTCGAAGTCGACGCGACGATGATTCCGTGCAAGCTCGCCGACGTCGCGGGCAACGCATTCGACTTCCGGCAGAGCGCGCCGATCGGCGGCCGGCTCGACTGGCCGCACTCGCAACTCGCGCGTGCTGGCGGCTTCGATCATTGCTACGTGCTGCGCGAGGCGCCCGCAGACGCGATAAACGGCGACGACGGCCACGCGCCGCCACTGCGCGAAGTTGCCTGCGCATACGATCCGGGCAGCGGACGCGAACTGACCGTCGCGACCGATCAGCGGGGCTTGCAGTTTTACACGGGCAACGCGCTGAACGGCAACCTGGGACGCGGCGGCGTCCGCTATCAACGGCACGCCGGTTTGTGCCTCGAAGCTGGCGGTTTTCCGAATGAGGTCAATATGACCAGCCAGGACGAAGTGATCGTGCACCCCGGCGATACCTACCGGCAAGTCACGACTTACCGCGTCGATGTACGCGAAGGCGTGTGACTGAATTTACGGGCGCTGTTCCGGTGTTTTACGAAAACCGCGACGGCGAGATTACAGCTCGCCGACTACCCGTTCTCTGCAATACTGAATTAGTCGACTAGTGGTTTTCCCGAAGTACGCACCCTTCTAGACTGTTTTTATGGCGCCGGCATCCCTGCGGTGCCGGATAGACAACTACGGAGGGAAACATCATGAAATCGCTTATCCAGGCAGTTGCGCTGACGGCCGTGATCGCCGCTGCACCGCTCGCGTCGTTCGCACAATCGGAACAGCCGATCACGCGAGCCGAAGTCAAAGGGGAGGTGCAGCAACTCGAACAGAATGGCTATAACCCGGCCATCTCGCTCGATGCCCAGTATCCCGCGGACATTCAGGCGGCCGAGGCACGCGTGTCCGCGATGAACGGAAAGGGACAGGCCGACACGTCGGGTTACGGGTCGCCGATGGGCGGATCGTCGCAATCGGGCCATCATCCGATGGTAGTTAATCCGGACGGTCAATGACGAGTCGCGAACGTGTTGCGAATCTCCGTAGCAAGGAAAGACTCGTGAGTTAGCGGCTTTTTCCGTCTGTGCCGTTTTCGCCGTTTCGAACCGATATGAAGCGAGCGCATGTTTTCAACGCATGCGCTCGCTTTTTCTACTTATATGCGGCGCTAAAACGTACCGCCAATGCCGACGCCGCCGCGGATTCAACCAGACCGTGCCTGCGGGCATTCCGTCTGATACCAGATGTTCACCTGACGCTGCGCGCGCTCGAGACTCGCCGGATAGTCAGGATCAAAGCGCCGTTCAGGGTGGTAGCCCGCTTGCTGCAGCGCCGTCAGTTCGCTCATGCTCCGCTGGTGCGTGACCGGCGCCTTGTTCCTGAGGTCGGTCAGATCCTGGCATTGCGTTGCACTCAGATGGGTTTGCGCGCCGCCGTTCCCGCCGCCCGCGGCACAGCCAACGAGCGTCAGCGCCAACACGGCAGGGATCGACCGCATCTGCGTCGCGATGTTCATGTCGCGCCTCCTTTGGGAAAGTGACCTCGCATTTCTGAGCCGGCTTGTTCGCCTGTCGGCATTTTGAACGATTGGAAACGACTGTGAAAGTCGCCAGCAATTTCATCAGCCGCGCTTTCGATCCGGACATAGACTTTCCCCTGGTGAATGCCGATTTGCCCGCGCATCAGTTGACCCGACGTTTTGCCCTCAACGAGGGAGCCACGCTCCCTCACTCCAAGGAGACATGCGATGCCCCGCACCGCCGTTGAAAAACGCGCCGCTTTCCGCGCGCTGCACTCGTCTGGCTGTTTCGTGCTGCCCAATCCGTGGGACGTGGGCAGCGCCCGTTATCTGCATACGCTCGGCTTCAAGGCGCTCGCCACCACCAGTTCCGGTTTTGCGTGGTCGACCGGACATGCGGACAATACCGTGCCGCGCGAAACGATCCTCGCCCACCTGCGCGCGATCGTCGATGCGACCGACTTGCCGGTCAACGCCGATTTCGAAAACGGCTTCGGCGGCGATCCGGACGAAGTCGCCGAGAGCGTGGCGCTCGCGGTGGCAACGGGCGTCGCGGGTCTGTCGATCGAGGACTCGACCGGCGACCCCGCCGCGCCGCTGTTTCCGGTCGACGTCGCCGTGCAGCGGCTCAGCGCGGCGCGGCGCGCGATCGATCAGAACGGCGGCGATACGCTGCTCGTCGGCCGCGCGGAGAATTTCCTCGCCGGCAAGCCCGATCTCGACGATGCCATCGCGCGGCTAAAAGCCTATGCGGCGGCGGGCGCCGACTGCCTGTATGCGCCTGGCATCCAGACGCCCGAGCAGATCGAAGCGGTGGTCGCGGCCGTCGCGCCGAAACCGGTCAATCTGCTGATCGGCTCCACCTCGACGTTGACGTTGCAGGACGTGGCCGCGCTCGGCGTGCGGCGGATCAGCGTCGGCGGCGGCCTCGCGCGTACGGCATGGGGTAGCTTAATGCACGCCGCTCAGGCGCTGGCCGATGGCCGCTTCGACTTCACCGGCGCGGCGGCGGGCAAGCAGCTCAATGAAATATTCACTCGCAATGCGTGAAAAACGCCTTGCACACAAGTGTGCGCGCGCCGCGTCGACGTGATCGGAAAGTTGCGACGTTTCCGATGAGAAAAGCGCGCGAACGCTTGAATCGGCGCCCAAAGGCACCAGTCACGCCAAATGTTATGATCGGAAACATTATTCGCCCGATCAAGCGCATACCCGACCCGCTGCAAGCCTCATGGACACCCATCTCACCAAATCCGCCGACACCTCCTCCACCGATCTCGGCCGGCGCGTGCGCGCCGCCCGTCAGGCGCAGGATCTGACGCTCGAAACCGCGAGCCGCCTGTGCGGCGTCTCACGCTCGACGCTGTCGAAAATCGAAAACGGTCTGATGTCCCCCACTTTCGACGTGCTGCAAAAAATCGTGCTGGGCCTGAAGATCGAAATCGGCGAACTGTTCGGCTCGACGCCGAAAGTCAGCGCGAGCGGCCGGCGCGCGCTAACGCGCAAGAACGAAGGCCAGCGCCACGCGTATCGCGGCTACCAGATGGAATTGCTCGCCACCGATCTCGCGCACAAGGCGATGCTGCCGTTTCGCATCCGCATCTCCGCGCACACGCTCGACGCCTTCGACGACTGGGGCCGCCACGAAGGCGAGGAGTTTCTCTATGTGATCAGCGGCAGCGTGTGCCTCTATTCGGAGCTGTACGCGCCGACGCATCTGAACGCGGGCGACAGCCTCTACTTCGACAGCCGCACGGGTCACGCGGCGGTGTCGACCAGCGAGGAAGACGCCGAAGTGTTGTGGATGGCGACCAATGCGGACCTGCGGCACACACCGCCTGCCGCGAACGACTCAGCGAAAAAATAGCGCGCCTTGCACGGCGCGCGGCACTCAGCGCGCCGCCAGCGCCCGTTGCGCGAGTTGCGCGATATGCAGTGCGTGTCGCCCCGTGCCGTGCTCGATCTGCTCGCGACAACTGAAGCCGTTGGTCAGCACGAGCGTTTCCGCATGCGCCGCCGTCGCGTCGCGCACGGCCTCAAATATGTCCTCGCCGATCTTTTCCGACAGCGCGTGATGCTCGACATTGAAGCCGAACGATCCCGCCATCCCGCAGCAGCCGGTATCGAGCAGCCTCCATCTAACGCCCAGCTTGTTCAGCAACGCCGTATCGCCCTGCATGCCGAATAGCGCCTTCTGGTGGCAATGGCCATGCACGATCACATCGGCCTCGAGCGTCGGCCACTCGAACGGCTGACGCGCGACGAAATCGGCAAACAGGTACGTTTGCGCGGACAGCTTCTTCGCCAACGCATGATCGGGGAGTTGCTTCAGCAACTCGTCCTTGAACACCGACAGACAGCCCGGCTCCAGACCGACCAGCGGCACGCCGGCAGCGATGTCTTCCGCGAGATCGTCGACGATATGCGTCAGCAGTTCACGCGCGCGTTCGAGCAGACCGAAGTCGTACAGCGGACGCCCGCAACACAAACGCTTCTTTGGCAGCACGACGTGCCAGCCGAGTTGCGTGAGCACATCAGCGGCGGCCTGCGCGATCTCGGGCGTGAAGTGGTCGTTGAACGTGTCGACCCATAGGATCACCTTCTTTGCGTCGCCGCCGTGCGCATCAATCGCGGATGCTTGCGACGACGCGCTCCGTCGATAAGTCGTAGCGGCAAAGCGCGGCAACGCACGGGTCTGAGCCACGCCCGCGATCCATTTGCCGAGCGCGGACAAACCGGGCGCCGTTGTCAAAAAGTTGGTCAAGCGTGGAACGCGCGCGGCCCACGGCGCCCATTCGCCGATGCGCCCCATGAACAGCGCCTGACGCGGCCGCGGATTGTTCTCATAGTAGTGAGAAAGGAACTCCGCCTTGTACGACGCCATGTCCGTGTGCGTCGGGCAATCGGACTTGCAGCCCTTGCATGCGAGGCAGGTATCGAGCGCTTCTTTCACTTCGCGGCTGTTCCAGCCATCGACGATCACTTCGCCTTGCAGCATTTCCCAGAACAGATGCGCACGCCCGCGCGTCGAGTATTTTTCTTCGCGTGTGCCGCGATAACTCGGGCACATCGTGCCGCCTTCGAGCGAGCGGCATTTGCCCATGCCGATGCAGCGTTCTATCGACCTCTGGAAGCCGTCGCCTTCCTGGCTCGCGAACGCGAGCTTCGTATGCAGCGTCACCGGTTTGTACGCGGGACCCATGCGCAGGTTTTCGTCGGCGCGGTATGCGTGCACGACCTTGCCCGGATTCAAACGATTCGCCGGGTCCCAGATGGCCTTGAACTGCTCCATCGCCTGCATCAGTTCGGGGCCGTACATGATCGGCAGAAACTCGGCCTTCGCCTGGCCATCGCCGTGTTCGCCCGACAGCGAGCCGCCGAATTCGACCACCAGTTCCGCCGCTTCGCGCAAGAACCCGCGCCATGTCGCGATACCTTCCGCGCTGCGCAGATCGAACGTAATGCGCGCGTGCACGCAGCCGTCACCGAAATGGCCGTACAGGCTCGTCTCGTAGCCATAGCGATCGACGAGCGCCTGAAACGCGCGCAGATAATCGCCGAGCCGCAACGGATCGACTGCGGCGTCTTCCCAGCCGACCACCGGATCAGGCTTGTCGCGGTCCACCGATAACGCGACCGCCGACGCGCCGGTCTCGCGAATCGACCACACCTTTGCCTGCAATGCGCGATCTTCGACGAGCACCGTCGAGATATCCGGCCCCGCCGCGCCCGACTGAAAATACTCGGCGGCATCGCGCGCCTGTTGCAGAGCTTCGTGCTGCGTGTCCGCGCCGAATTCGAGCACGACCCATGCATCGCCGTGGGGCAACAGTGCGATCTCATCCTTCTTCAGACCGCGCGTCTGCAAGCCGCGAATGATCGCGCGGTCGAGTCCCTCGACTGCGATCGGCCCGCAGCGCATGAAATGCGGCACGGCGTCCGCCGCCGTATAGATGTCGGGGAAGCCGACCACGACGATCACGCGCCTCGCCGGACTCTTCACGAGTCTCACTTTCGCCTGCAACGTGACCGCGCAAGTGCCTTCGCTGCCAACCAGCGCACGCGCGACGTTGAAGCCGTTTTCCGGCAGCAGTTGATCGAGATTGAAGCCCGACACGCGCCGCTTGATTTTCGGGAATTTCGCGCGAATCCGTTCCGCGTACGTGTCGCGCAGTTGCCTGAGCGCCGCGTAGATTTCGCCTTGTCGACCACCCGCCGCGATGATGCGTTCGAGTTCTTCTTCGGAGGTCGGGCCGACCCAGAAACGCGCGCCGTCGAAGGTCGCGATTTCAAGCGCCTCGATGTTCTCGACGGTCTTGCCGGCCATCACCGAATGCGCGCCGCACGAGTTGTTCGCGATCATGCCGCCTAGCGTGCAGCGGCTATGCGTGGCGGGATCGGGCGCGAACGTGAGGCCGTGCTGTTCGGCGGCATCGCGCAAGGAGTCGCACACGACGCCGGGTTCGACGATCGCGACGCCCGCAAGCGGATCGATCGAGACGACGCGGTTCAGGTACTTGCTCGCATCGGCGACGACCGCGACGTTCACGCACTGGCCATTCTGCGACGTGCCGCCGCCGCGCGCGAGAAACGGCACGTCGTTGCGACGGCATGCGTCGAGCGTCGCGAGCAGATCGTCGATATCGGTCGGTACCACCACACCGAGCGGGACTTGCCGATAGTTCGACGCATCCGACGCGTACAGTGCTTTGGAACCCCGATCGAAGCGCACTTCGCCGCGCACATGCTGGCGCAGGTCGCTTTCGAGCGCCCGCAATACGGCGGCGCTGCCCGCGAAAGGCCTGGCGACACGCGGTTCATTCGAAGCGCCACGCTCGCCGACCCGCCGCCCTTCATCCAATGACAATGACGTCCCCACTGCGCTCCTCGTCTGCGATGCCGGCGCTCGCGCCGACGTATGCGCTCAGGCCGCCTGGCTTGCGGTCATCCGGAAGATTCCCTGTGCGTTGCCCGCATCGAAACGCAGGTCCGTTTCCCAGCGGCGCGCGTCCTGATCGAAACTGCGTTTGCGCGTGATGAATTCGTAGAACGAGCCCGGCACGTCGCGCGTGACGACACTGCCGTCGGCCGCGCGAAATTCACGCTGCACGAGATCCGCGCGATACGCGGTCTGGAATACGCGCCCGGAACGCGAATGCTCGACGTCCGGCTTCATCGGGCGACCCTTCGCTTTCTGATCGTCCGACAGCTTGAAAACATCCGCGACGCGATCGGTTGCATGATTGAACGCGTTGCCTTCGGTCGCGATCCACGCCATCTCCGCCGATTCCTTCAACAATACTTCGTAGTCGGCTTCGCGTGGCATCTCATGCTGACGCGCGAACGCACCGACGATCACTGGCAGCAACTCTTGCGCCGCATCGATCGGCAGCACGCCGTCGCGTTCGAGTTCCCACAAGAGGCCATTAGCGCGCGGCGTCAATGGATCACGCGATGCACCGATGACGTTCGTCACCGCCTGCTGGAACGCCGCGGAAAAACGCTCCGGGTGCAGTTCGCTGACGAAGAACTGCGCGATCTCGTCGGGCGCGTCGTCATGCGCCCATGCGCGGCCGGTCATGCCGAGCCGATCGAGCGGATAACGGCCGTTGATCCGAAAACCGAGCGGCCGCAGGATGCGCGCGAACGCGGCCTCGCCGGGCGGCAGCGCGCCGCTGTGCGGCCAGCGCACGGTGCGCAGCGCGCCATGATCGAAGTGAACGCTGCCGCCGGCGGCGACGGTTTCCTCCGTATAGCGGCGGCCGTTTTCCGAGCGCGCGAGCAGATCGTCGAACAGCGCCATGTTCATCGCCTGCGCGAGTTCGGCACGCGTGATGCTGCCGCTTTCCCACTCGTTCAACACCTGTGGATGATTCAGCGTCGCAAACAGGCGCGCGGTTTTCTCCGCGCCCAGCAGTTTCATCAACAGTTGTTCGATGTTCGCATTCTTCAGGTTTCGCATCCGGCTTCTCCACGCTAAACGTTGAGCGCCCGCACGAGCGCCACATGACGGGCGAGATTATTCAAAATCCGCTTCGCCCCCGTAAAGCGAGATAAAATCGCCACTTGATGCGTTTTTGGAATTAACGTGCGAAAGTTCAAGATTCCCAACATGGGCGCGCTGCTCGCGTTCGAAGCCGCGGCGCGGCACGAGAGCTTCACGCACGCGGCGCGCGAACTGTTCCTCACCGAAAGCGCGGTGTCGCGACAGATCAATACGCTCGAAAGCAATCTTGGCGTGCGGCTGTTCGTGCGCGTCAAGCAGCGCGTGGTGCTGACGCGCGCGGGCAAGGTCTACAGCGCGCAGGTGCGACGCTCGCTCGAACACCTCGATCGCGACACGCTGTCGATCATCGCGCACGGCAGCGGCGGCGGTTATCTGGAACTCGCGGTGTTGCCGACGTTCGCATCGCAATGGCTGATTCCGCGCATGGCGACATTCAATGAACAATACCCGGACGTGCGCGTGAACATGGGCGTGCGTACCGCGACGTTCGCGTTCGCCGACACGCATTTCGAAGCGGCCATCCACTACGGCAAGCCGACGTGGCCGGGTACATCGGCCGATTTTCTGTTCAGCGAGGAAGTGGTACCGGTCTGCGCGGCGAGTCTGCTGAAGCGGCCGATCCGCAACGTTGCCGAACTACTCAACTATCCGCTGCTGCATTCGACGACGCGACCCGACGGCTGGGCGACCTGGTTCGCTAAGTTCGGCGTCGACGACAACCGCACGATGCAGGGCGTGCGCTACGAACTGCACACGATGCTGATCAGCGCGGCCGCGGCCGGACTCGGTATTGCGCTGGTGCCGCGCTTTTTCGTCGACACGCAGTTGCAGCAGTTCGGTCTCGTGATTCCGTTCGACGGTCCCGCCGTCGCCGACGCCGCGTATTACCTCGTGTATCCGACCGAGTTGAGCCACGGCAAACCGCTCGCGAATTTCCGCGAGTGGCTGCTGGGCGAGGCGGCCGCGTACCGTGCGATTTATCCGGAGTTGGCGGAGCGGCCAGAGGGGGCGTGAGGAAACGCCAGCCGCACGCGTGATTGGATCAATCACACATGCCGGCCGCGCGAAATTCAGCTGCCGGCGCGCGCCTGCGCCAATGCGGCCAGGTTGCCTTCGCCAAAGCCATGATGCCCCTGGCGTTGCACGATCTCGAAGAAGATCTCGCCGGCGCGACGGCGCACGAAGGTCTGGAAAAACAGCAACGGCACGCCGTCCGCGCCGATCTCGCCATCCACGAGCACATGCGTGCGCCGCAGCCGCTCGACGTCGAGCCCGTGGCCCGGCAAACGTGCATCGAGCTGATCGTAGTAGCGCGGCGGCGGCTCGACGAATTCGACGCCGTTCGCGAGCAGACGCTCGATGCACGCGAAGATGTCGTCGGTGGCGAGCGCGATGTGCTGCACGCCTTCGCCCGGATGGTCGGGCAGATACTCGTGCATCAGGTTGGTCCGGCGCGTGCCTTCCTCGTACAGTGGTATGCGGATCGCGCCGCACGGCGACACCATCACGCGCGATTCCGCCGACACGTGCCAATTCGCGTGCAACTCGTGAATCTCGCGGAAATTCAGCAGGTCGCGATAGAAGTCGATCCACTCCTGCATGCGGCCTTCGCCAACGGTTTGCGTCAAATGATCGACCGCGATCAGGCCGCTGCCCGCGTGACTCAGATCGGCTTCGGCCGTGTCGATTTCGATGGGGCGGAAGTCGATGTCGAAGATCGAGATATCACCGAGGCCACCGCGCTGACCGCCGCGCCCGCGCCAACGATCGACGAAATAGATGTGTGAATCGCCGATGCCTTGAATCGCCGGAATCAACAGCTCGCCGGCACCGAGGCGTTCGCCCTCGAACTCCCACGCGCCGAGTTCCACCGCGCGTTCGAACGCGCGCTGCGCGTCGGCGACCCGAATCCCGATCGCGCAGATGCCGACCCCGTATTCCTCCGCGTAGCGCGCCGCGAACGAATCGGGCTCCGCGTTGATCAGGAAATTCATCTCGCCCTGACGGTACAGCGTCACGTCCTTGCTGATATGACGCGCGATCGCCTTGAAGCCGAGCCGCTTGAAGGTCTCGCCGAGCGCCCGCGGATCGCGGGCGGCGAACTCGACGAATTCGAGGCCGGCCGTGCCGAGCGGATTGTGCTCCGGCGCCATCACGGCGCGCTGCGCGGCCTCGGGAGTGGGCAAGTCGCTGGGCATGGCAATCTCCTTGTACGGTCTTTCGATGCGGTGGCCGGTCTTTCCGGGGTTCGGTGCGAACCGTTCCGGCCGCTCGCGATGGGCTGCGTGACGCGTGCCCGCTCGTGGCGTGCACGCGGCGTGCCGCGCAAAAAACGGGCTGCGGCGGCTTTCGCACCGTGTTTTTACACCGGGTCGCGGGGCATTCGCAACCGTCATTTTGTACTGGTTGGTTCATCCGTCGAACGGCGTGCCGCTGGGCGCTCGGGGGCATGCGTGCGGCAGGCCGCCGGATCACTCGAGCGGCGCGTCGCCCGGGCTGCCTTTGCGCGCCGTTTTGCCGGCGGTTTTACCAGTGCTCTTGCCCGCATCCTTGCCCGACGCCGCCGCCATTCTGCCCCGCGCGACCTCGCGCACCGCCTCGATGAACGCGCGCCCCACCGCCGACGGCTGCGTATCCGAGCGACGGATCAGTCCCACCGGCTCGCCGGTACCCGCAAACGGCAGCGGCAAGCGCACCAGCATGCCGTGCGCGAGTTCGTATTCGACCGCGCTTTGCGGCACGAACCACACCGCGCCGTTTTCGAGCGTCAGCGCACGCCCCGTCGATACCGACAACACCTCGACGAACCCTGACAACGGCGCCACGCCCCACGCGCTGAGCAGGCTCTCGGTCGACTGGCGGATCAGCGTGCCGAACGGCGGCAGCACGATCGGAAATTCCTCCAGCGACGTGGCCGGCAAGGCCGTTCCCTGCGCGAGCGGATGCCCGGCGCGCACGACCGCGATCAGCGGCTCGGTAAACAACTGCTCGAAGCTCAGGCCTACCATCCGCTCCGGGTCCGCGAGGCGGCCGATCGCGAATTCGATCGAACCCGCTTTCAGGCGTTCGAGCAATTCCGGATTTGCGCCAGTCGCGAGGCGCACGATCACGCGCGGCCACTGCGTCGAGAACTGTCTCAGCACGGCCGGTATCAGCGCCGCGGCGACAGTGGGCAGCACGCCGACTTCGAGTGTCGCGGCGGCCGCGCCCTCGGCGCGCGCGAGCAGATCGACGCCCTGCCGCAGCGCGCTCACGCAGGCGCTCGCGTGCGGCATGAAAAGCTGCCCCTCGCGCGTCGGCACCGCGCCGTGACGGCCGCGCTCGAACAGTTTCACGCCGAGAATGGTTTCCAGCTCGGCGACGGTCTTCGATACCGCCGGCTGCGTGATCGACAGACTGTCCGCCGCCCGCTGGACGCTGCCGAACTGCGCGACGGCCAGAAAGCACTGGAGATGACGAAATTTGACGCGGCTATCCGCGAGACTGCGTTGCATAACGGAAGGTTATACGAAACGGGCAAAAACGTCATTTTTCATAACCGGCTGCTTTGTATAAAGTGCGAGTCATAACGCCGCATTCCCCGATTCCTCCAACGGAGACACTTCATGGAAGATTCAATTCTTTCCCCGCGAGATTTCGCGTCCCATCCCGAGTACATCTATCCGCCGTACGGTTCGTCGGTCAAGCGCGGCCCGACCCGCCCGCTGATTCCGCTGAAGGAACGTCTGCGCGACCAGCGCGTGCCGGTCTATGGCACCGACGACCTCGACCCGCTCGACAACGACCTGACCCGCAACGCGGTGCGCAATGGTGAACCGCTCGGCGAGCGCATCATCGTGACGGGCCGCGTGCTCGAC
The DNA here is from genome assembly GCF_009362785.1 of Paraburkholderia atlantica. Classification (GTDB taxonomy): domain Bacteria; phylum Pseudomonadota; class Gammaproteobacteria; order Burkholderiales; family Burkholderiaceae; genus Paraburkholderia; species Paraburkholderia atlantica. Next base: position 34,190 of record NZ_WHNQ01000011.1, read on the forward strand.
GAAGTCGGCCGCCCGGTGCGCAACACGCTCGTGGAAATCTGGCAGGCGAACGCCGCCGGCCGCTATGTGCACAAGGCCGACCAGCACGACGCGCCGCTCGATCCGAACTTCCTCGGCGCGGGCCGCTGCATCACGGACAACGAAGGCCGTTACCGCTTCCTGACCATCAAGCCGGGCGCGTATCCGTGGGGCAACCATCCGAACGCATGGCGTCCGCAGCACATCCACTTCTCGCTGTTCGGCGACCACTTCGGCTCGCGTCTGGTCACGCAGATGTACTTCCCCGGCGATCCGCTGCTCGCGTTCGACCCGATCTACCAGGGCACGCCGGAAAACGCCCGTGAGCGCATGATCTCGAAGTTCTCGCTCGACATTACGCAAGAGGCCTATGCGCTCGGCTACGACTTCGACATCGTGCTGCGCGGCCCGAACGAAACCCCGATGGAGCGCTAAGCCATGACGACTCTCAAGCAAACGCCTTCGCAAACCGTTGGTCCATACTTCGCCTACGGTCTTTGCCCGCAGCAATACGACTTCGATTACAAGAGCCTGTTCACGCACGTGATCGCCGACATGGAAGCGGCCGGCGAGCACATCACGATCGTCGGTCAGGTGTTCGACGGCGACGGCAAGGTAGTCGGCGACGCGATGATCGAAATGTCGCAAGTCGACTCGAACGGCCACTATCCGGAATCGCGCGACGAGATCCTGAAGACCGGCTTTCACGGCTTTGCGCGCGTCGGTACCGGTACGGACCCGCATAAGCGCTTTATCGTCGAGACGGTGAAGCCGGGCCGCGCGAACCCCGACGAAGCGCCGCACATCGACGTGATCCTGACGATGCGCGGCATGCTGCTGCACACGTTCACGCGTATCTATTTCGAGGACGAAGCGCAGGCGAACGAGCAGGACGCCGTGCTGGCGTCGGTGCCGGCCGAGCGCCGTGGCACGCTGATCGCGCGCCGCGTTGCCGGTACGGCCAACGTGTACCGCTTCGACATCCACATGCAGGGCGATCAGGAAACCGTGTTTTTCGACCTGTGATGCGCGATTCGTCGTGCAACGCCGAGCAGTAAAGATCGAGCCCGCCTTGCGCGGGCTTTTTTTCGCGCGGGCGGTTCGCGGTGCGCCTGCGCGCGCTCAGCAGCGGAAATGATCGATGCTTTGTCCGGCGTGAATCGCGCGGGCGAGCCATGCCGGTTTATCGCCGTGACCGTCCCACGTGTTGCCGAACGCGTCGCGATACAGCACCGCGGCCACGGCGTTCGCATCGGCTTCGAGCGATTCGGCCAGCGCTTCGAGGGTGATGTTGTGGTCGTCCATGCGTCGGCGGATCCATGCGATCATGCGCTCGCGCAGGTTCTCGTCGCGTTCGAACAGTCGTTGTTGTCCTTCTCGTTGTTTCATAACGTATTGGTGTCGCAGCTCTTGCTGGCATTAGACAAACTGGCAACTCGCATAACAACGCGAGGCTCGTGCTTAATTCAATTTGAACGAAAGCAATTCGACGAATTCACGCGATCCCTGCAAATGCGTAAAAACCCGCATTTGCAACTGATGCCTGTCAGATTCTGGATTAAAGCGCTGGGATCAAGCGAATCGGCTACTCGAAGAATCGAAGGGGGCTCGAATTGCACCCGTGTTTCGCTTCGTGCGTCGCCTCGCCGTGGCGAGGGAACTATATCGAAAGTGATTCTAGCATTCGATGTATTTTGGCCGCAGCAAAGAAGTTTTTCTAATTGTACTGATTGCGGGATTTCCGAGTTTTCGGTAATCGTGGCTTCCGCCGCGCGATTGGCGGACAATGCGAAACTCGGTATTCGCCAGCACCTCTGGCATCGGCCCGACATCAGGAGACACGACCATGCCCGCCTCGACAGCCATCCTCACGATCCTCGCCGCGCTGCTTTTAGGCGCGATGAGTCCGGGGCCCAGCTTCGTCATCGTCGCGCGCAACGCGATCGGTCTGTCGCGTGGCGACGGTCTCGCGACGGCGCTCGGCATGGGCATCGGCGGCGTGTTTTTTAGCGGCATCGCGCTGCTCGGGCTCTATACGCTGCTCGCGACGGTCGAATGGCTCTACGTGGGGCTGAAAGTAGCCGGCGGCGTCTATCTGATCTATCTGGCGTCGAAAATCTGGCGCGGCGCCGCGAAGCCGCTCGCGTTCAGCGAAACGCGAACCGGCAGCGGCATCAATCCGCGCAAGTCGTTCTGGATCGGCTTGAGCACGCAGCTCAGCAATCCGAAAACGGCCGTGTATTACGGCAGTATCTTCGCCGCGCTGCTGCCGCAGCATCCGCCCGTGTGGTGCTATTTCGCGCTGCCGCCGGCGATCTTCGCAATCGAAGCAGGCTGGTACACGATCGTCGCCCTGTGCTTTTCTAGCCAACGGCCGCGCGAAATCTATCTGCGCTGGAAGGCGTGGATCGATCGCATCGCCGCGAGCGCGGTGACCGCGCTCGGCCTGCGGCTGATTCTGAACGCGCACAAAGTGGGGATTTGACGCCAGCATGAAGCGGCGCGCGCCGGCGTAACTCGATGCGCGCCGCCCTGAAACAAAGAAATCGCAGCGCGTTATCCTTTCCCCTCCGCCTTGATCCGCGCGCGCAACTCGAACTTCTGGATCTTCCCCGTCGACGTCTTAGGCAACTCGCCAAAGCGCACCGCCTTCGGCAACTTGAAGCCAGCCAGGAACAGCCGGCAGTGCGCGATGATTTCCTCCTCGGTTGCCTGCGCGCCTTCCTTCAACTCGATGAACGCGCACGGCACCTCGCCCCACTTTGGATCGGCCATCGCGACCACCGCCGCCACCGACACCGCCGGGTGCCGGTACAGCGTGTCCTCGACCTCGATGCTCGAAATGTTTTCGCCGCCCGAAATGATGATGTCCTTGCTGCGGTCGCGGATGCGGATATAGCCGTCGGCCGTGCGCACGCCGAGATCGCCGGTATGGAACCAGCCGCCTTTGAAAGCGGCTTCGGTCGCGCGCTCGTTCTTCAGATAGCCCTTCATGCAGATGTTGCCGCGAAACATGATCTCGCCGATCGTTTCGCCGTCGTCCGGCACCGGCGCGAGCGTGTCCGCATCCAGCACCGCGACCGCCGCCTGCAGGTGATACCGCACGCCCTGGCGGGCGGTCAGGTCGGCGCTGATCTGCTCGTCGAGCGCGTCCCACTCCTGCTGCTTCGCGCAGACGGCCGCCGGGCCGTAGGTTTCGGTGAGCCCGTACACGTGCGTCAGATCGAAACCGATCTGCTTCATCTTCGCGATCACCGCGGGCGGCGGCGCGGCGCCCGCGACCATCGTCGACACGCGATGCGTGATGCCCTCGCGCCATTCGGCCGGCGCATTCGCGAGCGAACTCTGCACGATCGGCGCGCCACAGTAATGCGTGATGTGCTCGCGGCGAATCAGCTCGAACACGGTCTTCGCGTCGAACTTGCGCAGACAGACGTTGACGCCCGCGCGCGCGGCCACGGTCCACGGAAAGCACCAGCCGTTGCAGTGAAACATCGGCAGCGTCCACAGATAGACCGCGTGCTTCGGCATATCCCATTCGAGGATGTTGCTCAGCGCGTTCAGATACGCGCCGCGGTGATGGTAGACGACGCCCTTCGGGTCACCGGTCGTGCCCGACGTGTAGTTCAGCGCGATCGCGTCCCATTCGTCGGCGGGCGGAGTCCACTCGCAGGACGGGTCGCCGGTTTGCAGGAACTGCTCGTAGTCGGTCGCGCGGATGAACTGCGCGGCGTCGGCGGGCTGCGCATCGGCCACGCTGATCACGCGCAGTTCCGGAAATTCGAGCGCAGCGCGATGCGCGAACTCGCCATATTCGGTATCCACGATCAGCGCCTTCGCCTCACCGTGGCGCAGCATGAACAGCAGCGTCGGTACGTCGAGCCGCGTGTTCAGCGTATTCAGCACGGCGCCGGCCATCGGCACGCCGAAGTGCGCCTCGACCATCGGCGGGATGTTCGGCAACAGCGCGGCGACCGTATCGCCACGGCCGATGCCGGCCTCGTGCAGCGCGCTCGCGAGCCGCCGCGCGCGCTCGTAGGTCTCGCGCCAGTTGCGGCGGGTATCCCCGTGGACGATCGCGAGCCGCTCGCCATACACTTGCGCTGCGCGCACGAGGAAATCGATCGGCGTCAACGGGACATAATTGGCCTCGCGCCGCCCGAGGCCTTCGTCGAACATGTGCTGTGTCATTGCTTCGTCTCCTGAGGCGCGAGCCGCGCCGCCGATTGTTGTGATCGTTTTCTATGAATAACCAGGGCCTAGCCTAGCAATTGTCGTCATGAACTGTCTGTCATTCAAATGACAGAGTGGCGCCGCCGTCGCCCCGCCTTGACATGGCTCAGCCGGAACCGCTCCCAGGACGCTTATCGCCGATGACCGACGCTCCTCTCACCGACCGCGCCGACTCCCGCCCGCCCCAACGTGTCGCGCCCGCCGACCTGGCGCGGCTGTTCGCCACCTGCGCGTGGTTTCGCGCGCTCGCCACCGAGCATCAAGCGATGGTGCTCGCCAGCGCGCACGCCGAGCACTTTGAAGGCGGCGCATGGATCGCGCGTCGCCAGCAACCGTCCGACTATTGGATCGGCGTGCACTCGGGGCTCATCAAGCTCGCGATCTACAACGCGTCGGGCCGCAGTTGCACGCTGTCGGGCGTGCCGCCGGGCGGCTGGTTCGGCGAAGGCAGCGTGATCAAGCGCGAGTTGCGCAAGTACGACGTGGCCGCGATCCAGCCATCGCTGATGATGTTCGTGCCTTCAGCGACCTTCCATGCGCTGCTCGAATCGAGCCTGCCGTTCACGGGCTTCGTGATCCGTCAGTTGAACAACCGGATGGGGGAATTCATCGCGTCGATCCAGAACAGCCGGCTGCTCGACGTGGACGCACGCGTCGCTCAATCGCTCGCGCAGTTGTTCAATCCGGATCTGTATCCGGACACGGGGCACACACTGGCGATTTCGCAGGAAGAGGTCGGCTTGCTTGCGGGGGTGTCGCGGCAGCGCATCAATCAGGCGCTGCAGAACCTGGAAAAGCTGCGGATTTTGCGTCTGTCTTATAACCAGATCGAGGTGCTCGATCTCGAGCGGCTAGATGCGTACGGACGGGAGCAGATCTAGCGGCGCGGCGGGCGCGCGCTACCCGGCGCGTACGCCGCCCTTGCGCGTCGCGCGCGTTTCGAGAGCGTCGTCGGTCTTGAACAGCGCCAGCATGATCGCGCTCATCACGCCCGATCTTTTCCAGCGCAGATAGTAGCGATGCGCGGTCTGGTACGGCACGTAGTGCCCGGGCATCGCGCTCCCCGGTGCACGCGTGAAGCGCGTGCTGGCGTCGCTCCAAAAGTAGTGTCGATACGTCAACGCGTTCGAGACTACTCGAAGCTTGCATGGGAGAAAGTCAACTTTTGTGATCCGGAGCGGCGCAATTGTCAAAAATGGCAATAGGTTATTGCGTCACAGCGCTGATGGTTCGACGCGGAGCGTGGTCTATCATCGGCGCGCCCGGCGCCGCCACCCCTTGGCGCGCGCCGCGTCCGAACTAGAAAATCTCTCTCCACACGCAGGAAATCCCTTGAGACACATCCGCTTTATCAAGACCGCCGCGCTCGTCGGTGGCGCGGCGCTTGCCGTGACGTCCGAACAGGCTTCGGCACAAAGCTCGATCACGCTGTACGGCGTCGCCGACGTCAGCGTGCGCTATCTGACGAACTCGAACGCCAAAAACGACGACCGTCTGTACATGACCAACGGCGCGATCACCAACAGCCGCTGGGGTCTGCGCGGCTCGGAAGATCTCGGTGGCGGTCTGAAGGCGATCTTCGATCTGGAAAGCGGTATCAACCTGCAGAACGGCTCGGCCTCGGATAGCCAGCGCATTTTCAATCGCAACGCATACGTCGGCGTCAGCAGTCCGTACGGCACGCTGACGCTCGGTCGCCAGAAGACGCCGCTGTTCGACCTGCTCGGCGACACCTACGACCCGCTCACGGTCGGCAACTACAACGAGAACTCGTGGCTGCCCGGCGCGCTCGGCGCGGGGCTGTACGCGGATAACGCGGTCAAGTACACGGGCACGTTCAACGGCCTGACGGTGGCCGCGATGTACTCGTTCGGCACGAATTCGGAATCGACCGGCGAGGGCGGCTTCTCGGGCCAGGTGCCGGGCCATCTCGGTGCGGGCACCATGTACGGCTTCACGCTGTCGTACGTGGCGGGTCCGCTGTCGGTCGCGGCCGGCGTGCAGCAGAACAGCGACAACAGTAATCACAAGCAGACCATCTTCAACGCGAACGCGGTTTACGCGTTCAGGTCGACGAAGCTGTACGTCGGCTATCTGCATTCGAAGGACGACACCGGCTTCGTCGACAGCGCGCTCGCGCAGCAGACGCTCGTGCCGGGCGTCGATATCGTCAAGGGCTCGGGCCGCATCGACAACGGACCGTTCGCCGGCGTCACGTGGCAGGCCACGCGCGCGCTGACGCTGACGGGCGCCGCGTATTACGACCACATGTCGAACGCGGCGATCGGCAATGGCCAGGTCGGCAGCGGCTACCGCTACACGTTCGTCGGACTGGCCGAGTACGCGCTGTCGAAACGCACCGAGGTGTACGGCACCGTCGATTTCGACAAGGTGTCGGGCGCGGCCTCGGTCGAACTGCCGGGCCGCAACAACCAGACCGGCGTTGCGCTCGGTCTGCGGACGATTTTCTAAGGCTCCGGGTCGTCATCGCAAAACGGGCGTCCCCAGGGACGCCCGTTTTTTTGGCTCTCGCATACGGAAGCCGGCTTACCGGTCTGCCGCGCGCATAAAAAAAGGTGCCGCGAACGGCACCTTTCTGTACTACAGGCAGCTTCTGCTGAAGCTTAGAAGCGGTGACGCAGACCGACCGTAGCAGCCGTCTGGTTCTTCGACGACGAGGTCGGAACCGTGTTGTCGCCGCTGTAGATCGAAGCCACGCCGCCGTCGCCCATTGCGTGCTGGTACACAGCCTGAGCGTAGACGTCGGTGCGACGCGACAGCGAGTAGTCAGCCTGCAGGCCGATCTGGTGGTAACGGGTCTTCATGTCGTTACCGTCGGCGTTGATGCCGTAGCCGCGTGCGTCGGTGAACGTGTACGCCACGCCGAGAGCCATCGCCGGGGTCACGTTGTACTTGCCGTTGATTTCGTAGTTGTTGGTGTGGCCTTGACGCTGACCAGCTGCTGCACCAACCAGGTTGTCGACGCGCGATTGCGTCCAGGCCACGCCGACCAGCGCCGGGCCGAAGCCATACGAAGCGCCTGCGCCGAACTGACGCTGACGGAAGTTGCCCGTCAGGACGCCCGACGTGTTCGCCAGAACGCCGTCCGATGCGCCGCTTGCGTTAGCAGCCGGGTTGTTTTGCTGAACGTAGGCAGCACCGAGGTGCAGGCCTTGCCACTGGTAGGCGGCGCCCAAGCTGTACTGACGGTTGTTTGCGAAGCCACCAGCCTGGTTCGAGAAGCCGTACGTGCCGCCGAACGTGAAGCCAGCGTAGTTAGCGCTCGAGTACTTGACCGAGTTGTTGACCGACAGACCACCGTTGGTGTTCAGGTTGTCGTTGTTGAACGGGTGCGCGAAGTACGTGCCGCCCCAGCTGCCCGTTGCGGTCAGCGGTGCGAGGTAGTCCTGCGCTGCGTCGTACTGGCGACCCAGCGTGACCGTACCGAATTGCGCGCTCGACAGACCGACGTAAGCCTGACGGTTGAACATGCCCTTGTTGTTAGCGAACTGGCCGTTGTTGATGTTGAAGCCGCTTTCCAACGTGAAGATTGCCTTCAGACCGCCGCCCAGATCTTCCGAGCCACGCAGGCCGAAGCGGCTCTGGTCGATGCCGCCGCTGTTTGCTGCCCACTTGGAGCTGCCAGCAACGTTGCTGGTGTACGTCAGACCTGCGTCGATCAGACCGTACAGGGTCACGCTGCTTTGTGCGTGAGCGACCGAAGCGAACGATGCGGCAGCCGCAACGACGATGAGACTCTTTTTCATGGGAACTCCAATTCGAAAAATTTATACGGGGAGCAGGACCTGCCTCAGCGGCCGATGCATCGCACCTGCCGCCGCCCGCTTGGCCGACCCGTTCGGATCGACCGGGCACCCTTGAAGCGAAGCGTGAGTGTAGGGGGAGACCCTGGTATCGACGCCGACAATTCACGCAACATGATTTTTCGAAATTCGCAACAATCCGGGAGCCGATGGCGCTAAGTTCTTGTATTTCCAATGTTTATTGCAAGATCTAAGTGTCGGATCGCCAGCCGCACCCAAAACGAATTTGCAACGCGCCAATATTCGAAGTTGCGTGTTTGCAACAGCGTTTTAATACGCGTGACGTAATCGGGTCGGAGCACATTGAGGAAAGACCGTCGATATTTTTTGTAATCGAACGGCTCGAATGACGGTTTCCCGCGCGGTTTGAAAATTATTTTGCGATCGCGGGGAACTTAATGGAGTTAATGCACTCTCCCTCGCGTACCCGCAATTAATCGTTTCCGTCGGGGCCGATTAAGTCGTCGAATTACCGAGACGGCTTATTCACCCAATCTTCATTGCCAACGCAGGCAACCGCTGCCGCCTGCTGGCGGCGCAACCGTCCTCAGACCCCGCGCCGAATCAGCATTCACTATTGAGACACTGCCGTTGCGGCAGTCTTCTGATTTCTCGCTTTAGCGAGCACCCTCTGTCACGTCTTTATCAGATTTGCACGCGACTCGAAGAAGCCTTCAGCACGGGCATTGCCCGGAGGTGAATTGCGGCGCCGGCCGCCGCGTGACAACACCCGTGCTGAAAGCGGACTGCGTGCATCAGCAAGCCTTCCGCATTCAATTAACGGCGAGGCGGCGCCCGCATTTACACGGAGTTTCCCTGATTACGCGCAATCACCGCTTATGGCCTGCGTGGAGCGCGCTCGAGCGCCTCCTCGTCCTCGGGCGAGGAACCCGGCGCGAGCGGGTCGGTGTCGGGCGGCGTATCGGGCAATGGACGCGGCTCGCCGTTGGATTCCTCGAGCGGCTGATTCGGAGGCGCGACGGGATCGATGGTTGGGTCGGTTTGCATGACGGCCTCCAGGTGTACGGGAACATCTCCCTACGCCGGATGCGCAACGGCTATTCCTGCGATCGCTGGCGGCGCCTGTAGAAACTGCGCTGACTCGATACCGAATTTGCAACGCCCGACGCCTCAGTGAGGTTCGAGACGCGAATCCGCCATCTCATCGGACGATGCCGTGAGGAACGGCTCCAGCCCGAATAGCCATGCGAAGCAGAATGCGACTCGCGTCAGCGCTCTTGCTGAAGGCTGCGACAAGTCTTCGTTGGCTTCGCCGAGCGACGCGCCCGGCAGGGGTTCCCGCCCAAAACAAAAAGGGTTCCGAAGTCGGAACCCTTTTTTCGATACTTTGGTGGGCCGGGTGGGGTTCGAACCCACGATGTCCTTTCGGAGGTGGATTATGAGTCCACTGCCTGCAACCAACACGGCGTCCAGCCCAAGAAAAAAGACCCGGTCGTGAAGGCCGGGCCCGTTTCGTCGATTGGGCGACATACTACACGAAAAAGGGGCCTGCGCAACCGCTTCGCTTCCGCGAAACGACCGGGCGGCCCCTTCTATCGCATCATGTGCGGCCAGCCGCGGCCGCCGCCGTCAATTCCCTTCGAGGAACGACTTCAGCTTGTCCGAACGGCTCGGATGACGCAGCTTGCGCAGCGCCTTCGCCTCGATCTGACGAATCCGCTCACGCGTCACGTCGAACTGCTTACCGACTTCTTCGAGCGTGTGATCGGTGCTCATCTCGATACCGAAACGCATGCGCAACACCTTCGCTTCGCGCGGCGTCAGCGAGTCGAGCACATCCTTCACGACGTCGCGCATGCTCGCGTGCAACGCCGCATCCGCCGGAGCGACCGTGTTCGTATCTTCGATGAAGTCGCCCAGATGAGAATCGTCGTCGTCACCGATCGGCGTTTCCATCGAGATCGGCTCCTTCGCGATCTTCATGATCTTGCGGATCTTGTCTTCCGGCATTTCCATCTTCTCGGCCAGCGTTGCCGGATCCGGTTCGAGGCCGGTTTCCTGCAGGATCTGACGCGAGATACGGTTCATCTTGTTGATCGTTTCGATCATATGAACCGGAATCCGGATCGTGCGCGCCTGGTCGGCGATCGAACGCGTAATGGCCTGACGAATCCACCACGTAGCATACGTGGAGAACTTGTAGCCACGACGGTATTCGAACTTGTCCACCGCCTTCATCAGGCCGATGTTGCCTTCCTGAATCAGGTCGAGGAACTGCAGACCGCGGTTCGTGTACTTCTTCGCGATCGAAATCACGAGACGCAGGTTCGCTTCGGTCATCTCGCGCTTCGCCTGACGCGCCTTCAGTTCGCCAGCCGCCATCTGACGGTTGGTTTCCTTCAGGTCCTTCAGCGGCAGCACCACACGCGCCTGCAGATCGAGCAGACGTTGCTGTTGTTCGCGGATCGCCGGAATATTGCGCGTGAGGATCGCGCTATACGCATGTCCCTCGGCGACGATCTTGTCGGCCCATTCGAGGTCCGTCTCGCTGCCCGGGAAACGCGCGATGAATTCCGCGCGCGGCATGCCGCATTTGTCGACCACCGTATGCAGAATCTGACGCTCGACCTGGCGCACTTCATCGACCTGCGCGCGCAGCGTGTCGCACAGGCGCTCGACGGTACGCGCGGTGAAGCGGATCGTCATCAGCTCGTTCTGGATGGTTTCCTGCGCCTTCAGGTAGGACTTGGACTTGTAGCCTTCCTTCTCGAACGCGCGACGCATCTTGTCGAACCATTCGCTGATCAACGCGAATTTTTCGAGCGACGCGCGCCGCAGCGCTTCGAGCTGCGCGGCGTTGGCCGTGGCTTGCGCCGAGCCATCGTCCTCTTCTTCGTCTTCTTCGTCCTCTTCCTCGGCTTCCTCGTCTTCGTTCTCGATCGCTTCCGCTTCCTGTGCGGAGAAGCCGTCGGCGTCTTCCGCGTCGGCGTCGATCAGACCGTCGACGAGTTCGTCGATGCGATTTTCGTCATTGGCGACGCGCTCGGCCATCGCGAGGATGTCGGCGATCGTGGTCGGGCACGCGGAGATGGCCATCACCATGTGCTTCAGGCCGTCTTCGATGCGCTTCGCGATTTCGATTTCGCCTTCGCGCGTGAGCAGCTCGACCGTACCCATTTCGCGCATGTACATGCGCACCGGGTCGGTGGTGCGGCCAAATTCGGAGTCGACGGTGGAAAGCGCGACTTCGGCTTCCTCTTCGACTTCATCGTCCGACGAAGCCGCGGGCGCGTTGTCGTTGAGCAGCAGCGTTTCAGCGTCCGGGGCCTGTTCGTAGACCGCGACGCCCATGTCGTTGAACGTGCTGATGATGCCTTCGATCGCCTCGGTCTCGGTGAAGTTGTCCGGCAGGTGATCGTTGATTTCAGCGTACGTAAGAAAGCCGCGCTCCTTGCCGAGCTTGATCAGCGCGCGCAGCTTGGAGCGACGCTCCTCGAGTTCCTCCACCGTGCCAGGCTGCGACGACGCGAACGCATCCTTCAGCAGCGCTTTTTCCTTTGCACGACGGTCGCGAGCCTTGACCTTTTCCACCTTGCCCGGTGCGGCGGCAGCGGTTTCTTCGGTCTGGGTTGCATCGTCATCGACGGGTACTTCATTCAGCTTTTTCGTCATGGAGTTCGCCGTACCGGCTGTAGTCTCGACCCCCGGCTGTTGGACAACAGCCGGATGAACCGTGGATACTGAAGTCACGCGCGCTGCCGCATCGTCCTCAACGGCAGCCGCTTCCCTTGCGCTTCTGACACCCGCCCGCTTGGCAGCCGGCGGTGCTACAGCTTTCGCCGCCCGAACCGGTGCGGCCTGCGCGGCCGCAGTGGTCGACGACTTCTTCCCGGCAGCTGGCGCGACGCTGACAGCAGACGTTTTTCTGGCGGATGCAGTCAGCCTGGCTTCGGTAACTTTTCCGGTGCGCTCTTTAGCGCGTGAGCCAGTTGTCTGATTTCCGCCTGTTGTCTTTGCCATCGCATCGCCTTTCGCCTTTGCTAGGAAAACCCTTGAAAAACAAACCGCTAGAAACTTTTGATTATACCACCCGAGGTTTTGCCCTCTCCGCTACAGACCGAGTTGACGCTTCATGTCGGCCCGCTTCCGGTTGAGCTCCGAAAACTCGGCAAACTCTTCCGGCGTATGTCGTGACTGTCGCGAAAGCTGTTCGAGACGATCGCAATAAGCGTCGTATCGCATCTTCAAAATCGCGGCCTTCAACTCCTCGCCGACGATTCGTTCCTGCTCGCGCCGTTCCTCGATGACGGCCGCGTCCTGCGGGTCTTTCAGCAGCAAATCCCGGACGTTTTCATCATAGTCTAGAATTTTGCGAAAGATTTCCTCGAAAGTTGGGGCGTTCGCGCCATTTCGCAAGAGATCTGACAACAACTGGAACGCCGCCGAATCGCCAAGGGCGCGCGCGTGCGTCGTCACTTCCGCGAACAGTTCGCCGTGCCGGGTCACGGTCAGCAGCGCCTCCTCGGCCTCTTCATCGAGCATCGCGACCGTGCGCGGATACATCACCAGATTGCGCAGCGTCTTTTCCTCGATGCCGGTCACGCTGCGGCGGTCCTTGCGGGCCGGCGCCTCGCGCGCCGCGGCCGCGATCCGCGCATCGACCTCGCAAAGCGCCGCGACTTCGCTGAACGGCACATCGAGCCGGTCCGCGAACATATGCATGATCTGCGCGCGCAGCGCGTTGGCGGGCAACGCCTGCAGCAGCGGTTTCGCGTCGAACAGCGCGCGGGCTTTGCCCTCGGGCTGATCGAGTTCCTTGCCGCTCAGCACCTCGTTGAGCATGAACTGCGACAGCGGCATCGCCCGTTCGACCTGCTCGGCGAAAGCCTCCGTGCCGAACTCGCGCACGTAGCTGTCGGGATCGTGCTCGCTCGGCAGGAACAGGAAACGGATCGTCCGGTTATCGGCGGCATGCGGCAGGCACGCATCGAGCGCGCGGCGTGCGGCACGCCGGCCGGCCGCGTCGCCGTCGAAACTGAAAATGACCGTATCGGTCTGGCGCATCAGTTTCTGCACATGAATGGGTGTGCAAGCGGTGCCGAGCGTCGCGACCGCGTTCTGGAAGCCCAATTGGGCCAGCGCAACCACGTCCATATAACCTTCGACGACCAGCACGTAGTGCTGCTCTCGAATCGCCAGACGCGCCTCGAACAGGCCGTACAGCTCGCTGCCCTTGTTAAATAGCGGCGTTTCGGGCGAATTCAAATACTTCGGCTCGCCGCCGTCGAGCACGCGGCCGCCGAAGCCGATCACCTGCCCTTTGACATTGCGGATCGGGAACATGATCCGCTCGCGGAAGCGGTCGTAGCGGCGATTCTGACCCTGCGCGTCGGACTTTTCGCTGACGATCACGAGACCGGCTTCGACCAGCGCGTCGTCGCGGTAGTTCGCGAACGCCGCCTCGAGGTTTTGCCAGCCTTCAGGCGCATAGCCGAGACCGAAGCGCGCGGCGATTTCGCCGGTCAGACCGCGCTTCTTCAAATATTGGATTGCGCCCGGCGCACCGCGCAGCTGCTTACGGTAGTAATCACAGGCGGTCTGCATGAGGTCGGACAGCGCCGTGGTGACGGCCTTCGACGCCGCCGGCGCATAGCCGCCACCAGCTCCTCCACCGCCATATCCGGGCGAAGGCTCGTTCGGCACGGTGAGACCCACCGATTGCGCGAGCTCGTTGACCGCTTCGGGAAACGACGCACCCACGTGTTCCATCAGGAAACCGATGGCCGTGCCATGCGCACCGCAGCCGAAGCAGTGATAAAACTGCTTAGTCGGACTAACCGTAAACGAGGGGCTCTTCTCGTTGTGAAACGGGCACAGCCCCATGAAGTTCGCGCCGCCCTTTTTCAGCTGCACATACCGGCCGACCACGTCGACGATATCGACGCGGTTGAGCAGGTCCTGCAGGAATGACGGTGGGATCACAGTAAATGACGCTGCCTTGAAAGCTTCAAAATCCAAGCCCGAAGTCCGGGCTCGACACCGCGACCAAGCCCCGCGCCTCTCCGTCTGGAGGAGGCGCGCGGCCCGGACAATTCGACAGGGTTACTTCGCGAGCGCGGCCTTGACCTGCGCGGAGACGGCGGTCATGTCCGCGCGACCGGCCAGCTTCGGCTTCAGCACGCCCATCACCTTGCCCATGTCCTGCGGTCCGGCAGCGCCGGTTTGCGCGACCGCCGCCTGCACTTCGGCAACGATTTCCGCTTCGGACATCTGCTCAGGCATATATGCGGAAAGAATCGCCAGTTCGGCCTTTTCCTTGTCTGCGAGATCCGTGCGCCCGGCGGCCTCGAACTGGCTGATCGAATCCTTGCGCTGCTTGATCATCTTGTCGACCACGGCGGTTATGCCGGTATCGTCGAGCGTGACCCGCTCATCGACTTCACGCTGCTTGATCGCGGCGAGCAGCAGGCGGATCGTACCGAGACGCTCGGTCTCGCGCGCCCGCATGGCAGCTTTCATATCGTCGTTGATCCGGTCCTTGAGACTCATCACTCACCTGAATTGCGTTGAAAAGTTGAAAAACCGGCCGGTCGATGGCGGCGATACCGCCACATCAGCACGAAAACCCGCTTGGGACTTCTTCCTCAAGCGGGTTGGCGCGATTTGCGTAGTGGATGCGACCCTGCCGGCTGGCCCGATGGGCCGGTTTTGCCGTGATGGCACCTGTCGTGCCCCCATCGGCTTCGATGCTGCCGCGCTGCATACAGCGGGGCAACGCCAGAATCAGTAGAGCTTTTTTGGCAGCATCTGGCCACGCAGACGCTTGAAATGACGCTTCACCGCCGCCGCTTTCTTGCGCTTGCGTTCGGCTGTGGGTTTCTCGTAAAACTCGCGAGCGCGAAGTTCCGTCAGTAAGCCGTTTTTCTCCATGGTGCGCTTGAAACGGCGCATGGCGACTTCGAACGGCTCATTGTCTTTTACGCGGATGGTCGTCATTTTTCAATAACGGAACTTTGTAAAGGTTCAGGAGTATAGCAGAGCTTTCTCACAAAGCCATGGCGCCGTCAAGCCCCCCGGGCATATTCGGCGGCGGCCTCCCCCGCCGCGACACCCGACGCCCACGCCCACTGGAAATTGTAGCCGCCGAGCCAGCCGGTCACGTCGACCGCCTCGCCGATGAAGTAGAGGCCCGGCACCCGCGCGCTCATCATCGTCGTCGATGACAAACCGCGTGTATCGACGCCGCCGCGTGTCACTTCGGCCTTGCGATAGCCCTCGGTGCCGTTCGGCGTGAGCGTCCAGCGCGACAGCGCCTCACCGATGCGGCGCAACGACTTGTCCGGCAGATCGGCGACGCGGGCCTCGGCGGCCACCTGATGGGTGTCGAGCCACACGTGCGCGAGCCGCTGCGGCACCCATTCCGACAGCAGATTGGCGATCTGCCGCTTCATACCGTTTTTCGCGTCGATCAGCGCGGCCGCGGCGTCGCGCTCCGGCAGCAGATTGATGTGAATCGGCTCGCCGGGCTGCCAGTAGCTCGATATCTGCAGCACGCCCGGGCCCGACAGGCCGCGGTGCGTGAGCAACAGATCTTCGGTGAACTCCGCGCCGGTCTTCTTATTGCCGGTCGACAGCTGGACTTCGAGCGACACGCCCGACAGCGCCGCAAACGGCTCCCAGTCGGCGGGCGCGAAGGTCAGCGGCACCAGCGCGGGGCGGGTATCGATCAGCTTGTGGCCGAACTGCTTGGCGATCCGGTACGCGAAATCGGTCGCGCCGATCTTTGGGATCGACAAACCGCCCGTCGCGATCACGAGCGCACGGGCGGCGATCGTGCCCGCCGTCGTGCCGAGCAGGAACCGCCCTTCGGCGTCCTGGCGAACTTCTTCGACGGACAACGGCGTGCGCCATGCAACGCCACCGGCGTCGCACTCGTTTTTAAGCACGTCGATGACCGCATCGCTCGACTGGTCGCAAAACAGCTGGCCCTTATGCTTCTCATGCCATGTCACGCGATGCTGCTTCAGCAGCGCCATGAAGTCGCGCGGCGTATAGCGTGCAAGCGCCGAGCGGCAAAAATGCGGATTCGCCGACAGATAATTGGCCGGCCCCGCATACAGATTCGTGAAGTTGCAGCGGCCACCACCAGAAATGCGGATTTTTTCCGCGAGACGTTGCGAGTGGTCGATCAGCGCCACACGCCGGCCGACTTGACCGGCCACGGCCGCGCACATCATTCCGGCCGCGCCCGCGCCGATCACCGCGATATCGAAGGATTCCATGGGGCCGCATTGTACCTGCCGGGCCCTCGCGCCCATGCCCGCGACTTGCCGACCGCCAGCGGCTGCTTGTCCGCGCTGGTATACTTTGAGGCTTACCTTTTACTTTCGGACGCGCGTCGCGCGCGCCCGTCTCAAGCGATTCATCATGCTCGTTCTCGGCATCGAAAGCTCCTGCGACGAAACCGGTCTCGCGCTCTACGACACGGAGCGCGGCCTGCTCGCGCACGCGCTGCATTCGCAGATTGCGATGCACCGGGAGTACGGCGGCGTCGTGCCGGAGCTTGCATCGCGCGACCATATCCGCCGCGCGCTGCCGTTGCTCGAAGAGGTGATGGAGCGCGCCGGCGTCGCGCGCGGCGACATCGACGCGATCGCTTACACGCAAGGGCCCGGGCTCGCGGGCGCGCTGTTGGTCGGCGCGAGCGTCGCCAATTCTCTGGCGATGGCGTGGAACAAGCCGACCGTCGGCATTCACCATCTCGAAGGGCATCTGCTGTCGCCGCTGCTCGTCGACGAGCCGCCGCCGTTCCCGTTCGTCGCGCTGCTGGTATCGGGCGGCCATACGCAGCTGATGCGCGTGACGGACGTGGGCGTCTACGAGACGCTCGGCGAAACGCTCGACGATGCCGCGGGCGAAGCCTTCGACAAAACCGCCAAGCTGCTGGGCCTCGGCTATCCGGGCGGCCCGGAAGTCTCGCGCATGGCCGAGTTCGGCACCCCCGGCGCAGTCGTGCTGCCGCGCCCGATGCTGCATTCCGGCGACCTCGATTTCAGCTTCAGCGGCCTGAAGACCGCCGTGCTCACGCACGCAAACCGGCTGGGCGGCGCAAACATCTGCGAGCAGGCCAAGGCCGACCTCGCGCGCGGTTTCGTCGATGCCGCCGTCGAAGTGCTGGCCGCGAAATCGCTTGCGGCGCTCAAGCGCACGAAGCTGAACCGGCTGGTGGTGGCGGGCGGCGTCGGCGCGAACCGGCAGTTGCGCGAAGCGCTGTCGGCCGCCGCGCAGAAGCGCAATTTTTACGTGCACTATCCCGACCTGTCGCTGTGCACGGACAATGGGGCGATGATCGCGCTGGCCGGCGCGCTGCGCCTGCAACGCTGGCCCGAACAGGCCGTCAACGACTACGCGTTCACCGTGAAGCCGCGTTGGGATCTGACGTCGCTCGCGCACTGAACCGCCGCCGCAAGACGATAAAAAAGCCGCTTTAAAAGCGGCTTTTTTGTGGGTTCAATGCTTTCTCAACGAAACGGCGTGGAGCGGCACAGAACGTATCAGGCGAGACGCTTGTCCCGTTCGATTACCGCATACGCGCTGTGATTGTGAATCGACTCGAAGTTCTCAGCTTCGAGCACATACGCGACGATGCGCTCGTCGGCATTCAGACGCTGGGCAACGTCGCGCACGAGATCTTCGACGAACTTCGGATTCTCATACGCGCGCTCGGTGACGAACTTCTCGTCCGGGCGCTTGAGCAGGCCCCACAGTTCGCACGACGCTTCTTCCTCGGCGATGCTGATCAGCTCTTCGACGGCGACGTCGCCGATCAGCTCGGCATCGATCGTCACGTGCGAGCGCTGGTTGTGCGCGCCGTACTGCGAGATTTTCTTCGAGCACGGGCACAGGCTCGTGACCGGCACCAGCACCTTCAGAAACAGCCGCGTCGCGCCATGGCGGGTCTCGCCGGTCAGCGTGACTTCATAGTCGAGCAGGCTCTGCACGCCCGACACCGGCGCGGTCTTGTTCACGAAGTACGGGAATGACACTTCGATGCGGCCCGCCTCGGCCTCGAGCTTATCGAGCATGGCCGCGAGCATCGTGCGGAACGAGGCCGGTTCGAGCGGCGCCTTGTTCTCTTCGAGCAACGCGACAAAGCGCGACATGTGCGTGCCCTTCTGCTCGGCCGGCAGATGCACGTCGAGATTCCACGTGCCGACCGTCGGCTGTACTTCACCGGCTTGCGTGCGAACCGTCAACGGATGACGCACGCCCTTCACGCCGACCCGCTGGATTGGAATCTGGCGCGTATCGGGGGTGCTTTGCACGTCGGGCATCACGAAGGCGGGATTCATCTGATTCATTCTTTTGTCCTTTCTGAAAAGCGCCGGGCTGCGTCAAAGTCTCGCTGCATCGGCGAGTATCGCGCAGCGAGTTCGAAGCGCCCAGCGGCCGTGCGGATCAGCGCGCGCAACGGCGAACGCCGGCTGCCGCCGGCGTTGGGTGACGGGCCGCAAGACCCGTCGCTTCAAACTGGAGATTGCCGAAGCCGCCCTCGCATGACGGCGGCATGAGTCGCACCTACGACTGCACGACAGGCGACAGCGCGCTTTAAGCGACGCGCTTCACCGACGACTGACCGCCGACAGCGCCGCTTGCGAGGAAGCGTTCACGGATCGACCGGGCGATACCCGCGGCGTCGAGACCGCACGCGGCGAGCAGCTTGGCCGGGTCCCCATGATCGATGAACCGATCGGGGAGGCCCAATTGTAGTACGGGGCGCATAACCCCACTTGCGAGCAGGGCTTCGACGCAGGCCGAACCCGCGCCACCCATGATGCAGCCTTCCTCGACGGTGACGATCGCGTCGTGCGTCTCGGCCAGCTTGCGCACGAGTTCGGTGTCGAGCGGCTTCACGAAGCGCATGTTCGCGACGGTGGCGTCGAATTGCTCGGCGGCCGCGAGCGACGGCGCGACCATCGTGCCGAACGCGAGAATCGCGATGCGCTTGCCAGCCGGCGCCGAGGTCTCGCGACGCACTTCGCCCTTGCCGAGCGGCAACGCGGCCATCTGCTTGATGGTTGCGACACCGGTACCCGCGCCGCGCGGGTAGCGCACAGCGGTCGGATGCGACTGCTGCAACGCGGTGTACAGCATCTGCCGGCACTCGTTTTCGTCCGACGGCGCCATCACGGTCATGTTCGGGATACAACGCATGAACGCGAGGTCGTACGCGCCCGCATGCGTCGCGCCGTCCGCGCCGACGAGACCCGCGCGATCGATGGCGAACACCACCGGCAGGTTTTGCAGCGCGACGTCGTGAATCAACTGGTCATACGCGCGTTGCAGGAAGGTCGAATAGATCGCAACGACCGGCTTCATGCCGTCCGCGGCGAGGCCGCCTGCGAACGTCACCGCGTGCTGCTCGGCGATGCCGACGTCGAAGTAACGATCCGGGAAGCGCTTTTCGAACTCGACCATGCCCGAGCCTTCACGCATCGCCGGTGTAATGCCGACCACGCGCGAGTCGAGCTCGGCCGCGTCGCACAGCCATTCGCCGAACACCTGCGTGTAGGTCTTCTTCGACGGCGTCGCGGCCGGCTTGATGCCCTCGGCCGGATTGAACTTGCCCGGGCCGTGGTACAGCACCGGATCGGCCTCGGCCAGCTTGTAGCCTTGGCCTTTCTTCGTGACCACGTGCAGGAATTGCGGCCCGCGCAGTTCCTTGATGTTTTGCAGCGTCGGAATCAGCGAATCGAGATCGTGACCGTCGATCGGCCCGATGTAGTTGAAGCCGAACTCCTCGAACAGCGTGGCCGGCACGATCATGCCCTTCGCGTGCTCCTCGAGCTTGCGCGCGAGATCGAGCACCGGCGGTGCGACGCGCAGCACCCGCTCGACGCCCGCTCGCGCGGCCGCATAGAAGCGACCCGACATCAGACGCGCGAGATGGCGATTCAGCGCGCCGACCGGCGGCGAGATCGACATGTCGTTGTCGTTGAGGATCACGAGCAGCGGCACGTCGTCTTCGACGCCCGCGTTGTTCATGGCCTCGAAGGCCATGCCAGCCGTCATCGCGCCGTCGCCGATCACGGCGATGCCCATGCGGTTGTCGCCCTGCAGCTTGCTCGCGATCGCCATGCCGAGCGCGGCCGAAATCGACGTGCTCGAGTGCGCGGTGCCGAAGGTGTCGTATTCCGATTCATCGCGTTTCGGGAAGCCCGAGATGCCGCCCAACTGACGCAGCGTGTGCATCTGGTCGCGACGACCGGTCAGGATCTTGTGCGGATAGGTCTGATGGCCTACGTCCCAGACGATCCGGTCGTGCGGCGTATCGAACACGTAGTGCAGCGCGATGGTCAACTCGACCGTGCCGAGGTTGGACGAGAGATGGCCGCCCGTCTGCGATACGCTGTCGAGCACAAAGGCGCGCAACTCGTCGGCAAGCGGCTGCAATTGACGGCGATCGAGGCGGCGCAGGGCTGCCGGGTCGTCGATGGTTTTCAGCAAGTCGTACATCGTCGTTCCATTGTAGGAAAACTTACGCGCCCGCACTTCATACATGCACCCCGGGGATGGAGGGTGCGCGGCGGCGGGCTTTCGCGTTCAGCTGACCCGGTTCACCACCAGATCGGCCAGTTCGGCAAGACGCTGTGCGCGAGCGCCGAACGGTGCAAGCGCCGCGTGAGCGTCGCTGCGCAGTTGCGCCGCGAGCGCGCGCGACGCGTCGAGCCCGATAATCGACACGTAGGTCGGCTTGCCGTCCTTCGCGTCCTTGCCGGCGGTTTTGCCGAGCGTTGCGGAGTCGGTCGTGACGTCGAGAATGTCGTCGACGACCTGAAACGCGAGACCGACCGCGGCGGCGTAGGCGTCGAGCGAAGCCAGAGCCTGCGCGTCCGGCGTCTCACCAGCCAGAGCGCCCATGCGTACGGCCGCGCGCAGCAGCGCGCCGGTCTTCATGCGATGCATGGTCTCAAGCTGCGGGCGGGTCAGCGTGTGGCCGACGCTCGCGAGATCTATGGCCTGGCCGCCGCACATGCCGACAGAGCCGCTGGCGAGCGCGAGTTCGCGCACGAGCGAGGCCTGTTGCGGCTGGCCCAATACGTCGGACGTGAGCACGACGAATGCCTGCGATTGCAGCGCGTCGCCGACCAGAAGCGCGGTCGCTTCGTCGTATTTGACGTGGACCGTCGGCTTGCCGCGGCGCAGTTCGTCGTCGTCCATGCAGGGCATGTCGTCGTGCACGAGCGAGTACACGTGGATCATTTCCAGCGCCGCCGCCGCCGCATCGAGGCATTCGGCGCGCGCGCCGGTCAGCTCGCCGGCCGCGTGGCACAGGAGCGGCCGCACCCGCTTGCCGCCGCCCAGCACCGCATAGCGCATCGCCTCGTGCAGTTTGGCGGGTTCGGTCGTCTCGGCCGGCAGATAGTGTTCCAGAGCCGTTTCGACGCGTTCGAGCACCGAGCGCGTCCATTGTTCGAATGTCATAGGTCGTCCCCGCTCTCAGTCGCGGCTGTGCCTGCGGTATTCATGGGCAGTGGCTTGAGGGTCTCGCCATCGAGAACCCGCACCTGCTGCTCGACCTTTTCGAGCTGCTGTTGACAGAATGCGACAAGTGCCGCCCCGCGACGGTACGCGGCCAGCGATTCCTCGAGGCTCAGGCTGCCGCCTTCCATGCGCGCGACGAGCTCTTCCAGCTCTGCCTGCGCGGCCTCGTAATTCTCCGGCAGGGGCGCGCTATCACCGCTTTCGGCTGGCGCGGCGGCGGAATCGTTCGATGCGGTCTTCGCCATGAATAGTCGCAAAATTAAAACAAGTCGGACATTCTACGGCAAAAGCGACATTTTCGATCCTCTCGAAGGCCTGCGCCCCGCCGTGCCGCCTTGCTTCGAGCCTGTCCGATGCCCACCTTTGCCCCGCTTCGACCCTGAAGTCTCGCAGAAAAAAAGCTTGAGGTCTGCGGCGAAAATGCCGAACTTTCTTGACATTTTTAACCCAAATCAGGGACTTAAGTGCCCCTGTCACAGGGAAACGGGTATAATCGCGGGCTCCCTAAATCGAATCTTCGATGGTTGGGTTGTTCACTGCTTTCACGTCTTCATCGGGAGTGGGAATGTCCAATCTGAGCAATGCATTGCAGTTGCGGTCTGTTCACAGCCAGCTGCCAGTCACGGCTTACTTTGACGAAGCGCTCCTTACGCGCGAAATCGACACCCTTTTCAAGAAAGGTCCTCGCTACATCGGCCACGATCTCATGGTGCCCGAAGCGGGGGATTATTTTGCCTTGCCCAGCGAACGCGAGGGGCGAGTACTCGTCCGTAACCAGCAATCGCAAGTCGAGTTGCTGTCGAACGTGTGCCGCCACCGGCAAGCCATCATGCTCAACGGTCGCGGGCAGACGCAAAACATCGTCTGTCCGCTGCATCGCTGGACGTACGACCTCAAGGGCGAGCTGCTCGGCGCGCCCCATTTCGCCGACAACCCGTGCCTGAATCTCGGCGCCACGCCGCTGCAGAACTGGCAGGGTCTGCTGTTCGAGGCGCAAGGTCGCGACGTCGCGAAAGATCTGGCACGCCTCGGCACCAAGCGCCACTTCGACTTCTCGGGCTTCATGTTCGATCACGTCGAGGTCCACGAGTGCAACTACAACTGGAAGACCTTCATCGAGGTCTATCTGGAGGACTATCACGTCGCGCCTTTCCATCCGGGCCTCGGCAGCTTCGTCAATTGCGATGATCTGACATGGGAGTTCGGCGACTGGTACAGCGTGCAGACAGTCGGTGTGCACAAGGCGCTCGAGCAACCGGGAAGCCCGACGTATCGCAAGTGGCACGACGAGGTGCTGCGCTTTCGCGACGGCAATCCGCCCGAGTTCGGCGCGATCTGGATGGTGTACTACCCGGGCATCATGATCGAGTGGTATCCGCATGTGCTGGTCGTGTCGTGGCTGATTCCACGCGGTCCGCAGAAGACCACCAACGTGGTGGAGTTCTATTACCCCGAGGAAATCGCGCTGTTCGAGCGCGATTTCGTCGAAGCCGAGCGCGCCGCCTATATGGAGACGGCCCGCGAAGACGACGAAATCGCCGAGCGCATGGACGCCGGCCGTCTCGCGCTGATGGAGCGCGGCGAATCGCAGGTCGGTCCGTATCAGAGCCCGATGGAAGACGGCATGCAACACTTCCACGAGTTTCTGCGGCGCGAACTCGGCACGATCTGATCCGCGCCGCGTGGCGCATCGATCGACTCAAGGAAAGACGGGCTTCGACCCGTCTTTTTTTGTTTAGACTAACGACATAGACCGGCCATGCGCCAGCCGCGTGAACGACGCGGCCCGCAGCCGCCATCGCCCGTATCGAGGAGACGCTCATGCCCCACACTCATTACACCACCCTGATCTCCGCGACCAATCTTGCCGAGCGGCTCACGGCCGCGCCGGGCAGCGTGTTCGTGATCGACTGCCGGTTCGACCTCGCCGATACCGACGCGGGCGAGAAAGCCTGGCTGGCCGGTCATCTGCCTGGCGCGCACTATCTGCATCTCGATCGCGATCTGTCCGGGCCGAAGAACGGCTCGAACGGCCGGCATCCACTGCCCGATCGCGCGCGGCTCGTCGAAACGCTGGAGTCGCGGGGACTGAAGCAAGGCCAACAGGTCGTCGCATATGACGCGCAAGGCGGCATGTACGCGGCGCGCGTCTGGTGGCTGTTGCGCTGGCTCGGCCACGACGCGGTCGCGCTGCTCGACGGCGGGCTGCAAGCATGGGAAGCGGCCGGCCAACCGCTGACGCAAGACGTCCCCCCGCAAAACACCGGCGACTTCAAGGCGGCCGCGCCGCTCGCGGTGACCATCGATACCCAGGCGGTCGAACGCAATCTTCATTCGAAGGAGCGAGTCGTCGTCGATGCGCGCGCGCCCGATCGCTATCGCGGCGAAAACGAGACGCTCGACCGCGTCGGCGGCCATATTCCGGGCGCGCTGAACCGCTTCTTCAAGGACAACCTGACCGCCGACGGCCGCTTCAAGCCGGCGCACACTCTGCGCGAGGAATTCCATGCGCTGCTCGGCGACACGTCGCCGGAACACGTGGTGCTGCAATGCGGCTCGGGCGTGACCGCCTGCGTGAATTCGCTCGCGATGGAGGTTGCCGGCCTGCATGGCTCAGCGTTGTACCCGGGCTCGTGGAGCGAGTGGAGTTCCGATCCGAAACGGCCGGTCGCGACTGGGGCGAATCCCTGAGCGCTAGCAGCGGCGAGTCGTAATCAGACAAAAGGCCGTTGCCCCTTCAAAGCGGCAACGGCCTTTTTTCATCGGAATTAACGTTAGCCAAACAAACACATGAGGGTTTCAAGCAACCCCATGTTGCTTGAACCACACGAGCGTGCGACGCCAGCCGTCCTCGGCGTCGGCCTTCTTGTAGCTCGGACGGTAGTCGGCGAAAAACGCGTGACCTGCGTCGTCATAAACGACGAACTGCGAGCCGCGTCCCACCTGCGGCCCTTGCGCGATCGCCTGCTTCATCTGTTCGAGCGTGTCCTGCGGAATGCTTTGATCCTGGCGCCCGTACAGGCCGAGCACGGGTGCATGCAGGTCAGCGACGAGATCGAGCGGATTGGCCGGCGTCATCGCATTCTTCGCGCCGGTCACGCGACCATACCAGGCGACGCCCGCCTTCACGCGCGGATTGTGCTCGGCATACAGCCACGAGATGCGCCCGCCCCAGCAGAAGCCGTTCACGCCGAGCCGGTTCAGGTCGCCGCCGTTCTCCCCGGCCCACGCGGCGGCCGCGTCGAGGTCGGCGAGCACCTGCTCGTCGGGCACTTTGCTCACCAGTTGCTCGTTGAGTTGCTGCATGCTCGTGTAGGCGGTCGGGTCGCCCTCGCGCTCGTACAGGTTCGGCGCGATCGCCAGATAGCCCTGCTTCGCGAAGCGCCGGCACACGTCGGCGATATGCTCGTGGACACCGAAGATTTCATGCACGACGAGGATCACCGGCAGATGCGTCTTACCCTTCGGCTGCGCGCGGTAGGCCGGTATCAGCGTACCGCCCGAATGGAACGCCACTTCCCCTGCTTCGAGGCCGTCGCTGTCGGTATGGATGGTCTGCGCCGACACTGGCAGCACCGCTGCCGCGAAACCAGTGCCCAGCGCCGCCTTCATGAAGGTGCGCCGATCGAAGGGAACGTGCGGAATCAGACAATCAACTTCAGGCTTCAGCATGGGGCGCTCCTCGAAGAATTGTTAGAGGCAACAGGATACGCCCTGCGCGCATCCCGTTGCAGATTCAACTGAGGCGATTGTCCGCCCGCGCCGATGCAGTCAGTGCAGCTTGACGCGCGGCAGCGTGGTACGGCGCAACCAATGCGCGAAGGTGTCCAGCACCATGCGCGGATAGCCGTGCAGCGCCGCGATATGCAGCCGGTACAGCGACATGTACATGAAGCGCGCGAACAGCCCTTCGATCAGCATATTGCCGCCGATCACCCCACCCATCAGATTGCCGACCGCGCTGAAGTGCCCGAGCGAGACCAGCGATCCGAAGTCGCGATAAGTGAACTCCGGTAGTGGCCTGTTCTCGAGGCGCGCCGCCAGTCCCTTCATCAGAAAGCTCGCCTGTTGATGCGCGGCCTGCGCGCGCGGCGGCACGTTGCGCTCGTTGCCCGGCCACTCGCAAGCCGCGCAGTCGCCGAGCGCGAAAATGTTGTCGTCGATCTCGGTTTGCAGCGTACGGCGCACGATCAACTGGCCGAGCCGGTTGACCGGCAAGCCGTCGAGTTGAGTGAGCACCGCCGGCGCCTTGATGCCCGCCGCCCACACGGTCAGATCGGCCCGCACCGTGTGACCGCTGGCGGTGCGGATGTAGCCCGGAGCAACCTCGGCCACGGTCTCGCCGATCATCAGCTTCACGCCGAGTTTGGTCAGCAGTTCGGACGTGGCCGTGGAGACGCGTTCCTGCAACGCGGGCAGGATGCGCGGCCCCGCCTCGATCAGCACGATGCCGACGTCATGCCGCGGATCGAGCTTGTGCAAGCCATACGCGGACAATACCTGGGCGGTATTGCGCAACTCCGCCGATAACTCGACCCCCGTCGCGCCGCCGCCGACGATTGCCACCTGGATGCGCGGCTCGCTGGACGTCCACGTGCCGGGGCCGGGTCGCGACTCGACGGGCTCGTGCGCCTGATGTTCGGCGCGCATGCACGCCGCGATCAGGCGTTTGCGGAAACGCTCCGCCTCGCTAACCGTATCCAGTGCAATCGAGAATTCGGCCGCTCCCTTGACGCCGAAGAAGGCCGTGGTACTGCCGATGGCGATGACCAGTGTGTCGTACTCGAGCACACGTTCGGGCAGCAGTTCAGCGCCGTCGTCGTCGAGCACGATGCCGAGCGTAATGCGCCGGTTCGCGCGGTCGAGTGCGGTCAGATCGCCTTGCTGGAACGCGAAGCCATGCCAGCGCGCCTGCGCCGCGTAAGGGAGCTCCTGCGTGAACGGGTCCATGCTGCCCGCCGCCACCTCATGCAGCAGCGGCTTCCAGATGTGCGTCGGAAAGCGGTCGACCAGCGTGATCTGGGCCTGGGCGCTGCGCCCCTTCTTGCCGGCCCCATAGCGATCGCCAAGACGCGTCGCCAGTTCCAGCCCTCCCGCACCTCCGCCAACGACGATAAATCGATGCATTGCACTTCTCCGTGTAGCCGATGAATTTATCTGTCGCGACGCTGCGCATGAATGCGCCGTCATGAACCGATTGTCCTCGACCCGGCTGGGAAGTCACAAGTCGCCAATACGCATGTGTGACATGCACACGACGTTATCGTGCGCGTGTCACGGGCATGTCAATGCGCCTCCTCCCAGTTCAGCCCCGCGCCGACTTCGGCGACCAGCGGCACCTTCAGCGCGGCGACGCCGCACATCAGTTCTGGCAGACGTTTGCGGACTTCGGACAACTCGGCGTCGGGCACTTCGAGAATCAGTTCGTCGTGCACCTGCATGATCATGCGCGTGCCGATCTTCGAGTCTTCGATCCAGTTCTGCACGGCGATCATCGACATCTTGATCAGGTCGGCCGCGGTGCCCTGCATCGGCGCGTTGATCGCGGCCCGCTCCGCGGCCTGGCGGCGCGGACCGTTGCCGCCGTTGATCTCGGGCAGCCACAGACGGCGGCCGAACACCGTTTCGACGTAGCCCTTCGCCTTCGCGCTCAAGCGCGTCTCGTCCATATAGCGAGCGACACCGGGATAGCGCGCGAAGTAGCGGTCGATATACATCTTCGCGGCATCGCGCGTGATGCCGAGATTCGACGCGAGGCCGAAGGCGCTCATGCCGTAGATGAGACCGAAGTTGATGACCTTCGCGACGCGTCGCTGATCGCTCGACACTTCGAGCGGCGTCACGTTGAAGATTTCCGATGCAGTGGCGCGGTGAATGTCCTCACCCTGCGAAAACGCACGCATCAGCGATTCGTCGCCGGAGATGTGCGCCATGATGCGCAATTCGATCTGCGAGTAATCGGCGGACACGAGTTTGTGACCCGGCGGCGCGATGAACGCCTCGCGGATGCGTCGGCCTTCGCCGGTACGCACCGGAATGTTCTGCAGGTTCGGATCGTTCGACGCGAGCCGCCCCGTCACCGCGACGGCCTGCGCGTAGTTCGTATGCACGCGGCCGGTTTGCGAATTGACCATGCGCGGCAGCTTGTCGGTATAGGTCGACTTCAGTTTCGACAGGCCGCGATGCTCGAGCAGGATCTTCGGCAGCGGGTAGTCTTCGGCGAGCTTCTGCAGCACCTCTTCGTCGGTGGACGGCGCGCCGCTCGGCGTCTTCTTGATGACCGGCAGTTCGAGCTTCTCGAAGAAAATCTGCCCGATCTGCTTCGGCGAGCCGAGGTTGAATTCGCCGCCGGCCAGTTCGTACGCGTTGCCTTCGAGCTCGATCAGACGGGTGGCGATTTCGCTGCTCTGCTGACGCAGTTTCTCCGCGTCGATCAGCACGCCAGTGCGCTCCATCTTGCGCAGTACGCGCGAAGTCGGCACTTCGATCTCGCGATAGACGTGGTCGAGCGACTTCTCCACGGCGATCTGCGGATACAAGGCCTGATGCAAACGCAGCGTGATGTCTGCGTCTTCGGCCGCATACTCGGCGGCTTTGTCGAGCGCGACTTCGTCGAAGCCGATCTGCTGCGCGCCCTTGCCCGCAACCTCCTCATACTTGATCGTCTTCACGCCGAGATGACGCAACGCGAGGCTGTCCATGTCGTGCGTGCGGTGCGATTCGAGCACGTACGATTCGAGCAGCGTGTCATGCTCGACGCCGCGCATTTCGATGCCGTAATTGGCGAGCACCTGTTCGTCGTACTTCAGATGCTGGCCGACCTTCTTGTGGTCCGCGCTTTCGAGCCAGGGCTTGAGTTTCGCGAGCACTTCGTCGCGCGGCAGCTGCACCGGCGCGTCGGGGCCGCGATGCGCGAGCGGCAAATACGCGGCACGGCCCGCTTCGACCGACAGCGACAAGCCGACGATCTGCGCGACCATCGGATCGAGCGACGTGGTTTCGGAATCGAACGAGGTGAGCTCGGCCGCATTGATCTTGTCGAGCCACGCGTCGAGCTGCTCCCATGTTTGCACGGTCTCGTAGTGGCGCTCGTGATCGACGGACAGCGCGGGAGGCACGTCGGTTTCCGGACCTTCGACCGCATCGGCAATTTCGACTTCGCGCAGCCACGTCTTGAAGCCGTGTCGCGTGAACAAATCTCGCAATTCTTCGCGCGACTCGGGAAGGCTCGGCAAGCTTTCTTCGATCGACACGATGTGCCCGGTCAGATCGCAATGACGCTCGACAGTGACGAGCTTGCGCGCCATCGGCAAGAAGTCCAGCGCGCGGCGCAGGTTGTCGCCGACCGCGCCCTTGATCTCGCTCGCATGCTCGACGATGCCATCTAGCGACTCATATTGCGTCAGCCATTTGACCGCTGTTTTCGGACCGCATTTCTCGACGCCCGGCACGTTGTCGACGGTATCGCCGATCAGCGACAGATAATCGATGATGCGCTCCGGCGGCACGCCGAACTTCGCGACCACGCCGTCGCGGTCGAGAGTTTCGTTGGTCATCGTATTGACGAGAGTGACGCGGTTCGACACGAGCTGCGCGAGGTCCTTGTCGCCGGTCGATACGACCACGTTCATGCCAAGCTTTTCTGCCTCGGTGCACAGCGTGCCGATCACGTCGTCCGCTTCGACGCGATCGATCATCAGCAGCGGCCAGCCGAGCGCGCGCACCGCGACGTGAATCGGCTCGATCTGACGGGCAAGATCTTCCGGCATCGATGGACGGTTCGCCTTGTACTCCGGATACCAGTCGTCGCGAAACGTTTTGCCCTTGGCGTCGAACACGCACGCGCTATACTCTGCTGTGACTTCCTTGCGCATGCGCCGCAGCATGTTGATCATCCCATAGAGCGCACCCGTCGGGCCACCCTCGGGGCCGCGTAGATCAGGCATCGCATGGTAGGCCCGGTACAGATAACTCGAACCGTCGACCAACAGCAGGGTCTTACCTTCAAGGCTTCGTTCTTCAGGCATTATGACTAAGAGAAAAGTGATTCCGAGTCTGCGATCGCTCGCAGATCAAGAGCGCGCAACGGCCAAAAAAGCCCGCGCATCGTGGCAGATGTTCACGATTATGGCAGAGTTTATCGAGGCGACCGAGTACCTGTCGGAGATTCGCCCGGCGGTCAGCATCTACGGTTCGGCGCGCCTGAAACCGAACTCGCCGTACTACAAACTCGCCACGCAGATCGCGCGCAAATTGTCGGACGCAGGCTTCGCGGTGATCTCTGGCGGCGGCCCCGGCATCATGGAAGCGGCCAACAAGGGCGCGCATGCGGGCAAGGCGCCGTCGGTCGGTCTGAACATCGAGTTGCCGCACGAGCAGTCGGGCAATCAATGGCAAGACATCTCATTGCGCTTCCGCCATTTCTTCACGCGCAAGGTCACGTTCGTGAAGAATTCGGACGCGGTGATCGTGATGCCCGGCGGCTTCGGCACGCTCGACGAACTGGCCGAAGTGCTGACGCTGATCCAGACCAAGAAGTCACGCCACGTGCCGATCATTCTGGTCGGCGCCGAGTTCTGGGAGGGTCTGCTCGCGTGGTTCAAGAGTTCGCTGATCCCGATGGGTTTGATCAATCCGACCGACATCGATCTGATGCAGGTGATCGACAATCCGGATCAGGTGCTCGAAGCGGTGCTCAAGTTCTACGAAGATCGCGAGGAAGGCGAAGCGCATCCGGTCAAGTCGGACGAAGACCGGATGTTCTACCTGTGATCGCATGACGCTGCGCGCCTCGCATTACGCGTAGCACGATGCATGCATTGCGCACACATCAAGTCGCGCACATGGCGGGCAGCCTTCGGGCTGCCCGCTTTCGTTTGGCAGGCATGCCCTTCGGCGCTAACGTGCCCAGCTTGTACTCGAAGCTCGCGATATGAACAGCGAACTCACCTCGCCCGAAGCTGCGCTCGCACCCACGCCGACGTTGCGTGAGATCTTCGGCGGCTTTCTCGGCCTCGGCCTCATTTCATTCGGCGGCGCGTTGCCGCTCGCGCGCCGCGCACTCGTCGAGCAACGCCGTTGGCTGACCAGTGACGAATTCGCCGACCTGCTCGGCCTCTGTCAATTTCTGCCCGGCGGCGATAGCGTGGGCGGCTACCGCGTTCACGGCCGTGATGGCGACGAAGACGCGGATTCATCCGTTGTGGCTGCTGGCCGCCGGAAGAAGCCTGATCGGGTTGACCGGGATCTGGCAAGGGTGAGCCGGCGAGCATCGCCTCGACACCTGGTGAAACCGATCGATCAGGAAGACTACCCTCGCCCTGGCTGTTTATCGCACCTCGTCCTGAGTTACTGAAACGCGACTTCCGCGAAACTCCGCAGCTTGCGGCTATGCAAGCGATGCAGCCCGTTCATCCGCAGCAGTTCCATTGCCTTCACACCGATCTGCAGATGCTGATCGACCTGCGCGCGATAGAACTGATCGGCCATACCCGGTAGTTTCAGTTCACCGTGCAGTGGCTTGTCCGACACGCACAGCAATGTGCCGTAAGGCACGCGGAAGCGAAAGCCGTTCGCGGCGATCGTCGCGCTTTCCATATCGAGCGCGATCGCGCGGCTCTGCGACAACCGCTGCACCGGCTCGCGATGATCGCGCAGCTCCCAGTTGCGATTGTCGACGCTCGCCACGGTGCCTGTGCGCATCACACGCTTCAGCTCGACGCCATCGAGCTGCGTGACCTGCGCGACCGCACGCTCGAGCGCGACCTGCACTTCGGCGAGCGCCGGAATCGGCACCCACAGCGGCAGATCGTCATCGAGCACATGATCTTCGCGCACATAGCCGTGCGCGAGCACGTAGTCGCCGAGACGCTGCGTGTTGCGCAGCCCCGCGCAATGGCCGAGCATGATCCATGCGTGCGGACGCAGCACCGCGATGTGATCGGTGATGGTCTTCGCATTCGACGGCCCGACCCCGATGTTGACCATCGTGATGCCACTGCCGTCCGCGCGTTTGAGGTGATACGCGGGCATCTGCGGCAGACGCGGCGGCGGTGTGCCCTCCTGCGCCTGCTCGCCGAGATTCTCGTTGTAGGTGATGACGTCGCCGGGTTCGACGAACGACGTGTATTCGCTGCGATAGGCTCGCAACTCCGCGTCGTCGGTTCGGGCCATCATCGCGCGGCCGAGCTTTACGAATTCGTCGATATAGAACTGGTAGTTCGTGTACAGCACGTAGTTCTGCACATGCGTCGGCGAGGTTGCGGTGTAGTGCTTCAGCCGATGCAGCGAAAAATCGACGCGCGCCGCCGTAAACAATGCGAGCGGATGCGGCTCGCCCGGCAGCGGCTCGTACGTGCCGTTGACGATGCGGTCGTCGAGCAGCGCGAGATCCGGCGTATCGAAGATGTCGCGCATCAGGAACAGGCGCTCGCGGTCCAGATCGCCTTCGAGGTGGATGCCCTCGGCGAATGCGAAATGAATTGGAATCGGCTGGTCAGACACGCCGACCTCGATCTGCACGTGATGGTTCTTCGCCAGCAGCCGCAGTTGCTCGCGATAGTAGTTACCGAACAGGTCGGGCCGCGTGACGGTCGTCTCGAACACGCCCGGCCCCGCGACGAACCCGTACGAGCGGCGCGAATCGACGTGCGTGTTGACCTCGGTACGCACGCGCACGAACGGATAGCAGGCGCGCACACGATGGTCGAACTGCTCGTTGCGGCGATAGCGCGCGAACGCATCGCGCAGGAACGACGTGTTCGCCTCGTAGATCGCGGCGAGGCGGGTGACGGCTGCGGCCGCGTCGTCGAAGCCTTCGGTCGGGAAGCTGTTGGCGGGAGTCTGCACCATGCGCTGATTGATATCGTTGTTCATCATCATCGTTCACCCTTTTTGATGAGACGACATTACCACGGAACCCGCTGTTGCCAAATGTCGGCGGCGACGCTTGCAACAGCGCTGGCGAGAACGCGCGCGCGTTGCGCGAAAGCGGCGCAAAATAAGGCTTGGCGCCCGTACGCCAGACCGGATTTGCTAGAATCTGGGCACCCCATTGGAGAATCACCATGAAGCCGCTCCTTCCCATCGCTGTTGCGCTGGCTCTCGCCTTCGGCAACGCCGCGATGGCTGCCCAGCCCGTCGACGAACCGCCGCCCGCCGGCGTGCCCCAGTCCGCCAATGAACGGGCCGGTCTGCCGGACCTTGCCAAGATCAATCGTCCAGCCGCAGAGGTCAGCTCGAAGGTCGACATCAACAACGTGCCGCGCACGCCGAGCTTTCACGAAGTCAGCCCGAACGGCACCGAAATCACTGAATTCCGCGACAAGGGCAAGCCGGTCGAAATCAACGTGCAATCGAATTTCGGCACCCGCTACCAGATGAGCGCGTCGCCCGACACGTCGCCCACCGTTCACGACAGCGGCAAGCCCAGCACCCGCCTGCCGTCGGTGAATCTCCGCTATTAATCGTTACGAAAGCGGCGCGCCGGCAACGGCGGCCGCGGTGTGGTCGTGGCCCGGTTACACCCGATCGCGGCCGCTGCGCGATGAACTTGCACTGAATGCGGCGACGCGTACACTTCGCCGTTCCGCACTCGTCGCCGCTCCGTCACATTCGTTTGTCTCACCTCGCACTGGCCGCACCGCGCCAGCCCGAACAACCTGATCCGACGTTTCCGCATGGCCGTCTTCACCGCTGTCAACGAATCCCAACTCGCAGAATGGATGAGTCACTACGATCTCGGCGATGTCGTCGAGTTTCGCGGCATTTCGTCCGGCATTGAAAACAGCAACTTCTTTCTGACGACGACGCGCGGCGAATACGTGCTGACCATTTTCGAGAAGCTGACAGCTGAACAACTGCCGTTCTATCTGGACCTGATGCGGCATCTTGCCGCGCATCGCGTGCCGGTACCGGACCCGATGCCGCGCCTCGACGGCGCGCTGTTCGGCATGCTGCTCGGCAAACCCGCGACCATCGTGACGAAGCTCGAAGGCGCCCCCGAACTCGCGCCGGGCGTCGAGCACTGCGCCGAGGTCGGCCACATGCTCGCGCGCATGCACCTGGCGGGCCGCGACTATCCGCGTTATCAGCCGAACCTGCGCAGCCTGCCGTGGTGGCGCGAAACGGTGCCGACGATCCTGCCGTATCTGGAAGGCGAGCAGCGCGATCTGCTGGCGTCCGAGCTTGCGCATCAGGAAGCGTTCTTCGCCTCCGCCGATTACGCGGCGATGCCCTCTGGTCCGTGCCACGCCGACCTGTTCCGCGACAACGCGATGTTCGCGCACGCGGCGCCCGAGACCGGCCACGAAGTGCGGCTCGGTGGCTTCTTCGATTTCTATTTCGCCGGCTGCGACAAGTGGCTATTCGACGTCGCGGTGACGGTCAACGACTGGTGCGTCGACCTCGCAACGGGCAAGCTCGACACCGAACGCACCGAGGCGCTGTTGCGCGCGTATCAGACGGTGCGGCCGTTCACCGTCGAGGAAAACCATCACTGGGGCGACATGCTGCGCGCTGGTGCATACCGTTTCTGGGTCTCGCGCCTGTATGATTTTCATTTGCCGCGCGCGGCCGAACTGCTGAAGCCGCACGACCCCGGTCATTTCGAACGCATTCTGCGCGAGCGCCTGCTGGGCGTCGCAAATCCAGGCATCCATACCCCATGCAACTGATCGAAGTTCCCGCGAAAACCGGCTACGTGTGGTTCCGCCAGGGCATCTGGCTGTTCCGCAAGAATCCGCTCGCCTTCCTGACGCTGTTCTTCACCTATTTGCTGGTGATGACGCTCGTATCGCAGATTCCAGTGGTCGGCGGCGTGTTGCCGCTGTTGTTCATTCCGGGCGTCGCGGTCGGCTTCATGGCCGCGTGTCGCAACACGATCGCGGGCAAACCGGTGTTTCCGACCATCCTCGTCGACGGATTTCATTCGTATGGCCCGGTGGTCGCGCGGCGGTTGCTAGCGCTCGGCGCGCTGTATGTAGTCGCGATGGCGCTCGTGCTGGCCGGCTCAGCGCTCGCCGACGGCGGCATGCTGCTGAAGGTGATGCTCGGCAACGCGTCGATGGATGAAAACGCAATCGCCAACAGCAATATCCCGCTCGCGGTGATCACCGCGCTCGCGTTCTATGTGCCGGTCGCGATGCTGTTCTGGTTCTCGCCGATCCTCGCCGCCTGGCACGACGTGCCGCCCGTCAAGGCGATGTTCTTCAGCGTCGTCAGTTGCTGGCGCAATCGCGGCGCTTTCATCGTGTTCGCGGCGCTGTGGTTCGCAGTCGCAACAGTCGTGTCGATCGGCCTGTCCGCGCTGATGCAGGCGCTCGGCGCGGCCGACTTCGCGTTCGCGATCCTGATGCCCGCGACGATGATCGTCACGACCATGCTGTACTGCTCGTTCTACGCGACCTATCGCGGCTGCTTCGGCGTGCAGACGCCGCAAACGCCGGATCTGCCGACCACGCCGGCAGCCTGATCCGTCGCTCCCGCGCGGGTGCCGTCCTGGCGCCCGCGCATTGCGTGTACCGCGCGCATCTTCCCGACGTCTCCGTCGAAACACTTCTCCCAACGCCCGGCATCCTGAATCGATTTGCGGCACAATGGTTTGTGTGCAATCCATTTGCACGCTCTTTTTTTGCCGAGGTGGATCATGACCCAGCGCCCCGCTCTCCCCTTCACGCTCGACGAGCAACTGTGCTTCGCGCTCTACTCGACCTCGCTCGCGATGACGAAAGCGTATAAGCCGCTGCTCGACAAGCTCGGACTCACGTATCCACAGTATCTGGCGATGCTCGTGCTGTGGGAAACCGACGACGTCACCGTCAAGGACATGGCCACGCGTCTGAATCTCGATCCAGCGACGGTCACGCCACTGCTCAAGCGCCTCGAATTGCAAGGACTCGTCGAGCGCGCGCGCGGCACCGACGATGAGCGCCTCGTCTACATTCGCCTGACGGGCGCGGGCAAGGCGCTCAAGCGTCAGGCGCGCGACGTGCCCGGCGAGATCCTCTGCGCGACGCAGCAGTCGCCGGACTTCCTGCTGCGTCTGCGCGACGACCTCACACGCCTGCGCACGACGCTCAACGATTTCATGGACCAGTAGTGCGGTAACTGAAACAGACTAGTTCCGGTTCCACCGCAAAATTCATTTGCACGCAAATGATTTGTGTACTATCTTACTCACATGCCGCTTCGCTAGCACTTCGCCAGACCGGCGAACCGGCAGCCAGCGGCAAACATGCCAACCCTGACACCCAAGACAAGGAGCTGCACCATGAACATCCTCTACAAGGCAAGCGCAACGAGCACCGGTGGCCGCGACGGCCGCGCCGTATCGTCGGACAATGCATTGGACGTGAAGCTGGCCGCGCCGCGTGAGCTCGGCGGAAATGGCGCCGCAGGGACGAATCCTGAACAGCTGTTTGCGGCCGGCTACTCGGCCTGTTTCCTGAGCGCCATGAAGTTCGTCGCCGGCCAGCGCAAGCAGGTCCTGCCGGCCGACACGCAGGTTTCCGCCGACGTCGGCATCGGTCCGAACGACAAGGGCGGCTTCGCACTCGACATCGATCTGCGTATCTCGCTGCCTGGCCTCGCTGCGGACGCAGCGAAGGAACTCGTCGACGCGGCGCACCAGGTCTGCCCGTACTCGAACGCCACGCGTAACAACGTCGCGGTTCGTCTGCACGTCGCTTGAGGTTGAGGTCGGCGGTTGCGCCGATCGGCAATGCCCACGAAGAACCGCTGACGGCGCATTACCCGGCGCCGTCGCGACCAGCGCCCGCACCCTGCACAATAGGGACGGGCGTTGACCATTTTGGCGCGCGGCACGCAAACTGCGGTGCCGGACCTCGACCACCTTCATCTCGACCGCCCCTCCCGATGACACGCGCCCGCCGCCTGCACGACAGCTTCGACTCCGGCCTCGTCTGGTTCCGCCGCGATCTGCGCAACGCCGATCATGCCGCGCTGTACTACGCGCTCAAGCATTGTGAGCGCGTCTGGTGCGTGTTCGTGTTCGACACGACGATCCTGCAGCCGATCGTCGATGCCTGGCAGACCCGTCACCCGGGGGAGCCGGTAAAGGATCGCCGCATCGACTTCATTCTCGCGTCGCTGGCTGAACTCGACGACGCGCTGCGCGCGAACGGCGGCGGTCTCGTCGTGCTATACGGCGATCCGGCCGAGCTGGTGCCGAAGCTCGCGGCGGAGCTGCGCGTCGATGCGGTGTTCGCGAATCACGACTACGAGCCGGTTGCGATCGAACGCGACGCAACAGTCGGCGAGCGTCTCTCGGAAGCGGGCCGGCAGTGGCTAACGTTCAAGGACCAGACGATTTTCGAGCGCGACGAGTTGCTGAACGGCCAGGACAAGCCATTCGCGGTCTTCACGCCATATAAGAACGCGTGGCTCAAGCAACTGAGCGCGTTCGACCTGAAGCCTTACCCGGTGGAGACCTACGCGAAGCATCTGGCGGCGCTGCCGCGCAAGCTCGACCGTCGGTTGCCCACGCTCGATCAGCTCGGCTTCGCGCCGAGCAACCTGACGGACTTGCCACTGCGCACCGGCATGAGCGGTGCGCAACAGTTGCTCGACGATTTCCTGACACGCATCGACAGCTACGCGGAGCGGCGCGATTTCCCCGCCGCGAAAGGGCCGAGCTATCTGTCGGTGCATCTGCGCTTCGGCACGGTGTCGATCCGCACGCTCGCACGGCTCGCGTACGAGATGTCGCTGCAACCGGACGGCAACGGCGCGGCAACCTGGTTGTCGGAACTGATCTGGCGGGATTTCTACTTCATGGTCCTGGCGCACCACCCGCGCATCGCGAAAGGCGCACCGTTCAAAGCGGAATACGAGCATTTGCGCTGGGAAAAAGGCCCCTCGGCCGATGCGGCGTTCGCCGCCTGGTGCGACGGCCGCACCGGCTATCCGCTCGTCGATGCCGCGATGCTGCAGTTGAACGAGACCGGCTATATGCACAACCGTCTGCGCATGGTCACGGCGAGCTTCCTGGCGAAGGATCTCGGCGTCGACTGGCGGCTCGGCGAGCGCTACTTCGCCGATCTGCTGAACGACTTCGATTTCTCGGCGAACAATGGGGGCTGGCAGTGGGCCGCGTCGACCGGCTGCGACGCGCAGCCTTACTTCCGCATATTCAATCCGGTCACGCAATCCGAAAAATTCGACCCCGACGGACGCTTTATCAAACGATATCTACCGCAGCTCGCCCAGTTGCCGGCAAAATGGATTCACGCGCCATGGCTGGCGGGCGCGGAGCGGCTCGCGGAATTCGGCGTGGTGCTAGGCGGGAATTATCCCGAACCGATCGTCGATCACGCACAGGCTCGCGAGCGCACACTGGCCCGATACGGAAAGTGAGTGCCTGCTGACATCATTGAACAAGAAGGACTGGAGGGGGTGAAGATGCGCCGTCTACCGTCGCTGCTCGTGTTTCTGATTCTGACGCTGGCGGCCGGCTGGGCTGCGAGTCTGTCACTGCCGGACGCGTGGTACGCGGGCCTGCAAAAACCCGTGTTCAATCCGCCGAACTGGGTTTTCCCGCCGGTGTGGATCGTGCTCTACGTGCTGATGGCGTTTTCCGCGTGGCGCGTGTGGAAGCGCGATGGCCCGACCGCGGCCATCGTACTGTGGGTCGTGCAGCTTATATTCAACGCTGCGTGGATGTGGCTGTTTTTCGGCCTGCATCGGCCGGAGATGGCGCTGATCGACATCCTGATCTTGCTGCTGCTGATCGTGATGCTGACGTATGTGTTCTGGCGGCGCGATCGCCTCGCGGGCGTTCTGCTCGTGCCGTATGTCATTTGGGTCGCGTATGCGGCGCTCTTGAACTACGCGTTGTGGCAGCTGAATCCGGCTGCTTAGCCGTAGTGCTGGCTCATCCACGACGGCGCCCGCACGTTCGCGTCCTGATCGAGCTTGCGCATGCGGAATTCGAGGTCGTAGAGATCGGTCGCTTCAGCCAGATAAGCGTCAGCGCGTTCTTTTGCGAGCTGGTCCGGCGACTTGGTCAAAAACAGGAACAGGCGGCTGATCAGATACATGGTTCACCTCGGCAATGATAGCTAGGCGTTTACGCCTAAGGGATAACCCGTATTATAGGGAAAACCCTGATTTCGCGCTACTGTTCATTTTGGAGGTGTTGCTCGAGCGTCACCGCCCGGCCGACGATGCCGCCAATCCTTCCGCGATGCGGCCCGCGTCCGTGCGACGTTGATGCCGGAAAAACTCCCACAGCATCGCGCTCGCGTCCGGGCCTTTGGACGAATGGAACGGCAGCGCATCGTCGCCTCCGGCCCATGCGTGGCCCAGCCCCTGCACGCGACACACCCGCACCACGCGCCGCCCGCCGCGCAGATAATCGCGCACCACGACGCCATTTTTGCGGTCTTCGCGCGTCTCGCCGGCTTTATGCGCGCCGTTTGCATCGATGAGGCGGTTCAGGCGCACGAACTGTGTCGCCAACTGGTCCGCGTTGACCGGCGTGACCACATGGTCGGCGTCGCCGTGGATGATCAGTGCCGGCATGCCCGGGTACTGCGCGACGTTCGTCGTTTCGTCGACGAGTTCCACCGGCTCGCGACGTGCGCCCCGCCGCATCACGTCCATCGCGGTAATGCCGGAGCGCGCCTCGCCGAAAGCGGGGCCGGAATGCAGCGCCACAGCGGCGAAACGTTGCGGATACTTGACGGCCAACAGTGCCGTCAGTCCCGCGCCCGCGGAAATCCCCGCCACGTACACACGCTCGCGGTCAAAGCCGTGCTGCTCGACCAACGCATCCACCAGCGAGACGACCGCGCGCGCTTCCGCGCCGCCCGCGTTGTCGCCGGCGTCGTACCAATGCCAGCAGCGGTGT
This sequence comes from Paraburkholderia atlantica, assembly GCF_009362785.1. Taxonomy (GTDB): domain Bacteria; phylum Pseudomonadota; class Gammaproteobacteria; order Burkholderiales; family Burkholderiaceae; genus Paraburkholderia; species Paraburkholderia atlantica. The sequence continues at coordinate 73,640 of NZ_WHNQ01000011.1, forward strand.
GAGTGCGCGTGCTTCGATTGCTCGGGGTACACGACCGCGAAGCCGTAGCGATCGGCGAGCAGATTCATGCGCGTGCCTTCGGCGAACTCGTCGATCGACTGCGTGCAGCCATGCAGCATCACGACGAGCGGCATTGCCTCGTGCGCGTGCCCGGACGGAATATAGAGCCCGTACTGCAGGTGATTGACCAGCCGGCCCGGCGCGGCCGGCGCGGAATGGAACGAGCGCGTCCACGCGCCGCTTGCCCACGCGGCCGCGCGGGGGCGCACGCGCGACTCGCGCGGTGCTTCGCGTTTTGCGGGTGTGCGCAGCGCGGCAGTCGGCTTCAGTGAATGAGCTTTGCTCGACGGTTTGGTGGTGGCAGCGCGAGCAGGTCGCGCCTGTGTTCGTTTGGCGGTTTTTTGCGCGTGTTCAGTTTGGATCGCGAGCAGGCGCTTGAAACCGCGCAGCCAGATTTTCGACAGGCTTTTTGCCATCGGCGATAGCCTCGCAAAAGGGACAAAAGCGGACCCCAGATACTGCGGATCAGATGGAGTTGTGCAATGCACAATAACATCATTTTTCATGCGTTGCTGAACATCGGCGCCGCTCTTCGCGCCCATTTCAGTCGCCTCGAACCCTGCCGGCAGCCAGTCGTCAAACTACGTCGATAGCTGTTCGGCAGCCCACACTTCAGCGCGCAAAAGCGCCGTGCGCCGCGAGACCGTTCGCGCGACACCCGACTATACTGGCGGTTGATCTCCCGACGTGTCGATCCTGGCCGCATCGGCGTTTCGCGCCGGCAGCGCGCCGATTTCCACCAACCCGATTTCACGCGGCCTCCGTCGCGCTCTGCCCATGCCCGATTTGCCGATCCACCTGTGGTATTCGATCACCAGCCTCGGCGGCGCCGGCTTGACGCTGCCGCTCGCGTTCGCGATAGCGCTGTGGTTGGCGGTCGGCTACTCGTGGCGGCTCGCGGCCTGCTGGCTCGCACTGCTTGGTACGGCGATCGGCGTCGTAACCGTGACCAAGCTCGCCTTCCTCGGCTGGGGCGTGGGCGTTCGGGAGCTCGATTTCACCGGCGTCAGCGGTCACTCCATGCTGTCCACTGCCGTCTATCCGGTCGCGCTATTTTTGATGCTATTGCCCGCGCGCCGCGCTATCCGGCTGCTCGGCGTGCTCGCGGGGCTTGCCGCCGGCCTGGCGGTGGGCTTGTCGCGCGTCGTGCTGAGCGCGCATTCGCCGTCCGAAGCAGTGACTGGGTGCCTCGTCGGCGCCCTTGCCGCGCTCGCGTTCGTGCGGATCGCGTGGAACGCGGAAGCAGACCGGCTGTCGGCCTTGCCGGTCGCCGTCAGCATGATGGTGCTCGCACTGTTGATGCACGGCGTGCACGTGCCCACGCAGCGCTGGGTCACGCATATCGCGTTGAAGGTGTCCGGCCACGACCGGCCGTTCATTCGCGCGACATGGCGGTCCACGCGCATCATTCGACCGTCGGCCGCGCCGCTGTCGCAAACGCGCAATACGCTCGAACCGATGCGCCGGTCGGACATCTGAACGCCGCGCCGGCCCTTCGGCGCGTTTTCCGAGCTTCCTTTTACAGTTTCGTAACACTTCGCTTGCGCTCGCGCTATGCGTGAAGCGCAACGCCGAATCGATCGTTTCACCCACCGCTATAACCGCGCATATATTACGATAGAGTCTTTAAGCCACTGCTTCCCGTTCACGTCAAACTCCAGCGCCTACATGACTCCCTCTTGGCATCTGAAGCAATACGCGCTGTGCGTCGCAGCCGCCGTCTCCGTCGTGGTCAGCGTGAATGCGCACGCCGATGAACTGGTGGTCTCGGCCGCCGCCAGCCTGACGAATGCGTTCAAGGCGGTCGGCGACGCGTTCGAGCAGCAGCATCCCGGCACCAAGATTCTGCTGAACTTCGGCGCGTCCGACGTGCTGATGCAACAGATCGTCAAAGGTGCGCCCGCCGACGTTTTCGCGTCCGCGGATCAGAAGGCAATGGACAAGGCCGCCGCCGAAAAGGTGATCGTGCCGGCGACGCGGCGCGACTTCGCCGCCAACTCGCTGGTACTGATCGTGCCGGCCGACAGTCACTTCGCGCCAGCCAACCTCAACGCGCTGACAACCGCGAACGTCAAGCGCGTGGCGTTCGGCGATCCGGCCTCGGTGCCGGTCGGCCGCTACACGCAGGGCGCGCTGCAGGCCGCGGGCGTGTGGGACGCGGTCAACGCGAAGGCGGTGCTTGCGTCGAACGTGCGTCAAAGCCTCGATTACGTCGCGCGCGGCGAAGTCGACGCCGGTTTCGTGTTCGGCACCGACGCCGCGATCATGCCCGACAAGGTCAAGGTCGCGATGAACCTGCCGACGCAAACGCCGATCACCTATCCGCTCGCGCAGGTCGAAGGCAGCCATCACGCGGCCGACGCGCAGGCATTTATCGACTTCGTGCTGTCGCCGGCCGGCCAGGCCGTGCTCGCGAAGTACGGCTTCAAGCCGGCGCATTGATTCACGGGAGAGCACCCGCTCATGGAACAGGCCTGGGTTCCGCTGCTGCTATCGCTGAAGGTCGCGGGCTGGGCCACCGCGCTCAATCTCGTGCTCGGCGTCGCGGTGGCGCTCGGTCTGTCGCGGTGGCGCTCCGGCGCGCGCGACGTGATCGATTCGCTGCTGATGCTGCCGCTCGTGCTGCCGCCCACCGTGCTCGGCTACTACCTGCTGGTGCTGCTCGGCCGACGCGGCGTGATCGGCGCGTGGCTCGACCGCTTCGACATCCAGCTCGTCTTCACGTGGCAGGGTGCGGTGATCGCGTCGACGGTGGTCGCGTTTCCGCTCGTGCTGAAGTCGGCGCGCGCCGCCTTCGAAGGCGTCGATCCGCAGTTGGAGCACGCCGCGCGCACGCTCGGCGTCAGCGAGGCCGCGGTGTTTTTCCGCGTGACGCTGCCGCTCGCCGCGCGCGGCATCCTGGCCGGTGGCCTGCTCGCGTTCGCGCGCGCGCTCGGCGAATTCGGCGCGACGCTGATGATCGCGGGCAACCTGCCGGGCCGCACGCAGACACTATCGGTCGCGGTCTATTCGGCGGTGCAGGCCGGCGACGACAGCACCGCCAACTTCCTCGTGCTCGTGACCTCGGTCGCGTGCGTGACGATCCTGTTGCTCGCGGGACGCCTCGTGCCGCAGCACACGCTTCTGAGAGCCCGCTGACATGCCGCTCAACGTCGCCATCCGCAAGACCTTCGAGACCGCCGAGCGGCGCTTCACGCTCGACGTCGCATTCAGCGCGAACACGCAGCGGCTCGTGCTGTTCGGACCGTCGGGCGCGGGCAAGAGCCTGACCTTGCAGGCGATCGCCGGCCTGCTGCGTCCCGATGAAGGGACCATCACACTGCACGGCACCACCTTGTTCGATAGCGCGGTCGGCATCGATCAGAAGCCGCAGGCGCGCAAGATCGCGTATCTGTTTCAGGACTACGCGCTGTTTCCGCATCTGAACGTGCGGCAGAACATCGGCTTCGGGTTGCGTCAGGGCTGGCTCAATCCGCATGCGCGCGGCGCGCACGCGGAGGTCGATTACTGGCTCGACGCGCTCGAATTGAGGGGCGTGGCGGGCAATCATCCGGCGCAACTGTCGGGCGGGCAGAAGCAGCGGGTCGCACTCGCGCGCGCGCTGGTTTCGCAGCCGCGCCTGCTACTGCTCGACGAACCGTTTTCCGCGCTGGACAGCCAACTGCGCCAGCGCATGCGGCGCGAGCTATCGGACTTGCAAACGCGGCTCGATATTCCGATGGTGCTGATCACGCACGATCCCGACGACGTCGCCGCATTCGGCGATCAGGTCGTGCAGGTCAGCGACGGCCGCGTGCGCGAGGATTATCCTTTTCCGGGGTATGCGCGCAGCGAGGCGTCACCTCGTTGAGCGGGTGGCTTGGCGGCCCTCGCTTTGCGGCTCCATGTGCGGCCCAAGTAGGCCGCGGCGACCCTCAATCCTTCACGCCGAGTATCACGCTCGACGCCTTGAACACCGCGACCGCGCTCGCGCCTTCCTGCAAACCGAGCGTGTCGACGCTGCCATTGGTGACGACCGCGGTGACAACCGCGCCGCCTTCGAGCCCGAGCGACACTTCCGCGTTGACCGCTCCGCGCTTCACGCTCTGCACGGTGCCGCGCAACTGATTGCGCGCCGACAGTTTCAACGGCGCATCGACATCGCCGTCACCCGCAACGAGCAGCACGACCCACGACGCCTTGATCAGCGCAAACGCCGCCACGCCGACCGCGAGCCCGAGCGCTTCGGTGCTCTCGTGCGTAAGCACGGCGACGATCGTGTGGCCGCCGGGCAACGCGAGCGACACTTCGTCGTTGACGGTGCCGCGCTCGATCGCCGACACCGTGCCGTAGAACTGATTGCGCGCGCTCGTCTTCACGCCGATGCGGCCGATCAGGTCCCAGTCCGTCGCGAAGCCCTCGCCGATCGCCGCGCCCGCGCGTTCGAGAAAGCGCCGATGCTCGCGCTCGACCGCGCGAAACGTGTCGATCAGCTTCACCGCGCGCGGCGTCAGCGTCGTGCCGCCGCCGCCCTTGCCGCCGGTCAGACGCACGACGAGCGGCTCGCCGGCGAGGTTGTTCATCGTGTCGATGGCGTCCCACGCGCCTTTGTAGCTGATGCCGACCGCCTTCGCCGCGCTCGTGATCGAGCCGGTCTCGCCGATCGCCGCGAGCAGCGCGATACGGGCCGCGCCGCCGAGCGTCTGCGTGCCGGCTTGAAACCAGACGGAGCCGCCGAGTTCGAGGGCGTCGCGGGGAGGATCGGGGCGGTCGGTGGTCATGGCGGACAGCGGTCGAGAGTGTGTGCCAGGGCGGCAAATCATTATAGCGACGCGCTCTTGCGCCGCTGACCGCTACGCTTGCGGTTCACCGCGGCACGACTCTGCCGAGGTAGTCGAATGGAGCGTTTCCTGTCGTTGCACTCGGGTTCAATCCGGTCAACGAAATAGAGTCGCGCGTGACACCGGGCGGAAGATGCAATGCTTGCACTTGCCGATCGTGAATCGTCGACAATGAGCAAGTGCCCGAATCAGGAGACCGCGCGATGCCACCTTCCGATCGATACTGGTTTCCGGCGAAACGCTACGGCTGGGGTTGGGGCCTTCCCGTGCGCTGGCAAGGATGGGTGACGCTGCTCGCATATCTCGTGTTGATCGGGGTGGTCGCTTTCCGGTTTCAACCCGTGGGTCATCCGCTCCCGTTCGCGTTGCTGGTCGCGCTATTGACCGTGGCCCTCGCGGTCGTCTGCTGGCTGAAGGGCGAACCGCCGCGCTGGCGGTGGGGTAAGGACTAACCGGCTCGCTCAGTCACCGGATTCACGGAAATATCGGTTCGACGCGCCCAAGCCATTGCCACGCCAAACGCCGCCAGAGAAACCAGTGACACGAGAAGCACGGCCCACTCCACAGGGAAATAGCTCTGCCCGATTGTCCAGATCATCGCGGCTGAAATCGGCGCGACGCCCTTTGCAACATTGGACGGCGTAGACAGCAGCCCGTTGATCGCGCCAAATCCTTCAACCCACATGACGTCCTGCACGATCGTTCCACGCAGGATGGTCATCATGCCGTTCGCTCCGCCGTAGATCAGCGCGAAAACGATCAGCAGCACGGGCGATGCGCCGGCAATCAGCAGGATCACTACCGAAAGCGGAAATGCGGTCGTGATGACCAGGCCGACGATCTTCGGAGAGACGTTCCGTCCAAATGCGAACCACAGAACACGCGCCAAAACTTGAGCGGGGCCGATGAGCGCCATCGTCAACAGGATGGTGGACTGTTGGACATGACGCTCGGCCATCAGCGGAACGAGGTGAAACGTCAATGCCGCGAACGTGACGTAGTAAGCGGTGAAGCACACCGCGAGTGCCCAGAACACCGGTGAACGCAACGCGCGCCGGGTGGAAGCAGCGTTCACCGCCTTGATCGCGGCCTTGTCGACGGCAGCAGCATGGCGTGCGCTGTCTCCCCGGATCGCCAGTGCGTGACTGGGCACGCAGACGCAGAGATTGATCGCCGCTAGCGCGAGCAGCGCATGACGCCACCCGAGCAGATTGATGAGCAACTGCGTAAGCGGAATGAATGCGGTGCTCGCGAATCCAGCGACAAGGGTTATCAGCGTGATCTTCGTGCGGAAGCTGCCCGGATAGTTTCGCGTGATCACTGCGAAAACCGGGTCGTACAGCGTGGCCGCCATCGAGATGCCAAGGCCCACCCAGGCGACAAACAGCATCGCCAGGCTGTTTGCCTGTGACCACATCACGAGCATGGCGGATGCGAGCAGCGATCCCACCACCATGACGGCCCGGCCATGGCCGTGGTCGATCCACGTGCCGACCGGATACGCAGCCAGCCCGGACACGAGCAGCCCGACAGACAGCGCCGCGTTGGTCGATGTCCGGCTCCAACCCAGCGCATGTTCCATCGGTACGACGAAAAGCGAGAACGCGTAGTAGATCGCTCCCCACGAAACGAGTTGCGCGGTGGCTAGTGCCCACGTCGCGATCGAACCTCGATCCTGCTGCTGCGCGAACGCTGTCACTTCTGATGTCCCCGTTGTGCGCGCGGTTTGCCCTGAATCAATGCTGCCTGTCAAGGCGCCGCGCAACATGCCTTCTCCGCGACCGGCGCCCTTGCAGGCGCACAGCACGAACTCTTGCCGCCGTCATGCCCGCTGACGTCACGGTCGGTACTGCATACACCCGTTTCCGGCAGTTCGAGTTCGACGCGACGCGCGGCCTCGAAGTCGCCCGCGAGCCATGCGGCAATGGAACGCACCTGTTCGTAGCCCGTCGCCATCAGGAAGGTCGGAGCGCGGCCATAGCTGGCCATTCCGGCGATGTAGAGTCCCGTATCGGGCTGCGCCAGTATCTCGGCGCCATGCGGCCGCACCGTACCGCATGAATGGAGATTCGGATCGATCAGCGGGGCCAGGGCGCGAGGGCATTCCAGCGCTGCGTCGAGATCGAGACGCACTTCGCGCAGGATCTTCAGCTCCGGCCGAAGCCCCGTCGCTACGATCAATTCGTCGACCGCGACGGCACGCCCGTCAGCGTCCCGAACCTCGAGGGCACTACCGTTCACTGTGATTTCGTCGACGGCAAACGGCGTCAGCAGTTCGATGCGACCCGCGTTGACCAGTTGCCTGAGCCGCTGACCCAGTGCGCCGCGCTCCGGCAACTGGTCAGCGTCGCCGCCACCGTAGACCTGACCTGGCTGCGAGCGTCGCATCGCCCAGACGATGGCCGCGCCAGGCTCCTGCGCTGCCAGCTTGGCGAGGTCGATCAGCGTGCCGATAGCCGAGTGTCCGGAGCCGATGACCAGCACCTTTTTGCCCGCATAACGGCTACGGTCTGCGCCCAGAACGTCGGGCATGCCGTAGCGAATACGTTCGTGAGCCGCCTTTTCACCGATAGCCGCCAATCCGGACGCGCCAGCTGGAGCCGGATTTCCCCACGTGCCCGTCGCAACGATGACGGCAGCGGCAACGAGACGCCCTTCTGCGCCATTGCTTTCCTCGAAGCGGATATCGAACGGCTGTTGCTCGCGCTGCGCGTTCTTGACTTTACCCGTGCGGATTCGGGCGATACCAGTGACGCGCGTGCCAAGGCGCAGGCAACCCGCAATCTCAGGCGTGCGCGCGAGCGGCAGCAGATACTGCTCGGCCAGTTCCCGTCCCGTCGGATAGGTGTCAGCGTCGGGTGCCGACCATCCTTGCCGTTCGAGCAACGCACGCGAAGCGCGGTCGATGTTGTACCGCCACGACGAAAACATCTGGACGTGGCCCCAGGCCAGCGGCGCAGCGCCTACCGTCGCTTCTGCTTCGAAGATGACCGGACTCAACCCTTGCTGAATCAGATGAGCGGCCGCAGCGAGACCAACCGGACCTCCACCGATGATTGCGACGGGCAGAGACGAGTCGAACTGTTGTTCGGACACCTGGGGCGCGGGGGCGCTTTTCGGGCGGCAGCATGAAGACACGGCTAACTCCTGAGTAGTAGTTTCTATGTAGTCGAGAGCAAAGCGATTGCGTATTGCTGAGTCAGTGGCCAGTCTGATTCACGCGCTTCGACAGTCGGGTTCACCGCGTTGAACGACTGCGAGCCGCCGCTCGCCTGTGCCTGCATTGCGGATCATCGCTAGCGTATTGCTCGACGTGCAGCAATCCGGTTCGTGGTAGATGACAAAGTGGTTCATGTGCTTTCTCCGCTGCCGCTCAGGCACATTCGTACCAGTTCCTGGAACGGTTCCCGACGCGCACGACGAGCAGCATTACCGGCACTTCGACGAGCACGCCGACCACAGTTGCGAGCGCAGCACCCGATTCGAAACCGAACAGACCAATCGCGGTGGCGACAGCCAGTTCGAAGAAGTTGGATGCTCCGATCAGCGCCGACGGGCAGGCAATGTTGTGCTTTTCACCGACCGCACGATTGAGCCAGTACGCCAGGGCCGAGTTGAAAAACACCTGGATCAGGATCGGAACAGCCAGCAGCACGATGACCAGCGGCTGCCGGATGATCGCCTCGCCCTGGAACGCGAACAGCAGCACAAGCGTCACCAGCAGTGCCGTAATGGACCAGGGGCCCAGCTTTGCCATGAACGCATCGAACGTCTGCGGCCCCTTTGCGAGCAGCGCCTTGCGCAAGATCTGCGCGAGGATGACCGGAATGACGATGTAGAGCACGACGGATGTGAGCAGCGTCGCCCACGGCACGGTAATGGCCGACATGCCAAGCAGCAGCCCGACCAGTGGCGCGAAGGCGATGATCATGATGCTGTCGTTCAAGGCGACCTGCGACAGCGTAAACAACGGATCGCCACCAGTCAGCCGGCTCCAGACGAACACCATCGCCGTGCACGGCGCGGCGGCCAGCAAGATCAGCCCGGCGACATAGCTATTCAGCTGATCGGCGGGCAACATGGGCGCAAAGAGGTTCTTGATGAATAGCCAACCCAGAAATGCCATCGAGAACGGCTTGACGAGCCAGTTCACGAAAAGCGTGACGCCGATCCCCTTAACGTGCTGACGGACCTCATGCAGCGAACCGAAATCGACCTTGATGAGCATCGGGATGATCATCACCCAGATCAGCAGTCCGACCGGGAGGTTGACGTGTGCGTATTCCATCTGCCCGATGCGCTGAAAGACGCCGGGAAAGAGCTGGCCTAGCACGATGCCTACGACGATGCACAGCGCGACCCAGATGGTCAGATATCGCTCGAAGAAACTGATGGCGGGCCTCGACGCTTGTGACGGCGCCGCGATGTTTGGGGTATTCATTCGGCTGTTGGACGGAAATCAGCTTTGCTGGATGCGGTTCAGGGCTTGCTGAAGGTCGGTATTGCCGAGGGTATTCAGGGGCAATGCCAGCAGTTGCAGCATGCGATAGCCAATTGCCTCGCGCGTCAGCTCGAACGCCTGCCGTTTGCCTTCGTCGCCTCCCGGAGCGTTGGACGGGTCGGCGTATCCCCAATGCACGTTGACGGGACTGCCGGGCCAGAACGGACATTCCTCCGCTGCAGCGCTGTCGCACACGGTGATCACCACTCGCATTTGCGGAGCGCCTGGCGCCACGAACTCGTGCCAGCTTTTACTTCGATAACCCGCTGTATCGATACCCGCGTTCGTGAGCGCTTCCAGAGCGAACGGGTTAACGCGGCCGCTCGGTGCGCTGCCTGCGCTGTAGGCGCGGACATCCTTGCCAAGCTTTTGGGCCCAATGATTGAGCATGCCCTCGCCCAGCACGCTGCGCGCCGAGTTGTGGGTGCAGAGAATGAGAACGTTCGTGGTCATGACGGGGTTCCGGTCATTCTTTGCTGCTGCAGACGTTGGGAACATCACCCGCCGAGCACGATGCGCCGGCGCAGCAGTTTTCCGTGAGAAAACCGATCAGGTCCGTCATTGCGTCGAAATTTGCCGTGTAGATGACGAAGCGTCCGTCCTGACGAGGCTTCACCAGCTCTGCTTGAGACAGGTCCTTCAGGTGGAACGACAGGCTCGACGGCGCCATGCCCAACTGTTGGGCGATTTCGCCAGCAGGCATGCCTTCTCGCCCCGCGACAACCAGAAGTCGGAAGATCGCGAGTCGCGAATCGTGGGCAAGAGCGCCGAGCGCACGGACGGCAAGGTTCGAGTTCATGCGCGGAGGATACGTCAACCGCTTCGACATTTCAACATTTGTGGAAATATCGATCGGGATGCACGACGGCGGGCGTCTCATGTGAGCGATCCGCGCCCGCGCAATGCCAGGCTACAACTGAGAGCAGTACTGGCAGAGGCCATTCCCGAACGACCAGTTCTCCTTCTCGACCTCGACGAGGTTGATGAACACATCCTCGGGCCGCACGCCCGGCGACTTCCCGAGTTCATCGACGATGCGCCGGTACAGCGCCTTCTTCTGCTCGACCGAGCGCGTGTTGCTGACGGTCAGCTGGATCACGACGAGATCGTCGCCGCGCTCGATGTTCAGGTACTGCCGGTCGTAAATCATGTTGTCGGCCGTGTGCTCGGTGATCAGCATGAACATGTCGTCCTTCGGCACGTTGAACGTGTCCACCAGCGAGCGCTGAATACCGGCGGCCAGCGCGTGGCGGTAGTCGGCCGGCTTGCCGGCGCGCAGTGAGATTCGGGTGAGCGGCATGATGGGCTCCTTGTTGCGGTGTTGGGTTGAACACAGCGTAGGCGCGCTCGATCATAATAAACAGATATCCGTGTCTATTTCATCCATTTCCATTTGAAATGAAAGTCCTCGATCTCGATGCGGTGCGGGCCTTCGTGCTGGTCGCCGATCTGCGCAGTTTCACGCGCGGCGCGGACGCGCTCGACACGACGCAATCGGCCGTCAGCCTGAAGCTGAAGCGACTGGAGGCGCACCTTGGCAAGCAGTTGCTGGAGCGCACGCCGCGCGTCGTGCGTCTGTCCGCCGATGGCCACGCGTTTCTCGGCGCCGCGCGCGAGTTGCTGAACGCGCACGAGCGCGCGCTCGGCACGCTTTCGGTGGAGCGGCGGCGGCTCGTGCTCGGGCTCAGCGAGCACGTCGCGGGTCCCGATCTGCCGCATCTGCTCGGCCGACTCAACGCGCACGATCCGGGTCTGGTGGTCGAGTTGCATATGGGCACGTCGGCGGCGCTGCTCGCGCAGTTCGACGAACGCCGGCTCGATGCGGCGATCGTCCGCTATGGCGCCGACGAACCGACGCGCGACGACGCGCAGACGCTGTTCAGCGAACCGCTCGGTTGGCTCGCAACGCCGACATGGCTGCCGCGACTCGATGAGCCACTGGCGCTCGCGCTATTGAGCCCGCCATGTAACGTGCGCGACGTCGCGTTGCGCACGCTCACAGCGGCGGGGGTCGCATGGCAGGAGGTGTTTGTGGGTGGTGGTGTCGCGGCGGTGGGCGCGGCCGTGGCCGCCGGGCTCGCCGTGTCCCCGCTCGCGCGCCGGGTTGCGCCGCGCGGTCTGATCGACGTGGGCGCGCGGCTTGGCCTGCCGGCGCTACCGGAATCGCGGGTGACGCTGCATTCGCGCGTGCGCGAGGCCCGCTCGGCTGAAACGCTGCGGCTGCTCGCAAACGGCCTTGCCGCGGCATGACACGACGATTGTTGCCGCACCACGCCGCGCTGCTCGAAGGAGTCTCAGTGGATGATCGGCGGCAGCGAACCACTGCTGGCGGTCGCCGGATTGGGCACGGAGCCCATCGGCGCGATGTCGCTAACGTTTGCGGACGTATCCGGAGAAGCCTGCGCGGCGGGCCTGATCGGATTCGCACGGGAAACCGCCGGCTTGGCCGCGACCTTGTCCACGTGCGGACGCGCGGTGTGAGCTGCCGCGAAATCGGCACGCACGACCTTGCCCTGAGCCGGCTTCGCGTGCGCAACTTGCACATGCGGCTGCGCGTGCTGCGCGGCCCGCGCGGTGACGGTAGCGTGCGACCGGTTCTGGCTCGAGGCGGCGGCTTTCACGGCGCCGCCATGCGCCGCGAGCTTGCCGCCGTGGGCCGCGCCGGCCGATGCGACGTGAGGCACCGCGTGCCGGACACTAGCAGCCTGCTGCGGATGCGCACCGGCCTTGGACTTGACTCCGCTCCGCGGGCCCGCCTTCGCCTTCACCGCCGCGGACTTTTTCCGCGCATGCGCCTGTTTGGTAACGTGTCCGCTCGCCTCCGGCGGATTCCACACTTCCGCATAACCGGCAGCCAACGCCGCCTCCGACACACACCACACGGCCAGCGCCGCTGCCACTACTCGAACCCGCATCTGCTGCTCTCCTGATCGACGACCGCCAAAACGAGCCGGGATTATATTCTCTTGCAAAAATCCATTTATGGACTAATATCATTAAAAAGTACACATAGGGACTTACCCGAAATGGCTCACGCTGCCCGAATTTCCTCGCCCGAGGCATCGCCGCGACGATCGCTTTCGGAACCCACGCTAACGCAGATGTCCGCGGCGGGACTGCGTGCGTTCTTCAACATCGCGCGCGACTGGGACCTGAGCGCCGACGAGCAGATCGTGCTGCTCGGCAAGCCGGGCCGCTCGACGTTCTTCAAGTGGAGGGCGACGCCCGAGACCGCGCGGCTCAGCCATGACACGCTGGAGCGATTGTCGCTGCTGCTTGGCATCTACAAGGCGCTGCAGATTCTGCTGCCGCAGCCGAGCGCCGCCGACACCTGGGTCAAACGTCCCAACAGCGCGCCGCCGTTCGGCGGCAAACGCGCGCTGGACCGCATGCTGGCGGGCAACATCAGCGATCTCGTGGCCGTGCGCCAGTATCTCGACGCAATGCGAGGCGGCTGGGCGTGACACAACCGCAATGGCAGGACCGCTGGACCAGCGCCGCGCTCGACTGGTCGCCCGCGTATCGCGTGATTCCGACGCGCTTCCCGGCCATCAATCTGTTCGACCGCGTCGCGTCGCCGGAAGATTTCGACGCGCTGTACGCGCTCGAAGCGATGACCAACGACCGTCTGCGCACCGAAATCGGCGAACTCGATCTGGTGCCGCGCGAGGAGCGCCGCTTCGGGCCGGGCTACGGGCCGATCATGGCCGCGCTCACGCATCTGAATCCGCTTGGCAGCCGCTTTTCCGACGGCACCTACGGCGTGTTCTATTGCGCGCGGTCACGAGCAACAGCGATCGCCGAAACGCGCTATCACACCGGTCAGTTTCTCAAAGCGACCGCCGAGCCGCCGATGCGTCAGCAGATGCGTCTTTACACGGTAGTCGCGCAAGGCAGCGTGGTCGACTTGCGTCGCGACCCCGAACTCGACGCCACGGTGCTATCGCCCGACGACTACGTTGCCGGGCAGGCGCTCGGGCGCGCGGTGCGGGAGGCGGGTGCGCCAGGCATCGTCTATCCGTCGGTGCGCGACAGCGCCGGCGAATGCCTCGCCGCGTTCCGCACGACGCTGCTGCGCGACTGCCATCACGCGGCATACCTCGAATACAACTGGAACGGCACGAGCGTGGATATGGTGTTCGAGTTGAACCAGGTCGGGTGACCGAAGAGCGGCGAGGCCGCGTGCGGACTTCAGCCGCTCAAGGCAAGGCCAGTTCCGCCGCGCCTTCCGCGCGCGCGGCCTCGACCGAGATCGACCAGCGACGCAGCGCCTGCGGCTGCACGATCGTCAGCGAGCCGTCGGGCCCGAACGCGCCGGTATCGATAAACACCTGCGAGCCGATCTGCGTGATGTCACGCACCGGCGTATGGCCGCAATAGGTCAGCGACAGCCCGCGTTGCCGCAGCGGATCGCCGTTGCCGAGCGCGAGCTCGCGGCCCCACAGCAATTGCTGCCGCGTTTCGGCCGAATAATTGCCCGCGTCGAGATCGGCGTCCGAGCCGAAGAATTCGGCGTGCAGAACGTTGAAGCGTGCCTTGCCGCTGCCGACCACGCGCACGAGCGGCAGCGTGCGCAGATGCTCGGCGTAGTAGCGCAGACGTTCGTCGGGCACATCGGCCGCCCACGCGCCGCCGATGCCGTACCACCACTGCCGCCGCAAGCGGCCGTCGGCGACCGCGCACAGCGCGTCCTCGTGATTGCCGAGCACCGCATAGAACCACGGCTTCGAGAGCAGCGCGAGCGCCTGCTCCGAGTGCTCGCCCCGATCGACCAGATCGCCGACCGAAAACAGCCGGTCGCACGTCGGATCGAACGCGATCTGACGCAGCAGGTAGCGCAACGCATCGACGCAGCCGTGCAGATCGCCGACCACGAAATCGCGGCCGGCCTCGTTGGCGTCGTGATGCTGAACGAAGTTGGCGGGGGTGCTATTCATCTCATCATGATAATGCGGCCGACGCGCCCGCGTATGCGGGCTGCCTATCGTATCCGCACGTTTCATCGAGCAAGAAAGATACCGAACGACGCATATCCAACACTGAACCGGCACATTTGCGGGATGCGTTACCGGAAATACACGTTTTGCGCGAGTCACGCGTGCCGCGCGTCCGAGCCGCCTCGCGTGCTATTGCAGCGTGCGCAGCTTCGCCACCTGGCCGGTCGTGATCGTCGCCTGCGGGTTGCCGAACTGTTTCGTCACGTAGTTGGTGATCGCCGCGATCTGCTCGTCGTCGAGATGGCCGCTGAACGCGGGCATCAGCACGTCCGCGTGCGCAGTCGTGCGATTCACGCCGTGCAGAATCACCAACGCGAGATTGTTCGCGTCGTTCGCGCCGACCGTCGAGTTGTGGATCAGCGACGGATACGCGCCCGGCGCGCTCGCGCCCACTCCTTGCCCGGTCCAGCTGTGACAGGTCGCGCAATTGGCGACGAACAGCTGCGCGCCGTTCACGCCGGTGATCGCGGTGCCGCGCATCGCGGTGACATCGTTGCCGGGATTGCCCCATTGATGACGAGGACGCGCGTCGCCGCCGCTCACGCCCGGCACCGAGCGCAAGAACGCGACGATCGAGCGCAAATCTACCGGCGTCAGATACTGCGTGCTGTTCGCGACCACTTCGCCCATCGGTCCGGCCGCGTTCGCGCGGCCCGGCGCCGCGCCGGTCGACAGATACGACGTGAGTTCGTCGTCGCGCCAGTCGCCGACGCCGCTCAGCTTGTCCGGCGTGATATTGAACGCATGCCAGCCGGCCTGCACCGCACCCGCGAAACGCGCGCTCGATTGCAGCCCCTGCATGAAATTGCGCGGCGTATGGCATTCCTCGCAATGCGCGAGGCCTTCGACCAGATATGCGCCTCGGTTCCATTCGGGGCTCTGTTTCGGGTCCGGCACGAAGCGCCCCTCGGTGAAGTTGAACATGTTCCAGAACACCATCAGCCAGCGCTGATTGAACGGGAACTTGAGGCTGTTCGCGGGCGGCGTGTAGTGAATCGGCGTGAGCGTGTTCAGATAAGCGCGAATCGCGAGCACGTCCTGATCGGTCACGCGCGTGTAGGCCGTGTACGGGAACGCCGGATAGAGCCGCTCGCCGCCTTTGCCGATGCCTTCGTGCATCGCGCGCATGAAATCGGCGTCGCTCCATCGGCCGATGCCGGTGTCGGGATCGGGCGTGATGTTCGGCGTGACGATCGTGCCGAACGGTGTGCTGATCGGCAGGCCGCCCGCGAATGGGCGTGATTTGTCGGCCGTATGACAGGCCGCGCAATCGGCGGCACGGGTCAGGTATTGGCCGCGCTTCACGAGTTCGCCATTCGCGGCGCTGCCGTCGAGCATGGCCGGGCCGCCGTCCGACGCCTGCGCCGCGTCGTCGGCGCGCGCCTGGGTAATCGGCATTTCGTCGGTCGAAACTGCGTCCGGGCCGTGCGACTCGTGCCACGCAATCGACAGCGCGAACAGCGAAAACGCAGCCGCGAGCGCCGCGCCGCCGAAGCGGCGGCGCTGGGTCACGTGCATCGGCGCAGAATCCGGCTGCACGCGAGAGGTGTTCTTCAGCATTGTGGCTCTCCGGTCAGCGCTCAGATTTCGCGCTTCAGCTTGTCGGCCAGCTTCAGCGACAAGGCCGCGATCGTCAGCGTGCAGTTCACCGATGCGGCGGTAGGCATCACGCCGCTGCTTGCGATGAACAGGTTCGCATGATCGTGCGTCCGGCAGTCCGGGTCGACGACCGAACTCGCCGCATCGCTGCCCATGATCGTCGTGCCCATGATGTGATTGTTGGGCGCGAAGCTGTCGTCGAACGAGACTTCGGTGCCGCCGAATAGCGCCGCGATCTTCGCATACTGTTCGTGCGTATCGGCGGCGCTCTTCTTCACGTAGTCGTTGATCGAGTAGTAGATCTCGGGCTGCGGAATGCCGAGCGCATCCTTGTGATCGGCCGACGGCACGATGCGGTTCTGCGGCTCCGGCAGATGCTCGTGAAAGCTGTTGATGCTCAGCGTGCGCGCCGCGCGGTCGCGAATCTGCCGGTCGAGCTCGGCGCCGGTCAGGCCTTTTTCCAGCAAGTCGGCGGTAACGCCCATCGTCGGCACGCCGTTCGACAGATGCAGCTTCTTCGACGCGTAGTCGGAGCGGAACGCGCCGTCGCGGAAGTTGACGATCGACGTCATCTCCATCGGGCCGCGGCCGGGCCACAACGGTTCGTTGGCGAGAAACGTGACGCCGGTGCCCGGATGGTCCATCAGGTTGCGGCCCACCTGATCGGAGCTGTTGCCGACGCCGTGCGGGAATTTGGCGGAGGTCGACATCAGCATCAGCTTCGGCGTTTCGATGCCGTTCGCCGCGAGCACGAACAACTTGCCGCTGACGCGTGTGCTATTGCCATTCGGGTCTTTGTAGTGGACCGCGGTGATGAGCCCTTTGTCGTCCGCTTCGATGCGATAGACGACCGCTTCGGGAATCAGTTTCGCGCCGGCCTGCTCGGCCTTCTCCGCGTGGATCACGCCGTTGTACATCGCGGCGATCGGGCAGATCGGCATGCAGTTGTTGTTGCCGCAGCAGGTGGGCCGCGCATCGTACGGCCGGCTGTTGCGCGCGACCGGTTCGGGCACGACCTTGAAGCCCTGCGCGTTGAGCACGTCGCTGAAACGCTGATCCATGTACGACAGCGGCAACTGCTGCATCGGATAGGGCTTCGAGCGCGGCGACCCGAGATCGATCGAACTATCCGGACCGGACACGCCGAGCTGCACCTCGGCGGCCACGTACCACGGCTCGAGCGTTTCGTACGGATACGGCCAGTCGCGCCCGACGCCATACAGCTTGCGCAACTGGAAGTCCGACGGCAGCAATCGCCACGCGGCCGCCGCCCAGTGCCACGTCGTGCCGCCGACCAGCCGCACGTATTGTGAGTTGTACGGATAGTCGCCCTTCTGGATCAGGTAGTTGTTCGCGGGCGCGTACTCGGGATGCGGCGCATAAGGCGTCGACGGATACGGCGTCGCGAAGTCGGACTTGGCCGGCGAGTTGCGAAAGTTCTCGACGATCTGCCAGCGTGGAATGCGCGGCCCCGCTTCGAGCAGGATTACCGACGCGCCCGCCAGCGCCAGTTGATGCGCAACCAGACTTCCGGCGACGCCCGAACCGACCACGACGATATCGGCGGATTGTGTGTTTGCCATCGTTTCTCTCTTCGGTGCCCTGCCTGTTGCGGGTCTTGTTCGTGCGCTGCTGGCGTGGTCCGCCGGCGAGCCCGCGGCTCACGCGTGCAGCGGCTTGCGCGTCCAGTAGAACGGCACGTCGCGGCAATAGGAGGGAATCGTGAGCACGTCTTGCACGGGCTCGAACATCAGCGCCTTTTCATACGCGATCACCTGGACGTGCGGCATGTCACCGACGAGTCCGAGATACCACGCGCGCATGATCGCGCCGACCGCTTTCGCGAGCGCGGGCTGGTCGGTCTGCAGCGCCTGAGTGACGGTATCGGACGGCACGCCGCCGTGGCTTTGCAGCCACGTGTTCAGCGCGGCGACGTTCTGCGCGAACTGGTTATCGGCACGCGACAGCGCATCGTAGACACGCTGGCCGAGCACGGTGTCGAAACTGCTACGACCGGTGAGATGTTGCGACAGCGCGAGGAAGGCATCGAGTCCACCGCCAGCTGGTGGCGTAGCGGCGAAGCCGGGCGCGATCCACGACAGCGAGCGGCTCCCGCCGGCGAACGCGAGCGCCGCGGCTGCCGCGCACGAACCGAGCACCCAGGCCCTGCGCGAAACGGAAAACGACGGGGACAAACCGGTGAAACGTGTGGCACTGCGATAGGACTTCGCTCCTTGCCGATGCGTCATGTGGGGATGCGCATCGTTATCCTCAGGAACATCTGTCATGGGGGCTCCAGATGATGAGTCGTTCTCGACGAGCGGCACGGGGAAGGCGTGATGCCGTTCGCGTGCCGCTTCGTTTGCTCTTCCCCAAACCTGGTCTGACGCCGCTTCAGCGGTCTCGAATCCGTGCGCGCGATTCACGCGCGCCGCATGTGTGATGTTGCATGCATGAGCGCGACGATTGCTGCCGCTTTCTGCCAATCGCCTTTCAACTGAAAGCGGCGCGCAAGGCCGCTGCGAAAGACTATAGCCTGTGACCCACCATTCGACAATCGGTCCTCGTTGCACGCGTAGAATCCGCGACACCGACTGCCGTACACTTCGTCGTAGATCTCGACTCATGTCCATCAACTACTATCCGCAGGTTCTTCGCAATCGGCCCCGCACGGTGATCGGCCTCGTGATCGGGATCGTCGTAGCGTTCCTCGTGCCCGGTCATACGAGTCCGATGGCGCGCACACTGATCGGCTGGGACGCGGCCATCTGGAGCTACCTGCTGATGATCTGGGTGCACATGGCTCTCGCCGACGAGCACCGCGTGCGCGAATACGCGATACGCGACGACGAAAATGCCGGCGTCGTGCTGGTCGTGATCTGCGTCGCGACGGTCGCAAGCATCGCTGCGATCGTGCTCGAACTCGCGTCGGCCAAAGGCACGGGCGGCGCAACGACCGTCTGGCACTACCTGCTGACCGGTCTGACGCTGATCGGCGCATGGTTTCTGATTCCGACGATCTTCACGCTGCACTACGCACGCCTCTACTACGACACCGATGCGAAAGAGACCGCGTTGCAGTTTCCTGATCACCATCTACTGCCGAACTACTGGGACTTCCTGTACTACTCGTTCACGATCGCGGTCGCATCGCAGACCTCCGACGTGGTGCTGCGCTCGCGCGAAATTCGTCGCGCGACACTCGCGCAATCGGTCCTGTCGTTCTACTTCAACGTCGCGGTGCTCGGCTTGTGCGTGAACATCGCGGCGGGGCTGCTGGGTTCGTGACTGGGCCATTGCGCGGCGCTCGAATCGATTTCATGCGAATGCCACGCGCGTGCCACATGGCTGCCACGCGAACCTCACCCTGGCTTCGCGCGTCCGTCCGTGTAAATCCGACTCGCGTCGTCCCGTTTTACATGCCGCGCCACCCGCGGCGTGCGTAACAATGCCCGCTTAATCGCACGCGCTCCGTGCGGACGCGCACCTTCGGCACCCGCCATCTCAACGTAACCTCCCCCTTTTCCCGCTAGCGGGCCGCCGCGTTGGCACACGGTTTGCTCCCTTTCCGCGACGAGTGACGAGCAGTCCCGCCGGACCGGCGTCTGGCGCGAAAGCACCCGCGACTGGCCAGCGGCGTGACGATCTTTGCACTACATTGACCAGTACGTGCCCCCGCTGACGCATCGCGCGGTATCCGGCTCGGGAAGCCCAATGAGCGCTGTGATCGCATGCCGACTGCATCCACACCGCAGCAGGACAACTCTGGAAACGACCGATGGAACCTCCAAACGGGTACGCGCCGCGGATTTACTTTTTTCACTCTCTTCTCGTCGGGCCCCTCGATGCCTGGCCCGCGCAGTTCGCTCACGCGGCCGGGCTCGGCTTCGATCACGCGTTGATCGCCGGGTTGTTCGAGCCGGGCCAGGCGGGCCACGCTCAGGTGGTCGGCAATCACGCGCGGCTGCATCCGGTGTTCGAGGCACAGCATTCGGTGCACGACGCCGTGCGGATGCTCGCCGATGCCGCGCGCCGCAATAATCTGACGCTGCTGGTCGATCTGGTGATCGACCGCATGGCCGCCGACGGCGTGCTGTATAGCGAACATTCGGACTGGTTTCACGCGCGCGAGTCCGAGCTCGCGCGGCTCGATCCGCGCCACGTGCATCGCGAAGACAACGTCGCCTACGCGAATTTCGACGACCCCGCAACGAGTGCCTCGCTGTGCGTCTGGTGGACCCAGCAACTGCTCGCGCTCGCCGAGGCGGGGGTCGGCGGCTTCCGTTTCGATTCGCCGCATCGCGTGCCGGCTGCCGTATGGCGGCATCTCGGCGATGAAGTGCGCGCGAAGCATCCGCACGTGCGCTTTCTCGCGGCAACGCCGGGCCTGTCGCGCGGCGATCTGCCCGGTCTCGAAGCAGCCGGCTTCGACAGCTCGTTTTCGTCGGTGCGCTGGTGGGACTTCCGTTCGAGCTGGATGGCCGAGGAGCATGCGGCGCTCGCGCGCGTCGGCGCGCCGATCGCCTTTCCCGAAGCGCCGTACGGCACGCGCCTCGCCGCCGAGTTGAGCGACGTGCACGATGCGGCGATCGTCGAGCGGGCGTATCGACGCGCGCTGTTCACGTCGGTTGCACTGGGCAGCGGCTGGATGATGCCGATGGGCTTCGAATACGGCATCGCCGAACCGATGTCGCAAACGCGCGGCGACGCCGCGCAGTTCGCGCGCGCCGTGCAGTCACGGCGCTTCGATTTGAGCGCCGCCGTCACCCAGGCCAACGACTTCGCGCGCAATACGCCGACACTGCACGCGAACGGTGAATTGCGCCCATTGAGCGGACCGGGCGCATCGGCCGCGGTTCTGCTGCGCGCCGACGCGGCCGATCTGCGCGACGCCAGCGAAGCAGTTCTGATCGTGGTGAATCCCGAACTCGGCGCGCCAGTGCGGGTCGATCCCGCGCGCTTCCTCGCGGGCGTGCCGGGCAGCTTTACGCGCTTCGTGCCGCTCGATGCACGCGGCCGAAGCGAACCGGCGGCACTCGCGCCGTTCGCGCTCGCGCCCGGCGCGGTGCGGCTGCTGCGCGCGTTCGCGGAACAGCCGATCTACCTCGCGCCGCCGATCGACAAGTCGAACAGCAAGCGCAGCGGCCACAAGACCGTGCTCGACGCGATCGAGGCGCCGCGCGTCGCGATCGAGAGCGTGACGCCGTCGGTGGAAAACGGCCGCTTCGCGGCCAAGCGCAGCGTCGGCGAGCGCGCGGAGATTCGCGCGGCGATCTTCGCCGAAGGACACGACAAGATTGCCGCTGCCGTGCTGTGGCGCGCGGCCGACGAAACCGCGTGGCACGAAGAACTGATGTCGCCCGCGCCGCCGGCCGGCCTCGATTTGTGGAGCGCGCGCATTCCGCTCGAGCGGATCGGCCGCTACGAATTCACCGTGATCGCGTGGCGCGACGACTTTGCATCGCTCGTCGAGCACATCCAGAAGAAGCTGAGGGCGAACCAGACCGTGGAGATCGAACTCGACGAAGCCGCGCATCTGTTCGCGCTCGTGCTCGCCGAAGTCGAGACCAGCGAAGGGGCGGACAAGGAACAGCTCGAACATATCGTGCGCGACTTCCAGAAGGCCGACGCCGAACAGAAGCTCGCGCTGATTCTTGCGCCCGCCACCGCGACAGCGATGACCGCCGCGCGCCACCGGCCGTTTCTGAGCCGCGATCAGGTGACCTACAAGATCGACGCGGAACGCACCGCCGCCTATTTCGCGAGCTGGTACGAGATCTTCCCGCGTTCGATGAGCGACGACGAATCGCGCCACGGCACGTTCGCGGACGTGACCGCGAAACTGCCGCGCATCCGCGACATGGGCTTCGACGTGCTGTACTTCCCGCCGATTCATCCGATCGGCCTCGCGAACCGCAAGGGCCGCAACAACACGCTGACCGCGCAGCCGGGCGATGTGGGCAGTCCGTATGCGATCGGCGCGGCCGAAGGCGGCCACACCGCCGTGCATCCGCAGCTCGGCACGCTCGACGATTTCAAGGCGATGCTGGCTGCCGCGCACGCGCACGGCCTCGAAATCGCGCTCGACTTCGCGATCCAGTGCTCGCCCGATCACCCGTGGCTGAAGGAGCATCCGACGTGGTTCGCGTGGCGCCCCGACGGCACGCTGCGCTACGCCGAGAATCCGCCGAAGAAGTACCAGGACATCGTCAACCCCGACTTCTACGCGCGCGATGCGAAGCCCGACCTGTGGCTCGCGTTGCGCGACGTGATCCTGTTCTGGGTCGACGCGGGAGTGCGAATCTTCCGCGTCGACAATCCGCACACCAAGCCGCTGCCGTTCTGGGAATGGATGATCGCCGACGTGCGTGCGCGCCATCCCGATGTCATTTTCCTTGCCGAAGCCTTCACGCGGCCGCGCATGATGAACCGGCTCGGCAAGATCGGCTTCTCGCAGTCGTACACGTACTTCACCTGGCGCGAGTCCAAGCGCGATTTCACCGAGTACATGGTTGAGCTCACGCAGACCGGCGCGCGCGATTTTTACCGGCCGAATTTCTTCGTCAATACGCCGGACATCAACCCGCGCCATCTGCAATCGCAGGGACGCACGGGCTTTCTGATCCGCGCGGCGCTGGCCGCGACACTGGCCGGGCTGTGGGGCGTGTATAGCGGCTTCGAACTGTGCGAGGCCACCGCACTGCCGAACAGCGAAGAGTACCTGGACTCCGAGAAGTATCAGTTGCGCGCGTGGGACTGGCACCGGCCGGGCAATATCGTCGGCGAGATCACCGCACTGAACCGCATCCGGCGCGCGAATCCCGCGCTGCACACGCATCTCGGTCTCACGTTCCTCACCGCGCACAACGATCACATCCTGTTCTTCGAGAAAGCGACCGAGTCGCGCGACAACGTGATCGTCGTCGCGATCAATCTCGATCCGTTCAACGAACAGGGCGCGGACATCGAGTTGTCGTGGGACACGTTCCAGCGCTGGCATCTGCACGACCACGCCGCGCTCGAAGTGATCGACCAGATGACCGGCGCACGTTTCGAATGGCACGGACGCTGGCAACACGTGCGGCTCGGCTCGGGCCAACCGTTCTCGATCTGGCGCATCGCGCCGCTAGGCGGCCTGCCCGCCGATCGCCCGGAGGACAGCGACCACGAACACGACAGCACTCTTCAGGCAGACGCTGTCACCCCAACCTGGATGGAAGGTGGAACATGAAGCGCGACGATCCAGCCCAATCCACGCACGAGGCGCAAACGGCCGCGGCCGTCGGCACCGCGGCGAAGGTACGCACGCGCCGGCGCGGCAAACCCGCGGCGCTCAGCGACGATCCGCTGTGGTACAAGGACGCGATCATCTACCAGGTGCACATCAAGTCGTTTTTCGACGCGAACAACGATGGCGTCGGCGACTTCCCCGGCCTGATCGCCAAGCTCGACTACATCGCCGAGCTCGGCGTCAACGCGATCTGGCTGCTGCCGTTCTATCCGTCGCCACGCCGTGACGACGGCTACGACATCGCCGACTACCGCAACGTGCATCCCGACTACGGTCAGCTCGCGGACGTGCGGCGCTTCATTCAGGAAGCGCACGCGCGCGGCATCCGCGTGATCACCGAGCTCGTCATCAACCACACGTCGGATCAGCATCCGTGGTTCCAGCGCGCACGGCGCGCGAAGGCCGGCTCGAACTATCGCAACTACTACGTGTGGTCCGATACCGATCAGAAGTACGCGGAGACGCGCATCATCTTCATCGACTCGGAACCGTCGAACTGGACGCACGATCCGGTTGCGGGCGCGTACTACTGGCACCGCTTCTACTCGCACCAGCCCGATCTGAACTTCGACAATCCGGCGGTAATGAGAGAGGTGCTGCAGGTGATGCGCTTCTGGCTCGACATGGGCATCGACGGGCTACGGCTCGATGCGGTGCCATACCTGGTCGAGCGTGAAGGCACCAACAACGAGAACCTGCCGGAGACGCACGAAATCCTGAAGCGGATTCGCGCGACCATCGACGCCGAGTATCCGAACCGGATGCTGCTCGCCGAGGCGAACCAGTGGCCCGAGGACGTCAAGGAATACTTCGGCAACGAAGACGAATGCCATATGGCGTTCCACTTCCCGCTGATGCCGCGGATCTACATGTCGATCGCGAGCGAGGACCGCTTCCCGATCACCGACATCATGAAGCAGACGCCGGACCTCCCCAATTCGAACCAGTGGGCGATCTTCCTGCGCAATCACGACGAGCTGACGCTCGAAATGGTCACCGATTCCGAGCGCGACTATCTGTGGAACACCTATGCGAGCGATCGTCGCGCACGCCTGAATCTCGGCATTCGCCGCCGGCTCGCGCCGCTGATGGAGCGGGACCGCCGCCGCATCGAGCTGATCAACTCGCTGCTGCTGTCGATGCCCGGTACGCCGGTCATCTACTACGGCGACGAACTCGGCATGGGCGACAACATCCACCTCGGCGACCGCGACGGCGTGCGCACGCCGATGCAGTGGTCATCGGATCGCAACGGCGGTTTCTCGCGCGCCGACCCCGAGCAACTGGTGCTGCCGCCGGTGATGGGTACGCTGTATGGCTTCGACGCGGTCAACGTCGAAGCGCAGAGCCGCGACCCGCATTCGCTGTTGAATTGGACGCGCCGCATGCTGGCGACGCGGCGCGCGAAGCAGACCTTCGGACGCGGCACGATCCGCTTTCTGAAGCCGGAAAACCGCAAGATCCTCGCGTACCTGCGCGAGATGCCAGGCGAGGCGCCGATCCTGTGCGTCGCGAATCTGTCGCGCGCGCCGCAGGCGGTCGAGCTGGACCTGTCCGAGTTCAACGGCTTCGTGCCGATCGAGATGACCGCCGACTCGGTATTCCCCGCGATCGGTCAGCTGACCTATCTGCTGACGTTCCCGCCGTACGGTTTTCTGTGGTTCATGCTGTGCGAAGGCGGCGGACGGCCGACGTGGGCGCAGGCGCATTCCGAGCCGCTACCCGAGTTCGTCACGATCGTGATCCGCGAGGGGCAGACCGGACCGACACCCGAAAACGTGCGGCTGCTCGAGTCCGAAGTGCTGCCGTCGTGGCTGAGCCGGCGCCGCTGGTTTGCGTCGAAGGATCAGAAGATGCATGCGGTGCGGCTCGCCGCGCTGACCACGATTCCGAACGGCGGCTTCGCGTTCACTGAAATCGAAGTGGACGTCGGCGATCACACCGAGCGCTACGTGGTGCCGATCGCGCTTACATGGGGTGGCGAAACCACCACGCCGCTGTTCCTGCAATTGGCGTTGGCGCGCGTGCGGCGCGGCCGCACCGTCGGCCATCTGACCGACGCGTTCTCGCTGCCGATCTTCGCGCACAACGTGCTGCGCAAGATGCGCGAGCACGCGGTCGTGCCGACCGTGCAGAAGAGCGAGATCAAGTTCCTGCCGACCGAACGCTTCACCGAACTCGACAATCTCGGCGAACGGCCCGAAATACGCTGGCTTGCCGCCGAGCAAAGCAACAGCTCGCTGATCATCGCCGATGCCGCGGTGCTGAAGCTGGTGCGGCGGCTCGTCAGCGGCATTCATCCGGAAGCGGAAATCAGCCGCTATCTGACGCAGCTCGGTTATGCGAACACCGCGCCGCTGTATGGCGAAGTGGTGCGCGTCGATCCCGAGGGCGTGCCGCATACGCTCGCGATCCTGCAGGGCTTTATCGACAATCAGGGCGATGCGTGGAACTGGTCGCTCGATTATCTGCGCCGCTCGGTCGACGAACTCGCGATCGCGGTCGACACCGAAACGCAGACCGCCCCCGACCGCACGAACGAGTCGATTCTGCTGGACGGCTACGGCGAACTCGCGGGCATCATCGGCCGACGGCTCGGCGAGCTGCACGTCGCGCTCGCCACGCCGAGCGACGACCCCGCGTTCGCGCCGGAACATGCCAACGCCGAACAGGTGAAGGCATGGGTCGACGCGACGCAGACGATGCTCGCGAGCGCGCTCGATCTGCTCGCGCCGCGCATCGCGGACATGAGCGACCCGGACACGAAGGGGCTCGCGCAAAGTCTGATCGATCGGCGCGCTGCGCTGGTCAAGGCGGTCGACAAGCTCGTGCCGGGCGACGCGGGCGCGTTGCGCATCCGCATCCACGGCGACTTCCACCTCGGTCAGGTATTGGTCGCGCACGGCGACGCGTATCTGATCGACTTCGAGGGCGAGCCCGCGCGTTCGCTCGAGGAGCGTCGCCAGAAATCGAGCCCGTTGCGTGACGTGGCCGGTCTGATGCGCTCGCTGTCGTATGCGAGCGCGGCCGCGCAATCGACCACCGAAAGCGCGCCGCAACAGACCGCCGATCGCAAGCGCGCGCTGTTCGAGCGCTTCCGCTCCCACGCGACCACCGCGTTCCTCGCTGAATACCGCGCGGCCGCCGCTCAGTCGTCGGAACCGCTCGTCGCGCCCGAATCCGAAGAGGCGCTCCTTGATCTGTTCCTGATCGAGAAGGCCGCTTACGAGATTCGCTACGAGGCGGCCAATCGGCCGACATGGCTCGGCTTACCGGTACGCGGCCTCGCGGCGCTCACGAGCCGACTGCTGGGCGACACCGGCGCACCGCCGCATTACGATCCATCAACCCGGGTGTCCGGCTCCGCTACGCCGCCCAACCCGGCCGAGGGCGACTATGAGTGAGCATGATCCGGCCGCAGGCCTTCAACCCGTTGACATCGACGCGCTCGTCGAAGCGCGTCACCCCGATCCATTTTCGCAGCTAGGGCTGCATCAGACCGCCGCTGGGCCGATCGTGCGCGCGCTGCTGCCGAATGCTGCGCACGTCACCGTGATTTCGCGCGCCGATGGCGCGACGCTCGGCGAACTCGAGCAACTACGGCCTGGCCTGTTCGCGGGCCGCATCACGTCGGCGATGCCGTATCGCCTGCGCATCGACTGGCATGGCGTCGAGCAGGAAGTGGAGGATACCTATTCGTTCGGTCCGGTGCTCGGCGACGAGCCGCTGCAACGTCTCGCGCACGGCGATCCGTACGCGGTGCTCGAATGTCTGGGCGCGCGGCCGGTCGACATCGACGGCGTGCCGGGCGTGCGCTTCGCGGTGTGGGCGCCGAATGCGCGGCGCGTGTCGGTGGTCGGCGACTTCAACGCGTGGGACGGCCGCCGTCATCCGATGCGGCTGCGGCACCAGGCCGGCGTGTGGGAGCTGTTCGTGCCGCGCGTCGGCGCCGGCACGCGCTACAAGTACGAGTTGCTGTCGCGCGACGGCCATCCGCTGCCTTTGAAGGCCGATCCGTGCGCGATGCAGACGGAAAAGCCGCCGGGCACAGCATCGATCGTCGCGCACGTCGATGAGATCGAGCAGTTTCCGTGGACCGATCACGAGTGGATCCAGTCGCGCGCCGACAAGCAGACCGCGCGCACGCCGATCACGATCTACGAAGTGCACGCGGAATCGTGGCTGCGCATCGCCGAGGAAGGCCAGCGCGGTCTCGTCTGGGAAGAGCTCGCCGAGCGGCTGATTCCCTACGCGAAGAGCATGGGCTTCACGCACATCGAATTTCTGCCGATCGCCGAGCATCCGTTCGGCGGTTCGTGGGGCTATCAGCCGCTCGGGCAGTTCGCGCCGTCCGCTCGGTTCGGCAAGCCCGAGCAGTTCGCGCGTTTCGTCGACCGCGCGCACGAAGCGGGGCTCGGCGTGATTCTCGACTGGGTGCCCGCGCATTTCCCGAACGACGCTCATGGGCTGATCGATTTCGACGGCACGCCGCTCTATGAGCATGCCGACCCGCGCGAAGGCTATCACCAGGACTGGAACACGATGATCTACAACCTCGGCCGCAACGAGGTCAGCGCGTTCCTGATCGCGTCGGGGCTCGCGTGGTTGCAGCGCTATCACGTCGACGGCTTGCGCGTGGATGCGGTCGCGTCGATGCTGTATCGCGACTACTCGCGCGCGGCCGGCGAGTGGGTGCCGAACATCTATGGCGGCCGCGAGAATCTCGAATCGATCGCGTTCCTGAAGCGCTTGAATCATGAAGTCCGCTATGTGCCGGGCGCACCCGGCGCGATCACGGTCGCCGAGGAGTCGACCGCATGGCCGGGCGTGACCGCGCGGGTCGCGGACGGCGGCCTTGGCTTCGACTTCAAGTGGAACATGGGCTGGATGCACGACACGCTGCACTACATGCACGAAGATCCGGTGTACCGCCAGTATCACCATCACAACATGACGTTCGGCATGGTCTACGCGTATTCCGAGCGCTTCGTGCTGCCGCTTTCGCACGACGAGGTGGTGCACGGCAAGGGCTCGCTGCTCGGCAAGATGCCCGGCGACCGCTGGCAGCGTTTCGCGAATCTGCGCGCGTACTTCGGTTTCATGTGGACGCACCCGGGCAAGAAGCTGCTGTTCATGGGCGGCGAATTCGGCCAGATGGCGGAGTTCGACCATGACGGTTCGCCGCATTGGAATCTTCTCGACGATCCGGGCCACCACGGCGTGCAGTTGCTGGTGCGCGACCTGAACCATCTGTATCGCAACGAGCCGGCGCTGCATCTGCTCGACAGCGAACCGGGCGGCTTCGAATGGTTGATCGGCGACGACAGCGGCAACAGCGTGTTCGCCTATCGGCGCACCGACGGCGCGGGCCAGGAGTTCGTCGTGGTGTGCAACATGACGCCGGTGCCGCGGCTTGGCTATCGGCTCGGCATGCCGCGCGGCGGGCGCTGGGTGGAAGTGCTCAATACCGATGCCGCCGTGTACGGCGGCTCGAACATGGGCAACGGAGGGCTGATCCATTCCGACCCGGTATCGAGCCACGGCAGGCCGCATTCCGCCGCGCTGACTTTGCCGCCACTCGCAACGATCGTATTGCGCGCGGACTAAGGAAACGCGCCGCAACACAGGCGCGCGGCGCGAAGGCAAGCGCCGCGCCCCGTTGCATGAAGACCCAGACAGACCCGGGCTCTAGTTCGACAATCAGAACAGGAAAGGGAAAACATGTCGCATGCGTTGCCCGACCGGTTGCTGCCCGGCTCACCGTATCCGCTCGGCGCGAGCTGGGACGGGCTGGGTGTCAACTTCGCGGTGTTTTCGGCCAATGCGCAAAAAATCGAGCTATGCCTGTTCGATTCCACCGGACGCAAGGAGATCCGCCGCTTCGCCATGCCCGAGTGCACCGACGAGATCTGGCACGGCTATCTGCCGAACGCGCATCCGGGCACCGCATACGGCTTTCGCGCGCATGGACCGTATCAGCCGCATTTCGGGCATCGCTTCAATCCGCACAAGCTGCTGCTCGACCCGTATGCGCGCAAGCTCGTCGGGCAGTTTCGCTGGTCCGACGCGCTGTTCGGCTATCGCGTGCATTCGAATCGCGCGGACCTTTCGATCGACCGGCGCGATTCCGCGCCCGCGATGCCCAAGTGCGTCGTCGTCGACGAGGCGTTCGACTCGTCGCACGACAGGCGTCCCGACGTGCCTTGGGGCGAAACCGTGATCTACGAAACGCACTTGCGCGGCGCGTCGATGCTGCGCTCCGATCTGCGCCAGCACGAACGCGGCACGTTCGCGGCGCTCGCGGCGCCGGAGTTCATCGAGCATCTGCTGAAGCTCGGCGTGACCGCCGTCGAGTTGCTGCCCGTGCACGCGTTTCTGAACGACCGCTTCCTCGTGGAGCGCGGCCTGCGCAACTACTGGGGCTACAACACGGCCGCGTTCTTCGCGCCGGAGCCGACCTATCTGAGCACGCACCGGCTCGACGAAATGCGCATCGCCGTGCGGCAACTGCACGCGGCCGGCATCGAGGTGATTCTCGACGTGGTCTACAACCACACCTGCGAAAGCAACGAGATGGGCCCGACCATCTCATGGCGCGGCCTCGACAACGCCAGCTACTACCGGCTGATTCCCGGCGACGAGCGTCACCATATCAACGACACGGGCTGCGGCAACACGGTCAATCTGCCGCATCCGCGCGTGATGCAGATGGTGATGGATTCGCTGCGCTACTGGTCGACCGCGTTCAACATCGACGGCTTCCGTTTCGATCTGGGGGTGACGCTCGGGCGCGAAAGCCACGGCTTCGACCCGGGTTCGGGCCTGTTCGACGCGTTGCGCCAAGACCCGGTGCTGTCGCAACGCAAGCTGATTTCCGAGCCATGGGATCTCGGCCCTGGCGGCTATCAGCTAGGCAATCATCCGCCGGGCTTCAGCGAATGGAACGACCGTTTCCGTGACACGGTGCGACGGTTCTGGCGCGGCGACGCCGGCCTGCGGCCCGACCTCGCCGCGCGCCTGACCGGTTCGGCCGATCTGTTCAACCGGCGGCATCGCAAGCCGTGGGCGTCGCTCAACTTCGTCACGTCACACGACGGCTTCACGTTGGCCGATGTCACCGCGTATGAGCAGAAGCACAACGAAGCCAACCAGGAAGACAACAACGACGGCCACAACGAGAATTGCAGCCGCAATTGGGGTGTCGAAGGCGCGACCGACGACCCCGCGATTCTTGCCACGCGCCGCCGCGTGTCGCGCTCGCTGATCGCGACACTGATGATCGCGCTCGGCACGCCGATGCTGCTGGCCGGCGACGAAGCGCTGCGCACCCAGCGCGGCAATAACAATGCTTACTGTCAGGATAACGACCTATCGTGGATCGACTGGGACCTTGCGGATTCGCCGGAAGGCCGGCGCATGACCGAGTTCGTCGCGCGCGTGGTGGGGTTGCGCAAGCGTCACCCGCTGTTGCGTGAAACGCGCTTTCTGTTCGGCGACCGCGAGGTGCTGCCCGGCCTGTTCGACGTCGGCTGGTTCGACGAACACGGCGATCCGCTGACGATCGAAGCGTGGCAGGACCCGGAAGGGCGCGCGTTCACGTTGCGTCGCGCAGGACCGGGCCTGAATGGCGAAACCGAAGTATTGTTATTGATGCTCAATGCTCACGACGAACCGCTGCAGTTCTCGCCTCCCGCGCCGCACCTGGAATGGCATGTGCTGTTGGACACCGCCGATCCGGACCGCGCGCCGCAGCGGCTCGCGACGGCCGAACTCGAGGTCGGCGCGCACGGCCTCGTGATACTCGCCGCGCAGCCGACCGGCGAAGCGGATTGGCAAGCCGGCTGGGTGGCTGGCGCGCAGCACGGTCCGCGATTGTTGACTGCGCTGCCGCCCGACCCGGGCGCGCAGACATCAAACGACGACGGCTCGGAATGAACGATGCACTGCGGCGACATAGGTTGAGCTTGGACAAATCGCAACGCAGCCGGGGTGGCAAGAATGTTGCGACGCAATGCTTGCGTCGCGTCACATTGTTATCCAGGCGCGTTTGCAGATTCGAATGGTGAAGACATGTCCGATAGTCCGATTGATCCTCACGCGCATCATCACGCGCACTGCCTGCCGTTCAGCGCGCAGTTGATCGGCGCGACCGGCACGCGACCGCGCACGCGGTTCCGTTTTTGGGCACCGTCGTGCAATAGCGTGCAGGTGGTCATCGAAGACGGCCACGCGCAAGGCACGCACGACATGGCCCCGACCGGCAACGGCTGGTTCGAGACCACCGTGGAGAGCGGCGCGGGCACGCTGTATCGGTTCCAGCTCGACGGCAAGCAGACGGTGCCCGATCCGGCCTCGCGATTCCAGCCGCGGGACGTGCATGGCCCGAGCGAGGTCATCGATCCGCGCGCCTACTATTGGGAACACACCGGATGGCACGGCCGGCCGTGGGAAGAAACGGTGCTGTACGAATTGCACGTCGGTGCAATGGGCGGCTATGCGGGCGTGCAAAAGCGCCTGCCCGAGTTCGCCGCGCTCGGCGTCACCGCAATCGAACTGATGCCGTTGAACGACTTTCCCGGTCGTCACAACTGGGGTTACGACGGCGTGCTGCCGTACGCGCCCGACTCCGCCTACGGCCGTCCCGAAGAACTCAAGGCACTGATCGACGCCGCGCATGGTGTCGGCCTGATGGTGTTTCTCGACGTCGTCTACAACCACTTCGGACCAGACGGCAACTATCTGCATACTTACGCGGAGCCGTTTTTCCGAGCGGGCGTGAACACGCCCTGGGGCCCCGCGATCGACTTCGAGCGCAGCGAAGTCAGCGACTTCTTCACCGACAACGCGGTCTACTGGATCAACGAGTACCGCTTCGACGGACTGCGCTTCGATGCGGTGCATGCGATCGACAACCCCGCGTGGCTGCGCGAGCTGTCCGACCATATCCGCGCGCGCGTGCAGCATGGCCGCCACGTGCATCTGGTGCTCGAAAACGAGCACAACAGCGCGAGCCTGCTCGACGCGCATTTCGACGCGCAATGGAACGACGACGCGCACAACACGCTGCACGTGCTGCTGACCGGCGAAACCGAAGGCTATTACCACGCGTATGCGAACGAACCGATTCGCCGCCTCGCGCGCGTGCTGTCCGAAGGCTTCGCATATCAGGGCGAGCCGTCGCCGCTGCACGATGGTGCGCCGCGTGGCGAAGCGAGCGCGCATCTGCCGCCCACGTCGTTTGTGATGTTTTTGCAGAACCACGATCAGATCGGCAACCGTGCGTTCGGCGAACGTCTGCGCAAGCTGACCTCGGACGACGCGCTGCGCGCCGCGACCGCGCTGCTGTTGCTGTCGCCGCAAATTCCGCTGCTGTTCATGGACGAAGAATACGGCTCGACGCAACCGTTCCTGTTTTTCACCGATTACACCGGCGATCTCGCCGACGCGGTGCGCGAAGGGCGACGCCGTGAATTCGCGCGTTTCGCCGCGTTCAGCGACGAGAAAAGCCGCGCGCAGATTCCCGATCCGAACGATGCCCAGACCTTCGCCGCGTCGTCGCCGCCCGCGCCGGATGCCAAGCCGACACCGGATCGGCTCGACTGGATGCATTACTACAAGTCCGCGCTCGCGGTGCGCGCGAAGCTGATCACGCCGCGCCTGAAACATACGAAGGCGTGCGGCGCGACCGTACTGCGCGATGCCAGTGGCAGCGACGCAAACGCGCTGGTCGCGCGCTGGAAACTCGGCGATGGCGAGACGCTATCGATCGCGCTGAATCTGTCGCAGCGCAGCGTCGCACTCGACGACACCCCGGCCGGCAAGATCATTTTCGAAACGCCGCCACGCGCGCGCGAGCAGGCCGACGCGCGGGTATTGCCCGCTGATGCGTGCATCGCGTGGCTGACCGGCGACATCAACGAATTCGCGAGCCGCCACGATGCGCGCATCGCATCGCACGAGGAGCAGCGCGCGTGACGACCCGACGCCCCAACGACCGGCTCGCCGCGCTCGCCACCCGCGCAGGTTTCGAGGTGGAGTGGCAGGACGCGCACCACAACACCCAGCACGTGCCCGAAAAGACACTCGGCACGCTGCTCGAACGCATGGGTCTGCCGTGCGGCAATGCCACGGAAATTCGCCACAGCGCCGCTGCTCTGGAAGCCGAACTCTCGGGCCGCCGGCTACCGCCGCTGATGACCGCGGTGATCGGGCGTGGCATCGCGCTGCCTGCGGCCGCGGTCAAGTCGGGCAGCCATTACCGGATCGAGCTGGAGAGCGGCGCGATCATCGACGGCCGCTTCACCGCGCCGAAAGGCGAGGAAGCGCTGCTCGCGCCGATCGACGAAGCCGGCTATCACACGCTCGTGATCAACGATCAGCGCATGACGCTCGCGGTCGCGCCGCCGCGCTGCTTCACCGTCGCCGACGCGTGGCACACGCTGCACGGCGGTGAAGGCGAAGCCGCGCCGCCCATGCCGCCACTGTGGGGCATCGCCGCGCAGCTGTATGGATTGCGTCGCGTCGGCGATGGCGGCATCGGCGATTACACGGCGCTCGCGCAGCTTGCTCGGCATGGCGCGCAGCGCGGCGCGCACGCGCTTGCCGTCAGTCCGACCCACGCGATGTTCAGCGCGCAGCCCGAGCGCTTCAGCCCGTATGCGCCGTCGTCGCGTTTGTGGCTCAACGTCACGCATATCGATCCGGCCGCGGTGTTCGGCGCGGACGCGTGCGCATCGGCATCGGCGCAGGCCGGCAACGCAGCGTCGAAATACGAAGAGCTGCCGCTGATCGATTGGCCGCACGCGACAGCGGTGAAACTCACGGTATTGCGCGCGCTGTACGAGCAGTTCAACGCTAACGAGCGCTCGCAGCACTCGCCGCGCGCACTCGAGTTTCACGGCTTCTGCGAACGCGCGGGGCGCGCGCTCGAAGATCACGCGCGCTTCGAAGCGCTGCAGGCCGCGCAACTCGCGCAAGGCGGCGACGGCCATTGGCGCAACTGGCCCGATGCGTTGCGCGACCCGCGCAGCCCCGAAGTCGAGGCGTTCGCCGCCGCGCATCGCAACGAGGTCGACTTTCATCTGTTCCTGCAGTGGCTGGCCTCGCGCGGCCTGTTGCACGCGCAGCACACCGCGCGCGAAGCCGGCATGGCGGTCGGCCTGATCGCCGATCTCGCGGTCGGTTGCGACAGCGCCGGCAGCCATGCATGGTCCTACCCCGACGACATGCTGCAGGGCGTGTCGGTCGGCGCGCCGCCCGATCTGTTCAACCAGGCCGGCCAGTCGTGGGGACTCACCACCTTTTCGCCGCGCGCGATGCGCACGCAAGGCTTCGCCGCGTTCATCGACATGCTGCGCGCTGCGTTCTCGCATGCCGGCGGCATCCGCATCGATCACATTCTCGGCTTGCGGCGTCTGTGGCTCGTGCCCGAAGGCGAGAGCGCGCGCAACGGCGCGTATCTGCGCTATCCGCTCGAAGACCTGCTGCGGCTGATCGCGCTGGAATCGTGGCGGCATCGCGCGATCGTGATCGGCGAGGATCTCGGCACCGTGCCGTCCGGTTTTCGCGAGCGGCTCGACGAGCACGGGATCGAGGGGATTCGCGTGCTGTGGTTCGAAGGCGCGCCCGACGGCCACGGCTTCAAGGCACCGGCCGATTGGGACCGCTACGCGGTCGGCACGACGACCACGCATGATCTGCCGACCGTCGCCGGCTGGTGGCGCGGCAGCGACATCATGTGGCGCAACCGCATCGGCCAGACGATGGCGCGCGCCGACGGCCGCGACCCCGAAGAAGCGGCGCTCGAAGAGCGCGCGCAGCAGCGCGCCGACTTGTGGCGCGCGTTCCAGCGAGCGGGCGTGGCCGCGCCCGATGTCGCGCCACCCGACGCCGACAACCCGCCGGTCGACGAAGCGCTCGCATTCGTCGCCGCGACGCCCGGGCCGCTCGTCACGTTTCCGCTCGAAGACCTGCTCGCGCTCGCCGAGCAGCCGAACCTGCCGGGCTCGATCGACGAACATCCGAACTGGCGCCGCCGCATGACGCTGCCCGTCGACGCGATGTTCGACGACCCCGTATTCACCGATCGACTGCTGGCCGTCGACGGCGCTCGCCGCGCCGCCGCGCCCTCACCGAACACTTCCGCGGAGCCCGACACGCCATGACCGTCCCACGCTCCACACTGCGCCTCCAGTTCCATCGGGGCTTCACGTTCGACGACGCCGCGCGCCACGTCGAATACTTCGCCGCGCTCGGCATCAGCCATCTGTACGCGTCGCCGATCACGACGGCCGAGCCCGGCTCGATGCACGGCTACGACACCGTCGACTACACCCAGGTCAGCGCCGAATACGGCGGCGAGGTGGGCTTGAGGCGCCTCGTCGACAAGCTGCGCGCGCACGACATGGGGCTCATCGCCGACATCGTGCCGAATCACATGGGCGTCGGGGGTTCGAGCAACGCGTGGTGGCTCGACATCCTCGAATGGGGACGCCACAGCGCGTATGCGCGACATTTCGACGTCGACTGGCATTCGCCCGATCCCGCGCTGCGCGGCAAGGTGCTGCTGCCGACGCTCGGCGCGTCGTACGGCGATGAACTGACGGCGGGCCGCATCGGGCTGCATTTCGCGGCCGACAGCGGACGCTTTTACATCGGCTACGGTCCGCACGTGTTCCCGGTCTGCCCGGTCGATTACGCGGCGATCCTGCAAGGCGCCGACCGCGCCGATCTGAGCGCGCTCGCCAATCGCTTTCACGGACTCACGACGCAGCCCGCCGATCAGCCGCGCGCCGCCGAGGCGCGCGACGCGCTGCGCGAGTTCGTCGCGCGCGAAGGCGCATCGGCGATCGAGTTCGTGCTGGAGACTTACGCGCCCGAAGATCCGGTCACGCGCGACCGGCTGCATCGGCTGATCGAGCGACAGCATTTCCGGCTCGCGTGGTGGCGCACCGCCTCCGACGAAGTGAACTGGCGGCGCTTCTTCGACATCTCATCGCTCGCCGCCGTGCGCGTCGAGCGGCCCGAGGTATTCGAGGCGGTGCATGCGCTGATCTTTCGCCTCTACCGCGAAGGGCTCATTGACGGCTTGCGGATCGATCATATCGACGGGCTCGCCGAGCCGCGCGAATACTGCCAGCGTTTGCGCCAGCGGCTCAGCGAGTTGCGCGACACCGCGCCGTACGTGGTGGTCGAGAAGATTCTCGGTCGCGGCGAACCGTTGCGCGACGACTGGCCCGTCGACGGTACGACCGGCTACGATTTCATGAGCGACGTCGGCGCGCTGCTGCACGATCCGGCCGGCGCCGAGCCGCTCGCCAACTCGTGGTCCGAGTTGACCGGCCGCAGCGCGCGCTTCGCCGATGAAGCGCATGCGGCGCGGCGCAAGATTCTCGCGGAAAACTTCTCGGCGGAACTTGACCGCGCGGCGCGCGCGCTGCATCGGATCGCACGCGACTCGCTGAGCACGCGCGACTTCACGTACCCGGCGCTGCGCCGCGTGCTGACCGAGCTGGTCGTGCATTTCCCCGTGTACCGCATGTACCCGCTGGGCGGCCTGCGCAGCGCCGCCGACAACGTCTATTTCGAGCGGGCGCTGGCGGGCGCGCGCGCTTCGCTGCCGCGCTCGGACGACGCGACGCTCGAGCGCGTCAATGCGTGGCTCGGCGGCAGCGCCGAAGAGGCGCCGCCCGCGCGGCCCGGCGCGCAGTCGCAGCAGCAGGCGCAAGGCGGCGGAGCGCAGCCGCATGCGGGATCGTCCCGGCGCAGCGCGCAAACGCTGTTTTCGCAGCTGACCGCGCCGCTCGCCGCCAAGGCGATCGAAGACACCGCGTGCTACCGCTACGGGCGTCTACTGTCGCGCAACGAAGTGGGCTCGGACCCAGGCGAGTTCGCGCTATCGGTCGAGCAGTTTCACGCGGGCAATCTCGAGCGCGCGCAACGTTTTCCGCATGCGATGCTGGCGACCGCCACGCACGATCACAAGCGCGGTGAAGACGTGCGCGCGCGGCTCGCGGTGTTGAGCGAGATCGCTGACGAATGGGGCGCGACGCTGCGTGCATGGTCGACGTTGAACGCGCCGCAGCGTCGCGCGCTCGACGGCACGCCGATCAGCAGCGTGAGTCAGGACAAGAGCGACGCATGGGCTCCCGGCCCCGCCGCCGAGGATATGCTGTACCAGACGCTGGTGGGCTGCTGGCCGCCGGATCTAAGCGCCGACGACGAAGCCGGCGTCAAGGAGCTGGCCGAACGGGTCGCGCAATGGCAGTTGAAGGAGTTGCGCGAGGCGAAGCTGCAAACCAGCTGGCTCGCCCCCGACGAAGCCTACGAAGCCGGCTGCCGCGAGTTTCTGTTCGGCATCCTCGCGCCGCAGCGGCGCGACGCCTTTCTGAAGGAACTGTCGGCGTTCGTCGGGCGGATTGGTCGCGCGGGCGCGCTCAACAGTCTGCAGCAGACGGTGCTGCGTCTCGCGTCACCCGGAATCCCCGATCTTTACCAAGGCACCGAGCTGTGGGACTTCAGCCTCGTCGATCCGGACAATCGGCGGCCAGTCGATTTCGCGAAACGCGAGGCGTGGCTGCCGCAGCCGCAAACACCGCCGTCGGAATTTCTGGCGGACTGGCGCGACGGACGCGTGAAGCTCGCGGTGATCCAGCGCGTGCTGGCGCTGCGCGCGCATCTGCCGGAGCTGCTGAGTCAGGGTACCTATCTGCCGCTCACGGTGCGCGGCGCGCATGCGTCGAATGTGATCGCGTTCGCGCGGCGCCATGGCAATGCGTGGGCCGTAGTGATCGCCAGCCGGTTGGCCGCGGGCTTGCTCGGCGACGAAGGCGACTTGCCGCTCGTCGAGCCCGCGCAATGGGCGGACACGGCTATCGAAATGCCGCCCGATCTGTCGGCGCGCGCGCTGTTCGACTGGCTGAGCCCCGCCGCGCCGAAAGTCGACGATCATGGGCTGCTGTATCTGCGCGACGCGCTTGCCGCGATGCCGGTCGCGGTGCTGGTGGAGGATGGGGTGCCTCGAAGCTGAGGTGGATGAACCGGGTTGAGGCTGCGGGTCGGCTCGGGCCTCAACCGCCCTCGTCGTCGAACACCTTCGGATACACGCGCACCAGCACGATGCGCGGTCCCTTCATCTTCTTGACCACCACGTCGAAGTCTTCGAACTCGACGCGCTGCCCTTCGCCGGGCAGATCGTTGAGCGCCTGGATCACGAGCCCGCCTACCGATTCGGCCTTGCCTTCATCGATGTCGATACCCAGCGCCCTTTCGAGCGACACCACCGGCAAGCTGCCCTTGCCCATCAGCGTGCCGTCGTCCATGCGAGTCCAGTCGGCGTCGCCCTGGCGGAACTCGTCGTGGATCTGCCCGACCAGCGCGCCGAGCAGGTTGTCGAGCGTCAGGAAGCCGATGGGTTTCTCGTTCTTGTGGCCGACCAGCGCGAAGTGCGGCGCGCCTTTGCGAAAGCGCCGGAACAGTTCGAGCGCCGGCATGTCCGGCTTCACGTACTGCACGGGGCGCACGTAGCGCGACAGGTCTTCGAGCGTGCTGCCCGCCTGACGTGCGAGCAGCAGGTCCTTCAGATGGATCATGCCGGCCACGCGTTCGCCCGAGGCATCCTCGAACAGCGGATAGCGGCTGAAGCGGTGCCGCGCGACCACCTGCATGTTGTCGCGCAGCGGCAGATCGCGCCGCAGACAGACCATTTCATGCGACGGCCGCATCAGGTCCGATACGGTCATTCGCGAGAAGTCGAGCGAGTGCGCGATCGTATTCCATTCGTCCTGGCTGTACGCGCCGATCGACGAACCGATTTCGCTCGCGACGTTCGCGCGGCGGCCGCGCAGGATCAGCTTGAGTTCCTCGGTCGAGTAATGCGAGTCGTGGCCGTGGTCGGTATCGAGGCCCGCGGCCTTCAGCACCGCGTTCGCGCTCGTGTTGAGCAACCAGATGGCCGGGTACATTGCCCAGTAGAAACCGTACAGCGGTGTCGCGGCCCACAGCGAAATTTTCTCCGCCTCGCGGATCGCCAGAGACTTCGGCGCGAGCTCGCCGACCACGATATGCAGGAACGAAATGCAAGAAAACGCGAAGAACAGCGAGATGCCGTGGATCAGCTTCTCGGACTCGACGCCGATCAAGGAGAAAAGCGGCATCAGCAGTTGCGCGAAAGCCGGCTCGCCGATCCAGCCGAGCCCGAGCGACGCGAGCGTGATGCCGAGTTGACACGCCGACAGATACGCGTCGAGCTGTCCGTGAACCTTCGCGAGCAGACGGCCGCGCATGCCATGCTGGGTCGCGAGGCTTTGCACGCGAGTCTGCCGCAGTTTGACCAGACCGAATTCGGCGGCGACGAAAAAGCCGTTGAGTGCAACCAGAAACATTGCACCGATGAGGGCGACAACCTGTATCAAAGCGACGGGCTCCGGCAACAAAAGTTGTCAGTATAGGGGTTGAAAGGTCGATGAAATCTTATTGTGCGCAAACGCATTCGCGCGCGACGCTCATTTCGGCACCGCCGCGCTGAACGGCACGCGCAGCACGAGCGTGGCGGGCGTCGCGGTGACGCTGCCCGCTTCGGTCGAATCGCTTTGCTCGAAGCTGCCGCCGTGCGCCTCCGCGACGCGCTTGCACAACGCGAACACCCACGCGATGCGCTTCGCCTCGCGCGGCTCGCCCGCCTGCTTGCGCGCGAACGCTTCGAGCATATGCGGCAGCGCGGCGTCGTTCAACGCGGCTTCGTTCGGCTCGTACGTGACGCTCGCATGCCACGTGCCGTTGTCCGCGCGCGCCGCCAGTGCGACCTCGGCGTCCCGCGCGCTCGCTTCGACGGCGAACGTCAGCATCAGCCACAGCGCGGCGGCGAGACGAGCGCGGTCGCCGTTCAGCTGCTCGGTGGCGATCTGCGAGTCGAGCCGCACCTCGACGCCGCGCGCGCGGGCGAGGCCAGCGCGGACTTCCTCGACGGTTTCGGCGAGCAGCGGATGCAATGGAAATGGTTCATACGTGAGCGCGAGCGATTTCGTTTCGGCGCGCGTCGTATCGACGATCGTCTCGAGCAGCTTCACCTGCTGATCGACGCCGCTGCGAATGCCGGTGATCGCACGCTGCGAGTTCGGATCGTTCGCGTCGAGCTTGCGCTCGAGCACGTACGCCCAGCTATGAATCGCATTCAATGGACCGCGCAGGTCGTGCGACACCAGCGACAGCACATGATCGCGCATGAACAACGCGGTTTCCGCGCGCAACAGCGCGCTGCGTTCGGAGATGACGAAGCCGGCCGACGCCGGCTGGGCGCCAGCAGTCCCGGTGGGTGACGTAGTCACGATCGAGTCCTCTCAGGCAGTGCTGGATGATGGGGGAAGCCTCATTATAGGCATCCCGTTCGGACCGACCAGCCCAGGCCGAAACGCGAGGCGCGACGCAATCCGCATGCCATGCGCGAAACCGGACAAGACTCGGAGATCGGCGTCAACGCGCCTACAATGTCGGTTTTACGTTTTGATCTGAGGAGCAACGCATGTCGACTGTGACGACCGAATCCGGCCTGAAGTACGAAGACCTCGTGGAAGGCACCGGCGCCGAAGCCGTCGCCGGCAAGAGCGTGACCGTGCACTACACGGGCTGGCTGACCGACGGGCAGAAGTTCGATTCGAGCAAAGACCGCAATGACCCGTTCGCGTTCGTGTTGGGCGGCGGCATGGTCATCAAGGGCTGGGACGAAGGCGTGCAAGGCATGAAGGTCGGCGGCAAGCGCAAGCTGACCATTCCGCCGCAACTCGGCTACGGCGTGCGCGGCGCGGGCGGCGTGATTCCGCCCAACGCGACGCTCGTGTTCGAAGTCGAACTGCTCGCGGTCTGAGCTACATCTAAGTATTGTCATGAGCCACGCCGCCGTCACCGCCCCCAACGTTTCGCTGCGCTGCTATGGCGCGATCGAAGCGTCGGACGTGCACGACTTCCATCAGGTCGTGCTCGGGCTCGACGGCGCGATGGTGATGGCGGTGGACGGCGTCGCGGAGCAGATCGACGCCGGCTCCGCATGGCTGATCCCGGCCGGCGCGCGGCACGACTACTCGGGGGTCGGCACGAACCGGCAGCTCGTACTCGATTTGCCTGCGACGTCGCTGGCGGTGCCCGAGCGGCTGTTCGAGCGCGCGCGAGCCGTGGCCGTCGATCCAGCGCTCGCGCAGCTCGTGCACACGATTGCCGCACATGCGGCGGGCGGGGCGGGCGAAGCGCAAGATGATGCCTCCGCTCACCGTCGCTTCCATTGGGATGCCGCGGCACGGTTGGGCGCCGCGCTGGTCGTCGATTCCGGGGCGCTCGCCGGTGCGCAGAGCGAAGGCGTTCGGCTCGATTTCGCGCGCATCGACCGCTGGCTGCGCGCGCATCTGTCCGAGCCGCTAAAGATCGCGGACCTCGCCGCGCACTGCGGCTTCGGCATGCGGCGCTTTCATCAACTGTTCATCGATGCGTTCGGCGAGACGCCGCATCGCTATCTGCAGCGGCTGCGGCTCGACACGTCGATCACGCTGCTCGCGGACCCGCGTCTTTCGTTGACCGATATCGCGCTCGACATAGGCTTCGGCGATCAGAGCGCTTACACGCACGCGTTCACGCGGCGTTTTGGGCTCGCGCCCGGGCAGTGGCGCGCGTTGCGACACTGAGAGCGGCAGCGGTCCTGTCAGCCTTCTAGCCCGCGCTGCAGATCCGCACGGATATCGCTCACGTTTTCGAGCCCCACCGCAAGCCGGATCAGAACTTCGCTGATGTCCGCCACCGCGCGCGCTTCGGGCGTGATGCGGCCGTGCGTGGTCATCGCCGGATGCGTGATCGTCGTGCGCCTGAGGCAGCAACAAAAAAGCCCGCTTTTGCGTCGGCATAAGCGGGCTTCATCTGCGGAGAGGCGCGGTGTGGGTGTGTACGCTCAACCCACCGACAGTTGCAGATGCAGTTGCGAACGCGCCGGGCCGCCGCCGTCGATCGCTTCGCTCGCGGCGTCGCGATCCGATTGCGACGACGGTGCGAGACGCGCGCTTTCGATGCGGTCCAGGTACTCGGTCGTGATGTCGCCGGTCACGTAGTTGCCGTCGAAGCACGAAGCCTCGAACGCCTTCAGCGCCGGGTTGATATCGCGCACCGCCTGCTTCAGCGCATCGACGTCTTGATACACGAGGTGATCCGCGCCGATCATCCGCGCGACTTCCTCGTCCGAGCGGCCGTGCGCGACCAGTTCGCCGCGCGTCGGCATATCGATGCCGTAGACGTTCGGGAACTTCACCGGCGGCGCCGCCGACGCGAAAATCACCTTGTTCGCGCCCGCATCGCGCGCCATCTGCACGATCTCGTGCGACGTCGTGCCGCGCACGATCGAGTCGTCGACGATCAGCACGTTCTTGCCCTTGAACTCGATGTTCATCGCGTTCAGCTTCTGGCGCACCGACTTCTTGCGCACCGCCTGGCCCGGCATGATGAAGGTACGGCCTACATAGCGGTTCTTGAAGAAGCCCTCGCGATACTCGACGCCGAGCTTTTTCGCGACCTGCATCGCGGCCGGGCGTGACGAATCGGGAATCGGCATCACGACGTCGATCGCGACGTCGGGCAGCTCGCGCTTGATTTTCTCGGCAAGGTAGTCGCCCATGCGCAGACGGACGTTGTAGACCGGCACGCCGTCGAGCACCGAATCCGGTCGCGCCAGATACACGAGTTCGAAGATGCAGGGGTTCAGGCTCGGAGTCGTCGCGCACTGCTGCGAATGCAACTGGCCTTCGGCGTCGATGAAAACCGCCTCGCCCGGCTGCACGTCGCGCACGAATTCGAAACCAATGCCTTCGATCGCCACCGATTCCGACGCCAGCATCCACTCGACGCCTTCAGCCGTTTCCAGCTTGCCGAGGCACAGCGGACGGATACCGAACGGGTCGCGGACGCCG
This sequence comes from Paraburkholderia atlantica, assembly GCF_009362785.1. Taxonomy (GTDB): domain Bacteria; phylum Pseudomonadota; class Gammaproteobacteria; order Burkholderiales; family Burkholderiaceae; genus Paraburkholderia; species Paraburkholderia atlantica. The sequence goes on from NZ_WHNQ01000011.1 coordinate 116,845, forward strand.
AGCAGACCGTAGCCGGCGATCAGCGCGACGATCGCGTAAGAACCGCGCACCCGCCGATGCACGCCCGATACCGCCTTGAACAGCGCGGCCGGATCGAGTTGCAGACCCGAACTCGACAGTTGCAGCTCGTGCGCGAACACGTTGAGCAGCACTTCGGTATCGGAATTTGTGTTCACGTGGCGGCGATCGATGCGGAACATCTCATCTTTCAGCTGCTGCCAGTTGGTCAGGTTGCCGTTGTGCGCGAGGATGATGCCGAACGGCGCGTTCACGTAGAACGGCTGCGCTTCTTCTTCGCTCGACGCCGAACCGGCGGTCGGGTAACGGACCTGGCCGATGCCGGTCGTGCCCGGCAGGCTACGCATGTTGCGCGTGCGGAACACGTCGCGCACCATGCCGTTGGCCTTGTGCATGTGGAAATTGCTGCCGTTCGCCGTCGCGATGCCGGCGGCGTCCTGACCGCGATGCTGCAGCAGCAGCAGGCTGTCATAGATCAGCTGGTTGACCGGGGAGTGGGAAACTACGCCTACGATGCCGCACATGGCATGTCCTTCAAAGGTACAAAATTCGTAATGGCGACCGGTGCCTGCGATCACGCCCGCGCTTTGATGCGACGGGACGCGCTACGCCGTCAAGGCAACCGGTATGCGCCGGAGTCCTGTTGCGCGTTGCTCGGGGCGCCCGGATCGTCCACATGGACGTAAGCGGCGAGCGCCTCGGGGAGCAGCGGTTTCATTGCGCGTACGCCCGCAACCGCATACGGACGAAGCAGCGCGTTGCGCCAGAATTCCTCTTTGGGCAGTTCGGTCAAGCCTGCGAGGGCGACCAGAATCAGCACCAGAACGACCCCGCGGACGAGGCCGAACATCAAACCGAGCGAGCGGTCCGCACCGCCCAGGCCCGTGACCTGCACGAGGCGGCTGAGCAGCGCACTCACCACGCTCGTGACCAGCACTACGCCGATCACCACGAGCGCAAAAGCCAGCAGCCACTGCGTCAACGCGCCGCCCGGCCACGTGGACGGGATATACGGGACCACATAGCCGACGAACTCGCAAGCGATGAAAAACGCCGCGATCCAGCCGATCAAACCAAACACTTCCGACAGCAAACCGCGCCAGGCGCCTCGCAGCGCCGACAAACCGATCACCGCCATTACAGCGTAGTCGAAGGCAGTGAACATCGCTCGCTTACTGTGCGCTGCCGCCGTTCGAGCCCGACACGAGGCCCGCCTCGCGGACCTTCGCGACAGCGGCGGTGGCCGCCGCGCGGTCGGCGAACGGGCCCGCACGCAGCAAGGTCAGCGTCGAACCGTCGGCTTGCTTCCTGTGCTCGATATATGTGGGCACGCCTGCCGCTTTCAACTTCGCGGCCCAATTGCGCGCATTCGCTTCGTTCGAGAACGCGCCGAGCTGCACCGCAAAGCGGTTGCCCGGCGGCGAGGCCGGCGTGCCGGAGTTCGCGTCGGCGCTGGCGGTGGCCGGGTTCGCGTCGTCGTCGGTCGATGCCGACGGTGCGGCGGCGGGTGCTTTCGTCTGTTTGGCGGGCGCGGCGGGACTGGGGTTGGCGGCAAGCGACTGCGTTTGCGGCTTCGCGGCGGGCTTCGGCGTTGCGGCGGTGACGGTGCCGGTTGCGACGGACGAGGTCGTGCCCTGTTTCGCTGCGGACGCTTGAGTCGATTGGGTTGGTTTCGCGGCAGAGGCCGGGGCCGCCGCCGTAGTCGTAGTCGCCGCGGATGCCGCGGTCGCTGCCGGTGCGAGGCTGGACGCGGCGATGCCGCTATCGGCGGCCGGCGGATTGTCCGGCGCGACGCCGGCTTGCACGTCTTCGTTGGCGGTGGATCTGGAGAGCCTCGGCGCGGGCCGGCTAGGAATGTCGATCGAGATGTCGTCGGTGACGGGCTTCGGGTGCGAATCCAGCACCATCGGCAGAATGATCACCGCCGCGACGACCAGTGCGATTGCACCGACGAGCCGGCGGCGCGCGCGCTGCTTTTCCGGCAGCGTGGGGTCGAGCAGCATTGCATCTGCATCGACGGGGCGCTCGGTGCGGCGGGTGCGCCGCTCGACGCGCTCACCCCGGGCGACCCGATTGGAACTGGTGTTTGCGCCGCGCCGGCTGGGCGCGTCGTCTTTCTTGCCGAACGAGAAAATTCCCATGAATCGCTTGGTTCGAGCTTGGCGCCCGCTCAGTGTTGCTGCGATTTCCGGTAGGCCATCACACCCGCTACCGTATAGAAACTGCCGAAAACCACGATTCTATCATTCTCTGACGCACGTTTTAGCGCGTCCTGGAAAGCCTCTGCCGGCGTCGCGTAACGCGTGACGCTGCTGTCGGCGCTGTCTTCCACGCCGAGCTCGCGCAACACGGTTTCCAGCTCTTGCGCGGACGCGGCGCGCGGGGTCGGCAAATCGGTCACGCACCAGTGATCGATCTCGCCTTTCAGATGACTGAGCACGCCGGCGATGTCCTTGTCGCGCATCGCGCCGAACACCGCGTACGTGTACGGGAAAAAGCCCATGTTGCCGAGATTCTGCCCAAGCACGGCGGCGGCATGCGGATTGTGTCCGACGTCGAGCACGATGGACGGCTTGCCCGGCAGCACCTGGAAGCGGCCCGGCAGATCCACGTTGGCGATGCCGAGCCGGATGTCCTGCGCCGACACCGGCAGACGGTCGCGCAACGCTTCGAGCCCGGCCAGCGCCGCCGACGTGTTGATCAGCTGATTCGCGCCGCGCAGCGACGGATACGCGAGCGCCGAGCGCCGCAGCGTCGGACCGACGTAGCTCCACTGCTGGCGCTCGCTGCCGGCCTGGCCTTCGTATCGGAAGTCGCGCCCGAACAGCCACAATTGCGCGCCGATGTTTTCCGCGTGATCAATCAGCGATTGCGGCGGCACCGGGTCCGCGCAGATTGCCGGCTTGCCGGGGCGGAAGATACCGGCTTTTTCGAAGGCGATTTTTTCGCGCGTGTCGCCGAGATAGTCGGTGTGATCGATATCGATGCTCGTGATGATCGCGCAGTCGGTATCGAGGATATTGACCGCGTCGAGACGCCCGCCGAGGCCGACTTCGAAAATCACCGCGTCGAGGCCGCGCGACGCAAACAGACTCATGATCGCCAGCGTCGTGAATTCGAAGTAGGTCAGCGAAACCGGTTTGGCCAGGCTCTGGCGCGCGGCTTCGACCGCTTCGAAATGCGGCAGCAGATCTGCGTCGCTTGCCATTGCGCCGTTGATGCGCGCGCGCTCGTTGAACGACAGCAGATGCGGCGACGTGTGACAACCGACCGTATAGCCCGCGCGCAGCAGAATCGCTTCGAGAATCGCGCAGGTCGAGCCTTTGCCGTTCGTGCCACCGACCGTGATGATCGGGCAGGCGAACGACAGCTGCATCGCATCGCGTACCTGGGAGATGCGGCTCAAACCCATGTCGATGCCGACCGGATGCGCGGATTCAAGGTGCGTGAGCCACGCTTCGAGAGTGGGGAATGTCGTCATCGGGTGAATCTTGAGTGAGTCGCGGTAGTTCAGTTCTGCAGTGCTGCGAAGGGTGCTGGTCAGGCGGTTGCGGTCGGGATCGCGGGTCGCCGGTCATCGGCGGAGGCCGGGTTTGTGCGCATAAACCGCGCAACGGCATCGCAGGCGACCGTAATTATCCTGGAAATGACAGCGCGCCGCTTGATTGCTCACGCGGCGCGCTATTTTTGATTGCTTCGGTGCCCGGTTCTTACGCGACCGCGTCCGCCGGCTGATGGCTCAACAGCGCCAGCAATTGCGCGATCTCTTCGCGCAGTTTGCGACGATCGACGATCATGTCGATCGCACCCTTTTGCAGCAGAAACTCGGCGCGTTGGAATCCTTCCGGCAGCTTCTCGCGCACCGTCTGTTCGATCACGCGCGGGCCGGCAAAGCCGATCAGCGCCTTCGGCTCGGCGATCACGACGTCGCCGAGGAACGCGAAACTCGCGGACACGCCGCCCATCGTCGGGTCGGTCAGCACCGAGATGAACGGCAGCTTGGCTTCGGCCAGCTTCGTGAGCATCGCGGTGGTCTTCGCCATCTGCATCAGCGACAGCAGGCTTTCCTGCATCCGCGCACCGCCCGAAGCGGTGAAGCAGATGAACGGCACTTTCTGTTCGAGCGCGTTCTGTGCGCCGCGCGCGAAACGTTCGCCGACCACCGAACCCATCGAGCCGCCCATGAACGAGAACTCGAAGTTCGCCACGACGACCGGCAGCGTGTGAATCGCGCCGCCCATCACGACCATTGCATCGGTCTCGTCGGTTTCGTCCATCGCCTCTTTGATGCGCTCGGGATACTTGCGGCTATCTTTGAACTTCAGCGCGTCGACCGGAACGATTTCCTGGCCGATTTCGTAGCGGCCTTCCGGATCGAGCAGGCTGTCCAGCCGCTCACGTGCGCCGATGCGCATGTGATGGTCGCACTTCGGGCAAACATGCAGATTGGCCTCGACGTCGTTGCGATACAGCACGGCTTCGCACGACGGGCACTTGATCCACAGGCCTTCCGGAATTCCCTTGCGGTTCTTCGGGTCGGTTTGTTTGATTTTTGGCGGCAGCAGCTTATCGAGCCAGCTCATAGGGAATCCTTCTGGGTCAGCAGTCGCGCAAACGGTGGGACGAACCCGCCGCTCACGTTACCGCGACAAAAATAACTGTTATCGGGCAGTCGCGACGCTATCGAGCGCCTCGCGCACTTCGGCAACGAAACGCGTGAGGGTCTCGGCAGCGGCGTCGGGCGCTGCCTGTTCGAGCAATTGAACGATACGGCTGCCGATCACGACGGCATCGGCCACCTCGCCCACCGCACGCGCCGTTTGCGCGTCGCGAATGCCGAAACCGACGCCCACTGGCAGGGGGACGCGCGACTTGATGGCCGGGATTTTACTCGCGATGCTGGAAACGTCCAGATTTGCTGCGCCAGTGACCCCTTTCAGCGACACATAGTAGACATAGCCGCTGGCGATCCGGCCGACTTCGGCGATACGTTCGTCGGTTGAAGTCGGTGCGAGCAAAAAGATCGGATCGATACCGGCAGATTGCATCTGTTGCGCGAAGTTAGCGCATTCTTCAGGCGGATAATCGACCACCAGCACACCGTCGACCCCGGCTTCTTTCGCGGCTTTCGCAAAGGCCTCGGCGCCCATCCGCTCGATCGGGTTCGCATAGCCCATCAGCACGACCGGGGTTTTATCGTCGGTTTCACGGAAGTGTTTGACATCGGCCAGCACGTGACGCAGCGACACGCCCTTCGCGAGCGCGCGTTCGGACGACTGTTGGATCACCGGACCGTCGGCCATCGGGTCGGAGAACGGCACGCCAAGTTCGATGACATCGGCGCCGCCGGCGGCGAGCGCGTGCATGAATTCGACCGTGCGAGCCGGGTCCGGGTCGCCAGCGGTCATGAACGGGATCAAGCCTTTCTTACCCTGGGCGGCCAGCGCGGCAAACGTGTTCTTGATACGGGACATGGAAGTATTCTCGAATTAGGGCTACTGCGCGCTCATCGTCGCGCGCCATTAGGCGAAATTAGCGGCGCATTTCGCGCATTTCACTGCACTTCGGTCGAAGGCTGCACTTTCGGCTTCGCTCGGGCCCGACGCGGCGCAGCAGGTGTAGCGGCGGCGCTGACGCGCTCACGCGCTATCGCGCAATAGCTTTCGTTGATCTCATAGCCGACGAATTCGCGCTGATGACGGACGCAAGCGACTGCGGTGGTGCCGCTGCCCATGAACGGGTCGAGCACGCGACCGCCCTTCGGGCAACTGGACAACACCATCCGCTCGACGATTTCCAGAGGTTTCTGGGTCGGGTGCGCGACGCGCTCGGCATGCTGCCGATGCAGACGCGAGACCGACCAGACATCCTTCGGATTATAGCCAAGCTCCAACCACTTGCTTCCTTCGAACAACTTTCGCGAACGCGCCTTCTTCGTGACTGCATCGTACGGGATGCGGACGGGATCCAGATCGAAGAAGTAGTCCTTCGACACCGCGAAAAAACCGATGTTGTCGTGCACCGACGTGAAGCGGCGCGTAGTGCCACCCATACTCGGCACGCGCCGGTCCCAGATGATTTCGTTAACCATCACGAGCTTCGTCTTCAGGAAACTGAAGATTTCCGGCGCATATTGCCAGGTGCAGAAAATATAGAGCGAACCCGACGGCTTGAGCTTCGGGACAGCCAGCTCGAGCCAGCCACGCGTCCAGACGAGAAATTCCTCGCCTGTACGCATGTCCGAGTCGTTGCCATAGTCCTTCCCCAGCCCATACGGCGGATCGCAGACAATCAGGTCGATCGACCCATCGGGAATGTTCGCTACATCGGTCAGAAAATCGCGGTTCAACAGCTGAATGCCGGCCGGCACTTGCGCTAGCAGGGGTGCAGATGCCGCGGTCGCCGGTACTTCGGCGGCCGGATTCGTAGTTTCAATCGCCGGCTGCGGCTCGTCGAACTCGTCGCGCATCGTCGCGGCTCAGAACTGGATACCCGATCGCTCGGCGACCGTGTGCATGTCCTTGTCGCCGCGGCCCGACAGGTTGACCAGCAGAATCTTGTCTTTTGACAAGGTCGGCGCGAGCTTCGTGGCGTAGGCGAGCGCGTGGCTCGACTCCAGTGCAGGAATAATGCCCTCGATACGACAGCAATCGTGGAACGCCTTCAGGGCCTCTTCGTCGGTGATGCCGACATATTGCGCGCGATTGCTCTCTTTTAGCCACGCATGCTCGGGCCCGACGCCCGGATAGTCGAGGCCTGCCGACACCGAATGCGTCTCGATGATCTGACCGTCTTCGTCCTGCAGCAGATACGTACGGTTGCCGTGCAACACACCGGGGCTGCCGCCGATCAGCGAAGCCGCGTGGCGACCCGTTTCGATGCCGTCGCCGGCCGCTTCGACACCGATCAACTGCACGGATTTATCGTCGATATACGGATAAAAGATACCCATCGCATTCGAACCGCCGCCAACACATGCGATGACGGCATCGGGCTGTCGACCGGCGAGCTCGGGCATTTGCACGCGGCATTCGTCGCCGATCACGCGCTGGAAGTCACGCACCATCATCGGATACGGATGCGGACCCGCAACCGTGCCAATGATGTAGAACGTGTTTTCGACGTTGGTGACCCAGTCGCGCATCGCTTCGTTCAGCGCGTCCTTCAGCGTGCGTGAGCCCGATTCGACCGGCACGACGGTCGCGCCGAGCAGTTTCATGCGGTACACGTTGGCGGCTTGACGACGTACGTCCTCGGCGCCCATGTAAACCACGCACTCCATGCCGAAGCGCGCGCAGATCGTCGCCGTGGCCACGCCGTGCTGACCGGCACCGGTTTCCGCAATCACACGCGGCTTGCCCATGCGCTTGGCGAGCAGCGCCTGGCCGATCACGTTGTTGATCTTGTGCGCGCCGGTGTGATTCAGATCTTCACGCTTCAGATAAACCTGCGCGCCGCCGAGCAATTCGCTCCAGCGCTGTGCGTGATAAATCGGGGACGGACGACCCACGAAGTACTTCAGTTCACGCTCATATTCGGCGACGAATTCCGGGTCTTTCTGATATTTCTCGTACGCTTCGCGCAGCTCGTCGAGTGCGGAAAACAGCGTTTCGGCTACAAACACGCCGCCAAACTGGCCGAAGTGGCCTCTTTCGTCAGGCAAGTTGTACATGGTGATCACTCTTCTCAGGATGGCTCGCGGCTTTCATCGGAAAGCGCCGCGAGCCTGAATCATTCAGCGTCCGCGGCGCGCACCGCGCGTACGAACGCCGCCATCCGGGCGTGATCTTTCACGCCCCGGGCGCCCGGCACTTCGATGCCGCTCGAGACATCGACCGCGTACGGGCGCACGCGATGGATCGCATCACTGACGTTTTGCGTGTTCAACCCACCACTCAAAACGGCCCGACGCGCGAGCTCTGCTGGAATAAGTGACCAATCGAAAACCTTCCCGCCGCCGCCGTAGCCTTCGACATGGGTGTCGAACAGAAGACCACTGGCTGCTGAATAGTTGAACGCCGATTTTACCAAATCGGCCGATCGAGTATCCGCCGCGACTCGCAACGCACGCAACCAAGGCAAACCCGCTACGCCGGCGAGCGTCTCGCACTGTTGCGGCGTCTCGTCACCGTGGAACTGCAAGAGTGTCAGGTTCACATTGCTCGCGACTTCCTGGACCCATTCCGGCGTCGCGTTGACGAACAGCCCGACGACCGACACGAACGGCGGCACATCGTGCACGAGTTCGACCGCTTGCGCGACGCTCACCGAGCGCGCGCTCGGCGGGTAGAACACCAAACCGATCGCGTCGGCGCCGAGGTCGATCGCGTGTGCGATGTCGGCGGGCTTCGACAGTCCGCACAGCTTGATGCGCGTGCGATGGGGCACGCCTTGCAAGGCGGTGGCGTCGGTCTCGTTGGCGGGGTTCTCTGCTGCTTTCATGTTTCTGGTTGCTCGGTCCATACGCTGCTCCACGGCACGCTGCCCGTCGCGGGATCGGGCACGCCGAATTGCTCAGGATAGCCCACTTGCGCGAGATACAGGCCGTCGGGCATGAAGGTCGGCGCCGCGCAGTCGCGGCTACGGCTCGCGAGCACGTCGGCCATCCACGCGGCCGGGCGGCGGCCGCTGCCGATTTCGATCAGACAGCCCATCACGTTGCGCACCATGTGATGCAGGAACGCGTTCGCGCGGAAGCGGAAATGCACGAAGTTACCTTGTCGTTTGACGTCGATCTGGTACAGGTGCTTGAACGGCGTCTTCGATTGGCATTGCGACGAACGAAACGCCGAAAAGTCGTGCTCGCCGATCAGGTGCTCGGCGGCCGAGCGCATCGCGTCGACGTCGAGTGGCGTGTGCACCCAGCCGGCGCGCGTCGTGAGCATCGGCGAGCGAACCGGACTCACGTACAGCACGTAGTAATAGGTCCGCTCGAATGCCGAAAACCGCGCGTGAAAATCGTCGGGCATCGGCTTGGCCCATTGCACGCCGATTGTCTTCGGCAGAAACGCGTTCGGGCCGCGCACCCAGGAAATGTCGACGCGGTCGAGTTCGGTGTCGAAATGCACGACCTGCCCCAAGCCATGCACGCCGCGGTCAGTGCGGCCGGCGACCACCGTCTGCACGGGCGTGCGGGTGAATTCGCGCAGCGCCCTTTCGAGCTCGTCCTGAACCGTGTTGCCATGCGGCTGCGACTGCCATCCAGCGAACGCGGCGCCGTCGTACTGCACGCCTAGTGCGATGCGCTTCACGACAGCGGTGCGAGGGTCGAAAGCAACGCGCGAGCCTCAGTGCGCGTGGCCGGATCGTTCGCTTCGATCACTTCGTTGATGAGCGCGCGGGCGCCCCCCAGGTCGCCGAGCTCAATGTACTCGGAGGCCAACTCCAGCTTGTTGCGCGCGATGCGGGCCAGATCGGCCTGCGTGAAGGCCGGCAGCGGCTGGGCCGGGCTCGGCGGCAACTCGAGATCGAAGTCGAGCTTCAGCGCGCCGAAGCCAGCCGCGCCGAGACCCGCAACGGCGCCGTGACCCGCTGTGCCGGCGGCGATCTGGTCGGCGATGTGCGGCGCGTCGTCTGCGCCGTGGACGCCGAAGGCCTGCTGCGCGGTCGTGTCGGGCGATGCGACCGGTTGCGTCGACAGCGACTTGGGAGGCTCCGCTTCGCCGACGGTGGGCACTTCGATGCGCGGCGGCAGCGGCATGTTCAGGCTACCGAATGCGTCGACGGCGTCGCGCGGGAATTCGGTCGGCGCGGACGGCGCGGGTTGCGCCGGCACGGGCATGTCGCTGAACGGCTGACCGAGCGACGTGGTGGCGCGCGGTTCGATCTGGTGTTGCGGGAAATCGATCACTGGGGGTGGAACGTTCAAGGGGGACTGCGGTTCGGCCGTCGCGGTGTGCGGTGCGGTCGAGGGCGTTTCTGTTGGGCTTGGGGTTGTGGTCGCGCCTGTCGCTTTATCTGCCGTCGGGCTTTCCGTGGATACTTCGTCCCATTGCACGCGATGCGCATCCTCGTCCTGCGTCGCGCCGATGACCGGTGCGAGCGGTCCCAGCGGCAACGCGTCGGCGCCGAGTTGTGCCGCGGCGGCGAGATTGGCGGCCGTGGCCGCGGAGCGCAGCGTCTCGTCAGCGGCCGGTGCGACCGCTGGTGGTTCAGTGGACGGCTCGCTTTCGCCGGATAGCGGGATGCCGGCGAGTGGCGCCGTCGGTGCGGTGTGTTCGGGTGTGCCTGCTTGCCGTGCTGCCTGTTCCTCTGCGGCGCGCTCGGAGGCGATGCGTTCTGCTGCTGTGCGTTCCGCTTCCGCATGTTCGGCGGCGACGCGTGCTGCTTCCTGTTCGGCGGCTGCGCGTTCCGCTGCCGCGCGTTCCGCCGCGGCTTGTTCCTCGGCCGTTGCTCGCTCTGCTGCGGCTCGCTCCTGTGCCGCCTGTTCGGCTGCGGCTCTTTCCGCGGCGGCCTGTTCGGCTGCCGCACGTTCCGCCGCCGCGTTTTCTGCCGCTGCCCGCTCGGCTGCCTCACGCTCGGCTGCCTCACGCTCCGCAGCCGCATGCTCCGCCGCTGCCGCAGCAGCCGCCTGCCGTGCAAGCTCCTGCTCTCGCGCGTCCGATGCTTCCGTGACCGCCGCCTGCCCTGCCACGGCGCTGCCATTGCTTGAATCAACGTCACGCGCCGACCCCGCCACTGCGGCATCGGTTGCCTCGGCAGCCCGTGCCGAAGCCTCCTTATCGCGCTTGCGGCGACCCATGCGCAGAGCGGCGAGCAGAACGATCAGTGCCGCGCCCACCGCCGCCGCAATGCTCAGGTCGCGCTGAGACAGGCCGCCCTCATTCGCCGGCGACGTCGCCGCATTCGCGTGCTGCGGCGTCGCGGACGCTGTCGCCGCGGAACCTGCCGCTGCCGGCTGCGCACTGCTAGTAGGCTTGGGGCCCGAAGCGACCGGCACTCCGCCGATACCGTGCTTCTGCAACTCCATCAGCACACGGTTTTTCAGCGCCAGCAATTGCTGCAGACTCGATACCTGCTGACGCGGCTGCGAAGCCGCCTGCGCGGCTGCGGCCGCCGGTGCAGTCGCGGTTGCCGCCGACGGCGCTTGTCCGGCAGGTGCGCTCGCCGCCGGTTGAATCGATCCGGTCCATTCCTGCGTGCCACTCGCCGCCACCGGCGCCGAGCCAGCCGCCGGCGCGGACGAAGCCACGCCTCCCGCCGACGCGCCAGTCGTTACCGCCGCGCTGGCCGCGCCAGACACCTCGGATGCGGCTGGCGTCGTCGCTTGAGCTGCGGCGCTGGCCGCACTCGCCGTGCTGGCGGCCGCCGCGGCCGGCGCCGCCGTCGGCGCGGAAGCGGGCGCAGCCGCCGTGAACTCCGACGCCCCTGCCGCGGCGCCAGTCGACGAAGCCGACAAGGCCCCCGACGCATCGAGCGCCGGCACGATCAACACCGCGCCCACACGCATGCGGCTCGGATCATGATTCATGAAGGCAGCCGGATTCGTGTCGAACAATGCGCGCGTCGCGCGCGCAAGAACCGCACGGTCACGCGACTGCGTAATAGCGATCGCGACATCGTTCAGCGACTGCCCCGCGCGTACCGTGTACTGAGTGCCCGCGGCAACAGCAACGACAGCGGTAGTTGAGCTGCCAGCGGAAGCGATATCCGGCGCGCTCGTGACACTAGCCGGCGCGGCAAGCGCATTGACCGCGCCACCGCCGAGCAGCGCAACGGCGAAAGCGGCACCAGCGGCCATCGCCGCCGGACGGCTGCTTAATCGCACCTTCTCGTGACAAATGAACATGGCCCGAAGAGCGGAGCGTCGAAAGTTCATCGGGACTCCTGGCGCGTCAGCGCGCAGCCTTTTTTGCGAGTGGAAAGAGACAAGATAATCGGAGCACAGAATGAAAAAAGCGCCGCGCAAGCGCGACGCTTCTTGAGTTGTCTACGCGTCGTGAGCGCGTAGTTTACTTTACTTGTCGAGCACAATGCGAAGCATACGACGCAGCGGTTCGGCCGCGCCCCACAGCAACTGATCGCCGACCGTGAAGGCCGACAGATATTCGCCACCCATCGCGAGCTTGCGCACGCGGCCGACCGGCACCGTCAGCGTACCGGTGACGACCGCCGGGGACAGATCGCGCATCGACGCTTCGCGCTCATTCGGCACGACCTTGACCCAGTCGTTGCCCGACGCGAGGATGCTGTTCACTTCGTCGAGCGGCACGTCCTTGTTCAGCTTGATCGTGAGCGCTTGCGAGTGGCAGCGCATTGCGCCGATCCGCACGCACAGACCGTCGACCGGAATCGAGCCCGGCGTGCCCATGGCCGGCTTGCCGAGAATCTTGTTGGTTTCCGCGCCGCCCTTCCATTCTTCCTTCGACATGCCGTTGCCGAGATCCTTGTCGATCCACGGAATCAGCGAGCCCGCGAGCGGCACGCCGAAATGGTCGGTCGGCATGCTGTCGCTGTTCATCGCTTCGAGCACGCGACGGTCGATGTCGAGAATCGCCGAAGCCGGGTCTGCGAGTTCGTTCTTCACTGCGCCATGCAGCGTGCCCATTTGCGACAGCAATTCGCGCATGTTCTGCGCGCCTGCGCCCGATGCGGCCTGGTACGTCATGGCCGTCATCCAGTCGACGAGGTTTTCGCGGAACAGGCCGCCCAGCGCCATCAGCATCAGGCTGACCGTGCAGTTGCCGCCGATGAAGTTCTTCTGACCTTTGACGAGCGCGTTCTTGATTACGTCGAGGTTGACCGGATCGAGAATGATGACCGCATCGTCCTTCATGCGCAGCGACGAAGCCGCGTCGATCCAGTAGCCGTTCCAGCCCGCTGCGCGCAGCTTCGGGAACACTTCGTTCGTATAGTCACCGCCCTGGCAGGAGATGATCGCGTCGCACTTCTTCAGGTCTTCGATGCTTGTCGCATCTTTGAGCTTGGTCTCGTTTTTGGCGAACGACGGCGCATTGCCGCCCGCGTTGCTGGTGCTGAAAAACACCGGTTCGATCAAGTCGAAATCGCCTTCCTGCTGCATGCGTTGCATCAGGACGCTGCCGACCATGCCGCGCCAACCTACGAGACCTACGTTCATGACTTCATACCCTTCGAATGGAAACTTCCCCGCATCTTTGCCCGCGGTGACCGCGCGGGGAAGATGGGCGGGCACGACGGACGATCAGCGCTTCGTGATCGTTTTCGGGGTAATGGTTTTGATGGTAATGGCGAACTCGATTGCACGGGCCGTTGTGCCGTGCAATTTGGAAATCGAGGAGATTCGGGAGATCTGAGCCATCACAACAATATACACGAAAACAGAAAACTGGCGGCGTTCTTCGCCGTACGACGCGCGATTCGGCCTGTTTCAAGGCCGAATCGCGCTTTAAAGGTCAATATTGGTGACCTGACTACCGCACGCGTTTTACAGCGCGGCAACGACGGCGTCGCCCATCGCGGCGGTGCCGACCTGCTTGCAACCCGGCGTGAGAATGTCGCCGGTGCGATAGCCCTGTTCGAGCACCTTCTTCACCGCGGTTTCGATGCGATCAGCCTGCTCGGCCTTGTTCAGCGAATAGCGCAACATCATCGCGGCGGAGAGAATCGTAGCGAGCGGATTCGCAACACCCTTGCCGGCGATATCCGGCGCGGAACCGTGCGACGGCTCGTACAAGCCCTTGTTGTTCTTGTCGAGTGACGCCGACGGCAGCATGCCGATCGAGCCGGTCAGCATCGCTGCTTCGTCGGACAGGATGTCGCCGAACATGTTGCCGGTCACGATCACGTCGAACGACTTCGGCGCCTTCACGAGTTGCATCGCGGCATTGTCGACGTACATGTGCGACAGCTCGACGTCCGCGTATTCCTTCGACACCTCGATCATCACGTCCTTCCAGAACTGCGACGTTTCGAGCACGTTGGCTTTATCGACCGAGGTCAGCTTCTTGCCGCGCTTTTGCGCCGCCTGGAACGCGACGTGCGCGATGCGGCGCACTTCCGGTTCCGAATAGCGCATCGTGTCGAAGCCTTCTTTCGCGCCGGCGAACAGACCGTCCGGCGACGTACGCACGCCGCGCGGCGCGCCGAAGTAGATGTCGCCGTTCAGTTCGCGCACGATCAGGATGTCGAGACCCGAAACGATCTCTTCCTTCAGCGACGACGCGCCCGTCAGCTGCGGGTAGCAGATCGCCGGACGGAAGTTCGCGAACAGCTCCAGGTGCTTGCGCAGACCGAGGATCGCCTGCTCAGGGCGCAACGCGCGTTCGAGCTTGTCGTATTTCCAATCGCCGACCGCGCCGAACAGGATCGCGTCGGCTTCCTTGGCCAGTGCGAGCGTCGAATCGGGCAGCGGATGGCCCTTCGCTTCGTAGCCCGCGCCGCCGACCGGCGCTTCTTCGAGTTCGAACTTCTCGCCGAGCACGTTCAGGACCTTGACAGCCTCCTTAACGATTTCGGGACCGATGCCGTCGCCCGGCAATACTGCGATCTTCATGCGAATTCCTTGATGATTTTTTCGAGTCTTTCTGGCGCAAACCGACGCGGGCGCGCGCACTTCACGCGCGTACGCTCTCCCGGGTTCGCTTAACGGACGAGGCGATTGTTCAACCACGGTTGCTTCGCGAGACGCTCCGCTTCGAACTGGCGGATCTTGTCCTCGTGACGCAGCGTGAGGCCGATGTCGTCGAAACCGTTCAGCAGGCAGTACTTGCGGAACGCCGCGACTTCGAACGGATATTCGGTGCCGCCGTCGGCCGTGCGCACGACTTGCGCTTCGAGGTCGATCGTCAGCTCGAAGCCGTTGAACGCATACGTCTCGTTGAACAGATGATCGACCTGCTGTTCGGTCAGCACGATCGGCAGCACGCCGTTCTTGAAGCAGTTGTTGTAAAAGATGTCGGCGAAGCTCGGCGCGATCAGCGCGCGAAAGCCGTACTGCTGCAACGCCCAGGGGGCGTGTTCGCGCGAGCTGCCGCAGCCGAAATTCTTGCGCGCGAGCAGCACCGAGGCGCCCTGGTAACGCGGCTGGTTCAGCACGAAGTCCGGGTTCAGCGGACGCTTCGAGTTGTCCTGACCCGGTTCGCCGTGGTCGAGGTAGCGCCATTCGTCGAACGCGTTCGGACCGAAGCCCGTGCGCTTGATCGACTTCAGGAACTGCTTCGGAATGATCGCGTCCGTGTCGACGTTCTCGCGATCGAGCGGCGCCACGACGCCGGTGTGTACGATGAATTTATCCATGACGCTTGCGCCTGTTCAGGACCGGGCGATGCGACTGGCGGCTGGAAACCCCCGCGCCGCATCGCCGGCAAAAATCAAAAACCGCTTATTTCTCAGCGTGATTGCTGATCGAATTGCCGAGGTGCGACATGTCCTGGCCAAATCCGTGCACCGTGTTGCATCCGGCCAGCCCGAGCAGAAGCCCGGCGAGCGTGCCGAGTGCGAAGCGGCGCAATAGAGTGATGCGATTCATGTTCTTCATCATGCGATTCATCCAAGCTTGCGAATGTCGACGAAATGCCCTTCGATGGCTGCAGCCGCGGCCATTGCGGGGCTCACCAGGTGCGTGCGCCCACCGGCGCCCTGACGACCTTCGAAGTTCCGGTTCGACGTGGACGCGCAGCGCTCGCCCGGCTCGAGCCGGTCGGCGTTCATTGCCAGACACATCGAGCAGCCCGGCTCACGCCATTCGAACCCGGCTTCGGTAAAGACCTTGTCGAGGCCTTCACGCTCCGCCTGCGCCTTCACGAGGCCCGAACCCGGCACGACCATCGCCAGACGGATGTTCGGCGCGACGCGGCGGCCGAGCTTCTTCACGACGTAAGCCGCGGCGCGAATGTCTTCGATGCGCGCGTTGGTGCACGACCCGATGAAGATTTTATCCGGCTTGATCGACTCGATCGGCGCGTTCGGCTCGAGCGCCATGTACTTGAGCGCGCGTTCCATCGCGTCGCGCTTGACCGGGTCCTTCTCGCGCTCCGGATCCGGCACGCGGCCGTCGACCGGGGTAACCATTTCCGGCGACGTGCCCCAGGTGACCTGCGGCACGATTTCGGCGGCGTTCAACTCGACCACGTGATCGAAGTGCGCGCCCTCGTCTGACTTGAACTGCTTCCAGTACTCGACCGCGTGATCCCACTCGGCGCCCTGCGGCGAGAACGGGCGGCCTTTCAGGTATTCGACCGTGGTGTCGTCTACGGCGACCATGCCGGCGCGCGCGCCCGCTTCGATCGCCATGTTGCAGACCGTCATGCGGCCTTCCATCGTCAGCGAACGGATCGTCGAGCCGCCGAATTCCATCGCGTAACCGGTACCGCCCGCGGTGCCGATTTTGCCGATGATCGCGAGCACGATGTCCTTCGCGGTACAGCCGCGCGGCAGTTGGCCCTCGACCTTCACGAGCATGTTCTTGCTCTTCTTCTGCAGCAGCGTTTGCGTGGCCAGCACGTGCTCGACTTCCGACGTGCCGATGCCGTGCGCGAGCGCGCCGAACGCGCCGTGCGTGGACGTGTGCGAGTCGCCGCAGACGATCGTCATACCCGGCAGCGTAGCGCCCTGTTCCGGCCCGATGATGTGGACGATGCCCTGACGCTGGTCGTTCATCTTGAACTGCGTGATGCCGAAGGCGTCGCAGTTCGCGTCGAGCGTGTCGACCTGCAGCTTCGAGACCGGATCGGCAATGCCGTGGCTGCGGTCCGTGGTTGGCACGTTGTGATCGGACACGGCCAGATTCGCGCTGATGCGCCACACCGGACGGTGGGCCATTTTCAGGCCTTCGAACGCCTGCGGGCTGGTCACTTCATGCAGCAGGTGACGGTCGATGTAAAGAATCGCGGTGCCGTCGTCTTCCGTGTGGACCACGTGCGTGTTCCACAATTTGTCGTAGAGAGTCTGTGCCATGGTATGCGGGGTAGTAATGACTGCGGGCTGACTGTGTCGGTCGATTATGCCACGCGCCGCACCGCGATGGGCCGCTTAAACAGCGAAAAAACCGATAAAAAACATGGAGTTGGCTGGTAGTGCCAATACCTGTATCGGTGTTACCCGGCAAGCGTCGGCGAGCGCCGGCGCCAATGCGCCGCATGCGCGACCCGCGGCGGCCGTAGAAACAGGAACGCCCCAACGGTAGACCCGTTGAGGCGTTTTAGTTTCTTCGACTTCGCGCTTGTGCGCGGCACGAATACCGCGGCCAAGCGCGCGTATCGAGGTCGATCAGCGCTTAGCGCTGTGCGATCGGCTTCGCTTGACGCAGCGTCTCGCCGATGAACAGCTGACGCGGACGGCCAATCTTCTGCTCAGGATCGGCGATCATTTCGTTCCACTGCGCGATCCAGCCGACCGTGCGTGCCATCGCGAAGATACACGTGAACATCGACGTCGGAATGCCCAGCGCGCGCTGCACGATACCCGAGTAGAAGTCGACGTTCGGGTACAGCTTGCGCGACACGAAGTATTCGTCTTCGAGCGCGATCTTTTCGAGTTCCATCGCGAGCTTGAACAGCGGGTCGTCGTGCAGGCCCAGTTCTTCGAGCACTTCGTGGCAGGTTTCGCGCATCAGCTTCGCGCGCGGGTCGTAGTTCTTGTACACGCGGTGGCCGAAGCCCATCAGCTTCACGCCCGAGTTCTTGTCCTTCACCTGCTTGATGAACTCAGGAATGTTGTCGACCGAGCCGATCTCTTCCAGCATGTTCAGCGCGGCTTCGTTCGCGCCGCCGTGCGCCGGGCCCCACAGACACGCGATACCGGCCGCGATACACGCGAACGGATTCGCGCCCGACGAACCGGCGAGACGCACGGTCGACGTCGACGCGTTCTGCTCGTGATCCGCGTGCAGGATCAGGATGCGGTCGAGCGCGCGCACCAGCACGTCGTTGACCACGTACTCTTCGCACGGGTTCGAGAACATCATGCGCATGAAGTTCGCGCTGTACGACAGGTCGTTCTTCGGATAAACGAACGGCTGGCCGATGCTGTACTTGTACGCCATTGCCACCAGCGTAGGCAGCTTCGCGATCATGCGGATCGCCGACACTTCGCGGTGACGCGGGTTATTGATGTCGAGCGAGTCGTGATAGAACGCCGACAGCGCGCCGACTGCGGCAACCAGAATCGCCATCGGGTGCGCGTCGCGACGGAAGCCGCGGAAAAAGAACTGCATCTGCTCGTGCACCATCGTGTGCTTCGTGACGGTGCCGACGAATTCGGTCTTCTGCTTTTCGTTCGGCAGCTCGCCGTTCAGCAGCAGGTAGCAGGTTTCGAGGAAGTCGGCGTTTTGCGCGAGGTTGTCGATCGCGTACCCGCGGTAGAGCAGTTCGCCCTTGTCGCCGTCGATGTAGGTGATCGCCGAATTGCACGCCGCCGTCGACATGAAGCCCGGGTCGTACGTGAATTTGCCGGTCTGGCCGTACAGTTTGCGAATGTCGATTACATCCGGGCCAATCGTGCCCTTGTAAATCGGCATTTCAACGCTCGGCGAATTGTCGCTGAACGATAGCGTGGCTTTAACATCTGACGGGGTCATAGCACATCCTCAATCGAAGTATGGATACAGGGTTTCGATAATTGCACGCCTGGAACAACGGACTGGCGGCGCTCAAGCATTGCGCAGCAACTCCAGAACCCGGACCACGTCCGGGTCGGCTAGATCGCCTTCTGGTTCCTTGCGTGCGAGTAGCAAGTCCATCAGGTCGTTATCGCTCAGCTCGAGCAGGCGCGTGAGTGCGCCAACGTCGGCATCGCTGAGGTCATGCTCATATCGGCTGAAAAAACGCTCGAAAATCAGGTCGTTTTCCAGCAGGCCCCGCCGTGCGCGCCAGCGAAGACGCGCGCGGCGGAGAGGGTCGGACTGATGCGATGTATCGGTCATGTCGGTACACCCCGCACCGCGCCCAAGCGCACTGACTGCCCTCTCGGGGACAGCACGCGCCAGGGAGCGCGGGGCTCATTGATACTAGACAGCGCGGCGAACCATCAATTCCTTGATCTTGCCGATTGCCTTGGTCGGGTTAAGACCCTTCGGGCAAACGTCGACGCAGTTCATGATCGTGTGGCAACGGAACAGACGATACGGGTCTTCCAGGTTGTCGAGGCGCTCACCGGTTGCCTGGTCGCGGCTATCCGCGATGAAGCGGTAGGCTTGCAGCAGACCAGCCGGGCCGACGAACTTGTCCGGGTTCCACCAGAAGCTCGGGCACGACGTCGAGCAGCTCGCGCACAGGATACATTCGTACAGACCGTCGAGCTCGTCGCGCTCTTCCGGCGACTGCAGACGTTCCTTTTCCGGCGGCGGCGTATCGTTGATCAGGTACGGCTTGATCGAGTGATACTGGTTGAAGAACTGCGTGAAGTCGCAGATCAGGTCACGCACGACGGGCAGGCCCGGCAGCGGACGCAGCACGATCTTCTGCGGCAGGTCGTTCAGGTTCGTCAGGCACGCGAGGCCGTTCTTGCCGTTGATGTTCATTGCGTCCGAACCGCACACGCCTTCGCGGCACGAGCGACGGAACGACAGGGTTTCATCCAGTGCCTTCAGCTTGACGAGCGCGTCGAGCAGCATGCGTTCGTGCGAGTCGATTTCGATCTCGTACGTTTGCATGCGCGGAGCGGCGTCCTTGTCCGGATCGTAGCGGTAAATTTCAAATGTACGCTTGGCCATTTCTCTGAATTCCTTTGACTTGTGCCTTAGAAGGTACGCGCTTTCGGCGGAACCGATTCGACGGTCAGCGGCTGCATGTGAACCGGCTTGTAGTCGAGGCGATCGCCTTCGCTGAACCACAACGTATGGCGCAGCCAGTTTTCGTCGTCGCGATGTTCGAAGTCGTTTTGCGCGTGCGCGCCACGGCTTTCCTTGCGCGCTTCGGCGGAGACCATCGTGGCGCGCGCCACTTCGATCAGGTTCGCCACTTCCAGCGCTTCGACGCGGGCCGTGTTGAAGACCTTCGACTTGTCCTTCAGATGGATGTTGTCGACGCGTGCCGCCACTTCGCGGATGGCTTCGACGCCTTCGGCCAGCAGCGCGGACGTACGGAACACGCCTGCGTGCTTCTGCATCGTGCCGCGGATGTCGTTCGCGACCGACTGTGCGTACTCGCCCGACGACGAGCTATCGAGCTTCGCCAGACGCGACAGTGAGAAGTCGGCTGCATCTGCCGGCAGCGGCTTGTGTTCCTTCAGTTCCTTCACGTGCTTGACGATGTGGTTGCCGGCAGCACGGCCGAACACCACGAGGTCGAGCAGCGAGTTCGTGCCGAGACGGTTCGCACCGTGCACCGACACGCACGAGCATTCGCCCACTGCGTAGAAACCGTTGACGACTTCTTCGTGGCCCTTCGGCGTACCGACGACCTGGCCGTTGATGTTCGTCGGGATACCGCCCATCTGGTAGTGGATGGTCGGCACGACCGGGATCGGCTCCTTGATGCAGTCGACGTTCGCGAACTTCAGCGCGATTTCGCGGATCGACGGCAGACGCTTCATGATCGTCTCGGCGCCGATATGCGACAGGTCGAGCAGCACGTGATCCTTGTTCGGACCCACGCCGCGGCCTTCCTTGATTTCCTGGTCCATCGAACGCGAAACGAAGTCGCGCGGCGCCAGATCCTTCAGCGTCGGCGCGTAGCGTTCCATGAAACGCTCGCCGTTCGAGTTGCGAAGAATACCGCCTTCGCCGCGCACGCCTTCGGTGATCAGCACGCCCGCGCCGGCCACGCCGGTCGGGTGGAATTGCCAGAATTCCATGTCCTGCAGCGCGATGCCCGAACGGGCCGCCATGCCGAGGCCGTCACCGGTGTTGATGAACGCGTTGGTCGATGCCGCGAAGATCCGGCCCGCGCCGCCCGTGGCGAACAGCGTGGTCTTGCCTTCGAGGATGTAGACGTCGCCCGTTTCCATTTCCAGCGCGGTCACGCCGAGCACGTCGCCGTCGGCGTCGCGGATCAGGTCCAGCGCCATCCATTCGACGAAGAATTGCGTCTTGGCAGCAACGTTCTGCTGGTACAGCGTGTGCAGCAGCGCGTGACCGGTACGGTCAGCCGCCGCGCAGGCGCGTTGCACCGGCTTTTCGCCGTAGTTCGCGGTGTGGCCGCCGAACGGGCGCTGATAGATCGTGCCGTCGGCGTTACGATCGAACGGCATGCCGAAGTGTTCGAGTTCGTAGACGGCGTTCGGTGCTTCACGGCACATGAACTCGATCGCATCCTGGTCGCCGAGCCAGTCGGAGCCCTTGATCGTGTCGTAGAAGTGATAGTGCCAGTTGTCTTCGCTCATGTTGCCGAGCGAAGCGCCGATGCCGCCCTGGGCAGCGACCGTGTGCGAACGCGTCGGAAACACTTTGGACAGCACGCAAACCGACAGACCGGCGCGCGCCAGTTGCAGCGACGCGCGCATCCCCGAGCCGCCCGCGCCGACGATAACCACGTCAAACTTGCGACGCGGCAGAGAATTCTTGATTGCAACCATGCTTTTATACTCTCCAGAGAATCTGCGCAGCGTAGCCCGCACATGCGAGCAGCCAGAGGATCGTCAGCGCCTGCAGGACGAGACGCGTGCCAACGGGCTTCACGTAGTCCATCCAGATGTCACGGATACCAACCCACGCGTGATAGAACAGCGAGAGAAGCGTGACGAACGTGGCGAGCTTCATCCACTGCGTCGCGAAGATCGACGCCCAGCCGTCGTACGAGAAGTCGCGCGCGAGGAAGAACCACGCGAGCAGAATCACCGTGTACACCGCCATCACGACGGCGGTGACGCGTTGCGCGAGCCAGTCGCGCAGACCGTAATGCGCGCCGACGACGAGACGCTTCGAACCGATTCGGTTATTGGCTGCCATTTTTTAGAATGCTCCGAACAGTTTTGCCGCGAATGCGATAGTGAGCAGCGACGACACGACGAACACGACGATAGAGGTCGACTTGCCCTTTTCCTTCGACACGGCATCGTGATTCGTATCCATCAGGAGGTGACGGATGCCGGCGCAGAAGTGGAACAGGAAAGCCCACGCGAGAACCAGCGTGATCAGCTTGACGATGATGTTGGAGAGGAAGCCCTTGAAGACTTCGAAGCTCAGTTCGGAAGTCAGGCTCTGATCGAAGAGGAACAGCAGGAACGGAAGGAAAAGAAACAACAAGGCACCGCTCACGCGATGCAGAATCGACACGCGCCCCGCCAGCGGGAGACGGTATGCCGTCAATATTTGCCCAATACCGATGTTCCGGAATTCCGGCCTCGGTTTCTTTACCGCTTCTGCCATGCTAGACCCCTACTATGTAGTCACACTAATCCGCAATTTTAGCGCCTTTTTATAACGCGCTGCAGCGAAAACCACGCTAGGTCCTTTGCTGCGCGCGTAATGAAAGCGCCTTCCGATCGGCACGCGTGTGGGACGTCGCGCCTCGTTTCAGCCCGATTCAGCTCAGATCGTTCTGATAGTAATACCCGGTTGTGACATACCAACCTCGCCGGACTTCAACCGGCCGGTCCCCATAGGTATAGGACACGCGCTCGACCGAGAGCAACGGAAAACCCGCCGGCACATGCAGCAGGTCCGCCACGGAAGGCTCCGCCGCGACCGCGCGGATTTTTTCCGTCGCGCGAATCATGCGAGTGCCGAATTCCGTCTCGAACATCGCGTAGAGGGGACCCTTGTACTCCGAAAGCCGCTCGAGCGTGAGCCCGCGGAATACGGCGCCTGGCAGCCAGATCTCGTCGAGCACGGTCGCTTCGCCGTCGAACTGCAGCAAACGCTTGATCAGCACGACCGGATCGGCCGGCTTCAGATCGAGCTGCCGGGCGATTTCCGCCGATGCGCGCAGCCGCCGGCATTCGAGCAGACGGCTCACGTGCGGATGCTCGACGCCGTCGTCGGCGAGCAGTCTCAGGAAGCGGAATTGCGCGCGCTCTTCGTTGTGCGTCGCAACGAAGGTGCCCTTGCCCTGACGGCGCACCAGCAGGTTATCGGCGGCCAGTTCGTCGATCGCCTTGCGGACCGTACCCTGGCTCACCTTGAAACGCGCGGCCAGTTCGACTTCACTCGGAATGATCTCGCCCGGCTTCCATTCGCCGCTTTCGAGGCTCTGCGTGATCAAGCCTTTGATCTGCTGATACAAAGGGCTAAAAGTAGGCGACGCAGCAGCGGAAACAGCGGATACACCTTCGCCCGCGGCCCCCTGGCCATTCGGGTTTACAGGATTCGCCGGGTTCGAATTCATGCGCGCATTTCATCATAAAGCGCCGGGGCACGTCTAGGGTTTTCCCTTCGATAGATGTGTCTTATATAAGACATAAGATACTGTTGACTTTGTCGGTTTCGACTCCTACACTCCTTGTCGAGCAAGGGTTTGCGGGATTTTTCGGCAGCTGTTGATGCAGCGCCGCGATGCTCCGGCAGCCACTCTGCACCATGCCGTCCCCTACGCAGTCCAGGTTTCGATTCGCCGCCATCCGTTGCATTCGCGTGCTGTATCCGTGCTGCAGTCGTTGGCCCGACACTCGCCGAAACGCGCTGTTTGCAGGAGCCCGCACCGTGCAGTTGCGGCCCCGCCCGGCGTAAGCCCTGGGCCATCCCGTCCCCGCTCGGTAGTACAGATTTCCGGCACGGCGGTCTTGCCGCAGCGCGCCGCCCGGTCTCGGCACATTCCGAGCCCGCACGCGAACAGTGAATTCCGCCGTGTTTCACAACGCTTCGCTGAACGCGCATATAGAATGGCGTTTTCCCTAGCGTCTAACGCATCGTCCTGGAGATTTCTCAATGGCTAAGCCCGCAAAGCGCGTTGCCGTCACTGGCGCCGCAGGTCAAATCGCTTACTCCCTGCTGTTCCGCATCGCCAATGGCGACCTGCTCGGCAAGGACCAGCCGGTGATCCTGCAACTGCTCGATCTGCCGCAAGCGCAAGCCGCCGTCAAAGGCGTCGTGATGGAACTGGATGATTGCGCATTCCCGCTGCTGTCGGGCGTCGTGATCACGGACGACCCGAAGGTCGCGTTCAAGGACGCTGACATTGCACTGCTCGTCGGCGCGCGTCCGCGTTCGAAGGGCATGGAGCGCAAGGATCTGCTGTCGGCCAACGCCGAAATCTTCACGGTTCAGGGCAAGGCGCTGAACGAAGTCGCCAGCCGCGACGTGAAGGTTCTGGTGGTCGGCAACCCGGCCAACACGAACGCGTACATCGCAATGAAGTCGGCGCCGGATCTGCCGAAGAAGAACTTCACCGCAATGCTGCGTCTGGACCACAACCGCGCGCTGTCGCAACTGGCCGCCAAGTCGGGCAAGCCGGTCGCGTCGATCGAAAAGCTCGCCGTGTGGGGCAACCACTCGCCGACCATGTACCCGGACTTCCGCGTCGCAACGGCTGAAGGTCAGGACCTGACCAAGCTGATCAACGACGAAGAATGGAATCGCAACACGTTCATCCCGACCGTCGGCAAGCGCGGCGCGGCGATCATCGAAGCGCGCGGCCTGTCGTCGGCGGCATCGGCGGCCAACGCTGCGATCGACCACGTGCGTGACTGGGTGCTCGGCACGAACGGCAAGTGGGTCACGATGGGCATCCCGTCGGACGGCTCGTACGGCATCCCCGAAGACATCATCTACGGCGTGCCCGTGACCTGCGAAAACGGCGAGTACAAGCGCGTCGAAGGTCTGGCAATCGACGCGTTCTCGCGCGAAAAGATGGACGGCACGCTGCAGGAACTGCTGGAAGAGCGCGACGGCGTTCAGCACCTGCTCGGCTAAGCATCTGATGCCGATGAACCGGAACTCCGAAGCGTCAGCGCGGCGGGTTCCGGTTTTTTTCGTGCGAATGGCGCTGCGATCGTCGCCATTCGCCTCTGATTCGAACGTGCTTTGCCGTCGCCCGACAGCGCTCGCGCAGAGCGCGCCCGAATCCGACATCCCTAATCCTCACCACGCCCTACACGCCGAAGATGCGCGTTCTCACACCCGCCGAAGTGCTGTTTGAGGGCGAAGCGCCGCCCGCTGTGCTGCCCGCCTGCGATCACTACGCGGGCAGCGAAAAGCTGATGCTGAAGTCGCTCGCGTTACAGCAGCAACTCGGCCCGGCGTTCGATATCACGCTGGATTGCGAAGACGGCGCGCAAGTCGGCCGCGAGGCCGAGCATGCGGAACTGGTCGCATCGCTGCTGGGCAGCGAGCATGACCGCTTCGGCCGCGTCGGCGTGCGCATCCACGACTTCGCTCACACGCACTGGCGCGACGACGTCCGCCTCATTCTGCGCGCCGCCAAGCGGGCACCCGCTTACATCACGCTGCCGAAAATCCGCAATGTCCACGATGCCGCCGAAATGATCGCGTTCATCGAGGCGACGCGGCGCGAACTCGGCATCACGCAGCCAGTGCCGGTGCAGTTGCTGGTCGAAACCCACGGCGCGCTCACGCGCGTGTTCGAACTGGCCGCGCTGCCGGGCGTCGAGGCGCTGAGCTTCGGCCTGATGGACTTCGTCTCCGCGCACGATGGCGCGATCCCCGATACCGCGATGCGCTCGCCGGGCCAATTCGATCATCCGCTCGTGCGGCGCGCGAAGCTCGAGATTTCGGCGGCCTGCCATGCGTACGGCAAGGTGCCGTCGCACAACGTCAGCACGGAAGTGCGCGACATGAGCGTGGTCGCAAACGACGCGCAGCGCGCCCGCAATGAATTCGGCTACACGCGCATGTGGAGCATCCATCCGGCGCAGATCGAGGCGATCGTCGCCACGTTCGCGCCGCGCGACGAAGAAATCGCGACGGCCACCGAAATCCTGCTGGCCGCGCAGTCCGCGCATTGGGGCCCGACGCGTCATGGTGATACGCTGCACGACCGCGCGAGCTACCGCTACTACTGGTCGGTGCTGCGCCGCGCGCAGAGCACCGGCCGCGCTGTTCCGCAAGAAGCGACACCGCTCTTTGCGCAAGTGGGCGCTAACGGACAGTCTGTGGCATAAGCGACGCGTTTTTCAAACGGCAGCAGCGATGAGCCGGCACACAGGAGAAGGCGGAACATGAGCGAGACGACGCAAGCCGCTGACGCAACAGGCGGCAACGAAACGCAAAGCGGTTTCAAACCAAAGAAATCCGTCGCGCTGTCGGGCGTGACCGCGGGCAACACCGCGCTGTGCACGGTTGGCAAGACCGGCAACGATCTGCACTATCGCGGCTACGACATTCTCGACATTGCCGAGGCATGCGAATTCGAAGAGGTCGCCTACCTGCTGGTCCACGGCAAGCTGCCCACGCAGGCCGAGTTGACCGCCTACAAGACCAGACTGAAGTCGATGCGCGGCCTGCCCGCCAACGTGAAGGCCGCGCTCGAATGGATTCCGGCCGCCGCGCATCCGATGGACGTGATGCGCACCGGCGTGTCGGTGCTCGGCACGGTGCTGCCGGAGAAGGACGATCACAACCTGCCGGGCGCGCGCGACATCGCCGACAAGCTGATGGCCTCGCTCGGCTCGATGCTGCTGTACTGGTATCACTACTCGCACAACGGCAAGCGCATCGAGGTCGAAACCGACGACGATTCGATCGGCGGCCACTTCCTGCATCTGCTGCACGGCGTCGAGCCGTCGAAGGCGTGGGTCGACGCGATGCACGTGTCGCTGAACCTGTACGCGGAGCACGAGTTCAATGCGTCGACGTTCACGGGCCGCGTGATCGCGGGCACCGGCTCGGACATGTATTCGGCGATCACCGGCGCGATCGGCGCGCTGCGCGGCCCGAAGCACGGCGGCGCCAACGAAGCCGCGTTCGAAATCCAGTCGCGCTACCAGACACCCGACGAAGCCGAAGCCGACATCCGCCGCCGGGTCGAGAACAAGGAAGTCGTGATCGGCTTCGGCCACCCGGTGTACACGATCTCGGACCCGCGTAACAAGGTCATCAAGGAAGTCGCGAAGAAGCAGTCGAGGGAAGCGGGCAACATGAAGCTGTTCTCGATCGCCGAACGGCTCGAATCGGTGATGTGGGAAGCGAAGAAGATGTTCCCGAACCTCGACTGGTTCAGCGCGGTGTCTTATCACATGATGGGCGTGCCGACCGCGATGTTCACGCCGCTGTTCGTGATCTCGCGTACGGCCGGCTGGAGCGCGCACATCATCGAGCAGCGCATCGACAACAAGATCATCCGGCCGAGCGCGAATTACATCGGACCCGAGAATTTAAAGTACGTGCCGCTAAATAGGAGAAAATAGCGGTCGCTGTGCGCTCCACAGCGCGTGCAGTTCAACCCGCGCGGCCGCCGGACCGGTCGTCCGCGCACTGTTTAACTGATTTTGATAGAAAGGTTTTCTCCATGAAAAAGCTGATGATCGCCGCCATGATTGGCGCCCTGTCTACGACGATGCTGACCGTCGCGACTGACGCCGCTGCTGCGGACACGGCCACCACCACCACGAAGAAGGCCGTCGCCAAGCGCCCGGAGCCGCGCCGCCTGGTCAAGCGCAAGGCCAATCCGGTGAAGGAAGCAAAGGTCGATCCGATCCCGGAAGGGTCGGAAAAGTGGTCGTGCAAGGACGGTCTGGCTTTCGAAATGAAAGGCGACATGAAGCGTGACCAGATCGTCACGGTTCACTGGGCGAACAAAAACTACAACCTGCCGCGCGAAGCGACCACGACGGGCGCCGATCGCTTCCACGACGCAGCAACCGGGATGGACCTCGTCGTGATCCCGACGAAGGCCATGCTGTTCCAGGACAAGGACAGCTCGCGTCTCGCCGACGAGTGCAAGACGGTCGCGATGGAACAGGGCGCGCCGGCTGCAACGCAATCGAACGCGATCAACAAGACCGGCAACTGATTTTCGCCGCCAGGGAAGCCCCCGATGTCCGCTCCGATCTCCAACGTACGACCCGCCCCGGACGCCGTCCTGGTCGATATCGTCGACTACGTGCTGGATTACCGGATCGACAGCGCGCTCGCGCTGGAAACCGCGCGTCATTGCCTGATCGACACGCTCGGTTGCGGACTCGAGGCGCTTACCTACCCGGCCTGCACCAAGCTGATGGGACCGATCGTGGCAGGCACGATCGTCCCCAACGGCGCGAAGGTGCCGGGCACGTCGTTCCAGCTGGACCCGGTTCAGGCCGCCTTCAACATCGGCGCGATGATCCGCTGGCTGGATTTCAACGACACCTGGCTCGCGGCCGAATGGGGCCATCCGTCCGATAACCTCGGCGGCATTCTCGCGACGGCCGACTGGCTCTCGCGTACCGCCATCGCAGCCGGCAAAGCGCCGCTGACGATGAAAGACGTCCTGATCGCGATGATCAAGGCGCACGAAATTCAAGGCTGCATCGCGCTCGAGAACTCGTTCAACAAGGTCGGGCTCGATCATGTGCTGCTGGTCAAGCTCGCGTCGACCGCGGTGGTCGGCCAGCTGATCGGCCTCACGCGCGACGAGCTGATCAACGCGGTATCGCAGGCGCTCGTCGATGGGCAGGCGCTGCGCACCTACCGCCATGCGCCGAACACCGGTTCGCGCAAATCGTGGGCCGCCGGCGACGCCACCTCGCGCGCCGTGCGCCTCGCGCTGATCTCGAAGACCGGCGAGATGGGCTATCCGTCGGTGCTCAGCGCGAAAACTTGGGGCTTCTACGACGTGCTGTTCAACGGCAACGCGTTCCGGTTCCAGCGTCCGTACGGCTCGTACGTGATGGAAAACGTGCTGTTCAAGATCTCGTTTCCGGCCGAGTTCCACGCGCAAACCGCCGCGGAAGCCGCGCTCGCGCTGCATGCGCAGCTCGCGCGCGAAGGCCGGGGCGTCGAAGACATTCGCCGCGTGACGATCCGCACGCACGAAGCGGCAATCCGCATCATCGATAAAAAAGGCCCGCTGAACAATCCGGCCGACCGTGATCATTGCATCCAGTACATGATCGCGGTGCCGCTGATTTTCGGCCGTCTGACGGCCGCCGATTACGAAGATTCAGTGGCGCAGGACTCGCGTATCGATGCGTTGCGCGCGAAAATGGAATGCGTAGAAGACCCACAGTTCACGAAGGATTATCACGACCCCGAGAAGCGTTCGATCGCCAATGCACTGACGATCGAATTCAACGACGGGTCGAAGTTCGGGGAAGTAGTAGTCGAATACCCGATCGGTCATAAGCGCCGTCGTGAAGACGGTATTCCGTTGCTGGTCGAGAAGTTCAAGACCAACCTCGCGCGGCGCTTCCCGGTCAAGCAACAACTGGCGATTCTCGACGTATCGCTCGACCAGGCCAAGCTCGAAGCGACGCCGGTCAATGAATACGTCGATCTTTACGTCATCTAGGCTGAGTACTGTAGTTCCGCGATCCAAACCAAGGAAAACACCATGGCCCACAACCTCCACAAAACGCTCAAGGAATTCGACAGCGGTTCCGGCAAAGGCAAGTTCTACTCCCTGCCGCAACTCGGCAAGGCTCTGAACCTCAAAATCGACCGTCTGCCGGTCTCGATCCGTATCGTGCTGGAATCGGTGCTGCGCAACTACGACGGCAAGAAAATCGCCGAAGACCATGTCACGCAACTCGCGAACTGGAAGCCGAACGCGGCGCGCGTCGATGAAATCCCGTTCGTCGTGTCGCGCGTCGTGCTGCAGGACTTCACCGGCGTGCCGCTGCTCGCCGACATCGCCGCAATGCGCGGCGTCGCGAAGGCCGTCGGCAAGAACCCGAAGTCGATCGAGCCGCTGGTGCCGGTGGACCTCGTCGTCGACCACTCGGTGCAGATCGACCACTTCCGCGAGAAGAACGCGCTCGACCTGAACATGAAGCTGGAATTCCAGCGCAACAACGAGCGCTACCAGTTCATGAAGTGGGGTATGCAGGCGTTCGATACGTTCAAGGTCGTGCCGCCGGGCGTCGGCATCGTTCACCAGGTGAATCTCGAGTATCTCGCGCGCGGCGTGCACAAGAAGGCCGACGGCGCGGATACCGTGTACTACCCGGACTCGCTGGTCGGCACGGACAGCCACACGACGATGATCAACGGCATCGGCGTGGTCGGCTGGGGCGTGGGCGGTATCGAAGCCGAAGCCGGCATGCTCGGCCAGCCGGTGTACTTCCTGACGCCGGACGTCGTCGGTGTGCATCTGAAGGGCAAGCTGATCGAAGGCGTGACCGCGACCGACCTCGTGCTGACGATCACCGAACTGCTGCGTAAGGAGAAGGTCGTCGGCAAGTTCGTCGAGTTCTTCGGCGAAGGCACGCGCTCGCTGTCGGTGCCGGACCGCGCGACGATCGGCAACATGGCGCCGGAATACGGCGCGACGATGGGCTTCTTCCCGGTCGACGAAAAGACCATCGACTTCTTCCACGGCACGGGCCGCACGGACGCGGAAATCTCGGCGTTCGAAAACTACTTCAAGGCGCAGGAACTGTTCGGCATTCCGGCCGAAGGCGACATCGACTACACGAAGGTCGTCACGCTGGATCTCGCCACGGTCGCGCCGTCGCTGGCAGGCCCGAAGCGTCCGCAGGACCGCATCGAGATCGGCCACGTGAAGTCGACCTTCACCGACCTGTTCTCGAAGCCGGTCGCTGAGAACGGCTTCGCGAAAAAGGCCGCCGACCTCGACGCGCAGTACACGACGAGCAACGGCGTCAACGTGAAGAACGGCGACGTGCTGATCGCCGCGATCACGTCGTGCACGAACACGTCGAACCCGAGCGTGCTGCTCGCCGCCGGTCTGCTCGCGAAGAAGGCTGTCGAGGCCGGGCTGACGGTCGCTCCGCACATCAAGACCTCGCTGGCTCCGGGATCGCGCATCGTCACCGAGTACCTGACGAAGACCGACCTGCTGAAGTACCTCGACAAGCTCGGCTTCACGCTGGCCGCTTATGGCTGCACGACCTGTATCGGCAACGCGGGCGACCTGACGCCGGAACTGAACGACGCGATCACGAAGAACGACATCGTCGCGGCAGCGGTGCTGTCGGGCAACCGTAACTTCGAAGCGCGTATCCACCCGAACATCCGCGCGAACTTCCTCGCGTCGCCGCCGCTCGTCGTCGCATACGCGATCGCCGGCAACATCACGCGCGACCTGATGACCGAGCCGGTCGGCAAAGGCAAGGGCGGTAAGGACATCTACCTCGGCGACATCTGGCCGACCAGCGAAGAAGTCAACGCGCTGCTGAAGTACGCGATGGATGCCGACGCGTTCCGCAAGAACTACTCGCAGCTCACGAAGAAGGGCGACCTGTGGAGCAAGATCGAGGGCGAAGAGGGTCAGGTCTACGACTGGCCGAAGTCGACCTACATCGCCGAGCCGCCGTTCTTCGGCAAGGACTTCTCGATGACGCCGGCTTCGAGCATCGCGCCGGTGAAGGGCGCGCGCGCCTTGGGCATCTTCGGTGACTCGGTCACGACCGACCACATCAGCCCGGCAGGCTCGATCAAGGAAGACTCGCCGGCAGGCCGTTGGCTGAAGGAAAACGGCGTGCAGAAGGCCGATTTCAACAGCTACGGCTCGCGCCGCGGCAACCACGACGTGATGATGCGCGGCACGTTCGCGAACGTCCGTATCAAGAACCTGATGATCCCGGCGAAGGCGGACGGCACGCGCGTCGAAGGCGGCCTGACGATTCACCAGCCGAGCGGCGAACAGCTGTCGATCTACGACGCGGCGATGAAGTACATCGACGCCGGCACGCCGACCATCGTGTTCGCGGGCGAAGAGTACGGCACGGGTTCGTCGCGCGACTGGGCGGCCAAGGGCACGCAGCTGTTGGGCGTGAAGGCCGTGGTCGCACGCAGCTTCGAGCGGATCCACCGTTCGAACCTCGTCGGCATGGGCGTTCTGCCGCTGCAGTTCAAGGGCTCGGATAGCGTGCAGTCGCTCGGCATCACCGGCGAAGAAACGTACGACATCGAAGGCCTCGGCGACGACTTCAAGCCGCAACAGGAAGTCACGCTCGTGATCCATGGCAAGGACGGCGACAAGCGCGTTCCGGTGCTGCTGCGTATCGACACGCCGATCGAAGTCGACTACTACAAGCACGGCGGGATTCTGCCGTTCGTGCTGCGCTCGCTGCTGGCTGCTTAAGCCCCGCGGCAACGCATGTAGCCTCGCTGTTTTGCAGGGGCTGCGTCCTGTGGAGGGCGCAGCCGACTTTGGAGCCCGACCTCAGGTCGGGCTTTTTTTTGGGCTCTTCTCGGCGTGCCATGCAGCGTGCGGAGGGGACTCGAACCTGGCGCGAAGTTCGGCATCACGACAACGTGCCGCGCGACAACCTGCCCAATTTCTTCTTCGCGCGAAATACCTTACATTTTCCTTGAGGCGGCAAGAAGTTGAAGTAGTTGGAGTAGCCGCCGAGGGCGTCTTCGATCATGAGAAGACGTGTGTGGGATGCGTCTCACCCCCGGGCGTCAGCGCCGCGCTAGTGCACAGCGCACATATGACGGCCGCACGCCGTCGCCTGGCTGCGGCGCCCCGTGAGACGTGTCCTCCTGATGCAACGCAAGCTGACCGATGAAATTCACCTTGGAGGGAATGCCTTTGAATACTGACTCTGACTACTGCTATGTAAGCCGCTCGCGTGGCTTCGGTAAGAGCCAGCGAGCATCCCGCAGGACTGAACGGTCCTGATCGATACGTCTGAAGACGTGTCCTGTATGAAACGCGCCGGTACGCGATGTCCGGCGCGTTTGTTTTTCTGGTGCCCAACTCGACGAGAATGCACCGAGCCGGCGAAGGACGTGCAGCGTTCGGTGCGCCCCACCATCACTTCAACCCGAAATCGACCCGCGTCGTCGCACCCTTGTCCTTGATATCGTCGGCATTCATCTTCGGCGCGACGATAAACACGCGACTGCTGTCGATCTTGCCCTCCAGATACTGTTGCACGCTCTGCGCGCGCTGCTGCGCAAGCTGCCGCAGGCTCGCTTCGTCGATCGGCGCATTGGCCGCGAGCGCGCCCTTCATGTCGTCGTCCGGCAGCGTCTTCGTCATGCCGATGAAGTTGCGCGGCTTCTTGAAGTCGGAGGACTTGTAGGCCTTGGTCAGATACTTGTCGTAGTCTTCCTGATCGACCGTGATCGTCGACGGATCGACGCTCTCGCCATTACCCACCGCATCCTTGATCTTCTGCCGCTTGACCATCTGATCGACGTACCGCGTGCGCAGCGCCGGCTCGTCGACCTTCGGATCGACGCGGCCGATCAGGTCCATACGGATCGACGGCTTGTCGGTGAGCGCCTTCACGATCGTGTCGAGTTTCTGCTTGTCGGCGTCGGTCAGCGTGGCCGAGCCGGCCTCGAATTCGACGTAGCCGAGGTCCTCGCCATTGCCGCCGAACGCATGCGCGATCAGCGTGAACGGCGCGGTCACCGCCTTCTCGAGCAGATTGAGCACCGCATGCCAGATCAGCCCGCCGATGCTGAACTCGGGGTTCGACAGCGAGCCCGACACCGGCAGGTTCACGTCGATCTCGCCACGCGAGTTCTTCAGTAGAGAGATCGCGAAACGCACCGGCAGCTTGGTCGCGGTATCGTTGTCGATGTGATCGCCGAACGTCAGCTGATCGATAAACAGATGGTTGTTCGCGTTCAGTTGATCGTTCGCAAGCTGATAGTGCAGATCAACGTTGAGCTTGCCCTTCGTGATCGGATAGCCCGCGTATTTCGCCGAATACGGCGTCAGGTTGGTCAGCTCGATGTCGTGCGCGGTCGCGGTCAGATCGAGCGCCGGTTTCGCAATCAGGGGATTGACGGTGCCGCGGATCGTCAGCGGACCGTTGGCCGCGAGTTTTGCGGCGACGTCGACCGGTGCGGACGTGGTCGATTCCGTACCGAACGCGCCAATCGTGCCCTGAATGTCGACTAGGTTCGCCGTGTAGTTCGGCTTGATGAAGTTGTCGGTGTAGGTAACGCGGCCCTGTTGCAACACCAGTTGCCCGAAGTGCATCTTGACCGGGTTTTGTGACGGCGTTGCGGCCGTGGCGGCGGCCGCAGCCGCGGTGGTTGCCTTGCCCGGCGTTGCAGCCGACGCTGCCGCGACCGGCGCCGGCGCCGACGCCGCGACCGCCTCGGACACCGCCTCGGGCGTCAGCGGAATCGGGTGCGAACCGCTCTTGCTGCGCGTCAGCGACTGTGATGTACCGCCCTCGTGCGCGACCACATCCTTCAGGTTCAGCTTGCCTTGCGCGTCGAGCAGTACGCGGCCATAGAACTTCGAGAACGTCACGCGCCCCGCATCGACCGCGGTCCCGCCGTGCTCGTCGTAATCGGCCTTCAGGTTCGTCAGCGCAAGCGAGCCCCAGCCCGCGAACAGGTCGGACGTCGCCTTGTCGATCAGCCGCACGGCCACGAGCGCCATGTCGCCGCGAAAGTTCGCCTTCAGCGACTTCGCCTGGCTGACCGAGAGATCTCCGTTCGCATTCAGCAGCGCGCTCGCGAGCGACGCGTTCAGCTTGCTGCCGAAGTACGGCTCGAACGCGGCCGCGTCGAGCTGGTTCGCGTTGACCTTGACGGCCAGCTTCAGCGGCGTCGCGGTCACGTCGCCCTTCACGCCGAGCGAGCCCTTTTTGTTCAACGTCGCCTGCAGGTCGACCGGCAGCGGGCGGCTCAGGTCGTCGCTGATTTGCTGCACCTTCAATTGCACCGGCGTAAAGCTCAGCTTGACCGGCTGCGACGTCGTGTTGTCGGTGAACTCGGCGGTCGCGTCTTTGAGCGTCAATTCGCCGATCTTGTAGCGCCATGCCGGGCCCTCGGCCTGCGCTTTTTTCGCCGCGTGAATCGCCGTGCGCTCCGTCGCCTGTTGATGCGACCCCGCGAGCGAGTTCAGATTGATGGTGCCGTCCCTCAGGCGCTGCGCGTCGACCGCGAGGCCGGTTGCGGCCACGCTCGTCACGTCGGCGGTGCGCGCCGCGACGTCGACCTGCTTGACTACCACGTTGCCCTGCGCGAGCGAAATCACCGGCGTCTTGTCGCCGCGCGCCGCGAGCTTCACCGCCTGCATGTCCAGCTGCGTGTCCGCGACCATCAGCGCCATCGGCGACTTCGACCAGTTCGCGTCGATTTTCGTCGTGGCGGACAACGCACCGTCGAGCACCTGTGCGGACGTCGCGGTGTCGAGATACGGCTGCAGCGGCGGCAACTTCAGCGACTTCAAATCGAGCTTCGCGCTCGCCGTCTTCGCTGCGAGGCCGACCGTGCCATCAGCGGCGAGCGAACCGCCACCCTCCTTCAGGTTCGTGTTCAGCGTGTAGTGCGCCGGCGCCGCCGAGAGCGTCGAGAAATCGGTCAACGTAACCGCGAGATTTTGCAGACCGGCTTCGACCGGACGAGACGCAGCCTCGTCGTGTACTTTCACGGTGCCGTCGCTGAGCGTGAAACGTTTGATCGCGACGTCGAACGGTGGGGCCGCTTTTTCGGCGGCGGCGGTTTCGGGTTTGGTATTCGCGTTCGCGGTTTCCTTTGCCGCCGGTTTTTCCGGCGCGGGCGCAAACATATGCTCGACGCTCAATACGCCGTTCCTGTCGCGCGCGAGACTCGCGCTCGGCGCGTCGATGCGGATATCGTCGAAGTGATAGACGCTCCTCAACGGTTCGAGCGATGCAGCCGCCACATGCACCGTGCGCGCGGCGAAAAACGGCGCCTTGCCCTGATCCTGCACGTCGACATCGCTCAGGTCGACGGTGCCGGCCACGCGCAGCGACGGCGTATCGTTCGCCATCACGAAGTTCAGCTTCAGGTCGGTGGACAGCTTGCCCGACTGCACGATCACCGGCAGCTTCGACGGCGCATAGGACACCAGCTTCGGCACGTCGAGATCGTCGAAGCGCAGCGACACTTCCGACTCGCGCGACGCCGCGAACGGCTTGGTCCTGCCGTCGATCGCGAGCTGACTGTCGCCGTCGATGCGTGCGCGCAGCAGCGGCTCGACGAAGATATCGGTCTTCGACGGCAGCGTCGCGATGAACGGAATGCCGAGCTTCCATTGATCGATCACGTGGCTCGTGCCGAGCACGCGGTCGTCGAACTTGACCTGGCCGTTTTCGACGCGAATGTTGGAGACGGAGAACTGCGTCGGCTTGCTGTTCGGTGTTGCCGGCTGATTCGCGAACTTCTCGATCAGGTCGCTGAAATTGAAGTGCTGCGCATCGAGGCGAACGAGATGAAAGCGAGGCGAATCGACCTGCACTTCGTCGACGATCGGCGCGCCGCGAAACAGCGAACTCCACGACGGCTTCACGATGAGCCGCGAAATATCGACGAAGTCACCCGCGCCGCCGCGCTCGCCGATATGCACGTTGTCGGCCTCGAAACGCAGGGTGTACGGATTGAGCGCGATACGGCCGATCGACGCCGGCCGGTCGAGCTGCTTGCTCAGTTGTTGGCTCGCGATATGGCGAATCAGAGGCGGCGCCGCGAAAAAGCCGAGCAAGCCGATCACGACGACGAAGATCAACAGACCGACGAGAATTCGCCGCGTACGGTGCGACTGCGCGACTGCGCGCACAGTCTGAATGGAGGAGGCTAACGATGCTTTATTGAGGCTTGCCATGCTCGATGTGGAGGAATGCGGCGGCAAGCCCGCCGCGAAAAACAGAGATCCCGCAAGCGGCAGTATAAGTCTTGAATCAATGGTTAGACAGGAATGTCAGGCCCGCCTTCACGATTCGTGCTGCTGACTGACCGGCTTTCCCGCGAAGAATTCTCGCGAGCGTTAAATAACGAAACCGGACGGCGCGCGGTTTGCCCGCGCGCCGTTCACATCATTGCCGCACGACCGGCGGCGGCTGCCAGCTGCCGTCGGCGGCTTGCGGCTTCGGCGCATACAGGCGCAGCACCAGTTGCATATCCGCGCGCGGTGCGGGCAGCCAGTTGCCGGTGCGGCTGCGCGTCGACGACACGACCACGTCGAGCGAACCATCGCGATTGCGGCGCGCGCCATTGCGATCGCCAACCGCGAGCCGCGCCGGCGCGTTCTCGCTCAGCGCGCCATCCTTCGTGTACGCGGTGATCGTCCAGAATCCGCGCACCGGTGGCAGCTGGTTCGCCGCGAAGTGGATCACGTAGCGATTCGCGCCGTTCAGCGTGTTGCCGTCGCTGTCCTGCGTGACGACCGCGCGGACTTCGTCATCCTTCGTTCCGATCCCCAACTGCGCGCTCGCCGCATAGGCGCGCAATCCATAGTCGGGACCATAGTTGCCGACGGCGTCGCCGAACCAGCTCCAGCCGTTCGCGCTCAGCAGATTCGACGGCGGCGTCGCGACGCGCTCGCGACCGTCGGCGAGACCGGCCGCGAGCACATTGGACGACTTCGGCAGCTTCACGGGATCGCCAGGCGTCACGCCGAGGTCGGCGAGGAATTTGAGCGCGTGCGGATCGGCCGGTGTCGGCGGATTGTCAGGCAATGCGTCGGCAAGACGGCCGAAAAAGGCGCTCGCGTCGAGCGCGGCGACCTGCTGAGCCGGCGTGCGGCTCGGGCCCGCGACGCCGCTTGCGTAACCGCGCGGCGGCACCGCCGGCTCCGCGTCGCCGACGAACACGCTCAGCGGTTCAAGACGGATCGCTTGCTGCAGCTTGCGCACCGCGTTCAGATCGCGCGCGCCGCCGGACTGGATGCGCACGCTGATCCATGCGTTGCGGGTCGGCACCTCGACGCGCTTCGCGCCCTTCGGCAACTCGCCGTTCCAGCCCGGTGCGACGAACGCGATCGTCTGCGCGCGCAGGCCCTTCGCGGTGCCCGTGCCCGCGGCGAGCTGCGGCCCGGTCGACCAAGCGACGTTGGTCCACATGTCGAGCACGCGCGCATCGACGTAACGGCCATGTGAATCAGGTAGCGCGAGGATCACCGGCTCGGTGGCAAGGTCGAGCCAGCCGGTCGAGTCGAGCGTGTCGAGGCTCGGCTGCGGCGGGTTGGTCGCGCCGATCGGCGGCAGCGCCTGCGCGTGACGCAGCGTGTTGAACGGAGCCTGGCCCGGCTCGGTGCCGACCGCCGCATCGCGCGCGGCACTCATCAGCACGAGCGGATAGCCGAATACGTACGAGTCGGCGACTTCGTCCTTGACCCAGCCGTTGCTTTGTTGCGTGGCAGTGGGGGTCGACGCGCAGCTGGCCAGCAGTGCGAGACCCGCGAGCGATACGCAGGTTCGTTGCAGCAAAAACAGTTCTCGGAGATTTTTTATCATTCGTTCAGAGTGCGGAGCATGCAGTCCTATAGGAGATGCCGGTGTGCAGCGCCACGTGCATGCGCGGTTCTCCCGAAACACTGCGCAGCGAGTCCGCGGATTGCGATTCCGACAACCTCGCGTTGTATCGTATCCTTCCTAGCCAGGCAAGCACAAAGCAGCGTCGTTGCCACATTATGTTCCCGCGCCAACGGCTCGCGCGAGCGCGTCATGCTTTTTGATTTGCGGGTCCGTCGAACCGCCTTCTTGCCGATTCGCCCCCACTCTTTCGTCGTCCTGCATTCGGAGCGTTTCAATGTACATGCCCGCCCATTTCGAAGAGAACCGTCCAGAGGTTCTTCACCGCCTGATCGCCGAGCACCCGTTCGGCGCGCTGATTACGCACGGCCCCAATGGGCTCGATGCGAATCATTTGCCGTTCGAGGCGCAGGCGGACGCGGCGGATTCGTCACGACTGGTACTGCGCGCGCACGTCGCGCGGGCGAACCCGGTCTGGCAGGAAGCCGCGGCTAGTCCCGAAGCGCTCGTGATCTTCCAGGGGCCCACCGCCTATATTTCGCCGAGCTGGTACCCCAGCAAACACGAAACGCACAAGCAGGTGCCGACCTACAACTATATGGTCGTGCATGCACATGGCAGGATTGTGGTGCATGACGATGAATCGTTCGTGCGCGGCCTCGTCGCGCGGCTCACGCGCAAGATGGAAGCCGGCGAGCCGGTGCCGTGGAAGATGGGCGACGCGCCGGCCGACTACATCGCACAGATGCTCGGCGCGATCGTCGGTATCGAGATCGAGGTGACGCGCCTCGTCGGCAAATGGAAGCTCGGCCAGAACAAGGCGGCCGAAGACCGGCGCGGCGCGGCGCAAACGCTGCTCGCGCGCGACGGCGATCAACAGAAAGCGGTGGGACAGGCGATGCTCGATGCGCCGCCGGCGTTTTGACGGCGGCCGCATAATCCGGTCTTGACCTTCCCATCATGGGAAGGTCGATACTGGCTTCACCATGCGGCCCAATGCCGCCACGAGCCTTGCCTGCCATGACCGGACTTGCCAACCCGCAGCGCCCCGCCGACGCTGCCGCCTCATCTTCACCCACGCGCGTCGTCGAACTCGACATCGGCGGGATGACTTGCGCGTCGTGCGCGAGCCGCGTCGAAAAAGCGCTGACCAAGCTGCCGGGAGTGGCGCGCGCATCGGTGAATCTCGCAACCGAGCGCGCCCGCGTGGAAAGCGACGCGGCGCTCGCGCCTGAGCAACTGGCCGATGCCGTGCGCAAGGCCGGATACGAAGCGACACCGGTCGCGACCGCCGATGTCGCCGAACAGACAATCGCGACGCAAACCACGACACCCGCCGTCACGCCGCTAAGCACTGAACTGGAGATCGGCGGCATGACTTGCGCCGCCTGCGCGTTGCGCGTTGAAAAGGCGCTCGCGAAGGTGCCTGGCGTCGCGCGCGCGTCGGTCAATCTGGCAACCGAAACCGCCATCGTTCATCAGCAAGGCACCGCATCCGCCGATGCCGCCGCGCTGATCGCCGCCGTCAGGAAAGCCGGCTACGAAGCGACGCTGAGCGCGCCGCCTGCTGCTGTCGGTCCGGCCGAGACGACGGCAGCTACGGCCGCCTCGACTGGCGACGTCAGCGACATCGTCGACACGACGCCCACCCCCGCCGTCGACCGCAAGCAGATTCAAACCCGCCGCGACCTCGCGAGCGTCGTCGCGTCCGCGCTGCTGACGCTGCCGCTCGTCGCGCCGATGTTCGGCGAATGGTTCGGCCTGCACGCAATGTTGCCGGCGTGGCCGCAGTTCGTGCTCGCGTCGATCGTCCAGTTCGTGTTCGGCGCGCGCTTCTATCGCGCCGCCTGGCGCGCGGTGCGCGCCGGCGCGGGCAACATGGACCTGCTGGTCGCGCTCGGCACATCGGCGGCGTACGGCGTCAGCGTCTACGAACTCGCGGTGCATCCGGGCGACACGATGCATCTGTACTTCGAGGCATCGGCGGTCGTGATCACGCTGGTGCGCTTCGGCAAATGGCTCGAGGCACGCGCGAAGCGCCAGACCACCGACGCGATCCGTGCGCTCAACGCGCTGCGCCCCGAACGGGCGCGCATCCGCGACGGCGCGGGCGAACGCGAGGTGCCGCTCGCACAGGTGCGGGTCGGCACCATCGTGATCGTGCGGCCGGGCGAGCGCGTGCCGGTCGACGGCGCGGTGCTCGAAGGCCGCACACATATCGACGAAGCGCTGATCACCGGCGAAAGCCTGCCGGTGCCGAAGCAGACCGGCGACGCCGTCACGGCCGGCTCGATCAACGGCGAAGGCGCGCTCGTGGTGACGACCACCGCGATCGGCGCAGAGACGACGCTCGCGCGCATCATCCGACTCGTCGAAAGCGCGCAGGCCGAGAAGGCGCCGATCCAGCGGCTCGTCGACCGCGTCAGTGAGGTCTTCGTGCCGGCGATTCTCGCGCTCGCCGCGCTGACGCTGATCGGCTGGCTGATCGCCGGCGCGGGCGCGGAAACCGCGATCCTGAACGCGGTCGCGGTGCTGGTGATTGCCTGCCCGTGCGCGCTCGGACTCGCGACACCCGCCGCGATCATGGCCGGCACCGGCGTCGCCGCGCGCCACGGCGTGCTGATCAAGGACGCGGAAGCGCTCGAAATCGCGCATCGCGTGTCGATCGTCGCGTTCGACAAAACCGGCACGCTGACGCTCGGCCAGCCATCGGTCACGGCGTTCGAGCCGGTCGGCGGCATGGACCGCGACGAAGCGCTCGCGCTCGCGGCGGCGGTTCAGCGGCACAGCGACCATCCGCTGGCGCGGGCGGTAGTGCGCGCGCACGAGGCTCAACTCGGGCACATGGCCGGCGAACACAAAGGCGGCCCAAGCGCCACCGCCGCTCGCGCCGTTGCCGGCCGGGGTGTCGAAGCCGACGTCGACGGCCGCACGCTCGCGCTCGGCAGCACACGCTGGCTGCGCGAGCTCGACATTGCTCTGCCGCCCGCGCTCTCCGACCGCGCAAGGGAACTCGAAGCGGCGGGCAACACGGTGTCATGGCTGATCACGCGCGCGCCCGACTCCCCCGAAGCGCTCGCGCTGATCGCGTTCGGCGACACGGTGAAGCCGAGCGCGCGCGCTGCCGTCGCGCGGCTCGCGCAAATGGGCATCCGCAGCGTGCTCGTGACCGGCGATAACCACGGCAGTGCGGCGAGCGTCGCGCGGGCGCTCGGCATCGACGAATTCCACGCCGAGGTGCTGCCCGACGACAAGGCCCGCGTGATCCGCGACCTGAAGATGCGCCACGCCGGCATCGTCGCGATGGCGGGCGACGGCATCAACGACGCCCCCGCGCTCGCCGCCGCCGACATCGGCATCGCGATGGCAACCGGCACCGACGTCGCCATGCACGCCGCCGGCATCACGCTGATGCGCGGCGACCCGGCGCTGGTCGCCGATGCGATCGACATCTCGCGCAAAACCTGGCGCAAGATCCAGCAGAACCTGTTCTGGGCATTCGTGTACAACCTGATCGGCATTCCGCTGGCCGCGTTCGGCTTGCTCAATCCGATGCTCGCGGGCGCGGCGATGGCGTTTTCGAGCGTCAGCGTCGTCACGAATGCGCTGCTGCTGCGGACGTGGCGCACAGCGCCCGGTCGCGCGGTCGATCAGACGCGCTGAGCCGCGCAGGAACACCTTCCCGCTAGTCCTTTTTTGGGGGGCCCGTTGCGGCCCCTTTCAGCCTGTTGCGGCCGGCTTTCATTCACCCTCAAGCCCGCCGTCTCCCGAGCCGTAAACCAATCATCGATGCCGATCGCGGCCACACCCGACGAGCATCGCCTATCCCCATTTCACGCCTGCCCATGAAATCACTCTTCTCGCGCCGCGCCAGCGTCGGCGTACGGCTTGCCGTGCTCTCGTGCGTACTGGTCGCGGTAATTTTCAGCGCCTTCGCGTGGGCGCTCGCACGCGCCGCCGGCGACCAGGTGCGCGACCAGGTGCTCGCGCGCATCGCCGAAAAAGACCGTTCGATCGCCGCGATGATCGCACTGTTCGACAAGGCGCTGTCGGCCGAGGTCGATCGGTCGATGACGCTATTCGCGAGCTTCCTGCCCACCGACTTCTCGCTCGACGACACGCAGAAAGTCGACATCGGCGGCACCGCGACGCCGACTTTCAAAGCCGGCGACAAGGTGCTGAACCTCGACTTCACGATTCCCGACCAGTTCCTGCAACGCAGCGGCGCGATCGCGACCATCTTTGCGCGCAGCGGCGACGACTTCGTGCGCGTGACCACGTCGCTGAAGAAGCAGGACGGCACCCGCGCGATCGGCACGCTGCTCGACCGCAAGGGGCCCGCGTACGCGCCGCTGCTCGCGAACCGCACGTACACCGGCCTCGCCGCGCTGTTCGGCAAGCGCATGATCACCCAGTACAAGCCGATCACCGACGCGAGCGGCCGCGTGATCGGCGCGCTGTTCGTCGGCGTCGACGTGGACAAGGAGATCCAGTCGGTCCAGGACGGCATCCGTGCGCTGAAGATCGGCTCGAGCGGCTATTACTTCGTGCTCGACGCGTCGAGCGGCGCGGAGCGCGGCAAGCTGCTCGTGCATCCGGCCGCCGCAGGCCAGAAAGCCGACGACGCGAACGCACCTTATCAGCGCATGCTCGACATGAAGCAGGGCGAGCTCGACTACCGCTCGGCCGACGCGACGCTCGCCGAGAGTGACGCGCGCGACAAGTTCGTATCGTTCGTCACGGTACCGGAGTGGCAGTGGCTCGTCGGCGGCGTCGCGCCGCGCGACGAAGTGATGGCCGACGTCGTGCGCACCCGCAACCAATTCCTGCTGCTCGGCCTCGCGCTGGTCGGCCTGTTCGCGATCGTGTTCCTCATCGCGGTGCGGCGGCTCGTCAGCCGTCCGCTCGACGAAGCCGCGCGGGCGTCCGAGCGTCTCGCCGCGGGCGATCTGAGCGTACGCGTCGCACAGCACGGCCGCGCCCGCGCCGACGAGATCGGCCGCCTGATGCAGGCGATCGACGGCATCGGCGAAGGACTCGCGCGCATCGTCGCGCAGGTGCGCAACGCGTCGGCTGACATGTCGGCGGGCACCGAGAAAATCGCCGCCGGCAGCGGCAACATCGCGATGCGCATCGCGACCCAGGCAAGCAGCCTCGAGGAAACCGCGGCGAGCATGGAGCAGATCACGTCGACCGTGCAGCAGAACGCCGATCACGCGACCGAGGCCAATACGCTCGTCACGCAAGCCTCCGACGCCGCGCTCGAAGGCGGCCGCGCGGTCGAACGCGTGGTGTCGACGATGGGCGAGATCGGCCGCTCGTCGCAGAAGATCGCCGAGATCACGACGGTGATCGAGGGCATCGCCTTCCAGACCAACATCCTTGCGCTGAATGCGGCCGTCGAAGCGGCGCGCGCGGGCGAGCACGGCAAGGGCTTCGCGGTCGTCGCGTCGGAAGTGCGCGCGCTCGCGCAGCGCAGCGCGGCGGCGGTGAAAGAGATCGAGGGAGTGATTGCGGCGTCGAGCGCCAACGTCGACAGCGGCTTTCGGATTGCCGAAGAAGCGAGCGCGACGATGCAGGGAATCGTCACTCAGGTCGGTCAGGTCCGCGCGATCATGAGCGAGATCAACGTCGCGTCGCGCGAGCAGTCGGGCGGCATCGAGCAGGTCAACCGGGCGGTCACGCAGATCGGCGAGGCGACGCAGCAGAATGCAACCATCGTCGTCGATGCGGAAACCGCGGCGGCCGAGTTGCGCGAGCAGGCTGCGCGGCTCGCGCAACTGGTCAGCGTGTTCAAGCTGGAAGGCGAGCGCGGCTGACGGATCTGCTTACTGCGGGCGGCGACGCACGCCGCCCGCCGCGCTCAGAACTCG
Source organism: Paraburkholderia atlantica (assembly GCF_009362785.1). GTDB lineage: Bacteria > Pseudomonadota > Gammaproteobacteria > Burkholderiales > Burkholderiaceae > Paraburkholderia > Paraburkholderia atlantica. The sequence continues at coordinate 160,842 of NZ_WHNQ01000011.1, forward strand.
ACATCCAGCTCGTCGATCTCCTCGATCTCCTGCCGCGCGAGCGCGATCCACTCATGCATTTCGGGCAGCGCCATGATGTACTGCCCGTATTCGACGATATCCGGATCGAGTTGCACGTCATAGGTCACGAAACGCGTGACCACCGGCGCGTACATCGCGTCCGCCGCGGTCCGCTCGCCGAACAGGAACGGGCCGCCGTACTCCTTCAGGCATTCACGCCAGATCGTCACGATCCGCTCGATATCCGACTGCGCACGGGCCCAGACCTTGAAGCCCGGGAAATGCGCCTTCAGGTTCATCGGCAACGCCGAGCGCAACGACGCAAACCCCGAATGCATCTCGCCGCAGATCGAGCGGCAATGCGCGCGGGCGCGGATCTCGTGCGGCAACAGCGCGGCTTGCGGCTTCAGCTCGTTCAGATATTCGGCGATCGCCAGGGTGTCCCAGACCTTGACGCCGTCGTGCACGAGGCACGGCACCAGAATCGACGGCGAGAGCAGCAGAAGTTCGGCGCGCGTCGCGGGGTCGTCGATCGGCACCACGATCTCTTCGAACGGCAAGCCGCTGAACTTCGTCAGCAGCCAGCCGCGCAGCGACCACGACGAATAGTTCCTGCTGCTAATCGTGAGCGTAGTATTTCCCATGCGTGTGTCCTCCAGATCGGGTATCGCGCCGCGCGTGCCTGCAGGTATGCACGCCGCGGTGCGCGCGCGCACCAAAGCGCGGCAAGGCCGGCCCGTTTCGCCTACGCATGCAAGTGATATGCCGACGCACGCGGACAGGCCGCGACATACCGCGGCACACCGGGCGACGCGCGCCAGCGCCTGGCGCACCACTTGCTTTTATTCGGGTTCCTGTTTTTCCGGCGCATTCGAGTGAAAGTATGAATCTGTTCGCCTATCCCGCCTATCAGGCCTGCGCCGACATGCTGCTACCGCTGCGACACGGCGCGGCGCTGGCGAACCACTCGCTCGATGCGTGGCCCGCATTCGCGGCTACGCCCCACGGACGCTCGCTGCGCGCGACCTGCGAACTGCTGATACTCGGCGGACTCACGCCGAAGCGGCCGCCGTTCGGCATCGACAGCGTCGTCACCGAAGGTGAGCCGGTCGCGGTGGTCGAGGAAGTCGTCGCACGCACGCCGTTCTGCTCGTTGCTGCATTTTCGCAAGGACGCCGTGCTTTCGACGCCGCAGCCGCGCGTGCTGATGATCGCGCCGATGTCGGGACACTTCGCGACGCTGCTGCGCGCAACCGTGCGCACGATGCTGCCCGAGCACGACGTCTATATCACCGACTGGCACAACCCGCGCGACGTGCCGCTCGGCGAAGGCCGCTTCGGCTTCGACGAATTCGTGCGCCACGTGATCGACTTCACCGCGACGATCGGGTCTGGCACGCATCTGCTCGCGGTGTGCCAACCGACCGTCGCGGCGCTCGCGGCCGTCGCGCTGATGGCCGCCGACGACCATCCCGCGCAGCCGGCCAGCATGACGCTGATGGCTGGCCCGATCGACACGCGCATCAATCCGACCCGTGTTAACGAACTGGCGAGGAGCCGGCCGATCGAGTGGTTCGAGCGCAACCTGATCAGCGCGGTGCCGTTCGGCTTTGCCGGCGCGCAGCGTCGCGTGTATCCGGGCTTCGTTCAGTTGGCCTCGTTCATGGCGATGAACCCGGGCCGCCACGCCGACTCGTTCGAAACGATGTACTGCGAGCGCGGCAAGGGCGATCCGCAAAAGGCCGACACGATTCGCACGTTCTACGAAGAGTACTTCGCGACGATGGATCTGACGGCCGACTTCTATCTGGAGACCGTCGACACGGTTTTTCAGCAGCATGCGCTGCCGCTGCGCGCACTCGAAGTGGAGGGGCGGCTGGTTGAGCCGTCGAAGATTCGCCGCACCGCATTGCTGACCGTGGAAGGCGAAAAGGACGATATCTGCGCGGTCGGTCAGACGCTCGCCGCGCAGGACATGTGCGATCGTCTGCGGCCGTATCTGAAGACGCATCACGTGCAAACGGGCGTCGGACACTACGGCGTATTTAGCGGACGTCGCTGGGAGCGGCACATTTATCCGCGCGTGCGGGCCGTGATTTACGACAACGAACCGCGCGCAGTGCTCGTCAGTTCGCGCGCGCGTCCGATCCAGCCGGTGCCCGCGGCGACCGCGGCGGAAGTCACGGCGGCCGCGCCGGTCGCGGCCTCTGTTGTCGGGGTGGAAGTGGATGCGCCCGTAGGCGGGAGCGGGAGCGGCAACAGCGATTGCGCGGCCCAGTCGTCCGCGCAGTCCTCACGCAAGCCGCCGTCCGCGACGCCCTGAGCGTTCAGGACGTCGGCCGGATCATCTGGAACATTTCACCGATCTGCGCATAGTCGGCGCGATAACCCGCGCGCATGATCGGCTGTGCGGCATGCGTGTCGAACAGGCCGTCCTTCAGATACGCCTCGTCGATATGCACGCCGACCACCTGGCCGAGCGACAGATAGTTGTCCATCGGTTTGCCGTCGACGTCATGCAGACGCACGATCTGCAGCAGCTTGCATTCGAGCGCGGCCGGCGATTCGGCCACGTGCGGCACCGCGACGTTGCGGCCCGGCGCGGGCGTGAGCCCGGCCAGTGCGAACTCGTCGACGTGCGGTGCGACCGGCGCCGACGAGCGGTTCATCTGCTCGGCGAGCGGCCGGGTGGCGAGATTCCACACGAATTCACCGGTCGCCTCGATGTTGGCAACGCTGTCCTTGCGGCCCTCGCTGCAGAAACCGATGATCGGCGGAAAGGTCGCGAACGCGCCGAAAAAGCTGTATGGCGCGAGATTGAGCGTGCCGTCGGCATCGCGCGACGAAATCCAGCCGATCAGCCGCGGCGCGACGATCGCCTTGAAAGGATCGTGCGGCAGGCCGTGACCGGCGGCGGGGTCATAGAAGTAGTGAGACATGACTTGGCCCGGGGTTGGCTTGAGACTCGTGTGATGGGTGGCGCAAAAAGCGGCGCAGAAGCGGGTACGGAACGGCTATTTATACAGCACTAGCCGCGCCCGATCACGCGCTTGCGCCCCTCCTTGACCCGCGCGATGCGCGCCTCGTCCCAGTCATGAAAACCCGCGCCGCTGCGCACGCCGACCCGCCCCGCGTCGACCTGCGCGCGCAGCAGATCGATCACGTCCTCGTCCTTTGCGAGTTGCGGCATCAGATGCGACGCGATGTCGACGAACGTATCGAGTCCACCCATATCCGCGCTTTCGAACGGTCCGACGATGCCCCAGCGGCGTCCCAGCGAAGCCTTCATCACGCGATCGACGACCTCGGGTGTTGCCGCCCCCGAACGCACGATGTGCAACGCCTCGCGCAGCACCGCGAACTGCAGCCGGTTGCCGACGAAGCCCGGAATCGCCTTCGCGAGCACGACCGGCTCCATCCCGATCGCGCTCATCAGCGCAGCGGTTTGCTGCACGACTTCGGGTGCTGTCTCGGTGCCCGGCACGACCTCGACTAGCGGAATCATGTGCGGCGGGTTCCAGAAATGCGCGATCACGAAGCGTTCTTTCGCGCGAAGCGGTGTGGCGAGCTGGTCGGGCGGGAAGCCGCTGGTGTTGCTCGCGAGGATCGCATCATCGGCGAGCAGGCCGGTCAGTGTCGTGTAAAGGCGATGCTTGAGTTCGAGCACTTCGGGAATCGCCTCGATCACGAAGCGCGCTTGCGCGACCGCGTCGAGTTGCACATGCGTTTCGATGCGCGCGAGCGCCGCCTGTTTGGCGGCATCGTCGATCCGGCCCGCGTCGATCAGTTCGTCGAGGACCGCTTGCGCTTTCGGCGCGACGCTCGCGAGCCGGGCCGGATCGACGTCGTGCACGATCGTCCGGTATCCATGCAGCGCGGCCTGCGTCGCAATGCCGACACCCATCAGTCCTGTGCCCACCACTCCTATCGCTACATCCTGCGTCGTCTTGTCCACACGCGCTCCCGCAACCGTCGATGAAAGTCCCGAAGCATAGCGCAGCACGCTGCATTCCCCCGGTCGGACTTGCAGGCCCAAATGCGACGAAGCCGGCCCTTCCCGTGGAGGGAAGACCGGCTTCGTGGAGTCGCGCCGCCCGTTGCGGCGCGATCAGGTGCGCGTTAGTAGCGCGGGGGCGGCGGGCGGTGATCGTCGCGATAGCCGCCGCGGTGGTGCGGATCGTAGTCGTGCGGATGACGGCGCATCCAGTCGTCGTGCGCCCAGTAGCGGTGGCCGTCCCAGTAACGATCGCCGTGCCAGCCGATGTTGATCGACAAGCCCACCGGCATCATGTGCGGTTGACCGTACACGACCGGCGCCGGGCCGTGCCCGACGATCACGCGGTCTTGCGCGAAGGCGCTACCAGCCGCGACGAGTGCGCCGCCCGCGAGCAGCGTTGCGATCAGCGAGCGCGATGCCTTGCCAAAGGTTTTCATAATGACCTCCCGTCAAAGTTTTATTCCAGGCCAGCGTCCGTGTTTGTTCGGATCTTGCGATTCGCTTCCGAACCAGACGCCGTACGCTTGAGACCCACTTTAGCGGCCCGGATCGCATGAAGACGTTAGCACTTGTAAGCGTGCATTTCATAGTTGGGGACGGAGGATGGAAGCGCGGTTTCGCTTTCTTGCTGCATTCAACAAGGCTTGCCCGGCGCCGCTGTCGTTCTACCCGCTGAATCAGCGTGAGAGCCGGTTACATTCATTTCGGCCCCGAAATATTTCGCAAGGATGCGGACCGATGCAGCAGGCTAGGCGCTGACGCGGCAAGTCCCGCCGCGCAATGGTGCGGTGCGATAAAAATGATCCAAAAAAAACAAAAAGCCACTATTCGCGTTTCGCGATTAGTGGCTTGATGATCAGCGCACCGAGGGTGCGCGTCCCGGCGCGTCGTCTCGCGCTCAGGACGGTACGGCTAGTCTTAGTCCGTCAGCTTGATGCCGAACAGCGTGGACTGCGCGCGGCGCAGACGCTCGGCTTCACGGGCACGCGCTGCGTACGAGTAGTCCGAATCCAGCGGCAGATGGGGCGACGCAAAGAGGTCGCTGACCTTTTGGAACAGTGCAAAGATGTAGCTCATGGCGACTCCCGGTTAGTGACTGCATTGCTAGGGTTTTCCCTTAGTCATGATTATAGGGGTTTCCCCTGGGGAAAAGCTAGTGCAATGCAGCAAAATTTCTGTGCGGCGGGTTGTCGCGATGTCATTGGGTCGGGATGCGTTGCATCCCGACAACATCCCCCATTTAGCGACCGGACGGGCGGCCGTGCTGAGGGCGAGCGTGCCTCGCGTGGGTCGGCGTGGCGCTGGGCTGGGTGGGCGCGGCGGGCGCGACAGTGGCAGGAGTGGCAGGAGTGGCGGCGGGCGCCGGCGCGGCATTCGCGGTCGCCGACGCGGCGATCGCGGTATGCGCGTCGAGCAGGCTCACCATCGCCGCTTGCTGGGTCTGCATCATCTGTTCGATGCGCTGTTGCTGGGCCGTCGTCTCGCGCGTGAGGCGCATCAGCAGCAGTGTCTGCGCGATGCCGATCGCCACCGTGACCAGCAGCGCACCGACCACGATCGACAGCATCCATTTCACGCGCCGCGAATGATCGGTCGCGGCGCGGCGTTGATCGGCGATCACACCGTAGAGCGCATCGACTGTATCGGCGAACGCGGTGGCACGCGCGCGGTCGAGTTCCGGTTCCGAGCGTAGCGCGGCGGCGGCCGCGTCGGTGCGGCGCGCGTCACGCCATGACGTGGCGAATCCGGCGTGGTTGTCTGCGGACGCGGGCCGGGGTGTCGTCGAGGACGCGGTGGTCGAGGGCTTGTCGTCCTGTTTCGCCGTTACAGCCTCTGACGAGGTGGGCTGCGTGCTCGCGCTGCTGCTTTCGGTCGCGGCGGACGTCGCGGACGAAGCTGGAACCGCCGCCGCGGACGCATCGCGCGATGCCGTCGCGGCTTTCGCGAAGGTCGCGGCGAAACGCTGCTGCGGCTTGCCAGCGCCCGCCGTCGCTGCCGACTCCGCTTCGGCCGCCTGGCGCAACGCGGTCACGCTGCGCGCGACGGTCGCTGCGGCCATCGCCGAACTCAGCGGCGCGGATGATTCGCGCGAAGGCGGAGTGGGTTTGTCGTCGGTGACTGCTTCGGCGTTCGGCGTTGCATCGTCGGGCGCGCCGTGCGCGGGCTTGCTCGCGGGCGCGTCCGCAGTCGCCATCAGCGGCTCGACGTCAAACCCGCTCAACTGCTCGTTCACCGGCATCGGTGCATCCAGCTTCGTCGCTCGCGGTGTGCGACGCGCGGCCTTGTCGAGCGACGTGGGTTCATCGAATGCGCCGACTGCCTGCAGCACCACATCGGGCAATTCGAACCCGTGCAGCGTGCCCTGGCGGACGTCGATGTTCATTGCCTCGAGCGTCGCGCGGGTTGGATCGTCGGGGAACAGATCGAGTGTGCTGTCGTCGCGCCCGACGCCGCTCAGTTGCGCAAGGCGTTGCGCCGAGCGCGCCGCGCGCGCCAGCTTGTTTTCGGTTTCAGTGGAGACGGCGCCCTGCCGCTGCTTCTTCGAAGCGACGCGCCGGGGCCTGGACTGCGGGGATGCTACGGAATCTGCCATAGAGGAAAAAGCGGTCGTCGCCAGGAACGGGGCGCCGGATGCCGCTCGTCATTGCCGTTGGAATATTTAGAGCCAGCATTGTCGCATGGCGCTCCGCCCGCGCCGAAGCCATTCCCCGACGATTTGCGCGCTTTCGGACCCCTCGCGCCTTTCACGACCTCGCGTCGTCGCCCCGGAATTCCCGCACGCGCTGCAATTGCCGAAGGCGCGCGCAGATCGACTCGTATTCCGCATTCGACACGCGATGCAGCGTGATGATCACTTCGTCGCACTCGTTCGCAGAGCATTTCGGACGCTTGACTCGAGGTGTCAGCGCGAGGCGTTTGCTTTATGCTAGGCCGCAGACCACAGCGACCTGGCCGAGCGGAACCCTGAACCGCCACCCTGAACGCCGCCTCGATACACTGCGCACGCTACGCGCCCGAACCAACCGACCATGCCAAGCACGACCCCTCCCCCTGCTTCGACGATCACCGTCGCGAACGCGCTGCGCGAGCACTTCGCGAACGTGGTGCTGCCGATGTGGCGCGGGCCCGGCTTCAACCACGCGTTGCAGCTGCCCTACGAAGCGCTCGACGCCACCGGAGGCGAGCCGCTACCCGCGCAACGCTATCGAGCGATGGCCTGCGCGCGGCAGTTGTTCACGTTTGCGCAAGCGGGCGACATGGAACACGCACAAGTGCTTTTCGATTCTCTAACACGAACCTTTCGGGACACCGACCACGGTGGATGGTTTTACAGCGTCGACGCGCTCGGCGCGCCGCTCGACACGACCAAAGACCTCTACACGCACGCGTTCGTCGTGTTCGCTTGCGCGGAATACGCGCGGCGCTCCGACAACCTCGACGCGCTGAAGCTCGTGCACAGCACGACCGCGCTGATCCAGTCGAACTTCGCGGCCGACGGCGATCTGTTCAACGCCGCGCTGAACGTCGACTTTTCGAAGGTCACCGCTACGCCGCTGCAGAATCCGCTGATGCACCTGACCGAAGCGTGGCTCGCCGCCTGCCAGGCGACGCGCGATAACGTCTTCGGCGCCGCGTTGCGCCGCCTCGCTGAGGCGGTCGCGCGGCACTTCGTGCATGCGCCGAGCGGCTGCATCGCCGAATTGCCGATCGGGGCGAGCGGCAATCGCCTGGAGCCGGGACATCAGTTCGAGTGGTACTGGCTGGTCGGGCAGGCAGGCGCGCTGTTCGACGGCACGGGGCTAACCGAAACGCTGGCGCGCGCTTTCGCCTTCGCGCAGCAGCATGGCGTGGACTCGAACAACGGCGGGGTGTGCGCATCGTTAGACGAGGGCGGCAACGTCAGTGACGCGACCCAGCGGATCTGGGCGCAGACGGAATACCTGCGCGCACTCGCCTGTCACGACGATCCGGCCGTGCGCGCGGCGTTGCCGCAACAGATCGCGCGTTTTCAGCGATGCTTTTTGCATGACCAAGGCTGGTTCGAATGCAAGACCTCGAGCGGTGAAGTTGCGCGCGCCGACATGCCGTCAACCACGCCCTATCACCTGGCTACCGCCTATGCGGCGCTGCCCGTGACTGCCGAATCGGGCGCTGGAACTTAGCTGAATTTGCACATCGATAGATGAAATTCGGCGCTCGATCGTCTCAATAACGAGCGGCACGGATGGACGAATGTCCGCGGCCGCGTCGCGAGGAAATTTAATGCCGCTGGTAAACCCTGGCGCAAAAAAGTTCTCGTCAGACGTTCTGCAAGCGCGAAAAAACATCAAAACCGGGGAATACCCGGATGCATGTTGATTGGCGTCTGTCACAAAGACGTGATACAACTCTCCCCTCGCGCTCGCTGTTGCATTCGAGCAATGGCGGTCGCGATGCAATACACAACATTTATTTGGATCAAAAATGGCAACAGGTACTGTTAAGTGGTTTAACGATGCAAAGGGCTTTGGCTTCATCACCCCGGACGACGGCGGCGAAGACCTGTTTGCACACTTCTCGGAAATCCAGGCATCGGGCTTCAAGTCCCTGCAGGAAAACCAGAAAGTGTCGTTCGAAGTCAAGCAAGGCCCGAAGGGCAAGCAGGCTGCAAACATCCAGTCGATCTAAGTACCTCAGGTACTTTGAGACAGACTTGGACGTCACGATAGGCGCCTCTACAGGCCCTCGCGTCTAATGCAAATGGCTCGCAATATGCGAGCCATTTTCTATTTCTGCATCGCTTTCAAGCGTGGCCGCCTTAAAGGTCATGTGCCACGGTTAATGCGTATTCAGTATTTGCCGCGGAGATTGCTCCACGCTGTTGCGTGCGCAACACACTTTCAGAAATTTCGAATACCGAAACTGCCTGTTTCAATTGCTCGGTTTGCTGATGCAGCGAAGCCGCAGCAGCCGCGGCCTGCTCGACGAGCGCCGCGTTCTGTTGCGTCATCTCATCCATCTGCACGACCGCCTGGTTCACCTGCTCGATACCTGTGCTCTGCTCGAGCGACGACGCGCTGATTTCGGCCATCATCTGCGTGACGCGCGAGATCGACGCCGACACATGGTTCATCGCTTCGCCGGCGCGCTCGACGAGCGTCGAGCCGCCCTGAATCTCCGCAACCGATTCGCTGATCAGCGTCTTGATTTCCTTCGCCGATTGCGCGCTGCGTTGCGCGAGGCCGCGCACTTCGCCGGCCACGACCGCGAAACCGCGGCCCTGCTCGCCAGCACGTGCCGCCTCGACGGCGGCATTGAGCGCGAGGATATTGGTCTGGAACGCGATGCCGTCGATCACTGAGATGATCTCGGCGATCTTGTCCGAGCTTTGCGCGATGCCGTGCATCTTGTCGACCACCTGGTTGACGACTTCGCTGCCGCGCGACGTCGCGTCGAGCGCGGTCTCGGCGAGCGCGTTGGCTTCGCGCGCGCGATCGGCGTTCTGGCGCACGGTCGCCGTCAGTTCTTCCATGCTCGACGCCGTTTCCTCGAGCGATGCCGCCTGGTTTTCGGTGCGCGCGGACAGGTCGGCGTTGCCGGTCGCGATTTCGTTGGCGCCCAGATGGATCGAGTCGGCCGATTCGCGCACGCTGCTGACGGTGCGTGCGACGCTCGCCTGCATCGTGGCGAGGCCCGAGAACAGGCGGCCAATTTCGTTGCTGCCTCGCGCGGCGATCGGTTGATCGAGACGGCCTTGCGCGATGCGCTCGAAGTGGCGGCCCGCCTCCTCGAGCGGTGCCACGACGCCGCGGCGCAGCGCCGTATAGACGGCGAGCGTGCCGGCCACGAGCGCGAGCAGAATCACCACGCTGACTGTGCGAAACGCCGCCATGCGCGCATCGATCGAATCGAGCGACGCGCGGCTCGCGGCGTCGCCGAATTGCTCGAAGTTGTGCACTTCCGCCAGATACGCATCCTGAAACGATTGCGTGGGTTGATCGAGGAAGGCCTGGATATTGTTCGAGTCGAGATACTGCACGAGCTCCGCGAGCGCACCGTGCAGCGCCTTGTAGCGTTCGGCGAGCGCCGTGGCGCGCGCGCTGTTTTCGTCGCTGGTCTTCCGGGCGCTCATGAAGGCCGCGAAAGACTGATCGGCGGCAACGAGCTGTTCGCGAGCGTGCTGCACGATGTCCGTGGGCTCGGTGCCCCCACGCACCATGCGCGTGCCGGCGCGCGACAGGTTGATGCGCGCATCCATCAGGCGCTGCGTCGTCTGGTTGACCGCGTCGACCTGCTTCAGTGCGATGCTCGACAGATCGCCGACGTCGTCGTGCGTGCGCGTCAGCGACCAGAAGCCCAACCCTACCGTGACGAGCTGGAAGACGCAGAACGCGGCCAGAACACATAGCAGGCCGGATGCGACCTTGATCTTGCTAAACATCGGGGACACCTGGGAACAAAGAATGACGAGGGCTACACCCAGGGTTAACGGCAGGGTGAATGACGGCTTGAGGCCAATTCACGCAAAAAGCGCTCTACGTGCAGGTTTCATCGGCGATCGTCGCGATTGACGTTGTTTTGCGCAACAATGCGTCGCTCATCGCGAGGATTCACCTTGCGCAGCGCAGCGGCACTTCCTAGAGTGGGTAGGGACCGCCTGGCGCTCGCCGCGCGGATGCTCCGTTGCACCGATGCACCACCCCGACCCTGCATGAAGGAACCACGATGACAGACCTACTCGACCGGGCGCGCGGCGCACTGCACGCCCAGCCGTTCAGCATGCTGCTGGGCGCGGAGTTGATGCACGCCAGCAGCGAAGAGCTCACCCTGTGTCTGCCGATTCGCGATGAACTGCGGCAGCAGCATGGTTTCGTGCATGGCGGCGTCATCAGCTATCTCGCCGACAATGCGTTGACGTTCGCGGGCGCGCTGTCGCTGGGTCCGAGAGTCGTGACCGGTGAATACAAGATCAACTATCTGCGCCCGGCAGTGAAGGGCACGCTGATCGCGCGCGCTAGCGTCGTCTATGCGGGCCGGCATCAGGCCACCTGCCAGTGCAGCGTGTTCGTGATGGAGGGGAATCGCGAAAAGCTGGTGGCGGTTGCGCAGGGGACCGTGAATCGGATCGGGGAGAATGGGGAGCAGGAGGCGGGGAATTAAAGCCGCGCGGTATGAAAAAGGCCGCTCCTGCGCGTAACAGGAACGGCCTTTCATTTCACAGCGATACGACAGAAAGAGAAAGCGCGTTACTCAGCCGCGTTAGTCTTCTGCGTCTGCTCGCCCAGCCCTTCGATACCCAGACGCACCGTCTGCCCCGGCTTCAGGAATACCGGGTTCGGCTTCACGCCCATCCCGACGCCCGGCGGCGTGCCGGTCGAGATCACGTCGCCCGGCTGCAGGCTCATGCACTGCGACACATACGACACCAGCTTCGCGACACTGAAGATCATCGTCTTCGTGCTGCCGTTCTGGTAGCGATGGCCGTCCACTTCGAGCCACAGGCTCAGGTTCTGCGGATCGGCGACTTCATCGCGCGTGACGACCCACGGGCCGATCGGGCCGAACGTGTCGAAGCCCTTGCCCTTGTCCCACGTGCCGCCGCGCTCGATCTGCCATTCGCGCTCCGACACGTCGTTGACGACGCAGTAGCCGGCCACGTGCTCGAGCGCGTTCGCTTCGTCGACGTATTTCGCCGCCTTGCCGATCACGACGCCGAGTTCCACTTCCCAGTCGGTCTTCTTCGAACCGCGCGGGATTTCGATGTCGTCGTTCGGGCCGCTGATCGCGCTCGTCCACTTGTTGAAGATGACCGGTTCGGCCGGCACCGGCAGATTCGATTCCGCCGCGTGATCCGCGTAGTTCAGGCCAATGCAGATGAACTTGCCGACCTTGCCGACGCACGGGCCCACGCGCGGATTGCCTTCGACGACCGGCAGCGTTGCCGGATCGAGTGCACGCAGTTTCGCGAGGCTTTCATCGCCGAGCACAGCGCCGTCGATATCGCCCACCACCTTCGACAGATCGCGAATCTTGCCTTGCGCGTCCAGCAGGCCCGGCTTTTCCTGGCCCTTCGGCCCATAACGAAGCAGTTTCATCGTTGCACTTTCCTTTACGTTCAGTAGTGTTCGGTTCGTCAATCAATCAGAATCAGTTCGACCATCCGCCGTCGATCACATGGAGCTGGCCCGTCGTGAACGACGACTCGTCGGACGCGAGATACAGCGCGAGCGCGGCGATTTCCTCCGGCTTGCCGATGCGGCCCATCGGCTGACGCGCGACGAACGCGGCCTGCACCGCATCGACCGATGCGCCCTGCGCCTGCGCCTGCGCGGCGATTCGCTGTTCGAGCGACGGCGAAGACACCGTGCCCGGGCAAATCGCGTTACAGCGTACACCACGCGTGACGAAATCCGCGGCGACGGACTTCGTCAACCCGACCACCGCCGCCTTCGACGCGCCGTACGCGAAGCGGTTCGGCACACCCTTCACGCTCGACGCCGCCGACGACATGTTGATGATCGAGCCGCCGCCCCGTTCCAGCATGGCCGGCAAGAACGCGCGGATCATACGGTACATCGCCTTCGCGTTGAGATCGAACGCGAAATCCCAGTCCTCCTCGCTGCATTCGAGGATATTGCCCGCATGCACATAGCCCGCGCAGTTGAACAGCACGTCGACGGTGCCGACTTCCGCGGCGAGCGCCTTGATCGCCGCGCCGTCGAGCACGTCGAGCTTGCGCGCCTCGACCGGCTTGCCGGCGAGTCCGTCGATGCGGATATCGGTGGCGATCACGCGCGCGCCTTCGCGCGCGAAAAGTTCGGCGGTGGCGAGACCGATACCTTGTCCCGCCGCGGTGATCAGGGCCGTTTTGCCGGCCAGTCTTTGTGTCATCTACGACTCCAGTTGAATGGGCTGCTAACGAAATCAAAGCCGGTAAAACGCGGCGGCGTTGTCGCCGAACACGGCGTCGCGCTCGGCATCGCTCAACGACGCGAGCAGCGTGGTCGCCACCGAATGCCACAGCAGATAGTCGCCGTTCAGTTCGAGCACGGGCCAGTCGCTGCCCCACATGAGCCGCGCGGGGCCGAACGTGTTCAGCAGATGCTCGACGTAGGGCCGCAGCGTGTCCTCGGTCCAGCCCGGCGACGCCTCGGTCGCGAGACCCGACAGCTTGCAATGCACCTGCGGGAATGCGGCGAGCCGGGTAATCGCATCGCGCCATACCTCGTAGCCCGCCTGGCCGAAGCGGATCGGCGGCTTCGCGCCATGATCGACCACCATGCGCAACGCCGGAAAACGCTGCGCGAAGATCTCGACGTACTGCACGTGACGCGCGTAGATCAGCGCATCGAACGCGAGGTCGTGGGCGATCAGCGCGTCGATTGCCGGCGTGAGGTCGGGGTTCGCGATCCAGCCGTCGTCGGGCAGGTCCTGCAGCATCGGCCGCACGCCCTTGAACTTCGGCTCGCGCGCGAGCGCCTCGATCAGATCGGGCGCGTTCGGCAACAGCAGCGGCACCCAGCCGACCACGCCCGCGATCGACGGCTCGTGTCGCGCGATATCGAGCAGGTAGCGGGTCTCGTCGAGCGTCGGCGCGGCCTGCACGACCATGGTCCGCTCGATGCCGGCCTGTTCGCGCAACGGCTTCAGATCATCAGGACCGAATGGCCGATAGAGGATTTTCAGCTCCGGCGTCAGCCACTCGTAGTCACCCCGCGCGGGGTCCCAGTAGTGCTGGTGAGCATCGATCGGCATGGTCGGTTCAGTCCTCGGGCGCGGGCGCGCGGGGGTCGAGCAGGCCCGCGTCGCGCAATGCGGACCACAAGGCCGCGGGGATCGGCTGCTCGAACGACGCGACGTTCTCGCGCAATTCGTCGGCACTGCGCGCGCCGGTCAGCACGGTGGCGACCGCCGGATGCGCATACGGAAACTGCAATGCGGCGGCGGCGAGCGGCACATTGTGCGCGCGGCATACCGCCTCCAGACGCGCGACGCGCTCGATCACCTCGGGCGGCGCCGCGCCGTAATTGAACTTCAGATCGCCTTCGACGCCGCGCGCCAGAATGCCCGAATTGAACGCGCCGCCGAGCAGAATACTGACGCCGCGCGCCTCGCAGGCGGGCAGCAGGTCGTCGAGGGTGGTCTGCTCGAGCAGCGTATAACGCCCCGCGAGCAACGCGCAATCGATATCGCACTCGGCCATCGCGTCGAGGATCACCGCGCCTTCGTTGACGCCGAGGCCGACCGCCTTGATCGCGCCCGTCGAGCGCAGGCGCTCCAGCGCGCGGAAGCCGCCGCCTTCGGTCAGTTGCCGCCAGTAGTGCGGATGCTGGTCGCCATGCGTGACGCGGCCGATGTCATGCACGAGCAGGATGTCGATATCGATGATGCCGAGGCGCTGCTGGCTGTCCTCGAACGAACGCAGAATGCCGTCGTGCGTGTAGTCGTAGATCGCTTCGAACGGCAGCGGATTCTGCCAGCCTTCGCGGTCGTCGAATGGCGACGTGCGCGGCACGAAGCGGCGGCCGACCTTGGTCGACAGCACATATTCGCTGCGCGGATAGTGACGCAACGCGGCGCCGAGCCGATGCTCGGCCTTGGTGTTGCCGTAGTGCGGCGCGGTGTCGAAGTAGCGCACGCCCGCGTTCCACGCGGCGGCGATGGTCGCATGGGCCTCCTCGTCGGACAGGTCGCGGTACAGGCCGCCGAGCGGCGCCGTGCCGAGCCCCAGTCCGCTCACCTGCAACGAGCCCCGGCCGATACGGCGCCGCTGCCCGATCTTCGATCCGATCGATGCCGACATGAGCGTGTCTCCCTATTTGTGGTGTTTTTACCATGCGCCGGGTCCAACGCGCAGCCGCAAGGGGCGCGTCTTGCTCACGCGTGCATTCATTCACCAATGAACGTATTATTCATATTCGAATTTTTACAAGTCAAGAAAACTGCGCGACGCGGATGCCCGGGGTTTTCCCTGGACAGCAGACATTCAGTTCGCGAAACGCTGCGCTCGCACCAGATAATAAGAACTCCGGACGAGACCCCGACCCTCACGATGGACGCCGAAGACAAAGACGACGACCGCTACCGCGCCCCCGCGCTCGACAAGGGCCTCGACATTCTCGAGCTGCTGTCCGAGCAGAAGGAAGGACTCACGCGCGCCGAAATCACGCGGCAGCTGGGCCGCAACGCGAGCGAGATGTACCGGATGCTCGAACGCCTCGTCGCGCGTCAATACGTGGTGCGCTCGGCGGCCGGCGACCGCTACTCGCTGAGCCTGAAGCTGTTCGCGCTCGCGCACCGGCATCCGCCGATGAACCGGCTGATCGCCGAAGCGTTGCCGCTGATGCAGCGCTTCGCCGACGCGGCCGAGCAGTCGTGCCACCTCGTCGTCTACGACCGCGGCAACTTGCTGGTGATCGCCCAGGTCGACGGACCGGGCTCGTGGGGTATGTCTGTGCGGCTCGGCTCGCGGGTCGGTCTGATCGACACCGGCTCGGGGCGCGTGATGCTCGCGTTCCAGAGCGTCGAGCAGCGTCAGCAGATGCTTGCCGAGCACACCAAGGTGAAGGGCGAAGTAACGCTCGATCGCGACGCGCTGGAGGAGGCCTGTGAGCGCATCCGCGCGGCGGGTTTCTGGCAGAAGGACAGCCAGCAGACCTTCGGCGTCACCGACGTGACGTTCCCGATCCTCGCGCCGTCGGGACAGGCGATCGCGGTGCTCACCTGTCCGTATCTGCGGCGGATCGACGAGTACGTCGCGCCGACGCTCGAAGCGGCCACCACGCTGCTGCGTGACACGGTGCAGGCGCTGTCGATGTTCCGCGAGCAAGCCGCCTGATCGGCAAGGCGCGCGGTATTTTGCGCGGCGACGGCTCGCGCGGCGGCACGCATTCGCACATGGTTTAGAATGGCGGCCCTTCCAAAATAACGCCGCATGACGGGCTCATGCGCGCGCATCGATTGAGCAATGGCCAAACTTCTGACCGATTCCGAATTCCAGCGTTTTTCCGAACTCCAGCAGAAGCAGTCGAGCTTCATGATCACCGCCGCAGAAGCCGATGAACTGCGCGACATCGTCGCTCACGCGCAGAAGCGCCGCGACGACCGCGCCGCCGCGATGCAAAGCATCGAGACCTTCATCCAGCAATTCGACATCACGCCCGACGAGCTGTTTTCGCCCGAGCAGATCGGCGAAGCGGCGCGCACCTATGGCCTGATCCCGGCCGCGCGCAAGGAGCGCATGCTGCCGCCGTCGCTGACGTTCAACGGCAAGCCGTACCAATGGACCACCCGCCCGCTGCCCGATGAAATTCGCGTGCCGCTGTTCGACGCGTTCAAGGGCGGCGAGTCGGTGAAATCGTTCATTTCGACGCTGAAGGACGCGAACCGCTGCGCGGCGACGATCGCGCGGCTCGAACGCGAAACCGGCGCGGTGTATGCACAGGCGTGGCTCGATGAGCTGTCGGTCACGCGCGCGCAGGTCGATGAGGCGGCGCAAAAGCTGGCGGCGTGATGTGATGAAACCGTGCGTTGGGCGGCTCGCGACGTCAGCGCTCAATGCCCCGGCTGATTCTTCGCGGCGGACTTCGGGTCCGCCCCCGCCGGTTCGTCGAGCGCCATCCGGAAGCCGACCACGCCGGGGTCCTCGGTCCGCGTGATCGTGAAGCCGCTGGCCTTCGCCAGCGCGATCATCGCGGTGTTCTCGCGCAGCGCTTCACCGATCAGCCAGTGGGTATCGCGCGCCCGCGCGTACGCGATGATCCGCTGCATCAGCAACTGGCCGAGGCGGCGCCCCTTCTGGTCCGAGCGCACGGTCACCGCGAATTCGGCCGTCTCGTTGTCGGGATCGGCCACCGCGCGCACAACGCCGAGCGTCTGTGCGACGCCGTCTTCGTTGTCGACCGTCGCGATCAGCGCCATTTCCCGGTCGTAATCGATCTGCGTCATGCGCGCGAGTTGCGAGTGCTCGAAACTGCCGACCGCGCCAAAAAAACGCAGCCGCAAATCTTCCGGCGTCATCGCGTTCACGAACTCGCGATGCGCGTTTTCGTCTTCCGGGCGAATCGGCCGCACCGTTATGCGCATACCTTGCCAGTCGATCGTTTCCTCGAAGCGGCGCGGATACGGCACGATCGCGAGACGGCTGCGCTTTCCGCCAACCCGCAACACGGGGTCGACCACCGTCACGCGGTCCCGGTAGACCCTGAGCTTCAGCGACAGGCCGACGATCTCGCGCACGTCGCAAACCGCTTGCGACAACGCCGTCAACGCGGCGAGCGTCGGCTCCGGCGCGACCAGCCTTGCGTATTGCGAACGCGTGACGATATCGCGCGCGAGCATCGGATTGAGCGGCGGCAGGCCATACACGTGCAACCCGCTGGAAACGCCGTCGATCGACGGCGCGGCGAAGCGGAACACGGGGCCGAAGTTGTCGTCGTCGTGCAGTTCGACGGCGACGTCGACGACGGGTTTTGTCGCGCTGTCGGCATCGGCGCACGGCGTGTCGGCGTCCGGCGCAGCGGCGTCCGGCGCAGCGGCGTCCGGCGCAGCGGCGCCCGACGCAGCGGCGTCCCCTTCTTCCACACCCTCCACCTGCAACCCGAATCGCGCCAGGAACCGCGCCGCCGCGTCCCCGGCGAGTTCGCTTTCGCCCGCCGCCAACGCCTCGCGAGCCTGCGCTTGGGCGGCGTCGATCGAGTCGGGAATCTGCGCTGGCAGGCCTTCCGGCGTTTGCATCAGCAGTTCGCGGCCCAGCCGGTAATCGACCAGCCGGGCGAACGCGCGCGCGAGCCGCTGCGGCGTCGTGTGCACCGGGATGCCCTGCGCATGCAGCGCGTCGCGCCTCGCTGCATCCACGCCGCCGAAGAAGCACGCGAGCAGCCCGCGATACGCAAAGCGCTGATGCTCGATCAGCGCCTGCGCGACGTCGTCGACGGGCGCGCCATGCGTCGATGCGTGCACCACGACGGCGGTGCCGGTCTCGCGATACTCGCCGAGCAGCTTCAGCGCGGCGCCGAAGTGCTCAGGGCGCGCGCCGTCGCCGAGCAGTAGCGGATTGCCGCCGACCGCCAGCGGCAGCGCCTCGCGCAGCGCGTCCGACGCCGCGGCCGGCCACGGCGCGAGCAGTCCGCCGGCGGCGCTGAACGCATCGCGCGCGAGCGTCGCGAGACCGCGGTCGCTGGTGATCAGCGTAGCGATTGCGCCCGCCGCCACGCGGCCGACGCCGAGCGTTTCGATTTCGTCGAGCAGATCGTCGAGCGCGTCGACGCGCACGAGGCCCGCGCGCCGGAACGCCGCTGTATAGAGACCGTCGGCGGGATCGTCGCGGCCGGAGCGCAGCGCGAGCACCGGCTTGTTGCGTGCCGCCGCTCGCGCGGCCGACATGAACTTGCGCGCCGCCCGCACGCTGTCGAGTTCGATCAGGATCGCGCGGGTGCCGGGGTCGCTCGCGAGGTAATCGAGCACGTCGCCGGCGTCGACGTCGGCCTCCGCTCCGAGCGCCACCGCGTGCGAAAAACCGAGCCCGCGCGCGCGTGCCCAGCCGAGCACGGCGTTGGTCAGCGCATTCGACTGCGACACCCACGCGACGCCGCCCGCCTTGACCGTGCAAGACGGCGCGCCCAGATGCGCGCCCAGCGCCGGCGACACCACGCCGAGACTACCGGGCCCGACGATGCGCAACAGATGCGGCCGCGCAGCCGATAGCGCGTGCCGCAGCTCGAGCCGGTCTTCATCGCTGCGCACCTCGCCGACGATGATCACGGCGCGCGTGCCCATGCCGCCGAGCTTGTGGATCAACGAGGGCCACGTCGCGGGCGGCGTGCAGATCACCGCGACGGTGGGCGCCTGCGGCAGATCGCTGACGTCGGAAATCACCGGGTGGACGCCGAGCGTCGCGTGCTTCGGATTAACGGGCCACAGCGGCCCGTCGAAGCCGCCTTCGAGCACACGCGCCCAGACCATCGCGCCGATGCTGCCCGGCCGCTCGGACGCGCCGATCACGGCGACGGATTTCGGGCGAAACAACGCGTCGAGGTTGCGAACGGTCACGGGCGCTCCATGCGGTTGGACAGGAATTGGAGCCGGCTTCGCGGCGGGGCGGGTGGTTCCGTCAGCATAGGCGAAGTCGCGCGCCGGCGCGGAACGTTGTTGCGACGGAAAAGAAAAAGCCGCGTCGAACGACGCGGCTTTTTAGCTTCGAAGCCAGCGGACTCGCGGCTTTACATCGCCTTCCTGAACGGCGCCCCCGAGTGCTCGCGCAACTCGTTGAACACGATCTTCGGCCACGCCTTCTGCGCGACCTCGATCTCCGACACGTGCGAGGCCAGATAGGTCGGCGCATCGGACGCATCGAGCGCGATCCGCGCCGAGTACGAATCGGTGAAGCGGCGCAGCTCGGCCGCATCGTCGCAGGTCACCCAGCGTGACAGCCGGTAACGCGCCGGCGCCATCCGCACGTCGACCTTGTATTCAGTCGACAGACGGTGCGACACCACTTCGAACTGCAGCTGCCCGACCGCGCCGAGAATCATCAGACCGCCCGCTTCGGGACGGAACACCTGGATCGCGCCTTCCTCGCCGAGCTGCTTCAGCGCTTCGCCGAGCTGCTTCGCGCGCATCGGATCGACCACTTCGACGGTCTGGAAAATTTCCGGCGCGAAGAACGGCAGGCCGACGAACTGAAGCTGCTCGCCTTCTGTCAGCGTATCGCCGAGACTCAGCGTGCCGTGGTTCGGAATACCGATGATGTCGCCCGGATACGCCTCGCTCACCGTCTCGCGACGCTGCGACAGGAACGTGACCACGTTGTTCGCACGGAACGTCTTGTTCGAGCGCGTGACCTTCACCGCCATGCCGCGCTCGAAACGTCCCGAGCACACGCGGATGAACGCGACGCGGTCGCGGTGCGCGAGGTCCATGTTCGCCTGCACCTTGAACACGACGCCGGTGAACTTCGACTCTTCCGGCTGCACCGGACGCTGCACGGTCATGCGCATCGACGGCGGCGGCGCGAGGTCGACCAGCGCGTCGAGAATTTCCTTAACACCGAAGTTGTTGATCGCCGAGCCGAACAGCACCGGCGACTGCTGCCCGGCGAGGAACTGCTCACGGTCGAATTCGGGCGTCGCGCCGCTGATCAGATCGATTTCTTCCTTCGCACGGACCCACGCGTGGCCGAAACGGCGCTCGCCTTCCTCGTTGCTCAGTGCCTGCAGCGTTTCGACCGCGCCGCCGGCCGTGTCCTGACCGGCACGGAATACGCGCACCTGATCGCGCTGTACGTCGTAGACGCCTTGAAAATCCTTGCCCATGCCGATCGGCCACGTGAACGGCACCGCCGCCACGCCTAGGTGCTGCTCGATTTCGTCGAGCAGTTCGAGCGGCTCGCGCACTTCGCGGTCGAGCTTGTTGATGAACGTGACGATCGGCGTCTTGCGGCTGCGGCAGACTTCGAGCAGCTTCAGCGTCTGCGCTTCGACGCCGTTCGCGCCGTCGATCACCATCACGGCGGCGTCGACCGCGGTCAGCACGCGGTAGGTGTCCTCGGAGAAGTCCTCGTGGCCCGGCGTGTCGAGCAGGTTGATCACACAGTCGCCGTACTCGAACTGCATCACCGAACTCGCGACCGAAATGCCGCGTTGCTTTTCGATCTCCATCCAGTCGGACGTCGCGTAGCGGTTGCTCTTGCGGCCCTTCACCGTACCGGCGATCTGGATCGCGCCCGAAAACAGCAGCAGCTTTTCGGTCAGCGTGGTTTTACCCGCGTCCGGGTGGGAAATGACCGCGAACGTGCGGCGGCGTTTGAGTTCGGAGACTGACATCGGGTCTGGCGGTCACGGAAAGGGGTTCGGGCGGTTCCCGGCGGCTTTGGGCGGGCCGGTTATGCCGCGCGTGGCGCGGCGGCGTCGAGTTGCGGGAGTCGGGCGCGGGCCGGAATCGGCCGGTGCTGGCACCGCGTCCGAAAACGGGTGGCGAACGGGTCACGACCCAGCGTTCGACAATGCGGGAATCGCTGGCGCAAAAACGGCGCAAGGTGCGAATGATACACGTCTGGCGCGACGGCCGGGGGAAAGGGCTGCGGCGTCGGACAGGGCGACGGCGCGAGCGTGCGCGCGCCGCGCATGCTCGCTGGCAAAGGTGAGCGTTTTCGGGACTTGCGGCCGCGGATATCGATTCACGGTCAAAGGTGAGGATCGCGAAGCGCACGCGCGCACCTGCTGCGGCGCACGCACCACAATCGCGATATGCGGGAACACTGCGGTAAAGCGTCGCAATGCTGCGAACAGGCTCAGGCTCGACGCCTGGAAAGGCCCGCCAGCAAAGGCTGGCGCGGGTTTTCGGCGAGCGGTGCGCGGCGACGCGACACGATGACGATTCGCACCCGCCGCGGTGCGCTGCTCGGCAAAGCCTGGCTCACCGAAGCAAGCCGCGAAGTGCGAATACGTCGATGAATCTCGCTGTACACGTTCAGGCGTCACGCAAAGGTGAGCGTTTTCGGGACCTTCGCAACGGTGCGGAACGAATCAAACGACGCATCACTTCAGAGAACAAGGACGCATTGGCATCCACGGCGGAAGTCAACCCTCGATCAGAAACCGTTCGCGATTTTTCCCGACCAGCCAGGCCGGCGAGCGCCCACGGCCGCTCCAGGTTTCGCCGGTCTTCGGATTGCGGTACTTGGCGACCGCCGACGCCGACGACTTGCGGCGCGGCTTCGCTGCGGCGCTCGTGAAGCCGAGTTCTTCGGCGGTCAGGTCGTATTCGGCAATCTTCTGCTTGATATCGGCGATAGCTTGCGCGACTTCTTTGTCGCGCGCGGCTGCGACTTCCTTATGGAGTTTTTCGAGTTGCGCAGTCAACTGTTTGTAAGAGGCCATGCCGGTGTTCCCCCTCGATTAGACGCACTGCGATGAATCGCGATGAATGTTTGGCGGACACTATCAGACGAATAAACCACAGGATAGTGAATCGGGCGGCCGAGCGCAGGCGCGGCGGCCGCGCTCAATCGTCGATCGCATCGTAGACGCGGCGTTCGAAGTCGATGGCCATCGGGAACGGGTCGATCGAGCGGCGCTGGATCAGCATCAGGCCGATCATCTTCTCGACCGGATCGGCGAACCAGCTCGTGCCGTACGCGCCGGGCCAACCGAACGAGCCGAGCGAGCGATAGCCGAGCGGCAATTGCTGCGCCGGATCATCGACGATCGACAGGCCTAGGCCGAAACCCTGCCCCGCCCAGATCACGTGACCGAAGGCGGGCAAGCGGCGCTGGTCGCGGCTCAGGAAATTGCTGCGCATCAGGTCGACCGAGCGATGCGACAGCAGCCGCGTATCGCCGACGCGGCCGCGCCCGAGCAGCAGTCGCGCGAATTGCAGATAGTCCTCGGCGGTCGAGATCAACCCGCCGCCGCCACTCTGAAAGCGCCGCGGATTGGCCCAGCGGCTCGCCGCCGGATGATCCTCGACCACGCGACGCCGCGTTCCCGGATCGATGTTGTACGCGGTGGCGAGGCGTGCGAGTTGCGCGTCGGGCACCCAGAACGCGGTGTCGCGCATGCCGAGCGGCTCGAAAATGCGCGTGCGGAAAAACTCGCCGAGCGGCATGCCGCTCACGCGTTCGATCAGCACGCCGAGCAGGTCGGTCGCCACGCCGTAGTGCCAGCGCGAGCCGGGCTGGAACATCAGCGGCAGTGCGGCGATGCGCGCGAGCCAAGCGCTGTTGCCGCCGCTCGCCTCGAAGCCGTTGAAAGCGGCTGTGTAGGCTTCGGCAAGCGGACCCGTCGCCGTGAAGTGATACGCGAAGCCCGCGCGATGCGTGAGCAGGTCGAGCACCGTAATCGGCGCGCGAATCGGATCGGTCTGGTGGAGCGGGCCGCTCGGATCTCGCAGCACGCGCGGCGCCGCAAGCTCGGGCAGCCACCGCGAAATGGGCGCATCGAGCGCGAGGCGGTCTTCCTCGATCAGCATCATGATCGCGGCACTCGTCACCGGCTTCGTCATCGACGCGATGCGAAACAGCGTGTCGCGCTCCATCGGCAATTGCGCGGCTTCGTCGCGTAGACCTATCGGTTCGAAGTAGCCGATTTCGCCGCGCCGCCATACGAGCGACACCACCCCCGCCACTTCGCCGCGCTCCACGTAGCCCTGCATCGCGGTGGTCAGCATCGCGAGCCGGGTCGCGGCAAGTCCTGCTATCTGCATGTTCGCCCCGTGTCGGTGAAAGGAAGCGTGCGCGCGCTCATGTCGCTTTGGCGATCAAACCGCAAGATATAACCGGTCCCGCGAGAGCGCACACGACGGCTTTCCTAATTGCGAATTCCGGTTGGCGGACTCAGTGACGACATTCAGGCTTTCTGCCGTTTTTCCAATGCGCAAAGCGCGGCATCGAGGCGTTTGACGCGGGTTGCCTGCGCCGGCACGATAACCGCGCCGGAAACGTGCTGGAGGCGGTTTCGCCAGTAAGACAACGGAATACGGTCTTCTGCCGAAATATGGGAAATTATCTGTTCGAGATGCTCGATGTCTTTTTCGAGTTGCTGATGATTCATTGCTTTCCCCGGATTCTATTGAATTAGTGTTGAAGCAAAAAAATCGAAAGCATGAAGCCGCGTTGGCCCGCGCGGCCCGAACTAATGTCCGCCAGTGGCGGGAAAACCTTCCTCTTCTTTTTCTGTGCCGGAAAAAACCGGCATTTTCTTCTCGCTGCAGTTAAATTCCCAACGATTTAAACAGGATACTGCCGTCAAATTTCACGTTCCGTTGCCTGCCGCACTGAACTTCGTTCGACAGCCCGACGGTAAAGATAAATCGTTGTCGGGGCGCAAAGGATAATCGCTGCGCGGCGACTCAACGTTGTAAAAATGCCGCGCGCGGCTTACTTAACCCAATTCGCATGCTAATCGTGGATCGGACACACATTAGGCGCATGAATTTATGACAGCCATGTGCTAACCGCGAGCGTATCGGGAATTGGCAGGGAATGACTGGGAACAGGTGAAAAAAACCAATGCGGCTTACGAATCGGTCAGCCGCGTGCGCCGGTGTTGCACTGGCGCTGCTCCAGGTGCTTACTTCGCGGTCGCGCGGCAGGCGTAGATCAGGCTCAACGTGCCGCCCTGGCTCGACTGGCGCACGACGTCGAACGCGCCATTGCAACTGGCGGCCGCCTGTTGCGAGCACGAGTCGGAACCGACCGGGCATTGCACGAGCGTGGTTGAGCGGCCGTCCGGCAGGAACAGCGGCGCACTGCTGCTGCAACCGCCAAGCACGACGATCGCGCCGGCGGCCAGCATGACGCTCGAGCGGCGCGCGAAGAAGGAAAGGCGTTTCATGGAGACCCCGGTCACGTCTTGTTTTTCGATCTCGCGATTGTGCCACGCTGCCCTCGTGCTGCGTCAGTTCGCGCGGCGCGGCCGGCGGTCGGCGCGTCAAACGTCGATGCCGTGCGCGGCGATCTTCTTGTACAGCGTCGCGCGGCCCATGCCGATCTGTTTCGCAGTGTCGATCACGCGGCCGCCGTTCGCGCGCAACGCGTCGCACAGAAAGCGCTTTTCGAACGCGGCCATCGCGTCGCTCCACGAAGTGGCTTCGGCGGTGGCTGCCACGTCCACGCTGGCGGCCGCGGCAGACGGGGTCCGCGTCGGCGGCACCGCACCGCCCTGCCCCGAGCCGATGAACGGCGCGAGGATGCGCGCATCGATGCGTTCGCTGTCGGACAGCATCACGGCGCGCTCCAACGTGTTGCGCAGTTCGCGCACGTTGCCGGGCCAGTCGTATGCGCATAGCAGCCGCAACGCGTCGTCGTGCAATTCGAAGTGGCTGCCGCCGCCGGCCTGCGCGGCCAGATCTTCGAGCATCGCGTAGGCGAGCGCCTCGATGTCGGACGGACGCTCGCGCAACGCGGGCGCAAGGATCGTCAGCACGTTGAGCCGGTAGAACAGGTCCGCGCGAAAACGCCCGGCCGCGACGAGCGCGGGCAGATCGGCCGAGGTCGCCGCGATGATCCGCACATCCGCACGCACGACGCGGTTCGAGCCGAGCGGCTCGAACTCCTTGTCCTGCAGCACCCGCAGCAGCTTGCCCTGCAATGGCAGCGGCATGTCGCCGATTTCGTCGAGAAACAGCGTGCCGCCGTTGGCGAGCTCGAACTTGCCGACCCGCCCCTTGCGATCGGCGCCGGTGTACGCGCCGGGTGCGGCGCCGAAGAATTCGACTTCGAGCAGCGTGTCGGGAATCGCCGCTACGTTGACGCTGACGAGCGGCCTATGCGCGCGCGCCGAGCCGCCGTGAATCGCATGCGCGAGCAGCTCCTTGCCAGTGCCGGTTTCGCCGAGCAGCAGCACCGGCGCTTCGAGTTGCGCGGCGCGCCGCGCCTGGCGCTTCACTTCGAGCGATGCCGCGCTCGTGCCGACGAAGCTGCCGAACGTATAGCGCGCGCGGCGCGCCTGCGCGAGCGACTGGCGCGTCGCGATCAGCTCCTGCTGCAGCCGCGAGTACTGCGAAAACAGCGGCGACAGCGCTTTCAGCTCGTCGAACAGCGCGAAGCCGACCGCGCCGATCGTCGCGCCGGCATCGTCCTTCAGCGGCAGGCGCGTGACGACCAGCGGCTCGCGATCGGTCTCCATGATGTCGAGCAGGATCGGCTTGCCGGTGTTGACGACCTCGCGCATCAGACTGTTAGGGATCACCGCTTCGCAATCGCGGCCGATCGCCTGTTGCGGGTCCGAAAAGCCGAAGCGCGCCGCATACCGCTTATTGATCCAGACAACGCGCGCTTGCCCGTCTACGATGAAGGTGCCTTCACTGAAGTTTTCGAACGTGCGAAACAGCGATTCCATCGCGCGACGAAGCACGTCGTCATAGGTGGCGGGCAGGCCCGTCCAGTCGGTCATCATGCTGTCGCTGTCTCCGCTTACCGTTTTGTTTCTAATCAATCTCAATTGCTAGACGAATTTATCTCCAAATAGAGACAGGCGACAGCCCTTATGCATCATGACTTACCCTGGTTTCTGGCGATCTTCACCGGATTGAAGTCCCGTTTTGGAGACACCTGGGTACAATCCGCCAACGATGCCTCGGGCCACCGCTGCACGCCCGCGCCAGGCGCCACAGCGCTTCAGCGACAAAACGCCGGGCATGGCATGGAATCTGCAAATCGACCGCGCCGCGCCGTCGCTTGATCAGGACGGCAAAAAGGTAGAACAACCAGGCTATGGAGACTCAATGACCTTTCTCATCGTTATCGCCGCGCTGGCGTTTCTGATGTTGGCCGCGTATCGCGGCTACAGCGTAATCCTGTTCGCGCCGATCGCGGCGCTCGCCGCCGTCCTGCTCACCGAGCCCGCCGCCGTCGCGCCGGTCTTCACGAGCATCTTCATGGACAAGATGGTCGGCTTCGTGAAGCTGTACTTCCCCGTGTTTCTACTCGGCGCCGTGTTCGGCAAGGTGATCGAGCTTTCGGGCTTCTCCGAGTCGATCGTCGCGGCCGCGATCCGCTATATCGGCCGCTCGCGCGCGAACGCGGTGATCGTCGCGGTGTGCGCGCTGCTTACCTACGGCGGCGTGTCGCTGTTCGTCGTCGTGTTCGCGGTCTATCCGTTCGCGGCCGAGCTGTATCGCCAGAGCAACATTCCGAAGCGGCTGATGCCCGGCGCGATCGCCCTCGGCGCGTTCTCGTTCACGATGGACTCGCTGCCCGGCACGCCGCAGATCCAGAACATCATCCCGACGACGTTCTTCAAGACCACCTCGTGGGCCGCGCCGACGCTCGGCGTGCTCGGCTCGCTGTTCATCATCGTGGTGGGTCTGACATATCTGGAATGGCGGCGCCGCAGCGCGATGGCGACCGGCGAGGGTTACGGCACCGAACTCGTCAACGAGCCGGAGCGCGTCGAATCGAAAGAGCTGCCGCATCCGCTGCTGGCGATCGCGCCGCTCATCGTGGTCGGCGTCGCGAACTTCTTCCTGACGCGCTGGATTCCGACCTGGTACGGCCCGTCCTTCACGGTCACGCCGGAGATCCTGCCGGGCCTGCATGCACCGGTCGAAACGAGCGTCAAAGCCCTCGTTGGGATCTGGGCCGTGCTGGGCGCGCTGCTGCTCGGCATCATCATGGTCATCTTGACGGCGTTCCGCCGCGTCAGCCACCGCTTTGCGGTCGGCACGAAGGCAGCGGTGGCGGGCGCGCTGCTGGCGTCGCTCAATACCGCGTCGGAATACGGCTTCGGCGGTGTGATCGCCGCGCTGCCGGGCTTTCTCGTTGTCAGCAATGCGCTGAAAAGCATTCCGAATCCGCTTGTCAACGCCGCGGTGTCGGTCAGCACGCTGGCGGGTATCACGGGTTCGGCATCGGGCGGTATGAGCATTGCGCTCGCCGCGATGTCCGATACGTTCATCAAGGGCGCGCAGGCCGCGAACATTCCGCTCGAAGTACTGCATCGCGTGGTCGCGATGGCGAGCGGCGGCATGGATACGCTGCCGCACAACGGCGCGGTGATTACGCTGCTAGCGGTGACGGGTCTCACGCACCGGCAGTCGTATCGCGACATCTTCGCGGTCACGGTGATCAAGACGCTCGCCGTGTTCTTCGTGATCCTGGTCTATTACACGACCGGCCTCGTGTGAACGTCGAACCGGAAAGCAGCACTTTGATCTGATAGATCCGCATTAGTCCCACCTCGACAGTCCGCCTACGAAGCACGAGGATGGAGTTGTCAGCGCCCAATGTTGCAAGGGCAGGCTGACCCGAGTAACAACGGCGTTTAACGGCCCGTCCTTATCCGGACGGGCTATTTTTTTCAGCGCGCGATTCGTGCGCGAAAGGTGAGGGAATCCGGGAGCGACGCCAACAACGGCGAGATTGTCGCCGGACGCCGCCTAGCCCGCGCCCGCGTCACCCGGATGACAAAACCGGAACGCAAGTCGCGCCGCCGAGGGGCATGAAAAATGCATCCGTCGCAACGAGGAGTCGCGTTAAACTGGTTGCTCGCTCCGCAACCGCGAATGCGCTAGCGGCGCGATCACACTCGACTAAAACCCGGGCGAGATAGAGACGGAGGCAGACGCAACACGGCACGACGACGCGGCAGACGGCACGCCATCCGCCCCGTACAATGTTTCCATCACCAACGCAACAAGGACAACTTCGATGCGCATTACCGGGTCTTCCGGGTCAATGGCCCTGCTCACCGAATACGACGACGCAACGGCGCGCGAACTTCGCTCGCTGCGCCTCGAATCGACCGAAGACGGCAAAGGCATCCTGCTGATCGAGGTCGATGAGCGCAAGCCGGGCATACACCGTGAAGTGCGCTACGAAATCACGCCTGCGGAGCTGATCGCCGCGATCCGCGCGCATGGCGCCGAGTTGCCGGGCGAACAGCACAACCATCGTCAGTGAAGCAGGCACGCGGCGTATCACCGTCGTCGCGTGACTCGTCAGCCTCGCGCGCCGGTTGCGTCGCGCCTTTTACGCGTCAGCGCGGGATGATTCGCATTGGGCGCGCCCGCGCGCGTCGCCATGCCTCCGTCTGTTCCGCTCGAACCGCCAATCCCCGCTTTCCTACGGGTTTCTGCAAACGCTTCCGCGCGCCTCGTCGAGCATGCTTACCCGGCCTTCAACCACTTGTCACAAGCGGTCGTCACGCTTGTGTATCGGGGCATGCGGCCATATATGCAGACCTGATCGCAGCCAGAAGGCCTGCCGGTTTCCGGGTCGGTTGCACGTCTTGAAAATACGTCCATAATCCTTGCATTCCCCTTTGCGTTCCTTACCGCGCTGCGCCCGCAAGGGCCGCGGATGTTAAACCGATGCTACATGACCTCGTCGCGCAATATGGACCAGCGCTCGTCTTCGCGAACGTGCTAGCCGCCGCGCTCGGGCTGCCGGTGCCCGCAATGCCGTCGCTCGTGCTGTTCGGCGCGATGGCCGCAATGCACCCCGGCTCGGTCGGCTCGCAGCTGCTGCCGGTCCTCGTGCTGTCGATCTTCGCGACGCTGATCGGCGACAGCGCCTGGTACCTCGCGGGCCGCATCTACGGCGGCAATACGCTGAAGACGATCTGCCGGCTGTCGCTGTCGCGCGACACCTGCGTGAAAAAGACCGAGCGCTTCTTCGGCCGCTGGGGCGTGCGCGTGCTCGCGGTCGCGAAGTTCGTGCCGGGGCTGTCGATCGTGTCGATCCCGATGGCCGGCGCGATGGGCACGCGCTACCGCACCTTCCTCACCTACGACGGCGTCGGCGCCGCGCTGTGGTCCGGCACCGGCCTGATCATCGGCGCGCTGTTCGCGCGGCAGATCGACATGCTGTTCGCAATCGCCGGGCGGCTCGGGCGCACGGCGGCGGTGGTCGTCGTCGCGTTACTGGCGCTGTACGCTGCGTACCGGTGGGTCCGCCGCCGTCAGTTGATTGCGAAGCTCGCGTCCGCGCGCATCGAAGTCGACGAACTCGCGACGCTGTTCAAGGCTGGTCAGGCACCGGTCGTGTTCGACATCCGTTCGCAGGAGAAGCGCAAACTCGATCCGTTCGTGATTCCAGGCGCGCAATTCGCCGACGAACGGCAACTCGACGGCATCGTCGCCTCCTATCCACGCGATCAGAAGCTCGTGATCTACTGCTCCTGCCCGAACGAGATTTCCGCGGCATGGATGGCCAAGCAGCTCACCGAAGCCGGTTTCTCCGACGTGCTGCCGCTGCGCGGCGGCATGGAAGCCTGGCGCGACTCGGGCAAGCCGGTCGACTCGCTGCCCGAAATGCCGCCGCCGGAAGTCACGGTCGACGATATCGCGCCCAAAGCCGTCTAGTAGAAATTAGCGGCGGCATCGTCCCCCTCACGCGGGCGGCACGGCTCGTCCCGGCGTGCGAGCGCGCATTGCGTTGCCTTGCGTTCAATCGTGCGATGAACATCGAAGGAGCGGTTCAATGCTTTCGACTCAAGACGTTTCGACTCAAGAGGTAGCAGGACAGCAGGGAGTCATTGCCGACGCGCCGTTTTCGTCGCTGTCGACACGGATGCATCAGATGTTTCCGGAGCTCACTGGCGCCGAGATCGACCGGCTACGCCGCTTCGGTGAAATTGGTCGCTGGAAGTCCGGCGAGTTGCTGTTCGAGACCGGCCACACCGGCCCCGGCATGTTCGTGCTGCTCGAAGGGCGCGTGAAGGTTTATCAGCGTGACGGCATCGGCCGCGAGCATGTGATCAGCGAGCGCGGCGCCGGACATTTCCTGGCCGAGGTCGGGCAGTTGTCGGGCAAGCCCTCGCTAGTGAACGGCCTCGCGACCAGCGACGTCGAAGCGCTGCTGATTCCGCCCGACCGGCTGCGCGCGCTGATCGTTGCCGAAGCGGAACTCGGCGAGCGCATCATGCGCGCTCTGATTCTGCGGCGCGTGTCGCTGATCGAAAAGGGCGCGGGCGGGCCGATCCTCGTCGGCAACAGCAATGACGCGCGGCTCGTGATGCTGCAGGGCTTCCTGTCGCGCAACGGCCATCCGCATTCAGTGCTCGACGAACGAGACGAAGATGCGCTGCGGCTGATCGAGCAGTTCGCCGCGCAGCGCGAGGACATGCCGCTCGTGATCTGCCCGGACGGCTCGGTGCTGCGTCATCCGAGCATGCCGGAGCTTGCCACTCGCTTAGGCCTGCTGCCCGATCTCGACGACGCGTACGTGTACGACGTCGCGATCGTCGGCGCGGGGCCGGCGGGACTTGCCGCGGCCGTGTACGCGGCCTCCGAAGGCCTGTCGGTGATCGTGCTCGACAGCCGCGCGCCGGGCGGCCAGGCAGGCGCAAGCTCGCGCATCGAAAACTACCTCGGCTTTCCGACCGGCATCTCGGGCCAGGCGCTCGCCGGCCGGGCATTCGTGCAGGCGCAGAAGTTCGGCGCGCACGTCGCGATCCCGGTCAACGTGAAGGCGCTGCATTGCGGAGAGTCGCCGTATCGGCTGGAGCTGAAATGCGGCGGCCACATCAGCGCGCGGGCGATCGTGATCGCGAGCGGCGCCGTGTACCGACGCCCGGCGCTCGACGGGCTCGAGCGCTTCGACGGACGTGGCGTCTACTACTGGGCGTCGCCTGTCGAGGCGAAGCTGTGCAAGCGCCAGGAGGTCGTGCTGGTGGGCGGCGGCAATTCGGCCGGTCAGGCGATCGTCTATCTGGCGACGCACGCGGCCAAGGTTCACGTGCTGATCCGCCGCAGCGGTTTCGAGGCGACGATGTCGCGCTATCTGATCGACCGCATCCGCTCGCTGCCGAACGTGTTCGTGCATCCGGGTTCGGAAGTCGGCCGGCTCGACGGCGACGAGGACGGGCTTGTATCGGTAGCGCTGAAGCGACCGCTGCCCGACGGCGTCGATCACTTCGACACGCGTCATCTGTTCCTCTTCACAGGCGCGGACCCGAACACCGAATGGCTGCGCACCTGCGGCGTGCAACTCGACGCGAAAGGCTTCGTGCTGACCGGCATCAGCGCGGACGGCTCGGCCACCGCATGCGATCTCGGGACTACGGTCGAAGGGGTCTATGCGATCGGCGATGCGCGCGCCGGGTCGACGAAACGCGTGGCCGCGGCGGTCGGCGAAGGCGCGGCCGTGGTCGCGCAGATTCACCAGTTGCTGGCGCAGATGAACGGGGAAGAGATGGCGCTCGGTGCGTGAGTCTCGGTGCGGTCTCTAACGCATGCGTCTTCAGTGCAACGCGGCCCACGCGAGCGACACCGAAAACACGCCGAGCACGATCGACGCGCCGCGCTGCACCTTCGCCGGTTCAAGCCAGCCGAGCCGCCCGCTGCCGAGTGCGGCGCCGAACCCGATCCACGCGAGCGCGATCGGCGCGGCGAGGCACGCGAACATCCCCATCGCGAGCAGATAAGCGGGCAAATGCATGAACGCGGCGGCCGGAAAGATCGTGCCGCCGAACAGCAGCCCTTTCGGATTGAGCAAGGTCGCGACGAACAGCGCGCGCACGTTGCCAGCGCGTTGCGTCGAGCCGGGCAGTGCCACCGCCGCGCGCCACATCTCGAGCGCAAGCCACGCGATATAGACACTCGCGGCCACGCGCAGCAGCGACGGCAGCCACGGCCACGCTTGCGCCGCGTGCGCGAAGAAGCGTCCCCACGCGGAGATCGACACCAGATAGCCCGTCAGTTCCGCAGCGATCAGCGGCAGCGCGCGGCGCAATCCGGCGCGCAAACCGGCCGCCGCCAGTAGCGTGTTGGTGGGTCCGGGCGTCACCAGTACCACGATGATGCCGGTGGCCAGCAACGCGATCTCGGTCGCAGAGAGCATAAAAAAAGCGCACGGTGAGTTACACAGTGCGCTTTTGTAGCACAGACAGCACGATGGCTACGCCGAAGCGGACAGGACCCGCGGGTTCAGCTGTTCCACTCAGCGCATCGCTCAGCGCTCCAGCTTCGCGCGTAACTCGCGTGCGGCCTCCAGCAGCCCTTCGTACCCCGAACGCGCGTGCTCCGGCAGATCGGGATCACCGACCAGCGCGCCGAGCGTTTCAATCAGACTGTACACAATGCCTTTCGCCGCGCCCGACGCAATGCCACCCGACGACATCTGCTGATCGACGTGACTGAGCGCCGCGTCGAGCTGCTCGATTTCGGGACGATCGTCGGAGGGCGGCTTGGGAGAAACGTCTTGCGTCATGATCGAACATCGCTCCTTTAAGTGCATCGGTAAAGTTGTTATATACCGATCGTGCGCCGCCGTCTATTCGTGTTCGGCGCGACAGCGACGCACGTCAAGGTGTCCAGCGATACATCAGCAGCTTCGCGCGCGCGTCGTCTTCGACCAGCACCACGTACTCGCCGTTTTCGCGCTGCGCCGCGCTGATGCCGAGATAGACGTCGACCCAGCCGCTCGTACCGCCGACGCTCGCGCCCGGCGTCATATAACCGACTGCCGTGCCGTTGCGCGCGTCGTAGACGTCGATGCGATCGGTGTACAACTCGGCGACGAAGATATAGTTGCCCGCCATCGCGACGCCGACCGTGGTGGTCTGCGGATCGCTCTGCGTGTTCCACGGCAGCGAGATCGTATAAGTCAGGGTCGGCGTGCCGCTGCTCCAGTTGTCGTAGCGCGCAAGCACCGGGCCCGCTTCCTTCCAGTGCGTCGGGTCCCACGGAATCGCGCTGGTGAAACCGGACAGATACATCGTGTCGGTCGCTGCGACGTAGATGAGCCGCGCTAGCCGCGTGAACGGCGCGGGCATCGCGAACATCCTCGAACTCGCGTACGTGTAGTTCGGATTGCCGGCGGAGTCGAGACCTTGCAGCGGCATCTCGCGCACGCCGCTCAATGGCGTGGCGAGCCATACGTTGCCGGGTTCGTCGACCCACCAGAAGCCGTTGCCGACCGTGCTGCCGGTCGACGGATTGCCGCTGATCTCGCTCGCGTCGACGGTGCCATTGCCATTGCCGTCGCGCCACAGCCATTCGCCGTACGTCGGTTGCGCGGCGGGCCAGGTGCCCGGCAGCGGATTCTGCGCGAGCATTCCCGACGGAATCGCGATCTCGCCGTGCGCGGCACCGAAGCGATAGACGTTCAGATAGTGCGCGCCCGGATCGAGCGTATAGAGAAAACGCTGGCCATTGAATCTGCGCACCATCGGTTCGCCGCGCACGCCGCGCGGCTGGTGAAACGCGGGGTCGTCGGGGTAATCGAAGCGATCGAGCGTGAACGCCGCGTATGACCATTCGTGACCGGCCGGCTGCCTGTAATCGAGCGTGAAGCGCTTCGAGCCCGTGTAGATCGAAGCGGGCGTGGCCGGATCGAACGCGCCGCTATCGACGAAAGTCAGGCCGTAGAGCCGCCAGTTGAGCACGCGCGTGCCGTACACGTAGCTCTCCAGCACCGCGCCTTGCCCTACCGATGCCGAGCCCGGCGCACGCGGTCCTTCGCCGTTTTGCGCGACGTACAGATTGCCAGCCGCATCGACGCCGATGCCAGTGATGCCGTTGAAACGCGTATCACCCGGCACGCCGCGCACCGGATGGAAGGTGCCGTTGCGCGTGCCGATCGACGTGCCGGCCTGCATCTGGCCGCCCGCGCCTTTGTTGAACACGAGAATCTGCTGTGAAACGCCGTTGTCGGCGACCAGCAGCTGGCCGGATGGCGTGACCGTGAGGTCGGTCGGCACGGTGCCCGCGGGTAGAGTCAATGGACCGGCGAGCGCGGTGCCGTCTGCACGGTAATGCAGGATGCTCAGGCTGCCTGCGCCGAAGCCGCTGATGATCCACAGCGTCGAGTCGGTGTCGATCGCGATGCGCGCGGGCGATGCGACGCTCCACGAACGCAGCGGCTGCATGGATTGCGCGTCGTGCACGACGATCCGGTTGCCGTACGTGTCGGCCACATAGAGCTCGCTGTCGGTCGCGGCGAGGCCGCGAATGCCCGCGTCGATGCCGGTCTTCACCGTTTGTACCGCGACGAAACTGTTCTTCGTCGCATTCGCGCTATTGCCGATGCCGCCGGAAAACGGCGCGCCGGTCGCGAGATTCGCGAGCGTGCGTCGCGTGATGCCGTACCAGGTCTGATTGGCCGGCGGATAGTCGGCGCCGACCAGCGCATTGTTCTCGTTGCCGATCGACATCGCCGCGTACAGGTACGTGTGATTCACCGCCACCGCGTCGCCGCCGGCCGCGCCCCAGCCGTGCGTCGAACCGGCGATCGCGAGCTTGTCGCCGGCGCGATAGGCGGCGATTTCGCTGCCGCTTTCGTCCCACGGCGCATTCGTATAAACGGTGCCATTAGCATCGACGCTAATGGCCTGAATATCCTGCTGCATCCATTTACCGTCGCCAAATCCGAAACTATTACCGATCCATGAGGTCGTGTAATTCAATTGGGATTGCGCGGAGACATTCGGCGAGATCAGGCTATAGATTAGAACCACGGCCAAGCCAAGGCGGGGAAGAAGCTTCACGGGGGTCGATCCTTGCTAGGCGATGCGCGCACATCAAAGTTGGTGTTTTATGCTCTCATATAAAAATAGCAAACTTATTGATAAAAAAATGATAATTGAATGCCGACCCATCCAATTCATTCCATTTGCATCGATTTACGTTTCCAACAAAATCCTCCCTTCACGAACCCGGTAAAAACCGGTTCCCGTAAAACCTCACCGGTCAGAGATTCAGGGCGCTTTTTCTGCTCCTGTAAATCCTCACCTTGAGCGCTATGCGCATCAGGTTCAAGCCGGTCGGCGACGTACGAAAATCCGTCGCGTCAGATCGAACGCGACCAGATTGCCGGCCAGGACGAGCAGCAGACCGACCACCGCGAGCGCGGACCACCGGTAACCCTCGAACAGCGTCGACGCCGCGAGCGCGACGATCGGGAACAGCACCGTGCAGTAGGCGGCGCGCTCCGGGCCCATACGGCCGACCAGCATCAGGTACGCCGTGAAGCCGATCACCGAGCCGAACACCGCGAGATACGCGAGCGCGCCGAGATAGCGTACCGACGGCTCCACCGCGAACGAATAGCCGGCGAACAGACTACCGAGCGTCAGGACGGCCGCGCCGATCAGCATCGCCCAGCTATTGGTCGCGAACGGGTGCAGGCCCATCGACTGCATGCGGCTCGACAGCAGGTTGCCGGCCGAGAAGCACAACGTGCCGAGAAACGCGATGCCGAGTCCGAGCCACGCGGTGTGATCGCCGAGATGCCCGGCCATCTGCTGCACGAACAAACAGACGATGCCGACGAGCCCGAGCAAGGCGCCCGCAATCGCGCTCGGCTGCAGCGGCCGGCCCATGAACAGCCGCCCATTGATCGAGTTCAGCAGCGGCGCGGTCGAGAACACCACCGCGACGAGCCCGCTCGGCACGATCTGTTCGGCGTAGTAGAAGCACAGGAAATTCAGGCAGAACAGCGCGAGACCCTGCGCGGCGAGGTAGCGCCAGGCGCCGCGCGGCGGCCAGATCGGCCGGCGCATGATGCGCAGCAGCGCGAACAGCAGCAGCGCGGCGATCCAGAAACGCCACGCAATCGATACCGGCGGCGGCACCGCGCCGAGTTGCCATTTGATCGCGATCCACGTGGTGCCCCAGATCAGCACGGTGACGGCATAGAGCAAAAGATTCATGGTCGGGCCTCGGACTGCAATGACAGGCTGCCATCACGCGCAGCATTGACGATAGCTCGACTATGGAACCGCGCCGCCGCCCGCAATTGTCCAGAATTGCGCATTTTTTCGTGGCAAGGAGCGGCCAGCGGGGCCGCGCCGTATACTGGCCGCTCAACCCTACGCATCACCGGAAAACCACCGCTCGCCGCCGTGACCGCCAGCCCGTCCGTCCCCGTGCCATCCACCGCAGGCTTGCCTTTTGGCCTGCAGTCGGTCTGTCACACGCTCGCCAGTGCGAACGCGCATCTGGACCGCTTCGCGTGGCTCGGCGACGGACTCGCGATCGCGCTATGGACCCGCGACACGAAGGAAGCCGAGACCATCTACGAGCGGCCCGGCCATCACACGCTGTCGTGCTATCTGGACGGCGGCTATCGCACCGAGCGCCAGAAAATGCCGGGCCACTACGGCGCGCCGTCGCGGCTGTGCGCACTGCCCGGCGATCACGAATCGCGCTGGTGGGTGCGCGGCCATATGCACTTCATGCACCTGTACTTTCTGCCCGAGCACTTCACGCGACGCGCGGTACAGGAGCTCGACCGCGAGCCACGCGAATTGACGCTCGCCGATCGCACCTACTTCGAGGACCCGCGCATTGCGAGTCTGTGCCAGTCGCTCGTCAACGAGGAGTGGGAAAGTCCCGACGGTCTGCTGCGCACCAACGAGACCGCGCACGAAGTGCTGAGCCTGCTGTTGCGCGGACAAGGCGTTCGGCGCGCGAACGTGGCGCTGAAAGGCGGGCTGTCGGCCGCGACGCGGCGCCGGCTGCGCGACTATATCGACAGTCATCTCGCGCAGCCGTTGACGCTCGGTGAGTTGTCGGGTGTCGCGGCGATGTCGGAGTTTCATCTTGCGCGCATGTTTCGCGAGTCGTTCGGGTTGCCGCCCGCCGCCTGGATCGCGCGGCAAAGGCTCGATCGCGCGCGTACGCTGCTGCGCACGACCACGTTGCCGCTCGCGCAGATCGCCGGGCAATGCGGCTATGCGAACGCGAGTCACTTTAGCCACCGGTTTCGCGAGGCTGTCGGGGTGACGCCGAGTGGGTTTCGGCAGGCTATCGGGGTTTGAGTCTCGCCTTCCGGTTAGCTCCGCGTCATTGCAGTGCCATCGCCAGCACGCGCGCGACGTGAATCGCGTCGACGCCCGCCCCATCGTGAATCTGATGCCGGCAGCTGGTGCCATCGGCGACCATCACGGTGGCGGCGTCGAGTTTGCGCACCGCGGGTAGCAGCGATAGCTCCGCCATCGCCTGCGACGTCGCGTAGTGCTCCGCTTCATAGCCGAAGCTGCCGGCCATGCCGCAGCACGACGATTCGACCGTCGATACCTTCAATTCGGGAATCCACTTCAGCACGGTCTGCACCGGCGTGAATGCATCGAACGCTTTCTGGTGGCAATGGCCGTGCACGAGCGCCTGTTGCATCGGCAGCGGTTTCAATTTGAGCTGCAAACGCCCGGCCTTTTGTTCGCGCACGAGGAATTCCTCGAATAGAAACGCTTGCTGCGCGAGGCGCCGCGCTTCGTCGCCGAAACCGTACTGCAGGAATTCGTCGCGCAACGACAGCAGACACGATGGCTCCAGCCCCACCACCGGCACGCCGCGTTCGACGAACGGCCCGAACAGATCGAGCATGCGCCGCGCTTCATGTTTCGCTTCATCGACGAGACCCGCCGCGAGAAACGTGCGGCCGCAACACACGGGGCGCTCTTCCGGCCGTGCGTTGAAGTGGACCGTATATCCCGCCGCTTCGAGCACCTGTTGCGCGGCACGCGCGTTGTCTGGCTCCAGGTGGTTATTGAAGGTATCGACGAACAGCAGCACTTCTTTCAGCGCGGACGGCTGCGCAGCATTGCGTGCAGGCTTCGCGGACACCGCATCGGCCAGAAACGCCCTCTTGAACCGCGGCAGACTCCGCTCGGCAGCGAACCCGACAGAACGCTTGAACCACGCCGACAGCACCGGCACATTGTCCGCGAGCGCCATCAGTCCCGGCATGCGGCTCGCCGCGCCCGCATAGCGCGGCATGAACGCGACGAGCCTGTCGCGCAGCCGCAGTCCATGCGTCTTCACCCGCGCCGCCCGCGCCTCGATCTTGAACTTCGCCATATCGACGCCGGTCGGGCAATCGCGC
Organism: Paraburkholderia atlantica; assembly: GCF_009362785.1. GTDB lineage: Bacteria > Pseudomonadota > Gammaproteobacteria > Burkholderiales > Burkholderiaceae > Paraburkholderia > Paraburkholderia atlantica. Next base: position 199,085 of record NZ_WHNQ01000011.1, read on the forward strand.
TTGCAGCCCTTGCACGATACGCACAGGTCGAGCGTTTCCTTCACGTCATCGCTCGCGAGCCCGCTTTCGCCGAGCTGGCCTGAAATCGCGAGCCGCAAGGTGTTGGCCCGCCCGCGCGTCAGATGCTGCTCGTCCTTCGTCACGCGATAGCTCGGGCACATCGTGCCCGCGTCGAACTTGCGACAGTGGCCGTTGTTGTTGCACATCTCGACCGCTTTCGCGAGGCCGCCGCTCAGATCGTCGCCGCTGCCAGGCGCGCTTTCTTCTCCCGTCAGCGGATCGCGCTTCACGTTCCACGTCGACCAGTCGAGCACCGTTTCGATGCGTTGTTCGCGATAGCCCGGCGCGAAGCGGAAATTACGCGTGTCGTCCATCTTAGGCGGACGCACGATCTTGTCGGGATTGAAGCGATTGTCCGGATCGAACAGCGCCTTGATCTCGCTGAACGCTTCGTTAAGCCGCGGCCCGTATTGCCACGCGACCCATTCGCCGCGGCACAGACCGTCGCCATGCTCGCCGGAATACGCGCCCTTGTACTCGCGCACCAGCGCGGCCGCTTCTTCGGCGATCGCGCGCATCTTCGTTGCGCCGTCGCGGCGCATGTCGAGAATGGGCCGCACGTGCAGCGTGCCGACGCTCGCATGCGCGTACCAGGTGCCCTCGGTGCCGTGGCGATGAAACACTTCGGTCAGCCGGCTCGTGTAGTCGGCCAGATGTTCGAGCGGCACCGCGCAATCTTCGATGAAAGACACCGGCTTGCCGTCGCCCTTCATGCTCATCATGATGTTGAGCCCGGCCTTGCGCACTTCCCACAGTGCTTTTTGCGCGTTCGCGTCCGGCATCTCGACGACCGCATCGGGCAAGCCCAGCTCGCCCATCAATTCGGTCAGCTGCTTCAGCGACGCAAGCTGCGCGTCGCGATCCTCGCCCGCGAACTCGACGAGCAGAATCGCCTCGGGCTCGCCGACCAGCGCCTTCTCGATCACCGGACGAAATGCGGGATTGCTCAACGCGAGATCGATCATCGTGCGATCGACGAGTTCGACCGCGACCGGCTTCAGCTTGACGATGTGCTGCGTGAGCGCCATCGACTGCCGGAAGGTAGGAAAGTTGACCACGCCAAGCGTTTTATGAGCGGGCAGCGGCGCGAGCTTCAGCGTGATCTGCCGGCTGAATGCGAGCGTGCCTTCCGAGCCGACCAGCAGATGCGCGAGGTTCGCGCTGCCGTCATCGGTATAGGCGCGCGGATTCTGGCAGTCGAACAGATCGATGTTGTAGCCCGCCACGCGGCGCAGCACCCTCGGCACGCGCGCGACGATTTCATCACGCTCACGCTGCGCGATCCGCGTGACACCAGCGACGATCTGCTGCAAGCGCTCGCCTTGCGGCGCCTCGCGCAGCGACGCGAAGCGCGCTTCGCTGCCGTCGGCGAGAATCGCGTCGATCGCGTCGACGTTGTGAACCATGTTGCCGTATTCGATCGAGCGTGAGCCGCACGAGTTGTTGCCGGCCATGCCGCCGATCGTGCACTGCGCGGCCGTCGAAACATCGACCGGGAACCACAGTCCATGCGGCTTCAGCCACGCATTCAGATGATCGAGCACGACGCCGGGCTCGACCGTGACGGTGCGCGCATCGGCATCGAACGCGACGATGTTGTTCAGCCACTTGCTCGTATCGACCACCAGCGCTTCGCCGACCGTCTGCCCGCACTGGCTCGTGCCCGCGCCGCGCGCGAGCAGCGGTACCTTCTCGCTGCGCGCGATCTCGAGCGCGATGCGCAGATCGTCCTGATCGCGCGGCACCACGACGCCGACCGGCGTGATCTGATAGATCGACGCATCGGTCGAGTAGCGGCCGCGGCTCGCGAGATCGAACAGCACGTCGCCGCGCAGCGCTTTGCGCAGATGCTGCGCGAGCGGACTCGTTGCGCGCGCGGCGGAGGGGACCAGATGAATCGGCTTGACGAGCAAGCCCGCAGTGGGATTCGTCATTTCGTCGGCCTGTGAGGAGCGCGCCTGAGCCGCGCGGCTCGAATTACCTAGTACAGCGTCAGATGCACCGGCGCGAGTCCTTCGATATGCCCGCTCACGTTGCCCGCCTCGCGCGGAAAGAACATGCCGGTGTATGAACCGGCGGTGATCACCATCTCCGGGGTGACCGCAATGCCGCGCGCACTCGCGTGATTGACGAGCCACGTCAACAGCCGTCGCGGATCGCCGGCAGGATTCGCGGGCGTCGTTGCGACGACATTGCGTCCGTTGAACTCGAAACGCAGCGACGGCGCGACGTATGGAAAATCCTCGCGATACCGCGTGAATTCACCGACGATCAGCGCGCCGTGATTCTGCAGGTCCGCGAGCTGCGCGAGTTTGTCGATGGCGGGCCACGCGGCATAGCGGCTCGCGACGATCTCGATGGTCGCGCCGATCGAGCCGATGCCCGCAAGCACTTCATCTTCGCCGTACGGTGTCGCGGAAGGCTCGAAACGCCGGCCGAAACGAAACGCGACTTCGAGTTCGAGCCCGAGCGGCGCGAGACCTTCGCGCGACAGACGCGCGCCATCGGCGTGCAGATCCGTGTCGGGCAATGGCGCGCCTTGAATCGGTCCGCTCGCCGATTTCGCGCCGATCTTCCAGCCGCCGATTCGCGCGCCGCACGCGCTCAGGATTTCGTGCTGGATTGCGTAGGCGGCGTCAGCAGTAGAAGGAAGCTGTTCCGGCGGCAACGTATCGAGCACCGTGCGACTGCGGCGCCCATCGGCAAGAAGCTGGCTCAGTGATGAAGTCATGTTTTACACGCCCACCCGGCTGGAAGCCTGCGCCTTCTCCGACGCGCCAGCTTCGAAGCGGCTCTCCGGCTGCATGCGGAACGCGAGCACGACGCCGATGCCCATCAGCAACATGCTGCCGACGAACGGCAGATCCCAGTTGCCGAAGTGGTCGATCAGAAAGCCGCCCATCACCGGCGAGATGATCGCGGCCAGCGCCGAGCCCGTGTTCATCATGCCGCTCGCGGTGCCGGAGAATTCCGGCGCGATGTCCATCGGGATCGCCCACATCGGGCCGATCGTCATTTCGGCGAAGAAGAAGCCCGACGCCAGACAGGCGATCGACAGCGTCAGGTCATGCGTGAACATCAACGGAATCAGCGACAGCAGGCAAAACAGCATGCACACCGACACCATCCAGCTGCGCGCGCGTTTGAGGCTGCCGGTGCGCTTGAAGATCGCATCGGTGACGAGGCCGCCGAGCGTATCGCCGATCACGCCGGCAAAAAACACGACCGACGCGAAGATCGCCGACTTCTGCAATTGCAGATGATGGTTGTGCAGGAAGTACAGCGGAATCCAGCTCAGGAACAGCCACAGCGTCCAGCCGTAGCAGAAGTAGACGATCGTGACCGGTGTCATGCGGCGAAACAGTTTGCCCCACGGCAGGCCTGCGACTTTCGGCTTCACCGCGGGCAGCACCGCGAGTTCCTCGGGCGTGATGCGCGGATGATCTTTCGGATGCTCGGTGAACGTGATCGCCCACAGGCCGACCCACACCAGGCTCAGCGCGCCGCAGATATAGAACGATTCGCGCCAGCCCCAGGTGGTCATCACCAGCACGATGAGGGCCGGCGCGACCGCATTGCCGACTCGTGACGCCGCGTGCGTGATGCCCTGCGCGAAGCCGCGTTTTTCTTTCGCGACCCAGCGCGACATCGCCGACGTTGCCGCCGGGAAGGTCGCGCCTTCACCGAAACCGAGCACGAGCCGCGCGGCGAGCAACGAAGCGAGTCCGCCCGCGAGGCCCGTAAACACCGTCGCGAGACCCCAGACCGCGCCGCAGAACAACAGCGTGCGTCGCGCGCCGAAGCGATCGCTGACCCAGCCGCCGATCACCTGAAACAGCAGATACGGATACGCGAAGGCCGAGAACACGAGGCCGACCTGCGTATGGGTGAGATTGAATTCCTTGCCGAAACCCGCGGCCGCGGTGCTGACGTTCACGCGATCGAGGTACGTGATGAAGTACATGATGCAGAGCATCACTAGAACGATACTGGTCGCACTGGTCAAACGAAACCGTTTCATCCTCTCTCTCCGTGGCATGTGTCGACGGCGCGCCTGAAGTGGCGCGCTGCGTCGTCGCCCGTCGGCCGCGATAGCCGTTATGGACGCATTGCATGTTGTGATGGCCGCGTTCTGCGCGCGGCTCGATGAGAAATGCGCTCCCTGGTGTTACGGCTTGTTTCCTGTTGTTGGCGCTTATGCCGCGGCCTTCAAACCCGGCGTCTTCGGTGCGTGGCTCAACCACTCCATAGCGGCAGGCATGCCGCTTTCCTTAAGGGGCACGCCAGCAAGCCGCAGACCCATTTCGCAGCCGGCCAGGGTCGCGAGCAGCGTCAGGTCGTTGCAATCGCCGAGATGACCGATGCGGAACATGCGGCCTTTCATCTTGCCGAGGCCCGTCCCGAGCGACATATCGAAGCGTTCGTAGATCAGCTTGCGCACCGCGTCGGCATCGACGCCGTCGGGCATCATCACGCCCGTCAGCACCGGGCTATACACGGCGGGATCGGCGCACTGGATTTCGCGCCCCCACGCGCGCACCGCGCGGCGCGTCGCTTCGGCGAGCCGCTCGTGACGCGCGAACACGTTGTCGAGCCCTTCGCCGAGAATCATCTCGATCGCTTCGTGCAGGCCATACAGCAGGTTCGTGTTCGGCGTGTACGGCCAGTAACCGGTCTTGTTCATTTCGACGATTTCCGACCAGTCCCAGAAGCTGCGCGGCAGCTTCGCGTGCTGGTTGGCGGCCATCGCCTTCGGCGAGATCGCGTTGAAGCTGATGCCCGGCGGCAGCATCAAGCCCTTTTGCGAGCCCGACACGGTCACGTCGACACCCCATTCGTCGTGACGGTAGTCAGCGCACGCGAGACCGGAGATCGTGTCGACGAGCAGCAGCGCCGGATGGCCGGCGGCGTCGATCGCGCGGCGCACGGCGGCGATGTCGGACGTGACGCCGGTCGAGGTTTCGTTGTGCACCACGCAGACCGCCTTGATCGCATGCTGCGTGTCGGCGCGCAGACGCTCTTCGATCATCTGCGGCTGCACGCCGCGCCGCCAGCCTTCGATGCCTGGCAAACCCAGGAACTCGGGCTTCAGGCCGAGCTTCTCGGCCATCTTTTTCCATAGCGTCGCGAAGTGGCCCGTCTCGAACATCAGCACGTGATCGCCGGGGCTCAGCGTATTCGACAACGCGGCTTCCCATGCGCCCGTGCCGGACGCCGGATAGATGACGACCGGTTGCTGCGTCTTGAAGATCTTCTTGATGCCGTCGAGCACCTTGAGACCCAGTTCGCCGAACTCGGGACCGCGGTGGTCGATGGTCGGATAGCTCATCGCGCGGAGGATGCGATCGGGCACCGGACTCGGCCCCGGAATCTGCAGGAAGTGACGGCCGGCGGGATGAAAATCTAGCTTCAGCATCGGACTCCTCCAATTGAATTTTGCATTCAAAAAACTGTATCAGAAGAATCGTGACGTTCCCAAGACGAAATATGCTCGTTGAGCACCGTGTTTACCCGCGTTTGCGCGCTGATAACTAATCGATATGGTTCGGATAAAATCCCAAATCATGTGAAGCTGGGGGTTTTTGTATGCAAAATTCGCATGTCGACGCGGGTGTGACCGCTGCCCCGCTGATGCCGAAGGTCGAGCGTCAGCGCCTGCATGACACGGTGGTGGAGCACATCCGCCGCTTTATCGTCGAGGGGGTGCTGGAGCCCGGCAAGAAACTGAACGAGCGCGAGTTGTGCGAAACGCTCGGCATTTCGCGCACGCCGCTGCGCGAGGCGCTGAAGGTGCTGGCCGCCGAAGGTTTGATCGAGATTTCGCCGAACCGGGGCGCATCGGTGTCGAAAATGTCGGAGGCGGAAGTGCGCGAAACCTTCGAATTGATGAGCGGCCTCGAAGCGTTCTCGGGCGAACTCGCGGCCGAGCGCATCACGGCGGCCGAACTCGCCGAGATCAAAGCACTGCACTACGCGATGCTCGCGTGCCGCGCGCAGAACGATCTGCCGGGCTACTACAGCCGCAACCAGGCGATTCACGACAAGATCAACGAGGCGGCGAGAAATTCAGCGCTGCGGCAGACCTATGTGTCGGTCAACCGGCGGCTGCAGGCGCTGCGCTTTCGCTCGAACTATCAGACGCCGAAATGGGACCGCGCGATTCACGATCACGATGAAATGCTGAAGGCGCTCGAGGCTCGCGACGGCAAGAAGCTCAGCGCGATTTTGCGGCAGCATCTGCTCGATAAACGGGATGCGGTTTTGCAGGTGCAAGTGCAGGAGGAAGTGGTCGCTTCGGCACGGTACCCTGTCGGCAAACAAAACTTGTCCACCTAAATTGTTGGCAAGCCTGTGGACAACCCTCGCACAGCGAGCTTAAGTGCTTGAAGCGTGAGAACTATCCGCGCGCGGTGCACGCGTAGGCAGCGAGCGTCGCTACGGAGTGCGTGCTACCGGCGAGCGGGCTTGGCAAGGACGCCGTATCAGTCGGACCCACCTCGAAGTCCAGTTGTCCACATAATTTGGGAACAAGCTTGTGGACAACCTGCGCACAGGCCTGCCAAGTGATTGATGCGGCAGGCCTATCGTTCGCGGATGCGCTAGCGGGCAGCGGCGCGGCACGTCGTGTGATGCAAGCGAACGACCGCGCCGTCCACCTCTATTTCACCGCGCCGTTTCACGACTGCGCAGCGACTCCGGCAACCCATACAGCACGATCAGCGCGCACACCACGCTCATCGCGCCGATCACATACAGCGCCGGCGTCGTGCTGCCGGTCAGATCCTTCACACGCCCCACCATCACCGGGCTCACGATCCCGCCGAGTTGCCCGAGCGTGTTGATCAACGCGATACCGCCCGCGGCGCCCGCGCCCGTCAGCAGCTTGGGCGGCAGCGCCCAGAATGCCGGAATCGATGCGACCACGCCCGCGCCCATCACCGCAAGCGCGACCACCAGCAACGCGGTCTGTTTGTCGAAGTAGCCCGCTGCGAAGAAGCCGAGCGCGGACATCAACAGCAGCCCGAACACGAACTTGCGCCGCTCGCCGCTCGCGTCGGACAAGCGCCCGACCACCACCATGCAGATTGCGCCGCACACATACGGCACCGCCGTCAGCAGGCCGACCACGGTGGGATTCTTCGTGCCCGCCACGTGAATCAGATGCGGTGCCCAGAAATTCAGACCGTAGGACGCGATCTGAATCAGGAAATACACGAGCCCGAGCGTCAGGAAGCCCGGCGTCTTCAGCGCGCCCAGCAGCGAATGGCCGGTCGGTGCCGGGCGGCTTTGCTGGGCGATCTGCCCGGCGAGCAAGCTCTTCTCCGCCGATGACAGCCACCCCGCATCGTCGATGCGATCCTTCAGCAGCTTCAGCACCAGCAAACCTAGCACCACACACGGCAAGCCGCCGACCAGGAACAGCCAGTGCCAACCCGGCATGCCGGCCACGCCGTCCATATGACCGATCACGAGCCCCGCGAGCGGCGCACCGACCAGCCCCGAAAACGCCGACGCGAGAAACAGCATCGACGTGATGCGGCCGCGATATTCGGTCGGAAACCACAGCGTCAGGTAGTACAGCACGCCGGGCGCGAAGCCCGCTTCCATTGCGCCGATCACGAAGCGCAGGCCGTAGAACTGCCATTCGTTGTTGACGAACACCATCGCCGCGGTCGCGAGTCCCCACGAAATCATGATCCGCGCGATCCAGCGTCGAGCGCCGACCTTGTACAGGAACAGATTGCTGGGCACCTCGAACAGCACGTAGCCGATCACGAACAGACTCGCGCCGAGACCGTACGCGGTATCCGACAAGCCCAGATCACTTTGCAGCTGGAACTTCGCGAAGCTGATATTGATGCGGTCGAAGAACGCGAACAGATAGCAGATCATGATCAGCGGCATCAGCCGCCACGCGACTTTGCGGACGATCGCCGCGAGATCATCCGCGCCATGTTCGCGGGTACTGCCCGCCACTACGCCCAGGTCACTCATGCTTGTCTCCAATGCCGGATTCGGCGGTGCCGTCCGGTCGTTTGATCGGTTGAGGGGTTGTTTGTCGGGGTGCGGTTCAGATCTGTCGAACGTAGTCGGGCACCGGATGCAAATCGCAATTGCGGCCCGCCTTGGCGACTTGCCCCGGCACGTCGTGGCCGAGCAATGCAGGCAAGCCGCGCGACAGCGCGAGCAGCTTCGGCAGATCGATCCCGGTCGGGATGCCCATTTCGTCGCACAGGTTCACGAGGTCTTCGGTGCAGATGTTGCCCGAGGCGCCCGGCGCGAACGGGCAGCCGCCGAGGCCGCCGAGCGCCGCATCGAAGCGGCGCGCGCCGGATTCATACGCGGCGAGCACGTTGGCGAGACCGAGGCCGCGCGTGTTATGGAAGTGCAGCGTGAGCGCCGCGGCCGGCAGGGCTTCGAGCACGCGTGCGACGAGCCGCGCGACCTGACGCGGATTCGCCATGCCGGTCGTGTCGGCGAGCGTGATGCCCTCGATGCCCATCTCGCGATACGCGTCGACGATGCCGATCACGCGGTCTTCGTCGATGCGGCCTTCGAACGGACAGCCGAACGCGGTCGCCACGGTCGCGTTGAGCCGCACGCCCGCGGCCAACGCGCGACGCACGATGTCGTCGAACGCCGCGAGCGACGACTCGCAGCTCATGCGCATGTTCGCGCGGTTATGCGTCTGGCTCGCGGACATCACGAGGTTCAGTTCGTCGGCGCGCGCGGACAAAGCGCGCTCGGCGCCCTTCAGGTTCGGCACCAGCGCGACATAGATCACGCCGGCTTGGCGCTCGATCTGCTGGAACACGGCTTCGCCGTCGCGCAACGCCGGAATCGCTTTCGGCGACACGAACGAGCCCGCTTCGATACGCGTGAATCCGCATGTGGATAGCCCGTTGATCAGCGCGATCTTGTCGGCGGTTTCGACCCAAGTAGGTTCGATCTGCAGGCCATCGCGCGGGGCGACTTCCTGCACGATCAGTGGGTCGAATGACGCGGCCTCGCGCGTGGAAAAGATCGTGGAATTCATTGCACCGCTCCCTCGCGACGAAGCCGCTCGATGTCTTCGCTCGCGAATCCAAGCTCGCTGAGCACGCTGCCGGTGTGTTCACCGAGCGTCGGTCCTTGCCAGCGCACTTCGCCCGGCGTGTCCGACAGCTTCGGCACGATGCCCGGCATCTTCACCGACGCGCCGCCCGGCAATTGCGCCTGCAGCAACATGTCGCGCGCCTGGTAGTGTGGATCGGCGACGATGTCGGCCACCGAATAGATGCGCCCCGCCGGCACTTCGGCCCGTTCCAGCCCGGCCAGCACGTCTTCGGTCGCGTGATGCGAGGTCCACTCCGTGATCGCCTGATCGAGCATCGCGACCTGCTTCACGCGGCCGTCGTTGTGCGCGAGCGCGGGATCGTCGGCGAGATCGGGGCGGCCGATCAGATGCATCAGCCGCTTGAAGATCGGATCGCTGTTGCCTGCGATCACGACATAGCCGTCGTCCTCGGTGCGATACGTGTTCGACGGCGCGATGCCCGGCAGCGCGCCGCCGCTGCGCTCGCGCACATGGCCGAGCAGGTCGTATTCGGGCACGAGGCTTTCCATCAGATTGAACACGCTCTCGACCAGCGACACGTCGACCACCTGGCCTTCGCCCTGGCCGGTCTTCACGCGCAGCAGCGACATCAGCGCGCCGATCACGCCGTGCAGCGACGCGAGCGAATCGCCGAGACTCACGCCGACGCGCGCCGGCGCGCCGTCCACCTCGCCGGTCGTGTAGCGGATGCCACCCATCGCCTCGCCGATCGCGCCGAAGCCCGGCCGTTCGCGATACGGGCCGGACTGGCCGTAGCCGGAAATGCGCACCATCGTCAGTTTCGGGTTCAGCGCGTGCAGCACGTCCCAGCCGAGGCCGAGCTTTTCGAGCGCACCGGGGCGCAGATTTTCGATGACGACGTCGGCATCGGCGGCGAGGCGCTTGACGACCTCGACGCCATCGGCCGATTTCAGATTCACGCAGACGGACTTCTTGTTGCGCGACTGCAGATACCACCACAGCGACGTGCCTTCATGCAGCTTGCGCCATTTGCGAAGGGGGTCGCCGGTTTCGGGCGCTTCGATCTTGATCACGTCGGCGCCGAACTCGGCCATCAGGCGCGCGGCGAACGGCGCGGCGATGAGGGTGCCGATCTCGACGACGCGAATACCCTGCAGTGGTCCACCCATGTTGCTGTCTCCGAACTCGTTTCGTATTGGGAGACAGCTTAGAAGCGGCGCGGTGGCGGCGTCCAACCGCAATTCGCCAACGACCGTTCGCGAACGGCGAACGCTCAGCGGCGGCTGCGGACTCGGCGCGCAGGTTGGGTGGCCGTCGGAGCGGGTTCGGTCTGCACCTCTGCTGCAGTTTCCCGTGCCTCGACCGTGCGCAGATGGTCGAACAGCAGCCGGCTCACCGGTGACAACGCATCGACGTCACGCACGACGAGCACGAGGCTGCGCTCGGCCCATTCGTCATCGAGCGGCGTGCCGACGAGGCCGAGCGGGCGGCCCATCAGCTGATACACCTTTTGCGGCAGCACGCCGACGCCCATGCCGGCCTGCACCATCCGGCAGACAGCATCGAAACCCGGCACGTGGATGCGCAGCCGCAGCGGCTTGCCGGCCTGGCGCGCCGCGAGGTGCGTGCGCGCGTTGATCGAGCTCGCCGAATGCAGGCCGACGTGATCGCCGTCGAGCGTTTCGGCGAACGCAATGCTGGTGCGTGCCGCGAGCGGATGATCGTCGCGCATCACGATCACGAGCGAATCGCGCCGGTAGTGTTCGACGTGCAGCTCGCGCGTGTCGGCGTCGCCGGAACAGATGCCGAGATCGGCGAGACTTTCGTCGACGGCCTTGACGACGCCGCCGCTCGGCCGCTCCTCGAGATCGACCTTCACGCGTTCGTGCAACGACTGGAACGCGCGCAGATCTTCGGGCAGAAATTCGACGATCGCCGACAGGTTCGCCATCATCCGCACATAGCCGAGCACGCCGCTGGCATGGCCGGCCAGCTCGATGCCGATGCTCTCGATGTCGCGCAGCACCCGGCGCGCGTGATGCAGCAGCGTTTCGCCGGCCGGCGTCAGCGTCATGCCGCGCGCGTTGCGCTGGAATAGCGACGCGCCGACCGCCTGTTCGAGTTCGACCAGCCGCTTGCTGGCGGCGGACACGGCGATTGCCTCGCGCTCGGCGGCACGCGTGAGCGTGCCCTCTTCGAAGACGGCGAGAAAGAGTTGCAGCGTGGTGAGGTCGAGTTTGCGGAGAAGGTTTTTGATGACCATGGGGCGGCGACGCAGAAGTGCGATGCGCCTATTTTGACGCGAGTCGCGCGAAACGGGGGGCCGCGCCCGCTCAGTTGGCCAATCGGTCGCTCACGACTTCCACGCCGAACCCAGAATCATCGTGCAGAAATTCTCGCGATGATAGTGCGGATCTTTCAGCGCGAGCACGTCGGCCTTCACGTTGCCGAACGTCGTATGCGGCTTGTGGATCGTGCCATGCGCGAACGCATCGATGATGCCTTCCTTGAAGTGCGAGCCGCGCGGATGCGCATGCGTAACTTCCTCGCGCTGCTGCTCGCTGAATTCGTCGTAGGCGAGGCCGAGCACATCCATTTCGACGCCCGCGGTGACGAGCGCGATCACCGGCTTCATATGCTGCGGAATGCCCGGGGTCGTGTGCAGCGCGATTGCGGTCCATACCTGCTCGATCTCATCCTCCCCGATCCGATGCCGCCGCAGAAATTCGCGCGCGGCGTTCGCGCCGTCCACTTCGAAACGCTCGTGCTCGCTGCTGTACGGCGCAACGAGCCCCATGTCGTGGAACATCGCGCCGATGTACAGCAGCTCAGGGTCGTACTTCAGCTGCTTGCGCTGCCCGGCCAGCGCGCCGAACAGAAACACGCGCCGCGAATGGTGATAGAGAAGCTCCGTTTCAGTGTCGCGCACGAGTTCGGTGGCTTCGCGCGCCATCATGCTGTCTGGAATCTGAATACCTGCGATCGTCGTAGTCATGCGACGTACTCCTTCGAATGCGAAAGTGAATGTGATCAACAGGACGCGCGCCGCGGCTTCAAAGCGCGTTTTGGTATGCTGGGCCGCGCCGTGATGTGGATGCCTGTTGCCTGTGTGTGAGACCGCGCGTCCGGCCAAGCCAGTATTGGCTAGCGCGGCGCGGTGAACAATCGCTGCGAGCCGTTGAACACTGCCAAACGCACAGCGTTGACTGCCGCGGCACGTCCTTCATATTCCACCGTCAAAGGAAGTCATTCGATGCCCACCGTCGCGATCGCGATGTTCCCAGGTGTGCAGGCACTCGACGTCGCCGGTCCCGTCGACGTGTTCTCCGAAGCGAACGGCTTCGTCGCGCCCGCGCAGCGCTACGAGGTCAAGTTGCTGGCCGCGGACCCGGCACCGTTGCGCGCGTCGAACGGCATGACGCTGGTGGCGGACGCGACCTTCGAGCAGGCGCGCGAACCGTTCGATCTCGCGCTCATCGCCGGCGGCCCCGCTCTGCCACACAACGAAGTGCCCGACGCGCGCCTGCTCGACTGGCTCGCTAACGTCGCGACACGCTGCGCCCGCTACGGATCGATCTGCACCGGCGCATTCGCGCTCGGTCACGCGGGCCTGCTCGATGGGCGGCATGTGACCACGCACTGGCAGCACGCGGCGCAACTCGCCGCGCAGTTTCCGCACGCGCGGGTCGACTTCGATCGCATCTATCTGCGCGAGGGGCCGCTGGTCACGTCGGCGGGCGTGACGGCCGGCATCGATCTGTCGCTCGCGCTGGTGGCCGAGGATCACGGTCCGCATACTGCGCTCGCGGTCGCCAAACGGCTCGTCGTGTTCGCGCAGCGGCAAGGCGGCCAGTCGCAATTCAGCCCGTATTTGACCGCGCCCGCCGACGACACCTCGCCCGCCGCGAAAGTGCAGGCGCACGTGATGGCGCGTCTCCATGACAGCTTCACCGTCAAGCAGCTCGCCGACGTCGCCGGCATGAGCGCGCGTAACTTCGCGCGCGTGTTCGTGCAGGAAACCGGCGTGACGCCGCATGAATTCGTCGAACGCGCACGCGTGGATGCGGCGCGCAAGCTGCTCGAAAGCAGCGCCGCGGCGCTGAAGACGATCGCGTACGATTGCGGCTTCGGCACCGCGGACCGCATGCGCATCGTGTTTACGAAGCGGCTCGGCGTAACGCCGATGCAGTATCGCGAGCGCTTTCGGTCGGTCTGAATACGGCGTGAGAAAATCGTCGATTCTGCAAGACAACGATCACAAGGAAACGACATGCCCTCCTCTTCTCCGATCCGCGCGATCGTCACCGGCCATACGCGCGGCCTGGGCGCGGCGCTCGCCGAACAACTGCTCGCGCGCAACGTCACGGTGCTGGGTCTGTCGCGCTCGCGCAATGCGGCGCTGAAGGCGCGCTTTGCCGCGCAGCTCGAAGAAATCGAGCTGCCGCTCGCCGAGCCTGCACGCGTCGCGCAATGGATCGCCACCGACGCGCTGAGCAACTTCGTGCGCGGCGCGCAGACGGTGCTGCTGATCAACAATGCGGGCACGGTGGAACCGATTGGGCCCATCGAAGCTCAGGACGTGGCGAACGTCGCGGACGCAGTGAGCCTGAACGTCGCGACGCCGCTGATGCTCGCGAGCGCACTCGCCGCCGCGGCTGTCGACGCAACCGACCGGCGCATCGTGCACATTTCGAGCGGCGCGGCGCGCAACGCGTATCCGGGCTGGAGCATCTACTGCGCGACCAAGGCCGCGCTCGATCATCACGCGCGCGCCGTCGCGCTCGACGCGACTCGCGCGCTGCGCATTTGCAGCCTCGCGCCGGGCGTGATCGATACGGATATGCAGGCGCAAATTCGGGGTAGCGGCGAAGAGCAATTCCCGATGCGCCAGCGCTTCGAAGATCTGAAGCGCAACGGCCAACTGTCGACGCCCGAGCAATCCGCGGCGCGGCTGATCGACTACGCGCTTAGCGATGCTTTCGGGCAGACGCCGGTCGCGGACATTCGCGAGATCGCGAAATCGGCTTGAACGAGCGATCGCTGCCGATTGCTGCCGCTCCCGAAAAGCCTCACCTTTGGCACGGAGCGGCGGTGAATCGGCGTCAGCTAGCGTCGCCATTGCTCCCGAAAAGCCTCACCTTTGCGGCGAAGCGAGGGCTCCAGGGGGCATTTCAGCGAGCGCGGCGTGGCTCTGACACATCGCTCCCGAAAATCCTCACCTTTGATCGAACGCAGTCGGTTCACGTCGCCGATGCCGGCCTTGTAAGCGGCAGATCGCCTGGACATTCAACGACTTACGTTACACAGCCGCCGAGCGGTCAACGCGATGGATGCGATGATCGGCGACTGCATGAAGCCTGTTTTGCACGTCGACAACGCGTCCGGCCTACCGATACGGCATCGACGGGTCCCGAAAATCCTCACCTATCGCTGACTGGCAAATGCGTGCATGGCCGGCTCGCCGCTTGCCGCACGGTTTATTTCGCTTCTGGCACAGCCGGTTAGTTGCGAAAGAGCGAGCCCGCGCGCGACTCCCGAAAGTTCTCACCTTTCGCGTGCCGCACGCGCCGCGATCTTCGATCAGGCGCAACCAGTAACCGACGTGCGCCCCCGCCGGCTTCCTGCGAGACGGCCTCACCGCGTTGCGCTTCTGACCGGAACCATGCTTCCCAAGAAACCATTCGCAACTTGTCGCACCATCGACGCCACTCCCGAATACCCTCACCTTCGGTTTTGAAGTGCGCGTACAGGTGCGCATATTCTCACCTCCGCGGCTCCCGAATCTTCTCACCTATCGATATCGACGCGTGCGCCGCAGAATATAATCGGAGCCGACGGTCGATTACTCGTCGCGAGGCGGCAGTGCGTTGCGCCGCCTCTTCCCCGCTGGCAGCACGCGGCTCGAACGGCAGTTCCTGACAAACCGGCAAAGGAGGAAGAATGAAAAGAAACGGCGCGAGAAGAATCGTCGGCGCAATGTTCGCGGTAGCCATCGCGACTTGCGCGACCTATGCCAACGCACAGACGCGCGAGATGCCGAACGACGCGTCGATGCAAAGCCAGCCGGCCCAAGCGGCTTCGAACCGGAACGCCAACCGGTCCGACAGCGCGATTGTCCGCGACGTCCGCCGCGCTTTCACGCGCACCACCAACCTCAATTCGGCGAACATCCGTGTCGAATCGCGCCACGGCATCGTTACGCTGAGCGGCACGGTGCCGCGGCAATCGCAAATCGCGCAAGCCGGCAACGCCGCGCGATCGGTTCGCGGCGTCAGAAGCGTACATAACCGGCTGACCGTGCGACGGCGCGCCAATCAGTAAGCACGCGTGGTGGCATCGGCCGGATGGATCGATGCCGCCTGTTCGACTTCCCCTCTCTATCAGCCTCGACCCGCACGTCGTTCACAGTGCGAAGCGTTGCGCGCCGCACATTTTCTCCGCTCTGCTTAAGAAACAGGTTGACCTCGGCGGAAAGCGAACCCTAGAATTCAAGAATCATCACCAATGGGGCTCACGCCTTGGACACCTGCAGTAGCCGACTTTCGAACAGTTTCGCTGCCTGACCGGCAGGACGTCCGCGCTCTCTTCATCAGCCGCCGTCTTGCCAGCAGGCAGACGGTGCGCGCCGCAGTCTATTCCCGTGCACCTAACGTAACGTCGTATCCGCATGACAGGAACGCCGCGTTCAAACGCGTCCCTGCGCTGATACGGCGTCGCATCGCGAGCCTCGCGCTTGCGGTCGCGTTTGCGCGCGCGTTGTCGATCAACGCAGCCAGTTCAACGCAATGCGCGCGAACGCGTGGATAAACACGTGCGTCGCGAACGTGCGGAGCGAGCGCATCAAGCGCTCGTACGCAGTGCCCGCTACCCACCAACAAGGAGCCGTCATGCCTGACAGTGAAAGTTATCCCTTATGCCGCTTCCCTGTTCTATTAACTGAGGAAAGCGAGTAGACCTCCATCGCCGCGCCCGGACATTCGCGGCCTCCGTGTCTGCTGGCTTTCCCCCAGCGCGTCGAAACCGACGCACGGAGATACCCAATGCAATTCGGCCTCCTTCTTTCGAAGTTCCCGCGCGTACAGGAATCGCGCGCGTTTTACGACGCTCTGCTGGTGCTGCACCCGCGCGAATCGCGTCCGTTCATCGCCTTCTGCCGTCGCGTGATGTCGCGCCTGGCATAGCGTTTCGCGACCCGACCTCCGACAACTACAACCAGGAGAGAACGACATGTCTACTCCGACGAACATTTCCTCCGCGCGCAGCGCCGTGCTCGATTCGGCACACGTAGGCGATATCAAGGGCGCGCTCGGCACGATCGCTCACCATGACATCGCACCGCGCACCAGCTGGTGGGCGCGCGTGCGCACGCTGCTCGCGATCCTCGGCCCCGGTCTGATCGTGATGGTCGGCGACAACGACGCGGGCGCATTCGGCATCTACACGCAGGCCGGCCAGAACTACGGCACCACCTTGTTGTGGACCATGCTGTTGCTGGTGCCGGTGTTGTTCGTCAATCAGGAAATGGTGCTGCGGCTCGGCGCGGTCACGGGTGTGGGCCACGCACGGCTCATTTTCGAGCGGTTCGGCAAGTTCTGGGGCGCGTTCAGCGTCGTCGATCTATTCCTGCTGAACGCGCTGACCATCGTGACGGAATTCATCGGCATCACGTTCGTGCTCGACTTCTTCGGCGTCTCAAAGATCGCGGGCGTGTGCATCGCCGCTGCGCTGACGATGGCCGCCGTCAGCACCGGCGACTTCCGCCGTTTCGAGCGCTTCGCGGTGGCGCTGTGCGTGCTGAGCCTGTTGCTCGTACCCGTGCTCGTGTCGATCCATCCGCCAGTCGGCCAGATCGCGCGCGACTTCTTCATTCCGAACTGGCCCGCGCATTCGAAGCTGTCCGACGTGATGCTGCTCGTGATCGGCATCGTCGGCACGACGGTCGCTCCGTGGCAGCTGTTCTTCCAGCAGAGCTACGTGGTCGATAAGCGCATCACGCCCCGCTTCATGAACTACGAAAAAGCCGACCTGTGGATCGGCATCGTGTTCGTGCTGATCGGCGCGGTCGCGATGATCTCGTTCAGCGCGGCGCTGTTCGACGGCCGGTCCGGCTTCGGCAACTTCACGGACGCGGGCGGTGTGATCGCCGGTCTCGAGAGATACGCGGGACGCACCTCGGCCGTGCTGTTCGCGATCGCGTTGTTCGATGCGTGCGTGATCGGCGCGGCGGCCGTGTCGCTATCGACCGCCTATGCGATCGGCGACGTGTTCAAGATTCGCCATTCGCTGCACCGTAGCGTGTCGGATGCGAAGGGCTTCTACGTCGTGTACTTCGCGATCGTCGCGGCCGCCGCGGCATTGGTGCTGATTCCGGGCAGCCCGCTCGGTCTCCTGACCGAAGCGGTGCAAACGCTCGCCGGCGTGCTGCTGCCGAGCGCGACCGTGTTCCTGCTGCTGCTGTGCAACGACCGTGCAGTGCTTGGTCCGTGGGCCAATTCGAAGAAGCTCAATCTGTTTACCGGCGCGGTGATCTGGCTCCTCGTGATGCTGTCGATCATCCTGACCGCGTCGGTGATCTATCCGGACATCGCGGCGGAAACGATCATCGAAGTACTGGCGGGCGGCACGTTGCTCGCGGTCGTCGGCTACGTGGCGAGCACCGGGCTTCGCAGGCTGCGCGGCGAGTCCGCAGCGGAAGCGGCTCCGCGCTATACGAAAGAATCGCGCAACACGTGGCGCATGCCGCCGCTCGACGAACTGCCGCCGCCGCGTCTGACGCTGGCCAAACGCGTATGGATGGGCGTGCTGCGCGGCTATCTGCTGCTCGCGATCGCGCTCGTGATCGTCAAGGTCGTGCAGATGGCGCTGCTGAAGTAGTGCGAAAGGTGAGTAGTTCCAGGAGGTCCTGGCAATGGTGAGGGTTTACGGGAGCCATGTCCGGGTCGACAACGCAAGCGCTGCCGGAGCCTGACATGGCCGGCAGCGCTTCGAATAACCCATTGCCGCTTCCACGCCCTCGGCACCCGGTGAAAATTCCGATCGAAGTAAATCAGACTGTCGCCGTCGGCGCGCACGCGAATCTGCGTGGTCTCCACGAACATGACCGAGTGCGAACCGACTTCCTTCGCTTCCACGATCTTCCCCTGCAAGCTCCCGAGCGCGCCGCGCAGCACCGGCACGTCGCTTTCGCCCTGATCCCACACGGGCAGCTTGAGGCGCTCCTCCATCGAAAGACTGGTCATGCCCGCAAAATGTGCCCGGCGTGCCCGGAATCACATCCGGACGACATGGCTGCACGATATGAGCGACGATAAACGCGGTCATATTCGGGCCAAAAATGGTCGATATGAACGGCGTGCATGGGCCACGGCCGCATCGGGCGACTCGCGAACGGTGAGGAGTTCCAGGAGGTGGCGCTATGGTGAGGATTTACGGGAGCGGCTGGCGGGATGTGCGACGGCTCGCGCCGTGTGCGTCGGAATGGCGATGGAGAGGAGACGCGTCGAAGCGCGCAAAAACGTGCTTCGCTGGCTTCAGCATTGTGGTGAATAGCGGCGTTTCGGAGCAGCCAGCGCGGAGCGCGTCGGTGTTCAGTGCGAGAAAAGTACGCTGGAATGCTGGGCTAAAAGTCGAACCGAGCCTGCTAAGGTGAGATCTTCCAGAGGTGGTGAGGATTTCCAGGGGTCAGGAGAACGGCACGGGTTCGCAAAGGTGAGGAATTCCAGGAGATCAACCCCGCATTTGAGGCTTCATGCTCGCGGCAATTGCTCGGTCCGGGTGAGGCGGGAGCCTTTTGCTCCCGAAAAACCTCACCTTAGGGCCATTGCCCTCATTGCTTCCGACTCCTATCCCAGCACAAAAAAGATGCGACCTGTCCGCGGTGACAGCGGCTGGCCATTCCCAGACCGACCTTTCCGAACTGCGTGAAATCATGCAGGGAAGCTGCGCTCGGCCGCCTCGTATCTGTACACGGGGAAGTCAGGCATCATCCAACCATGTGAGATGCCCCGCAGTTATTGCTGTGTCATTCGTGACTTCTTTTTCCGTCTTCCCACGCTCGACCCTGAGGATTGCCGGTAGCAACACGCTGTTCTTCGCCGCCGTCACTTCAGCGAGAATCGATAGCGCGATTTCGGGTGGCGTGCGGCTACCGATATAGATCCCGGCCGGACCGCCCAACCGAAATGGAGACGAACGTGCAGTCGGGTTGAGCTCCCAAACGTCACGTACGAATCACCTCGGGAGATTTATGCGACAAGCAAGGTCGCAACTTTTAGTTGCGTACAACGAATTAAAACATGCCGCCGCAAGAAAGAAATTCGCCGAGTTGATCGCGGTTGGAGCGCTGACACCCAATCGCACACATCAGCGCCCCGTAAGACAGAGCGAGCAGATTTTCGTAGTGTGAGACGGAAGGTCGCAACTTTGTTGTCCGATTTAGGTGATTTCCCAAAAGTCGCAACTTTTTTGACAACGCACAACTCCGTCAGAACTTCACCTTCACCTGAAAACCAATCGTAAAGGGCAGATTATCCGAGGGAATCGGCGGAACGACGATGAAGTTCGCGCCGACGCGCTTGTATTCGAGCATCACGATCGGCGCGACCACCGGGCCGATCGTGTGATTGCTGCCGAGCCCCCAATTGCCGTAGTTATAGCCGGAGATGATCCCGCCGATCGCCGCGATCCGCACGATGCCCCAATGCGCGAACTCCGGCGCCCACACGGCGCCGCCATAGTAGGACGGCCGACGCAGCGAGTTGCGAAAGCCGCCGGCCGTCAGCGCCCACTGGTTGTTCAACCAGCATTCGACGCCAAGCCCGGGGTTGAACTGCTCGAAGTGCGTATCGGGATCGGGATTGATGTGATACGAGCCGAGCATCGCGTCGACCCATACGCCGCCGTCACACCAGCTCGCGTGTGCCGTGGAGACCGCCGCGAAGCTTGCGAAAAGCGCCACCGCGGCGCGCCGGATATTCTTGTTCATCTGCCTGAAGTGCATTTCTTCTCCGTCACCGGTCGAGCGCCGGTGTCTTGGTGTTCTGGCGATCCGCGTGCCGCCCGACGCGCACTGTACCTGAAGCCGCGCGGTCGATGTTGAGGACTCGCTCGGCCCGGCCGGGCACGCGACGTGCCCCCGCAGCGCGAACCGCCAGGATAACGGAGAACCGATGGCGTCCTGATGAACAAGCGTGAAGAAGTTCGCGGCGCGCAGCGGGCGCGCCGGCGGCGATGAACCTGGTGGGACCGTCTACAGACCGAGATCGGACAGGCTGGGATGATCGTCGGGCCGCCGGCCGAGCGGCCAGCGATACAAGCGGTCGGCTTCGCGGATCGGCAGGTCATTGATGCTTGCGTGACGACGCGCCATCAGACCATGCTCGTTGAACTCCCAGTTCTCGTTGCCGTACGAGCGGAACCAGTTGTTCGAATCGTCGTGCCATTCGTACGCGAAGCGCACCGCGATGCGGTTGTCGGTGAACGCCCACAGTTCCTTGATCAACCGATAGTCGAGTTCCTTCGCCCACTTGCGGCGCAGAAAGCCGACGATCTCCGCGCGTCCATGCACGAATTCGGCGCGGTTGCGCCACACGCTATCCGTCGTGTACGCGAGCGAGACACGCTCGGGTTCGCGTGTGTTCCACGCGTCTTCCGCGGCGCGCACTTTCTGGATCGCGGTTTCGCGCGTGAACGGCGGCAGCGGCGGGCGGGTTTCGATCGTATCGGCCATGATGGTTCCTCAGTCAGGTTGTACGGTGCGCCGGGATGGCGGCCGTTTGATGGCGGCGGGTTTCGCCGCCGCATCGAGCAAGGTCTTGCCGACCGCCTGCGCGTCGAGCGCCGCAGCGGCTTCGCCGCTGACGAGCGCCACCGCGATCGCGCCGTCGAGCAGCACGAGCCATTGCCGCGCGAGCGGCGCCGCGCGACGCGCATCGATTTGCGCTTGCGCCGCGAACTCTTCGCATTCGGCGCGCACGAAATCGAGCAGACGTGCCTTGTGTTTGCGCGCGACGACGCGGATCGGATCGTCGGCGGATTCGATTTCGCCGGCCGCATTCAGAAACGCGCAGCCATGAAAGTCAGCCGATGCGAACCACTCGCGCAGCACGTCGAACATGCCGAGCAGGCGTTTGCGCGCACCCTTGCCGCGCCGTTGCGTGCCGGCGATAAACCAGTTCATCCAGCGCTCGTCGCGCCGTTCGAGCGCGGCCGCGATCAGCGCGTCTTTCGATT
The DNA here is from genome assembly GCF_009362785.1 of Paraburkholderia atlantica. Taxonomy (GTDB): domain Bacteria; phylum Pseudomonadota; class Gammaproteobacteria; order Burkholderiales; family Burkholderiaceae; genus Paraburkholderia; species Paraburkholderia atlantica. The sequence continues at coordinate 220,434 of NZ_WHNQ01000011.1, forward strand.
CGAAATGCGTGTAGAAGCTTTTGCGCGCGGTGCCGGACTGCCGCACGATCGCATCGACGCCGGTTGCATGGATGCCGCCGGCGTAAATCAGCGCCTCGGCGGCATCGAGCAGCCGCTCGCGAGCCGTGCCGGGCTGGGCCGCGTCGTTTTGCGCAGTCGGATTCGTATCGCGTGTCATCGACAAAAGGTAGAACGATCATTCTCCCTCGTCAAGTTTTTCTTCGAGCTTCCGCGCGATGGGTGCGCTTGCTGCTATCTTGATGGAGATCGCTTGACCACCGCTCAACCGGAATCGCTTCGATGAAATCATCTTCCGTTCGCACCGCATGGCTACGTGCGCTGCTCGGCGCAATGCTGCTGGGCGCGATGGCCTGCACGCCGATCCAGGTGCTCACGCATTCGGTCAGTCAGAACGAGGCGCGCGTGCCGCCCGGGCGCTACGACATCGATCAGGACCATACGAGCATCACGTTCGATATCGATCACTTCAAATACACGCGCTTTACGATGCGTTTCAATCGCAAGCAGGGGGAACTCGACTGGAACGACGGCGGCCTCGACCGCAGTACGGCGTCAGTCGCGATCGACGCGGCGAGCATCGACACGAACGTGCCGCTGCTCGACAAGATGGTGAAAAGCGACAGCATGCTCGATGTCGCGCGTTATCCGCAGATCCGCTTCGCGAGCACGCGTTTCGAGCGCACCGGCGAAGCGCGCGGCACGCTGAGCGGCGAGTTGACGATCCGCGGCGTCACGCAGCCGGTCACGCTCGACGTCACGTTCAACGGCTTTGCGCCAGATCCGCTGACGAAGAAAGACACGCTCGGTTTTTCCGCCGATGGTCATTTCAGCCGCGCGAAGTTCGGTCTGACGACCTGGTATCCGGCCGTCGGCGACGATATTCACGTGCGCATCCAGGCCGAGTTCGTGAAAACGCCCGCAGGCGCTTAAGCGCGCTGCGGGCGTCGGCGTTCAGCCGGTGAAGTGCCGACTCAGGCAGCGGTCCAGTCGAGAATCACCTTGCCGCTTTCGCCGGAGAGCATCGTCGCGAAGGCTTCCTGATAGTCGTCGACCTTGAAATGGTGCGTGAGGATCGGCGACAGATCGAGGCCGCTTTGCAACATTGCGACCATCTTGTACCAGGTCTCGAACATCTCGCGCCCATAAATGCCCTTGATTTCGAGCCCCTTGAAAATCACCTGAGTCCAGTCGATCGCGGTTTGCGCGGGCGGAATGCCGAGCAGCGCAATCTTGCCACCGTGGTTCATCGCTTCGAGCATGCCGGTAAACGCGCTCGGCACGCCCGACATTTCGAGGCCGACGTCGAAGCCCTCTGCCATGTGCAGATCGTGCATCACGTCGCGCAACGATTCGCGCGACACATTCACCGCGCGCGTCGCGCCCATCTTGCGCGCGAGGTCGAGGCGATAGTCGTTGACGTCGGTGATCACGACGTTGCGCGCGCCGACGTGCTTCGCGATCGCGACCGCCATGATGCCGATCGGCCCCGCGCCCGTAATCAGCACGTCCTCGCCGACGAGGTTGAACGACAGCGCCGTATGCGTCGCGTTGCCGAACGGATCGAAGATCGCGGCCAGATCGTCGGAGATTTCGGGCGGAATCTTGAATGCGTTGAAGGCCGGAATCACCAGGTATTCGGCGAACGCGCCCTCGCGATTCACCCCGACGCCGATCGTATTGCGGCACAAATGCCGGCGGCCCGCGCGGCAGTTGCGGCAGAAGCCGCAGGTGATGTGTCCTTCGCCCGACACGCGATCGCCGATCGCAAAGCCGCGCACTTCCTGCCCCATCTCGACGATTTCGCCGACGTATTCATGGCCCACATGCATCGGCACCGGAATCGTCTTTTGCGCCCAGTCGTCCCACTTCCAGATATGAATGTCGGTGCCGCAGATCGCGGTGCGCGTGATGCGGATCATCACGTCGTTATGGCCGACTTCCGGCTTCTTCACGTCGGTCAGCGTGAGGCCCGGCCCCCGTTCGAGTTTTGCCAATGCTTTCATCTGCTTCTCCGTTCCAATCACGCGGCGACTATGCCTGGATCACGCCGAGCTCGCGGCCGACGCGCGCGAATGCGTCGACGGCGCGATCGATCTGCTCCGGCGTATGCGCGGCGCTCATCTGCGTGCGGATGCGCGCGCGGCCTCGCGGCACCACCGGAAACGAAAAACCGATCACGTAGACGCCTTGCTTGAGCAGCGCATCGGCCATTTTTCCCGCGAGTTGCGCGTCGCCTAGCATCACCGGAATGATCGGATGTTCGCCCGGCACGAGCGTGAAGCCGAGCGCGCTCATCGCACGGCGGAAATGCGCGCCGTTTTCGCGCACGCGTGCGCGCAGCTGCGCGCCTTCATCACTGGCGAGCAATTCGAGTACCTTGAGTGACGCCGCGGCGATGCTCGGCGTCAGCGTGTTAGAAAACAGGTACGGGCGCGAGCGCTGACGCAACAGCTCGACGATCTCCTTGCGCGCTGCGACATAGCCGCCCGATGCGCCGCCGAGCGCCTTGCCGAGCGTGCCGGTAATGATGTCGATGCGCGCCAGCACCCCGCAATGCTCGGGCGTGCCGCGGCCGTGTTCGCCGATGAAGCCGACCGCGTGCGAATCGTCGACCATCACCAGTGCGCCGTACCGGTCGGCCAGGTCGCAGATGCCGGCGAGGTTCGCGATGATGCCGTCCATCGAGAACACGCCGTCGGTCGCGATCAGTTTGAAGCGCGCGCCAGCCGCATCGGCTTCCTGCAGACGCGCTTCGAGATCGGCGAGGTCGTTGTTCTTGTAGCGAAAGCGCTTCGCCTTCGACAGCCGCACGCCGTCGATGATGCTCGCGTGATTCAGCTCGTCGCTGATGATCGCGTCGTTTTCATCGAGCAGCGTTTCGAACAGGCCGCCGTTCGCGTCGAAGCAGCTCGAGTAGAGAATGCAGTCGTCGGTTTGCAGGAACGCGGCGAGCGCCGCCTCGAGTTGCTTGTGCACGGTTTGCGTGCCGCAGATGAAGCGCACCGACGCCATGCCGAAACCGTCGTTATCGAGACCCTGCTTGGCGGCTTCGATCAGCCGCGCGTCATCGGCTAGACCGAGATAGTTGTTCGCGCAGAAGTTCAGCACATCGCTGCCATCGGCGAGACGCACGTCGGCCGACTGCGGGCTCGCGATCACGCGCTCGCTCTTGTAGAAGCCGTCGGCGCGGATCTGGTCGAGGGTGCCGCGCAGATGGGCAAGGTATTGGTCACGCATGAACGGGACTCCTGAGGGTGACGGCGCCCGCGTTCGCATGGGCGCGGGAAGGGCGGCCTGTTATAGTCGGTTGTCAGCTTTATCGGACAATTTCGTTTTTCCGAACTAAAATCCGATATATCGAACAACTCTAAACGATGGGTCAGGAAATGGCAAGTTCGGGTACCCGCCGCGCCGCGGCCACTGCGGCGCCCACCTCCGCTAACGCGGCATTACCGCCGAATGCGGCGATTGCGGCGCCGCCGCGCGTCGGCGAGCAGATTCAGCGGCTGCGCGCCGAGCGGCGCATGACGCTCGACGATCTGTCGCGCGCGGCCGGCGTGTCGAAATCGATGCTGTCGGAAATCGAGCGCGACAAGGCCAATCCGACGATCGCGGTTGCCTGGCGGCTGACCAACGCGCTCGGCGTGAGCCTCGATTCGCTGTTTGCGCCGCCGAAGTCGCCCGAGGCGATCGCCGTTTCCGGACCGCACGATATTCCTACGCTAAGCGGTCATGAAGCGAAATACCAGTTGCGCGTGTGGGGACCGATCGAGCTGGCCGGCAAGTTCGAGTGGTACGAATTGACGTTGCAGCCTGGCGGGGCGCTGGTGTCGAACGCGCACGAGCCTGGCACGCGCGAGCACCTGACCGTGCTGCATGGCTCGATCGAAATCGAGGCGGCCGGCGCGTCGAAGCGCCTCAAGGTCGCGGACACCGCGCGCTACGTCGCGGATGAACCTCACGCGATCCGCAACGTCGGCAAGAGCGAGGCGAAAGCGCTGCTGGTGGTGATTCACGGCTAGGCCGTTCGGCCAGGTTGCGCTTGATACTGTATGTTTGTACAGTATCAAGTGTCGTTTGGAGCCGAGAATGAACAACCTGAAAACCGACCCTACCGATCAAACCCTCGCCGCGCTGCGCTATCAGACCGCCGCGCGCGATCTCGAACATATCGTGCGCAGCATCGCCGCGCGCTACATCGTCAAGCAGGTGCCGCTCACGTGGCGTCTGCTCCATGCCATCGAAGCCGAGGCGCTGGCCGACCTCGGTTTTGCCAGCCGGCACGACGCGCTGATGCTCGGGCTGTTCCAGCGCCCGTCCGATCTGCCTTATCCCGAAACCGATGACGGCGTGGATTTCGGCACGTCCAATGCGTTGCCCGCCGCTTTTGCGTTTGCCGTCAATGCGTACGAGGAAGCCGCGCGCCGGGCAGCGCTGCCAAGGCCGGTCGATGCGCCTTTGAAGCGCGCCCGCGCGTGGGGCGGCTGATGGGGGGCGCCACGTGGGCATCGCCCGGATTCTCATCCGTTCGTCCAAGTCGGTCTTGCTCCGGTTAGCGCCTACAATAGCGGGGATCAAACGCTGCAACTAACGGAAGAAATGCTCATGTCGCCCCCTCATCTGTCCGACCCCGTTCCGCGCCCGGCACCCTCTACCGATCTATTCGATCAGCAACGCGAAGACTGGCGTCGCGACCCGCAGGTCGCGTTCGATGCGTGGCTCGCGAGGCAGCAATTCCGCCGCTCTTCGGCGTTGGTCTATCAGGCGCAGTGGGGGCAGTTTCTCGATTGGCTCGGCGCGCGGCAACAAAGCCTCGCGACGGTCGACACGCCCGCAATCGCCGAATTCGTCGCCAGCCTCGAGATCCGCAGAACGCAACGGGTCCGCTATTTACGGCTTATCGAGCGCGTGCTCGATCACGTGCGCGAGATCGAATCGGCGTCGACCAACCCGGCTCGTTTCATTGCTCAGGACGGAGAAGCCGCGTGGCGCAATGCGCGCGACAATGAGCCGACCGGGTTTCTCACGCATGCGGAACGCACTGCGTTGATCGCGCGGCTGTTCGCGCCGTTGCCGGCATTGTCGACCGCGCAACGCTGGAGAGAGCGACGCGATCGCGCGCTGATCGCGGTGTTTCTGGGCGGAGGACTGAAGACGGGCGAAGCGGGAGCGCTTACGGTTAGTTGCGTGAGAGAGGGCTCGCCGTGGGTCACGATCGAATCGCCGAATCCGATGCTGACGCGGCGCACACGGCTCGCACCGTTCGCAACGGCGATTCTCGACGCCTGGCTCGCCGAGCGTCGGCTAACGGAGCTGGCGGGCAACCTTGTGTTTCCAGCGTCGCCTTCCGGCAGGCCGATGCACAAGGCGACGATGCTGCGCGCGGTGGATGCGCTCGTCGACGCAGCGGGAATTGCCGCCTCGCGCCAATCGCGCGCGAGTCCGCAGACCTTGCGCAACACGTTTGCGGCGGACCTTTTTGAAAGCGGGGTGGAGGCCGAACAGGTCGGTCAATGGCTCGGTTTCGTGCAGGCGGTGTCCGCGAACCGACTGTATCGCGCGTGGCAAACGTGGATCGATCAGCAGGATTCGCCCGCGACGGAGGAGCCCGATCCGGCGGCGCCGCCGTTGGCCGAGCCCCGGCGTGACGGACGTTTGACGAGGAAAACGGGCGCCGGCGAGTCCTGAAGAACCTCACCGTCATGCTCCCGAATTTCCTCACCTTTGAGGTTTTTTCCGTTCGATTGGCGGCTTCTGGTTAGCGCATCGTCTGCACGGAGCGGGACGACGGAGCGGTGGACCCATCGTTCGACAAAAACTGGTTCACCGCCGCGAGTCTCGATTCGCCGAGGCCGGAAGAGTGCTCACATTCCGGGCACAGCAGTTCAAAGCGGTGATCGACCTGCGACAGCTCCGGCTCACCTTCCTCGCATTTCGGGCATCGCGCGGGCAGCGTCACGTGGCCGTCGGCAGCGGTGCCGATCATGCTCAACTCTTTGGTCGTGAGCCGCCCCTCGGTGACCAGCGAGCACAGCAGGACGGCGATGGCCGGATCGATGCCCTGCTGGCCACGCAGGGCGGCGACTTCTTTAGTCAGCGCATCGACTTCGTCGGACTGCTCGCGCAGTTGCGCGTCGAGCCGGTCGCCGCGCGCCTTGGCCGCGGCGATCTGCTGGATGAACTCGAATTCCTTGCGGCTCGCGTCGCGCACGCCGGACTGGTACGTCGCGGCCATGCTGCGCAGCGAATCGAGTTCGACGAGCATCGGCTTGACGCGCCGCTCTGCTTCGGCCACCGCATCCTTGATCTGCTGCGCATAGTGCTCGGTGCTTTGCCGCAATTCGACGTGCAATGCGTCGATCCGGTCGCGCAATGCAGCATTGGTGGTCTGTTCGTTTTCGAGCCGTTGCCGCAGCGCCTCGTTTTCCTGGTCGAGCCGGCGCATGGTTGCCTGCATACCTTCGAGGTGAACGCTGCCGTGCGTAGTGGCGCTCGATAATTGAGCTTCAAGCGTGCGAACCCGCTCCCACGCGGCTTCGGCGCGCGCTTCGCTGCGCCTGATGGAGTCGTCGGCCGCATCCCGACGGATTTCGGCGTCGCGTACGCGAAGTTCGGCGGCGCTGATCTGCGCGCGGATTTCTTCACGTTCGGCATCGAGCGACGCTTTGGCTTGCACCACTGCTTCTTCGAATAGCGCGCCCAGAAGTTCGCCGGCGCGATCTTCGAGTGCCTTGGGTATCGCGCCTGCTCCAACCTTGACCCGCGAGACGTTGCGGATGCGCTCCCAGAAATGATCGATGTCTTTTGGGATATCGCTCGCGCTGCCGGTTTGCGTGAGATCTCGCACGGCCGCCATCGATGGCCGGATGCCGAGATCGAAAAAGAGCCGTTTGCATGCATGCAGTGACAGATCCTGGCGGCGCACGCCCTGCGCACGCATTGATTCAAGCTCATTGCGAATGGCTTGCCGCTCCTGATCCAGATTCATGTTTACCTCGATATGGCTCGAATTGGATGGATCATAACAATTTACGTAGTGTTTGCTACCGATTTATCAGTGGCGAGCGAATTGACGTTTACAGAGGGGCTTTTGTGGCCAAGTTGTGATCGTAAACACGTCCATGCAGGGTTTTTCCGTGAAACAAAACGAAGAATAGCCAATAAGCCATTGTATTAGAAGCGCTTTGTTTGACTTTCACACGATCGCGCACTGTTTCACGAGTGATGGCTCATGGCTGCGGGTTGTAGGACCCCTGTTTCACGGGACTCGCGGGGTGTGAGGCTTGAGAGTAATAAAAGTAAACACCTTTGAACCCTTGTTAAAAACGTTAACGACTCGGCAAACCCTTGTCTGACGGGGCTTCCAGCTTGGCAAGGTGAAGTTTTACGGGAGACTTGGTGAGGATCTGCGGGGAACTCGAGTGATGAGGTTCGGGGAGCTCGGTGAGCGGGTCCGGGAAGGAACGTGAGCGGGTTCAGGAAACGACGTATACGTGGGATGCGGGCAAAGGTGAGGTTTTGCGGGACCTAGTGGCGGCGGAGCGCCCGATAGTCCTAGAAAGTGCCCGTTCGGCTTGGGCTGCGCCAAGGTGAGGGTTTTCGGGAAGCTCGCGAGCGAGGTTTTCTGGGGGTTTTTTAGGGTGGTTAACCGCTTTGGTGAGCCATGGCGGGAGAAAACGAAAAACGAAGGTGAGATTTTTCGGGGCACGCCGGCCAATTTTGCTTTCTTTTTGAGCCTCCACACCGCTGAGGTGAGGTTTTACGGGAGCGAAGAGGATTGCGACGCCTCGATCACCCGAAAGAATGCCCCGGCCTGAACCCTGGTGCTGGGAGATGTGAGGGGATTCGGGGCGCCGGCCGGTGAGCCAGATCCGAGAGGTGGTTTGGCCGGCGATTCGGTCAAAGGTGAGGCTTTTCGGGACGCTCTAGCTAGGGTTCTGACCGGAAAGGTGAGGAAATTCGGGACCAAAATGGAGGCTGCGGGCCGGAGACGCCCGGCTGATGGCGATTGGCGGGAGTCTGTAAACCGCCTCGCGGATCGCAAAGGTGAGGTTTTTCGGGAAATCCGTGGCGACGCAATGAAAGTGCTGCGCTGCGAAAAAACAGGCTTAAGGTGAGATTTTACGGGGCCAACCGTGCTTCGAACGTTTCGTGGGATTGTCGCAAGTCATTGAAATTATGGCGATTTTGTTTTTCTAACAGCAAAGGTGAGGCTTTTCAGGAGCTCTATCGACGGGAGCGTTGGCGCTTCCAGAAACCACAAAGGTGAGGCTTTTCAGGAGGTCACATTGGGGAAATGCGGTACTGGCGCGGCATGCGCGCGTGCCGTGTTGTCCCGTTCGGCGGTGCTATGGTGAGCGTTTTCGGGAGCATCGGAGTGGTGAGGATCTGCCTGGAGCTCGATCTCCCCTTTTACGGCAGTTCGGTCGAAGCTCGAAGTCGCAAGCGCTGGTTGACGGGCAGGTCCTCTGCGGTGAAGGTTGACTCGTCAGTAGCGACACAACCCAGTCGAACGGCAGGCCCGTAATTGAAGCCTGATGGCCCGCTCCGCGCCGCGAGTCCAATACCGTGCGGGCGTTCCATTTACTGATCCGGACTTTGCGTCACCCGGCACCAAGCGACGATCGACGAAACCGTGAAGAGGCCGCGCGACGAAGTCGTCCCCTCAGACACCGTCCGTTTACACGACGTCCCGAAAAAATCCGCGAAAATTTTTGAGGTGAGAAGATTCGGGATCAACTGCTCCCCATTCCCGTACGCACCGAAACGGGCCGGATTCGCAAACGCCGCGACCGGCAAGGATAGGCCGATCCTGGTGACTGCAGCCGAGGTGAGGGTTTTCGGGACTTGCTCGAGGTGAGGTGCGCTTCGTAAACTCGCTTCACCGGCAATGGTGAGATGGGCGCTATAGACGCGTATCACCACAGCCGGTATGCTCTCGCGAAATCCCCTCCCTCATCCCGACGCATGGCCACGAAGCGCGCGAAAAAGACCGATGTTGTCAGCCCGAGCTCGGCCGAGCTGCGCAAAGCCGTCGAGGCAATCGCGATCCAGCCCAAGAGCGGCAAGATCACGTTGCTCACGCGTAAGCTCTTTAACGTATTGCTCGCGGTGGCCCAGCAAGCGGACGAATCGGGCGACACCTATCGGGCGCTGCTGTCCGACATCGTCGCCAATTCCGCGTTCGATTCCAATGACACCGCGCTCGTCAAGGAGCACCTGCGCCGCATGGTGTCGGTGCAGGTCGAGTGGAGTACCGGCACCTCGAGTCAGAAGCCCGGCCGCAAATGGGGTATTTCGACGCTGATCGCGGACGCGGAAATTCTCGAAGATCCCACCACGCGTCGCGTCTGGGTCGAGTTTTCGTTTGCGCCGAAGATCAAGAAGAAGCTGCTCGATCCGGTTCAGTACGCGCGGCTGAGTCTGCAGTTCCAGAGCCAGCTGCGCAGCAGCGCGGGCCTCGCGCTCTACGAAATTTGCGTGCGCTATCTGACCAACCCGAGCCATCTGACGATGCGCGAGACCTGGGAATGGTGGCGGCCGATTCTGTCGGGCACGCCGGATACCGAAGCCGGCGACGAGGCCAAGCGCGAGTACAAGTATTTCAAGCGCGATTACCTGCGCCCGGCCATCGCCGAGGTCAACGCGGTCACGAACATTTTTGTCGAGTTGATCGAGCATCGCGAGGGTCGGCGCGTCGCTGAAATCCAGTTCCGCGTGACCGAGCGCAAGCAGCCGATGCTCGCGCTCGACGAGCATCCGAACGTGTTCGACAGCACGCTGGTCGACCGGATGGTGAAAATCGGCATTCCGCTGAAGGAGGCGCAGACACTCTACGCGGACAGTGAAGAGAACCGCATCCGCGCCGCGTTGCAGATGACCGAGCAGCGGATGCGCAGCACGTCGCTGCCGCCGGTGCGCAGCGCGCCGGCGCTGTTCAAGGATGCGTTGAAGAAGGGCTATGCGCCGCCGGTCGAGGCGCTGCCGGCAGGTGGCGGCACCAGCAAGGCCGTGGTGTCACCGGCCGACGATCTGAAGGCGCGTCTGCTCGGTGAGTATTCGGCTTACCGTCGCAAGCAGGCCTACGAGTTGTACAACGAACAGGGCGAGTCGGAGCGTGATATCGCGCGGCAGTCGTTCGAGGAAGAAGAATTGCCGGGGCTCGGAACGCACATGCGCGACGACTGGCGGCGTCGCGGGCTCGATTCGAAGATCGTGGAAACGGCGTTCTTCGACTGGCTCGCGCGCAGGACTTGGGGCGAACCCACCGACGGCGATCTGCTCGCCTTCACGCTGAGCCAGTCGCGCGCGGCCTGATGGGTCGGTAACGGCCTTGGAAATCCAGGCGGCGGTGCACGCGCACCGCCCGTCACGTCTTACTTCAGCATCTTCTCAATCTGCCGCAGGATGTCGTCGCGCTTTTCTCGCGTGAGGCCTTTCAGGCGCAACTCGAGTCGGTCGTCGCCATACGACTTCAGATCACCGACCGACACACCACCAAGCTTGATTTCCAGACGTTGCGCATAGCGCTGCCGGCCCGCCGGCTTGGCACTTTCCTGCGCGGTCGCTCGACCTTTGACGATGTCGGCAACCTGGCGTGTGCTCAGATCGTCGGAAAGAATCCGGTTGATCAGTCGCAGTGTCGCGTCCGCACCGCGCGCCGTGTGATAGCGGCCCACCTGATACGCCATGTTCGAGCCGAAGCGGTCCGGGCGCGCGACCATCTCCTGCATCACGGTTTCCGGCAGCTTGGCGATGGACAGCGCGACTGCGACCGTCGATTCATCGAGCCCGAGATGTTCGGCCAGTTCCTTCTGGCTCTGGAAATGACGCTCGTCGAGAAAGCGTCGCCACACGACCGCGTTGTCGAACACGGTCTGCGAGTCGCGCTGCACGTTGAGGTCGTAGCCGAGCTTGTAGCTCTGGATGCCGATCGGCAGATCGATGACGATCGCTTTCACCGACTCCTTGTTCGCTTCTTTCAGCGCGCGCACGCGTCGGCCGCCGTCACTGACGAAGTAGGTGCCAGGATTGTCGTAGTCGGGAATGACGTGAATCGCCTGCTGCTGCCCCTGCTTCGCCAGATTGACGGCGAGCTCCGCAATCGACGACTTCACATAGAAGTACCGTGGATTGAACGGGCTGGGCTTGATGGTCTTTAGCGCCAGTTCGATGACCTGGCCGGGACGATAGCCGTGCTCGAGCCGCCAGGCGCGGTAGGCCGCCGATTCGTTGTCCGGATCAGGAATCTCGGCGTCCTGCAGGCGCGACGGCACGACGCCCGGAATCGGACGCCCGGCGATCGCGGGAGTTTTCGACTCGTTTTTGACCAGGCCGTCGATCGCATTCAGACGGTCGAGTGCGGTGCGCTTTTCGCTGCTGGTCGTGTCAGGACGTGCTTGAAAGCCTTTGGCGAATTGGGACGGTTTCATTCAGGGTCCTTTATGCGCATAAATTCACGGGAGCAAGGCGGCGATCTCGTTGGCGCACGCCCGTACTTCGAGCGCGGCGAGCTTCGCGCCGCGGTCATTCATCTGAAGCACCGTTTGCCCCAACGCCATTGCCTGCTTGTAGGCTTCGCGCGTGGGGATCTGGGTTTTGAGGAGAGGGAAGCCGAGTTCTTCGAGCGCGCGCTTCAGCTCGCGCGTCAGCATCCGTTTCTCTTCCGTCTTGTTGAGCAGGAACACGGCGCGCAGGTCTTCGTTCATGACCTGCGCCTGCTGGACCAGTTTGACAAGGCCGATGCTCGACCAGTAATCGGCGGGGGACGACGAAGTTGGGATCACCGCGACGCTCGCTGCGAGCAGGACGACGCCGGAGACTTTTTCGGTGATGGAGGGCGGGCAGTCGACGACGATGATGTCGTAGTCAGCCACGAACTTCTTGATCTCGCGATGGATCTGGCTACCTGCTTCGGACAGGTTGACGACGGCGAATGGAATACCGATGTCGCCGTCGGAGGCAGCGCTCGCCCAATGAATCAGGGTGTTTTGGCCATCCGCGTCGACGACGAGAACGCGTTTGCCTTTCTCGTGAAATGCAGCGCCGAGATGCATCGCGATGGTGCTCTTCCCGACCCCGCCTTTCTGCTGTGTTACCGCGATGATTTCTGCCGCCAAATTTCACCTCCTCTTTTTAGACGCAAATGGATTTTACCTGGTTGAATTGCTATTTCAAATGATTTGAGTAAGCGAAACTCGGAAATTGGCCATTCGGCAAAGGGTTTATGCGCATAAAGAGGCATCGGAGAGTTGCCTCGGGTCTTGCGGGATATCAGAGCAAGCTTGGACTGAGGCCTAAGCGTTGCTGATCGCTGTCTCGCGGAGGGGACCGGAGGAAAGAAACGTGAGCTCGCGTACTGCGTGCTCAGTCGTCGCCGACTGTTCGCGGTTCTCGGGCAGATCAGGGGAGAGAAAAAGGAGAGCACGCATCTTGGCGGCCAAGGGGTGTGAGACTTTATGCGCATAAAGTTCGCGCGGTAATTGGCCTGATGGAGCATTCGCCATCGAGTCGTCCGGCGCTGCTCTTCCCCGAAATTGGCGGCAAGCGGCCAACGTGCCGCCGGCGGTTCATCTGCGTGGGGGTCGAGGTGAGCCTGTCAGAAATTTTGTGTTCAAGGCATAACATGTACCCAAAGGAGCATGTATGCCAAGCAAACCAAAAGCAGGGTCTGCGCCTCCGCCTGAGCTGCCCGCGATTCCAGAGGAGCTCATCGATCAGTTCGTGAAGGGTCCGATGACGGCGGAAGCGGTGCAGGCAGCCTCGATGGCGTTCAAGAAGGCGCTGATCGAGCGTGCGCTGGGCGCCGAGCTAAAACATCACCTGGGCTATCCGAGCGGAGGCCAACGCCCGCCGGAGTCGACCAACCAGCGCAACGGCAGGAGCGGCAAGACCCTGTTGACGGAGGACGGCCCGTTGCGGGTAGACATTCCGCGCGACCGTGACGGCAGCTTCGAACCGATCCTGATACCACGGCACGAACGCCGCTTTACCGGCTTCGACGACAAGATCATTGCGATGTACGCGCGAGGCATGACCGTGCGTGAGATACAGGGCTTTCTGGCCGAACAGTACGGCACCGAAGTATCGCCGGAGTTCATCAGCTGTGTCACCGATGCGGTGACTGAGGAGATCACAGCCTGGCAGGGCCGTCCGCTCGAGCCAATGTATCCGGTGGTGTTCTTCGACGCGCTGCGTGTGAAGATCCGCGACGAAGGGATGGTGCGCAACAAGGCGATCT
>NZ_WHNQ01000101.1 GCF_009362785.1 Paraburkholderia atlantica
TCCGGCAACTGATCAGGAAAGCGCCACGGAAAAAAGAGCCGGTGAACATCAACGAGGCGATCCGCGAGATCGTCGAACTCGTCCAGGGAGAGGCAAGGAAATGCGGCGCCCTGCTGGCGATGCAGCTCGCAGAGTGTTTGCCGTCCGTCGAAGGCGACCGTGTGGAACTGCAGCAGGTCATGCTCAACCTGATCATCAATGCGCTGGAGGCAATGAGCGGCATCGATGGTTTGCGACAGGTGCACGTCAGTACCGGCGAGGCCGACGGCGGCTGCGTGCTCGTGACCGTGCGCGACTCAGGACCGGGCTTTGGTCCTAACGGTGCGGACCACGCGTTCACCGCCTTCTACACCACGAAGTCCACGGGCCTTGGCATGGGACTTTCGATCTGCCGTTCGATCATCGATGCGCACCGTGGCCGACTGTGGGTGAGTGAGTGCTCTCCACGCGGCGCGGCCGTTCAGTTCACGCTACCCCGGCAACGCGCGGTTTTGTCGTGATGCGGTTATAGAACCCTCGACGTATTTCAACGGATCGGCCTTCGCGGGTTCTGCTTCATCAAATAGAGCTGACGCGCCAACGTTTGCGCCAGTGCCGCCGGCCGTTGCGCCTTTATTTCATCTTTCCGACGCTGGTAGAGATCGGGCTGTGATTATCTTCGTTGCATTCTTACGACGCAGTTCCAGCGCGCGACCCTCGCTGTTCCAATTATCATGCTCGAGAACGGGCACGCAATAGCCGCGATTCAATTAAATCGTTCGGTTTATGCAGTATTGCGTCGCATGATGCCTGCAATGGCGGACAACGCAATTGCGCTGAATCCAGGCCTGTTCGCACGCTTAGTTCCTCCTATCCCCACAAATAACCCATCACTGGAGATTTCACAATGGGCAAGCTCACGACGGCATTTGGCGCACCGGTGCCGGATAACCAGAACACGCAGACCGCGGGACCAAGAGGTCCTGCCCTGCTTCAGGATGTCTGGCTCATTGAAAAACTCGCGCATTTTGACCGGGAAGTGATTCCGGAGCGTCGCATGCACGCAAAGGGGTCCGGGGCATTCGGTACTTTCACCGTGACGCATGACGTCACGAAATACACACGCGCAAAAATCTTCTCGTCCGTTGGCAAGAAGACTGAAATGTTTGCGCGATTCTCGACCGTTGCGGGCGAACGCGGCGCGGCTGATGCAGAACGTGACATTCGCGGATTTGCCCTGAAGTTCTACACGGAAGAAGGAAACTGGGATCTCGTTGGCAATAACACACCTGTCTTTTTCCTGCGTGATCCGCTTAAATTCCCGGACCTCAACCACGCTGTCAAGCGTGATCCGCGAACCGGCCTTCGCAATGCCGACAGCAACTGGGACTTTTGGACCCAGCTCCCCGAAGCACTGCATCAAGTCACGATTGTGATGAGCGATCGTGGTATTCCGCGCAGCTTTCGGCATATGCATGGATTCGGGAGTCATACATTCAGCCTCCTCAATGCGAATAACGAGCGGTTCTGGGTCAAATTTCATATGTTGACACAGCAAGGCATCGAGAACATGACCGACGAGGAGGCGACCGCACTGGTCGGGGCCGACCGCGAGACGCATCATCGTGATCTTTACGAGGCCATCGAGCGAGGAGAACTTCCGCGCTGGAAGCTGTACTTCCAGATCATGCCGGAAAAGGAGGCTGCGACCTACAAGGTTAATCCGTTCGATCTCACGAAAGTCTGGTCGAAAAAGGATTACCCGTTAATTGAAGTTGGCGAGTTCGAACTCAACCGAAATGCGGAAAACTGGTTCGCGGATGTCGAACAGGCGGCGTTCAATCCCGCAAACGTTGTGCCGGGCATCGGTTTCTCCCCGGACAGGATGTTGCAGGGGCGGTTGTTCTCTTACGGAGATGCGCAGCGATATCGACTAACGGTGAACCATCATCAGATCCCGGTGAATTCTCCGCGCGGTACCAGGCATTACAACAGTTATCATCGAGACGGCTTGCTTCGTGTCGACGGCAATCAAGGCGGAACGACTTCCTATAACCCGAATACGCGCG
Source organism: Paraburkholderia atlantica (assembly GCF_009362785.1). Lineage (GTDB taxonomy): Bacteria > Pseudomonadota > Gammaproteobacteria > Burkholderiales > Burkholderiaceae > Paraburkholderia > Paraburkholderia atlantica. The sequence goes on from NZ_WHNQ01000101.1 coordinate 2,049, forward strand.
GAGCCTGGCTCGATCAGCCCGACTATAGCGAACCTCCGCTGTCCATTGAGGGGACGGCCGCCCACTGGAACCATAGAGTCGACGAGGACTACTATTCCCAGCCTGGCGATCTGTTCCGTTTAATGTCGCCAGCACAACAGCAAGTCCTGTTCGAGAACACCGCACGCGCAATGCGCGGCGTTTCACGCCCGATCCGGGAGTTGCACATAGATCACTGCACCAAGGCAGATCCGATGTATGGCGCGGGTGTTCGAAAGGCGCTCGACGCGCTGGATGCATCGGATGAAGCCGCAACGCGATCGAAGCTGCAAATGCACAAGTAATGCGTACTTTTCTGGGGGAATCGAACATCTGAAGTCGTTGATCAAGATGTGAAGCCCCGGTCGGATAGTGCGGTCTTACCGGACATAACGGAGCGGGTTCGCGAAAAGAACCGCTCCCTCGCAATCGCCTTGAGGGGAAAGTTGGGTGTTTCCGCGAGCTTGCGCCGCTCGATAGCCGTGTCGATGCGAAACGTTTCCCTGAAGGAACCGATCGCCGGTCCCCGCTATTCGCATCTCGCTTGTCGCCTACACCGCGCGAGCATGCCAAGGGCGAGCGTCAGGCTTCGTCGCCCTTCGCCTCGCTGAACAGGTTATTAGCCACGAAGTCCACGAATGCACGTATTTTCGTCGCCATGTGTCGACTGGATGGCCACACTGCCACGCACTGGTAACTACCAGAGACATGGTCTCCCAGCACGCGCCGCATGGAGCCATCCTTCAATTGCCGCTCGATCGCGAATTCCGGCAGGCATGCGATACCGGACCCGCACTCCACCAGGTTAACCAGTGCGCCAAGCATCGAAACCGCCATCGAGACAGGCGGCTCGCCGACGTCAGATTCGCCGAGCCCGAGTGGCCATCGGATCAGCTTTCCGCCATCTTTCAGATGAAGGCAGACGTGATGCGCGAGGTCTTGCGGTGTCACGGGTGTTCCGCAGCGCTCAAAATAGGATGCCGCACCCGCAATGCAAATCCTCGAGTACCCAAGGTGCTTCGACATTAGTCGAGAGTCTGTGTCGAGGCCGGGACAGATTGCAACATCGAATCCGCTTTCTATCAAACCAGCAGCGCCAGTTCCCCACTCCATATCGAGTTCTATTTCTGGAAAGGCAACGATGAACTTACGGAGTACCGGGGCGATATAGGCACTGGGAATCTGCGCAATCACGCGTAGCCTGCCGCTGGGAGCCTTTCCTCGCCTGGTAAAGCGCTCCTCGATCATCTCCACTTCTTCGATGATGCGTCGACAGCTTTCCAAGAGCATTTCGCCCTCGTGGGTAAGCATTACGTTTCTCGTGCTGCGATGAAACAGGCGGATGCCCATCCGGTCTTCGAGACGGGCGATCGATTTTGCTATCGCTGACGCCGAGAGGCCGAGCCGTTGAGCAGTTCGCGTGAAGTTGCGTGTCTCTGCTGCATGTACAAATATGCTGAGAGTACCTAATGTGTCCACCCTACGGTTCCCCGGTTAAGTAGGATCGCGTGCCCAAACACTAATAATCCAGGATTTACGCCCGCGCGCTGTGGGCGACGCGGCAGAGAACGCGGCGGCGCCCGCCGTAATCCCGAGTACCGCTAACGACGGGGCGTTCGAACTCATCCTGGACCGGGTCCGGGTAACGCGCGACACCGGCAAGCCACGCGTCGACGAAATCCGCCCGGAAAGGTGGCGCATTTTTTCCGCGCCGAATCGGAACCCTTGTTTCAGAAATCGAGCTCGCGCATACCTGAAACTACGACATACAGTCTTTATCGCGGATCGCGTGACCCAAATGACCGTTTGACACCGCCACGATTCGCCTTGAAAAAGATAACTTTATAAATTCGACTGCGAAATCGGAAGGTACAAGAAATGACAATCTGATTAGGTCATGAAGACCTATTGCGAACGCTGTATGGCGGCGCTGCACTTCGTGGCGTTCGAGCCTGTGCGTGGTTCGATCGCGGGCAATTGGATGATGCGGCTGCACTCGAACCCCCGCCTCAATTTTGAACTCCCACTCCCGGATACGACCGGACGTGGTCTGCAAGTCGAGGCAGCGATGGTCAGGTCATCGACATGACGGGGCGAACTGTGGCTCGCCCAACAGTAGTTCGGGCACCATCTTGGGATATCGTGTATGAAAGTCGCTCGGCAGCGGCGCTACGACCTAACGGCCGAATGCCGGGGTCGAGAGGGATGCAAAGACCATCACGTGGTGGCACGCTGCTGAGTCCCGACATACTTGGCAGCTTAATTGATGCGGTCAACGCTGTTGATCCGCACTCCATCGATCTGCGGCGTGGGCCAGACAAAACAGGCCTGCGCCGGCCGCAACCGGGGCCGCTATACGACGCAACTGACGAACGGGTGATACGCGTGCGCGGACGCGTATCACCCGTGCGAACGTTTTGGCGGATGCCGCCGTCGCAACAGTCAATGGCCCTGTTTCTCCGGAACCAGAACCGGCGCGCCCTGATTCTTGAGCAGCAGCACGACGAACCTGGCCGGCTGCGTCTGGCTGGCGTTGCGCCCCACCGTGTGCACGTCGTTCGGACCTTCGTAGAAGGTTTGGCCGGGCGTCAGCGTCACTTCCTTGCCACCCTTGACCTGCATGATGATTGATCCTTCCAGCACATAAATGAAGCCGTGCGCGTGATGGCGATGCACGGGGTCGGCGGCGCCCGGTGGATATTCGACAGAAATCATCAAGGCTTCTTTGCCCGGATAATCGCCAAGCGGTTGCGTCATCAGTGGAGTGACAATGGCCTCAGCGGGCGTGTCAGCGTGAGCGATGCCCAGCGACGCGCCCACGGCAAGCAACGTCACGAGTGGGGCTTTCTTCAGGCGAAGCATATTCGTGTGCTCCAGTATGAGCCGGCCCGTGCGTGCGGACCGGCGCCAAAGAATCGTGTAGTGGATGCGCTCAGGTCAGATTCGCCTTGTCGAGGCCGTACGCTTTGTCGGCCGAACCCGGCACGGTCCTGAACGCAACGTTCACGCGATTCCACGCGTTGATCGCCATGATGTCGTACGTCAGGTCCGACAGTTCCTTTTCGCTGAACTGCGTGCGCACGCGCTCGTAGATATCGTCAGGCACGCCTTGCTCGGGAAGCTTCGTGAGCACTTCGGTCCAAGCGAGCGCGGCGCGTTCACGCGGAGCGAACAGCGTCGATTCGCGCCAGGCCGGCAGATGATGAATACGCAATTCGCGCTCGCCGTGAATCTTCGCTTCCTTTACGTGCATGTCGAGACAAAACGCACAACCATTGAGTTGCGAAGCGCGAATCGATACGAGATCTCGAACCGATTCTTCGATCGCGCTCTCTTTCAACAGATTGCTGAATTCCAGAAACTTCTTGAATAGTTCCGGCGATTGCTGGATGTAGTTGATACGCTGCGACATGATGCCTCCGGGTTGGAATGAAAAGATTTGGGGCGTGGGGGATGCGTTCGGCAGCATCGGGCCCGCACGAAGGCATCTTATGACCCCACAACACCGGCCGGTAGATCCGGCACCCGGCTCACGATGTTGCTCGGCCAGCACCAATCGGCCTGCGTAACCTTTTCGCGTGAGCCGGCGTGTCGTGCGCGCCGGCACTCCCGGCGTGAAATGTTCACGTTGAGCAGATCCACGTCGCCGCCGGCATCTCGTCTGAACACGCGCGGTTAAGTCTGGACGCACGCGCTCCAGGCTAGTCCCCGAATGCGCTGCTGCTAAAGCGGGTGACCGCGTTATCTATTGGCGCGGTGACAGGCACTTTCATTGTTGCAATACAGGCAACACGATGACCTTTCCTGAGCACTTCCGACCCGCCAACAGAGCGCTTAGGATTCGTCAGGCGAACGACCGCGAGCCTATTTTTGCGAATGCGTGCTTCGACTTTCCTTTCCGCAGATCATGTTACGGATCAAAGTGCTCAACGGGCAGAACGTCACCGTCGACACTCGTGTCGGCTCGGTCACTCCAGTATTGATCGATGGCAAACCATGGTCTCGCCCCCCCGAATTCACGCGTGAATATCCCGACACGCCGTGAAGATCGCGCGTCCAGTCTCGTTACGCGGTTTTCAGTTCAGGACGCCGCGCCAATGCAAGACCTCGGGCCGTCTGTTGCGACGACGCTTCGCGACATCAGCAGACGGACTGTCGACTGGCTCGCGTTCGGCAACCCTCTTGCAATCAATGGCCACCAATACCGCGTGATCGGTGCGCGTCGTGCCGGTGAACAGGAGTTTGAGTTCGTCAAGTGCCAGACGGGGAAAACTAGCCGACACTCAACTAGCTCACACCCAATGCATTCACCGACCGTTCGATTCGACTCGCCTGTTCGTAGCGCCTATCGTGACTGATCGATCCCGCACACACTTGACCGCATGGCCTGGCTTGCTTGCCATGTGGCTCATCGTATTTGCGCCGATCGTCAGTCAACTCGTGGAACGGGCCCATTCGCACCAGAGCACCGCCGTCACGCGCATGGAAATGAACGTGGGCAGCATGCACATGCTCAAGATGCACATGCACATGGGCATTTCGGGCGGCGATGCCGGCGACTGCGGTCATCACGCGTCAAAGCCGACGATGGCGGCATGCGGCTACTGCAACCTGCTCGCCACTCATGCGACGATGCCGGCTCTCGAGCCTGCGCAAGCGCCGGTGCACATGTTCCTGATGTTCTCCGCCGCACTTGTCCTTTGCGTTCGATTCACTCCAACAGGCGCTTTTCCAGCCGGGCGTCCACGCGCCCCTCCCGTCGTTTCCTGACCGTTGTGTTTGAAAAGATCTCGATGGACGCGTGTCGTTGACACACGCGGGTTCTTTCGTCCATCGATTTTCCGGAGCAGCCATGCTCGCAACCTTCGATCAAGATCACTTGCTAAAACCGGCAACTCGGTCTGAATGATCGGAGCCAGCTCAATGCTAACGAGACTACGACTTGCCTCGTGAGAAGGTTCGCGTCGCGATGAAGCAACCTGCACCTTCATTGACAATGATCCGCATTACCAACGACGCCTCCATGAAGAAAGCGTATTCTTCCGAAATTCCTGTATCCGCAGGATTGACCTGTCTGGTTGCGGCGCCAAACGATATGAAAAAAAATGTTCTATGGGACGACGGCGAGCGCGTTTTCTCGCGAGAACAGTTCCCGGTGGTGGCCGGCCAGAAAGTGCTGCTGGCGCGGCTTGCCGCTGAACAGCCGATGCCCGCCAGTCTCGATCGTCTTGCCCACGAGTTCGCGCTGAAGGACGAGCTTGACGGTGCCTGGGCCGTGCGCCCGCTGAGACTGGTGCGCGAAGGCAGCCAGACCGTGCTGGCACTCGAGGACCCTGGCGGCGAGCCGCTGGCGAGGCTGCTCGGCGCACCAATGGAGATCGGTTATTTCCTGGAACTCGCGATTGG
>NZ_WHNQ01000102.1 GCF_009362785.1 Paraburkholderia atlantica
GGCTCACCACCGAAGAGCTGTGGTGGAACCGTGACGGCCGCCTGATGACGCACGCGCCGTCGACGTACAAGATTCCCGCCGTCAGCGACACGCCCGCCGCATTCCACGTGCGGCTCTACGACAACAGCAATGCGGAGCCGACCGTGTTCCGCTCGAAGGCCGTCGGCGAGCCGCCATTGCTGCTGCCGTTCTCGGTGTTTCTCGCGATTCGCGATGCGATCGCGGCCGCGGTGCCGGGCGCGCGACATGCTCCGCCGTTGCGTGCGCCGGCCACGCCCGAGGCCATACTCGATGCGCTGGACGCGTTGCGTGCGTGGAAAGCGTCGCAGCACGCAGATCCGACCGCAGCCGCCGCGCACGCTGATAACGCCGACACCCACACGCCACCCGCCGCGCCGACGCCTGACGCGGCCCCGCAAGGAGAATCGCCGGATGCAAGCCTGGCTCACTGACCTGCAACATCTGCTCGCGCACGGCGACGCCGCCGTGCTGCTGACGGTCGCGCGTAGAAAGTTCAGCGCCCCGCGACGCCGGCACGAAAATGATCGTCACACGTGCGAGCTGGGCAGGTATTCGCTCGGCGAGGGCCGCCTCGAACGGGAAGCGATCGAGACGGTTCTGTCGCGTTAGCGAGGTCGAGTAGATTCGGGCGAATCGCAACGTACGGCACGCACGATGGCAAAGACGAAGACGACGCACAAGTCACTGCCCCGAGGGCACCGGCAGAGTGCTCGATGTCCGTGCGGGCGCCCGCGTCGCACACGGCTAAAAAATTGTCGGTTCTCAATTCGTTCAGACCGGTTCCCTAACCAATTTTCCTCCTCGATATTTGCACCGGCGCGCCTTACTCCAGGATAACGAGATCTCAATTTCCGCCGTGTCGCTCTGTTCGCATGTCTTGATTCGGACGCTCTTACTACAAATCAGAATTTGTGACGGATGGCCGCGCGAGCAAGGACCTGGCACTTATTGGATGAATCGTTCGTATTGGTGATGTTGGCAACAGCGGGGGTACCGAGAGACGATGTTCCCGATGCTTGCTGCCAACCAATTCCGAAATACACATCGGTGCGTTTGGACAGGAAATAGTCGGTTGCAATCGCTACCTGGTTGAAATGCTGGTTTCCGATTTTGTGTCCCGCGGCGTCTTGAACGCCATCCGAGTACAAGTAGGCATATGATGCAGCGACAGTCCAAGATGGGTTGCAACGATACAGTATTCCAACGTCGTAGTTGTTGAATATCGCCGTTCCGTCTTGAAGCGACGCGCCGAGATTTGCGTATTGAACATTGGAGAACGAAGCCGCCAGGATGACTGGGCCGATCGTGTAATTGGCCCCTACGACTGCGGACTGGTATGTTTCGGCAGAAGCATATCCCCTGTTGAGGCCGCCCTGTAGAGGTGAAAACCCGTTCCCATAGGCAGTAAAAAAACCTGTGCCTGGCGCTGCAGTGGGGTGTTTAAAATACTCGAATGCCACCCCCACTTTTAATGGCGCGTTTGCGTAGCCGGCACCTACCGAATAGCCGCTGGCAGTTGTGAAACTTCCGGGATCGCCACCTAAGCTATACTCCACCCCGAAAGTCGCACTGCGGATTTCAGGACTCATGTATCGTACCGACTTATTCACTCGAACCGTGTTGCACGCATTGTCTACATCGCTTGGGTGCCCGGCCGGCGCACCTCCCACGAGCGCTGCGGCCGTGAGTGGCTCGGGGAAGTAGAAGATCATGTCATACTGACGTCCAAATGTCAGGCCGCCCCAGTTGTCCCTTGTCAGGCCGACGAATGCCTGACGACCAAACAGCAGCCCGCCTTGAGCAGCCAGACCGTTGTTTAAGTTCACACCCGATTCAAGGGTGAAAATCGCGTGTAAAGTTCCGCCGAGGTCCTCGACTCCGGTCCCCCCCATCGACTTCCCATGAGGCCGGCAAGCGAATCAAGCGACAATCTCTGTCCGCCACCAGCGTTGCTTTGATACATGATTCCTTCGTCGAGGACCCCGTAAATGGCCACACTACCTTGTGCGTTAGCGAATGAACACATTCCAACTGAAGCTATACAGATCCCCAACTTTATCAACTCACTATGCATCATCCGTTGTCCTGTCAATCACCTTTATATATAACTCCCTCTTTACTTAACTCGGCTGCCCTTCATCTGCATCGAAGGGGCGCGAGGTGACTGGATTTGCCCCTGTACTTCCGGACACAGCCTCACACTTGAGTTGATGAATCGGCCCTGCGCCTGAACTCGCGTGGCGAGCGGTACTTCAGCGCGCTATGAGGATGCTGCTCGTTGTAATGCTCAATCGCGATGGCGAGATTGCGCGCTGCGGTCGCGGCGTCCGGCTTGGGCATGAACGCCACGTAGTCACGCTTCATCGTCTTCACGAAGCTTTCTGCCATACCATTACTCTGCGGGCTGCACACTGGTGTGGTCAATGGCTTCAGGCCAATACCAGAAGCGAAGTCCCTGGTTTTCTCCGCCGTGTAGCCCGAGCCGTTGTCCGTCAGCCACTCGATTTCCGTCGGCGCCTTGAGGACATTGCCAAAGCGGTTTTCGACAGCAGCCAGCATGACATCACGCACCACATCACCGCTGTGACCGCCGGTCGTCGCTGCCCAGCTCATTGCTTCACGGTCGCAACAATCCAGCGCAAACGTCACGCGCAGCGGCTCGCCGTTGTCGCAGCGAAACTCGAAGCCGTCAGAACACCACCGCTGGTTGCTCTTCGCCACTGCGACTTTGCCATCGTGCCGACGCTGCGGCCTTGGTGGAGCGGGCCTGCGTTGTAGCAGCAAGCCGTGAACGCGCATGATCCGATACACGCGTTTGGCGTTCACGGGAGTGATGCCTCGGCCCTCCCGTTGACGGCGCAACATGCCCCAGAAGCGGCGATAGCCATAGCTCGGCAGGTCAGTGACGGTCAGCCGTATTTCATCGACCAGCCCTGCATCGCCCGTCTTCCTGGCGCTGCGTCCGTCCTGCCAGTCGGCTGGACGTGCAAGCCTTGCCGCCACGTTTGAGCGCGCTACACCGAGAACGTCGCAGACCTGCTTCACTGCTCGTCCCCCGGCAATGAGGGCGAGCGCGCAATCCATTTTCGCGACTTCGCCACCTCCATCGCCTCACGAAGAATCTCGTTCTCCATGGTCTTCTTTCCGAGCAATCGCTGAAGCTCCCTGATTTGCCTCAGCGCGTCGTTCAGCTCAGACGCCGGCACTACTTCTTCCCCAGCACTGACTGCCGAGAGGCTGCCATCCTGATACAACTTGCGCCAATGGAACAGTTGGTTCGGATTGACACCGTGCTGGCGTGCAACCATCGAGACCGACTTGCCCGGCTCGAAACTCTCCCGCACCATCGTCAGCTTATCTTCTGCTGACCATCGCCGCCGGCGCTCCGGCCCCGTCAACACTTCCATCACTTCTTGCTTGTTGTTAGTCAAAAACACAGTCGTATGAGCGGGTAAGGCCACGCCGTTGCCGGCGCAGCCTCCCCTAAGAACCGTACGTGCAAGTTTCCCTGCATACGGCTCAAGCATTCCAAGGCCGCACACGTTTGTGCAACCAGCGCCGTCCAACTGGCGCCTGCGCATTGCCATGCCAAGGTTCTCCCGCCGCAGCGGAGGGCGCAGACATCGCGAACGATGCTCTCTCATGCTTCCCTCTACGGAGTCACTCAACAGCTTTGCGCCGGAACACCGAACGGAAGTCAGCGCGCTTTCGCGTGAAGTGATGTTGCAACCTCTATCCGGACCATTACAGCCCGGCATTCGCTTTCTCCGTTTTCTCATACCCGCACAGTCAACGATTAGCCTTGCGGTTCATCTGCCCCGGGGGCAACTGTACGGGCTTACCACGTTCCCGTTTCATCACACGACTGAGTAAGGGCCCGCCTCTTCGCCGGTGGCGCTACTGGCGACGTATCACCTGTTAGGAAAGCGATAACCGGCCACGTCCCGTTTTGGGTCATGCCTAACAGCAGCTTTGGCATGTCAATAGTAACGACGTTTATCAGCGATTCACTTAGATTGCCCATGTCAGTTAGCCTCGCGTCTCAGCCCCGTTGCTGCTCAGAGCCTCCATGCAGCGCTTCGCAGCGCTACATGCTTTCGGACAACTTTGTCGGAACGGCTTCGCACAACGCCGTTGCCAGCAATGCACGCGCTCCTAGGCTACCGCCGGTCGCACGGCAGGTCCGCTACCGTGCAGGACCATCGCACGGTCGGACAATGATGAAACGAGCATGCACTGCGCTCAGTCCTTCGAGCCTCATGCTTCGTGTCGCACCCTACCCGCTATTGTAAGTGGGAGACTGTGTCCGGAGTTTCAGGGGGCCGCTCCAGAGGTGATGGACGATCCTCCGTTACACGGCGGAAAGTTCATGCTAATGTGGACAAGTCGAGATGCCACGCCGCGCAATCTAGTCGGCATGGAAATGTACTTTAGTATGGAAAGTCGGACGCGTATCAGATACCGAAACTTCTTAATAGTCTCTCACGATGGAACATTCTGTATGTCATATGTCACCGCTCTCACATCATTCGAATGCCAATCCAAACCGCCGCGCAGTAGAAGAGGATCACTTAGCAGAGTCGGAGCGCAAGGGACCATCTTCAGGGCGCGCTGCAAACATGGACTGTCTCCATTAGACCGACTGGTCGGCACACGACGAGGCCCTCTCTTCTCTTCCCTTGCTATGGAGCCTTTCCGACGACGGTTCCCGGGCGTCGGTCTTCACGTGCTGTCGCACGACGTCAGACATGCTGTCCTCCATTGACGTGCAACTCTGCTCCGTTGATGTACGAGGAGGCCTCAGTACAGAGAAAGTAGATTACTCGTGCGACCTCGGCCGGATCCCCGAGACGACGCATAGGAATTCCGTGATCCACGATCTCCTCTGTGCCGGGCGACAGGATTGGGGTATCAATTTCGCCCGGAGCAATAGCGTTGACGCGTACACCCTTCGGGCCAAACTCGTGCGCCATTTCTCGTGTTAGAGCTGCGAGCGCAGCCTTTGAGGCTGCGTACGCAGTACCTGCGAAAGGATGAACCTTCACCCCGGCGATCGATGTTACGTTGGCAATGGCCCCGTTTCCTCGGACCAACTCTGGGAACAACGATCGCGCAAGTAATGCGTTGGATACCAAATTCACGTTAAGAACAGTCATCCAAGTCCGAAGATCGCTCTTGAGAACTCCGAGGCGCGATCTGTCCTCGCCTTTAGGAGAGACGCCAGCATTGTTGACGAGCGCGTGTAACTGTCCATTAGGTAGCCGTCGCCTGACTTCCAAAGCGATTCGGTCGATACTATCTAGGTCCGCGAGGTCTGCCTGTATGTGCGCTTCGCGCGCAGCAGGCCACTTGCAACTGTCCGAGAACGGCCGCCGGGAGACAGTGAACACCTCCCAGTTGTTCTCCTGAAAAAGCTTAACTGTGGCATGACCGATACCGCGGCTGGCGCCGGTCAGCAGCATATAACGAGTAACTTGGCCCATCTGTGCATGTCCAATTGGATAGATCGTTGCGGCGTGCAGTTGAGCGACTGCCGCCCTGCATGGGTGAGGTGTACCAACTCGCAAGCAGGCGTGCCAAACGCACTTCATGCTTGCGAGTATCTCGCCGACTCCCTAGCCGCTCGTTGTCTTCAATCAAATGTGCTGCGGATATGCTCAGCAACATTCGAAAGTTCCTGCAGTGCAGCAATTGACCAGTTTCCACGATACGTCACCGCGGTCACGCGACATGGTTAATTGTTGTTGCGAAAACGAAGACGAGCAGTGAGTAACAAAGCAATATTGCGATTGGCGGGCAATGCGCGGCTTGGACAGCAGCCGCCTCCGTTCGCCGCGGATCTGCGGGATCGCTTCGACAAACACTGGCGTCAAGCGTCCGAGGGCCGGTCGCGTTTTGTGAGCATAGCAGACTTCCTTATGGCGAGGTGCCGCGCCACATTCGAGCAATTTGCACGCCATGAGAAAGAGACGCCCAGTCCCCGTCCCCAACGATTTCCGCCGTCGCTTTGTCGCGCTCCCGACATCCGCCCGTCTTAGATGCAACAAAATGGCCATTGCCGCCCTGCGATGGACGGCAGGCCGATAGTGAAAATACATTGAAGCAGCGTAAAACTACCGCAGATATCCCTAAGCTAAGAGGATTGTTTTTTTCCAGTAACTATCGTCGGAGCTGAGGTTCGGACCACCAAAGTTAACGCAGGTATCATACCGTCCGGGGAAAGGGCGTCCAATCAGCTCGGGCACCGCGTAGAGAACATGGAGACCTAGCGGCATTCTTCTTAAGAGCGAGTCATTGCCGAACCCATCGGTAATATCTAAAAATGTTTCTATAACGCCCACTTGCCTGTTTTTGCAAGAAATCCATTTAGGAACCAAATCTCTACCAAAAGGACCGAATCGACCGATCCGATCCAACAGCACTTCGCCCTTCCCAGGCGTCAGACGAACGCCGCACATCATCGCGTCACACTCAAAAAACGCCTCGCGACAGGGCATGGGAATTCTTTTTGCACGGTCGAAACATAGCTTGTAAAAAACTACTGTTTTGTGGACACAGCCCAGCCTACAGCGGCCAACATGACGATGCCGTTGATGTCGCTCAGACTCAAGGAGTTAGAGCGCAAGGGGGAATTCGGTCGAAGCCGCGGCGCCCAAGGCACCTTCGCTTCAGATCCACTGCCTCGGCTCGAATTCCAGCGAAAGGTGCCGCGGCTCAACCCGACGACTGACTTGATTTCTTTTCATATCGACGGACCCACAATCATTCTGGCGAAAACTTCCCGAATCCTGGCCCACCGCGTATCATCGATTGCACGTTTGCATCGACATGCTACACACCCCGTGACATAGTTGCCGTCGCAACGGCGACCGCGAAGTCACGGAGCGCGTTCACCATCGGCACAAACTCATCCGTTCTTTCGACAGAGTCCTTGGCTGACCGCGCGCATGCAAGTCTCAGTAGCTGCTCAATTTCGGTGACTGGTTCCGGGTATCGCCTTTATAAGGACATGATATTTTGGGCTCTTTTGAAATTTGAATGGGTTATGCCGCGTGCGGATTGATCGACGCGAAGTTGAGCTTGCCGGCGATCAGGAACAGCACGGTGCGCATAGTTTCGAGGTTTGCGTAGCCACGAGCGCGTCGCTTGGCGGCTTGAAACAGGCCGTTGAGTGCTTCCAGAAAGCCGTTGGTCTGGCGCGTCTGGGTCCATGCGACGATGCCGTCGAAATGCTTGCGTATCATGCGGGCGACCTCCTTCATCGGTTCAACCTTGGAGCGCATCACGTTGGTACACCACTGCTCGAGCATCGCACTGA
>NZ_WHNQ01000103.1 GCF_009362785.1 Paraburkholderia atlantica
ACGACCGCGATGAAATGGAGGTGTTGTTCACGTTGCTCGCCGAGCGCTACGAGCGAAAGAGCATCGTCATCACCACAAATCTCGTGTTCTCGGAATGGGAACGCATCTTTAAAGACCCGATGACCACGCTTGCGGCGATCGATCGCGTAGTGCACCACAGCGTCGTCCTCGACTTGATGGGTGTCGAGAGCTATCGCGCAAAAGCTGCCGGTGCGAAGCCGACAGCGTCAGCCGCAGCGACGGCATAGGGCGGCAATTTTAGTTGTCGCCGACGGCAGTTCTAGTTGACGCCAGACACTACCATGGAATTGCGGCGAGACGATGCGACGCCTTGACGCCGACGAAAACGGTGCGAATTGAACTCACACCCTGGGTGCTCTAACTCGAGCGGCTCCTCGATGGCCGGCGCCAACCGCGTCTGAGGCGTTGCTCTTGCCGACACCTAAGCTACGAATCGTCGGTTTTGGATGGCGCGGCGAGGCCGTTTCGGGCTGCGTTTTTCTCTGCACGCCCCCCGGGGCACTGACAAAACTGACAGAAGGGAGGGGTGCCGGGTTTGCGGCGCGCGAGGGCTAATGTATCGCTGCAGAACGATCCGTTTATGTGTGTCGCTCGTTCGATGTGGGTCCGCTTCATCTGGAAACTGCGCAAATCCCTCCAAATAGGTTTCCTACGCGTTCCGAGGAAACATAGTCGCTCGTTAGTCTCATGCAGTGCAACTGGGTGGTCATACCGCATCAAAGGGTGCATCACTTTGACCATCCGCTTTGCAATGCGGCATCAACCGAATAGGCCGCGGCGTCGCGAGCATCCGATCCGATAGTGCGCGCGGTCGACGACGGCGCTGTTCGAAATAATCTTTCATCAGCCTGCAAGGGGGGCGCGTTTCACGACCCCTAGTGAAAATGACCCAAATCGTCGAGACCACCGATTCGGTGGTTCGGGAGAAATCGGTTGGCTCTAAGTCGGCTTTCAAATCTGATTTCTCGGAAGGAATTGAAATGACTTGTGTTTTAGTAAATCCCGATCCGTTTGATCTGCGCCAATACATATCGCATAAATCGCGGGTTAACCTGTAATTCCTTAATATGATGGATCGTGCAATATCAAACTCCATCATAAAGAGCGGGGGTTTTATGGCGCAGCGTATTCAGGTTCTCTGCATCAGGAAGACAAAAAAGCAAAGTAGGCACGAGGCCATTTCGCATATCGGCGGAAAGAACCCCGACGGGAGCCGGTGGAAGATCAGCGAGAAAGACGCTATTAACGGGATTGAGACGGGCAGGTGGAGCTTCTATGTTGTCGGAGGTGGCCAGACTGCTGATGTGCTCGTCTGGCAAACCCCGCAAGGCCAAAAATTCCTCAGGACGGGGCACGACGTGACCACTGCGGACAACCTCCTCAGCCTGCCCCAGTGCCGGTAAATGCTTTTCGTTGAACATGGCAGTTCGACGGGCCGGCCACCGCCTTGAGGCGTCTTGTCCAACTCGCGTTTCAAACGCGAGTGGATTAAGCGGGGAAATCTCCCTTATTGTCGAGCCCCCACTTTGGGGCTCTCGTTTCGTTCAACGTGGCGAATTCCGTCGACGAAGACGGAGCGGGACGGAAATCGTTGCCCCAGGGAAACGCTGATCAATTCGGCTCGGCAGTCATCGCTGAGGAGGCCGAGGACGTTGTAGTAAGAAGCTTATGGAACGGCGCGACGATCATGAAACGGCAGATCGGTTTTGCAGAAGCAGAAAGCTTGGGTAAGAAGCGCGTGACGAAACGGCAGCGCTTCCTGGCGGAGATGGAAAAGCTGGTGCCGTGGCAGCGCCTGTTGTTGGCGACTGGTCCTTACTACCAAAAGGCGAGCGGGGCCGCCCGCCGGTCGGGTTGGAGCGGATGCTGCGAATCTATTTTCTGCAACAGTGGTACGGCCTGTCGGACGAAGGGCTTGAAGACGCGCTCTACGACAGCATTGCGATGCGTGCGTTCGCCGGTATCGACCTGGCGCGCGAGAATGTGCCGGATGCCACCACGCTGCTGAAGTTCCGGCGTCTGCTGGTCGATCACGAGCTGACGCGAAAGCTGTTCGACGAGATCGGCATTGAGTTGTGCGAGCGCGGGCTGATGATGAAGGAAGGCACGCTGGTGGATGCGACGATCTTCGAGGCCCCGCCGTCCACGAAGAACGCCGGGAACAGCCGTGACCCGGAAATGCACCAGGCGAAAAAGGGTAACGACGGGCATTTCGGCATGAAGGCGCATCTCGGTGTCGACGCCGACTCGGGGCTGGTGCACAGCCTGGTCACCACGGCGGCCAACGAATCGGATGTCTCGCAGGCCCATGCGCTGTTGCACGGTTACGAGCGCGAAGCGTTTGGCGATGCAGGCTACACGGGCGTGGGCAAGCGCGAGGACATGAAGGGCAAGACGGTGAAGTGGCACGTGGCGCCCAGGCGCAGCAAGATCAAGGCGATGCCCGAAGGGGCGCTGAAGGAGCTGGTGGTCGCGGTCGAGCGGACCAAGGCGCAAATTCGTGCGCGCGTCGAGCATCCGTTCCATGTTGTCAAGAACCTGTTCCGGCATGGCAAGGTGCGCTACAAGGGGTTGCTCAAGAACACTGCACAACTGTTCAGCCTGTTTGCGCTGGCGAACCTGGCGATGGCGCGTAACCGGTTGCGGCCATGTCATGGGAGCAGTCCGTCTGGCGTGTGAAAAATGCAGGAAGTCGGTCGCGTAGGTGCCCAGAAATTGCTGCGACGGCCTTCCTGTTTTAAAAATCGCGAGCCGTATGCGCTGGATCACCGGCGGCGGGCTCATTGATCAGCGTTTCCCTAGGGGTGTCCGCCGTGGTTTCACGCTTCGCAGCGATCGATTTTGTCCGGCTTGCCGAAAGGGCGAGCCAGTCGTTGGCTTGGTCAGATTTAAAATCCGGGCAAGGCGCGCTGCAGACCGGGCTGGAGAGTTGCGAATTGAAAATTACTCGCCTTCCAGCGGATCGCGTTCACCGAGTGCCTCGTCAATTAGCCGCCTGACTCGTCGCATGGCTTCGCCGACGGCCGCAGTTGCGGGGTGGACGGAGTGGTAATGCTCCGGTTTTGCGAGCGGCGCGCCGGTGCGCACGTCGTCCCGGTGGGAAAAGATGCGCTCGACAAGCAGCGTGACATTGGAGCCGCCGCGTACGTCGTCGCGCGCTGTCACCGTGATGCTGAAGCCTCGGTGCGTCTGTCTATCGAACATGTCATGTCTCGGCGGTACAAGCGATAGGTCAAGTCTAGCTCAGTGGGGTACCTGGTTCTTCGCGCGACCCGGGCTCCCAAAGTGTGTGCCCAGGTCTCGGCCGCACGGAGTCGGGCAGCATCCGTCAGCCCCTGACAAGCCGAACTGCCGGCAGACCGTCTCGGATATTTTGCGCAAGCGGTATGACGACTAGGGCCTCACAAAGCATTTCTCACACTCAAACGCTGCTGCGGGGTTCGGGTGCCCGCAGCAATAGCACGTCTGTTTGCGCTCCGGTTGGAGCTCTGATGGAGCCTTGGTCGGTGCCTCGCCAGGTGTCTGTTGCCGCTGCAATGAGAGCCCTTCAATGCTAGCCTGCTCGGCTGCCGCGCGAAAGCGCCGTTGTACATTTCGCGACTGCGATCCCAGATCGCGCGCGCTTCGGCTGTCAGTGGCGCGTGTACCCCAAGGTCGGTCGTTACATCGGCCGGCGCGACGGCGCCGCTCTGCTGGGTGCGTGGTTCCATGGTTCTCCTGGGGTGGTTGGAGTTCAATGCGATTCCGTGAACTAGTTCGCGAGCACTTCGGTGACTTTGTCAGCCGCGTCAATGCCCAGGTCCGCGGCAACCATCGGCCCGATCTTCGAGGGCCAGTTAAGCTTCGTGTCACGCGCCGCGCGCGCTTCTTCGAACAGGACGTTTTTAGCGAGGTAAGCGACTCAGCTGGGCCGTTCGCCCATTCGCGTGCGCGTAAAGCATGATGGTGAACTGGAGCTGGTGGTCAGGGAGACGGATCGGGCGCTACGTGCCCGACTACGACGCCACGCTCGACGCATACCTTGCCCAACTGGAAACGCACGGCGTATCACACGGCGTGCTTGTGCAGCCCAGCTTTCTCGGCACCGATTGCAGCTATATGCTCGATGCGATGCGCCGCGCGCCGCAGCAGCTACGCGGTGTCGCGGTGATCGAGCGTGATTGTCGGATCGACACACTGACGGAGATGGCGAATGCGGGCATTGCAGGGATTCGGCTGAACCTGATCGGACATGCCGATCAGCCGCTCGACAGATGGGTGAGCGCGTAAACGCTCGCCCATGTCCGCGATCTCAGATAGCATGTCAAAGTGCATGTGGAAGTTGCGCGGCTGCAGGACATCGTCGAGCCGCTTCTGGACGCCGGCATGAATGTCGTCGTCGATCACTTCGGCAGGCCCGATCCGGATATCGGTGTAAGAGACGTAGGCTTTCGCCGTCTTCTTGAACTGGCTGACACGCAGCGTGTGTGGGTGAAGATATCGGCCGCGTACCGGAATCGACGGCAGCTTCGCCCGGATGACCATGATGCGCATGAGGCATTTCATTTTCTGAAAGCGGCCTTTGGCGTGCATCGCCTTATGTGGGGCAGCGACTGGCCGCATACGCAGTTTGAAGCAGACGAGGATTTTACTCACGCGCTCGAACTTCTACGCGCGCCGCTACCGGTTGAAGAAGAGCGCAGGGTTGTCCTGGCAGACACGCCTGCAAGACTTACAGGTTCGACATTGCGTGATTCACATGGCGCATTGCAACGGCAGCACTGGCTAAACGGGTTGCCTAGCCGCGCAGCGGCGATCCGGTCTCAATGCGGCCATGAACACACATTCGACTCCAGCGCCTGGATTACTGACAATTCCCAAATTCGAAAGATGGAGGGGTGGTCCCAGTCCTGGTAGGATGCATCATATGAAATGACTCGACGGGCAATGTGAGTGTGTGCGACGAGACCCGGAGGTCATGAGGGGAATGCAACGCACGAACTCCAAGCTGTTGATCTGCCGTACTGCCTTACCAGTCCATTCGTGTTCTCGGCCGACCCACGCTACCAGGGACGGTGTGGGTCACAGAAGTAGTCGGCAATGTCAGTGGCAACAGTAAAGCGTTTGTGGCTGGCCATCTCAGTGCCGCGATCCCATGTTAGCGATTTGTAGAGCGCCTGCGGCAATTTGCAGGCATGTTTGATGAGAGCATTGGCAACCGCCTCGCTGTCCTTGCTGACAATCTTCACAGCATGACATAGCGTGTCTGGCGCTCGACGAGCGTCGCAATCTGGCTGCTGCCGCTGCCGCAAAGCAAGTCACCTTCCCAATGTCCCGGCACTGCGCGGTCCTCAACGGTGGCTGCACGTTCGCTGATCGACACCGTGTCGCGGATCCTGCCGTGGTCGCCCGTCTTCTGCGTGTAATGGCGGGAACCGCATGACCCGCGTACGCCGTAGATGTTCCAGCGATTCCTTCTTCAAGGCACCACGGGCCTGGATGAAGAGACTGCGGTAGATGGTCTCGTGTGACACGTGGTAATCCTCGTTGTCCGGGTACGCGCGTGTCTGTATCAGAGGCCGGAGGTATCGCGCATCGGACCGTCTGCGGTGCAAGGATTACGCCGATTCAGCATTGCCGCGCAGCATAGTTCGACGACATGACGAAGCGCCGCAATGACATATGTAACGGGTACGAATGTCGTCGGTGAGCACACCGTCAACTGACAGGCGATAGTCAATGAAGAGTTCATGGCCGGGTGCGATAGCGGTGAGGGCATGAATGAACACCCGCGCGCCCGTCTCGATCGCTTCGCAGTTGGGGGAGCAGGCGTGATTTAGAAATCGGGCGCTGTTGCCTCCACGGCTGCCGTCGATCACACGCACATCGGATAGGCCGAACACGAACGTGTGACCAGCCCCGGAACGTTGGCGGCCGGCGGCGCGCCGCCAACTGGTCAATTCCCCCTTGTACTCGATGACCCGTTCGCCTGCAGCAATCGGCTGTAGGGCGAACAGTCCCATGCCATGTACGGGAGAACGTCGTGCGGTGATGCGGCGCAATCGCATAGTCTGACTTCCTTCGGGTGCGTCGGTCGTTGTGCGTGAAGTGTTGGGGCGTTGTGAGCATATCGCCACGGTCGTTGCCATTCAATGTCTTCTGCGCGGAATTGCAACTAACAGTCAGGGCCGCTCACTTTGACAGTTGGGCTTCGCCCCAAAACCAGCTGACAAAAGGTGACGCCCGGTCGGTTTGGTGTCGCGGCGGGAGGCAAGTGATTAGCACCGGCTAGCATGCTTTCACCGAAGCACCTCCCTGCGCGTCGCGATCAGTCGCTCAGCTAGCCGAAGGCGCATTACACGCGCTGTCGCAGTCTATTCAGGAACGTGAGAGGAAGGATGCGCCACAGGCGAAAACCGGTGTCTCAGGAGCGCGAGGAATCTGCCGGCGTCAGCACGAGCCGTGCCGCGGGATGGGCAAGCAACTTCCGTTCGGCTATCGCCCGGATGCGGCTGTTGCCATTGCGAAAGGTTTTGAGGATGCGCTCGTCGCCTGCGCGTAGCTCAAGCCAGAAATACGCTTCCAGGGCCGTGATCGTGATCACGCATTCGATCGGGCGGTTCTGGCGGACGAGAGAAAATGCCACGCCGAGGCGATTGGCGAGCACGAGCGGTTCAAGTTCGACAGTTTCCATAGACGGCAAGGACGGCGCTTCTGATCAGGTCACGATGATTTTTGCACAGGTTATGCATGTCAGGTGCGGGTTATGGCGCGCCACTTCGGACTGCGTGGGAGCCAGTGGTTATCAACACTGGCTGCGTCCTGACTACCGGCCGTGCGCATCGAGCCATGCTGCGACGTCGAGGGCAATAACCACACCGTATTCAGCCAGCAGGCCTCGAATCTGATTGATCTGTGCGATGCGGTCCCGCATCAGCAGGCTGCGGATGCGATGCATGGACTGGATGTCCTGCTGTTCAACGCTGTTGACGGCGACGTAGCGCATCGTCGGACGGGACGCCGCTTCGACGATCGCCTCCGCATCGTTGCGATCATTCTTCTGGGATTTGACGAACGGTTTGACGAATCGCGGCGCAATGATCTGCACATGATGGCCCATCGCCGAGAACCGACGAGCCCAGTAATGCGCTCCGCCACAGGC
>NZ_WHNQ01000104.1 GCF_009362785.1 Paraburkholderia atlantica
CAGTGCGATGCTCGAGCAGTGGTGTACCAACGTGATGCGCTCCAAGGTTGAACCGATGAAGGAGGTCGCCCGCATGATACGCAAGCATTTCGACGGCATCGTCGCATGGACCCAGACGCGCCAGACCAACGGCTTTCTGGAAGCACTCAACGGCCTGTTTCAAGCCGCCAAGCGACGCGCTCGTGGCTACGCAAACCTCGAAACTATGCGCACCGTGCTGTTCCTGATCGCCGGCAAGCTCAACTTCGCGTCGATCAATCCGCACGCTGCATAACCCATTCAAATTTCAAAAGAGCCTCAAATGGCTTGTGTTCCCGAAGCATGTGGTAGCAGGCACGCGCCAGCTTGTGTGCCAGTGCCTTGATTGCGACGATCCCGTTTCGCGCGCGTTTCTTGCGCTCGTAAAAGCGCCTGGCTTCCGGACACGAACGGATGGCGAAGTTGGCGGCCTCGACAAACGCCCACGCCAGATACTTGTTGCCGTTCTTCGTATTGCCTTCGCCTTTCTTCCTGCTGTTGCTTTCACGCCGGCTGTCCACACAGCGGCAGTACGAACTGAAATTGCCAACCTTGGTGAAACGGGAGATGGTCCCGGTTTCCAGCATGATCGTGGTTGCGAGAACCGGACCAATGCCCGGCACCGTGTTCAGCAACGCGTAATCCGGACGCAGTTTCACCCGCTCCATGAGTCGCTTCTCGATGATCCCGATTTCCTCCTGCAAGGTTTGCATGACCGCGAGATTGGCTTGCATCGCGACCGTCACGTCAGCTGCAAAACCGAATCCATTCACCTGCATCTCATCCAAGCGCTTGACCCGCTCACCTTGCATCTGCCCACCAGTATGGCGTGAGAACAGATTCTCAATCGCGAGGATCTGGGCCGTACGACACTGCACCAGTTGGATCCGCTTGCGAGCGAGGTCACGCACCGGACGTTCTTCTGCTGGATAGATGTAGCCTTCAGGCAATAGTCCCAGACGCAGCAGTTGTGCGAGATGGGCGGCATCGGTGAAGTCACCACTGTATTTCAGTCCCTCGTACTGCCTGATCGCCGCGGGATTGGCCAGATGCACCCGGTAACCATCGTTCATCAGTTGGTCCACAAGCCAGTACCAGTTATACGTTGCTTCGATGACCACGCCCACCAGATCTTCGCGGTGCGGCGCCAGCGCCGGACGGATCTGCTCCGGATCGTTCGGCAACCGTCGCTGGTAGACAACCCGGTCAGCGTCATCGCTGACGACGACCACACTGTTGTTCGAGTGCAGGTCGATTCCACTAAACTTGCTCATGCCGGCCTCCTGTGCGTCACGTCGGTGTTCGCACCCTGACTGTACGCCGGCCGTTCGATTCGATCGGAGGGAGGTCGGCTATATGATTATCAAAACCAACCGGTTTGCGTCAAAAATGCATAGTCGCGTCCATGGCACGGGAACTCGTACCCATCCGGACAAAGCCCTTGAGAGGATCTTTCATTCTCTAGTCTGAGGCCTGATTCAGATATGGCATCAACACGAACATCTGCGGCTTGTCGACCCCATTGGTTGGTTCAATCGAATATGGATAGTTGCCCCATAGCGGACCACCTGCCCAATATGCAAATCCTGTCCACACATGGGCGTTCCCGTGCAGGAATGCCAACACATTGCCAAGAGCCTGGTTGCAGGTATCGTTTGCACCCGTGCCGATTTCTCCGAGGAACCCATGGTAACCGTTACTTTCCAACCACGTGGTGAAGTCTTGCAGACGCTCTACGCCGATGCTGGCGCTCACACAATCTGGCGAACTTCCCGCGCTGTTGCTGTCGAGATATTGATGCACCTCGAACACGAAGTTGTTCCCCGGATCCCTAACGTCCTTCATCACCGTTGCATTGGGAGTGCCGTACCAGTTCTGGGTCCAACTATGCGCCCCCGTCCACGCATTACCGGGTACGAACACCATATTGCTCGCGCCGGCAGCGCGTATCGCGGCCAACGCGGCGTTGGCCGCTGATAGCCATTGCTCGGTCGGCATGGAATTCGGCTCGTTCATCAGCCCGAACACAACTCGCTTATTGTCCTTGAATTGGGATGCGAGGCGCGACCAGAAATCGGCGTAGGCGCTATCAGGTACGGCGCTCGAGCCAATCACATTGCCGCGATAGCGTGCATAGTTGTGTGGATCTAACACTACGGTCTCGCCGGACGCCGTCACGGGTTTGACGAAGGCGACAAGGCGTGACAGCTCTGTGACATCAAACGGTCCGTTGAGGGTCGGCTGCAGCCGCTCCCAGAGAAAAGGCAGACGCACAATGTTCATACCTTTGTTCTTGTAGTAAGCCACACTGTCGGCAGTCGGATACCTATAGTCACTGCCATAGTTGCCCGGTAGGCTGGCAGGCGCGAACTCGGCGCCGGCCAAACTGACGCCACGCCAGAGCAGACCGCGAGTGCTCTGAAGCCGTTGGCAAACCTTCGGCGCACCGGAGAGCGGATTCTTCCCAAAGAAGCCAGAGTCACATCGCCCTGAATCATTTCCGGTTTTCTCGACCCAGACGGCGCCTGCACCAAAGCGCACGGTCTGCGCGGCGTCTACAGTGAGCGCGTCGCCCTCGTCAGCGATCGTCAGCCAGATAGGCGATCTTGAAGAGAAAGGTTTCGCCGTCGCGTTATTGACGCTGTCGGTGCGAGACTGGCTTTGCGGGGCGTACCCCCCGTTGTCGCCACCACACGCGCCGAGCAGGACAGTGATGAGAGCTGTCCCCAAAAAGTTGCGCCAACGCCCAGGTTCGATGAGCCAGCTTCCGGGTTCCAATTCCATGATGCAATGAACTCCACGACCAGGGTCTGTTTACATTCGATGTAAATGTGAGTACATCTTGTCTTTTGCGCGAGCAGGCCAAGATGGTTGGAACGTTACTGAGCGATGAAGTATGGGCACGAATCGAATCCGTCTTGCCCGGCAGGGAAGGCGATCCAGGGCGAACGGCGACCGACAATCGTCGGTTTGTTGAAGCTGTCCTCTGGATCGGCCGGACGGCTGCCCGTGGCGCGATTTGCCGAAGGCGTTCGGCAGATGGCATCGGTGTACGTGCGTTTCTCCCGGTGGCGTCGCAAGGGTGTGTGGGAAACCGTCCACGCTGTGGCCGACGAAACCGAGATCAAGCATGTGTTGATCGATTCGACCATCGTGCGCGCGCACCAGCATTCGTCCGGAGCTCGAAAAAAAACGGTCCGCAAGCGCTCGGTCGCTCGCGAGATGGATTGACCACCAAGTTGCACCTGGCTGTCGATGACGCCGGACGCCGCCTGCGGTTGATTGCCACCGAGGGACAAGTTTCCGATATCACGTGCGCGAACGAACTGGTTGAGCATCTGCGCACCGGTGCGGTCATCGCTGACAAGGGCTACGACTCGAACGCCTTTGTGGAAAGTATCCGCACTACTCGTGCGAAGGCCGTAATCCCGCCGCGTTCGAACCTGAAGACCAAGCGTCGCTATAGCCGCGTGCTGTATCGGACCCGGAACATCGCCGAACGCTTTTGCAGTCGTATCAAACATTTTCGTCGTGTCGTCACTCGCTACGACAAGCTCGCAGGGAACTATCTCGCCTTCGCTTCGCTTGTCTGTGCCTTTGGACCGCTCGTGAGAATGTGAACAGAACCTGGAGAATGAAAGGGACTTCCTCTCTCGCTGGTGTCGCTGAACGTTCGCAACGTCATCGTGGCACATTGATGCCGACTCGCGGCTTCCGCCGCAGCCTCGGGACGGGGAAGTCCCTACATCCGCTAAGCCTGTGCCTCGGAATGGAGTAAAGCATAAACGAATAAACAAGGACCAAATCAGATAGGTGAAGCCTGAACCACGGCATTGAGGGGAATGAAGGCGCCGCTGCAATCGACTGGCGCAGCTTGACCGGGTGATCCGGATACCTGAACGTCCCTGGACGTTGAGGTCACAATCTTGTCAGAAAAGCTCACTGGGCCGGGGCCGAGCGCATAGTGCGTTGCAAAACTTTCCGCGAGAGCTGGCTGATTATCATCGAACACCACGTTGTCCAGGCTGATCACGAGTGGATTCTTCTGCTTCTGGTTTTCATACCCCGAGAATGTCAGCCGTCCGCCCCCATACTTCTTGCTGCCGAGATAGTGAAATCGGTGGACGGCAATCTGAAGGAAGTTCGGGTACAGTGTGCCTGACGATGAGCTGTAATACGAGTCGAACACTAGTGGCTCCGCGACGTTGCGCATGCACACGTCGCTGTATGATACATCGCTCACCTTGCCACCTCGCGACGAACTAGACTTGATCCGCAAGCCGTTTCCGTTTGGACTGTCTCCTCCATCCATCGTTAGATCAATGATCGCGACGTTACTGATTCCCGCATTCGTCTCGCTGCCAATCGACATGCCGTGTCCATAGTAGAAGTGGTTATGCGCGAACATCAGGTTCTTGCTGCCAGGTGATGCACTAGCCTTGATGGCGACGTGGTCGTCACCTGTGCTGATATACGAATAAGCCAGCAACACGTTGCGTGACTGAGCGGGATCGAAACCGTCAGTGTTCTTCACGGTGTCCGGCGTGAAACATGTAGCGGGGGTCTTCTGGTCAGGTGTGGTGCCAGAGGGACAAGCATACCCGCTGACGCTGTACGCGAAGCTTGGTGCCAGGACCTTTATATTCCATGCGACTACTCCCGCAACGCCATCGGTGACAATATGGAAATTGGGCGAGTTCTGCAAGGTGATGCGATAGAGTGTGAAAGCGGAGCCTCCCGTCACCTGGACAAGCCGGGGATTTTGCTGGTGTAGTCCGGAGATCTTGTTTTGATAGGCGACGTCCCACCAGGTGCGCCTGCCCGCATTGGCGCCGCTGGTGAGCAAGCTGCCACCACGACCGTCGATGGTCCCGTCACCCAGAATCGCGCTGCCCGTAGTTGTCTGTGCAAGTATGAGCGGATTGCAAGATTTTTTATTTGATGTAGTCGCAGTACCGCACGTTCCCGCACCATTATCGAAGTCTGCGGGATTGCGAGAGGCGAATAGCGTCACGCCTCGGTCGATCCACAACGATACTCCGGATTTTAGCCTGAGCGGACCACTGAGAAAGCCGGTATCTCCTGATGCACCGGTGACAAGCTTAACCGCTTGGCCTGCCGGACAGGCGTCGATTGCGTCTTGGATGCGCGCGGTGTCCGGATTGGACGAAGATGCATTCGCGTCCCACATATCGATGGAGCCGTTGACCGGCGCAAGCGATGCTTCGAGCCGCCTGCAGACGGTTGCAGGTAGTGACGGTTCGTTGACTGTGCCCCATTGTGTCTTTACGGGCCGTAACTTGTCCGCTGACGTGGATGCCAACGCGGGCGCAATCACGAGAAGTGACCGATGAGGCCTGAGGTGTTTCACCACCTGTCCCACAAAGAGCGCGCGGTCCCTACCGGAACGTACACTTTATGCGAACACATGTTGCGCTCCAGATCGGGGGCGTCTACTATTATCAGACAAAACTGAGTTGTCGCTTACCCTTCTGAACGATCGCGCGTAAAACTTGCGAACCGTCCCTCTGAAAATCTTCAGACGCCTTTACTGGCGAGGGGCGCGCCCGTATGTGTGCAGGTGGAAGACCACCGTTCGAATACAATCGTAAGAGAAATGTGGCTCAGTTGAGATTTGAGTGGGTTATGCCGCGTGCGGGTTGATCGAAGTGAAGTCGAGCTTGCCGGCGATCAGGAACAGCACCGTACGCATGGTCGTGAGGTTGGCGTAACCGCGCGCGCGTCGCTTGGCGGCCTGAAAAAGGCCGTTGAGGGCCTCCAGGAAGCCGTTTGTCTGACGCGTCTGGGTCCAGGCGACGATGCCGTCGAAGTGCTTGCGGATCATGCGCGCAACCTCCTTCATGGGTTCGACCTTGGAGCGCATCACGTTGATACACCACTGCTCGAGCATCTCGGAGACGACGTTGATCTGCTTGCGATCGAGGATGTCGCGCAATTGCTCGCGATAGAGCCAGGCCCGGGCGGTGCGCTTGGTCGTGACGTTAGCAACGAGCGCGTCCAGATCGGCACGCTGCGCCACGCTCAGCCGATCGCGGTCCTTGAGCAGTGCCCAGCGCAGGCCCTTGAGGGCCGGGTCGGTCTTCTGTTCGAGCCGCGCGTCTTGTCCAGAGCAAACGATGCCTGAGCGACAACGTGGAATTTGTCGAAGGTGATGCGGGCGTTGGGCAGGTGCTCGCTGACGCCCTTGATGAAGGCAGGCGACATGTCGATGCTGACCGAGGTGATTTGCCCGGGCGTGGCGTTGTGCGCTTGCAGATGGGCGGCAAACTGCTCGATGGTGGCGGCGTCCCGGCCTTCGGTAACGAACACGACCTTGCGTTGCTTGGCGTCGGCCACGAGAGTCAGATAGTTGTGCCCACGCTTATAGGAGGTCTCGTCCACGGCAGCGTTCGTCACGTCCGACAGATCGATCTCGGCCAACGCCAGTTCGACGTAGCGCTTGCAGATCGCGTGCACGCGGTGCCACGACTCGCCGACGGCGCGGGCCACCGCAGCAAAAGGCATTTGCGCCACTGTGATGGACTTGTGGGACTTCGGTCAAAGCGACGTACGCTACTCGATTGCTCATCCGGAATGGCCGAGCGCAATGGAGGTCGCCCCTGGCATTCACATCTACGACCTCCCCCCCTGTAATGGGATGGTCACCCCCTCCCCGCAGCAGGAGTACTCTGCCGGGATTCCTTGGGAGATCTGCCATGCAAAACGTCACATTGGTCGGTATTGATCTGGGTAAGCACGCTTTTCACCTTCATGGTCAGGATGCGGCGGGTAAAGCGGTGTTTCGCAGAAAGTTATCGCGCAAGCAACTGATTGAGTTCTTCGCCACGCTCCATCCATGCACGATAGTCATGGAGGCGTGTGCTGGTGCGCACTGCATGGCACGCAAGATCGCCGAACTCGGGCACGAGGCAAAGCTGATCTCGCCGCAGTTCGTACGCCCGTTCGTGAAGAGCAACAAGAA